>NZ_MWLK01000009.1 GCF_002198715.1 Rhodomicrobium sp. R_RK_3 | reverse complement strand
ACTTCACCACACCGATAGGCATTACCCCCTCACCCGGCGCGCTGACGCGCGCCGCCCTCTCCCCATGGGAGAGGGCTCGGCTGCGCCGCGTACTAGGCCGAGAAACGCGCCGCCGTTCCTCGTGCGATCCCGCCAGACCCGGCGCGGTGGCCTCCCGCGACCCAGTCACTTTCCATTAAGAATTTCGTTCTTTATTCAGGTTTGCGCTGTACGTAGTATCGGTCGAGCGCTATATTTCGGCTGATATGCCCTTAGCGGCCCGCTGCGCCTTGGGCGTGGCCGGGAGGCTCCAGGGCTGCCAGCTCTCGAAGCGCGACCGTCAGCGGATCGCATGTGGGTCTGACACCATTCCAACTCCCAAAGCCGTAAAGGAGTGGCGCGATGAATTTCCAGCAGCTTCGCATCGTCCGCGAAACCGTGCGGTGCAACTATAATCTGACCGACGTCGCCGCCGCGCTCTACACCTCGCAATCCGGCGTCAGCAAGCACATCAAGGATCTCGAGGATGAACTCGGCGTCGAGCTGTTCGTGCGGCGCGGGAAACGGCTGCTCGGGTTGACCGCGCCCGGCCAAGAGCTTTCGGGCATGGTCGAGCGCATCCTGCTCGATGCCGCCAATGTCCGGCACGTCGCCCAGCAATTCGCCCAGAGCAATCGCGGCGAGCTCGTCGTCGCGACGACCCATACCCAGGCGCGCTACGCGCTGCCGGAGGCCGTCGCCGCGTTCAGGAAGATGTTTCCCGAAGTCCGCCTGGTGCTGCAGCAGGGCACGCCCGCCGAGCTTGCCAAAATGCTGCTGAACGGCGAGGCCGATATCGCCATCGCCACGGAGGCGCTGCTCGACAGCCCCGACATCCTGGCCTATCCCTATTATTCCTGGCGGCATGGCGTGGTCGTGCCGCAGAATCACCCCCTGACCGAGATCGAACCGCTGACGCTCGAAGCCATCGCCGAATGGCCGATCATCACCTATCATGAAGGCTTCACCGGACGCGGGCATGTCGATGACCGCTTCGCCGCCGCCGGTCTCAATGTCGACATCGTGATCTCGGCGCTCGATGCCGATGTCATCAAGACCTATGTTGAATTGGGGGTGGGCGTCGGCATCATGGCCTCCATGGCTTTCGTGCCCGAGCGCGACAAGACGCTGCGTTTCCTCGATTGCTCCGCCTTTTTCGACGAGCAGACTTCGCTTATCGCGGTGCGGCGCGGGCGCTATCTGCGCGGCTATGCCTACCGCTTCATCGAGCTCTGCGCCGCGAATTTGACCGAGCGGGTGGTGCGGGGCGATGCGGCGCTGCTCAATTGAGCGGCGCTCGATCCGGGCGCCCGGCCGCGAATGGTGAGGCTTGCTCCACCATTTTCTCTCCATAATTCCCGCCGTGCCTTTTTCTGGACGCTAAAAGCGCGCCATTCGGGCGCAGGCTCGGTGCATGGGGAACGGTCATGCTCGTGGCGGTGTTAATGGTCGACATTTTTTCCGGCGGCAGACGGCCTCCATCCCAGCCGGAATTTTTGGGGGACTGGTAACGATGATCGACAGACGTGCGTTTGTATTCGGAGCGCCGCTCGTGCTCGCGGGCTGCGCATCGCGGGGCCGGCGCGAACTGACTTCAATCGATGCAGGCCCGGATCGCTATTACCTCGCGATGTATGGCCCGGTCGATACCGAGCCGTTTCCCGTCCCCGCCATCAATCTGCGCCGGATCGACCCGAAATTCCTGCGCCGCGAAGTCTCCTACGAGACGCGCGAGGCCGTCGGAACCATCGTTGTCGACCCGAATGCCCGCTACGCCTATCTGGTTGAGCCGGGCGGCCGGGCGATCCGCTATGGCGTCGGCGTCGGCCGCGAGGAGGCCTTCAATTTCAAGGGCACGGCGGTGATCGCGCGCAAGGCCGAATGGCCGCGCTGGATCCCGACCCAGGACATGATCAAGCGCGAGCCCGACCGCTATGGTCCCTGGGCCGGCGGCATGGAGGGCGGCCCCGAAAACCCGCTCGGCCCGCGCGCCCTCTATCTCTACGCGGGCGGCCGCGACACCTATTACCGGCTGCATGGAACGGTCGAACCCTGGACCATCGGCACCATGGTGTCCTCCGGCTGCGTGCGGCTGATGAACCAGGACATCATCGACCTCTACGAGCGCGTCGGCGTCGGCACGAAGGTCGTGGTGCTGCCCGTGGGCTCCGATCAGCTCGCGCAGAGCCGGGCGCTGTGATCGCCGCGCCGGGAGAAGGGACCGCCGACCGGCATAAACTCGGCGGCGGCTTCGGGAAGGATCGCGGCAGGCGGTTGCGAAATATTCCGCAAGCTGGCGTCACATTGCCCTGATATTGCAAAGTTTTTTCACAGCCGCTCAAGTTCGATCACAGACGCTTGCGCCGCCCTTTTTCCGCGCGGCGACGGCGCCACCTCTCGCTCAGGTTAAGACCAAGCCTTTGCCTTCAGGAGATGACAATGACCACTTTCATTCGCTCGCTGCTTGTCGCCGTCGCGTTGATGGGAAGCGTTTCCGTGGCATCCGCCGCGCCCTACCGCTCTTACGGCCACCAGCATTATAACGGCGCCGACGCGATCGACCGCTTCGACCAGTTGACCCACACCCCGCGCGGCTAAGCAGCCAAGCCTTCGCCCCGGCCATCAGAGCCGGGGCCCGCTGGCCTCTATGCGAGCGCGGTGCCCGCTGCGCTGGGAGTGGGTCCCCCGCCGGGGACGACGGGAGGGGAGGCCACGGTGATACGCGTCACCCTACCCGTGGTGCGAGCGTTGGGCTGCGCCGCCCGCGCTAAACGCTGCTCCGGTAGAGCCTGAAATCCATCGGGCTCAGCAGGCGCAGCTTGAGCCGGTCGCCGAGAGCCGGCTCC
The DNA here is from genome assembly GCF_002198715.1 of Rhodomicrobium sp. R_RK_3. Taxonomy (GTDB): domain Bacteria; phylum Pseudomonadota; class Alphaproteobacteria; order Rhizobiales; family Rhodomicrobiaceae; genus R-RK-3. The sequence goes on along the minus strand of NZ_MWLK01000009.1, from coordinate 80,800 downwards.
AGGCGCTCGAAGATGTTGTCGCCCGCGAGCCCCGTCTCATCGCAGACATTCTCCAGCACCACATAGAGGCGGCGCGGGCTTTGCCGGTAGGTCTGGCGGACATAGTCCATGACGCCCGGGATCATCTGTTCGCGCCAGGAGCCGGAAAAATAGATGACGCAGGGCTGGTCCGGCAGGCGAATGCCGTCGATGTCGGCGCGGCGGCAATCGATATTGCGGCAGGCCATCAGCGAGCGCGGATATTGCGCCACGTTCATGGTCAGGTCGTCGAAGAGCTCCGGATCATATTCATAGGCGACGATGCGGTTGAAATTGCGCTTGGCGGCGAGCAGCGTCGCCCGGCCGCGTCCCGCGCGCATGTCGATGAAGGCAAATTGGCGAAGGTCGGCGGGCATCGCCGCCATCACCCAGTCGAACACCGCGGCGGGCACCGGGCCGTCATAATGCACGCCGCGATCGGGCGCGGGGCCGATGGCCTGCGACTTCAGCGTCGGCACGAAGAACAGCTTTTCCAGCTTGCGGTCGGCGATGCGGGTATGGCCGAAGACCAGCGCGCGGTTATAGCGCTTGCGGATCTCGCGCCGGCGCAGATTGCGGGCCAGCCAGAACGCGCCATCGATCAAGGCGGGGGCCGCCTTCTGCCGCGCGGCGGTCATGGTGCGGGCGAGAATGCCCGGCCCCGCCGGCACCGGCTTGGCTTGCGGACGCCGCGCCTTGGCCGGCCTCGGCTGGGCCGGCTGCTCCATCTGAGGTTCGGCCGGGGTCTGACGGTTGCGCACCGGCTCCCGCGCCTCGGCGGCCGGAGCCATCGGCGGCGGCGGCGGGCTGCGCAAGGGCCAGCGCTGTTCTTCCCAGAACGGGCTCGGCTCGGGCGGCGGCGGCTGGTTCCGCCAGCCATTGTCCGGCAGCGGCCGGCGCGGCGCGTCGAGATGCTGTGCGTTCAATGCGCGAGCGGCGATTTCGGCCAAAGAGGGTTCCTCGGGCGGCCGGGGCGGCACCACATCCACCTGCGAAAAACGGCTGTAGCGCGGCGGTGCAGGTCTTTGCGGCCGGTCACTGCTCATCGAATCCTCTTCCCCCTTCCGAATGTCATCCGATGTTAAGTGGAAGTTGCGGCAGACCGAAGGCAAATTCGTGGGCGCGGCTTATCGATACCTGAAAAATCAGTCTCTCCGCCGCGTTTACCTTGATTCCGACGCAACCATTCGGCACCCTATTGCGAGAGCGGTAGAAACGGCAAACAGCGTCGTGGGGGCAGCCGATGGTCTTTGAAGCGGGACGCAGCATTTCCCAGTCAAACGTCCCGGCGGCACACAATACCGAAGAAAGCATTGCCGCTTTCAAGGAGTCGCTCGCCAAGGCGGCTGGCAACGGACCGGTCTCGCAGCATTCATCGAACGTCAAGGGCGACGGCGGTCCGCCGACAAAGCGCGGCGGACGCGAGGAAACCGAGCGCGGCAGCCGGCCCGGCAACAATGAGTCTGGCCCCGATGGCAAGTTCGATCCCTTTACCATCGCCGGGCGCCACCGGCGCGACGATGGCGGCCCGCGCCGCTTCGACCATGATGACGGCCATGGCCGCGACAAGTTCGAGGATTTCCCGCTGCCGCATGGCCCGCAGAAGGGGCCGCAGCCCTGGCAGGCCTATGGCTATGTGCCGGGGCAGTGGCAAGGCTACGGCTGGGGGCAGGGCGGCGGCTATAGCGGCAATGGCAATCTCGGCGTCGGCTTCATCCCCGACAATTCGCAGGATGCCGACGACCCTTGGCAGCGCTTCCTTTACGGGCGCGGCAGCGAGCCCTGGGACCCGCAGGCGGCGATCCGCTACGTGCTGGCGCGCGAGGTGCCGGGCGTGCGCGCCCCGCATTACACCAATCAGGACTACCGGCAGGCGCAGCAGATGGCCGAGCTTCGGCCTGGGCAAGCCTTTGCCGGGGGCGGCTATCATCCGGATATGGTCGGCCCATTTGCCTTCGGCCCCGGGCGCGGCCAGCGGGAGCCGTTCCTCGACGGCAGCTTGGCCAGCGGGGCGCCGACCGGCTTTTTCACCGATTTCTCCTCTATCGGCTCAAGCAATCTCGACTGGCTGCAGCTCAAGCTGACCATCTTCACCCGCACCTCGGAGGAAGGCAGCCTGGTGCGGTTCATGCGCGCCCAGGGCTGCTCTCCCGAGCAGGTTCTGGAAGCGATCTGGGGCTTGCGGCAGGCGCAATTGATGGATGGCTGGAGCGAGCCCGGCAGCGCCTATGCCAGCGCGGCGCTGCGGCCGGCGGATGCGTCCTGGCTCGGCGGCGCGGAAACGCGGGCAAGCTGGATCCCGTCGCAGCTCGCCAACCATTTGCGCGCGCGCCATTTCAACGATTTCATGCAATTCCGCGCGGCGCTGTGGCGAGCCGCCGCCGATACGCCGGAGATCGCGACGCAATTCTCGGAGGCCAATCTGGCCCGGATGCGCAACGGCATGGCGCCGGTCGCGCCGTCCAGCCAGCAAACCGGAGATCTCTTCAGCTATCTGGTCTTCCATCAGGTGCCGGTCTCGGAAGGCGGCGGCCTCTACGATCTCAGCAACATCGTCATCCTGTCGCCCTTCGCCTTCCAGTCGGCGCTCGACCCGACCAACCCCTATTCGATCCTGAACTTCATGTATGCCGCCGCAGCCCGGCTCAAGCGCCGCCGCCGCCGCCGCTGGTTGGCGGGCAAGCAGCAGCAGCGCCGGGGCCAGGGCGGCGCCGGCTACAGCCTCGGCCGTTGGGCGCGCAGGAAGTGGATGCAATTCCGCCAGCGCGAGGGCCGCAATCCGGCCCGCGCCGCGCCGCGCCGTCCCGCCCCCGGCCTGCCGGTGGTACGCCTGACGCGGCAAGGTCCCGAGCCGCTGGTCAAGGTGTCGGCGAGCTCACGGCGGCGCCGCTCCACCCGGCCGCCATTGCTGAGCTGGCGGCCCTCGCCGCCGGCGCTCGGCGGAACGCCGGATGACGATCCGGCATGACGCGCCGGCCCCCGGCTTGACCGCGCGGAGTTCTGGCCGATGACCCGCGCCGACATGATCGGCAAAGTCGAGCTGATGCTGCTGGCGGCTCTGCCCGAGGCCGAGCTCGACGCGGTGCTCGCCGAACTGGCGGCCGCCGTTCCCCATGCGCGGATCAGCGATTTGATCTATCACCCCGACATCCCCCGCACCGCCGAGCAGATCGTCGACGAGGCGCTGTTCCGCGACCGCATGGGCCTCGCCGGAAGCGCGCGGCGCGCCTGAGGTCTTTCGGAAACGGGCGGATGGTGCGATTGGACCGCCCGTGCCTAGGGCCGGACGGCCATCAGCCGGGACCGGAATCCATAGGCGGAACGGCCAGCACCGTGCTGATGGCATCTAATTAAGGCGCCGCGATAATTCTCCGCGTCTCAAAGCGCCGCGATCTAGCCCTCTCCCATGGAGACCTTTGCAAAACTTCGATTCCTTCGCCCCGGCCGTGAGAGCCGGGGCCCACTCGCCTCTCCACTTGCCGCCGCGATAGCGGAAATATGATTGGGTCCCGGCTCGGCCTGACGGCCGTCCGGGACGACGGGAGAGGACCTTCGATACGCAAATGTCTCCATGGGGAGAGGGACAGGNGAAATATGATTGGGTCCCGGCTCGGCCTGACGGCCGTCCGGGACGACGGGAGAGGACCTTCGATACGCAAATGTCTCCATGGGGAGAGGGCGGCGCGCGCCAGCGCGCCGGGTGAGGAGGTAATGCCTATCGGTGAGGCGATGTCCTGCCCTACCGATAGCGATTACCCCCTCACCCCAACCCTCTCCCCATGGGAGAGGGAGTTTGGCTGCGGGCGAGGCCCTTGCGATATGCAAAGGTCTCCATGGGGAGAGGAGACCAGCCGCGCGAAACGATTGCGCCACGGTCTGGATCTCCAGCCGTGGCGCTGCAACTCTCTCGGCCCGCGCCGCGCTGGCGCTTCGCGAGGGGATCAGGCTTCCGTTTCGGCCGCCGCGTTCAGCGCGGTGTTGAGGCTGTTCAGCTCGGCGGCGTCGAGGCCGCCATCGGTGTCGCCGCCGGCCGCCTTGAACATGGCTTCGAGCTTGGCGTCGGGGACTTCGACATAGGTCACGCCCTTCGCCTCGGCCTCTGCCTTCAGGCCCTCCTTCAATTCGGACAGGCTCAGCCCGTCGCCATTGCCGTATTTGGCGACGAACGCCTTCAGCTTCTCCTCGTCGAGCTCGCCCTTTTCGTTCACGCCGAACAGCTCGGCGAGCATCCCGACGAACTGGCTCAGCACGCCGCCGGCATGGGTGGCGCCGCCCGATCCGCCGCCGCCGCCACCACCGCCGCCGCCGCCTCCGGTCTCCGAGGGGCCCTCGCCGGTCTCCGCCTTCGCCTTCGTCAACATCTCGAACGCCGCGCCGAGTTCCTTGGCGTCGAGCGTCAGCTCGGTTTGGCCCTTGGTATTGAAATCGGTAATGAACTGCTTGATCTTTTCCGGGGGAATGTCGCTCGGCAAGACCGACGCCAATTCGTCCACGGTCAGCTCGCTATCGCCGTTGCCGACGGATTTGATGAAGGCGGCGGCCTGGGTCTCGGGGCTGCCCGCGCCGGGCGCACCGATCTTGGGCTGCAAGCCCGCAAGCACGGTCGAGAATTGCGTCACCAGATAAGCGGGCGCCATGTCGGCGGCACGCGAGTCGATGTCCGACGTTTCCAGCAACACTCTGTCAAATGTCATCCTGTGCCTCCACACCCGTAATTCATAGAGAAACGAATAATGCATGCCGGCATAACATTAACGATTTATCGACATTTCGACAACCAATAATGCCGGCAAGTTCCGTACAACGCTCTTTTCGCGCCCGCCCTGGCCGGTGGCGGCGAGCGCAGCCGAACAGCCGCGCCGCGCCCTGCCGTGCCGGCTAGGCCTGCCCTGCGCGCCGCGCGTGATCCGCCATCGCGGTGGCGCTCTTGATCAGATCGTTCCAGGCGGTCGCCGGGTCCGCGTGGTCACGCACCGTATTGGCGTAGCTGCGCGCCCATTCCAGCTTGGTGCTGGCGAGCCCCTTCACGCCGATAAAGATCATCGTCGCCAGTTGCAAATCGCCGTTCAGCTTCAGCATTTCGATCGGAAGGATGATGCCCTTGTCCTCGGCGATCGAGCGGGCGACATAGGTGTAGAGCTGGACGTTGATGAGGTCGGCCATCTGGCGCACGCTCGATTCCGCCGCAGCCGTCCGGCTGACGCTTTGCACGGTGGTGCTGAGGAAGGCGAAGATGGTTTCCTTGCCGTCCAGGTCGATGTGGAAATAGCGGGTCTCGCCCTCGGGGCCGCCCGGCCATTCATGCAGGTCGCCATAGCCGAGATGGCTGATGATCTGCGCAACCGTCGGCTGGGCGGCGTTGAGGATGCGCGCCGCCGTCAGCGGATCGACGCTCCCCGAGGCGGTATATTGCGCCAGCAGCTCGGCCGCCCGGATCGGGCCGGATTGCGCATAGGCATCGGCGATCGCGGCGGCGGCTTCTTGCACCTGGCCGACATTGAAATAGCTCACGGCTTCGTTGAGCGCTTCGACGAAGACGGCGTCCTGCGGACCGTAAGTGCGCAGGATTTCGACACGCGCGGCGATGGCCTCGGCCGTCGGCGAACTGTTCGCCACATCGCGGAGCATGTTCAGGATTTCCTGCTTCAGCCCGTCGCGGTCGCCGAGCGCGGCGAGCTCGCGGAGCTTATCCATGACCGCATGCACCCGGCCCTGGCCGGTCCAAAGCTGCATCGCCCATTGCGATTGCGCCTCGACAATGGCGGCGAAGCAATGGTCGCACGGCCCGCGCCGGGCAAGCATCTCCAGCTTCAGCGCCGGCAGCAGATCCTCCGGCGTCGCCGAGCCCATGGTGGCGTAAAGGATTTCCTGCTGCACCAGCTCCTGCAGCCGGGCGGGATCGCAGGTGGTGGCCATCTCGCGGGCGATGGCGAGGCGGGTATCGTCGAGCAGGGCGATGGTCATGCCCTCGCGAACGCGGCGCCTGCCATGCAGCCAGGGATTGGCGATCAGGATATCGTCGACGCTCTGGCCGTGGGCGGCCGCGATCGAGCGCAGCGTGTCGCCGCAAACGACGGTGTATTCGGTCTTACCGAAGGTGCCATCCGCGGCGGGCCGGTCGCCCCGGCTTTGCGCCGGGCGGCTCCTCGCCATCAGCACGCTGCGCACATCCTCGACGCTGGCGAGCGGCGGCAGCTCGGGCCCCGCCTCGTCCTGCGTCTTGATGTCGGCGATGTCCAAAATGGCCTGGTTGAAGATGATGGAGGCTTCCGAAAACTTGTCTGAGATCTGTATCGATTCCTGGACCGACCCGATGCTATTTCCGTCCATTATGACCCGCCCCAGGATCTCGCCACCGCGACGGCTTTGCGATCCAAATCTGACGCCTGTGCGCCAATCCCGCCATTAATTGACCGATTATGATGTTAGAACAAAAACAGCGCCTTGACCATCGGCTTGATGGCCATTTGCTGAGGCAATACAGTCCTATCAGGACCAAATGCCGAGCAACGCAAGATACACTGCATAAGAAAGCAGCAACGCCTCGTATATAGCGCCGCGAACTTTCCAATAATCGCCGACGGACTACGCCCGGACGATGCGTGCCCCGGCTGCCGTGCCGATGGTGGTCAATTCGCCCCTGCCGATGCGGGTGCCCTCGACCATCAGATCGAAATAGGGATCCTGCTGCTCGTCCGTGCCGATGCGGGCGCCGGGCCGCAATTCGCGAAGCCTCGCGTAAGGCAGTTGCAACTGGGGCAGCTCGAAGAACACGCGCATCGGCATGTCGCCCGCCGAGCCGTCGCGAACGCGCCCCTGCTGCGGCAGCGGGTTGGCCGCCGACCAGTCCAGCCCCGAGCCTTTCACCGGGCGCGGGGCGTCGAGTAGCTGATAGCCATCGCCGACGACCTTGACCCGCGCGACCAGTTGATCGCCGATCACGGCGATGACGGTCTCGGGCTCCTTGCAATGGGCGTCGGCCAGCAGGATGTCGCCGGCGACCAGCGACGAAAGCTCGGAATAGCTCAGATCGACCGAGGCCCAGCGCAGGTGCACGGCGAGCGGCAATTCGTTCATGTTCGGCGACGGCACCGGGCCGCGCAGCCGGTCCAGGCTCTGTGCAAGCCGCAGCAGATGCGGCGCGCCGGCACGAAGCAGGCCCCAGGACCGCGGCATACCATCGCCGGCGAACTGGAAGGACAGGAACGGCTCGCCGGAGGTGGCCGCGCTCGCGGGCGTCCGGTCCACCTTGATGATGGACACGGAACATCCGAGCACCGCCTCCAGCGCGTCGAGATTTTCGCTCAGCGCAAATTCCACGAGCAGGCTGCGATGTTCGGACGGCAGCGCGTAGATGGCGACGGAGGCGTCGAGATCGCGGAGCAGGTCCAGGATGGCCGATTGCGGCAGCACCAGCTCGGCCTGGGCCGTGTCGAGCCTGATCGTCACGGTCCAGGGATCGGGGATGTCCGGCCGCCGGTTCAGCCATTGCGGCTCGAAGGTCAGGATGCGGCCGCCGATCTGGCCGCGCAGCGGACTGCGGCGGCGGTAGAATATGTTCAGCGCCTCGACGCTCGCCGGATCGACCGGCGCGAATTGCACCGGCTCCCAGGTCACCTTGCCCGGCCCACTCTGGAGTCCGCCTCTGCCGGCGGCTGCCGCCTCACGCATCCCGACACCTTCGCTTGCCAATCATCTCTCGGACCCCAGGCCCTGCCGGCGTCCGCGCATTTCGTCCTCGCCCGCTTCCGACGCGGCGAGACCCTTGCGCTGCGCCATCCGCTTTTGCTCCTGAATGAGAAAGCGCAGCTTCTCGGCGCTGCGGTAATGCTGGCGGAAGGCCTCGTTCGCCGCCGTCAGCGCCGCCTGCGCCGCGCTCGACTGTTCGCCGCGCGCCTTTTCCTGCGCCATCAGGTCCTCGAGCTGCAGCACCATGACGGTCAGCTCGGAGCGCGCATTGCCGATATCGGCGTGGCTCATGACCTTGCCCATCATGCCGGCGAAACTGGTCTTCTCGTGCTCCAGCGTCAGCTCGACATGCTCGATCACGGCGGCGGCGGCCTCGGCGCGCTGCTGCTCGGCTCGCATGAACAGGGCATGGCGCATGGTGACCAGCTCCAGCGCCTTTTCCTTGCGCTTCTCGCGCAGCTTGTAGAGGCGGTCGATATCGCCGGGCTTCATTCGGCAAGCCCTTTCATCTGCGAGGCAATTTCGGCGAGGCTGGATGGATGGCCGGCCGGCTGGCGCAGGAAGGCGTTGATGCGGTCGATCTTGGCGACGGCCTCGTCGGTGGTCTTGTCGCTGCCGCGCTCATATTCGCCGACGCGGACCAGAAGCTCGACCTCCTGATAGCGCGACATCAGCTCGCGGATGCGCGCGGCGTAGCGGCGGTGATCGGCGGGCGCGACGGCTTCCATCAGCCGCGAACGGCTGCGCAGCACGTCGATGGCGGGGAAGTGGTTGCGCTGGGCAAGGTCCGGCGAGAGGATGATGTGGCCGTCGAGAATGGCCTGAACTTCCTCGGCGACCGGGTCGAGCATGCCGTCGCCTTCGACCAGCACGGTATAGATGCCGGTGATCGATCCGGACGGCGCCGGGCCGGAGCGCTCGAGCAGGCGCGGCAATGTCGCGAACAGCGAGGGCGGAAAGCCGCGCCGCGTCGGCGGCTCGCCGGCGGCGAGGCCGATTTCGCGCATGGCGCGGGCGTAGCGCGTGACGCTGTCCATCAGCAGCAGCACCGAGCGGCCGGTGTCGCGGAAATATTCGGCGATCGCGGTGGCGACATGGGCGGCCTTGACGCGCTCCATGGCCGGGCGGTCGGAGGTCGCGGTGACGACGACGGATTTGGCGCGGCCTTGCGGCCCGAGCTGGCGGTCGATGAATTCGCGCACTTCGCGGCCGCGCTCGCCGATCAGCCCGATGACGACGACATCGGCGTCGGTGTTGCGGGCGATCTCGGCGAGGAGGCTCGACTTGCCGATGCCGGGCTCGCCGAAAATGCCGATGCGCTGGCCGCGCCCGACGGTCAGCAGGCCGTCGATGGCGCGGATGCCGAGCTGGATCGGCTCCTCGATCAGGCCGCGGCTCAAGGGCTCGGGCGGCGATCCGGCGACGGCGCGGCTGCCGGCCATGTTGCGCGGCGGCCAGGGGCCATCGTCCAGCGGCTCGCCGACCGCGCTGATGACGCGGCCGAGCAGCCCTTCGCCGACGGGCACGCGCAATTCATCGCCGGTCGGTACCACTTCGGTGAGGCTGGAGAGGCCGGCTAGATCCCCGATCGGCGTCAGGATCGCCATGTCGTCCGCGAGGCCGACGACCTCGGCCAGCACCCGGCGATGGCTGGAGGGATCGACGAGATGACAGAGCTCGCCGAGCCGGACATGCGGCACCGTCGCATGCACGATGACGCCGAGCAGGCTGCGCACGCGGCCCTTCGGCCGGCGCGGGGCGACGTCCCGCACCGCGCCCTGCAGGCGGCGGACGATATTGTCCATCCCCTCGTCGCCGCTCATCGGGAGCCCGCGCCGCTGGCGAGGCCCATCGCCTCGGCGATGGCGGCAAGCTGGGTATCGACGGTCGCCTCGACGACGGCGAATTCGGTGGCCAGGATGCAGGCGCGCCGGTCGAGCTCGTCATCGGTCTCGACGCTGACGGGCAGCGGCTCGCCGCCGCGCTCGCCCGCCCAGGCGAGCAGGCTGCGCCGGACTTGAGCCTCGGCGGAGGGGTGGATCTTCAGCCGCACCGACTTGGCGTCGCGGAAATCGGCCAGGGCGTTGCGCGCGGCGCGCGCGACCAGCTCGGCATCGTCGAATTCGCTCAGCACGCGGCGTACGATGTCGAAGGCCAGCCGCCCGACCTCCTTCTCCAGCGAGGCCATATAGTTGTCGACCTTCGCCGCCGTCTCCGCGACCAGCTTGCCGGCATCCTTGCTCGCCGCCGCCATGCCCTCGGCATAGCCGCGCGCGCGCTCGACGGCGTGAGCGTTCTTGGCCTCGGCGAGCAGGGCATAGGCGTCGCGCCAGGCATTCTCCTCGCCGGCGCGGATGATCTTGACGCCGGGGGCCCTCGGAAGCTCCTTAGACATGGCTCGGCTCTGGTCTTGCAACGGTTTGTTCATGCGGCGGCCGCCGCGCGCCGGACGATCTTCGGGCCGATCTCCGCCATGGCTTCGGGCGGGGCGGCGTCGAAGCTCTCGATGGGCGGCAATTTCAGGCGCACCCGCGCCCCGATGGCCGGGTCGAGCGCCGCGCACCAGGCCGACAGGCAGCGCCAGCCGCTCTCGGCGATGCGCTCGGCGGCGGCGTCGGGCGCCGCGAATTTCGTCTCCGGTCCGGCAAGGTCGCGGTGCTTGAGCGCGTAGGTGCACAGGTCCTCGCCGATCTCGGCCTGGAGCGCTGCGACATCGGCGGCATAGACCGTATTGGCGATGGCCACCGCCCAATAGATGGCGCCGGCACGCGGCACGATCTGCACCAGAATGTCCGGCGTCGCCATGGCGATGGCCATGTCCTCATCCTCGACATCATAGACGCCGAGGCCGAGCGGCAGGGCGTAATGGTCGCGCACGATCTGCGCCAGGCGGTCGCGCAGCCGCGTGCTGGCCAGCAGCCGTTCGGAGAGGTCGGGGCCGATATGGCCGTCGAAGCAGACCGACATCCGCTCCGGGTCGATATAGAGGATGGGCTGCTCCAGAAAGGCCCGCCAGGCGTGTTCGTCGATCGCGGCGGCGTTCATGATGCGCGCGCCCGGCTGTTGGCGGGCAGCGTGTAGACGCGGCGGCGCTGATTGAAGGTCAGGAACGCGGCCCAGCCGCCGATGCCGACCAGCAGGGCGACCAGCCCGACCAGCATCCAGCCCGCCCGCGCGACGCTGTCGCGATGCATATAGATGCCGAGGACGGAGGTCAGCTCCTGCTCGGCGCGCATGGCGGGCGAGGCCTCCGGCGCGTTCACCGGCACCAGCACCACCGAGACCTTGTCGTAGGTCAGGCCGGCGATGCCGTTGGCGACCAGCATCTTCACCTGCGGGATCAGCGTGGCGACCTGCGCCGTCGAGACATGGCGGATGAACACCGAGGCGGAGGAGGGGATGAGCTGCTGGCGCAGCGGGTCGTTCTCGGGCAGCACCAGATGCACCCGCGAGGACAGCACACCGTCGATCTCGGAGATGGTGCGCGCCAGCTCCTGGCTGAGCGCATAGATCATCTGCGCCCGCTCCTGCACCGGCGAGGCGACGATGCCGTCATTCTTGAAGACGTCGCCGAGCGTGGCGAATTCGTGTTTGGGGAGCCCGTGCTCGTTCAAGACCGCGATGGCCTCGGCGAAGCGGCTTTCCTCGACGCCGACGGCATATTTGCCGTTCTTGCCGATCACCCGCTCGGCGGCGATGCCCTGCCGGAACAGCGTCGCGACGATCTCATTGGCCTGCTTCTGGTCAAGATTGTCATAAAGCTCGACATTGCAGGCCGAAAGCAACAGCACGCAAGACATCAGGGCCGCCTTGCCCAGACGGCCCGGCGAAATCCGGAGGCGCCAGCTTTTCGCGGCCCCCGCCGACACACTCACAGACTGCACAGTAACTCCCCCAGCGCGATTTTAAAGTGCCGACAAATTCCCGACAAATCCTCGACATCCACACTCATTCCGGCGCACCGTCCAATTTGAATGAATCCATAATGCGGAAAATTGAGACTTAGACTAACGCGTTTTCTCAATTAACGTCGCATAAATTAATTCAAATTGCTTGGAGTTACTATCGTTGGGCATTAATGCGGCAATTTGGACTAGTCGAGTGCCGAAATTTTACACATTGTTGCCGTCAGGTGCGGAATGTCTAATGAGATTACTCAAAAGGCCCCGGATTTACAAGCGATTGTTGTCGATTGACTTGCCAGGGGATTAGCAGTTAGCTATGGCTGAATCTGTCGGGTGAGAGATTGCGTCCTCGCGAGTTGGTCATGCTGCGTAAGCATTGTGCGCTGCCGGTGAAAAAACTGCCGCGTCGTCAAAGCGGGCTTGCGGAGCTATTCGCGGGGAATAAGGCATGAATCAGAAGGATGATACCCTCCAGCTCCTTCATGCACTCGGCTATATCTACGCCAATCACGGACAGACGAAGCGCGCGCTTGTGCTTCAGCTTATTGCCTCGAAGCTGGAACCGGAAAACCGGCCGGTGTTGCGGACACTTGCCTATACTTTTCTGAACGACGGCGCGCCCGAACGCGCCCTCGCCGTCATCGCCCGTCTACGCTCGCTCGACGAAGACGATCCCCTGCTCGATCTTCTGCAAGGCCGCGCCCTGTGGCGCGCCGGACACAAGGCCGAGGCGCGGCGCGTCTTCCAGCACTTCATCCATCGTCGCAGGCAGGAAAACCGTGCTTGAACGTCTGATCCGCTTCGCCCGCATCCTGTCGCTCCGCAGCGATCTCGTGCTCGCGGTCATCATCCTGACCGCGGTGGTCATGATGATCATCCCGCTGCCGACGATGCTCGTCGACATCATCATCACGTTCAACATCACCATCGGCCTGCTTATCCTGCTGGTCGGCTTCTACATCACCTCGCCGATGCAGTTCTCCTCGCTGCCGGCGGTGATCCTGATCGCCACCGTCTTCCGGCTCGCCATCACCATCACCACGACGCGCCTTATCCTGCTGCATGCCGACGCGGGCTCGGTGGTGCGCACCTTCGGCGACTTCGTCATCGGCGGCAATGTGGCGGTCGGCCTGGTAATCTTCTTCATCATCACCATTGCCCAATTCGTGGTCATCACCAAGGGCGGCGAGCGCGTCGCGGAAGTCGCCGCGCGCTTCAGCCTCGACGCCTTGCCCGGCAAGCAGATGGCCATCGACAACGAGCTGCGCAACGGCGACATCACCCAGCTCGAAGCGCGGGTGCTACGGCGGGGTCTCGAGCGCGAAAGCCATCTCTTCGGCGCCATGGACGGCGCCATGAAATTCGTTAAGGGCGACGCCATCGCCGGCCTCGTCATCATCGTCGTCAACCTGATCGGCGGCCTCGCGGTCGGCATGGCGCAGAAGGGCATGTCCTTCAGCGACGCCATGCATATCTATTCTCTGCTGACGGTCGGCGACGGGCTCGTGGCGCAGATCCCGGCCCTGCTGGTTTCGCTGGGCGCCGCGACCGTCGTCACCCGCGTCGCCAGCGACGAGCGCAAGGATCTGGGCTCCGACATCACCAGCCAGATCATCGCCGACCCGCGCGTGCTCTACCTCTCGGGCGGCATCCTGCTCGGCCTCTCCTTCATTCCCGGCTTTCCGGTCTATGTCTTCCTGACGCTCGCGGCGGCCTTGTTCGGCGGCGGCTTTCTGCTCGACAAGCGCAAGCGTGAACTGGGCGACGCCGCCGAGGCCGGCGAGGGTTCCGCCGCCGTGCCGCTGCAGGCCAAGGACGGCAAGGCCGGGGCCGACGGCGCTCAGCCGGCGCGCAAGGCGCTGCCCGGCCACGGCGTGCTGATCCGCGTCGGCGCCAAGCTCGACAAGGCGATCCAGGGCGACGGTTTCGCCGGCAATATCGATGCGGTGCGCGCGGAGCTGGTCGACGATCTCGGCGTCAGTCCGCCCGGCATCGACCACCAGTTGGACGCCGCCATCGAGGCCAACCAGTTCCGCGTCGATTTGCAGGACGTGCCCGTCGCCGAGGGCGAAATCCCGGCCGACAGCCTGATGGTGCTGGGCGATCCGACCAATCTCGACCTCGCCGCCATCCCCTATGAGCGCGGCGCGCCGCTGATCGACCGGGGCGACGCGATCTGGGTCAACGCCTCCTATAAGATGGCGCTCGAGGACGCCGGCATCGGCTTCCTGACGCCGGCGCAGGTGCTCGGCCAGTGCCTGGGGAAAGTGCTTCGCCGCTACGCGCCGCAATTCGTCGGCATCCAGGAGACCCGCGCCCTGCTCGGCCGCGCCGAGGCCGATTTCGGCGAGCTGATCCGCGAGGTGCAGAATGTCGTGCCGATCCAGAAGATCGCCGAGATCATGCGCCGTCTGGTCGAGGAAAACATCCCGATCCGCAATTTGCGGCTGATCCTGGAGGGCCTCGTCGAATACGCGCCCAAGGAAAAGGACGTGGTGCTGCTCGGCGAATATGTGCGCCTCGCCCTCGGCCGCCAGATCTGCTTCCGCGTCGCCGACCGCAACCGCGTCATCGCCGCCTATGTGCTGGAGCGCAGCGTCGAGGACAGCCTGCGCGCCGCCATTCGCCCGACCACGGTCGGCACCTTCCTGAACGTGCCCGAGGCGACTGCCCGGCCGATCATCAACCAATTCCGCCGCGTGCTGGCGACGACCAAGCCGGATGTCAATCCGGCGGTGCTGTCGACCATGGATGTGCGGCGGCATTTGCGCAATCTCCTGATGCGCAACGGCATCGACCTGCCGGTTCTGTCCTATCAGGAGCTGACACCGGAATTCAGCGTGCAGCCCTTGGCGACCATCGTCGCCGAGACGCCGGCTGCAAGAGCAAGTTCCGGACGCATCGACCGCCGCGAGGGAACGGAGGCGGTCCGGTAGAGAAAATTGGTTCGCGCTCAATTTTGAACCACCGGAATTGATCCCCGCATCTGCGGGGACCGGCATTTCAGGATCCGCGCGTCTTGGGGTTTAGCGTTTGGGGGAACAATGGCGGATGATAATGACGGGCGGCCCGACGAGCCGCTGATCTTACTTGAGGTGGTCGAGGAACCACGGGCCAAGCGGCCTGACGATGCCGGGGGGCTGCGTCAGGCAATGGCCGGTCTCTTGCAGGCCATCGGACAAACCGGCGCGCGCTTCGGCCTGACGCCGCGCTCGATCGCCACGGTGGCGGTCGCCCTCGTCGCCGTGATCGGACTGGCGGTGGGGCTGGCCCAGGGGCTGACGGCCTCCTTCCGCTCGGCCTGGCCGACGCGGGTGCCGGGCATCGCCGAGCAGGCGACGAACACGGTCAGCCTGTCGGGCGGCGTCGAGCGGACCATGCCGGTTGTGCCGGCCGGCTACCAGAAGGTGGCCGGCGTGCATGACATGACGGAGGTCTCCGACAGGCGCGGCAGCGGCATCGGCATCGCGCCGGACGGAGAGAGCTATCTGCCGCCGCGCGACCGGTCCTCGTCGGACTATCAGCCAGCGGGAGTGCAGATCACCATTCCGGTCAGCCAGGGCCGCTTGCTGCGCTTCGACGAAGCCGTCGAATCCGTCTTCATCGCCGATCCCGCCATTGCCGACATCCGCGTCGTCTCGCCGGATCTGGTCTATGTCTATGGCAAGAAGCTCGGCCACACCAACATGATGGCCATCTCCGGCCGGGCCAAGGAGGGCGGCGAGGCGGCCGTCCGGCTGACCGGCTCGGCGCTGTTGAAGGTGGTCGCCGATTCCGGCCCGCCCACCGACGCCAAGCAGGCGATGGCGCCGGAAGCCCCGGCCGACGTGATGATGTTCGGCACCCGCGCGGTGGTCAAGGGCCGCTTCCAGACCGTCGACCAGGCGGTCGACGTCGCCAATGTCGCCCAGATGTACTCGCGCGAGGGGCGGCCGCCGATCAACGGCGCCAGCATCGACGGCTCCAACCAGATCAACATCCGCGTTCGCTTCGCCGAAGTCTCCCGCAACGATCTGCGCTCCTTCGGCATCGACTGGGGCGTGTCGGCCAAAGCCGGCACCTTCAATTTCGGCGTGGAGAAGAAGACCGCCTCGTTCGATCTCAATCCGAACTTCACGGCGGGCGGCAAAGTCGGCAATTTCGACATCGACGTGCTGATCGAGGCGCTGCAGGCCAATGGCGCGCTCACCGTGCTCGCCGAGCCGAACCTGACGGCGGTGACCGGCGAGACGGCGAGCTTCCTCGCCGGCGGCGAAGTGCCGATCCCGGTCCCGAACGGCGACAGCGGCAACAGCATCACCGTGCAGTACAAGCCGTTCGGCGTGTCGCTCTCCTTCATGCCGACCATCGTCAAGGAAGGCCGCATCGGCCTGCGGGTCAAACCAGAGGTCAGCTCGATCTCGGCCAATACCAGCTTTGCGGTGCAGGGCTTCAATCTGCCCAGCTTCACGGTGCGGCGCGCCGAGACGGTGGTGGAAGTGGCGAGTGGCCAGACCTTCGCGCTCGCGGGCTTGTTCCAGCGCGAAGTCTCCCGCAGCGTCGACAAGCTGCCGGTGCTCGGCGACGTGCCGGTGCTCGGGCCGCTGTTCCGCTCCGAGCGCTATCAGCGCAACGAGACGGAACTGGTGATCCTGATCACCCCCTACCTCGTCAATCCCGTCAGCGACCGGGAATTGGCGACGCCGCTCGACCGGACCGATTTCTCCTCGTCCTGGCAAGCCAACATCGTCAGCCCCGATCCCACCGAAAAGGGCGCCGCGCTGACGAGCCAAGGGCCGGAAAATTCCTCCGGCTTCATTCTGAAATGATCGGCGCGGGGGGAGATATCACGATGCGCAAGCTGGTTCTGACTTTCGCCGCTCTCTCGAGCGCCGCGCTGCTGAGCGCCTGTTACGAGACGCCGCCGGAGACCTCGCTGGTGCCGCAGGACTATTCGCCGAACTACACCCATCTGCGGGTCGCCTCCGAGGACGGCCGCACGAAGAAGGTGCTGGTTCCCGAAGCCTGCCTTGCGGTGGAGAAGCAGTCCCCGGCGGATGACGGCCCGCCGCGCCTGCCGCCGGGCTGCGCCAACAATTACAATCTCCAGCGCATGGTCGAGCGCAAGCGCGACCTGACCAAGGGCCGCCCGCTCAGCCCGGCCGCCGCCGCGCCGGTCAGCCGGGCCGCGCAGAACTATATCGACGGCAAGAAGGAGCCCGCGCTCGGCGGCGACGTCCGGAGTACGGATGGCGCAACGCAGGCTCCGACCACGACCAGCGAGACGCCCGTTCAGCAGCGGTGATCTCGGCTACACGGAGGCATCCGGTCCGGCTTCGCGGGACCGGATGCCCGCCGCCGGCAACGGCTGCAATCCTGCAGGGTCCTGCCCGCAGGAGACCGGCGATGACAGCCGGTCCTGGCGCCGCCCGCGCCATCCCGATGTGCTGCGGCCGGCACAAATCGGCAGCTCTTTCAGCGGCATCAATCGTTCCTTAACCGTGACGGATTTAACTGACGGGATGGGCCGGCAAAACGGGTTGCCGTGCAATTTCCGTCAATGAGGAACGACGTACGATGGGCTTTCTCTCCAGCTTCAATAAAAGACCGTTGTGCGACCCCCGGCAGTCGATCGAAAAATTCTCCGGACTGATAGCGGCCTATCTCAACCGGCTGGAAGTGAACGGCGGCGGCCTCGAAGAACGCTCGCTGACGCTGATCGCGCGCTCTCCCTCCTCGGCGGTGGCGAAGGCCCTGTCGCTGCAGGCAAGCGGGCTCGACCGGCAGCAGGTTTCCGTCCAGATCATCTTTTCCAAGCTCGCGCCCGTCGATCTGCTGACCGAGCTGGCTTCGGCGCTCAACCTGATCGCGCCGCGCGACGACCGGCGGGAATGCGTGCGGCTGATCCGCACCCCGGCGCTGCTGAATGCGCATGAGCAATTGGTGATGGGCACGTCGATCTGCTGGACCGGCGACATGCTGCGCCGCTGCGAGGAGAACCGCAACGGCCTCGACATTCTCGAAGAGGACGCGCCCGGCTCCGTGCGGCTGGCGCAATTCGCGTTCAATGCCATCTGGGCAATCGCCAAGCCCGTCCCGACCCGCATCCTGTCCGGCGGCAACCGGCTCTATGCCGAGCACACCCCGCTCGCTCCCGCCATCGCGGCGGCCGGCTTGGCGGCGGAAATCGGCCCGATGCTCTCCTCCGGATTGCCGGCGACCCGGCATTGAGGCGAGGGCGCGTGCGGCCGTCGGTTTGCAATTGACGCGCCGCAAATCCTCAGTGTCATCCCCGCGAGGGCGGGGATCCAGTAAAGGGCAGCATCTGTAGGTCACGTTCGCCTAATTGTGAACCGCTGCGGAGTACTGGATTTCCGCTTCGCGGAAATGACAGCATAGCAGAATCGCGTCGTATGCAGCGCATGCTGGACTACAGCCGCAACAAGCGCGCATGATTACTCTGCCTCATCTCTATTGCTGCGGCGTACTGTATCCCCACCGTCGCGGGGATTGCGGCTGAGCGTATGAGAACTCACCTCGGCCTCTCCCATGGAGACCTTTGCGCATCGCGTATTGCCTCTCCTCCGTCGTCCCGGGCGGGCGTTAGGCCGGACCGGGACCCACTGGCGGGTCCGCGATTGCTGCGGCAAGAGGCGAGGCGAGCAGGCCCCGGCTCCGACGGCCGCGGCGGCGGAGATTTGATTTCCGAGTCCTGCATAGGTCGCAGTGGGGAAGGGGGCGCGTCAGCGTGCGAGGAGGTAGGAATGCCTCTCCGTGTGGCGAAGTCCTGCCCTTCCGATAAGGATTACCCCCTCACCCTAACCCTCTCCCCATGAAGACCTTTGCAAAACTTCGATTCCTTCGCCCCGGCCGTTAGAGCCGGGGCNCAATAGCGGAAATATGATTGGGTCCCGGCTCGGCCTGACGGCCGTCCGGGACGACGGGGAGAGGACCTTCGATACGCAAAGGCCTCCAAGGGGAGAGGCGATCCGGCTGCGGCATGGGGGAAAGCGGCGCTTTGGTCGCGCCTTTAGCGGGGCCGAGGCGTCGGTCATCCCGGAAAAACATCGGTCCAACGGCGCCTCGCGCGAGCCGAAGCATCCCTATCCGCCCCCCGCCGCTTGCTGCGCGCCTACCGCTCCGTCAGCTTCAGCTCGATGCGGCGGTTGCGGCGCAGGTCGGGATCGGTGCTGCCGTCGACCAGGGGCTGGTATTCGCCAAAACCCGCCGCGACCAGGCGCTTGGCCGGTACGCCCTGCGACATGAGCTGCTTGACCACCGAAATGGCGCGGGCCGAGGACAGCTCCCAGTTCGAGGCGAAGCTCGGCGTGGCGATCGGCCGGATGTCGGTGTGGCCGTCGATGCGCAGCACCCAATTGATCTCAGACGGGATCTGCTTGTCGAGCTGCAACAGCGCCACCGCCAGCTTGTCGAGCTGGGCCTTGCCGTCCGGGCCGATCTCGGCGGAGCCGCTGGCGAAAAACACTTCGGCCTGGAAGACGAAGCGGTCGCCGACGATCTGGATGTCGTCGCGGTCGCCGAGGATCTTGCGCAGCTCGCCGAAGAAATCCGAGCGGTAGCGGGAGAGCTCCTGGACGCGCTTGGCGAGCGCCACATTGAGCCGCTGGCCGAGATCGGCGATGCGGGTCTGCGATTCCCGGTCGCGCTTTTCCGAGGCGTTCAGCGCGTCCTCGAGCGCGGCGATCTGGCGGCGCAGGGCGGCGATCTGCTGGTTCAGCAATTCCACCTGCGCCATCGCTTGCGATGAAATCTTCTTCTGCTCGTCGACCTGGGCGGAAAGCGCGGTGATGCGGCCGTCCGCCGACTTGCCCTTGTCGCCCTCGCCGGCCAGCAGCGCGCGCAGGCGGCCCTGCTCGGCCTCGGCGGCGGAGAGCGAGGTCTGCATCGAGGAAAGCTGGTCGTCGGCCGATTGCTTGCGCGCCCGCTCCAGCGCGAGCAGTTCATTGAGCGAGGCAATCTGCCGGTTGAGACGGGTGAGGGCGCTGTCCTTGCCGCTGGATTCCTGGCTGGCAAAATATTGCGCGATCATGAACATCGACATCAGGAAGGTCACGACCAGCAGCAGGGTCGACAGCACGTCGACGAAGCCGGGCCAGTAATCCATATGCCCGCGCCGGCGCCCTCTTGCGGCTATCGCCATCCGTCAACCTCCCACGCGCATGCGCCTCACCGGTCGCCGCCGCCCCTTGGCGGCCGCACGGCCACATCCCGCAGAATGGTGGCCAGCTTGTTCTGCTCGCGCAGCACGTTGGCGAGCGCGTTCTGCTGATGCGCCTGCTCGTCCACCCATTCCCGCACCACCTTCTGCTCGGCCCGCATCTGCTTCACCAGCCGGTCGATGCCGCGCGACAATTCCAGCATCGCCTCGGTGCCGTTATTGCGCGCCATGCCCTGCTCGATCTTGTCGGCGAGGTCGGTCATGGTGCGCTGCATGTCGAGCAGGGCGAAGCGGAGCTGGGCCGGCTGGCCGGCATTGGTCGCCGCGTTGCTGCCCTCCGGCGACAGCTCGGTGATGTTGGACAGCCACTCTTCCAGCTCGTTGTAGAAGCGGGCCTGAGCCTGTCCGGCCTGCAAATCCAAAAAGCCGACGATCAGCGAGCCGGCAAGGCCGAACAGCGACGAGGAGAAGGCCACGCCCATGCCGGCCAGCGGCGCGGCGAGGCCGGTCTTCAGCTCCTCGAACATGGCGCCGCCTTCGCCGCCCGACGGGCTCAGCGCGGCGATGGTGCCGCCGACCGACTGCACGGTCTCCATCAGGCCCCAGAAGGTGCCGAGCAGGCCGAGGAAGACCAGCAGGCCGATCATGTAGCGCGTGGTCTCGCGCGACTCGTCGAGCCTTGCGGCGATCGAGTCGAGGATCGAGCGCATGGCGGTCGCCGAGAGCGCGGCCTGGCCCTGGCGGCGGCGCAGCAAGGTCGCCATCGGCGCCAGCATCACCGGCGAGCGGTCGAGCGCCAGGCCGGGATCGGCGATGCGGAAATTATTGACCCAGCGGATCTCCGGATAGAGCCGCAAGACCTGCTGGAAAGTGTAGATGACGCCAAAGCCGAGCGTGCCCATGATGACGCCGTTCAGCGCGGGGTTGGCCTTGAAGGCCGTCAGGATCTGGGCGTAGAGGATGACGCCCACGCAGGAGGCGAGGGCGACGAAGAGGAACATCCGCCAGACGAAGGTCTGCGGCGTGGATAAAGTCTTATAATACGGTGCCTTCGTCATACTCATAGAACGCCATTGCAGCGCAGACCCATGCCACTGCCCCTTTCAACAGCCAACACATAGCCGATTTATCCACAGCGAAAAACCGCAAGTTCGCGTGGCATGGCTTTATCACTGCCGAGTGTGATCGGTCCAACCCTTAGAGTGGTTATCCGGTCCCGAATTGCGGTGAAATCGTGGCCTCTTTAATAGGTTTTCTCAAAAATACTGCCTATTCTACAGGCAGACGCCCGGCGCCCCAGTCGTGCGCACCGGTCTGGGCTAAAGCAATTTCGCTAAAGCGCGATGCACGCTTTCATTACCTGCAAGAATACTGCCAGTCTCGAGCATGGCCTTGCCGCCCTTGAGATCGCTGGCAAATCCGCCCGCCTCGCGCAAAAGCACGAGGCCCGCCGCCATGTCCCAGGCCTGGATGCCCTGCTCCCAATAGCCGTCATAGCGGCCGGCGGCGACCCAGGCCAGGTCGAGCGCGGCGGCCCCGGTGCGCCTTATGCCCGAGACCGATGGCATGACGGCGGCGAGCTGTTTCAAGAAGATTTCATGATCGCCCTTGCCGCGATGCGGGATGCCCGTCGCGACGACGCAATCCTCCAGCCGCGAGCGCGCGGCGACGCGGATGCGGCGGTCGTTGAGGAAGGCGCCCTTGCCGCGCTCGGCGGTGAAGATGTCGCCATTGGCCGGATTGTAGATGATGCCGGCGACCAGCTCGCCCTCGCGCTGCAGGGCGATCGAGATGGCGAAATGCGGGATGCCGTGCAGGAAATTGGTGGTGCCGTCGAGCGGGTCGATGATCCAGACATGGGTCTTGTCCGGTCCCTCGACGAGGCCGCGCTCCTCCATCAGGAAGCTGTAGCCGTGCCGCGCCTTCGACAGCTCGTCATAGAGGATCTGCTCGGCGCGGTGATCGGCGGCGGTGACGAAATTGCCCGGCCCCTTCATCGAGACCTGCAACTGCTCGACCTCGCCGAAATCGCGGGCGAGCGAGCGGCCTGCCTTGCGCGCGGCGGCGAACATCATGGTCATCAGCGCGGAGGCTGCCATCGGTGAAATCCTCGAAAGGTCGGCCTAGTGCTGGACGCCGCATGCGCGGGGAGCGGGCGGTCCCGCAACGCGCTTCTTGCTGACTCGAAAACTGCCCGCTGCCACGCCGAAAGTCCAGCGCCTTGGGACTAGACTATCGGGTAATAGCGGGGCCGCGCGGAAGTTCCTACTCGGCCCGCCGGATATAGGTCATTTCGGTCGTGTCGATGATGACCTTCTCGCCCGCCGTGATGAAGGGCGGCACCATCACGCGCACGCCGTTCTCCAGCATCGCCGGCTTGTAGGAGGCGGACGCCGTCTGCCCCTTCACCACCGGATCGGCCTCGGTCACCTCGAGCGTCACCTGATCGGGGAGCGAGACGCCGAGCGGCTTGCCCTCGTAGCTCTCGACGGTGACGGTCATGCCCGGCTGCAGGAAGGCGGCGCGGTCGCCGACGAAATCGGTCGGGATTTCGAGCTGCTCGTAGCTGTTATTGTCCATGAACACCAGCATGTCGTCCTGCGTGTAGAGGAACTGGTAATCATCCTGCTCCAGCCGGACCCGCTCGACCGTCTCGGAGGCGCGGAAGCGTTCGTTCAGCTTGGTGCCATGGACGAGGTTCTTCAGCTCGACCTGCGCATAGGCCGGGCCCTTGCCGGGTTTCACCGCCTGGGTTTTCACCGCCAGCCAGAGCGAGCCCTGGTGCTCGATCACATTGCCGGGACGGATTTCATTGCCGTTGATCTTCATCGTGGTCCGCTTTGGGAGAGATTTGCGCGCGTGGCCACCATTGGGGAGTTTTGGGCGGCGATGTCAAGGGGCGGCGGGCTCTTGCGTAGGTTGAGCGGGCCTGGCGGGGCGGCGGATCTGCGGGGTCTCATCCACAGGGCGGCCAAGCCTTTGGATAAGGCGGCGAAACCGGGCCCGGACGGAAGCGAATCGAGTTGTAATCGGGCTGGGCGACCCGGCGCGCAGGATCGTTAATAATTTGCTGACGCCTAAATCATTTGGTATTCTTAAAGTTGAATGGGGCCGGCTCGCGCAATAGCGTGAGTAAGAGCTGGAGGAGTTGAATTGGACAAGCTCGCCATTTGGGTATTTGCGGGGCTTCTCGCCTATATTTGCGTTATGTTGACGTCAATTAACGGCAAAATCGACATTATTCATGCGTCCGGGACGCAGATTGCCGTGTTGAGCGACGTGAAAAACCAGACCTATACTGTCAATGATGGGCGGATGCCGGTTTACCGCGAACGCGCGAACTCGTCGCTGAGCCCGCTGAATGCAGGACTTTTTCTTGCCGGTGTCATCGCCATGCTGGTGAGCTGGCATATGTCCCGCATCTACCATACCCACATCTGGACCAAGACCATCCTGAAGAAGACTTTCGGCCAATACCGCCCGGCCTATCAGGTGCCGGCCCGGGCCGAGCCGCTGCACCCCGACCAGGACTGCGTCGGAGAGCCAGCCACCCCCGACGGCCGCATCAAGGACGCCTGGCTGCCGCCGAGCGTGAGGCGGCTGGATGTCGTGGCACGGGACCGGCGCGCGGGGTGAGTGCGACGTAGGGGGCGTGTCGAGAACAAGGTCTCGGCTAATGGAACAGTTTAGCGCTGCGCCGAGACCTTACTGCAGACGTCAGGCTTCCCGGCGTGCGCTAGGCGGATTGGGGGATCCGAAGCCTGTCGAAGAGCGATGATTTCGCCGGCGCCTTTAGGCCATTTTCCCGGCGCACCAGATCATCGATAGTTCGGCGGCAGTCATCTTCCGGGTCATAAGCCCAGCTTTGTTTGTTCCAGCTTTCATCAAGTACGAATTTTTGAAAGGCTGCGCAAAATTTGTATTCCGGATAAGGTTTTTTCCCTGTCGTTTTTGCCTCCTCCTGGCGGAAGAACTCCTTACGGATTTCAGCTAGGAACCATCCCCGATGGATCCTATTCTCGGCAGCAATGACCGGACACCACGTTTGCTTCAGCTCTGGATTCGTGGCGCAGCGGTCGTGAATCGTTTCAAGAAAATTCCAAAGCATATAGGCGTAGGCGTCATATTGCGTCTGCTGCGTATCTTGCGTGCCGGCCGCCCCGCTGTACGGTGCGTACTCGTATCGGAGCGCTTCGCTGTCGCTTGCTATGCGCCTTGGGGTACGTAAGAATGGAGCGTGTATCGCAAGCGTGAGAATATCAGCATAAAAGCGGTCAAGTTCTGAATAGTGTTCGTATTTAACTTGTTCGCTACGTTGCCGCAATGCATTCCGTACAGAGATTGCGGATATTAATATGGTAACGATTGTAAATACGTCGCCTATCGAAAATTCTAAATTGACTTGTCGTGAGATTGAAAAACCAAATAATAAAAAATCGCTGGTCTCGGACATGCCTCCCTCACAGCAACCATAAAAATTTAAACCAAAATAACAGGATCTCCTTGCGTCCGCAACATAGTTGCGATGCGATCGTCATTCGGTTCGCAGCAATAAACCTTAGTGTATATCGTATCTAGCCATCGCCTGAGATCAGGCTTTTTTATCGGCGTAACTCGTCCATTCAAATGGACCAGCAGGTCCATTTCCGGCACTTTGCCGTTGCCCGGCAGCGGTAAGATGTAGTGAAGACCGCCGATTTGATGGCAGCCTTGCCGCCTGTAGAATCCCTTCCGCCTCATTCTCATTAGCCGATCAGGACTATTCTCCCGTTCGGAGTCCACTTCGACCAACATGGGACAACCGGGAACTGATGCTAGGCTCGCCTTGAAGGTTGCTGCGCCGAGACCGCGATTCCGATAGTTCTGATGGGTAGCCATGTATTCAAGAAGCGATATTTCGCCTTCATCCGACGCGAAGACTATTGAAAAGGCAAACACATCGCTTTCGTCTTCAAGCAACAGAACGATGTAGTCATCCCGTTCTATAAGGTCAGTGATTTCACTGCGATTTTTCCGTTCCCTGGTGGGTAAGGACGACTCATATATGTCGTAGAACTGATCAAACCGGCGGCCTGATCTCGTCTTCAAAATGGAGATTGTATATTTCATAAGCCGCACTGTTTTTCAGTCGGTCCGAACGTCTTCCGCTAGAATAGTATGTCGCGTTGGCAGCGTATACCCATCTGAGGTACCCCTGTCGTCACGACCTCCCACAGATTCAGATAGCCCCGCAGCATCAATGCCTTGTTCCAACCCACTCGCCTGGCTCGGCCGTCAACGTGCGCGCGGCATGGCGGGGATCGTGCTGCTCGGCATCGCGCTGCCGCCGGTCGGGGTGGCGCTGAGGCCGTTTGCGGGCGAGGCGATCTTCCTGCTGCTGGTGCTCGCCTTCCTGCGGGCGGATCTTAGCGCGCTCAAGCGCAACCTCACCCGGCCCGGCCTCGTGCTGGCGGCGACGGGCTGGTCGATGTTCGCGGTGCCCGCGCTCGCCTCGGCGGCGCTGCTGGGGCTCGGCGTCGAGACACGCGCGCCGGAATTGTTCGCCGCGTTGATGCTGCAGGCGCTCGCCTCGCCGGTGATGTCGGCGCCGGCCTTCGCCGCGCTGATGGGGCTCGACGCGACGCTGACGCTCGCCGTGCTGATCCTGTCGAGTGCGCTGGTGCCATTCACCGCGCCAGGCTTTGCCGCCGCGCTCGGGCTCGGCGTGCAGCTCTCGCCGCTGGCGCTCGGGGCCAAGCTCGGGCTGATCCTGGCGGGCTCGGCCTTCGTCGCCTTGCTGCTCCGGCGCTGGGTCAGCCCCCGGCAGATCGAGCGCCGCCGCGATGAGATCGACGGGCTCAACATCGCGATCCTCTACATCTTCGTCGCGGCGCTGACGTCGAATTTCGCCGAGCAGACCATCGCCGCGCCGCTCCGGGTCGCCGGCCTGACGGCGCTGGCTTTCGGCATCTATTTCGTGCTGGTGGCGCTGACGGTGCTGCTCTTCCGCCGGGCCGGGACGGAGCGGGCCTTCGCCATCGCCGTCGCCAGCTCGCAGCGCAATATGGGCTTGATGCTCGCCGCGACCGGCGGCGCGCTGCCGGAGCTGGTCTGGCTGTATTTCGCGGTGGCGCAATTCCCGATTTACCTCGCGCCGCTGATGCTCGGGCCGGTGCTGCGGCGGCTGGTTCCTGCTGGGGCCGGCGCGCGGGCTTAGCCCCCTTTTGTCAGTCCCGCGAAGGCGGCAACCCAGTTCGCCGCAGCGGTTGCGGCGAGGCAGAGCCCAACGGCTAAGTTTGCCCTTTGCTGGATCCCCACCTTCGCGGGGATGACAAATTTCGAGTGGTTGGGCCGAGACTTCCGCCTAAAACCGCATCCCCGCCTCGCTGCCGCGCTTCCTACCGTGCCGGGCCTTCAGATAGCCCTCCGATCGCATTTCCATCAGCCGCGAGGCGGTGCGCTGGAACAGCTCGGCGCCGTCGCCGGCGGGATA
The DNA here is from genome assembly GCF_002198715.1 of Rhodomicrobium sp. R_RK_3. Classification (GTDB taxonomy): domain Bacteria; phylum Pseudomonadota; class Alphaproteobacteria; order Rhizobiales; family Rhodomicrobiaceae; genus R-RK-3. The sequence continues at coordinate 54,558 of NZ_MWLK01000009.1, read as the reverse complement.
GAGCGCGTCGGGCTCGGCGGCGGCGGAGAGGATCAGCACGCAGCCCTGATCGTAGAGCGTGTCGATCAGCGTGTTGAAGCGGCGGGCTTCGTTGCGGCGCTCCGGCGTCAGCAGCGGCACGTTTTCCAGGATCAGCGTGTGGAAATGCCGGGCGAGCGCCAGATAGTCGTTGGCGCCGAGCGGCTTGCCGCAGAGATCGTCGAAGGTGAAGCGGGCGACGCCCATCGCCGCTTCCGGCACCGGCACGTCGCGGCCTTTTACGGCCACGCTCGCCGGCTCGCCGTGCTCCCGGCCTGTCAGCATCTTCCAGGCCTTGCGGATTTCGCCATCCGCCTGCCGCCCGAGCGGCGAAAAATAGAGCGGCGTGCCGGTCAGGCGGCCGAGGCGGTAATCCTGGGCGGAGGCGAGCTCCAGAACCTCCATCTTCGCCTCGATGAGCTCGATGAACGGCACGAATAGTGCACGGTTCAGCCCGCCCTTGTACAGCTCCGAAGGCGGCAGATTCGACGTCGCCACGATCACGGTGCCGCGCTCGAACAGCACCGAGAACAGCCGGCCGAGGATCATGGCGTCGGCGATGTCGGTGACGTGCAATTCGTCGAAGCACAATAGCGGGGCTTCGCGCGCGATGGTCTCGGCGACCTGCGGCACCGGATCGCCCGGATGGCTCTTGCGCGCCTCGGCGATCAGATCGTGGACTTCGGCCATGAATTCGTGGAAATGCAGCCGCCGCTTTTTCGCGAAGGGCACGGTCCCGAAGAACAGGTCCATCAGCATGGTCTTGCCGCGCCCGACCCGGCCAAAAATATAGAGCCCGCGCGGCGCGGCGCTCTTGCGGAAGAAGGAGAATTTTCCCGGCGGCGAATAGCGGGCGAGCCGGGCCGCCAGCGCCTCGAGCTTTTCGACGGCCTCGGCCTGGGCCGGATCGGCGTCGATTTCCCCGGAGCGGACCATGCCGGAGTAGCGCTCCAGCAGGGGGCTGGCCATTTCTGAATCCTTGAACGGACGAGGCGACGGGGCGGCACCCCGCGAAGGCAGCTACAATAGGCACGCCCCCGGCGCAACTGGAGAAAAGTTCATTGCCCGGCCGCGCCGCATGCATTACTCAGGCGCCGGGTGCTTGTTGTGGGGAGTAAGCCTATGAAGCGGATTGCGGTTTTTTGCGTCGCCGGCCTGTGCATGACGGCGTGGGCGAGCGCGGCGGGCGCGACGTGCATGCCCGTCAGCAGCGACATCGTCAGCCTCGGCGAACAGGCGGCGCGCTTCTATGCCCAGCGCAGCCTCGACAACGGCGTCGAGGAGCAGAAGAAGGCGCTGGAGGCGAGCGGCCGCGAGGTCGGCAAGATCGACAAGCGCGCGCTGGACTGCAAGCATTTCCCCAATCTCCTCGGCGCCGATGAATGGCGCTGCGTCGGCGCGGCGAAGGTTTGTACGAAGATCTAACGCGTCCCTACGAAGCTCACGTCTCGCATCATCCTTAACGCAACCTTTTGCGCGCATTATGATTTCGCCGCCGCGTCTTGCGTCCGGCGGATCGTAATCGATGAGTCATAAGGGGAAAGATGATGCGTGCAGCTTATGTGACGGCCGCGATCTGCGCGGCGGCGCTGGCATTCGGCGCGGCCGGCGGCGCGGAGGCCAAATCGGCCTGCGTGAAGAAGGCCGGCGAGGGCTGGGGCATGTCCAAGGGCATGGCCCAGTTCCAGTCCTTCGAGATCATCCAGCAGGTGACCGGAAACTGGCCGGTGCAGACCGATCTCATCTCCAAGCCGTCCTATAGCTGCAAGGGCAGCGGCGGCGGCTGGACCTGCATCGCCCGCGCCACCGTCTGCAAGAAGGGCGCGTAAGCCGATCGCGTCCGGCCGGTCCGGCTGATTGCCAATGGTCCGCCGAGGGTGAGCCCTCGGCGCGCCCTCGCTCACGACGCATGCGCACGCATAGAGCTCTGCTTCCCCAACTCTCCCACTCCACCCGCCTGCCCAAATCGCGGCGCGGCGACGCCAACCCACATGCTGCGGAACAATCAACCTCAGGTTGCCGTTCTCCGACTGCTCCATCGCCGGCGTCCGTAAGCTGCCATTCGCGCTCGGGCGCCGGTCGCGGTCCTCAGACCGAGATGGTTCCAAGGGAGAACGACACATGCGAGCGCTCGTATGGCACGGCAAGGAAGACATCCGCTACGACACCGTCACCGACCCCGAAATCGAGGAGCCGCGTGACGCCATCGTCAAGGTCACGAGCTGCGCCATCTGCGGCTCGGATCTCCACCTGTTCCACAATTTCATCCCGGCCATGCTGCCCGGCGACATCATGGGCCACGAGATGATGGGCGAGGTCGTCGAGGTCGGGCACGGGGTCAATGGCAAGCTAAAGAAGGGCGACAGGATCGTCGTCCCGTTCACCATCATCTGCGGCGAATGCGATCAGTGCAAAAGCGGCAATTTCTCCCTGTGCGAGCGCTCCAACCGCAAGAAGGAACTCGGCGACACGGCCTATGGCCACGCGGCGGCCGGGCTGTTCGGCTACACGCATCTGACCGGCGGCTATCCTGGCGGGCAGGCCGAATATGTGCGCGTCCCCTTCGCCGATGCGACCCATATCAAGGTCCCCGAAGGCATTCCGGACGAACAGCTTCTCTTCCTCGGCGATATTTTCCCGACCGGCTGGCAGGCCGCCATGAATTGCGACATCCAGCCCACCGACACCGTGGCGGTCTGGGGCTGTGGTCCCGTCGGTCAAATGGCCATCCGCAGCGCGATTCTCCTGGGCGCAAAGCAAGTGGTTGCGATCGATTGCCTGTCCGAGCGGCTCGGCATGGCGGAGGCCGGCGGCGCCATCCCGCTGAATTTCGAGGAGGAGAGCGTCATCGACCGGCTCAACGAGCTGACGGACGGCAAGGGGCCGGAGAAATGCATCGACGCTGTCGGGCTGGAATCGCACATCACCATGTATCAGCCGGATACGGTGCTCGACCGGGCCAAGCAGATGTTCATGCTGGAAAACGACCGTCCGCATGCGCTCCGCGAGATGATCTATGTGTGCCGTCCGGGCGGCACGATCTCGATCGCCGGCGTCTATAGCGGCCTGTCCGACAACATCCCGCTCGGCCAGTTGATGAACAAGGCGGTGACCATCCGCACCGGCCAGACCCATGTCAACCGTTGGACGGACGATCTGCTCCGCCGCATCGAAGAGGGCCAGATCGATCCGTCCTTCGTCATCACCCACACGGTGGCGCTCGCCGACGGGCCTGAGATGTACAAGACATTCGCCGATAAGCAGGACAGTTGCATCAAGGTCGTGATGAGGCCGTAACCAGGTGGGTTTATTATGAGTATCTTTTCGAAGATCAAGCGCTCCAAAGGCGATCCCAAGATCCTGCGAAGCGGGCCAAGCTCGCTGAGCTCGGGTGACCGCTTGGCGAAACGGCTCGGCTGGCTCGGCATCGGCCTCGGCGTCGCGCAATTGGTCGCGGCCGGGAGCATCACCCGTGCGCTCGGGATGGAGGGCCGGGAGGGGCTTGTGCGCGCCTATGGCGCCCGCGAACTGGCGACCGGCATGCTTTCGCTCTCGACGGAAAAGAGCCTCGGGCTGTGGGGCCGCGTCGCGGGCGATGGATTGGACATCGCCACCCTTGCGGGCGAGCTGGACCGCTACAACCCGAAGCGCGCCAATGTCGCGGGGGCGCTGGCCCTGGTGCTCGGCGTGTCGGTGCTCGACCTCGTCGCGGCTCTGGCCACGACTGCGCGTCATCGCAGAAGCCAGGGCAAGCAGGTGTCGTACCGGGATCGGAGCGGGTTCCCGCATGGGGTCAAGGCCGCGAGAGATGCCGGCAATCGTGCTCCGGCCGCGCGCAGCCGGCCGGAACCGTCCCGGCCGGTCGCCTTCCCCGCGGGATAGGGCATTACTCGGCGCCTGCGCGCCGCCGGTGCTTCTCCAGCGCCTTCGGCGTTTTCGCTTGCCCGCGCGCGGCAAATCGCAATCATTTACGGCATGAGCCATACGGATCACGGCCGGACGACAGGCGGCGGATTGGCGGCATTGCGCGCTGGCGGCAAGCGCGCGCTGGCCGAAGCGCTGGCGCTGATCGAGCGCGCCGGCGGCGAGGCCGAGGTCGCCGCGCTGATCGATGAGGCGTTCCTTGCCCCGCGCGCCCATGTCATCGGCTTCACCGGGCCGCCCGGCGTCGGCAAATCGACGCTGATCGACGCGCTGGTGCGGAGCTGGCGCGCCTCTGGCGTCACCGTCGGCGTCATCGCCGTCGACCCTTCCTCCCAGATCACCCGCGGCGCCCTGCTCGGCGACCGCATTCGCATGCGCACCGATCCCGAGGATCAAGGCGTCTTCGTGCGCTCGCTCGCCTCGCGCGGCCGGCTCGGCGGCTTGAGCGAGCTCGCCTTTCCGGCAGTCGTGCTGATGCGGGCGATCTATGACCGGGTGGTGGTCGAGACGGTCGGCGTCGGCCAGTCCGAGGCGGAGATCTCGGCCGTCGCCGACAGCGTCGTGCTCTGCGTGCAGCCCGGCTCGGGCGACTCGCTGCAATTCATGAAGGCCGGCATCATGGAGATCCCCGACATCGCCGTGGTCACGAAATCCGATATGGGCCCGCCGGCCCGCCGGGCGCTGGCGGACCTGAAGGGCGCGCTCGGTCTGGCGAGCGGCGGCGGCGAGGTTGCCGCGCTGATGCTGTCCGTGCCGAAGGGGGAGGGGCTCGCCGAACTGGCCGCCGCGCTGGATGCGCGTTTCGCGGCGGGCGGCGAGGCGGATTGGACGACCCGCCGCCATGCGCAGGCGGAGAGCTGGCTGCGGACGTCGCTGCTGCACCGGTTCGGGGAAGAGGGCGTGGCCGCCGCCGGTGCCGCGGCGCGGCTTGCTCCGGGCGCGGCGCCCTTCGGCCTGCGGCAGGCTTTGGCGGACAGGCTGCGGGTGATCTATCAAGGCTGATCGGCGGCGCGGCGCCCCTGGGCGAGGTTTTCTGAATGCATAAAGCGCTTCCGCGCGCGTCCGGCACAAATCTTTCCAACGCCGAAAACTTAGTGGATACATAATGGCTGGCATGGGGTGCTCGCGCCGCGTCTATCGCGGCTGGCGCGGGTGCTCCCCATCATCAGCAAGGACCGCCATCCGGGCGGACAGCCAAGGGAGTTGGCCATGGACCAGAAGGTTGCAACGCTCATCCACGAACCCTGCCGCGTCGGCGGCGCCTGGACCGGCCAATCCAAGGAAAAGCTTGATTTCGGCGTCATCGGCATCAATGAAGGCCGCAGGCTCCCCGGCGGCCTCGATCGCTGATGGGGGAAGAGGATGCTGAAGATGAACACCGATATCTTTAAGGCCATCGCGGCCGAACGCGCGCTCGAACTCGTCACCTCGGGCATGAAGCTGGGGCTCGGCACCGGCTCGACGGCGGGCAAGCTGGTCGAGCTGCTGGCCAAGAAGGTCAAGGCCGGGCAGCTCTCCGACATCGTCTGCGTGCCGACGTCGGAGGAGACCCGCATCCAGGCCGAGCGCGCCGGGCTGAAGCTGACCACGCTCGACGACTATCCCGAGCTCGACCTCACCATCGACGGTGCCGATGAGATCGACGACTCGCTCCGGCTGATCAAAGGTGGCGGCGGCGCGCTGCTGCGCGAGAAAATCGTGGCTATGGCCTCGGATCGCATGGTTGTGATCGCCGACCACACCAAGCGTGTGGCAAAGCTGGGCGCATTCCCGCTGCCGGTCGAGATCGTGCGTTTCGGGGCGAAGGCAACGCTGAAAATGATGCAGGACGCCGCCTTCGACGCCGGCTGCGACGGCAAGATCACGCTGCGTTTGTTCAAGACGGGTGAATTATTCGTCACCGACAGCGGCAACTACATCGCCGATTGCGCGTTCGGAGAGATCGGTGATCCCGAATCGCTCGGCGATGTGCTGGAGATGATCCCCGGCGTGGTCGAGCACGGGCTGTTCATCGGCATCGCCGACCGGGCCATCATCGCCGGGCCGGGCGGCGTGCAAGTCCTGGACGCAACGGACGGCTGATCGGAAAGGGCCTCCCAGCATGAAGATTTCCAAAGCGTTTCGCACCGCCGCCGCCGGCATCGGCCTGCTCGCGGCGGCCGCATTGCCGGCCATCGCCCAGACGGCGGCACCGGCCGAGGCGCCGCAGCAGACGCCGCTGCCAAAAGCCGATCCGGCCAAGCTGAAGGCCGCCATGGACCTGCTCACCGCCACCAATGCGGATGCGCAATTCGCCGGCATCATCCCGGACATCTTCCGGCAATTGCGCGCCGAATTGCCGGCAAGCGCCGCTGCGGCGGATCAGAAGCAGAATGTCGATCAGGTCTTCGCCGAGACCGAGAAGCAGTTCGCGGCGCGGCGCTCCGAACTGCTCGAACAGATCGCCAGCCTCTACGCCAGCAAATTCAGCATCGAGGAGATGAAGGGCCTGGCCGATTTCTACCGGACCCCGCTCGGCCAGAAATTCGTCGCCACGACGCCTAGCCTTGCCTCCGAAGCGCTCCGCATCGGCGATGCCTGGGAGGACAAGGTCGGCAGCGAGGCGGAGGCCAGGATCCGCGACGAATTGCAGAAGCGCGGCGTCAGCTTGTAAATTCCGCGCGCGCAGACTAATTGCTGGCGACGGCGATCGCTTTGGCGGCGGTCGCCGTTTCGCTGTGAGCGCCGCGCTGGTTCCCGGAACCCGGGAAGGATGACCCCCATGCAGTTCGACTATGACCTCTTCGTGATCGGCGGCGGCTCGGGCGGCGTGCGCGCGGCGCGAATGGCGGCCGGAACCGGCGCGCGCGTCGGCATCGCCGAGGAGAGCAAGTTCGGCGGCACCTGCGTCATCCGGGGCTGCGTGCCGAAGAAGCTGCTGGTCTATGCCAGCCACTATGCCCGCGATTTCGAGGATGCCAAGGGCTATGGCTGGACCGTCCCGCCCGCCAGCTTCGACTGGCCGACGCTGCGCGACCGCGTGCAGACCGAGGTGGCGCGGCTGAGCCTGATCTATGAGGGCGTGCTGCAGAATGCTGGGGCCGAGCGCATCCACAGCCGCGCCGTGCTCGACGATGCCCACACCATCCGCCTGCTCGCCGATGGCCGCACCGTGACCGCGAAGACCATCCTGATCGCCACCGGCTCCTGGCCCTTCATCCCGCATATTCACGGCCGCGAGCACATCCTGTCCTCCAACGAGGCCTTCACGCTGGAGAAGCTGCCGCGCAGCATCGCCATTGTCGGCGGCGGCTATATCGGGTTGGAATTCGCCAATATCTTCCACGGGCTCGGCGTCGAGGTGACGGTGATCTATCGCGGCGCGCACATCCTGCGCGGCTTCGACGAGGACATTCGCGTCGGCCTGACCGAGGCGATGCAGGCCGACGGCATCCGCATGCTGCCCAACAAATATCTCGCCCGCATCGACCAGGACGGCGCCGACAAGCTGATCGTGTTCGAGGATGGCGGCGAGCTGCGCGCCGAGGCCGTCATGTACGCCACGGGCCGGATGCCGCTGACCTCGGGCATGGGGCTGATGGAGGCGGGCGTGAAGCTTGGGCTCGAAGGCGAGGTGCTGGTTGACAACTACTCCCGCTCATCGCTCGAGCACATCTATGCCATCGGCGACGTCACCGACCGCGTGACACTGACGCCCGTCGCCATCGATGAGGCGATGAAATTCGTCGACACCGTGCTTCGCGGCAAGCCGACGCCGGTCGACCACACGTTCATCCCGACGGCGGTGTTCTCGCTGCCGGAAATCGGCACGGTCGGCATGAGCGAGGCGCAAGCGCGGGCGCAATTCCCCGAGATCGACATCTACAAGGCGCGCTTCCGGCCGATGAAATATGTGATGGCCGAGCGCCAGGAGCGCACGCTGATGAAGCTGGTGGTCGATGCCCGCACCGACATGGTCCTGGGCTGCCACATCATGGGCCCGGACGCCGCCGAGATGGCCCAGCTCCTCGCCATCCCCTTGCGCCTCGGCGTCAGGAAAGCCGATTTCGACGCCACCATGGCGCTGCACCCGACGGCAGGCGAGGAGCTTGTCACCATGCGCGAGAAATGGCTGCCGCCGGCGGTCTGATAAGGCCATCCGAGGCGGCCAATGCGGCATGGCGAGGCCGTCCGCCAGAGCATTAACCGGACACGAAAAATGGCGCGCACCCCCGCGATCCGCAGCCGGACTCCCTCTCCCTTGGGAGAGGGCGGGGGTGAGGGGTTCGTGAGTCGGCCGTGAGGCACCAACCCCTCACCCGGCGTGCTTGCGCACGCCACCCTCTCCCCTTGGAGAGGGTCGGGCTGCGGCGAGGGGCGTCGCTTTGAACCGCCAAAATGATCGCTCATCCCACCCCAAAACGGCAGCATCCGCCCGAAGCGGATGCCTCGGGCGGATGCTGGCAGAATTCGAAAAGCGGCTTAGAGCCCGACGGACATCTCGCCGTTGGCGCTCGAGCGCATGCCGGGCTGATAGGTGGCGAAATCCTCGGTCCAGCGCAGGCTGCCGTCGTAGCGGGTGCCCATCTCGATGCCGATGCCCTGGTGGTAGATGTCGCCTTCGACGCGGGCGGTGGCATGCAGCATGACGCGCTTGCCGCGAATGGTGCCGACGACCTTGCCGAGCACGATGACCTCATTGTTCGCGATGATGCCGCCGTCGATGTCGCCGGACTCGCTGACGACCAGGGAGGCACAGTGAATGTCACCGCGAATCTTCCCATCCAGCTTCACGTTCCCCTTTGAGGTCACGTTGCCGATGATGGTCAGGTCTGTGCTGATTATCGTTTCCCCCATGGTACTCACACCCTGCAAACGGTTCAAACGAAGGTCGATGACGCGGGAAGCGGCGGCTCCGAGACCGCGGCGCCCGATGGCGTCCTTAGCGGTGCTTGTAAACTATTTTGCCGCCCTGTCCACCGCAAGAACTTTCCCGTTGATTCCGGGAGATCCCGAATAGCGCTCACTGTTGTGCCGCTACAACGCCGGGCGGGAGCAAGGGGCATCTGGGGGGCGCCGGGGCGTGCGGCGCGCGGCGCCGGCCATGCGAACGGGAACGAGGATGGGCACCCCGCGCGCTCATCCTCGTTCCCGGACAGTCACCAGCCGGCAACCGCCCGCCAGCTAACACGCGCGATCAGCGCCAGTTCCGGTCGCCGTCATTGCGGTAGGGCTGGCAGGTGTCGCGGACGCGGTTGTCGTCGCCGACGAAGCGGCAGGCGCGCTCCTTGACGGACGGATTGTAGCGAATGGCTTGGGCGCTCACCTGCATGCCATATTCGCGTGCGACGATGGCAAGATGGCCGTCGGCGCAGAAGGGCGTCGAGATCCGGTTGCCGTTCTTCTGGACCTGGAAATTGCCTTCGCACTCTATGGCGGCCGCAGGCGTGGCGGCGAAAGCGGCCAAGGCGAGGATCGAGGCTGGAACGAGTAGGCTGCGCATCTTCAGTCTCCGTTTTGATCGAGAACGGCCCCAGATCCGCCGGGCATCCGAGGCAATTGGGGTTAATTCGGGGCTGTCACAATTATTAACACCCGGCCCGTGTTTCCCGCGCATCGCGAATGCAACACAAATCTGTGACCGGGACATGGTCGGCCCGCCGCTTTTCCGGGCGTCGGCCTTCACCGCTGAGGACGCGGCAGCGCGGGCGGCGGTTCGATTTTTGTGGCGGGTGGCTGCCGATTCCTTCGCGCCTGGTTAGCAACCCGTAAATCGCCCCAGTCTTTCCCAGCAAATCCCACCCCAGCGCCGCCGCGCGAGGGTCTTTACAACCCCGTTTCGCCCGAAATCCGAGCTTTTCCACAGGCGGCATCGAGCCGCCAGGGCCAATTCGGCCAGTAAATCCCAAGTGCAGCCCGGCTTTACCCGCCCCGTTCCGTTGACTCCCATATAATCCCATGCTATCCCATTAATACCCGTTCGGAAGGGTGTGATTCGGGAGGAGGCCAACAGAAGCGAGTTCCTTCGAAGGCCAAATAGGGGGCACCCGCGCGCGCCTCCTCCCGGTCCGGTCTTGCCGAGGGCAATTTGCCGATTTGGAAATTTTTCGAGAAACGCCGCGCTGCCCGCGGCCCTCGTTTTGCGTCAGCACCGGGAGCGCCTGAGGGGGATGGATGAATTTGCCTCCAGGTTCGACAACAAGATCGACGCCAAGGGCCGGGTCTCGATCCCTGCATCCTTTCGGGCGGTGCTCGCCAAGGAAGGTGCTGAGGACATTTTTTGTTACCCGCATCTCGACCGGCCGGCGCTCGAGGCTGGCGGCAGCCGTCTGGTCGGAAAGATTAAGGGGATTTTGGAAGGCTTTGCCATCGACAGCGCCGAGCGCGACGAGATTGCAACCGCCTATTTCGGTGAAAGCGAAAAGATCAAAGTCGATCCCGATGGGAGAGCGGTACTCCCCAAAAGACTGCGGGATCATGCGGGCATTACGGATACCGCCGTCTTCGTCGGTTTGGGAGACAAGTTCCAGATCTGGGAGCCGGCAGCTTACGAAGAATTCCGGACCGAGGCGCGAGAACGCGCCCGGGCCCACCGGAGAGACCTCGGCGCGGGGAGCCGTTCTCTAGAGGACGGTCGTAAAGAGGGAGTACGGGAGTGATGACGGGTCGCGGTCAGGGAGAGGCCCCCGAAACCGCTGGCGGACCGGCTCGTCACACTCCCGTACTCTTAGCCGAGGTTCTGGATGCGCTGTCGCCGATCGGCGGCGAGCGCTATATCGATTGCACCTTCGGCGCCGGCGGTTACACGCGCGCCATTCTCGGCGCCGCCGACAGCCAGCTTCTGGCGCTCGACCGCGATCCGCTCGCGGCCACAATCGCCGCCGATCTCAAGACCGAATTTCCCAATCGCTTCCGGTTCGAGCCGTCGACCTTCGGCGCGCTGGGCGATGTCGCCGAGAGCGCCGGTTTCGTGCCCGCCGACGCGGTGATCTTCGATCTCGGCGTCTCCTCGATGCAAATCGACGAGCCCGAGCGCGGCTTCTCCTTCATGCGCGACGGCCCGCTCGACATGCGCATGTCGGACGAGGGCCTCAGCGCCGCCGACGTCGTCAACCGCTTCGATGAGGCCGACATCGCCGAGATCCTGTTCCGGCTCGGCGAGGAGCGCCGCTCGCGCGCCATCGCCCGCGCCATCGTCAAACAGCGCGAGCAGGCGCCGATCACCCGCACGCTGGAGCTGGCCGAGCTCATCCAGAGCGTGCTCGGCCGCCGCCATGACGACCCGAAGCACCCCGCGACGCGCAGCTTTCAGGCGCTGCGCCTGTTCGTCAATGACGAGCTCGGCGAGCTGGTCGAGGGCCTTGCCGCCGCCGAGCGCATTCTGGCGCCTGGCGGGCGGCTGATCGTCGTCACCTTCCACTCGCTGGAAGACCGAATCGTGAAGAATTTCCTCACCGAACGTTCGGGCGCCAAGGGCCGGCCCTCGCGCCACCTGCCCGACGCCGGTGAGGATCGCAGTCCCAGCTTCAGCGTTGCCCGGCGTAAGCCCGTCGACCCGTCCGCAGCCGAAATTGCCGCCAATCCACGCGCGCGCTCGGCAAGGCTCAGGGCTGCGGTCAGGACCGATGCGCCCGCCTGGCCGCTGAAGCCGGACGAAATCGGCCTGCCGCAGCTCAAAGGGGCGTCAACCAAGCATTAAGCTTACCGGAAATTTACCAATATTTGCTAAGTCCGGTAACGGGTTCATTTCTATCGGGGTTCTCAGCCGTGCTGCGTCTGCTTTCTCTTTTGGCGTTCGGATTTCTCGCCGGTCTCGTCATCCTCATCTACGACATGAAGTTCCAGACCCGCCGGCTCGAAGCCCAGGCGAGCAGCCTGCAGCGTGCCATCGAGGATGAGAAGGACAATGTGGCGCTGATGCGCGCCGAGTGGAGCCACGTCACCCGGCCGGAGCGCATCGAGACCTTGGCGCGCGAAGTCTTGAAGCTCGAACCCGCCAAGCCCGACCAGCTCATCAATCACCGCGATTTCATGGAGACCCTGGCGCGCCGCCCGGCGGCGCCCCCGGCCGATAGCGGCAATGGCTGGGAGGCGCGGGACGAAATCGGCGCGCTGATCCGCGGCGTCAGGGGAGTTGGCCATGCGCCGCGTACCGCCACTCAATGAGGTCTACGACATGACCGCCGAGCCGACCCCGGCCTGGCGGATGCGCGCCCTGTCGCTGGCCCTTCTCGGCGCCTTCGTCGCCATCGGTGTCCAGCTCACCTCGCTCGGCCGCGAAGTCGCCGTCGCCTCGCGCATGATGTCGGCCGAACAGCAGGTGCGCCACGCGCTCTCCCGCCCCGACATCGTCGACCGGCACGGCCGGATGCTCGCCTCCGATATCCGCGTCTACTGGCTGTTCGCCGATCCCACGCAGATCCTCGACGCCGACGATACGGTGGAGAAGCTGTCGCGCGTGCTCTCGGCCGAGGATGTCGTCGGCCTGCGCACCAAATTGCGCGGACCCGGCCGCTTCGAATGGGTGAAGCGCGGCCTGACGCCGAAACAGGCCGCCGACGTCCACGATCTGGGCCTGCCCGGGCTGCAATTGATTGAGGAGCCGCAGCGCGTCTATCCCGGCGGCGCGACGGCGGTGCATATTCTCGGCCATACCAATGTCGACAATCAGGGCCTCGCGGGGATCGAGAAATATATCGACGCCAATCCCAGCCTGCCCGAGCCGGTGGACGGCGTGGCGGAGCGCTCGCGGGTCCGGCTCTCGCTCGATCTGCGCATCCAATATGCGCTGCATGAGGAGGTGATGTTCGCGCAGCAGCGCTATCAGGCGAAAGCCGCCGGCGGCATCGTGCTGGATGTGAAGACCGGCGAGGTCATCGCCATGGCCGGCCTGCCCGATTACGACCCCAACCGGCGCGAGGAATCGCTGACCGAGGGCCGCCACAACCGCTTCTATTATGACGCCTATGAAATGGGCTCGGTGTTCAAGACCTTTGCCGTCGCCAATGCGCTCGACAGCGGCGCCGCCCGCATGGACGACAAGATCGACGTGCTGACGCCGCTGCGCATGGGCCGCTTCACCCTCTACGACCGCCATGCCAAGAAGCGCTATTTCACGGTCGAGGAGATCTTCACCCACTCATCCAATACGGGTGCGGCGCGCCTCGCCCTCGCGACTGGGACGGAGAGGCAAAAGAGTTTCTTCGCCAAGCTCGGGCTGATGCAGCCGATGTCGACCGAACTCGGGCCGACCGCGCGTCCTCTGTTCCCCGAGCGCTGGCGCGAGGTCAACACCATGACTGCCGCCTATGGCCACGGCATTTCCGTGCCGCCCTTCGCCTTCGCCGTCGCCAATGCCGCGCTGATCAATGGCGGCACCCGCGTCGAGCCGACATTTCTGCCCCGCAGCGGCGAGCGCGCGCCCGGCGAGCGCGTCGTAAGTCCCGAAACTAGCGCCGCGATGCGCCAGATGTTTTTGGCCAATGTCGAGCACGGCACCGGCGAACAGGCCAAGGTCCCCGGCTACCGCGTCGGCGGCAAGACCGGCACGGCCTGGAAGCCCGCCAAGGGCGGCTATAGCGACGAGGTCATCACCAGCTTCGTTGCGGCATTTCCCATGGACGATCCACAATATCTTGTGCTGATCGTGATCGATGAACCGAAGCCCGAGGCGGCCGGAAAACGCAATGAGGCCGGGCATAATGCGGCTCCGACAGCGGGGGCGGTGATCAAGCGGATCGCGCCGATGCTGGGGATCGCCCCGGCCAGGACGTTTGACGAAAGCCCGCAAGCCTCCTATTAACCGGGCAATCCAAGAGCTTGATTGAACGTCCCGCGCCGCGTCGCGGGCTGCCGGGCTTGCGCATGACACTCATGAAGCTGAAAGATCTCTGCGCCGCGACCGGCGATGCGCGCCCCGTCACCGGCCTGACGGCGGATAGCCGCGAGGTCGAGCCGGGCTATGTCTTTGCCGCATTGGCAGGCACCAAGACCGATGGCGCGCGTTTCATCACCGACGCCCTGGCGCGCGGGGCAACGGCGATCCTGGCGGGCGAAGGCGTGCCGGTGGATGCGCCTGATGGCGTCATCGTGATCCGCGATGCCAATCCGCGCCGCCGCCTCGCCCTGATGGCGGCGCGCTTCCATGGCCGCCAGCCCGAGACCGCCGCCGCCGTCACCGGCACCAACGGCAAGACCTCGGTCGCCTCCTTCCTGCGCCAGCTCTGGGAGGCGAACGGTTTCGCCGCCGCCAGCCTCGGCACGACCGGCGTCAGCTTCCAGGGCGTGGAAATCCCGCTGCACCACACGACGCCCGATCCGGTCTCGCTCCATGCCAGCCTTGCCGATCTCGCGGCGCGCGGCGCAACGCATCTGGCCTTCGAAGCCTCGAGCCACGGCCTCGCGCAATATCGCGCCGACGGCATCAAGCTGGCGGCGGGCGGCTTCACCAACATCTCCCGCGACCATCTCGACTACCACCCGGATTTCGCCGATTATTTCCGCGCCAAGATGCGGCTGTTCACCGAACTGCTCGCGCCCGGCCAGCCCGCTGTCATCGACGTCGACAGCGAAGCGGGCGACGAGGCCGCCGAGATCGCCCGCGCGCGCGGCCTCCAGCTCATCACCACCGGACGGCGCGGCGACACGCTGCGCCTCGTCTCGACGGCGCGCGACGGTTTTGGCCAGCGCCTCGGCATCGTCCACGAGCGCAAGGTGCATGAGGTGAGGATCCCGCTGGCGGGGGATTTCCAGGCGTCCAACGTGCTGGTGGCGCTCGGCCTCGCCCTGGCGACCGGCGTGCCTCTGGACGCCGCCTTCGCCGCCGCGGAAAAGCTGAAAGGCGCCAAGGGCCGCCTCGAGCTGGCGGGTTACGCCCCGGCCGGCGGTCCGGTCTTCATCGACTATGCCCACACGCCCGACGCGCTCGAAAACGCCATCGCGGCGCTGCGCCCCTATGTGGCGGGCAGGCTGCATGTGGTCTTCGGCTGCGGCGGCGACCGCGACAAGGGCAAGCGTCCGCAGATGGGCGAGGTCGCCGCGCGCTTCGCCGACCGCGTCACCGTCACCGACGACAATCCGCGTAGCGAGGACCCGGCCGAGATCCGCGCCGAAATCCTCGCCGCCGCGCCGGGCGCCATTGAAATCGGCGACCGGCAGACGGCGATCGCGGCGGCCATCGGCTCCATGGCGGCGGGCGATTTGCTGCTCGTCGCCGGCAAAGGCCATGAAACCGGACAGATCGTAGGCAATACGGTCATTCCTTATTCCGATCACGACGCGGTCGCCGCACTTTTGGGCGTTCCGGACCAGCAAGGGACCATGCATGGCTGAAGCGCTTTGGACGGCGGCGGAGTTGACGGAAACCCTCGGCGCGGCCGAGGGCGGCGCCATGCCGGACAGCGTCGGCGGCATTTCCATCGACACGCGCACGCTCGAGCCGGGCGACCTGTTCTTCGCCATCAAGGGCGACCGCACCGACGGCCATAACTACCTGGCTCATGCCTTCGCCGCCGGAGCCGGGCTCGCCGTGGTCAATGCCGACTATGCGGGCAAGGCTTCGGGGCCGCTGCTCCGCGTGCGCGACACGCTCGAAGCGCTGAACACGCTCGGCAGGGCAGGGCGCGCGCGTAGCAAGGCCCGCATCGTCGCGGTGACCGGCAGCGTCGGCAAGACCGGCACGAAGGAAATGCTGCGGCTGATGCTGGGCAAGCTCGGCCGCGTCCATGCCTCGGACAAGTCCTATAACAATCATTGGGGCGTGCCGCTGTCGCTCGCCCGGCTGCCGCGCGACGCCGATTACGCCGTCTTCGAGATCGGCATGAACCATCCCGGCGAGATCACGCCGCTGACCCATCTCGTGCGTCCGCACGCCGCCATCATCACCACCATCGCGCCCGTCCATATCGAGTTCTTCGACGGCATCGAGGCCATCGCCGACGCCAAGGCGGAGATCTTCGACGGGCTGGAGCCGGACGGCGCCGCCATCCTCAACCGCGATATCGAGCAATATGACCGGCTCGCCCAGCGCGCCGGCGAGCGCGGCGCGGCGCGGATCGTCGGCTTCGGCTGGGCGGATGAGGCCGAGGCCCGGCTGCTCGCCTCCGAGGCCGAAGGCGGCGGCTCGCGCATCGAGGCCGATTGCCTCGGCGAGCGCCTGAGCTACCACATCGGCGCGCCCGGCGAGCACCTCGCCATGAACTCGCTCGGTGCCGTCGCGGCAATCAAGCTGCTCGGCGGCGATGTGGCGCGCGCGGTTCCGGCGCTGGCCGTGTTCGGCGCTCCGGCCGGGCGCGGCGCGCAATCGCTGCACGCCATCGAAGGCGGCACGTTCCTGCTGCTCGACGAGTCCTACAACGCCAACCCGGCCTCGGTGACCGCCGCGATCCGGGTGCTCGGCGACCTGCCGCAATCCCGCGCCAAGCGCCGCATCGCCGTCCTCGGCGACATGCTGGAGCTCGGCGAGCGCTCCGACGCGATGCATGCCGGGCTCGCCGCCGCCATCGAGGCGGCTGAGGTCGACGCGCTTTTCTGCTGCGGGCCGCATATGGCCGCTCTGTTCGCCGCCCTGCCCGAGGCGAAGCGCGGGGCATGGGCGGAAAATTCAGAATCTCTCAAACAGGCCCTATTCGAGGCGATCCAGCCGGGCGATGCCGTAACGATCAAAGGCTCGCTGGGCAGCCGGATGGGCCTTCTCGTCGAGGCGATCAAGCAACGCTATCCGCAACGCGAAGCAGCCGAAACCGGCGCGGCGGAATAGCTCGAAAGGCAGGAAATGCTCTATTTATTGGGTGCCTTGGGTGACCATGCGCCACTGTTCAACGTCTTCCGCTACATCACCTTCCGCACCGGCGGGGCGATCATGACGGCGCTGATGGTGGTGTTCCTGTTCGGCCCGGCGCTGATCAACCTGATGCGCCTGCGCCAGGGCAAGGGCCAGCCGATCCGCTCCGACGGGCCCAAGAGCCATTTGAGCAAGGCCGGCACCCCGACCATGGGCGGGCTGATGATTCTGCTCGGCGTCGGCGTCGCCACCATCCTGTGGGCCAACCTTTCGAACAAGCTGGTCTGGGTCGTGCTCGCCGTGACGCTGTCCTACGGGCTGATCGGCTTCTATGACGATTATCTGAAAGTCACCAAACGCAGCACGGACGGATTTCCAGGCAAGGTGCGCTTCGGGCTGGAAGTCGCCATCGCCGCCATCGCCACTTATTCGATCATGAAGATCAGCACGCCCGAGACTTCGACCATGCTGGCGGTGCCCTTCTTCAAGGCGCTGATGATCGATCTGGGGCCGTTCTTCCTGCTGCTCGGCATTTTCGTCATCGCCGGCTCCGGCAACGCCGTCAACCTTACCGACGGGCTGGACGGGCTGGCCATCGTGCCCGTCATGATCGCGGCGGCGACGTTCGGCGTCATCGCCTATCTCGCCGGCAACAAGATGTTCGCCGATTACCTGCAGATTCATCCCGTCGCCGGGGCGGGCGAATTGGCCGTCATCTGCGGGGCGCTGGTGGGAGCGGGGCTCGGCTTCCTCTGGTTCAACGCGCCGCCCGCGATGATCTTCATGGGCGACACCGGCTCGCTGGCGCTCGGCGGCACGCTCGGCGCCATTGCGGTGGCGATCAAGCATGAGATCGTGCTGGCCATCGTCGGCGGGTTGTTCGTGCTGGAAACCGCCTCGGTGATCGTGCAGGTGATGTCCTTCAAGCTGACCGGCAAGCGCGTCTTCCGCATGGCCCCGCTGCATCACCATTTCGAGCAGAAGGGCTGGGCCGAGGCGACCGTCGTCGTCCGCTTCTGGATCATCGCCGTGGTGCTGGCCCTGATCGGGCTTTCGACGCTGAAATTGAGGTAGGATTTCCATGATCGCTGTCACCATCTTCGCCGGCAAAAAGATTGCGGTGTTCGGCCTCGGCATGTCCGGCATCGCGGCGGCGAAGGCGCTGGCGGCGGGCGGCGCGGACGTGGCCGTCTGGGACGACAATGAGAACGGGCTGAAGGCCGCGCGCGAGGCTGGCTTTGCGCCGGTCGACCTGAAGGCCGCCGATTGGGATGCCTTCGCCGCGCTCGTCCTCGCGCCCGGCGTGCCGCTGACCCATCCCAAGCCGCATTGGACGGTGGAGCGCGCGCAAGCCGCCGGCGTCGAGGTCATCGGCGATACCGAGCTGTTCTGCCGCCAGCGCCGCGCCCAGAATTCCAAGGCCAAGGTCATCGCCATCACCGGCACCAACGGCAAATCGACGACGACGGCGCTCTCGGCGCATCTGGTGGCCGCATCCGGGCGGCGCGTCGCCATGGGCGGCAATATCGGCCGCGCCATCCTGGACCTCGATCCGCTCGCCGACGACCTGACCTATGTCATCGAATATTCCTCCTACCAGATCGACCTGACGCCGACGCTCGACCCGAATGCCGCCGCCCTCCTCAACATCACGCCCGACCACCTCGACCGGCACGGCACCCTGGAGCATTACGCCTATGTCAAGTCGCGCCTGTTCGCCCGGCTCGGCGCGGGCGACACGGCGGTGATCGGCGTCGATGACGCGCCTTCCGCCGCCATCGCCGACGCGCTGACCGGCCCGGCGACCGTCAAGCGCATCTCCGTGCTCGGCCCCGTCGAGGACGGCGTCTTTGACGAGGGCCACGCGCTGATCGACGTCGCGGGCGGCGTCCGCCAGCCGCCGCTGAGCCTCGAAGGCATCGGCTCGCTGCGCGGCTCGCATAATGCACAGAACGCCGCCACCGCTTACGCGCTCTGCCGCGCCATCGGCCTGACGCGCGAGGAGATCGCCGCAGGGCTGGCCAGCTTCCCCGGCCTTGCCCACCGGATGGAGCAGGTCGGACGGCTCGGCCATGTGCTGTTCATCAATGACAGCAAGGCCACCAATGCCGACGCGGCGGCAAAGGCGCTCGCCAGCTTCGGGCAGATCTATTGGATCGCGGGCGGCCTCGCCAAGGCGGGCGGGCTTGCGGGGCTGGAAGGCTTTTATCCCAAAATCCGCCGCGCCTATTTCATCGGCGCCGCCGCCGAGGATTTTGGCCGCTTCGTCGACGGCCGCCTCGGCTACACCATCAGCGGCACGCTCGACGCCGCCGTCGCGGAGGCCGCCCGCGATGCCGCCGCCTCCGGCGATGCCGAGCCGGTCGTGCTGCTCTCGCCGGCCTGCGCCTCCTTCGACCAATATCCCAATTTCATGATCCGGGGCGACGCCTTCCGGGCGCGCGTCATCGCGCTCGGCGCCGTGCAGATGCAGGAGACCCAGGCGGCATGAGGCTGGCGCGGACCGACCGCAGCGTCTTTACCGAATGGTGGTTCTCGGTGGACCGCCTGCTGCTCGGCGCCGTGCTGCTCATCATGCTGATCGGAGCGCTGGTCTCGCTCGCCGCCAGCCCCGCCGCCGCCCATAAGATCGGCGCGGAGCCGCTCTATTTCTTCAAGCGGCACGTGCTGTACATGGTGCCCGCCGCCCTCTTCCTCATCAGCGCCTCGATGCTGCACCCGAAGCTCGTCCGCCGGATGGGCCTGGTTTTGTTTCTTGGCGGCATCGGGCTGATGCTGCTCGCCTTCGCGCAAGGCATCGAGAAAAACGGCGCGGTGCGCTGGGTGATCATCGGCGGCCAGTCGATCCAGCCGTCGGAATTCGCCAAGGCCGGCTTCATCATCCTGACCGCCTGGCTGTTCGGCGAAAGCGGCAAGCGGCGCGACATGCCAACCTTACAGATCGCCATCGCCGTGCTCGGCCTGTTCGCGCTCTGCCTCGTGATGCAGCCCGATATCGGCCAGACCGCGCTCGTCGTGCTGGTCTGGGGCGGCCTGTTCTTCCTCGCCGGCTATTCGCTGATCTGGATCGGGCTTGCGATTCTCGCCGGCGCGGGCGGCTTCGTCGGCGCCTACCACATGCTGCCGCATGTGCAGAGCCGGGTCGACCGCTTCCTCTATCCGGCGAGCGGCGACACCCATCAGACCGAAACGGCGCTCGCCGCCTTTCGCGAGGGCGGCTGGTTCGGGCGCGGGCCGGGCGAGGGCGTGGTGACGCCGGGGCTGCCCGACGCTTACACGGATTATATTTTTGCCGTCATCGCCGAGGAATTCGGGCTGATTTTCTGCCTGTTTCTCGTTTGCCTTTACGCCTTTATCGTCTGGCGCGGCTTTCGCGCCGCAAGCCGCTCGCACGATCCGTTTATTCGGCTGGCGCTTTCCGGCCTTATGATGCTCTTTGGTTTTCAAACTCTGATTAATATGGCAGTTAACGTGGATATGCTGCCGTCCAAGGGCATGACGCTTCCGTTTTTGTCCTATGGCGGCTCCTCGCTGACGGCCATGGCGCTCACAATGGGGCTGGCGCTGGGCCTTGCAAGGCGCCGGCCGGAGGCAGGTCCGGTCTACCGTTCCGTTCCGCGCACAGCGAGCGGAGCGGCTTCCTCCAGGGGGATAAGAATTTGATAGGCGCGTCCATCGTACTGACTGCGGGAGGCACGGGCGGCCATTTGTTCCCGGCCCAGGCACTGGCTGGCGAACTGATCCGCCGCGGCTACGAGGTCGACCTCATCACCGACAACCGCGCCGCCAATTTCAAGGGATTTCCCGGCCGCGCGGTCCACACCGTGCCCGCCGCCACCTTCAAGGGCAAATCACCGCTCGAAGCGATGAAAATGGTGGCCACCAATTCAAACGGTTTTAAGATGGCCTATGACATTATGGGCGACCTGAAACCGAGGGCGATGATCGGCTTCGGCGGTTATCCGACCATTCCGCCGGTGCTCGCATCGCTGGCGCGCGGCGTCCCGAGCATGATCCATGAGCAGAATTCGGTGATGGGGCGGGCCAACCGCTTCCTTGCCCCGATGGTCAAGGCCATCGCCATCTCCTTCGAGGACACCAAGTTCCTCGAGGGCAAGCTCAACGACAAGAGCTACGTCACCGGCACCCCCTTGCGCGACGCCATCCTGGAGATGCGCGGCGGCACCTACCAGCCGCCGTCGAGCGGGCAGCCGCTGAACCTGCTCTGCTTCGGCGGCAGCCAGGGCGCGCGCTTCTTCTCCGATATCATGCCTGTCGCATTACAGCTTCTGCCCCAGGAACTGCGCGACCGGATGATGGTTGTCCAGCAATGCCGCGAAGAAGATATCGATCGGGTTTTCGATAGCTACGAAGTGGCGGGTGTGGCGGCGGAACTGGCAACGTTTTTCGACGATCTGCCATTTCGCATGGCCGGAGCGCATCTGGTCGTCTCCCGTGCGGGAGCGACCACAATTGCCGAGCTTGCGGCACTTGGGCGCCCTGCCGTGCTCGTACCTCTGCCGCATTCGGTTGATAATGATCAGCTTGAAAATGCTACCCGATTCGAAAAAGCGGGTGCGGGTTGGTGTTTTGAGCAGGCGATCATGACGCCGGAACGGCTCGCCGGAACGCTGCGGCGGCTGTTCGAGGAACCGGCGACACTCGCCCGTGCGGCATCGCGCTCCAAGTCGCTGGCGCGCTTTGACGCCGTGGCGCGTCTGGCGGATTTGGTGGTGACACTGGCCGAGGCGCCGCAGACATTTGCGGCACCGCGCGCAGCCGAGGGGCAGGCACAATGAAGAACCTGGAAGAGTTTCAGCCGATCCACATCGTCGGGATCGGCGGCATTGGTATGAGCGCCATCGCCGAGGTGCTGCACGATCGCGGCATCGAAGTGCGCGGCAGCGACCTCAAGGACGGCGTCAATGCAAGGCGCCTCGCCGCGAAGGGCATTTCCGTCGCCATCGGCCATGTGCCGGAAAATATCGAGGGCGCCGGGCTCGTCGTGCTGTCCTCCGCCGTCAAGGCCGGCAATCCCGAACTCGTCGCCGCCCGCGCCGCCGGCCTGCCGGTCTGGAGCCGGGCAGACATGCTGGCGCGGCTGATGGACAATTTCAAAGCCATCAGCGTCACCGGCACGCATGGCAAGACCACCACCACCTCGCTGATCGCCTGGATCTTCGAAAGCGCCGGGCTCGACCCGACCGTCATCACCGGCGGCATCATCAACGATTGGGGCACCAATGCCCGCATCGGCAAGGGCGAATGGATCGTCGTCGAGGCGGATGAATCCGACGAGACCTTCGTCAAGCTGCCGACCCGCATCGGCGTCGTCACCAATATCGACCCCGAGCATCTGGATTATTACGGCTCGGTCGAGGCGATGTACGGCGCTTATCGGCGCTTCTTCGAAGGCATCCAGCCGGGCGGCGTCGTCGTCGCCGGCATCGATCATCCGATGGTGCGCCGCTTCGCCGCCGACGCGAGACTGACGGCAGGCAGCCGCATCCTCCGCTACGGCGTTGCCGCCGATGCCGACATTCGCCTGACCGCCGTGCGCTCCAATGGCGGATCGATGCATGTCGATGCCGCCCTCAATGACGAGGTCGAAGGCGGCGAGCGCACGCTGATCGACCTGACGCTGGCCATTCCCGGCCAGTACAACGCCCTGAACGCCATGGCCGCCATTGCGGTGGCCACCGAAGCCGGCATCGATGACGCCACCATCCGCGAGGCGCTGTCGAGCTTCCACGGCGTCAAGCGCCGCTTCACCCGGACCGGCATCTGGAACGGCGTCGCCTTTTATGACGACTACGCCCACCACCCGGCCGAAATCTCCGCCGTGCTCGGCGCGGCGCGCGGCGCCTCCAAGGGCCGCGTCATCGCCATCGTGCAGCCGCACCGCTATTCGCGGCTGAAAAGCCTGTTCGATGAATTCTGCGGCTGCTTCGGCGACAGCGACACCGTCATCGTCACCCCGGTCTATTCGGCGGGCGAGGAGCCGAACGGCGTCGACCGCGACGCGCTGATCGCGGGCGTCAGGAAGACCGGCCATCGCCAGGTCATCGGCGTCGACGGCGAGGAAGCGCTGACGAGCCTCGTCGCCTCGCTGGTCAAGCCGGGCGATCTGGTGATAGGGCTAGGCGCCGGGACGATCACCGACTGGGCCAACGCCCTGCCGGGCCGTCTCGATCTCCTCAGCCCCTCACGGCTCGACGCCGCCGAGTAAATTCTTTCGACAAGCAGTCCCGCCGATGCCTTTCCCCGATCTGACCGCCGAACTGCAAGCATCGCTGCCCGATTTGCGCGGGCGCATGGAAGCGATGCGCCCGATGGCCGACATCACCTGGTTCCGCGTCGGCGGTCCGGCGCAAGTGCTGTTCAGCCCGGCCGATGAAGCCGATCTGGCCTATTTCCTTGCCGGCACGCCGCGCGAGGTGCCTGTCACCATCGTCGGCGTCGGTTCCAACCTCTTGGTGCGCGACGGCGGCATTCCAGGCGTGGTGATCCGGCTCGGGCGCGGCTTCAACCACATCCTGCCCGAAGACGGCCACCGGCTGCGCGTCGGCGCCGCCGTTCCGGACATGCGGCTGGCGCAGGGCGCGGCGAGCGCGGGCGTCGCGGGGCTCGCCTTCTATCGCGGCATTCCGGGCACCGTCGGCGGCGCGCTGCGTATGAATGCCGGCGCGCATGGCACCGAGACCAAAGACGTCGTCATCGGCGCGCGCGCGGTGGACCGTACCGGAACGATACACACGCTGACCCTTGCCGATCTCGCCTATACCTACCGCCATTGCGGCGCGCCCGAAGACCTGATTTTTACGGAAGCCGTGTATCAAGGCGGAGCGGGTTCGCAGGACGACATCTTGCGCGCCATGCAGGAGGTAGCCGACTACCGCGAAGCCCACCAGCCGATCAAGTCGCGCACCGGCGGCTCGACCTTCAAGAACCCGCCCGGCCACAGCTCCTGGAAGCTGATCGACGCCGCCGGAATGCGCGGCTACCGCGTCGGCGGCGCGCATGTCTCGCAGATGCATTGCAACTTCCTGATCAATGACGGCGAGGCCAGCGCCGAGGACATCGAAACGCTCGGCGAGACCGTGCGCGCCCGCGTCAAGGCGGCGAGCGGCATCGAACTCGAATGGGAAATCAAGCGCCTCGGCGTGCCGCCCGAAGGCCGTCCGATGGTTGCCGCCGCATGAGCAAATTCAAGCACGTCGCCGTCCTGTTCGGCGGCTGGTCGGCCGAGCGCGAAGTCTCGATCAATTCCGGCGCGGCCTGCGCCAGGGCGCTGGAAGGCGAGGGCTACCGCGTCACCCGCATCGACGTCGACCGGCATCTGCCGGAGCGGCTGCGCGAGATCGCGCCCGACGTCTGCTTCAATGCCCTGCACGGCAAGGGCGGCGAGGACGGCACCGTGCAGGGCATCCTCGAGACGCTGCAAATCCCCTATACGCATTCCGGCGTGCTGGCCTCGGCGCTCGCCATGCACAAGGCGCGGGCCAAGATCGTCCTGGCCAATGCCGGCGTTCCCGTCGCCGAGGACAAGGTCGTGCCGCGCAGGGTGGCGGCCAGGGCGCATGTGATGGCGCCGCCCTACGTCATCAAGCCGGTGGCGGAAGGCTCGAGCGTCGGCGTCTTCATCGTCCGAGAGGACCACGCTCACCCGCCGCAGGAGCTGACCTCGGCCGATTGGGCGCTCGCCGACGAGGTGATGGTGGAACGCTATATCGCCGGCCGCGAACTCACCTGCGCCGTGATGGGCGACCGCCCGCTCGGCGTCATCGAGATCCTCCCCGCCGAGGGTCTGAACTTTTACGACTACCATTCAAAATACGCTCCCGGAGGCTCCAGACACGTCCTGCCAGCGGAAATTTCACCAAATATTTACCACTTGGTACAGAAGCTAGCGCTTCAGGCCCATCAGGCTTTGGGTTGCCGGGGCATCAGCCGCGCCGACTTCCGGTTCGACGACCGAACCGGCGGGACGGGGGAGCTGATCTGTCTCGAAGTCAACACCCAGCCCGGCATGACGGCGACCTCGCTCGTACCGGAGCTTGCAAGCCACAGTGGTCTGACATTCGGTGATCTTGTCCGCTGGATTGTGGAGGACGCGTCTTGCAATCGGTGATAAACACCTCTAGTGCTGGAGACTACAATTGGTTCGACAGTGCAGGGGGTTATGATCCCGGTCCTTCGACCCAGCATCAACGCTCGCGCATGCGGGCGGGCAACGGCGGTGTGTCGTCCGATCAATCGCTGTTCGCCTATCTCGAGGCCCATTCCGAAGGTGCCTCCCGGATCGGTTTCGTTGCTTGCGTGATCTTTTACGGTCTAACGGCGGCCTATGGCGTGTCGGCAGGCGGGCAGTGGTCATATGCACGTCAAGCCGTCGCCGATGCCGCCAATCAGGCGGCCCTGAGGGCCGGGCTTGAGGTCAAGGCAGTGCAGGTCGAAGGCCAGCATAATCTGAAGGATGCGGAGATCGACGCCGCTCTCGGCCCGCGCGACGGCGTGTCCATTTTTGCCTTCGACACCGATGCGGCGCGCGAGCGGCTGAAGCGGCTCGGCTTCGTCGGCGAGGCGCGGGTGATGCGGCTCCTGCCCTCCACGCTGGTCGTCGAGATCGAGGAGCGCAAGCCGTTCGCCCTCTGGCGCGACGGCGACAAGATGGCCGCCATCGATGAGGGTGGTAAAGTCCTGGCGCTCGCCTCGCAAAGACAATTCCCCAATTTGCCTGTCGTCTCCGGCGCCGGCGCCGCCGCTCCCGCCAAGGAGCTGATCCTGGCGCTGGCCGCCGTGCCGGAGCTGCGCGGCCGCGTCCGCGAGATCGAGCGCATTGCCGGGCGGCGCTGGGACCTGGTGCTGGATACGGGATTGCGGGTCAAGCTGCCGGCAAGTGATTTTGCCCCGGCCCTGGCCGATCTGAGCGCCATCGCGGCGAAGAACCCGGGCGCCCTCGCCGAGATCGCCGAGCTGGATTTCCGGGTGCCCTCGCAATTCACGCTGAGGCTGAAGGACGCGACCGCGACCGGCCGCCAAAAATTTTTATCCTGGCTTTCCGATCATCAGGAAAGCCGCAAGCAGCTCTGACCGTTAACAGGTCTTAAGCTCATTTTTAGTAAATAGTTCGCGGCAACATAGCAGGCGCAAACCCCTCGGCCTTGGGATGGGGCGGCGCTTCCACCGGGGGCAGGGTTTGCGAACGAAAGCTCGCAGATATTCCATGAACGAACGGACCGTCGTCGTGCTTGACGTCGGCACGCGCAAAATGTGCTGCCTGGTGGCAAGGCTCATGCCCTGGCCGCATTGGCAGGACACGCCCGCTCTGTCCTCGCGCATCCGCGTCATCGGCTATGGCTACCAGCTCTCGCGCGGCATCGTGGCGGGGCGCATCTCCGACATGGAAGCCGCCGAGCGCACCGTGCGCAGCGTCGTCGCCAAGGCCGAGCGCGCGGCGGACGTCACCGTCAACGAGGTCTATGTCACCGCCTCCTTCGGCCCGCTGACCAGCCAGAGCTTTACCGCCAGCGTCGACCTGCCCGCCGGCTCCGTGACCCACCGCGACATGGACCGGGTGATGCGCGCCGCTTCCGAATATGCCTCGCGCAGCGGCAAGAGCGTGCTGCACACCGTGCCCTTCGGCTATGCGCTCGGCTATGAGAGCGGCATCACCGATCCGCTCGGCATGATCGGCGATGCGCTGAAGGTCGACATGCACGCCGTCACCGTCGACAGGCTGCCGCTGAAGAATTTGCGCCACTGCATCGAGCGCAGCCATCTCTCTGTCGCGGGCGTCGCCGCGGCGGCCTATGCCAGCGGTCTTTCGGTCATCACCGACGGCGAGGCGCAATCGGGCGTCACCTGCATCGACATGGGCGCGGGATCGACGGGCGTGTCGGTTTTCGCCGGCGGCAGCTTCATCTATTGTGATTCGATCGATGTCGGCGGCAACCATGTCACCAGCGACGTCGCGCATGTTTTTTCCTTGCCCCATATGGAGGCCGAGCGGCTAAAGACGCTGCACGCTTCCGTTTTCGCTGCAACTGGTGATATGAATGGGGTCATTACGGATGATCATGATCCGGACCCTGAGTTGCTTTCGCGTCACATCACCAAAGCGGAGCTTTCCGACATCGCTCGAATCCGCTTAGAGCAAATTCTGACCGAAGTGCGTGACAGGATGCGGGCCAGCGGCATTGCGCCCATGTCGGGGCAAAGGCTGGTGCTGACGGGCGGGGCCAGCGAGCTGGTCGGCGCCACCGAACTCGCCGGAGAGATTTTCGGCAAGCAGCCCCGGCTCGGCCGTCCGCGTCCGATCTCGGGTCTGCCGAGGCCGGAGGCAGGTCCGGCATTCGCCGCGCCGATCGGGCTCCTGATGCATTTGCTCGAAGATGATTTGCGGCTGGATACCGGGACGAAGCCCGAAATCATTGCCAGCAGCCACGGTTATCTGGCGCGCGTGGGGCAATGGCTCCGGGAGAGTTTTTGAGCATTGCCAGGAAAATGGGGACCGGTTTTCCGTCCGGCGATGCGACCAGGAAAAGTGACGCCATGATCGGCGGAGCATGTCGACGGCCTTCGCCGGGCGCATGTAGGGAAGAGATGACGAGGCTGCCATGAGCATCAATTTGAAACTTCCGGCTCTGACCGAATTGCGGCCCCGCATCACCGTGGTCGGGGTCGGCGGCGCCGGCGGCAATGCCGTCAACAACATGATCCAGTACGGGCTGGAAGGCGTCGAGTTCATCGCCGCCAATACCGACGCCCAGGCCCTCTCGATGTCGGCCGCCGGCTGCCGGGTGCAGATGGGCTCGACCATCACCGAAGGGCTCGGCGCGGGCTCCAAGCCCGAGATCGGCGCGGCGGCGGCCGAGGAGGCGAGCGACGAATTGCGCTCGCTGATCGAGGGCGCGCATATGCTGTTTATCACCGCCGGCATGGGCGGCGGCACGGGCACCGGCGCAGCGCCCGTCATCGCCCGCGCGGCGAAGGAAATGGGCATCCTCACCGTCGGCGTCGTCACCAAGCCGTTCGAGTTCGAGGGCCAGCGCCGGATGCGCGTCGCCAATGAGGGCATCCTTCAGCTCTCCGAATATGTCGATACGCTGATCGTCATCCCCAACCAGAATCTCTTCCGCATCGCCAACGAGAAGACGACCTTCGCCGACGCCTTCCAGAAGGCCGACGACGTGCTGAAATCGGGCGTCTCCTGCATCACCGACCTGATGGTGAAGGAAGGGCTGATCAATCTCGATTTCGCCGACGTGCGCGTCGTCATGCAGAACATGGGCACCGCCCTGATGGGCACCGGCGAGGCCGAGGGCGACCAGCGCGCCCTCCGCGCCGCCGAGGCCGCCATCTCCAACCCGCTGCTCGACGAAGTGTCCATGCGCGGCGCCAAGGGGCTCCTGATCTCTATCACCGGCAGCTTCGACATGACCTTGTACGAGGTCGAGGAGGCCGCCTCGCGCGTCCGCCGCGAGGTGGACCCGGACGCCAATCCGGATATCAACATCATCGTCGGCGCCACCTTCGATCATTCGATCGAGGGCCGCATCCGCGTTTCGGTGGTGGCGACGGGCATCAATGCCGGCCAGCAGATCCAGGTCGCCCAGGCCACCGACGCGCTGAAGGGCGCCCGGCTGATGGAGCGCATCGGCACGCCCGCGGCCCGCATCGAGCGCGACAAGCCGCTGCCGCGCAACGACAACCCGCCCGCCGATACCTGGCAGGGCTCGGGCAATGTCACCATCGAGCCGCGCTCGCCGAAATTCATGGTGAACACGCCGTCAGCGGCGCGCAATTCCCGCCCGCCGCAGCAGGGCCAGTTCGAGCCGCAGCCGCCGGCCAAGCCGATTCGCCCGCCACGGCGTCCGCTGACCGGCAAGGACTTTCCCGAACTTGCCGAGCATGAGGCGGAGATGCAGGGTCAGCGCGATCTCGGGCTGAAGCGGCGGGGCGGGCTGCTCGATTGGGTCACCGGCCGCACGCGCGGACCGGACGAAGCCATGCAGCCGGAGCGGCCGATGCCGTCCTTCGATTCGACCGGCCGCGAGGGCTCTCACCAGGGCGACGATTCGGCTCCGCGCAATCGTGACAATAAAAACACAGACCGCGGCCGCAATGGCGACGAGCCCTTCGAGATCCCGAATTTCTTCAAAAAGCCGCTCAACTAGAAGCTGTCCCCGTATTTCTTCTTAAGCATTGATTTTCAACGATTTTTTGCCGATGTAGGCAGGTCCGTTAGGACCTCGTACCCGCCATGCGCGCAGGCCCCGGAGCCAACCTTTCAAATCGTAACAGACTGTAAAAAACCGTGATTTGCTGGAGCGAAACGAGCCAGCGTAACGTCTTCGTGGTTACAGCGACGAGACGGTGCGCGTCGGCCGGCTAGGGGCAAAAACTTAAGCCGGCATGCAGTTTAGAGCAACACGCTCAGCGCCCGATTTCGTCGAATGGTTACGGGGGGCGGGTCCGCTACAGGGGGTAGCGGACCTGCCATAGGGGAAAGATAACGGCGCGACATGAAGACTCTCTCGGGGGGTTGGCAGACAACCATCGACTGCGATCTGGTTCTGTCCGGCACGGGCGTCCACAGCGGTAAAGAAGTTTCCATCGTTCTTCATCCGGCCGAAGCCAATACGGGCTGGGTCTTCCTGGTCAACACCGGCGCCGGCCGGCTGGCCCGCATCCCGGCCGATTTCCGGGCGGTCTCCAACGTCACGCTCTGCACGGTCCTGTCGGACGGCAAGGGCGCCACGGTCGCCACGGTCGAGCATCTGCTCAGCGCCCTGCGCGGCATGAATATCGACAATGTCGAGATCGAGATCGAGGGCAGCGAACTGCCGATCATGGATGGCAGCGCCGCGCCGTTCGTCGACGCCATCGACGAAGCCGGCATCCGCGTCCTGGACGAGCCGCGCCGCTGGATCAAGGTTCTGAAGCCGGTCCGCATCGAAGAGGGCAAGTGCTCAGCCGAGCTGACCCCTTATGACGGCAGCCGCTTCGACGTCGAGATCGATTTCGAGACGCCCTTCATCGGCCGCCAGCGCTTCGAGATCGACCTGACCCCGCGCATCTTCCGCCGCGAGATCGCCCGCGCCCGCACCTTCGGCTTCATGAAGGACGTCAAGGCGCTCTGGGCCGCCGGCCGCGCGCTCGGCTCCTCGCTGCAGAACACCGTCGCCATCGGCGAGGACCGCATCCTCAATCCGGAGGGCCTGCGCTTCGCCGACGAATTCGTTCGCCACAAGACGCTGGACGCCATCGGCGACCTCGCCCTGGCCGGCGCGCCGATCATGGGCGCCTATCGCTCGGTACGCGGCGGACATCGCATCAACACGTTGATCCTCAAGGCTCTCTATGAGAACCGTTCGGCCTGGACCGTGGTCGAGACCGAGCGCAGCTACAGCCGTGACGCGGGCCACGCCGATGTGGGGGGACTTATCGCACAACCGGTTTTCGCGCCCGATCGCGGCTGAGTGCTAAACGTTGTTCTCCTTGACCGCCCGCTTCCCCATGAGCGGGCGGTCTTGTTTGTGGGGGGATGTGGGACGGATTGCCCCCGTGAATGGGCAGCGAATGGACGCTCCCGAGGCGGGACCGGGCGGCTCCGAGCAAAAAAACACCACATTCAGGATGTTCCGTGGCTGGGGCGACTCGCATTAAGCTTCAGCGGCCAATCGGGCCGGCGCGATCAGGCGCCGGCGAGCGGAAGCCGCTGAAAATCGGCAGGGATCGGGAAAACATGAACGTCCGGACTTTCTTGAAGGCGGCTACGCTCGTCATTATGGCCAGCCAGCTTTCGGCCTGCGCGGGGTCGCTCTTCGGCGGCGGCGAGGACAAGCCGACCATCGAGACCCAGCCCGCCGACGTGCTGTTCAAGGACGCCAGCACGGCCCTGGACAAGAACGATTACACCAAGGCGGCGGAAAAATTCGAAGAGGTCGACCGCCAGCATCCCTATTCCAAGGAAGCCCGCGAGGCGATCCTGATGTCGGCCTTCGCCTATCAGAAGGCGGACAAGCTGCCGGAGGCCGTCGCCGCCGCCCGGCGCTACCTGACCCTGCATCCAGGCACCAAGGAAGCCGCGCTCGCCCAGTGGATCATCGCCTCCTCCTATTATGACCGCATCAACGACGCCAGCCGCGACCAGGCCGACACCAAGCGCGCCCTGGTCGAGTTGGAGACGCTGGTCAACCGCTATCCCGACAGCCGCTACGCCGAGGATGCCAAGAAGCGCATCCGCCTCTCCCGCGACGTTCTCGCCGCCGCCGAGATGAGCGTCGGCCGCTGGTACCAGAAGAAGGGCCAGCATCTGGCCGCCATCAACCGCTTCAAGGTGGTGGTGACGGAATATCAGAACACCGCCCATGTCGAGGAAGCCCTGGCCCGTCTCGCCGAGTGCTATTACACGCTCGGCATCGTCAACGAGGCGCAGACCGCCGCGGCCGTGCTCGGGCACAATTTCCCGGACAGCAAGTGGTACAAGGATAGCTACGCTCTGCTGGCCTCCAAGGGCGTCGAGCCGCGCGAGCACACCGATTCCTGGCTCAGCCGCCAATGGAAGAAGATCGACCCGACGGCAAAGTCCTAGCGGCGCGGCTCGCAAGCGAGCGCGGATCTCACCTATAGGTAGGTAGATTTACGGGCCCTCTCCTGAATGGAGGGGGCCTTCGTGTTTTCGTCCCCTGGGATGCCGGGACGCGGGCAGCAGATGCGGCGTGCAGCGCCATCGACGCCATCCCGCCGCGCTTGCTGCCGCCGATCGCAGAGAATGCGCGCCGTGGAGTTTCCCACAGACCGGGCGCGCGACATCTGTCAGACCTTGCGTTGCGCCGGCGCGAGCACCCCATGCTTCGAATCGCGGGCGGCGCCTCCTGCGGGTAGGGCACCCTCTCTAGGCGACCCACGCTTTGCCGCGTGGCCGACCGGCCCTGTAGCCCGGCGTCCGCCCTTCACAGCCGCGAAACAATGCGCGCTGGCGGGATCGCATGGACGTCCGGATCGACGCTCGCCGCGTTTTCCCCACGCTGTCCACAGGGCTTTCTGCTCACCTCACAGGCGAGAAACCCCTCTCCGGGGCCGTACAACCCCTTATTCGTTGCATGAATGCCACTCAACCTCAAATTGTAGGTGGGTATCAAGGAGAGCTGGTCGATTTTAATGAGAATCACGCCATTTATGCGTGTATTCGAAGCTGTCGACTGCAACTTTCGATATATGGCAAACTTGCGTTATGAGTGAGGTTTGCGATCCCCTGAACAGGAACACACAATGACGAAATTGAAACTCCTGGCCGCAAGCGCGGCTATCATCGGTTTCGCCTCTAGCGCGATGGCTGCCGATGTCTACCAGCATGGTGGCGGTGGCTCGTTGAAGGATGAGCCGATTGTCGAAGTCCCCATGTGGGAAGGCTTCTATGTGGGTGTCGGTGGCGGTGGCAGCTTTGCCTCCTTCGACAATGACTCCGATGGCGGCGATCTCGATCTGTCGATCCTCGGCGTCCCCCTGCTCGCGCCGCTCTTCACCGCCGACTCCGACGTTGGTGATGTCGCCGGCTTCGGCACGGTCGTGATCGGCTACGACTACCAGTTTCGCGGCAGCCCTTGGGTCATCGGCGCCTATGCGGACTTCGACTGGATGAGCTCGGACAACGATATGGGCGGCAACGCCATCGACCTCTCCGTGCTGGCCATTCCGGGCGTCGGCGTTGCCGACGCGGCATTGTCGGTCGAGATCGAGAATGTCTGGAGCGCTGGCGCGCGCCTCGGCTACCTGACCACGCCGGCGACCCTGATCTACGTCCTGGGCGGCTATTCGCAGGCCGACGTCAACGCCCATGCACGCTTCAGGCTGCTTGACGGTGTCGGCGGCGTCACTTCCGCCTTCCGGAATGACGACGACATCGACGCCGACGGCTTCACGGTCGGCGCCGGTATCGAAACCAAGCTGTCGCAGAACATCTCTCTGAAGCTCGAATACCGCTTCACCGATTTCGAAGATGGCGACCTGGGTGTCGACGCGTTCACCATTCCTGGCGTTCTCAATGTCACCGGCGGCAATTCCAATGTCGACCTGGACATCCACTCCATCCGCGCGGCCATCGTCTATCGCCCGGATTGGACGGCGCATAATTTCTGGGGCTTCTAATCGGCCCCACGACGACTCGATCGAGGACAAGCAGCCGTGTGCAAGCCCGGCTGCTTTCTTTTTGCTTGAATTGCTGCAAAAGCGGCGATCGCACTGCGGCGAGGTGTTGCGCAGTGCAGCAACGGACGGTATCACTAGGCCCGAGCGGCCGGATACGCACCGGCCTGGGTTCTTCTCGCATTTCCGCGTGGGATGGAAAATGAAGGTCGATGAGGCCACGGTGCGCCACGTCGCAAGGCTTGCGCGCATCAAGGTCAGCGGGCAGGAGGCACAGAGCCTCCAGCGCGAACTGAGCGCAATTCTGGATTGGGTCGAGCAGCTCGATGCGGTCGACACGAACGGCGTCGAGCCGATGACGCGGGTCGAGGCGATGGCGCTGCCGCAACGCAGCGACGCTGTCACCGATGGCGGCATCCCCGACCAGATCGTCAAGAACGCGCCTTTGACCGAGGATCATTTCTTCGTCGTGCCGAAGGTGGTGGAGTAGCCCCATGTCCGACCTCACTCCTTCAGACCTCACCGGCCTTACCATCGCCGAAGCGCGCGACCGGCTGCGCAAGAAAGAGATCACCGCGCGCGAGCTGACCGAGGCGCATATCGCCGCCATCGAGGCGGCAAACGACGCGCTGAATGCCTTCGTCGTCGCCACGCCCGACAAGGCGCTCGATATGGCGAAAGCCTCCGACGCGCGCCTCGCCAAGGGCCAGGGGCTGCCGCTCGACGGGCTGCCTCTCGGCATCAAGGATCTGTTCTGCACGCGCGACGTCCGCACCACGGCCGGCTCAGCCATCCTCGACGATTTCAAGCCGGTCTATGAATCCACCGTCACCCAGAATCTGTGGGATGCGGGCGCGGTCATGCTCGGCAAGCTGAACATGGACGAGTTCGCCATGGGCTCGTCCAACGAAACCAGCCATTTCAAGCCTTGCGTCAACCCCTGGCGCGCCGATGGCAGCAGCAAGCCGCTGGTGCCGGGCGGCTCGTCCGGCGGCTCGGCCTCGGCGGTGGCGGCGCGCATCGCCATGGCGGCGACCGCCTCCGATACCGGCGGCTCGATCCGCCAGCCCGCCGCCTTCACCGGCACCGTCGGCATCAAGCCGACCTATGGCCGCTGCTCGCGCTGGGGCATCGTCGCCTTCGCCTCCTCGCTCGACCAGGCCGGGCCGATCACCCGCACCGTGCGCGACGCCGCCATCATGCTCGGCCAGATGGCGAGCCACGACCCCAAGGATTCGACCAGCGCCGACCGGCCGGTGCCGGATTACGAGGCTGCGCTCGGCAAATCGGTGAAGGGCCTCCGGATCGGCATTCCGAAGGAATACCGCATCGAGGGCATGTCCGCCGAGATCGAGGCGCTCTGGCAGCAGGGCATCGACTGGTTCAAGGCCGCCGGGGCCGAGATCCGCGAGATCAGCCTGCCGCACACCAAATACGCGCTGCCGGCCTATTACATCGTCGCCCCCGCCGAGGCCTCCTCGAACCTTGCCCGCTATGACGGCGTCCGCTACGGCCTGCGCGTCAATGGCCGCGACATCACCAGCATGTACGAGGAAACCCGCTCGGAAGGCTTTGGCGCCGAAGTCAAGCGCCGCATCCTGATCGGCACATACGTACTCTCCGCTGGGTATTACGACGCCTATTACATCAAGGCGCAGAAGGTGCGCACGCTGATCCGCCAGGATTTCGAACGCGCCTATCAGGAGGTCGACGCCATCCTGACGCCGGCGACGCCCTCGCCCGCTTTCGGCATCGGCGAAAAGAGCGGCGACCCGATCGAGATGTATCTGAACGACATCTTCACGGTTACGGTCAACATGGCCGGGCTGCCGGGCATTTCCGTGCCCGCCGGCTTCTCGAAACAGGGCCTGCCGCTCGGCCTGCAGCTCATCGGGCGTCCGTTCGACGAGGAAACCGTGCTGCGCGCCGCGCAGGTGATCGAGGATGCGGCCGGGCCGGCGCGTCGCCCTGACGCGTGGTGGCTGGGCTCGACATCGGCGGCCGATGCGCCTAAATCCCCGAAGGCGGCGAAGCCCGCCAAAATGGCCAAGGCCGCAGCGAAAAAATCGTCCTGAGGGGTTAGTTTGGCATGTCCGTGCGTCCGCCAGCCGAATGCGAAAATATGGAGCAGGTCCGCGCCGAGATCGACCGGCTGGATTCGGCGATCCTCGATCTCGTCGCCGAGCGCTTCGGCTATGTCGACCGCGCCTGGCAGCTCAAGAGCCGCCGCGAGGATGCCGTGGTGCCGTGGCGTATCCAGCAGGTGATCGACCGCGTCCGCGCCCGCGCCACCGAGCGCGGCGTGCCGCCCGAGTTGGCCGAGGCGCTTTGGCGACAAATGATCGGCTGGTTCATTCAATATGAGGAAGAAAAGCTCTCCAACCCGCCCGCGGGTACGCAAAAATAACCCCCTCGGAGCCATGGCCTACCAGTGAGCGAGACCACAAAATTTTCGCTTGTCAGGTAATATTTTATAGTCTCATGGTGAAGGTGCCGAAGCGCAATGAGCCGGGCCCTGATCGGCTGACGGGCATTGCAGCAGCAAGGCGTCTTTCCGATTTTGTGGCGTTCGGAGATGTGAGGGCAGCGCCCTTTCTAAGCCGTATAGCATGGCGCGGGGCAAGCTGGGTACGAGGCACGGGGCCAAAACCATGACGATCCAGATCAGGCAGGAAAATCTCATCGACGGCGCCACCGGTCCGTGGGAAGTCATCATCGGCCTGGAGGTGCACGCGCAGGTCACCTCGAAATCAAAGCTGTTCTCCGGCGCCTCGACCGAATTCGGCGGCGAGCCGAACAGCCACGTCTCGCTGGTCGACGCGGCCATGCCGGGCATGCTGCCCGTCATCAACGAGGAATGCGTGCGCCAGGCCATCCGCACCGGCCTCGGCCTGAAGGCGGAAATCAATCTCTATTCGGTTTTCGACCGCAAGAACTACTTCTATCCCGATCTGCCGCAGGGCTACCAGATCTCCCAGTACAAATATCCGATCGTCGGCGCGGGCGTCGTCACCGTCGACATGAAGGACGGCTATTCGGTCGAGGTCGGCATCGAGCGCGTGCATCTGGAGCAGGACGCCGGCAAGAGTTTGCACGACCAGCACGCCGAATTCTCCTTCGTCGACCTGAATCGCTCGGGCGTTGCGCTGATGGAGATCGTCTCGCGCCCCGACCTGCGCTCCTCGGAGGAGGCGAAAGCCTACGTCACCAAGCTGCGCACGATCCTGCGGTACCTCGGCACCTGCGACGGCAATATGGAGCAGGGCTCGCTGCGCGCCGACGTCAACGTCTCCGTGCGCAAGCTCGGGGCGCCGCTCGGCACGCGCTGCGAGATCAAGAACGTCAATTCCATCCGCTTCATCGGCCAGGCCATCGATGTCGAGGCGCGCCGCCAGATCGCCATCCTGGAGGAGGGCGGCTCGATCGACCAGGAAACCCGCCTGTTCGACCCCAAATCCGGCCAGACCCGCTCCATGCGCTCCAAGGAAGAGGCGCATGATTACCGCTATTTCCCCGACCCGGACCTGCTGCCGCTCGAGCTGACCCAGGGCTATGTCGACGCCATCGCCAAAAACCTGCCCGAGCTGCCGGACCAGAAGAAGGCGCGCTTCATCCGCGACTTCGCCTTGTCGGTCTACGACGCGGGCGTGCTGGTCGCCGACAAGGAGAACGCCGATTATTTCGAGACCGTCGCCAAGGGCCGCGACCCCAAGCTGGCCGCCAATTGGGTGACCGGCGACCTGTTCGGCGTGCTGAACCGGCTCGGCAAGGGCATCGACGAGAGCCCCGTGCGCGCGGACCATCTGGGCGAGCTGATCGACCTGATTTCGGGCGGCGTGATTTCGGGCCGCATCGCCAAGGACGTGTTCGAGATCATGGTGGAGACCGGCGAGGCTCCGGGCCGGATCGTCGACGAGCGCGGCCTGAAGCAGGTGACCGACACCGGCGCCATCGAAAAGGCGGTCGATGAGGTGATCGCGGCCAACCCCAAGCAGGTCGAGCAGGTCAGGCTGAAGCCGCAGACCTTGGGCTGGTTTGTGGGGCAGGTGATGAAGGCGACGGGCGGCAAGGCAAACCCGGCGGCGCTGAATGCGATTTTGAAGGAGCGGTTGGGGTTGGGGGAGTGAGCGATTTAAAGACAAGTTTAATTTTTAAACTATATATCGGATCAATTATCTAACTTTGCCCGCGACAGCTAATGTTATGGTTAAAAGGCAAAAGGACGGTTCTCTTACTTCGGATGAGAAGAGAGCGGTAAAGGCCCTAATCGCCGAGGGGATGCGAAACCAGGACATACAGGATCTGGTAAATAGGGGCCGACGTGCCACAATAAATAGTGCTCGTATCACCGAGGTTAAGCAAAACGAGGAGCAGGAGGCCGCTTCTGAGTCTGAGCTTGAACTCTTCAAAATCAAACGAAAGCTATATGACCCCGTTACGGGCCTGAACGACATTGATCATGAGCGCCTTATAAGAGCGCGCGAAGCAATGATGATGGCCGTACACATTTTTAACAGCCCCCATCTAAAATTTCGTACTGAGCTGTTCGCTGTACTGGCGAACATTTCATGGACTTACTTGTTGCATGAATACCACGAGAATATTTTAAAAGAAGATATATATCGTAGCGACGGAACGACCGTTTCTCTACATGAAATTTTATCGAGAAAAACGTGCCCTCTTTCAAAATACATGCGAAAAAATCTTGATTCAATTAAAGAGATACGTGATGAGGTTGAGCACAGGCTATTTGGGAAATCCGACACCAATTGGCTGGGTATTTTTCAAGCTTGCTGCGTGAATTTTGAAAACAAGATGTGCGACTTGTTTGGAAAAGATCTGTCGCTACAGGCGAGTTTGAGGTTCTCCTTACAATTTGCTCGTGTCAGTTTATCTCAAATTTCGGAGACGCAAGAGTTGGCTATTCCTGCCAACATCCAATCGCTAGATGCCCGTTTGAACTCCGATTTTGATGAAGGGGATCCCGCGTCTCTTGAATACAAATTCAGGGTTGTTTACACCTTGGATAGTTCATCAAAGTCAGGGTCAAATATCAGATTTGTAAATCCGGGCACCGAAGAGGGAGTGGAGATACACAATATTCTTGTTAAAACAAAGAACTTTGACGAACTTTATCCGTTCAAGCCAGCTGTTGTTGTGCAGTTGGTGAAAGAAAAGGTCAAGCAATTTAGCAGTCACACTCATCAACTCGCTTGGAAGAGACATAAGGCGCGCCCTCGTAACGGTGTCAAGAAACCACACGATACCGATAAGACATATTGCATATATAACTCGGTTTATTGTGGTTATACATACTCCCAAAAATGGGTCGACTTTCTTATACAGACTTACCAGGAGATAGATGAGCTAAATAAGTTGCGCGCTGGTACGACATAGCTTTGGTGATCGACATCGTCAGTGATGTCCTCAAAAAACTTATCCCCGCCCCCACCTTCCTCCCCCATACTAACCCCGTTCCTCCGCCAGAGGGACGCGGGGCTCGAGACCGGCTCGTCTTACGCAAGGGGAGGGGGCGGTGCCTGAGGAAGACTGCCGGAGCATGGCTGACCGCGGAGGGAGGCCAGTCTGGCGGTGGGGATTAACGCCCCCGCCTCAGGGGTTCATAGGTGCCCCCCTGTTTGCTGGAAAGCGCAGGGCACACGTTCATCCCGGCGGCAATGCCCACGGATGCGCGAAGTTCGGGAAAGGCATCCTGCGCCAAAATATCACCGCACGCGGGCAGCCGGAAGGCTCCCACTACAAAACGCACCAGCCTTGCGGCTGCCCGCGTGTCCCTCATCGGGGACGAAGTGACGACCCCAAATCCTCGCGGGCGCGGCCCGGCGAGCCACTCCCGCTCGGCTCCCCGCACGCGCAAGTTGCGAACAAAACCGGATAAATCCCCATCCTGCCTGGAAATCGCCCAGACCCTGCGCTAAGCATCGATCAAAGCCTTCCCAAAAGAACAAGGCCCGCCGGCGATGACTCTGCAGAATGACGCAATGCGGCTCGACACCCCGTCGGCCTCCGAGGCGGGGCGCGGCACGCAGCGTCTGGCTTTGCTGGCGCTGGCGCTCGGACCGCTCTTCCTCGCCGCCTGGCAGATGAAGCCGCTCTATGCCGACAATCAGAACACCAAATATCTGCACGCGCTGGCCAATGCCGGATTCGGCCAGCTCGGCGGCGACTGGCTGGCGCGCACCAAGGACGGCCTGCCGCTGTTCACCTGGCTGCTCGAGGCGCTCTATCGCGGCTTTGGCCCCGGCGCCTTCTACGCCGCGACGCTCGTCTCCTTCACGATTTTCCTGTTCTGCGCGCTACTGATCTACGATCTCATCGCCAAGCCCCGCAATATCCCGCCCTACGGCCTCGCCATCTTCCTCGCCGTGCTCTTTGCGCTGGCGGCGGCGACCGATCTGCAGCAGCTCGTCTTCTCCGGCTTTGCCGAGCAATATATTCTCGGCGGCTATTTCCAGACCGCCGATTTCGGCGTGCTGCTGCTCGCCGCCATCGTGCTGTTCGTCAAGCGCCAGCTTGCCTTGGCGATGCCCTGCATCATCGTCGGCGCCGCGATGCATCCCGGCTATGTCGTCCCCGGCGCCATGCTGCTGGCGATCTTCACCCTCTACGAGGCCGCCCATTTCGACGATGCCGGCCGCGCGGCGAAGATCGCGCGGCTCGCCATCTGCGCCCTGGGGCTGGCGATCCTGATGGCGATCTCGATGGCGCTGAAGGGCCTGTTCACCCCGACCGACGCCCAGACCCAGCTCGAAGCGCACCGCATCCTGACCGATGTCCGCATCCCGCGCCACGCCTCGCTCTGGGTCTGGCTCAACCAGAATGTCTTCATCCAGTTCGGCCTCTGCCTTGCCGCCGCGCTGCTGCTGCCGCCCGGACGGCTGCGCTTCGTCATCCGGCTCGGGCTCGGCGCGATGGCGATCTTCGTCCTCGCCGCCTTCCTCCCCCATACCGAGACCTACCGCCTGATCGCCCCCTGGCGGATCTCGGTCATCATGGTGCCGCTCGCCTCGCTCTCGCTCTGCGCCGTCGCCATCGTCCGGCTGTATGAGGCGGGCCGGTTCGGCGGCGCGCGCCCGGCGCGGATCATGGCCGTCAGCGCGGGCGTCGTTCTGCTCTGCGCGGCGGTCGGCGCGGGCTTCACGGCGGCGAAATTTCTGAAGCCGGCCCCCGCCTATGAGAGCTTCGTCACGGCCAATCTCGCGCCCGGCCAGCACTATCTGACCGGCCCCTCCCGCTCCGAATTCCGCCTCGCGACCGGCGCGCCGCAATATATCACCTTCAAGAGCCACCCCTATCAGGACGTCGAAGTGCTGGAATGGCTGCGCCGCCTGCGCGCCGCGCAAGCGCTTTATGCCGGCGACGCCATGGATTGCGCCCAGCTCCAGCGCGTCGCCCGGGAAGATGCCGTCACCCATGTCCTGGTGACGGGCAAGACTCCCGCCGTCGCCTGCCCCTTCGCGGCCGAGATCTTCTCGGATGGCGGCGCGAAGATCTTCAGGCTGGAACGGGAGAAGATGGCCACGCCCTGAGCCGCCCGGCGTCTCATTCCGGCACAACACGGTCTCGTTACCATGACTGCCCATAAACCGCTGCCAAAGGCTGGCCAATAAAGGCGGCCTCGGCTATTTCTGGACGCTCCGGATGTCACATGGAGCAGGGCATGAGCTACGCGATCAGGGTGCATGAAGTCGGCGGTCCCGAGGTGATGAAATGGGAACAGGTCGAGGTGCCCTCGCCCGGCCCGGGACAGGCCAAGATCCGGCACCATGTCGTCGGCCTGAATTTCATCGACGTCTATCACCGCAACGGCCTCTATAAGCAGCCCTCGCTGCCCTTCGTGCTCGGCACGGAAGGCGCCGGCGAAGTGCTCGAGATCGGCGAGGGCGTCACCGACATCGCCGTGGGCGACCGCGTCGCCTATGCCAGCGTCATCGGCGCCTATGCCGAGGAGCGGCTGATCGCGGCCGACCGCCTGGTCAAGCTGCCCGCCAGCGTCGACGACAAGACCGCCGCCGCCATCATGCTGCAGGGCCTGACCGTGCAATATCTGCTGAAGAGCACCTATCCGGTCGGCCCCGGCACGGTGCTGCTGCTGCACGCGGCGGCCGGCGGCATCGGCCTGCTCGCGACGCAATGGGCCACCCATCTCGGCGCCACCGTCATCGGCACGGTCGGCTCGGAAGAGAAGGCGGCGCTGGCCAAGGCGGCCGGCGCGCATCACGTCATCAACTACAACACCGAGAATTTCCCGGCGCGCGTCAAGGAGATCACCGGCGGCAAGGGCGTCGACGTCGTCTACGATTCGGTCGGCAAGGACACCTTTCCCGGCTCGCTCGATTGCCTGAAGCCGCGCGGCCTGTGGGTGTCCTTCGGCAATTCCTCCGGCCCGGTGCCGCCCTTCGAGACCTCCCTGCTGGCGGCAAAGGGCTCGCTCTACGCGACCCGGCCCGTGCTGAACGGATATACCGCCGCCCGGTCCGAATTGCTGGAGCGCGCCGCCGACCTGTTCGACGCGCTCGAAAAGGGCATCGTCAAGGTCTCGGTCAACCAGACCTATTCGCTCTCCAACGCCGCCCAGGCGCATCGCGACCTGGAGGCGCGGCGCACCACCGGCTCGACCGTCTTCGTCCTCGACCGCATCATCCGGCCGTCGGCGATGCGCGACTCCGATTAATCGGTGAGGCGACCAATCGCACTTCGCTTTCCTCCGCTCATCGTGCTATCGAGCCGTCCGGTGGCGGGCCGATGAATGGAGGGACGCGGCGTGCTCGAACGGGCGCAGGCACAGACCGGTTTCATGCCGGGCATCAGGAGCGGATGGCTGTACAGCCTCGGCGGCGTGCTGACAGCCGCCACGCTCTATTCGCTGCTGCATGTCACGGCGCGGCTCATCGCGTCGGGCAATCTCGGCGAGGACGACCCGCTCGACGCCATCCTGACGCAGACGCTGTCGCTCGGGTACCAGCCGGGCCAGCCGCCGCTCTATGATTGGGCGCTCTGGCTGCTGGAGCGGGCGACCGGCCCCGGCGCGGTGCATTTCCAGCTTCTGAAATACGGCCTGCTGACGGCGACTTGCGGCTTCATCTTCCTCTCCGCGCGCCGCGTCATGAAGGGCGAAGGCTTTTGGGCGTTCCTGTCGGTCGAGGCGCTGGCGCTGATCTATCAGATCAGTTGGCGCTTCCATGAGGGCTTCACCCACGCCGTTGGCGCCATGTGCGCGGTGGCGGCGACCTTCTGGGCGCTGCTGCGGCTGATCGAGGGGCGGCGCCTTGGCGATTACGCGCTGTTTGGCGTGTGCATCGGCCTCGGCGTGCTGACCGTGACGACCTACTGGATTTTCCTCGCCGCCCTGCTCGGCGCGGCCTGCCTGCAACCGTCCATTCGCGGCGCCGTCCTCGACCGCCGTTTCGCCGCGACACTCGCCATCGCCGCGCTGATCGCCGCGCCGCATTTCATCTGGCTTGCCGGGACGCCCGACGGCATCTTCGCCATCCTGCCGAGCTTTCTCGCCGACGATTGGCACGGGCATCTGCGCCTCGCGCTGGCCGGGATCGGCCGGGCTTTCAGCGAGCCGGTGATGTATCTGGCGCCGCTGATCTTCTTCTACCCGCTATTCTTTCCGAAGATGCTCGCCAGCATCCGGCGCACGGCGCGTCTTACGCCCGATGCGTCCGCGACGCCGGATTACGAGCAGCTCATCCTGCATTTGACCCTGCTGTCGGTCGCGGCGCTGCTGGCCGGCGCGCTGATTTTCGGCATCCACCGCTATCCGGTGCACGCACTGATGCCGCTGTTTCTGATCACCTCGATCTGGCTGACGGCGCAGGCCCGCCGCTCGGCGCCGAGCAAGGCGCAGATGCGCCGCTTCGTCATCGTGGCGGCCTCGATCGCCGCTTTCGCCTTCTTCGCGCGCTCGGCCAACATGTATGTGCTGGAGCCGGTCTGCAATATCTGCCGCTGGGGCGTGCCCTATGCCGAGCTGGCGGGCGGCATGCGGCAGGTGGGCTTCACGGAGGGACGCATCGTCGTCACCGATAAGGAGCTCGGCGGCAATCTGCGCCGGTTCTTTCCGGATGCCCGTATCGACCTCGCCGGCTCGAGGCTCTATGTGCCGCCGCTTGCGGTGCCGGGCGGCGCGGCGGCGAAGACGGCGCTGGTCTGGGCTGGCGACGAAACCCACGCGGCGGAGCAGTTCCAGACGCTGCTGCCGCAATTATCCCCAGGCGATCTTGCCACCGCCGCAAAAATCCGCGTGCCCTGGCGCGACCATTTCTGGAAGCCCGACGGCTATAAAAGCTCCATCTGGCACGTGCTGGTCCTGGATTTGCCGGGTGCTGCGAGCAAATCTTCAGCGGGCGTTAAATAGAGATAAGGGCCGTTAACCGGAAAGACTTGTTCGTTAACTTCGCCGTCGAATTCCCGCTCGGCGATTCACAGAACTTTTCCGATGCCGTGACAAGCTGACCTTGAACCAGGGGGAATGCGACTTTCGCGCCATAAACCCTAACTCATGTTTCAGCGTCCGGGAATAAGTTCATGGCCCAGCCTTGCGATAACAATAATCAAGCGCCCAATACGGAGCAGCCGAAGGATGCGGACGCCATGTTCGTGCTCGGCATCAACTATTCGACGGGAAGCGGGGTCGAGCAAAATCTCGTCGCCGCGCATCAATGGTTCAATCTGGCCGCGATGATGGGGCATGAGGCTGCCCTGTCCGCCCGCGCCGAGCTTGCCCGCGAGATGACTTCGGAGCAGATCGCCGAAGCCCAGCGCCAGGCCCGCGCCTGGCTGTGGACGCGCGATGCGCCGGCCCAGGCCGCCGCCGACGCGAAGGCCGACATCGTGCGCCCGATCTATGTGCGCCGCCGCGCCCAGGCTATGCGCAGCGCAAGTTCCTTCGGCCGCGTGGTCGCCGGCGCTTGACAGCGCCGGCACCGCCTAATCGCTGGACGCCAGGAAGCGCTGGAACGAGCTGTTGCGCCGCAGAATGGCGCCGGCCGAGTCGAGCAGCAGGTCGACATTCTCCTTCTCGAGCTTGAAGCGCGTCGGCATCGCCTCGAGCTTGGCGCGAACCGTCGGGTCGGGCATCTGGTCGAAGGTCACCTTGACCACGTGGAAGCTGAGATCCTTGCAATTCCAAGCCGAACCGTCGCCGAGCAGCGCCTGCACGCGATCGGGCGGCAGCTTGCAGCGCCACTCGATCAGCTCCTTGTTCCAATTGCGGAGCTGAGCGGCGAAGGTGTCGTAGGTGTTGCGGACATTGGCGTCGACCGCCGTATCGGCGACGGCCTGGATGAGATCGCCGGCCGAGGTCTGTACGCTCTTCGCCCAGTCGCCGCCGGGCGGACGCCCCGCGTCGACGACGACGAAGAGCAGCCGGCGCATCTTCACCGCTTCCCGCTCGCTCATCGGCTCGTAAGGCGCGCTGGCGCCGAGGCGCTCGATCAGGATGCCGGTCAGGCCGAGATTGTCGGTGAGCCCGCCGTCCAGCAGCTTGACGAATTTGAAGTCCTTGTTTTCCCGGTAGCGCTGGATGGTCTCGGCATTGGCGCGCAGCACCGCCGGCGAATTGGCGTTGGCGAGGGCGCGGCGGGCCCAGCCGGGGGTCTCGTATTTGCAGCGGTCGGCATAGTTGGTCATCACCACCGGGGCAAAGACCAGCGGCACCGCAGCCGACGCCGCGACCGCCTCGGACAGCGGGAAGTTGGAGATGTCGCTGCACAGCGACGCGAAGGTCGTCTGATTGAAGACGAAGGGCGTGCGGTTATAGATGTCGGAGGCGTTGATCCACAAGGCCGGCCGGCCGCGCTTGAACACGTCCTTATAGGTGGCGTTGCGGAATAGGTTCTCGTCCAGCCAGCTCTGCAGCCCGG
Organism: Rhodomicrobium sp. R_RK_3; assembly: GCF_002198715.1. Lineage (GTDB taxonomy): Bacteria > Pseudomonadota > Alphaproteobacteria > Rhizobiales > Rhodomicrobiaceae > R-RK-3. The sequence continues at coordinate 9,810 of NZ_MWLK01000009.1, read as the reverse complement.
TCGAATCGTTCACGCCGCCATCCGACAGCCGGATGATATTGGCGAGCGAGACGGAGGTGCGCAGGGAAGCCTCGACATCCTGGTGCAGGAACTTGTTCTCGAAATCGCCCAGGATCGCGTTGCCCTTGAGGGCGAAATAGGCGGCCGTCACCGAGCCGCCGGAGACGCTGGAGACCAGATCGACCTGATCGATCAGCGGCGAGCGGCGTCCGGCGCTGGAGATCTGGGTGCGGCCCATTTCGCGCAGCACGCCATAGGCGAAGGCCGCCGCGCGGCTGCCGCCGCCGGAAAAGCTGAGGCCGACGACAGTGTCCTCGAAATTGCCGAACGGCGCATCCGGCGCCGCCCCGGTCTCGTCGGGAGCGTCCGCCGCCATGGCGATGTTGATCGGCCCGTTACGGATCGCGCTCGCGCAACCGCCAAGCATGACCGAGGCAGCCATCAGCAGCGCCACCGGCACGAGGCGTTTCGAGAATCGCGTTCGCGGAGCCAACGAATCCTCGCCGTCGACAGCCAAGGTTCCCCTAGCTGGCATCGCTTTTTTCCTTCATCGGTTCAGAGAATCGATCCGGGCAGTGTCCCAGCTCACTTATAGCGCTTAGCAGTCGTTTAAGGCAGACCCAAGACAATTCCATGTCTTCTTGGTTGCATTTCCGATGGCGCTACCCGCGCCCTTTATCGCGTCGGTTGTGGCCTTGCCGGCTTTGCTCGCCGCATCGCCGATATTTTCCCCGGTCTGTTTCACCGATTTGGCCGAGGCGCTGACCGCGTCCTTGGTGAACTCGCCGAGCGTGGCGGGCTCGTCGCGTTTCGTCGTGCCGGTCGGCTCGTCGGCCGGCAGCGTCGCCAAGCCGATGCCGGGTGCTTCCTCATACGTATAGGTGACGGCGACGCCGTCGCAATCGGTGGCGTTGCGCTGCGTCGCGCAGATGTCATGCCCGCGCTCGCTGGCGATCTTGGCGGCGCAGAACAATCCGAGCTCGCGATTGGCGATGGGATGGTCGGCGGTCGCATCGCAGCGATAGGTCTGGTCGGGGCCGGTGCAGCGCACGCAGACGCCTTCCGCCGACAATGCAGAAACCGAAATAATCAGTAGGCAGAGCGTCGCCCCGATCCGGCCTGCGGGTCGGGCGAGCGGAAGCGTCATGTGCAGCACCATGGAAACCTTGGCAAAATTCCTGTGAGCCTTATGGCAAATTCATAAGACGATAAAATGGCGCACCGCAAGAAAGCTTCACGTGGCGCGCCATCTGGTGTAAAAATTTCTTTACGCACCGCCTCTCTCCCCTTGAGACCCGCGTCCCTTCCACGCATTTCCCGCCGCCGGGCAATGATCTTTCAATTGGGAAGCAGCCAATGACCGGCTCCTTGTTGCAGCTCCTTGTTTTCCTCGTCGCGGCGGCGGTCGCCGCGCCGCTGGGCCGGATGTGCGGCTTCGGATCCATCCTGGGCTATCTGCTCGCCGGCATCATCATCGCCCAGACCGGCCTCAGCGCCTCGCTCGGCGACCCGAACGACCTGCGCCATACGGCCGAGCTCGGCGTCGCCATGTTCCTGTTCCTGATCGGCCTCGAGCTGCGCCCCCGCCGCCTCTGGGCGATGCGCAACACGGTGTTCGGCGCGGGCGGCGCCCAGGTCGGCGTCACCAGCATCGTCTTCATGATCGTTGCCTATACCGGCGGCCTCGATCTCGGCCCGTCGCTGCTGATCGGCCTTGCCCTGTCGCTCTCCGCCACGCCGCTCGCATTGCAGACGCTGGAGGAAAAGGGCGAGCTGACCACGCGGCACGGCCGCATGGCGTTCTCCATCCTCTTGTTCCAGGACATCGCCGCCATCCCGATGATCGCGATCGTGCCTTTCCTGGCGCTGACCGAGAACGGCTCGGGCGTGTCGGTCTCCAGCCTGCTGCAAGGCATCGTCGTGTTCGCGGCGATCATCCTGGCCGGCCGCTATGTGCTGAACCCGATCTACCGGCTGATCGCCTCGACCGGCGCCCGCGAGGCGATGACGGCGGGCGCGCTGCTGACCATCATCGGCGTCGTCTATCTGATGGACTATATCGGCCTCTCCGCCACGCTCGGCGCGTTCCTGGCCGGCGTGCTGCTCGCCGACAGCGAATACCGCCACCAGATCGAGGCCGACATCGCGCCGTTCCAGGGGCTGCTGCTCGGCCTGTTCTTCATCACCATCGGCATGTCGCTGAATATCGACCTGCTGCTGACCGGGCCGAACGTGATTTTCTCGGCCGTCGCCACCATCACGCTGATCAAGGCGCTGATCGTCTATTTCGTCGGGCTGTGGCAGGGGCTGAACCTGCGCTCGGCGCGGCGGCTGGCGATCGTTTTGTCGCCGGGCGGCGAATTCGGCTTCGTGCTGCTGGCCGCGGCGGCCGGATCGGTGATCGACCACAAGCTGGCGGACGGAATCGCGGTCGCCATCACCATATCCATGGCCATGACGCCGCTTCTCCTCATCATCGACGATTTCGTCAGCAAGCGCTTCGAAAGGGCCGAGCCGCAATTCGACACGCCGCCCAAGGCGCAGGGCCATGTCGTGGTCGCCGGCTTCGGCCGTTTCGGTCAGATTGTCGCCCGCGTCCTGCGCGCGACCCAGATTCCGTTCACAGCGCTTGACATCAATGCCGAGCAGGTCAATTTCGTTAATCAATTCGGCAACAAGATCTATTACGGAGATGCAAGCCGGCTTGGCATTCTGGAAGCGGCGCGGACGCAGGACGCGCGGGCCTTCGTTCTCGCCATCGACGATGTCGAGACCTCGATCCGCACGGCGCAGGTGGTGCGCACGCATTTTCCGCATGTGCCGATCTACGCGCGGGCCCGCAATCGCCAGCACGTGCACCGGCTGACGGATCTGGGCATCGAGGAGATCGAGCGCGAGACCTTTCTGTCGTCACTCGAGCTGACCAAAACCCTGCTCAAAGGGCTGGGGACGGGAGAGGGACGCGCCAAGTGGATCATCGAGACGTTCAAGGAAAGCGACGAACGCCGGCTCTATGACGATTACAAGCATTATACCGACACCGAAAAGGTGCAGCTCTATGCGCGCAAGCAGTCCCAGGAACTGGCGGAACTGTTCGCGGAGGACGCCGCAGAGCGCGCGGCGAAGACGGAGCCGCTCGTCGTCAAGAAAGCCGGGCCGACAGCCAAATTAGCCTTGGCGGCCAAAGAGCCGCCGCTACAGGAAGATCGAAAGCAAAGACCGGCATGACGCAGAGCGGCAGCAATTTCATCAATATCGGCGAGCGCACCAATGTCACGGGGTCGGCCAAATTCCGCAAGCTGATCGAGGCGGGCGACTATGACGCGGCGCTCGCCGTGGCGCGCGAGCAGGTCGAGAACGGCGCCAATATCATCGACATCAACATGGATGAGGGCCTGCTCGACAGCGAGAAGGCGATGACGACCTTCCTCAACCTGATCGCGTCGGAGCCGGACATCTCACGCGTGCCGGTGATGATCGATTCATCGAAATGGCACGTCATCGAAGCCGGCCTGAAATGCGTGCAGGGCAAGGCCATCGTCAATTCCATCAGCATGAAGGAAGGCGAGGGCCCCTTTATCGAGCAGGCGCGGAAAATCCTGCGCTATGGCGCCGCCGTCGTGGTGATGGCTTTCGACGAAGAGGGGCAGGCCGATACCGCTGACCGGAAATTCGAGATCTGCAAGCGGGCCTATAGGATCCTCACCGAGGAGGTGGGCTTCCCGCCGGAAGACATCATCTTCGACCCGAATATTTTCGCCGTCGCGACCGGCATCGAAGAGCACAATAATTACGGCATCGAATTCATCGAGGCGACGCGGCGGATCAAGGCCGAGCTGCCTTATGCGCATGTCTCGGGCGGTGTTTCGAACCTCTCATTCTCGTTCCGCGGCAATGAGAGCGTGCGGCAAGCCATGCATTCGGTGTTCCTCTATCACGCCATCCAGGCGGGGATGGACATGGGCATCGTCAATGCCGGCCAGCTCGCCGTCTATGACAGCATCGAGCCGGAGCTGCGCGAGCTGGTCGAGGACGTGATCCTCAACCGGCGGCCCGATTCCACCGACCGGCTGCTGGAAGCCGCCGAGCGCTTCAAGACCGGCGAGAAGCGCAAGAACGCCGTCGACCTGTCCTGGCGGGAGAAGCCGGTCAAGGAGCGCATCACCCATTCGCTGGTGCAGGGCATCGCCGATTACATCGAGGCCGACACCGAGGAGGCGCGCCATCTGTTCGAGCGTCCGCTGCACGTCATCGAAGGCCCGCTGATGGAGGGCATGAACGTCGTCGGCGACCTCTTTGGCTCGGGCAAGATGTTCCTGCCGCAGGTGGTGAAGTCGGCGCGGGTGATGAAGAAGGCGGTCGCCTATCTGATGCCCTATATGGACGCCGAAAAGCGCGAGATGGGGCTGGAGGACAAGCCCGCCGCCGGCAAGATCATCATGGCCACCGTCAAGGGCGACGTGCATGACATTGGCAAGAACATCGTCGGCGTCGTCCTGCAATGCAACAATTACGAGGTGATCGACCTCGGCGTCATGGTGCCCGCGCAGAAGATCCTGGATACGGCGCGCGAGGTGGGCGCCGACATCATCGGCCTGTCCGGCCTGATCACGCCGAGCCTCGACGAAATGTGCCATGTCGCGGCCGAGATGGAGCGCGGCGGCTTTACCGTGCCGCTGCTGATCGGCGGCGCGACGACCAGTCAGGTGCATACCGCCGTCAAGATCAGCCCGAACTACAAGCGCAACCAGGCCATCTACGTCAATGATGCGAGCCGGGCGGTGGGCGTGGTGTCGAAGCTGCTCGGCGAGGAAAGCGGCAGCTATGTCGAGGCCATCCGCGCCGATTATTCCAAGCTGAAGCTGGCGCATGAGCGCGGCCGGGGCGCCAAGTCGCGCACCTCCATCGCTGCCGCCCGCGCCAACAAGTTCGGCATCGACTGGGCGAACTATGAGCCGCCGGTACCGACCTTCCTCGGCACGCGCGCCTTCCCCGATTACGATCTGGCGACGCTCGTCCCCTATATCGACTGGACGCCGTTCTTCTCGACCTGGGAGATCAAGGGCACCTATCCGCTCGTGCTGGACGACAGCCGCTATGGCGAAGCCGCCCGCCCGCTGTTCGAGGACGCGCAGGCGATGCTGAAGCAGATGGTCGCCGAGAAATGGCTGAAGGCCAGCGGCGTCATCGGCTTCTGGCCCGCCAATTCCGTCGGCGACGACGACATCCGGCTCTATGCGGATGAGCGGCGGGAGACGCCGCTCGGCGCGTTCTTCACGCTGCGCCAGCAGATCAGCCGGGGCGGCGGCGACCGCGCCAACACCGCGCTTGCCGATTTCGTCGCGCCCAGGCAGAGCGGCAAGGCCGATTATATCGGCGGCTTCGCGGTGACCGCCGGCATCGGCGAAGAGGTGATGGCCGAGCGCTTCGCCCGCGCCAATGACGATTATTCCAAGATCATGGTCAAGGCGCTCGCCGACCGCCTGGCCGAGGCCTTTGCCGAGCACATGCATGAGCGCGTGCGGCGCGAATTCTGGGCCTATGCGCCCGAGGAGGCTCTGACGCCGGAAGACCTCATCAAGGAGCGCTATCGCGGCATCCGCCCGGCGCCCGGCTATCCGGCCCAGCCCGACCACACCGAGAAGGCGCTGCTGTTCAAGCTGCTCGACGCCGAGCGCGTCGCCGGCATGCGGCTCACGGAGAGTTTTGCCATGATCCCCGGCGCGGCGGTTTCGGGCATTTATTTCGCCCATCCCGCCAGCCATTATTTCGGCGTCGGCAAGATCGAGCGCGATCAGGTCGAGGATTATGCCCGCCGCAAGGGCTGGCCGCTGGCCAAGGCGGAGAAATGGCTCGCGCCGATCCTGAATTACGACCCCTCCGCCGATGACGAAACGCCGCCGGTGCGCGCGGCGAGCTGAGCGTCAATTCCCCGAGCGGTTGGCGAGGCGGTCGCAGGTTTCGAGGCAAAGCTTCATGGTCGCGACGCATTGCGGTTTCGGGCGCAGGTCCACGCATTCGTTGTAATTGTTGAAACATGCGCTCCAGCAGCTATTGCCGCCGCCGCGCCCGGCGCTTTGCGTGTCGCGGACCGGGAGCAGCGCCGATGACCCGGCGCACTGGCTCTGCGCCGCCGCCGGGCTCATGACGCAGATCGCGCCGCGCGGCGCGGCCTGCGCGACGGCGACCGCTGACATGAGCAATGACGTAACCAAGAGAGTCTGAGTTAGATTTTCCAACATTTCGAATCACCTGCTTGCTTAAAATAATTAGCGCCGCCGCCCGAGCGACCCCGTCACGCCCTTGACGAGGGAACCGGTCTTGCCGACCGTCGACGAGATGAGGCCGCCCCGCGCGGGTGCCGGTCCCTCGCCGGCGCTGGCGCGGCCAGCCGCCGGACCATTTCCGGCGAGGCCGCCGAGAAGCCCTCCCTGGCCTTGCCCTTGGCGCAGGCCGAGCCCTCCGACCGTGTCGCGCAAGCCGCCGCCGACCGCCGGCAACAGCCCGCCTTGTCCGCAGCCGGAGATGCAGCCTCGCCCCGCATTCAGCCTCTCGCCGCCGAGCGGATCGGCGAAGCGGTTCCCCAGCAGCGGGCCGTCCGCCACGCCGTTCAGCAGGCCGTGCTCGCCGCTGAGATTGCCGAGCAAGTCGAGCTTGCCGACGACCGGCAGCGGCGTCGCTGCGCGTTCCCGATCGAGACCCGGCACGAGCGATGGCGAAACCAGATTGAGCTGGTCGGTGATGGTGTCGAGCCCCTTGCCGACGCCCGCTAGCAGCCGGCTCGTCGTCCCGGTCGCCACGGGAACGATGCCGTCGACAAGGCCCCCGGCGGTCTCGTTCAGTCCTCCGACCAGCGCGTTGACCGGACGAGCAAGACCTGAGGTCAGTCCGCCTGTCGTATTGTCCAGCAGCCCGGTGACCTTGCCCGCGAGTGCCTGCGTGCCATCGAGCAGATCATGCGCGGTATCCTGCACGCCGGCGGCGAGCGATTGCACGGTGCCATCGGTCGCGGCGACGATGCCGCCGGCCGCATCTCCGAGCCGGCCGGCCAGCGATCCACCGATGTCGCCCGCGCCTCCCAGCAGGGACGAAAGCGGCGCGGCCTCCGGACCGAGCAATGCGGCGGTGAGTTGATCGAGCCGCGCCGAGACGCTCTCGGTGACGAGTGCGATCGTCTGGCCCAGTCCCGGTCCGCCCGGCTCCAGGCCGAGCAGTCCTTTCGCGGTTGCCGCGAACTTGCCCAGTCCGCCCCGGAGCGCGCTCGCCGCTGCGTCGAGAGCCGCGCGCAAGCGGCGGACGGCGGCGCGCAGGATTACGGCGGCTTTCTCCATCACCGCGCCCGCATCGGCCATCACCGCCGCGCCGAGCCCGATCCCTGCGCCGCCCGAACCGCCGGGGGTCGGGCGCTCCAGCTCGGCCGGCGCCTCGGCGCGCCGCGCATCGGGATTGGCCTCGTCGGGCAGAATGCTCATCGGATCGATCGAAAACGCGACCATCATCGGCAGCTCATCCGTCAGCGCCGACATCTTGTCAGGGTCTTTGGCGGGGCGCTCCCGCTGCGCGGCGGGGCGGGCCTGCGCCGGGTCGAGCTTCAGCACCGGCAGGTTGGGCGATTGTGTGAAGATGAACACGAAAGCTGCCGCGCCGCCCGCCGCGCGCACCGAGAATCCGCCAAGACTATAGTTTATGTCGATGAAGCCGGGCAGGGTCGCGAGCATCACCGCGCCGGACATCGACAGGATGATTTTCAGGAAATAGAGGCTGGTGTATGAGAGGGCGTGATCCTGAAAGATCATGTAGGTGGTCAATATTATGACCCACGCCATCGTCAGCGAGGCGATGATCCGTTCTGTTCTGTAGACTGGGGAGGGCGGCGGCAATTGATTTGTCGGCGTACTCATACACAACGCCTCACTGCTATGGTCTCGGGCGTTTTATTAAGATGAGCTCGGAGATGATCGGGCAAGTCCGAAGATTACGTGGGCGGAGCGCGCCTGATCTCCGAATTGGCTAGTAACCTTCTATCCACAACCGCTGGGTGAGCCGAACTCATCTGTCAGCCAGCCGGTCAATAGCCGATATCGACATCAGTGGTTCTACTTATGCAACTGATGGTTACATCCGCACGAGCCGCCACGCGCCTGAACCGCCTCACGAATTCCCAAAACTGTGGCGTTGAAGCGACTCGGTTTCTGCCTATGCCGTGCCAAGAAAGACGGAACGCGTGGCAAGCTTCATTCCCCATTCAAGACGAAATGCTAGAAAATGCCTCGAGGCTAGACTGCCCCCTATCCGCTTGAACCATCCTCAGTGCCGGGACGACTCATGAGACGAAGCCGCGCATATCTCAGACGGGCGCGATCATGAAGGCCGAGGGCGACCAGGATCTGATCCGGCGCATCGCGGCCCGCGATCAGACCGCCATGACCACGCTTTATGCGCGCCATCATGTCCGCCTCTACCGCTATCTGGTGAGGCTGACGCGGAACGAGGCGGTGGCGGAAGAGCTGATGAACGAGACATTTCTGGAGACCTGGCGCAAGGCGGGCAGCTATGAAGGGCGCTCGGCCGTGTCGACCTGGCTGTTTTCGATCGGCCATAACCGCGCCATCAGCTCGATGAGGAAGCGCGGCGAATCCCAGCTCGACGAGGACGCCGCCGCCGAGATCGCCGACCAGGACGACAATGCCGAGATCGCGCTGCAGAAGCGCGGCAAGGCGGATGTGATGCGCCGCTGCATGGACCGGCTGACGGTCGACCACAAGGCGGTGATCGACCTCGTCTATTACCACGATAAGTCCGTCGCGGAAGTCGCCGCCTTGCTGGCGATCCCGGAGAACACGGTGAAGACGCGGATGTTCTATGCCCGCAAGAAGCTGGCGGAGTTGATGCGGGAGGCCGGGCTCGACCGGGGATGGCCATGAGCGACGACGACAGCCGCGAACGGGACGAGATCGAGCTGATGCTGCCCTGGTACGAAAAGGGCACGCTGAGCGCGGACGAGATGCGCCGGGTCGATGCCTATCTCGAGGCGCATCCGGAGATGCGGACCTATCTCGTGCTCATCCGCGAGGAGATGGAGCACGCCGTCGCCGCCAATGAGGCGCTCGGAATGCCGGGCACCGGCGCGCGCGACAAGCTGGCGGCGCAGATCGCCGCCGAGCCGGGCGGCGCGCAGCAAAGCCCCCGGCTGATGGCTTGGCTGCAACGCTGGCTGCCGGACGGGGTGTCGCCGGGGCTGGCGCTGGCGGCAGTGGCCGCGGCGCTGGTCATCGTGCTGCAACTGGCCGCGCTGGTCTCCCAGGACGGCGATTACCGCGTCGCGGGCGGCGATGAGCAAGCGGCCCCCGCGGGCACCTACCTGCTGATCCGCTTCGCCGACAATGCCGGCGCGGCCGACATCGCGGCGCTGCTGCAATCGGTCGGCGGCGCCATCGTCGATGGGCCCAAGCCCGGCGGCGTCTACAAGCTGCGCATCGCCACGCGCGCGCTGTCGCCGGAAGAGCGCGAGGCGGTCATGGCGCGGCTGCGCGCCAAAACAGATTTGGTGACGTTCCTGGCTCCGTCGGGATAGGCTGGACGGCCTGAGCAGGCCGTGCCCGCATCGCTTTGGCATCAAGCATTTTGGGGAGTGCGCCATGATACGGTTTTATTCCACCCGCATTGCCGGGCTTCTCGCCGTGCTCGGCCTGTTCGCCATGCTTGGCGGCGTCTTCGATGACGCCGTCGCGCAGCGCAGCTCCAAAGGCGAAGGCGGCTCGAACGCTTCGCGCGGCACGGGCGGCGGCGGTGGCGGCGGCGGGGGCGGTG
>NZ_MWLK01000008.1 GCF_002198715.1 Rhodomicrobium sp. R_RK_3 | reverse complement strand
GCCGCAGCAATAGCGGAAATATGATTGGGTCCCGGCTCGGCCTGACGGCCGTCCGGGACGACGGGGAGAGGACCTTCGATACGCAAAGATCTCCATGGGGAGAGGGTGGCGCGCGTCAGCGTGACGGGTGAGGGGGTAATGCCTATCCGTGTGGCGACGCCCTGACCTACGGATAGGGATTACCCCCTCACCCTAACCCTCTCCCCATGGGAGAGGGAACTCGGCTGCGGATTGGTTTGCGGCCTCGTCTAAAACCGATGCGGATCTACACATCGCGGTCGGCGCGGGCCGCTCCTTGCCGCAGCCCATTCTCTCGGGAGAGGGCGGCACGCAAAGCGTTCCGGGTAAGGGGTTTTTACCGCCAAAGCCGCTCTGACCTCGTCCCGGACATCGCGAAGCGGTGAGCCGGGACCCGCTCGCGGATCAGCAAGCACTGCGGCAAGTGGATATGCGAGCAGCCCCGCCCCTGACGGCCGGCGCGACGAGTGCAAGCACGCGCTCCGGCGCCCCGGGCCGGCTCAGGCGATCGTCACGCCGCCATCGGCGACGATGACCTGGCCGGTGATGAAGCTCGACCCTGGCCCGGCGAGGAAGGCGACGACCGGCCCCATTTCCTCCGGCAAGCCGATGCGGCGCAGGGGCGTCGCGGCATTGCGGCGGGCGACGGTCTTCTCGTCCTCCCACAGCGCCTTGGCGAAATCGGTCTTGATCAGCCCCGGCGCGAGGCAGTTGATGCGCACATTATGCGGCCCCCATTCGGCGGCCAGATTGCGGCAGAGCGCGAAATCGGCGGCCTTGGAGATGCCGTAGGCGCCGATCATCGGCGAGGCGCGCAGCCCCGCGATGGACGACACGATCACCACGGTGCCGCCGCCTTGCCTGGCCATCTCCGGCATCACCAGATTGCAGAGCCACAGGGTGCTCTTCACGTTCGAGCCCATGATCTTGTCGAAGGCTTCGTCGGTGAGGTCGACGGTCGGGCCATAGGCGGGGTTGACGGCGGCGTTGCAGACCAGGATGTCGATCCGGCCCCAATGCGCCCTGGTCCCGGCGACCAGCGCTTCGACCTCGTCGCGGCGGGAGATGTTGCAGGGGATGGCGATGGCCTCGCCGCGTTCCGTCTTGATGGCGGCGGCGGCCTCATCGCAGGGCTCGGCCTTGCGGCTGGAGATGACGACTTTCGCGCCGAGCCGGGCCATGGCTTCGGCGCTGGCGCGTCCGATGCCGCGGCTGGAGCCGGTGATGATCGCGACCTTGCCGTCCAGGCGGAACGGGTCTTGCATGATGGGGCCTCCCTTGATTTTTGTCGCTTGCATGGATTTGGAGGCTGTAAAGCCCCCTCACCCGGCCGCTTCGCGTCCGCCCTCTCCCACGAGGGGAGAGGGCTGAACTGCGGCACGTGTCTTCTTTTTGCCGTCTCCCCTTGAGGGAGGGCGGGCGCCGTCAGGTGACCGGGTGAGGGGGAGCCGCTTGCCCAGCCCTCAGCCCACCAGCTCCCAGGCCCGATCCGCCAGCAGCGTCGCGACCGGACCCATGCTGCCCGCCGAACTGTTCGACGCATTGCCCGCCCGCGCCCGCGCCAGCACGCCTTCCAGGATCACCGCCAGCCGGAACAGGCAGAACGCCACATGAAACGGCGTGATGTCGGCCGAGCGCCCCGTGCGCGCATTGTAGAGATCGACCAGTTCCCGCTGCTCCGGAATCCCCAGTGCCGCCAAATCCAGTCCGACCAGCCCGTCATAGGCCTCGGACGGCATGTTGTGGCGGATGCAGGCATAGGCCAAATCCGCCATCGGGTGCCCCAGGGTCGACAGCTCCCAGTCGAAAATGCCGATGACGCGCGGCTCCGTCTGGTGGAACATCATGTTGTCGAAGCGGAAATCGCCATGCACGATGACGGTCTCGTCGTCGCCATCGGGCACGTTCTTCGGCAGCCACTCCGCCAGCTTGTCGATCGACGGATTGGTGCGCCCGTCCGTCTGCGAGCCTTCCCATTGCCGCGTCCAGCGCACGATCTGGCGGGTGAAATAGCTGCCCGGCTTGCCGTGATCGGCGAGGCCCGCCGCCCGGTAGTCGACCAGATCCAGCTTGGCCAGCGCCTCCATCAGGCCGAAATAAATCGCCCGCCGTTCCTCTTTCGGGACGTTCGGCAGCGTCGGCGACCAGAAGACGCGGCCGCGCATCCGCTCCATCACATAGAACGGCGTGCCGACGACCTCCGGCTCGGCGCAGAAGAAATACATCTTCGGCACCGGCACATCCGTCGCGCCGAGCGCCGACAGCACCCGGTATTCCCGGTCCACCGCATGGGCCGAGGGCAGCAGCTTGCCGGGCGGCTGCTTGCGCAGCACGAACTCGCCCTGGTCAGTATCGAGGACGAAGGTCGGGTTGGACTGGCCGCCGCGCATCTGCTTGATGCCGGTCATGCGCGCGCCGAGCTTTTCCGCCAGCATCGCTTCGAGCGCTGCGGTGTCGAAGCGGTGCGCGGGGCGGATCTCGACCGTTTCAGGCAGTGCGTCCAAACCTGCGGGTTTGCCGTCCGGCTGCTCAGCCATTGCGCTCCGGTCCCCGGTTGCGGTGCTTGGCCAGCTCGATCTTGGCGACCGTCTCGCGATGCACCTCGTCCGGGCCATCGGCAAGGCGCAGGGTGCGCGTCCCGGCCCAGGCCTTGGCGAGGTGGAAATCCTGGCTGACGCCGCCGCCGCCATGCATCTGGATGGCGCGGTCCACCACGCGCTGGGCCACGTTCGGCGCGACCACCTTGATCATGGCGATCTCCGCGCGGGCTTCCTTGTTGCCGACCGTGTCCATGGCCAGGGCGGCGTGCAGGGTCAGCAGCCGCGCCTGATCGATGTCCATGCGCGACTCCGCGATCCAGTGCCGGGAGACGCCGTGATCGGCGATCGGCTGGCCGAAGGCGACGCGCGACAGGGCCCGCTTGCACATGTCCTCCAGCGCCCGCTCGGCGACCCCGATGCACCGCATGCAATGGTGGATGCGGCCCGGTCCGAGCCGGCCCTGCGCGATCTCGAAGCCGCGCCCCTCGCCGAGCAGAATGTTGCTGGCCGGCACGCGCACATCCTTGAAATCGACCTCGGCATGGCCGTGCGGGGCATCGTCATAGCCGAACACCGTCAGCGGACGCATCACGGTGACGCCGGGCGTGTCGGCGGGGACGAGGATCATCGACTGGCGCTGGTGTTTTGGCCCGTCCGGATTGGTCAGCCCCATGACGACGAAAATTTTGCAGCGCGGGTCCATCGCACCCGACGACCACCATTTGCGGCCGTTGATGACGTAATGGTCGCCGTCGCGGACGATGGCGGTCTGGATGTTGGTGGCGTCCGACGAGGCGACCGCCGGCTCGGTCATGGCGAAGCAGGAGCGGATCTCGCCCTCCATCAGCGGCTTCAGCCACTTGTCCTTCTGCGCCTGGGTGCCGTAGCGGGCGATGGTCTCCATATTGCCGGTGTCGGGCGCGGCGCAGTTGAACACTTCCGGCGCGATCGGCGAGCGGCCCATCTCCTCGCAGAGCACGGCATATTCGAGGTTGGTCAGCCCGTCGGGCATTTCGTGGCGCGGCATGAACAGGTTCCACAGCCCCGCCACGCGCGCCTTGGCCTTCAGCGCCTCCATGACCGGCGGGATCGACCAGCGGGTCGGGGCCGCATCGAGTTGCTCCGCATAGACCGCTTCCGCCGGATAGACGTGCTCGTTCATGAAGTCGATGATCTGGCGCTTCAGCGCGTCGGCTCGTGGCGTGGTCTGCGGCTGCATGGCGCGTCTCCTGTCACTCATTTTCTTCGGCTTGCCCTTAGGAACCCTTGCGCATCGCCCGAACCTCGCCCTCCCGTCGTCCCGGGCGGCCGTCAGGCCGAACCGGGATCCACTCGCGGATCAGCCGGCACCGTGCCAGCGGAGAGGCGAGTAGGCCCCGGCTCTGACGGCCGGGGCGACGGATGAGAGATTTCCAATCTTGCATAGGTCTCCAATGGGAGAGGCAGCCAGGCCATTTATACCACCTCGAACAGCCCGGCCGCACCCTGGCCGCCGCCGACGCACATCGTCACCACCACGTATTTTGCGCCGCGCCGCTTGCCCTCGATCAGCGCGTGGCCGGTCATGCGGGCGCCGGACATGCCGTAGGGATGGCCGATGGAGATCGAGCCGCCATTGACGTTCAGCTTCTCCGGCGGGATGCCGAGCCGGTCGCGGCAATAGAGCACCTGGCTGGCGAAGGCCTCGTTCAGCTCCCACAAATCGATGTCGTCCATCTTGAGCCCGGCCCGCTGCAACAGACGCGGCACGGCGAAGACCGGGCCGATGCCCATCTCGTCAGGCTCGCAGCCGGCGACCACGAAGCCGCGATAAATGCCCATCGGCGTGATGCCGCGCCGCGCCGCCTCGCGGTCCGACATCAGCACCGAAGCGCTTGCCCCGTCCGAAAGCTGGCTGGCATTGCCCGCCGTGATGAACTGATCGTCGCCCCGCACCGGCTTCAGCGCGGCGAGGCCCTCGAGCGTCGTGGTCGGCCGGTTGCCCTCGTCGCGCTCGACGGTGACCTGCCGCTGGCCGATCTCCTTGGTTTCCTTGTTCTCGACCGCCATGATCGTCGTCATCGGCACGATCTCGTCGGCGAGCAAACCGTCCTGCTGGGCGCGCGCCGTCTTCTGCTGGCTGGACAGCGCATATTCGTCCTGCGCCTCGCGGGAGATGTTGTAGCGGCGCGCCACGATGTCCGCCGTCTCGATCATCGGCATGTAGACGGCGGGCTTGTGCTCCAGCAGCCAATCGTTGGTGTAGTGCGAGCGGTTCATCGTCATCTGCGCGAGGCTGATCGATTCTAAGCCGCCCCCGATGGCGACCGGCACGCCATCGACGATGATGCTGCGCGCGGCGATCGCGATGGCCTGCAATCCCGAGGAGCAGAAACGGTTCACCGTCTGCGCGGCGGCCGTCACCGGCAGGCCGGCGCGCAAGGCCGCCTGCCTCGCGATATTGCCGCCGGTCGCGCCTTCCGGCGTGCCGCAGCCGAGCGTGACGTCCTCGACATCGCCCGGCTCGATGCCGGCGCGCTTCACCGCATGGGCGATGACATGCCCGCCCAGGTCCGCGCCATGCGTGATGTTGAAGGAGCCGCGGACCGCTTTGCCGATCGGCGTGCGGGCGGTGGAGACGATGACGGCATCAACCATTGGACACTTCCTCGGGATTGTCGCTGAGTTCCGCTTCTTCGGCGGCGCGCGCTTTTGCCTGCTCTTCCTGCTTTAGGGCGACCTTGGACAGCTTGCCGACCGCCGTGCGCGGCAGCGCCTCGCGGAATTCAAGCTGGCTCGGCATCTCATAGCGCCCGACCTTGTCGCCGAGGAAGCCGTGCAGCTCATCGAGCGTGAATTCGGACGCGCCCGCCTTCAGCTTGACGAAGGCTTTTGCCGACTCGCCGCGATAGCTGTCCGGCACGCCGACCACCAGCACCTCCTCGACGGCGGGGTGCTCATAGATCGCCTGCTCGACCATCTGCGGATAGACGTTGAAGCCGCCGCAAATGATCATGTCCTTCTTGCGGTCGATGATGAAGAAATAGCCCATCTCGTCCATGTAGCCGATGTCGCCGGTGAGCAGATAGCCGCCGACGAAGGCGCTGGCGGTCTCCTCGGGCCGCCGCCAATAGCCGCGCGTGACGTTCGGCCCCTTGATGCGGATCTCACCGACCTCGTGCGGGCCCAGCTCATGGCTCGGATCCTCGATCGCCACGATGCCCATTTCGATGCCCGGCAGCGGCAGGCCGATGCTGGCCGGCGGCGGCGTGCCGAAGGCTGAAGGCACCGAGGTTCCCGCCGGCGAGGTCTCAGTCATGCCCCAGCCGCCGGCCAGCCGGTGGCCGGTCAATTGCTCGAAGCGCCGTTTCACCTCGACCGGCAGCGAGGCGCCGCCCGAGC
Organism: Rhodomicrobium sp. R_RK_3; assembly: GCF_002198715.1. Lineage (GTDB taxonomy): Bacteria > Pseudomonadota > Alphaproteobacteria > Rhizobiales > Rhodomicrobiaceae > R-RK-3. The sequence continues at coordinate 278,771 of NZ_MWLK01000008.1, read as the reverse complement.
CGCAAAAGGTCAGCGAGGACAGGTCGCGCTCTGCAATGTCGGGGCGGTTCGCCAGAGCGATCCACATGGTCGGGACGCCCGGAAACGCCGTCGCGCGGAGCTTTTCGATGTCATGCAACGTCTGCTCGACGTCGAAGCGCACGCGCAGCAGGATCAGGCTGCCGCGATTCATGGCGCGCAACAGGACCGTGGTCAGCGCATAGATATGGAACAGCGGCAGCACGCAGATGGCGATCTCCTCGCCGCGCCGCGTGAAATTCTCCCGCAGCCCCTCCTGCCCCTCGTCATAGCGGTCGTAAATGGAGAGCGCCGCCGTCAGATTGGCGTGGCTGAGCATGGCGCCCTTGGGCTTGCCGGTGGTGCCGCCGGTATATTGCAGCAGGGCGATATCGTCCGGCGTCGTCTCCGGCCAGAGCGCCGGCGCGGGCGGCGCCGCCTCGCAGAAGGCACTGAAGCGGATGACGTCCGGACGCTCCGGGATCGGCAGCAGGGCGATCGAGGATTGCCCCCAATCCGCGTCGTCGTCGACGATCACCCGGTCGGCCAGCCCCTGATCCAGCATTTTCAGCGCCAGCGGCAGCATGGCCGGGAAATTGGTAGTGACGATGGTGCGCGCGCCGCTGTCGGTGAGCTTATGCGCCAGCTCGCGCTCGGCGTCGAGCGGGCTGAGATGCACCAGGGTCGCGCCCGCCTTCAGGCCGCCGAAGAAGGCGATCGGATGGCAGGGCGTGTTGGGCAGATAGAGCGCGATGGGCCGCGTCCGGTCATGGCCGATGCCGATGAAGCCCGCCGCCGCGCGGCCGGCCCGCGCCCCGAGTTCGCCATAGCTGATCTTGCGGCCGCGAAATTCGAGGAAGGGGCGCTCGCCATATTCGGCAACGGCCCGGTCGAAAAGCGCGGGGATGGTGCTGATCTCGATCGGCACATCCCAGCGCAGCCCTGGCGGATAGGACAATTCCCAGGCAAACGGACGCGCGCTCATGACTACCCCCTGGCGGCGAGTGACCCAAACCCTTTGCCTTCATTGGCGAGCCGCACCAGCAAAGGTGCGGGCGTCAGCGTTTCGTCGCCGACCGTCTCCGCATAATGGGCGAGCCGGTCCGCGATCTGCGTCAAGCCGACCTGATCGGCGTAGAACATCGGGCCGCCGCGCCAGACCGGCCAGCCATAGCCATAGACCCAGGTGATATCGATGTCGCCGGGGCGCATGGCGATGCCCTCATCGAGGATGCGCGCGCCCTCGTTGATCATCGGATAGACCATGCGCTCGATGATCTCCTGTTTGGAGATCGCCCGCCGCTCGATGCCGAGGCGCTTCGACGAGGCGAGGATCATCGCCTCGACCTCCGGGTCGGGACGCGGCACGCGCGAGCCGTCCTCGTAGAGGAAATAGCCCTTGCCGGTCTTCTGGCCGTGACGTCCGAGCTCGTACAACTGGTCGGCGATCTCGGCCTTGGCGCCGGTGCCCTGGCGGACGCGCCAGCCGACGTCGAGGCCGGCGAGGTCGCCCATTGCGAAGGGGCCCATGGGGAAGCCGAATTCGACGATGGCCTGATCCACCTCCTGCGGCAGCGCGCCTTCGAGGATCACCCGTTCCGCCTCGACCGTGCGCCGGCCGAGCATCCGGTTTCCGATGAAGCCGAAGCAGACGCCGCTGATGACGCCGGTCTTGCCGATGCGCCGCCCGGTCTCGACCGCGGTCTTCAGCGCCTCATGCGAGGTCGCCCTGCCGCGCACGGTCTCCAAGAGCTTCATCACATTGGCGGGAGAGAAGAAATGCATGCCCACGACATCGGCGGGGCGGCTGGTGGCGCGGGCGATCTCGTCCACGTCGAGCGTCGAGGTGTTGGTGGCAAGCACCGCGCCGGGTTTCGCGATGCGGTCGAGATCGGCAAAAATCTGCTTCTTCAGGTCCATGTTCTCGAACACGGCTTCGATGACCAGATCGGCGTCGGCGGCGGCGTCCAGGCCGACCGCGCCCTTGATCAGGCCGATGCGCTTTTCCGCCTGCTCAGGCGCCAAGCCGCCTTTCGCGGCCGTGGCGCGGTAATTGCCGGCGATGATGCCGAGGCCGCGCTGCAGCGCCTCGTCATTGGTCTCAATCAGCGTCACCGGCACGCCGACATTGGCGAAGCACATCGCTATGCCGCCGCCCATGGTGCCGCCGCCGATCACCGCCGCCTTGGCGACGTCGCGCGCCTTGGTGGTCGCGGGCATGTCGGGGACCTTCAGAGCCTCGCGCTCGGCGAAGAAGACGTGCCGCTGCGCCTTGGACTGGTCGCCGGCGACGAGCTTCATGAACAGATCGCGCTCGGCGCCGATGCCCTCATCGAAGGGCATGGTCAGCGCATTGTGGACGGAGGTGACGCAGGCCATCGGCGCTTCGAGGCCGCGCGCCCGCTTGGTCAGATTGCCGGCCGCTTCCTTGAACGCCTTCTCGTCGAATGCGAGCTTGTCGGCGCGGTCGCGGACGCGCTGGATCGGACGCCCCTCGGCTAGGATTTTCCGCGCGAAAGCAACGCCGTCGGCGACGATGTCGCCCTTGGAGATCTCATCGACGAGGCCGAGTTGCAAAGCCTTCGGCGCCGCGATCGGATCGCCGCTGACGATCATCTTCAGCGCCTCTTCCGCACCGACGAGACGCGGCAGCCGCTGCGTGCCGCCGGCGCCGGGCAGGATGCCGAGCTTGACCTCCGGCAGGCCGAGCCGGGCGCTCTCCGCCGCGACGCGCCAATGTGCCCCGAGTGCGACTTCGAGCCCGCCGCCGAGCGCCGTGCCGTGAATGGCGGCGACGATGGGCTTGGACATTTCATCCATGAAAGCAATGACTTCGAGGAGGCCAGGCGGCTGGAACGGCTTGCCGAATTCGGTGATGTCGGCGCCCGCGATGAAGGTGCGGCCCTTGCAGGCGATGACCACGGCCTCGATGCCGGCATCCTCTTGAGCCGCCTTCAAATTCTGCAAAAGTCCGGAGCGGACGGCGTGGCTGAGTGCGTTGACCGGCGGGTTATCGACGAGAATGACGGCCACTTCGCCGTCGCGGGTGAGTTCCACGAGCGTGGTCAAGCAAGTTCCTCCCTGGCCCAATTTGGCGTCGCCTTGATAGCGAGTTTGACGTTCGCGTCAGCTAATTGCAAGCCGCACCTAGTTCCGCATAGCGAAATTGAATTCTGCATATTTGACACGAAGATTAGGATGTGGTGAGGTTCTTGTCAACGAATGGGAGGACAGTTTGGCCCGCAGCCGTTCCAAAGCTGTCGCGGCCCAGGGCAACGGCCCCGACCTGTCGGGTTGGGCGCGGCGTCCTGGCGACCGCCAGTTTGTCGAAGCCTTGGCGCGCGGGCTGGAAGTGCTGCGCGCCTTCAAGCCGAATGACGGCGTGCTCGGCAATCTGGAAATCTCCGAGCGCACCAATCTGCCCCGCCCGACCGTCACCCGCCTCACCTACACGCTGACGAAGCTCGGCTATCTCACCTATCTGGAACGGCTCGGCCGCTACAAGCTGGCGCCCGGCGCGCTTTCCATCGGCTATGCCGCGATGGCGAATTTCCGCATCCGCGAGGTGGCGCGCCCGTTGATGCAAGCCATGGCCGACGAGGCCAAGGCGTCGGTCGCGCTCGGCGGGCCGGACCGGCTGAGCATGGTCTATATCAGCCATCTCCGCTCCAGTTCCCGCGTCGGCGTGCGGCTGGAAGTCGGCTCGCGCATTCCGATGGCGACGAGCGCCATGGGGCGCGCCTATCTGGCCGCGCTGCCCGATGCGGAACGGGCGCCGATCTGCGAGCTGATCGAGGCCCGGAGCGGCGAGGACTGGCCGCGTGTCCGGGACGGCATCGAGCGCGGCCGGGAACAGATCGCGCGCTGGGGCTTCACCATATCGGTCGGCGAGTGGCAGGACGACATTAACGGCGTCGGCGTGCCCTTCGTTCCGCAGGACGGATCGGGCGTGCTCGCCTTCAATTGCGGTGCGCCGGCCTTCATGCTCGCCCCCGCCCGGCTGCAGCATGAGATCGGGCCGCATATGGTCGACATGGTGCGCTCGGTCGAGACGCGGCTCGCGGGCGGCGACGATGATTTCGGCGTCAGACGATATAAAAACCCCGTTTTCGCCGGCGGGGACCTGGGAGGAGAGCGTGAGGATGGGGAGCGGAAGGGACAACGTCCCAAAACCGCCGGGCGGCGGGAGCGGCCGAACGGAAGCTGAGCAGCCGGAGGGCGTGCGCGAAACAAGCCCCCTCACCCACCGGCCTGACGGCCGGAGCCCTCTCCCACGAGGGGAGAGGGCAAGTGAGGCGCCTCTCGTTTTTGCCCTCTCCCCTCGTGGGAGAGGGCGGGCGCGCAGCGACCGGGTGAGGGAGGCCGCAGGCTCAGCCCATCCGGTTCGCCCCGCCCGCCTGAGCAAGGCGGAATGCACATCGAGCGACAGGAGCGCCATCCATGGGACGCGCTAACGGCGCCGCGCATCCGCCTCTGCTGGAGGTGAAGAGCGTCGCCGTGCGCTTCGGCGGCATCGTCGCGCTGGCGGGCGTCTCCTTCGATTTGCCGCGCGGTCAGATCCTCGGCCTGATCGGCCCGAACGGCGCGGGCAAGACCACGCTCTTCAACTGCCTGTCGCGGCTCTACCAGCCGAGCGCGGGCGACATCCTGTTCGAGGGCGCATCCATCCTGGCGCGCCCGGCGCACCGGATCGCCGAGATCGGCATCGGCCGCACCTTCCAGAACGTGGCACTGTTCGACCGGCTGACCGTCTTGCAGAACGTCATGATCGGCGCCCATGCGCGCGGCCGCAGCGACTATCTCAGCGATGCGCTCGGGCTGCCGTCGGTGACGGCCAGGGATGCGGAGCTCCGGCAGGACGCCATCAAGCTGCTCGCCGATCTCGGCCTTGCGGCGGAAACCCATCTGCCGGTCGACGGCTTCCCCTTCGGCACGCGCAAGCGCGTCGAACTCGCCCGCGCGCTGATGGGGCGCCCGAAGCTGATCCTGCTCGACGAGCCGGCCGGGGGCCTCAATCACGACGAACTCGGCGACCTCGCCCGCCTCATCCGCCACATCCGCGACGAGCGCGGCGTCACCGTGCTGCTGGTCGAGCATCATATGAGCCTCGTCATGTCGATCTCCGACACGGTGGTGGTCTTGAATTTCGGCGAGAAGATCGCGGAAGGCTCGCCCGCCGAGGTGCAGGCGAACCCGCAGGTCATCCAGGCCTATCTCGGAGCACCGGCATGAGCGCGGTTCTGGAGGTGAAGCGCCTCAAAGCCTATTACGGCGCCATCGAGGTTCTGCACGGCATCGACTTCAAGCTGCCGGTCGGGGGCGTCGCGACGCTGCTCGGCGCCAACGGCGCGGGCAAGACCACGACGCTCAGGGCACTTTGCGGCATGGTCCGCGCCTCGGGCGACATCGTCTTCGAGGGCCGCGCCATTGGCGGCCGCTCGACCGAGGAGATCGCCCGGCTGGGCGTGGCGCATGTGCCGGAAGGGCGCGGCACCTTCACCTCGCTGACGGTCGAGGAAAATCTCCGGCTCGGGGCCATCACCCGCAAGGACAGGCGCGCCGTCGCCGGCGATATCGAGCGGTGCTTCTCCTATTTCCCGATCCTGAAGCGGCGGCTGCAGCAGCAGGCCGGATTGCTGTCGGGTGGCGAGCAGCAGATGCTGGCCGTCGCCCGCGCGCTGATGCTGCGTCCCCGCATGATGCTGCTGGACGAGCCCTCCTTCGGCCTCGCGCCGCTGGTGGTGCGCGAGCTGTTCCAGATCCTCGCCGCCATCAACCGCGCCGAGAAAGTCTCGATGCTGATCGTGGAGCAGAATGCCTCGCTGGCGCTGGAACTGGCGGACGAAGCCTATCTGCTGGAGACCGGCAACATCGTGCTGTCCGGCCCCGCCAAGGCCATCAGCGCTGACGAGAGCGTCCGCCAATCCTATCTCGGCTATTAGGGGAGGGATCGGATGCGCGCACGCCAACTGCTGCCCTCGGACGTACCGCTGCGGCTTTGCTCTTCTTTCCCTCTCCCAGTGGGAGAGGGTGGCGCGCGAAGCGTGCCGGGTGAGGGGTTACAAACGGTCGGTAGGGCACACTCCCTCATCCGGGTGATCTTGGACGGGCCTCAAATCACCGAGAGGCATTACCCCCTCACCCCACCCCTCTCCCCATGGGAGAGGGAGTTTGGCTGCGGCGCGTGGTTGGCTTGGTGTATCCAGCCAAGGCTCTACCGCTCGGGGGAGGAGGCCGGCTCCGGCTTTGTGATGACTGGATCCCCGCCTCTGCTGGGATTTCGGACACTTCGTTTACCTCGAACGATCAGGCCATAGGGAGCGTCGGCATGGAGCTTTTCCTTCAGCAGGTCCTGTCGGGCGTTGCCAATGGCGCGATCTATGCCTCGGTGGCGCTCGCCATCGTCATGATCTATCAGGCCATCCACCATCTGAACTTCGCCCAGGGCGAAATGGCGATGTTCTCCACCTTCATCGCCTGGCAGCTCATGCAATGGGGGATGCCGTTCTGGGCCGCGCTGCCGGTGACGGTGGCATTGTCCTTCGCCGGTGGCGTCGCTATCGAGCGCATCGTCATGAAGCCGATCGAGCACGCGCCGGTGCTGACGCATGTCGTCGTCTTCATCGCGCTGTTCACCATCCTCAACTCGGCCGCCGGCTTCATCTGGGACTTCACCATCAAACCCTTCCCGACGCCGTTCGGCACCGCGCCGGTGCTCGGCAACGGCCTGCTCAGCGCGCATCAGGCCGGCATGATCGCGGTGGTGCTGGTGATGCTGGTCCTGCTCTATCTCTTCTTCCGCTACACCAATACCGGCCTCGCCATGCGGGCGGCGGCGGCGAACCCGGCGTCGGCCCGCCTCGTCGGCATCCGCGTCGGCTGGACGACGGCGCTCGGCTGGGGCATGGCCTCGGCCATCGGCTCGGTCGCGGGGATGCTGATCGCGCCCGTGGTCTTCCTCGAGCCGAACATGATGCTCACCATCCTGCTCTACGGCTTCGCCGGCGCGGTGCTCGGCGGGCTGACCAGCCCGGCGGGGGCGGTGCTCGGCGGCTTCATCGTCGGCGTCGTCGAAAATCTCGCCGGAACCTACATCCCCGTCGTCGGGCCGGAGCTGAAGCTGCCCATTGCGCTCGTGCTCATCGTCGCCGTGCTTGTGGTGAAACCGAGTGGCCTGCTCGGCCGCAGAACCGTGCAGCGGGTGTAATCATGTCGGTCAATGAAGACATCAAATACGACGCCAAGCTCGACGGCATCCTCGATGCCGCGACCGGCGCCGGCACCGGCAAGAGCCGCAGCCTCGGCTCGGTGGTGACGCTCTGCCTGCTGGCCGTGGCGGTTGTGCTGCCCTTCGTGGCCCAGGGCTTCGTCGTCTTCCAGCTCACCATGGTGATGGTCTACGGCATCGCCATCATGGGGCTCAACATCCTGACCGGCTTCAACGGCCAGTTCTCGCTCGGCCACAGCGCCTTCTTCGCCATCGGCGCCTATACGGCGGCGATCCTGATGGAGAGTTTTGGCGTCTCCTATGTCTGGACGCTGCCGGCGGCGGGGCTCACCGCCTTCGTCGCGGGGTTCCTGTTCGGCCTGCCCGCGCTCAGGCTGGAGCCGATCTACCTCGCCTTGGCGACCTTCGCGCTGGCCGTCGCCATGCCGCAATTCCTCAAGCTGACGCCCTTCGAACATTGGACCGGCGGTGTCCAAGGCATCGTCATCCTGAAGCCCGACGCACCGTTCGGCTTGCCGCTCAGCCAGGACCAATGGCTGTATCTGTTCACGCTCGGCGTCGGCTTCGGCCTTTATCTGGCCGCGCGCAACATCATCGCCAGCCGCACCGGCCGCGCCATCCAGGCCATCCGCGACAACCCCATCGCCGCGCGCGCCATGGGCATTAACCTGTCGCTCTACAAAACACTGACCTTCGGCGTCAGCGCCTTCTACACCGGCGTCGCCGGGGCGCTCTCGGCCATCGTCGTGCAATTCGTCGCACCGGACAGCTACACGCTGGTGCTCGCCGTCGCCTTCCTGGTCGGCATGGTGATCGGCGGCGTCGGCTGGCTGCCGGGCTCGCTGATCGGCGGGGCTTTCATCCTGTTCGTGCCGAACATCGCCGAGGGGGTTTCGAAGGGCCTGTCCGGCGCGGTCTACGGCATCATCCTGCTGCTCATTATCTATATCGCGCCCTCGGGCGTGGGAGGACTGCTGCACAAGACAGCGGACTATTTTGCAAGAAGGAGGAAATGAACATGGCCTTGAGGACATGCACCCTGCTGGCAATGGCGGTCGGCGCCTCTGCGCTCGCCGCGGCACCGGCGATGGCGCAGACCGCGCCCGGCGTTACCGATACCGAGATCAAGATCGGCAACATCAATCCCTATAGCGGCCCCGCCTCGGCCTATGGCGTGATCGGCAAGACCATCGGCGCCTATTTCGCCAAGATCAACGCCGAGGGCGGCGTCAACGGGCGCAAGATCAACTATATCAGCTACGACGACGGCTACAGCCCGCCCAAGGCGGTGGAGCAGGCCCGCAAGCTCGTCGAGAGCGACGAGGTGGCCATCGTCTTCCAGCCGCTCGGCACGCCGTCCAATTCGGCGATCCAGAAATATATGAATTCCAAGCAGGTGCCGCAGCTCTTCGTCGCCACCGGCGCCACCAAGTGGAACGACCCGAAGAATTTCCCCTGGACCATGGGCTGGCAGCCCAACTACCAGACCGAGGGCAAGATCTACGGCAAATACATCGCCGACAACCTGCCGAACGGCAAGGTCGGGGTGATCTTCCAGAATGACGATTACGGCAAGGATCTCTTAAAGGGCCTGAAGGACGGGCTCGGCGCGAAGGCGGCTTCGATGATTATCGCCGAGGTGCCCTATGAGGTCTCGGTGCCGACCATCGACAGCCAGATCGTGCAGCTCAAGGGCTCCGGGGCCGACATCCTCGTCACCATCGCGACGCCGAAATTTGCCGCGCAAGTCATCCGCAAGGTCGCCGAACTCGGCTGGAAGCCGACGCATTTCCTCAACAATGTCGCCATCTCGGTCGGCGCGGTCATCAAGCCCGCGGGGCCCGAAAACGCCAAGGACATCCTTTCCACCGCCTATCTGAAGGACGCGACCGACCCGGCCGACAAGGAAAGCCCCGCCTTCAAGGAATGGGAGGCCTTCATGGACAAATACTATCCCGACGGCAACAAGCTCGACGGCTCGACCGTCTTCGGCTATGCCGCCGCGCAGACCATGGTGCAGGTGCTGAAACAGGCCGGCAAGGATCTCAGCCGCGCCAACATCATGAAGGAAGCCGCCAATCTGAAGAATTTCGAGATCGGCGTGCTGGTCGACGGCATCAAGGTCAATACCAGCCCGAGCGATTTCGCCCCGATCGAGCAATTGCAGATGCAGAAATTCGACGGCGAGCGCTGGCACCGCTTCGGCCCGGTGATGAGCGGCGAGTCGAGCTGAGCACGAACGGCCCGACACGCCGAAGGCGGGACACCCGGGCGTCCCGCCTTTTTGACGGTGGGATTGCTCTCGATAAGGCGGATAGGGATGAGCCCCCCGCGCCCCGCAGCCGGACTCCCTCTCCCTTGGGAGAGGGCGGGGGTGGGGGGTTCGTGAGTCAATTGAGAGTCCGCAACCCCTCACCCGGCACGCTGACGCGTGCCACCCTCTCCCCTCGGAGAGGGTTGGGCTGCGGCAAGGGAAGCGCGTTGCTCCAACCCAAGGGGTCCGGCTTTAAGCTCGATCCCTCAATTTACCGGCTGCGCGGGGGGCGGCGGCTCGCTCTTGGGGCGCTTCGGCGCCTGCGTCTCGGAGAAGCTGTTGAACACCAGGTCCGCCGAGGTCGTGTTGTGCTGCGACGGGCTCAGGCGTCCGGCCCAGATGTCGGTGGCGGTGCCGCCGCCGAAGGACATGATGTTTTCCTCGCGCCAGGATTTGGCGCCCTTCTCCCGGACCGCGATGCGCGCCACGTCATTGTTGAACTCGGTGATGTACATCGAGCGCATCATGGCGAAGGGGCCGCCCTCGATGGCGCGGTCGAAGGCGATGTCGAGGGCCATCTTGGTCGCGTCGATTTGCACGATCTTCACCGTGCCCGAGCCGCCCTTGGCGAAGTCGAGCTTGAAGGTGCGGGTCTTGGGGTCGAAGGCGACCTCCTTGATGTTCACCACCGGACGGCCCTGGAACTCGACCGGGCCGACCAGGAAGGACGAGCCGTAGGCGGTGTTGCGAAACCCTTTCGGCGCCATCGGGCGCGGCCGCCAATAGCCGTCCTGCGGATAGAACACCAGCACCTCCTCCGAGCCGTCCGTGCGCAGCACCCAGATCTGCAGCATGTGGATGCCGGTCTCGACGCGGTCGCCGATGCGGACGGTGGCCGGGGCCGGACGCCAGAAGGTCGGAAAGGTGTAGCCGACCACCCAGAGGTCGTTGTCGTCGTAGAGGGTGACCTTGCGGGGCGGGGCGGGAGCCTTGTAGCCGGGCTCCGGCGCCATGTCGCAGGCGGTCCAGTCGGCCTCGAAATTGTCGCGCATGCTGCTGGACAGGTAGACCGGATGCGCCGCCTCGATGCGGAAGCTGCGCACGTCCTTGTTGGCGAAGGAGAGGGAGACATTGTCTTTTTCGGCGCAGAGCACCGGCTCGCTCTCATTCTTCACCTCGACCGCGAGGCCGTCGAGCGAGGCGGCGAGGGCGGGGGTTACGCTGAGGGCCAGCGCGAGGAGGCAGGCGGACAGCGCCGAAGCAAAGCGCATCGAGAACTCCTGACATAGCATGGAGAAACCAGGCGAATGAGGCCAGGGGATACGATGGATCGGCGGCGATGACAATGCCGTTGATGTGTCGGGGCCCGCCGTGGCGGCGGGTGAATGCCGGGCGAGGATTTGCGGCGGCCCGGCAACCGCCCGGCTTGCGCTCCGGCTCTGCCGGGGGCATAAACCGTCTTTATGACCGATGATGATGTCCTCCAGGAATTCCGCGACGCCGGGGCGCTGCTCACCGGCCATTTCATCCTGACCTCCGGGCTGCATAGCGGCGCCTATCTGCAATGCGCGCGGGTGCTGATGGACCCGGCGCGGGCGAGCCGGCTCTGCGCGGCGCTGGCCGAAAAGCTGCTCGCCTCGGGGGCCGGGCCGTTCGATCTGGTGGCATCGCCCGCCATGGGCGGCGTGGTCGCGGGCTACGAGATGGGGCGGCAGCTCGGCTTGCCGTCGATCTTCTTCGAGCGTGTCGAGGGCATTTTCCAGCTCCGGCGCGGTTTCACCATCGAGCCCGGCGCGCGCGTGCTGATGATGGAGGATGTGGTGACGACCGGCCTCTCCTCGCGCGAGACCATCGACGCCATCGCCCGCGAGGGCGGCGTGACGGTGGCGGCGGCCTGTCTCGTCAACCGCTCCGGCGGCAAGGCCGATCTCGGCGTGCCGCTGACGGCGCTGATGACGCTCGACATCGGCAATTATCCGCCCGACGCCCTGCCGCCCGAACTGGCCGCGATCCCCGCCACCAAGCCGGGCAGCCGCACGCTGAAATAGCAGCGGCGGCGCGGCGCGAGCGGCTTAGGCGGCTCCGCTCGAGACATCGTGAGCCTGGCCGCGCCTAGCGTTGCGCGCCCCCCGCCAGAGCGCCGCGATGCCGAACAGCACATAACCTGCGCCGCCGCCGACCCAGCCCAGCATGGCCGAGCGCTGCTGCTCCGGCAGCACCAGCGCATCGCGGCCGAGCAGCTTCAGCACCGCCGGCGTCGCGCCTTTGCGCGCCTCGGCGAGACGCAGCACGCGCTTCAGCTCGCCGCCATTGTGGATCACGGCGAGCGCGTCCTGGGCGCCGCAAATGCCGGTATCGCCGGAGGCGAGGATGACCAGGTCGCCGGTCAGGTCGGTGAAGGAGGTCAGCGCGTCGTAATGCACCAGCGCGCCGACGGCGGCCGTCAGCTTGGTCAGCAGCGGCACGCGCAGCGACGGGATGGTCTCCTGCCAGCTCAGCGTCGGAATCCAGTCCCAGATGCCGATTTCCGAGACCGCCGCGAGCACGGCTTTCGGATCGACCGCGCGCGCCAGAATGCCAGTCAGCTCGCCGCGCAGGGGCTGCGACAGCCGCCCGGCCTTGGCCGCGCCCTTGATCGCCGAGATCGCCGTATGCGCGGGAACCGCCGCCGTCGAGACCAGCCCGACCGCCGCCAGCCCGACCACCATCTCGTCGATCGGCCTGCCGCCGCGATAATTGTCGGCCTGGCCGTAGAGGTCGCGCAGATCGCCGACGATCAGCATGTCGCTGATGCGCGCGCCGGCGAAACCGGCATTGCTGGTGCAGCGCCCGTCCAGGATGCCTTGCGCGAACAGCTCGACCGGCAAGAGGTAGCTCGCCGACTGGTCGTCATGGCGCTTGCGCAGATCGGCCGGGATCGCGATGCGCTCCTGCTCCGCCAGCACGATGAAACTGTCGGCCAGATATTGGCTCCGCGTGTCGAGCGCCGCCGTCATTTCGGCGTTCAGCAGCTCGGGCGTGAGTTTGGCGCGCAGGCCGAGATTGGTCAGCGCGGCCGGATCGTCCTTGGCCAGCAGATATTGGCCGGCACCCCAGGCGCCCGGCAGCACGAATGCGCCGATGGCCAACAGGCAGACGGCAATCAACAAGGACAGAAATCGCATTTTGAACGCCTCCCCAAACCCGGACAGCCGCGATCAGGCGCGCGCCATCCGTCGCGGTGCCGCCGATGCGGCAGAGGCGTTCTTACAACCGCTCGGGTGAACGGCGCCCGTTTTTATACAGTTTGAGGTAAATTTGATCGGCCTCGGCGCCGTCCGCCACGGGATCAGGCCCTCAAGCCATGATCCGCTCGACCGAACTGACCGCCGAAAGCCCCTTCAGCCCACCCATGATGTCGCGCAGATTCTTCACGTCCCACACTTCGACGTCGATCAGCATGTCGGTGTAGTCCTCGCGGCGGCCGGTCATCTGCAGCTTGTCGATATTGCCGTTCTTGTCGCCGATGATGGCGGCGATTTTGGCGAGCGACCCCGGCTCGTTCACCGCCGTCACCTTGATCTTGACCGGAAAGCGCTCCTGCGAAGCCTCGTCGATGTCCCAGGTGACGTCGATCCAGCGGTCATTGTGGTCGAAATGGTCGCGCAAGAGCGGCGAATGGATCGGGTAGATGGTGATGCCGGCGCCCGGCTCCAGGATGCCGACGATGCGCTCGCCGGGAATGGCGCCGCCGGGCGCGAACTTGATCGGCAGGTCGCCGCGCGCGCCCCGGATCGGCACGCCGTTGGCGCCGTTCACCGAATGCTCCTCCGGCACGCTGCCCGGCCAGCGGAAGCGCAGGTTGGTCACGCGGCGCAGGTTGAACCAGCCCTCGTCCGAGCGCTTGATCGCCTTGCGCTTGGGCACCTCCGGCAGCACTTCCTTCGGGAACACCGCCCGGTAGACCTCGATGGAGTTCATCTCGCCGCGGCCGACTTCGGCCAGCACATCGTCGAGCGTTTTCTGCGGCAGCCGGCCGAGCGCGATGGCGACGGCCTCGTCGGAATAGCTTTTGTCGTGCTGCTGGAAGGTCGCCTTAAGGATGTCGCGGCCGAGATTGCCATATTGCTTGCGCACGGCTTCGCGCGTCGCGCGGCGGATGGCCGAGCGGGCCTTGCCGGTGCGCACGATATTCTCCCAGGCCGGCGGCGGCGTTTGCGCGTCCGAGGTGATGATCGAGACCTCGTCGCCGTTCTTCAATTCGCTGATCAGCGGCATGTGGCGGCCGTTGACCTTGGCGCCGACGCAGCTATGGCCGATCTTGGTGTGCACCGCATAGGCGAAGTCGATCGGCGTCGAGCCGCGCGGCAGGGCGATCAGGCGGCCCTTCGGCGTGAAGCAAAAAACCTGATCCTGGAACAGCTCGAGCTTGGTGTGCTCCAGGAACTCTTCCGGATTGTCGCCTTCGAGCAGATTGGCGACCAGCTTGCGCAGCCATTGATAGGGCGTCGAATCCTCGGTGCCGGCGACCTTGAGATTGCCGTTCGAGGAAATCACGCCGTCCTTGTAGAGCGAATGCGCGGCGACGCCGAATTCGGCGATCTCCTCCATCATCTTGGTGCGGATCTGCAGCTCGACGCGCTGATGGCCGGGGCCGACGATGGTGGTGTGGATGGACTGGTAATTGTTGTATTTCGGCGTCGAGATGTAGTCCTTGAAGCGCCCCGGAACCGTCCGCCAGGTGGTGTGCACGGCGCCCAGGACGCGGTAGCAATCCTCGAGCTTGTCGACGACGACGCGGAAACCGTAGATGTCGGAGAGCTGTTCGAGCGAGATCTGCTTGTTCTCCATCTTGCGCCAGATGGAGTAGGGCTTCTTCTCGCGGCTGGAAACCTTGCCGGTGACGCCCGCATCGACGAGCTTGGCCCGCAATTCCTGCTCGATGGTCTGGATGATGTTCTTGTTGCGCTGGCGCAGTACGGCGAGCTGGCCGACCAGCGTGTCGTAAGCCTGGGTGTGCAGCCAGCGGAAGGCCAGCTCCTCAAGCTCGTCCTTCATTTCCTGGATACCCATGCGCCCGGCGAGCGGCGCATAGATGTCCATGGTCTCCTGCGCGTTGCGCCGGCGGCTCTCGGGGCTCTTATGCTCGAGCGTGCGCATATTGTGCAGGCGGTCGGCGAGCTTCACCAGCAGCACGCGGATGTCGCTGGAAATGGCGATCAGCAGCTTACGGAAATTCTCGGCCTGCTCGGCGCGCTTGCTGACCAGATTCAGCTTGTCGATCTTGGTCAGCCCGTCGACCAGCGTGCCGATCTCGGCGCCGAACAGATCGTCGATCTCGGCCTTGGTGGTGCCGGTGTCTTCGATCGTGTCGTGCAGCAGCGCGGTCGCGATCGTGGCGTCGTCCAGCTCGAACTCGGTCAGGATCGCCGCGACTTCGAGCGGATGCGAGAAATAGGGATCGCCCGATGCTCGCTTCTGATGCCCATGCGCCTTCATCGCATAGACATAGGCACGGTTCAGCAGCGCCTCGTCCGCGTTGGGATCGTAGCTGAGAACTTTTTCGACAAGCTCATATTGCCGCATCATGACGGGATGCCCTCAACCCGCCTTTCGCCGGAAACGGAGACATGAGGCCCCCGAATTAGCGCGACCGGTTGCTCTGGTGCTGATCGGACGGGATGCTGCGCTCCATGCCGCGCAGAAGCTCTTCCTCGGTCATGCGGTCGATGACGAGGTCGGAATTGACGTCGTCGCGGCCCAGGATCGGGCGGTCCGATGACCCGGAGGAGAGCAGCGGCACTGCATCCGGCTCCGGTTCGTCCACTTCCACATAGCGCTGCATGGAGTGGATCAGATCCTCTTTCATGTCTTCCGGGGAAATTGTCTTTTCCGCGATCTCGCGCAATGCCACGACCGGATTCTTGTCGTTTTCCCGTTCGATGGTAATAGGCGAGCCGGCCGAAACCGCGCGGGCGCGGTGCGCCGCGAGCAGAACGAGCTCGAACCTGTTCGGAACCTTGTCGACGCAATCTTCAACCGTCACGCGGGCCATGGCGGAGGTATCCTTTTGTTTGTCCGGAAAAACGCTAGTCTTTAAGTAGCGATTTTTTCGGGCTCGTGCAAGCTTTGGAGGTTTTGTATGAGGGGATAAGTATCACTCACGGTGTCGATGATTCGGCCCATTTTGACCCCGCGCAGCCTTGCCAGAAACTGAGCCGGGTTCAGCCCGTATACCGGATGGTGCCAATAAGGCGCAATATCCTGGAGCGGCTGAAGCACAAAGGGGCGTGACTCTATTCCCGGATGTGGCAGAATCAGTCTGAATTCATTACATTTAAAGCGTTGGCAGCGCCGGTTTTGCCAATTTAGGATTTGCCGGTTGTAATCAAGGATATCGATGTCCAGCGCCCGTGGCCCCCAACGCACAGAGGATCTCCGGCCTGCGGCAGTCTCGATTTTTTTGAGCAATGATAGGAGCGCGATCGCTGGGAGTGATGTACCTATGATGGCCGCCGCATTGAAATAGTCAGGCTGGTCGGCCGGCCCGAGTGGAGAGGTTCGATAGAAGCGCGAATGCCGCAAAATGGGTATGCCAGCCCCCTCAAGCTGGTTAAGCCCTTCGGCTATGGTTCTATAGGAATCGCCCCACCGACTGGTTACATTAGACCCCATACCTATGATAATCATTTTGAACTTCGTGCTAGCGTGCAAGTTTTCACATCGTGAATGAACCCCGGGGGTTCGGGGTAGCTGCTGGAAGATCGGATCGGCTTGTGGCATTTACCACAGGCCTGTTCGCTTCTCAGAAAGGGTCATATGCAAATGAATTTTTATCCCTCGGAACGGATAGCGCTTTTTATCGACGGCGCCAATCTCTACGCCACAGCCAAGGCGTTGGGATTCGATATCGATTACAAGCGTCTCCTGGTTCTGTTCCGATCTAAAGGACGCCTGTTGCGCGCCCTTTACTATACCGCTCTGGCCGAGGATCAGGAATATTCCTCGATCCGTCCGCTCATCGATTGGCTCGATTACAATGGCTACACCATGGTGACCAAGCCGACGAAGGAGTTTACCGACGCCTCTGGCCGCCGGAAGATCAAGGGCAACATGGATATCGAACTTACCGTCGATGCCATGGAACTGGCCCAGCATCTCGATCACATCGTGCTGTTCTCCGGCGACGGCGACTTCCGCACTCTGGTGGAAGCGCTTCAGCACAAGGGCAAGCGCGTCAGCGTCGTCTCCACCATGAACACGCAGCCGCCGATGGTCTCGGACGAACTGCGCCGCCAGGCCGACCAATTTGTCGATCTGTCGGACATGGAAGAGGCGATCTGCCGCATGAGCAGCGACTCCTCGCGCGAGCGAGGCGGTGGCGGCGGCGGTTCGTCGTCCTCGGGCTCGCGCTACAGCCCGGCCGACACGGACGATTTCGCCGACGCCTAAAGCGCCGCGCCTCGGCCGTACTGGACCTGATATCCCGGAAACGCGCTTCGCGTTATCCGGGATTCGGCGTTTGCAGGCGCCGATGCACATCCCCGCCATGTTGCCAGCATTCATCCCGATTCATATGACAGGGCTATGACGGCTTCGCGCCGCTCCCTGCTCGACCTGCGCTTGATTTGCGCCGAGAATGGCGTCAAACAGTCCCGCGCGCCAATCAGAGGAACAGGGCATGACGGACCGCCAGCACAAGATCGCACTCATTCCCGGCGACGGCATCGGCAAGGAAGTGGTGCCGGCGGCCGTCGAAGTGCTGGAGGCCGCCGGACGCCGCTTCGGCATCTCCTTCGCGTTCACCGAATTCCCCTGGAGCTGCGAGCTCTACAGCAAGACCGGACGCATGATGCCGGAGGACGGCGTGGAACAGACCAAGGCGTTCGACGCGATCCTGCTCGGCGCGGTCGGCTATCCCGGCGTGCCGGACCATGTCTCGCTCTGGGGCCTGCTCATCCCGCTGCGCCGCCAATTGCGCCAATATGCCAATGTCCGGCCGATCAAGCTGTTCGAGGGCGTCCCCTCGCCCTTGCGTGACCGCAAGCCCGGCGAGATCGACTTCATCATCGTGCGCGAAAACAATGAGGGCGAATATTCGGCGGCGGGCGGCCGGCTCTATGCCGGGACGGAGGACGAATTCGCCATCCAGGAGGCGGTGTTCACCCGGCGCGGCGTCGACCGCATCATGAGCTACGCCTTCAAGCTGGCCGAGAAGCGGCGCGGGCATCTGACTTCGGCGACCAAGTCCAACGGCATCATCCACACCATGCCGTTCTGGGACGAGCGCTTCGCGGCCAATGCCAAGCACCATCCGAATGTAAAGACCGACCAGTTCCACATCGACATCCTGGCTGCGCATTTCGTGCAGCATCCGGACTGGTTCGACGTCGTGGTGGCGAGCAATCTGTTCGGCGACATCCTCTCCGATCTCGGCCCGGCGGTCGTCGGCGGCATCGGCATCGCGCCGTCCGCCAACCTCAATCCGGAGCGCGAGTTTCCCTCGATGTTCGAGCCGGTGCACGGCTCGGCGCCGGACATTGCCGGCAAGGGCATCGCCAACCCGATCGCGCAGATCTGGTGCGGCTCGATGATGCTCGACCATCTCGGCGAAACCGAAGCCGCCCGCGCCATCGACGCCGCCATCGAGCAAGTGCTGCGCGATCCGGCGAGCCGCACCCGGGATCTCGGCGGCAAGGCCTCGACGATCGAATGCGCAAGGGCCGTGATCGCCGCGCTGGGCTGAAGGCGGGGGCAAGTTTGCAGGCGGCGGAGGGGGCGATCTTCTCTCAGCCCAAGTCCGCCGCAACGTTCCTCACAAGCCGCAGCTTCTTCCCCTCTCCCATGGGGAGAGGGTGGCACGCTGAAAGCGTGCCGGGTGAGGGGGTAATGCCTCTCCGTGTGGCAAAGCGCCGTCCTACCGATAGGCATTACCCCCTCACCCCAGCCCATGGGAGAGGGAGTTCGGCTGCGGCTTGGGTTAAAGGCTGAGCACTGTCCCGGTCGCTCCGCTCATCCGCCCGGACCACCTACGCGTTTTGCCATCTCCGCCTGCGCCCAACGAACGAATTCCAGCACGGCCTGCGAGGGCTCGTTGCGCCGGTAGACCATATAGACATCGGCGACGATCACCGGCTTCACCGGGCGGAAGATCACGTCATTGCTGGTGAACTTCGCCGTCGAGGCAGGAACCAGGGACACGCCGAACCCCGCCGCGATCAGGCTCGGGATGGATTGCGAATCCACCACCTGCTGGGAAATCCGCGGCAGGAACCCCGCATCGACGCAGGCCGTCTGCAGGCCCCGCGCGAATTCGGAGGAGTCCGGATGCAGCATCACATGGTCGTCGTCGCGCAGTTCGGCGAGCGGCACCACGGACCGCCGCGCCAGCCGGTGGCCCTTCGGCAGGATCACCCAGACCTCCTCGCGCCAGGCCAGCGCGCTCGCCAGTTCCTCCTGCGAGGCGACGCTGCGATTGAAGCTGATATCAGTGCGATATTCGATCACCGCCTTGACCTGCAGGGCCGGGGCCTGCTCGTGGATGGTGGTGCGGACGTCGGGCATCCCCCGCCGGTAATCGGCGAGCAGCTCCGCCAGCCCGCCGCGCAGGATCGCCCCCGTCGCGCCGATGTCGATCTTGCCCGACCGTCCCGCCCCGATGAACCGCACCTGCTGGCGCGCCTGTTCGGTCTGCGCCAGGATTGCCCGCGCCTGGGTCTGAAGCTCCGCGCCCGCCGCCGTCAGCTCGACGCGGCGGCTGGTGCGGTTTAGCAGCTTGGTGCCGAGCTGCGCCTCCAGCTGCTGAATCTGCTGCGAAAGCGGCGGCTGCGATATGTTGAGGCGCCGCGCCGCCCGGGTGAAGGACAGCTCGTCCGCGACGACGAGGAAATAGCGAAGCTGGCGCAGATCCATAGCGCAATCATATCAATCGATCCAAACCATATATTGGACGCAACGCATCCCGCACCGCAACATTGCATTCAGTCGGCCGCGCGGGGCTGGCATCGTTCTTGCTCCTTCCGAGGGGAGCCAGGGTCTGCAACTGGCGAGTGAAAGGGATATTGATGACTTCGCTGCAAAAAATCCGAGGGGCGGCTGGCGCGCTCGGCTGCATGGCGCTGCTGGCGCTGTCCGGCGCACAAAACGCCTCCGCCAACGCGCTCGACGACATCATGAAGGCCAAGGTCATCAAGATCGCGGTGCCGCAGGATTTTGCCCCCTTCGGCTCGGTCGGCACCGACATGAAGCCCGCCGGCTATGACATCGACATGGGCAATTACATCGCCGCCGAATTGGGCGTTAAGGCCGAGATCGTGCCGGTCACCAGCGCCAACCGCATCCCGTACTTGCAGACCAAGAAGGTCGATCTCGTCATCTCGAGCCTGGGCAAGAATGCCGAGCGCGAAAAGGTCATCGATTTCTCGAGCGCCTATGCCCCGTTCTTCTCGGGCGTCTACGGCATCAAGGACGTCGCCGTCGCCAAGGTCGAGGACCTGGACGGTAAGACCGTCGGCGCGACGCGCGGCGCCATCGAGGAGCAGGAACTGACCAAGACAGCTCCTGCCTCGGCGACGATCAAGCGCTATGAAGACAACAACGCGACGATATCGGCATTCATCTCCGGCCAGGTCGATCTGATCGCCACCGGCAACACGGTTGCCGCCTCGATCGCGGACAAGAGCGCGGCGCGCAAGCCCGAGCTGAAATTCGTCATCAAGAACAGCCCCTGCTTCGTCGGTTTGAACAAGGGCGAGCCGGAATTGCTGGCCAAGGTCAACGCGATCATCGCCAAGGCCAAGGAAACCGGCGCGCTGACCAAGCTATCGGAGACCTGGCTGAAGGCGCCGCTGCCGGCGGGGTTTTGAGGGCAAGAGCCCCCCTCACCCACCCGCCTTGCGGCGGGAGCCCTCTCCCTCAAGGGGAGAGAGCAAGTGGGCGCCTCTCGTTTTTAGCCCTCCCCCCTTGAGGGAGAGGGCGGGCGCGCAGCGACCGGGTGAGGGGTAGCCGCGGGGGCGCAGCTTAGCGGTCGGCCTGCTCGGGGCGAGATCGTTATCGGAACGGCCCGCCTCACTCTCAGACGAAATCCCCGCGCAGGCGGGGACCCAGTACTCCGCAGCATGGGCGGTTAGGCAGAGTGGATCTGAGTTTGTGATTACTGGATCCCCGCCTGCGCGGGGATTTCGAAAAAATTGAGCCGACCAGCACCAGCCCGGGGGCCTCGCCATGATCTACCAGCTCAGCTTCGGCGATCTTCTGCCCTACTGGGACGTGCTGGCGCGGGGCCTTGCCTTCACCATCATCCTCACCGCCGTCTCGACCGTCGCCGGCATCGGCCTCGGCACGGCGGGGGCGGGGGCGCGGACCTTCGGGCCGAAATGGGCGGGCTACGCGGTCGGCGTCTATGTCGAGCTGATCCGCAACACGCCTTTCATCGTGCAGCTCTTCTTCGTCTTCTTCGGCCTGCCCGCGCTCGGCGTCAAACTGACCGAAGCGCAGGCGGCCTTCCTCGCCATGGTCATCAATCTCGGCGCCTACTCCACCGAAATCATCCGCGCCGGCATCGAGGCGGTGCCGAAGGGCCATATCGAAGCGGGCCTCAGCCTCGCCATGTCGCGTTGGGAAATCTTTCGCTACGTCGTGCTGAAGCAGGCCTTCATGAAGGTCTACCCGGCGCTGTCCTCGCAGATCATCATCGTCATGCTCGGCTCGGCGGTGGTCTCGCAGATCTCGGCGGAGGACCTGACCTACGCGGCCAATTTTATCCAGTCGCGCAATTTCCGCGCCTTCGAAGCCTATTTCGCCGTCGCGCTGCTCTATCTGCTGCTGGCCATCGCCATGCGCGCCGTACTGCGCGGCATCGGCCGCCTCGTCTTCCCGAAGGTTTGAGCCATGGCCGATTTCACCTTCTCCGTCATCCTCAACAACCTGCTCTGGGCGGCGCGGTGGACGGTGCTGCTGTCGCTGATCGCCTTCGTCAGCGGCGGCATCGTCGGGCTGATCGTGCTGTTCGGCCGCGTCTCCGACCATTGGGCGCTACGGCTCCTGACCGCCGGATATATCGAGTTCTTCCAGGGCACGCCGCTGCTGATGCAGCTCTTCCTGTTCTTCTTCGGCGTCGCCCTGTTCGGCATCGAGGTCAGCCCGTGGGTTGCCGCCTGGCTCGCCCTCACCTTCTGGACCAGCGCCTTCCTGTCGGAAATCTGGCGCGGCTGCGTCGAGGCTGTCCCGCGCGGGCAATGGGAGGCGTCATCGACCCTCGCCATGAGCTATTTCGAGCAGATGCGCTACGTGATCCTGCCGCAGGCCGCCCGCATTGCCGTCGCCCCGACCGTCGGCTTCTCAGTGCAGGTCATCAAGGGCACGGCGCTCGCCTCGATCATCGGCTTCGTCGAGCTGACCAAGGCCGGCACCATGCTCAACAACGCCACCTTCCGGCCGTTCCTGGTCTATTCGCTGGTGGCGCTGATCTATTTCTGCCTGTGCTTCCCGCTGTCCTGGTACGCCAAACGATTGGAGGGCCGCCTGAATGTCGCTCGTTAGCATCACCGACGTCCGCAAGAGCTTTGGGCCGGTCGAGGTGCTGAAGGGCGTCTCCATGCAGGTGAAGCGTGGCGACGTGGTCGCCATCATCGGCCGCTCCGGCAGCGGCAAGAGCACGCTTCTGCGCTGCATCAACGGGCTGGAGAGCTTTCAGTCGGGCAGCATCTCGGTCGATGGGCTCGAGGTCGGCAACGGCAAGACCGATTTGCGCACGCTGCGCCGCTATGTCGGCATGGTGTTCCAGCAGTTCAATCTGTTCCCGCATCTGACGGCGGGCGAGAACATCATGCTGGCGCCGACCGTCGTTGCCAAGACCTTGAAGGGCGAGGCCCGCCATGTCGCCGAGCAATTGCTCGCCAAGGTCGGGCTGGAAGGGAAGTTCGACGCCTATCCGTCGCAGCTTTCGGGCGGGCAGCAGCAGCGCGTCGCGATTGCGCGGGCGCTCGCCATGCGGCCGACGGTGCTGCTCTGCGACGAGATCACCTCGGCGCTCGATCCGGAGCTGGTGAATGAGGTTTTGCGCGTCGTCGAGCAACTGGCGAGCGAGGGCATGACCTTGATGCTGGTCACGCATGAGATGCGGTTTGCGCGCGATGTCGGGACGAAGCTGGTGTTCATGCATGCGGGGCGGGTGCATGAGGAGGGGCCGCCGAGGGAGCTTTTCGCCAATCCGCAGACGCCGGAGCTGGCGCAGTTCGTCAGCGGGCTGAATTGACGATGTGGCAAAGCCCCCTCACCCACCCGCCTGACGGCGGGAGCCCTCTCCCTCAAGGGGAGAGGGCAAAGAGGCGCGACCGGCGAGGTGACTCCTTTCATCTGGCTCAGCATGGCCCTCTCCCCTCGTGGGAGAGGGCGGGCGCGAAGCGGCCGGGTGAGGGGGCGCGGACGTTCAGACCTATCCGCCAGCCCCAACCCGACTGACCGTTAGCAGCGAAAGCAATGACCATGACACAGGATGCCGGCATGGCCGGGCGGATCGTCCGGCGTATCGGTGAACTGGCCGCCATCTCGGCCAGCCCCGACGGGCTGACCCGCATCTGCTTCTCCGACGAGCACCGGCGCGCCGCCGAGCTCATCCTCGGCTGGATGGGCGAGGCCGGACTCTCCGCGCGCATGGACGAAATCGGCAATGTCGTCGGCCGCTACGAAGGCGGGACACCCGGCCTGCCCTGCCTGATGCTCGGCTCGCATTACGACACCGTTCGGAACGCAGGCAAATGGGACGGGCCGCTCGGCGTGCTGACGGCGCTCGAATGCGTCGCCGACATCGCCCGGCGCGGGCTGCGCCTGCCCTTCGCGCTGGAAGTCGTCGGCTTCGCGGACGAGGAGGGGGTGCGGTTTTCCTCGACGCTGCTCGGCAGCCGCGCCATCGCGGGCAGTTTTGACGAAGGCGCGCTGGAAGCCAGGGGGGATGACGGCTTGAGCCTGCGCGAGGCCATGGCCGCGTTCGGCCTCAGCCCCGATGCCATCAAGAAGGCCGCCCGGCGGCGCGGCGACATCCTGGCCTATGTCGAATTGCACATTGAGCAGGGGCCGGTGCTGGAAGCGGAAAACCTGCCCGCCGGGGTGGTGACGGCCATCAGCGGCGCGAGCCGCTTCCTCATCACCCTCGACGGCATGGCCGGGCACGCCGGCACCGTGCCGATGCGCCTGCGCCGCGACGCGCTGGCCGGGGCCGCCGAATGCGTGCTGGCCATCGAAAAACTCTGCGGCGGCGATCCGCGCCTCGTCGGCACGGTCGGCCAGATCGCCGCCGAGCCGGGCGCGACCAACGTTATCCCCGGCCGTGTCCGCTTCACCGCCGACATCCGCGCCGCCGACGACAGCGTGCGCAAGAAAGCCGTCTCGGCGGTGATCGACGCTATTGACGAGACCGCCTCGCGCCGACGCCTGAAGGCGCGCATCGCCAAGACCCATGAGAACGGGACCGCCCTTTGCGCGCCCTGGCTGAGGGCGCAGCTCGGCGAGGCGATCGCGGCGGATGGCCACCGGGTGCTGGAATTGCCGAGCGGGGCCGGTCATGATGGCATGGCCATGATCGACATCACCGACATCGCCATGCTGTTCGTGCGCTGCCGCGGCGGCGTCAGCCACCATCCGGACGAGCATGTCCCCGACGAAGATGTCGCGTCCGGCGCGCGCATCCTTCTGAGTTTCATCGAAAATTTCCGACCGCAAGCGAAGGCCAGCCTATGAGTTCCGACGACACCGCCGCCATCCGCGAATTCCTGGAATGGTCCCGCGACAACCAGACGGCGTTCCTGGCCGCGCTGGTCAAGGTGCCATCGGACAATCCGCCGGGCGATTGCCGTCCCCATGCCGAGCGGGCCGCCGCCCTGCTGGAAGCGCTCGGCTTCACCGTGGAGCGGCATGATGTGCCTGAGGAGCTTGCCGCGCGGAACGGCATGATCTCGGCGACGAACCTCGTCATCCGCGAGCGGTTCGGCGACGGGCCGGTGGTCGCGCTGAACGCGCATGGCGACGTGGTGCCGCCCGGCCTCGGCTGGACGCATGACCCCTACGGCGCGGAGATCGCGGACGGGGTCATGTATGGGCGGGGCGTCGCGGTGTCGAAATCCGATTTCGCCACCTATGGCTTCGCGCTGCTAGCGCTGAAACATGCGGCGGCGCGCGGCGCGCGCATCGGCGGCACCGTCGAGCTGCATCTGACCTATGACGAGGAGGCGGGCGGCCTGATCGGGCCTGGCTTTTTGCTGGAGCGCGGCATTTCCAAGCCGGATTACGCCATCTCGGCCGGATTTTCCTACGACATCGTCACCGCCCATAATGGCTGCCTGCATCTGGAGGCGGAGATCGTCGGCCGCTCCGCGCACGCCGCCATGCCGGAGACCGGGGCCGATGCGCTGGAAGCCGCAACGGGTGTTTTGGCCGCGCTCTACGAGCTGCGCCATGCCCTGCGCGAGCGGGTGTCGCCCGTGCCCGGCATCGGCGCGCCGGGGCTGACGGTCGGGCTGATTTCGGGCGGCATCAATACGAATGTGGTGCCGGACAAGGTGACGATGCGCATCGACCGCCGCATCACGCCCGAGGAGGGCGCGGAGGAGGCCGAGGCGGCGCTGCGCGCGCTGATCGAGACGGCGGCCGGGCGTTATCCGGGGATTTCCGTGCAGATGCGGCGCATCCTGATCGCCGCGCCCTTCGTGCCGATGCCGGGGCAGGAGCGGTTGATCGCGGCGATCCAGGGCCGCGCGGAGGAGGTGCTCGGCGAGGCCGTCGCGACGAAGGGTGTGCCGATTTATACCGATGCGCGGCTCTACTCGGCGCAGGGCATCCCGACGGTGCTTTACGGCGCGGGGCCGCGCACGCTGCTCGAGGCGAATGGGCATCGCGCGGACGAGAAGCTGAAGCTGGATGATCTGTATAAGGCGACGGAGGTCGTGGCGCTCGCGGTGCTCGATTTGCTGTCGCCGCAGCTGGCTGAGTGAACCCGGATGGGGTCAGCGGGGGCGTGGTGCTGGCGGCAAGAGTCTTAGCTGCATCGGCGCATCCGCGCCGATGGTGTGCCCACTTGGCCGTGGGCCCCGGCGGGTCAACGGAGACGCAGGACTCGCGGCCGTGTGCACTGCATGGGATCAGGACGTTTCTTGGGAATGATTGTGCCCAAAGCCGCTGGCGAAGCATTTGCGTAGGCCCCCCCGGGGCCCACGGCCAAGTGGGCACACGGCCAGCGCGGAGGCGCTGGCCAACACTAAGAGTCTTCGCGCGGCCGCGAGCACCGCGGTCGGGCGGGGTGAACACATTGTCGAGCCTTGGGGCTGAAAAAGCCCCCTCACCCACCCGCCTGACGGCGGGAGCCCTCTCCCTCGAGGGGAGAGGGCGAAGAACGAGACGCCCCTGTTTTTGCCCTCTCCCCTTGAGGGAGAGGGCGGGCGCCGTCAGGCGACCGGGTGAGGGGGAGCCACAAGCCGCAGCTTGACCTACTGAGCGACAAGTCGGGAGAACACGCCATGGCCGCCAAATTCGACACCATCATCCGCGGCGGCACCGTCGCGACCGCCAGCGAGACCTTTGCCGCCGATGTCGGCATCCGCGCGGGGCGCATCGCGGCGCTCGGCGACGACCTCGGCGCGGCCGACGACGTCATCGACGCGCGCGGCAAGCTCGTCCTGCCCGGCGGCATCGACAGCCACGTCCACTTTGCCCAGCCGAGTGGCCCCGGCATCGTCATGGCTGACGACTTCGAAAGCGGCACCTGCGCGGCGGCCTTCGGCGGCAACACGCTCGTCATGCCGTTCTGTATGCAGGAGCGCGGCACCGGCCTGCGTCAGTCGCTGAAGGACTACCACGCCAAGGCCGAAGGCCGCTGCCACATCGACGTCAGCTTCCACCTCGTCATCTCAGACCCGACGCCGCAAGTGCTCGGCCAGGAATTGCCGGCCCTCGTCGGCGAGGGCTACACCTCGTTCAAGGTGTTCATGACCTATGCCGACCTGGCGCTAACCGACTTCCAGATGCTCGAGGTCTTCTCGGTCGCCCGCGAGACCGGCGCGCTGGTGATGGTCCACGCCGAGAATGACGACGCCATCCGCTTCCTCACGGAAAAGCTCGAGCGCGCCGGGCAGACCGCACCGAAATTTCATGCCACCTCGCGCCCCATCGCCGTCGAGCGCGAGGCGACGCACCGCGCCATCAGCCTCGCCGAGATCGCGGATGTGCCCGTGATGATCGTGCATGTCTCCAATGGCGAGGCGATGGAGCAGATCCGCTGGGCGCAGAGCCGGGGGCTAAAGGTGTTCGGCGAGACCTGTCCGCAATATCTCGTCCTCACGGCGAAGGATCTCGACGGCCTAAACATGGAGGGTGCCAAGCTCGTCTGCAGCCCGCCGCCGCGCGACGAGGCGAGCCAGAAAGCCTGCTGGCTGGGCCTCGAAACCGGCGTCTTTCAGACCTTCTCCTCCGACCACTGCCCGTTCCGCTATGACGACCCGCAGGGCAAGCTGACGCCGAAGGGCCGCACCAGCTTCCGCTGGGTGCCGAACGGCATCCCCGGCGTTGAGACGCGGCTGCCGATCCTTTTCTCCGAGGGCGTCGGCAGGGGCCGCATCACGCTGAACCAGTTCGTCGCGCTGAGTTCGACCAACCACGCGCGCATGTACGGCCTCCTGCCGCGCAAAGGCGCCATCGCCATCGGCAGCGACGCCGACATCGCCATCTGGGACCCGGAGCGCGAGGTGACGATCAGCCAGGACTTGCTGCATCACGGCTCGGACTACACGCCCTATGAGGGCATCGCCGTGAAGGGCTGGCCGGTGACGACCATGGTGCGCGGGCGTGTGGTCACGCGGGACGGCGAGCTGGTCGGCAAGCTGGGCCACGGCGAGCATGTCGCGCGCGATAAGTCGCCGTTCGCGGCGGCGGTGGGTGTCCCGCAGTGAATATCGCCCGCGTTCGTCGTCCCGGACGCCGCGAAGCGGTGAGCCGGGACCCAATCATCGAACCACAAGTGCTGCGTCAAGAGGTGAAGCGAGTGGGCCCCGGCTCTGACGGCCGGGGCGACGGAATAGGGGGTGGGCCCGAAATCCCTCTCGATCTCAGTCCGCCAGCGCAACCCGGAACGGCGTCGCCAGCGACACCAGCTCCGTATCCGCCGAGGAGCCGTCGAGCCACATGACGATGGCGAAGGTGGAGGGGCGGTTGAGGCAGGCCATCGGGTGATGCCAGACATCGGCGCGGAAGGTGATGCCCTGGCCGCCGGGGACCAGGAAAGCCCGGCCCCGCTCGACATCCGGGCCGCCATCGGCGGCGTGGGGGGCGACGATGGCGAGGTAGCCGTCAGCGTCCACCGGCACGAAGCTTTGCGAGGAGAATTGGTGCCGTTCCATCACCACGGCGTCGAGCGGCACCGCGACCGGCTCGGCCACAGCCAGCGACACGCTTGGCCGCGCGCCCGGCCGGGCGTTGCTCAGACTGGCGTCGAAATAGTCGCGCCCCGGAGCGGCGGGCGGCACCAGCAGCTCGCCGAAGGGGGCGAAGGCTTCGGCTGAGATCGGCTCGGCGAGGATGGTGCGCATCGGCTGGGTCCCGAAAGAGCGTGCGGAAAAATCAGAGGCGGACCATGATCGATTTGAAACGCGCGATCAAGGTCTTGGATCGCAACCGGAGCATCGGGGCAAGCGCCATGCATCTCAACATCGTCAATCCCAACACCACCGCCGCCATGACTCGGACGGTCGCCGAAGCCGCCGCGCGCGTCGCCCGTCCCGGCACCAGCATCCGCGCGGTGGAATCCGCCTTCGGCCCGGCCTCCATCGAGGGCGCCTATGACGACGCCTTCGCCGTGCCGGGCCTGCTGGCGCGCATCGCCGAGGGCGAGGCGGACGGCGCCGATGCCCACGTCATCGCTTGCTTCGACGATACCGGCCTCGACGCGGCGCGCGCCCTGGCCGAGGCGCCCGTCGTCGGCATCGGCGAAGCGGCCTTCCACATGGCGAGCCTGATCGCCCATCGCTTCACCGTGGTGACGACGCTTGCGCGCTCCATCCCCGTCATCGAAACCAACCTTCTGCGCTACGGCCTCGACCGCCGCTGCGCCCGCGTCCGCGCCGCCGATGTGCCGGTGCTCGAATTGGAGAACCCGGCCTCGAACGCCCGCGCCCGCATCGGCGCCGAGATCGAGCGCGCGCTCGGCGACGACGGCGCGGAGGCCATCGTGCTGGGCTGCGCCGGCATGGCCGATCTTGCCGCCTCGCTGTCTGCGGAATTCGGCGTGCCGGTCGTCGACGGCGTCGCGGCGGCGGTGACGCTGGCCGAAGCGCTCGCCGCGCAAGGGCTCGCCACCTCGAAGCGGCGCGCTTACGCCTCGCCGCTGGCAAAACCCTATTCCGGGCTGTTCGCGCCCTTTTCGCCCAAGGGCTAAGCCACTGGTTTCGCGTGCCAGCCCGGGATTCTGCCTATAATCTGAGCATGGATTGCATACAAGCGTGCCGCCTAGCGCGGCATTCCCGCCGCTGCTCGGCTGAGCGGCGGCGCTTGACTGGCACGGTCCTTGAAAGGTGGGTCGGCAGATCAACTGGAGGGACATATGCGACAGCCCGATTTGGCGCGCCTCGGTGGCGCGCTGTTCCTAGCCGGGATGCTGGCCGGCCCGATGCCCGCCGCCCGGGCCGAGTCCGTCGTCCGCATCGGCATGACCGCCGCCGACATCCCGCGCACGCTCGGCCAGCCCGACCAGGGCTTCGAAGGCAACCGCTTCACCGGCAACACCATGTATGAGGGCCTGACGCTGTGGGACCTGTCCTCGGCGGACAAGCCCAGCGTCATCATCCCCGGCCTCGCGACCGAATGGGCACCGGACGCCGCCGACAAGACCAAATGGGTGTTCAAGCTTCGCCCCGGCGTCAAATTCCATGACGGCTCCGATTTCGACGCCGACGCCGTCGTCTGGAACGTCGAGAAGGTCTTGAAGCAGGACGCTCCGCATTTCGATCCGAGCCAGGTCGGCGTGACGGCCTCGCGCATGCCGAGCCTGCGCAGCACCAAGGCCATCGACAAGATGACGGTCGAGCTGACGACGGCGGCTCCCGACGCCCTGCTCCCGATCAACCTCGCCAATCTCTTCATGGCCAGTCCCGCCCAGTGGAAGAAGCTCGAAGCGGCTGTTCCCGCCAGCGTCACCGACCCGAAGGAGCGCGCCAAGCAGGCCTGGGCGGCCTTTGCCGGTAGCGCCTCGGGCACCGGGGCCTGGAAGATGGACAAGTTCGTGCCGCGCGAGCGGCTGGAGCTGGTCAAGAATGCCGGCTACTGGGACGCCAAGCGCGTGCCCAAGGTCGACCGGCTGGTGCTGCTGCCGATGCCCGAAGCCAACGCCCGCACGGCGGCGCTGCTCTCGGGCCAGGTCGAGTGGATCGAGAACCCGGCGCCCGACGCGCTGCCGCAGATCAAGCAGCGCGGCTTCGTGATCCAGGCCAATGAGCAGCCGCATGTCTGGCCCTGGCAGTTCAGCCGCATCGAGGGCTCGCCCTGGAACGACATCCGCGTCCGCAAGGCCGCCAATCTCTGCATCGACCGCGACGGCATGAAGGACGGCCTGCTCGGCGGCCTGATGGTCCCCGCGACCGGCACGTTCGAGCCGGGGCATCCCTGGCGCGGCAATCCGAAATTCGCGATCAAGTACGATCCGGATGCGGCGCGCAAGCTGATGCAGGAAGCGGGCTTTTCGGCCGACAAGAAGCTGAAGGTGAAGACGCAGACTTCGGCCTCGGGCTCGGGCCAAATGCTGCCGATCCCGATGAACGAGTTCATCCAGCAGAGCCTTGCGGAATGTTTCTTCGACGTCGAGCTGGACGTGATCGAGTGGAACACGCTGTTCACCAACTGGCGCAAGGGCGCCAAGGACGATTCGGCACGCGGCGCCAATGCGACCAACGTGACCTATGCGGCGATGGACCCGTTCTTCGCCATGATCCGCTTCCTGGATTCCAAGATGGCGCCGCCGGTGTCGAACAATTGGGGTTTCATCAACGAGCCGGAATACGACAAGCTGGCGGCGGATGTGCGGGTGGCGTTCGAGCCGGCCGCGCGCGACAAGGCGCTGGCCGCACTGCACGAGCGCTCGGTGGACGAGGCGGCGTTCCTGTGGGTGGCGCATGACGTCGGCCCGCGCGCGATGAGCCCGAAGATCAAGGGCTTCGTGCAGCCCAAAAGCTGGTTCGTGGATTTTTCGACGATGACGCTGGAGTAACGGGCCGCGACCGCCCGCGTGCGGCAGGGCTGCAAAGCCCCCTCACCCGGTCGCTTCGCGCCCGCCCTCTCCCTCGAGGGGAGAGGGCTGACCCGAGCCAGATGAGAGGCGGCACCTCGCCGCTTGCGCCATTGCCCTCTCCCCTTGAGGGAGAGGGCTCCCGCCGTCAGGCGGGTGGGTGAGGGGGAGCCGCCGGCACAGTGGGAGACCAAGCGGAACGGAGGAGAGGCTGCGGACCACCGATAGTCCTCACCCCCTCACCCGGCGCTGACGCGCCACCCTCTCCCCCTGGGAGAGAGGAAAAGGAGCCGACGCAATGAGCACAGCGATCGCCAAGCGGCACGATCGTCCCCTCGCCCATTGGCGGGCTTTGCTAAACGCGACAATTTATGCCGTCGCCCCGGCCGTAAGAGCCGGGGCCTACTCGCCTCTCCGCAAGCATGGTGCCGGCTGTTCCGCAAATGGATCCCGGTCCGGCCTGACGGCCGCCCGGGACGACGGGGGGATAGGCCCCGCGTTACGCAAAAGTCTCCATTGGCGGCGGGCCGGGGTGAGCGGTCACGAACCATCGGTCAATCCGCCCCCGCTCATCAACACCCCTTCGCAACGCGGCCTCCCCAATCTGTGGAGCTAACGAAGCGCCTCCATGCTCGCATTCATCCTCAAACGCCTCCTCCTCGTCCTGCCCGTCGTCCTCGCGGTGTCGCTGGTCTGCTTCCTGCTCGTCTACATCGCGCCGGGCGATCCGCTCATCTCCGTCCTGCCGCCCGACGCCTCGGCCGAACTCGCCGAGCAGATGCGCCGCGCCTACGGCTTCGACCGGCCGCTGCCCGTCCAGTTCGGCATCTGGCTCTGGAAGGCTCTGCACGGCGACCTCGGCACCTCCATCGCCACCGGCCGCGCCGTCGCCGACGAAGTCGCGCGTGCCGTCGGCAACACGCTGCGGCTCGCCGCCGTCGCCTCGGTGCTCGGCTTCAGCTTCGGGCTGCTGTTCGGCTTCCTCGCCGGCTATTTCCGCGACACCTGGGTCGACCGCCTCGTCACCACCATCTCCATCGCGGGCGTTTCCACGCCGCATTACTGGCTCGGCATGGTGCTGGTGATCATCTTCTCCGTGCAGCTCGGCTGGCTGCCGGCGGTCGGCGCGGGACCGGGCGGCTGGGCCTGGGACTGGGAGCATCTGCAATTCCTGATCCTGCCCGCAATCACCATGTCGGTCATCCCGATGGGCATCGTCACGCGCACCGTGCGCGCCCTCGTCGGCGACATCCTCTCGCAGGAATTCGTGCTCGCCCTGCGCGCCAAGGGCCTCGGCGAGGGGCGCGTCTTCGCCCATGTCGCCAAGAACGCCACGCCGACCGCCGTCGCCGTGATGGGTTTGCAGCTCGGCTACCTGCTCGGCGGCTCGATCCTGATCGAGACGGTGTTTTCCTGGCCCGGCACCGGCTTCCTGCTGAACGCCGCCATCTTCCAGCGCGACCTGCCGCTCTTGCAAGGCACCATCCTGGTGCTGGCGCTGTTCTTCGTCTTCCTCAACCTCATGGTCGACGTGCTGCAAGCCGCCATCGACCCGCGCATCAAGCGAAGCTGACCCATGAGCGTGCTCGCCGACGATCTCATCGACCTCGCCGCGACACGGAAATCGCGCGGCTATTGGGGCAATGTCGGCCGCCGCCTGCTGCGCGATCCGGTCAGCATGATCTGCGCCGCGATCCTCTTGCTGATCGCGCTGGCGGCGGTCTTCGCCCCCTATCTCGGTCTCGCCGACCCGTATCTGGGCTCGATGATCCGGCGCCTGCGTCCCATCGGCACGGCGGGCTACCCGCTCGGCACGGACGAGCTCGGCCGCGACATGCTCACCCGGCTGGTCCATGGCGGACGGCTGTCGCTGCTGATCGGGCTGCTGCCGGTCGTCTTCGCCTTCTTCATCGGCACGACGCTCGGAATCATCGCCGGATATCTCGGCGGCGTCGTCAACCAGCTCATCATGCGCACCGTCGACGTCTTCTACGCCTTCCCCTCGGTGCTTTTGGCGATCGCCATCTCCGGCGCGCTGGGCGGCGGCCTTCTCAACTCGCTGCTGTCGCTGACCATCGTCTTCATCCCGCCCATCGTCCGCGTCGCCGAGAGCGTGACGACCGGCGTGCGGTCGCTCGATTTCGTCGATGCCGCGCGGGCCTCGGGCGCGGGCGCGCTGACCATCATGCGCGTCCACATCCTTGGTAATGTGCTGGGGCCGATCTTCGTCTATGCGACCAGCCTCATCAGCGTCTGCATGATCCTCGCGGCGGGCCTCTCCTTCCTCGGCCTCGGCACCAAGCCGCCGGAGCCAGAATGGGGTTTGATGCTCAACACGCTGCGCACGGCGATCTACGTCAATCCCTGGGTGGCGGCGCTGCCGGGCGTGATGATCTTCACCGTGTCGATCTGTTTCAACCTTCTCAGCGACGGTATGCGGAGCGCGATGGATGTCCGAAATTGACGCCCTGAAACCGGCCGCCGATATCGGCGGGCCGTGCCAGCCGCTGCTGACGGTCGAAGGGCTCAGCAAGCACTTCGCCTTGAACGCCAGCCTGTTCGGCAAGGCGAGCGTGGTGCGCGCCGTGGACGATGTCAGCTTTTCGGTGGCCAAGGGGGAAGTGCTCGGCATCGTCGGCGAGTCCGGCTGCGGCAAGTCGACGACGGCGCGGCTCATCATCGGGCTGATGCCGTCGGACGCCGGAAAAATCCTGTTCGACGGCGAGCCGGTCGGGCCGGTGCTGTCGCTGAGCGAATTGCGCCAGCGCGTGCAGATGGTGTTCCAGGACAGCTATGCCTCGCTGAACCCGCGCCTGACCATCGAGGACACCATCGCCTTCGGCCCGAAGGTGCATGGCGTCGCTCCGCCGCAGGCCCGCGCCCGCGCGCATGATCTCTTGCGCAAGGTCGGCCTAGACCCGGCGCTGTTCGCCGACCGCTATCCGCATGAGCTGTCCGGCGGGCAGAGGCAGCGCATCAACATCGCCCGCGCGCTGGCTTTGGCGCCGCGCCTCGTCATCCTCGATGAGGCCGTATCCGCGCTCGACAAATCCGTCGAGGCGCAGGTGCTCAATCTGCTGATCGACCTGAAGGAAGAATTCGGCCTCACCTACCTCTTCATCTCGCACGACCTCAACGTGGTCCGCTTCATCAGCGACCGCGTCATCGTGATGTATCTCGGCGAGATCGTGGAATCCGGCCCGGTCGAAGCGCTTTGGACCGACGCCCGCCACCCCTATACGCGCGCGCTGCTGGCGGCGATGCCCTCGCTCGATCCGGATAATCGCACCCAGGAAGCGCCGATTTCCGGCGACCCGCCCAACCCGATCGACCCGCCGCCCGGATGCCGCTTCCACACGCGCTGCGCCCATGCCGAGGCAATTTGCAGCGCCCGCGCGCCCCGGCTCATGGCGACAGGAGGCGAGCGCCATCTGGCCGCTTGCTTTATGGTCGATCCGGGCTCCGGGCACAGCAAGGCCGTGGCCCCGAAGGTCAAGGAGACAGTGAATGGCTGACGAAATCACCCCCGAACGCATCCGGCTGAACGCCGAAGCCGCGCGCGTCGCGCTTGGGGCCGATGTGCCCGCCCGCATCGCCCGCGCCGTCGCGCCGGTGTTTACGCGCTTCACGGCGGAAAAGCTGGCCTTGCCGCTGGAGGTCGAGCCGTCGACCTTCCTCGTGGTGCAGCGCGGCGAGCGGGGCGGTGAGTGAGATGACGACATCGGATCCGGCCCTCCTGACGCTGACCGAGCTGGCTGCGGCAATCCGCGCCAAGCAGGTCTCCTCCGTCGAGATTACCGAGGCGCTGCTCGAGCGCATCGCCGCCTGGCAGCCCGCGACCAATGCCTTCGTCCGTATCGAGGCCGAGGAGGCGCTGGCCCTCGCGCGCGCCGCCGACGAAGCGCTGGCGCGCGGCGAGACGAAGGGGCCGCTGCATGGCGTGCCGCTCGCCCATAAGGATATGTTCTACAGCGCCGGCAAGCCGGTCGGCTGCGGCACCAAGCTGCGCGAAGGCTGGATCGCCTCCACCACTTCGACGGCCATCGCCCGGCTGGAAGCGGCGGGCGCGTTCCGGCTCGGCGCGCTGCATATGTCGGAATGCGCCTACAACCCGACCGGCCACAATCCCTATCTCGGCCATGCCCATAATCCCTGGGACGGGACCCGCATCACCGGCGGCTCGTCCTCGGGCTCCGGTGCGGCGGTGGCGGCGCGGCTGACCCCGGCGGCGCTTGGCTCGGACACCGGCGGCTCGATCCGGCTGCCCGCGCATTTCTGCGGCGTCACCGGGCTGAAAACCACCTTCGGCCGCGTCAGCCGCGCCAATGCGCTGCCGCTCTCCTTCACGCTCGACACCGTCGGCCCGCTCGCGCGCACGGCGGAGGATTGCGCGCTGATCATGGCAGCGATGTCCGGCTCCGATCCGCTCGACCCTGCCACGGACGGCATGCCGGCCTGGAACGCCGCCAAGGCCACCCGCTCGCCGCAAGGCATGACCATCGGCCTGCCATCGAGCTATTACGTCGATGACCTCGAACCCGAAGTCGCGGCCGCGCTCGACCGGGCGCTGGAGACCTTTGCCGAACTCGGCGTCAACATCGTCAAGGTGGACCTGCCCGACCAGACGCTGGTCGCCTCAGCAGGGCTTATCATCCTGGCGGTCGAGGCGACGAGCACGCATATCGCCGGCCTGCGCGAGCGCCCCGAGGTCTATGGCGACTGGGTGCGGGCGCGGCTCGAAAACGGCCTTGCCTACAGCGCCATCGAATATCTCGACGCGCTGCGCTGGCGCGGCCCGGCGCTCGCCGCGCATCTGGCCGCCATCGAGGGCGTCGATGCGGTCATCGCCCCCGCCTCGCGCGAAGTGGCGCCGACCATCGCTGCGACCGATGTCGGCGGCCCCAATGCCGAGGCGACGATCATCGCCATCACGCGCTTCATGCGGCCGGTGAACTTCCTCGGCTTGCCGGGCTTGGTGGTTCCGGCCGGGCAAGGCGAGACGGGCATGCCCATCGGCCTGCAACTGATCGGCCGCCCCTTCGGCGACGAGACGCTGACCGCGCTCGGCACGGCCTTCCAATCCGTCACCGACCACCACAAGCGGGTGCCGTCCCTGCCATGACCCCCATCATCGCCATCCGCGACCTGACCGTCTGCTTCACCGGCGAGCGCAATGTGAACGCGCTCAACGGCGTCGACATCAGCCTGGCCGAAGGCGAGGTGCTTGGTCTGATCGGCGAGTCCGGCTCGGGCAAGAGCGTGACGCTGAAGGCGCTCTTGCGCCTCCTGCCGCCGCGCCGGACGCGGATGACCGGCTCGATCCATGTGGCGGGCCGCGATGTGATGGCGCTGGACGAGGCGGCGCTGGAGGATTATCGCGGCGGCCTCGTCTCGATGATCTTCCAAGAGCCGATGCTGGCGCTCGATCCCGTCTACACCATCGGCGACCAGATCGCGGAGGCGGTGGTGCGCCATCGCGGCGTGAGCTGGGCCGATGGCCGCAAGCGCGCGCTGGAGATGCTGGAGGGCGTGCGCATCCGCTCGGCCAAGCGGCGGCTGGAAGCCTATCCGCATGAAATGTCGGGCGGAATGCGGCAGCGCGCGATGATCGCGCTGGCCTTGTCCTGCGGACCGAAAGTGCTGCTCGCGGATGAGCCGACCACGGCGCTCGACGCGACCGTGCAGATCCAGATCCTCCTGCTGCTGCGCGAGTTGCAGCGCGAGATGGGCATGGCGGTGATCTTCGTCACGCACGACATTGGCGTGGCGGTTGAGATCTCCGACCGCATCGCGGTGATGTATGCCGGCCGCATTGTCGAAACTGGAAGCTTGCGCGACGTGGTCAAAAACCCCTCGCACCCCTATACGCGCGGCCTGCTGCATTCGACCATCCACGGCGCCCGGCGCGGCGAACGCCTCGACGCCATCCCCGGCGCCCCGCCCCGCCTCGACCGCCTACCGCCGGGCTGCCCCTTCGCCCCGCGCTGCGCGCTGGCGGATACGAGCTGCGTGCAAGGCGACATCGCGCCCGTCTTCGTGACGCCGCAGCACAGCGCGCGATGCTTGAAGCTGGGCAATCCGGCCCATGCGCGGGCCGGCGCGGCTTAAATAACGCGAGCTTGAAGTTATGCGCCGTGCGGTCGGCGGCATTTCGCTCGCCTGCCCATTTATCCAGCTTGAGAACTGCGTAAATATTGATTAGGATCTCAAAAAATATTATCTTGCCATTCGAGCAGTTGAGAAGACTTCGACAAGCTTAAGGCCGCTCGCAATTCAGAAATTGCCATCTACGCTGCGCGCCGGCGTATCGACGGGGCATATTCGCCCCGACCGGATGATTCGTGCGTCTTCCGGACTGTTCGTTGATGGAATGAGCTTTGGATTAATTACGTTTAGCAAAATTGTAGATTAACTCTGGCGAGCTGATCGATGTTCCATTTGTGGATCGGCATAATGCTGGCGCTGCTGGTGGCGCTATCCTTGAAATATCAACCGGAAACAACCTTTTGGTGGCGGCGAGCCATCTTTCTGCTTTTGTCTGCGGCAATTTTCGTTTGCTTATTGATTCCGCTGGGTTCGGACCTCGGCGACGGTGGTCCGGGCCTGGTAGGCGTGTTGAAGACAATAATATTACCCTGGGTCGCCGGGATCGGCTTCGGCTTCTGGATTTACTACATCCTCATCGAGCCGATGGCGCCGCCGCGCCCCGCCGCAGCCGCTCCGCCTCCTCATCCGGCACCGATTTCAACCACGCAAGCCCTGATAGGCGTTGGCGTCGGCATCCTTGCCGTAACCCTCACCGTGACGGAAGAACGTTACGGCTGGTTCGCAAGACTGCAGAAAATCTCTTTCGGCGGCGGCGGCTTGGAGTTTGCCCCTCCTGCACCGCCCGCCCTCCCTAAGTCGCCTGACGTCGCAGATGCAGCTTTCCAGTTGACGTCCTCAGGCTCCGGCACAGACCGTGTGACCTTTTTGGTGAGGCTGATGTCCACTTGGGACAAAATGATCGAGCGAGACAAGCGTTATGCCGATGAAATCGGCGCCAGCCCCGATGCCGCCACGGCAGAACATCTCGCCAATGACCTGCAATTTGCCAAGAGCCTAGCGACTCCGCTTGGAAAACGTCTGTTAAAACTGCACGAATACCGGAGTTACGAGACCATTGAATTTATTGCCGACCTGAAGTTTGTCGATATCTTCCGGTCAATGGTGCAACTGCCCGCGGAACGCAGCACGGCTTTAACTGGAACCGTCATGGGAAGCGCTCGCGACCATTTGATAAATATTTGGACGCGCATTTGCGATGCGGAACGGTTACTCGATCAAATCCACAGTATAAAATCTGAAAAGGATAAAAAAAGCTGCGAGCAAGAGCAAGAGGATGCGCTGTCTTATTTTAATCTGCCCAGCGAATCGGACCCTGCCGGCCCTCGTTTCGACCGTCACCTACCCTACGGTACATTACTCTCAACGCTCCTGCTGTATGCCTCCGGTCAAACCACCGCAGCATTGAAGGATTTGAACAGCTGGGAAAAAGAACAGGGCACCAATCCCAGCCCGTTTCTCAAGGTTGCCATTTACAGGGTCAAATGGCTGAGGAACTTTATCCTTGCGCAGGCAGGTCAAGGCGGGTCGTCGGTGTTCGAACTGATTGCCGGTTATCGCGGCGCGATCGATCTGGGAAACCAGCTTCTAGAGAGCCAATACCGTCTCGGCGGATCTGAGTCCTGGCAGCAGCAGCGCAAAGCCATCATCCTGCCGCGATCGATGTGGGATCTGGAATTTGGCGAAAGCAGTTGCGGCAGCCAAATGAGCTTTCATTTCAAGCGTTTCATGATCGTTTACCTGGAGACGATGAATGGCATGGCATTCAAGCTCACCGAGCATTTGGACTATGTCGGACGCGAAAAGCTCGCCAAGCAGCTCGAGAAATGGGGGAATCTTTTATCAGGCGTAAGATATAACTGCCTCGAGCACCCGTCGGCCCCGGACTCCGAGTCGCCCATCACGGCCGAGGCGCTAAACAAGTCTCGGATTATCTTTCTCGATACCGGAGCGGCCATCGAGATCCGCCTCGCATCCTTGAAGCGAGACAGACTGAAAAAGAAGCCCCATCTCTGCAAAGCTCAATCGCGCATCGACGAAGCGCTCGCGAAACACGGCGAAACCCGCAAAGACCAGGATTATGACGAGGCGAGCTGGAACGCGCGGATGGACCAGCTCAGGTTGCGTCAGGACAGCATCGAAAAGCAATTGAACGATTTCAATCTTCAGTGCTGGCTATGACCATATCAATGGAGCGATGCGCCGATCATGGAGGCGAAACCAGTTTGTCGCCCGCAATTGCATCGGCAATCAGCAGCGCAAGGATCAGATTCGTCATCAAGGTGGCTATAATGAAGCGCATGGCAATCTCCTCGAATGAAACAATACTGCATTTTAAAGCTGAATGAGCGTTGAATGTGGGGAATCCTGCCGCTAGCCGCAATGTTGAAAGCCACCTTCGCGGAAAAAATCATGTGGGCTCGCTAGGCTGTTGCGCCGGCTCGCCTTTTTAAGCGTTGCTTCCTCAACCTCTCCTTACCGCAACCTTTTCCGCATCAAAAACTCATCCTCGCCATCTTTTATGAGGTCTTCCAGTACTGTGGCCTGGCTGTAGCCGTTGCGGCGGTAGAAGGCGATAGCCGGCGCGTTAAACGCCGAAACGCACAGGAAGGCGTTCCGCGCCCCCGCGGCCCGCGCTTCGGCTTCGAACCACCCGAGCGCGGCGCGTCCAACGCCCTTGGACCGTTGGCCGTCGAGCACGGCGAGCAAATTGAGATACGGCCCCGACAGCCAGGGGAAACGCACCACGATCACCCCCGCGAGGCCGCCGTCCGCGATGATGGAAAAGCTGCGCTTGTTGTCGTCCGAAGCGGAGAGGAAGCCGGTCAGTTGATCGCGGCTGGTGCCGAGGCGCGCCCAGGGCACCATCGCGGCGAGGTCGCCGCCGAGGCTTTCGGCGGCGGCCGGCTGCATCAGCCGCAGCTCCAGCTCGGGCCGGTCCTCGAGTCGATATTGCGCGCGGCCATAAGCCGGACCGGCAGCCATCAATAAGGCTCGGCGCGGGCTTTCCAGCCCGTCTGCGGGTTGGCCGGCGCTGCGTCCGGATCGAGGCCGAACGGGTCGGCGGTGGCAGGGCGTTTGCCGCCGCGCTTGCCCAGATTGAGGCCAACCATGTCGTAGCGGTCCGTGTCGCCGGGCTTGGCATTGTAGCAGCGCGCGTCGACCACCGGCTTGCCGGCGGCAAGCAATTCCGAAACCGTCACGAATTCAAAGCCTTTGGCCTTCAGCTTGGCGATGATTTCGGGCAGCGCTTCCTGCGTGTGCCAGCCGCGGCCATTGGCGTGGAAGATCACGATCGAGCCGGGCCGGACGCCCGCCACCACCGCTTTCACCATCATCGGCGCCATCATCTTCGGCCAGGGATCGCCGGCCGAGACGTCCCACTGGATCGCGGTCAGCCCGCGCTCGGCGACGGCGTTCAGCGAGGCCGGATTGCAGGCGCCATAGGGGAAGCGGAACAGCTTGATCTCCTTCGGCGCGCGCTTGTCGGCGAGCACATCGTCGCCGGGCCGGGTGCAGCGCTTGGCGGCCAGATCGGCGCGCACCGCGCGATAGGCGAGCTGCGGCGCGGTGATCTCGTTCGCCATCACATCGGCCGGGGTGACGCGCAGATTGCGGTGCTCCCAGGAGTGATTGCCGAGTTCGAACAGGGGATCGGACATCAATTGCTGGGCGCGCTCGGAATGGCTGAGCATCCATTTGCCGCCGGCAAAGAAGGTCGCCTTGACGTTCTGCTCGCGCAGCAGATCGACCAGCGCGCCCTGGTAGCCCGCGATTTCGTGCGGCTGCTCGCAGAGATCGAAGGTGATCGCGATCTTCTTCGATCCCGGCGGCAGCTCGACCCGGCGCACCGCGCCGAGACCAGCATCGCCGGCGGCGGGGCGCGGCGTGATCTGACCCTTTGGCGGCGCGATCACGGCAGCCGCGACATTATGCTGGATGCGCTCGTCGCCGGCGCGGTGGTGCAGCGCGGCATCGGACCAGCATTGCGCCGCCTCCCCGCCCGCGGCATTCGCGCCGGCCGGGCCGAAGACCGCCAAGGCAAACAGCAAGGCCCCGACCGGATATCGGCGCGCGGCGAAATCAACCGGCTGCGTCATCGTCCCTTCCCTCAATCGCCCGGCGTCAGCCTGGCCACCGAATCTCGTTTTATCCAAGGCAGCGGCCACATTCGGGGGCCTTCCGCGCCTGCCTCGGGACACCCGTCGCGGGCGCTCACCGAAAATTGATCGGCGCGTGGAAGGCCCGCTTGCGACACGCCCTGGCCGGCTCTTCTGCCTGCCCGCCTTGTGTCAGCATCGCCTCCATCATGGCCCGGCAGCGCGCATTCTTCCGCCTTGGATGCGGATATTGGTGAAGAACTCCCTGAACGCCCCCAGCGAAAGTATGCCTTTCGCACCGGAGCTGTTGCGACAATCCTTCCTCGCAGGCCCGCTTGCCATAATGGGCCAGGCGGGCTCCGCACGGGATTATCGCAGAATTTGGTATTTTGTGGTAATTTCAGATGATTATAAGCCCCAGCTAAAACAATAAATCAGCGGAGGAGTCTCATGAAGAGCTCAAGATTTGTGGCAATCGCCACAGCAGCGGTGCTGGCAACCACGCTCGCGGCCAAAGCCGAGGACATCAAGATCGGCCTGTCCGGCCCTTATACCGGCGGTTCGTCCTCGATGGGCGTCAGCATGCGCGACGGCGCGCGCCTGGCGGTCGAGGAGATCAACGCGGCCGGCGGCGTCGACGGCAAGAAGCTCGTGCTGATCGAGCGCGATGACGAGGCCAAGAACGAACTCGGCGTGCAGATCGCGCAGGAAATGATCAACAAGGAAGGCGTCGTCGCCCAGCTCGGCTATATCAATACCGGCGTGGCGCTGGCCGCGCAGCGCTTCTTCCAGGACGCCAAGATTCCGGTCATCACCAATGTCGCGACCGGCACCGCGATCACGCAGCAATTCAAGGCGCCCGATTACGACGCCAATTTCGTGTTCCGCATCTCGGCGCCCGATTCGATCCAGGCCAAGATGATCACCGACGAGGCCGTCGATAAGCGCGGCTTCAAGAAGGTCGCCATCCTCGCCGACTCGACCAATTACGGCCAGCTCGGCCGCGCCGACCTGGAAGCCGCCCTGAAGGCGAAGGGCATCACCCCGGTCGCCGTCGAGAAGTTCAACATCAAAGACGTCGACATGACCGCGCAGCTCCTCAAGGCCAAGGAAGCCGGAGCCGAAGCGATCCTCACCTATGGCATCGGGCCGGAACTGGCCCAGATCGCCAATGGCATGTCGAAGCTCGGCTGGAAGGTGCCGCTGATCGGAAGCTGGACGCTGTCGATGGCCAGCTTCATCGACAATGCCGGGCCGAACTCGGAAGGCGCGCGCATGCCGCAGACCTTCATCCAGTCCCCGAGCACCGATAAGCGCAAGGCGTTCATCGCCGCCTATCAGAAGAAGTACAATATCGACCGTATGCTGTCGCCGGTCTCGGCCGCGCAGGGCTACGACTCGGTGTTCCTGCTCGCCGCCGCCATCAAGCAGGCCGGCTCGACCGATGGCGACAAGATCCGCCTCGCGCTGGAGA
Organism: Rhodomicrobium sp. R_RK_3; assembly: GCF_002198715.1. Lineage (GTDB taxonomy): Bacteria > Pseudomonadota > Alphaproteobacteria > Rhizobiales > Rhodomicrobiaceae > R-RK-3. The sequence continues at coordinate 236,375 of NZ_MWLK01000008.1, read as the reverse complement.
ACCTGAACGAGAAGCTCGAAGGCGTCGTGCAGCTCTACGACAAGCCCTTCTCCGCCACCGACCATGAGGCGGTGACCTCGAACATTCCGGTGTTCGGCGAAGTCAAGGGCGGCCGCGTCGTCTACGCCTATGACGACGACAAGACGGCGTCCTCGAAGCTGCCGTCCAAGCTGAAGCAGTAAGTTTCCGAACGGAGAAGGCGGCGCGCCCGGCGGCAGATTTTGCCGGGCGCGCCGCCGAACCGCCATTTCCGCCAAAAGGCTTTCCGATGGAAATTTTCCTGCAACTCGTCGTCAGCGGCGTCGCCCTCGGCATGATCTACGCGACCATCGCCTTCGGCTACCAGCTCACCTTCGCCACCTCGCGCACGCTCAATTTCGGCCAGGGCGAGGCGCTGATGCTCGGCGCCATGGTCGGGCTGACGCTGGTCTTGATGGGCGTGCCCTATCTCTTGATGATCCCCTTCGTGCTGCTGTTCGGCCTCGCGCAGGGCCTCGTGGTCGAGCGGCTGGCGGTGCGCCCCGCCATGCGCATCAAGTCGGAATTCGGCTGGATCATGGCGACCATCGCGCTCGGCATCATCTTCCGCAACATGGCGGAGAACATCTGGGGCCGCGACGATCTGAAATTTCCCTCGCCGGTGAGCGAAGTGCCGCTGCAATTCGGCGCCGTCCGCGTGCTGCCGATGGAGATCTTCGTCGTCATCGGCGCGCTGGCGATGATGGCCGCCGTCGAGTTCTTCAACCGCAAGTCCATCTACGGCAAGGCCGTGATCGCTACCTCGAACGACCGCGACGCCGCCGGCCTGATGGGCATCAACACCAATCTGATGATCTCGCTGTCCTACGCGATGTCGTCGATGACCGCCGCCTTCGCCGGCATCCTCGTCGCCCCCGTTACGCTGACCGGCGCGACGATGGGCTCGGTACTGGCGCTAAAGGCTTTCGCCGTCGCCATCATCGGCGGGCTGGACAGCGCGCTCGGCGCCATCGTCGGCGGATTGCTGCTGGGCGTCATCGAAACGCTCACCGGTTTTTATATCGCCACCGGCTATAAGGATGTGCCGGGCCTCGTGCTGCTGCTCATCGTCCTGGCCCTCAAGCCCGCAGGGCTGTTCGGCAAAACCGCGATCAAGAAGGTCTGAGACGATCATGCGCAATGCCATCGGAGCCATCGTAGTCTTAGCCGCGCTCGCCGCCTTTCCCCTCGTCATCAAGAACCCCTATTACCTGCATCTGCTGATCGTCATCGGCATCTATGCCATCGTGCTGCTCGGCCTCGACATCGTCGTCGGCTATGTCGGCGAGGTGTCGCTCGGCCATGCGGCGCTGTTCGGCATCGGCTGCTACACGGCGGGCGTGATGATCTTCCAGTTCGGCGACGCCGCGCCCTGGATCAAGAGCTGGGGCTTTTTCCTGCTCGTGCCGATGGCCATCGCGGTGACGGCGCTGTTCGGGCTGCTGCTCGCCTTGCCCGCCCTGCAGGTGACCGGCCCGTATCTCGCCATGGTGACGCTCGCCTTCGGCACCATCGTGCAGATCCTCATCAACGAAATGGATTTCCTCACCAACGGACCGCTCGGCATCGCGCTCCGGAAGCCGGATTTCCTCGCCATGTTCGGCGCCAAGGGGCTGGTCGACGCGACGCGCGACGTGCAGTTCTACTATGTCGTGCTGATCTGCGCGGCTTTGTCGGTGCTGGTCATCAACCGCATCGTGCGCAGCCATTTCGGCCGCGCCTTCGAAGCCCTGCGCGACAGCCCGATCGCCTCGGACTGCATGGCCGTCAACGTCTACCGATACAAGGTCTATGCCGTGGTGGTGAGCGCGGCCCTCGCCGGTCTCGCCGGCGCGCTCTATACCTATTCGGAGCAGTATATCTCGCCGAACACCTATTCCTTCGAGCTGACCATCCTGTTCCTGCTCGGCGTCATCCTCGGCGGGCGCAAATCGCGGCTCGGGCCGATCGTCGGCGCGGCGATCATCGTCTATCTGCCGAACCTGCTCAGCGACATCTTCCTGTTCCGGGTGCTCACGGCTTTCATCGCGGCGCTCGCCATCGTCATCGTGGCGTCGGCCTTCATCCGCAACGCGCCGGACAAGTATAACCGCCTCATCCCCGGCGCGCTGTGCGTGGCGTTCTTCCCCTTCGCCATGACGCTGGAATCGGTCACCGACTACCGGCTGACGATCTTCGGCCTGATGATCCTGTTCGTCGTCTACTACCTGCCCGACGGCATCATCGGCTACCTGACCAAGACCTTCGCCGCCCTGCGTCCCAAGCGCGAGGCCGCCGACACCGGCGAGGTGGTCGTCGATGCCTCGACCGTCTGGAAGCCGCGCGAATTCGAGGCGCCGGACGGGGTGCTGCTCAACGTCAAGGGCATCCTGATGCAGTTCGGCGGCCTGAAGGCGCTGAACAACGTCGATATCCTCGTCAAGCGGGCGACGGTGCATGGGCTGATCGGCCCGAACGGCTCCGGCAAGAGCACGATGATGAACGTGCTCTCCGGCGTCTATCAGCCGACCGCCGGCTCGGTCCAGCTTCTCGGCGAGGAGATCGCCGGGCGCACGCCCTCCGCCATCGCCAGCCTCGGCATCGCCCGCACCTTCCAGAACGTCCAGCTTTTCGGCGAGATGACCGCGCTGGAAAACGTGCTGGTCGGCCTGCATCACACCTATGAAACCTCGATGGCCGGCGTGATGCTGAACACCGCCGCCTCGCGCCACGAGGAACAGGAAGCGCGCAAGCGCGCGCTCTCGATCCTCGATTTCGTCGGCCTCGCCAAAGTCGCCGACGAGCAGGCGCGCAACCTCGCCTATGGCCAGCAGCGCCTCCTGGAAATCGCCCGCGCGCTGGCGCTCGATCCGGTGCTGCTGCTGCTCGACGAGCCCGCCGCCGGCCTCACCGCGCCCGACATCAAGGAACTGATGCGCATCATCGAGCGCATCCGCTCGGAGGGCATCACGCTGATCCTGATCGAGCACCACATGGATGTGGTGATGAAGATCTGCGACACGGTGACGGTGCTCGATTTCGGCCAGAAGATCGCCGAGGACGTGCCCTCCCGCGTGCAGAGCGATCCGCGCGTCATCGAAGCCTATCTCGGCGCCCCCGCCGACGCCGCAGCCTGAAGGAGAACGCCATGCTCACCGTGACGGATCTTCATGCCGGCTACGGCAAGGTCGAGGTGCTGAAGGGCATCAGCTTCAGCGTGCCCAAGGGGCAGCTCGTGACGCTGATCGGCTCGAACGGCGCCGGCAAGACCACCACCATGCGCGCCATCTCCGGCATCGTGAAGCCGACGGGCGGGCGCATCGAGCTGGCCGGCGAGAACATCGCCGGCATCGACTGCCACCACATCGCCCGGCGCGGCATCGCCCATTCGCCGGAGGGACGCCGGGTGTTCGCCAGCCTGTCGGTGACCGACAATCTGCGGCTCGGCGCCTTCCCGCGCCTGACCGGCCACCGCGCCAAGGGCGATGTGTCGGCCGACATGGAGCGGGTGTTCGAGATGTTCCCCCGGCTGCGCGAGCGGGCCTTCCAATATGCCGGGACGCTCTCGGGCGGCGAGCAGCAGATGCTGGCCATGGGCCGCGCCCTGATGCTGGAGCCGGAAGTGCTGCTGCTTGACGAACCCTCGATGGGCCTGGCGCCGCGCCTCGTCGCGGAGGTGTTCGCCACCATCGGCAATCTGAAGGCGGCGAGCATCACCATGCTGCTGGTCGAGCAATTCGCCGCCGCAGCGCTCGAGGTCGCCGACTACGCCTATGTGATGGAGAACGGCAGCATCCGCCATGAAGGCCCGGCGCAGCAATTGAAGAACAATGCGGCGGTGCGCGCGGCCTATCTCGGCGGCGGCCACTGAGTTAGGGGCGCGCGGCGCGGCCCGCCGCCGCCCCGAGATCCCGGCATTCGCGGGGACCATTTTCTGCAAGGCGACGGCGGGCGGGAGCGTCCTCGGCGCATCGCGGGGAACGCCTTTGCGGTCAGCCTGGATGCCAGTCTGTCTGCCGGTTCAGCCCCGCGGCGCCAGACACAAATTAGCGCGCGAATCGCCCGCGCGCAGACACGTTTTCGTAATCCTGGGCTTAGTACGGAAATCGGCGCTGCCCCCTTGCCGCAGCCGCCCCTCTCCCACGGCAAACCTTTCAAATTCCGTCGCCCCGGCCGGCAGAGCCGGGGCCCACTCGCCTCACCTCTTGCCGCAGCATTCGCGGATATATGATTGGTCCCGGTCCGGCCTGACGGCCGCCCGGGACGACGGAGGAGAATGATCGGCACGTTTTGCGCGCCATGCTCTCCGATGGAGCGGCAATTCCGCGGCGAAAGAGCTCCGCAAATGCGGAGACCAGCAGTTACGGGGAACGGCAATTCGCGATCCGCCGGTTCAGCCCGGCCGGTGCCGGGATCCTTGTAAGTATGGAGCGTGAATTCAATTGGTCAAGGCTGTTCGCGGATGGCTCAGAGCCGCCGGATCAGCATCAGGCCGTTGCCGAAAGCCTTGGCCGAGCCGAAGCCGATCGCCAGCCGGGCCATGAAGGCGGCCGGGTCGGTCAAGCGGATCTCGCCTTCGAAATCGAGCACCGAAAAGCCGGCCGGGCGCCCGTTGCGGCGTTCGATGGCGACCTGCCGGTAGCCGCTGACGCCCGCCGGGCGGCAGACCTCGAAGCCGGCGCGGCTGCCCTGCCCGGCCAGCCATTTCCGCCCCTCCTCGACCACCACCCGCTCGCGCTGCACGGCGCGTTCGGAGCGCGGCATGTCGTAGAGCACATGCATGACGATGTCGACGCGCTTGCCGCGCCGCCGGGCAGCCTCCTCATCTTCGCCGAGCGCGCTTTTGCTGGCGACGATGGCATTGGCGCGCAGCACGAAGCGGAGCGTGTCGCCGACGGCCAGATTGGGCTCGAAACTGGAGGTTTCCAGCTCGAACAGCCCGTGCGGGTCGGTCGGCTGGCGCCGCGACAGGATCAGGTAGATGCCGCGGCCCTCGTCGCGCCAGAGAAAGTCGCGCGTGGTGTCGGCGTCGTTCTGGAACAGCAGCCAGAGGATGCGGTGCGCGTGGCCGACCTGCCGGTCGCGGCCCTGCGGCAGGAGCAGCGGCGCGATCGCCGATAGAGCTTCGCCCTGGGCGGATTTAAGGCGGGCCTTGGATAGGAAAAGCTGGGTCATGGCATGTCATCCCGCTGCTGCGGCTGTATCGGTTGCAGCATGGCCTCGGTCCGCAGACCGAACCGCCATTGCGCACGGTTTTCCGGCTCGTCGCGGCGCTCATCGAGCCGGGCGATGGCCGTTCGCTGGTCCGCCGCCGGGAGGGCGGACAGGTCGGTAAAGATCGGGCGTTGCGCGTCATGCCGCACGCCGAAATCGCGCCATAGCGCCAGCCGTTCCGGCGAGGCGGCATCGAAGGCGGCGAAGGCTTCGCGCAGGCCCTCCGCCTCGATCAGGGCGGGCGCCATCGGCCACATCAGCGGGTGCGCCTTGCGGCCCGCATAGGGCGTGAAAGCGGGACGCCGCAGCGCGGCGGCGAGCGCGGTCAGCGACGGCTCCTCGCCCGCGCGCCGCCAGATGGCGATGGTGTGATGGCTGCCTAGGCGGTACTCGCGCCGCGACAGGATGGTCTTCAACTCGTCGCAGTCCAGTTCATCGCCGCGCGTGCGGATCGGTCCGGCGGTCTTGGCGCGCCGCCGCATCGAGACTTCGCTCGGCGCCTGGGCGGTCTGGAAGTCGGTGGCGGCGCGGCCGGGGTCATCCACCCGGACCGCGAATTCGAGATCGCCGGCGAGGGAGAGCTGGCGTTCCTCGTCGATGCGCGGAATGCCGAGCGCGGCGGCGAGCAGGCCGATCACCTGGCTTTTGGCGGGGCGGTCCCAGCTCGGCCGGCGTCCGCCGACGGCGACGGCGCCGAACGAGGCGAACGGGGCCGCCAGGGTGAAGAGGAGGAAATGCATCATCGCTCATCCCCGGCAAAGGCGATGGCGTCGGCGAGCGATCCCGCGCCTGCGGTGACATTCATCACGTAATGCGTGTCGAAGCAGGAGCCGTAGGCGCGGTTCATCGCGGCGGCAAGTCCGGGCAGGCGATCCGTGCCGTCGCCCTCGATGGCGGCGATGGATGCGCCGAGCAGATCGTCGGCCCGGATGGGCTTCAGGAAGGCCGCGGCGAGGCTCCTCGGCTGCTGCGGCCCCTTTTCGATGCGCAGAAAGCTGGCATGGACGCGGCTCGCGAAACTGGCCTGCTTGCCGGTCGGGGCGGCGGTGGCGAGCCCTTCGATCAGCCCGGCGATGGCGGCGCGGGCGAGGCCCTCGTCGCCGCCGAGATTGGCGACCAGCAGGCCCTGATCGATGCAGCAATAGACATAGAAGACGCCGGAGCCGAAGCCCAGCTCGCCGATGAAGCCCGCCCCGGCATCCTCGGAGGGGCGCTTCAGGTCGTCGACGGCGGTGAAGAAATCCTCCTCGATGTCGACGCGGTGGGTGGTGATCGCATGGGCCACCTGCACGGCGGCCTCGCGGTTGAAGTCCGGATTGTCGGCCATCATGCGGCCGAACATGGCGATGTCGGTCGCGGTGTCCGTCTTGCGCAGCACCTCGGCGACGAGCACGCCCTTGTCGGGCAATCCCTCTCCGGCGACGATTCGGTCCGCCATGCGGAAGGCCGCCTCGCGCTCCTCCGGCGAGATGAAGGCAAGCTGCTCGATATAGACCGGGTGCTTGTCGCGGGCGTCCTTCGGCTTGCCGAACACCTCGCAGATCGAGCGCGCGCCTTCCACCGCCTGGGGCGGCTCCAGCCCGGCGGAGGTCAGATAGTCGGCGATCATCTGACCCAGCCGCTGGGTGCGGTCGCCGCGATGGGCGCCGACGCGGTCCTTGAAGGCGCGGCTGGTGCGGATCGCCCGCTTCATCGCCTGGGACGAGATGCGCAGCCGCTCGACGCCGCCGAAGCTGGCGGTCTTCGGGCGGCCGATATCGTCCCGGTTGGGGTTCGACGGCGGGTAGACGGTCAGCGCGTGGAGTTGGATGAAGCGCGTCATTGGGCCTCGGCGATCTCGGCATGGAGAGCAGCGGCGGCGGGCGGCAATTTGAACCCGGCGCCGTGATAGTCGAAGGCGAAGGCGGTGCGGGCGGTCTCGGCGTAGCGCGGGTCGGTCCAGGCCATCAGCAGGCCAGCGGCGTCCTTGACGTTCATCTCGCCGCGCAGCATCTCGGCGACCCGGCGGAAGGCGACCAGCAGACTCTCCGGCTCGCTGGCGGCGACGAGGCGGCGGAAGCGCAAGGGGCTGAGCAGCGGCCCGGGCAGCCTGCCATGCGGCCGGCCGAGCGCCTCGGCGATCGAGAGGTGGCTGTCGCGTCGGATATGGGCGAGCACGCCGGCGACCAGCGCCACGCGCGGCAGGTCGCTCGCGGGGAAGCTGCAGGCGAGGCCGTCATAGAGATCGGCGGTGGCGGGCTCGCAGGCGGCCTTCATCAACGAGGAGGCGTGGCGCAGCCTGGCGATGGAGGCGCGCCGGCTAGCGGCGCTGCGCCCGTCGCGGCCATGATGCGGCTGCATCCTGGACCACCAGGCCCGGGCGATCTCAGCCTCATTGTCGAGCACATGCATCCTCATGACGCCTGCCTCTCGGCTTCTTCCGCGTGGCGGGGCAGCGGCTGGTCGAGCATTCCGAACAGTGCCTCGCCGCCCCGGCCGTAGCCGCTGAGGGCAAGGCCGAGGATGCGCCGGCCGTCGATGACATTCTTGATGCGGCCGATGGCGCGCCCGACGGGCACGGCGTCGTCATAAAGGGTGAGCGCCGCGCGCCGCAGGCAGCGCAGCCACGCCGCCCCGGCATTGGCCTCGACGCGGGCCAATTCGGCCTCGTCCTGGCGCGCCGTGATCGCCTCCGCCACCTGGTGCAGGCCGGCGTAGAAGCCATGCTCGGTCTCGCCCCAGAAGCAGGTCTGCACCGCCTCCAGCACGGCGCTGCCCGGCTCGACCCGGCCGCTGAACAGGCCGAGCCGCACGCAGGACAGCAATTGCAGCGAGACGCTGTCGGCGGCGGAGACCCAGCGCTCGGCGAGGCGGCGGATGGCCTCGTCGCCGGCCCGGTCGCCGGTGATGATGAGGGGAAGCAGCGCCTCGCTGAAATCGAGCGGCTTCATCTTGTCCATGGCGTAGCCCGCGAACAGCAGCCGCGCCCGGTCGAGGACATGGCGCTCCGCCGCCGGAAACTGCCCGGCGCGCTCGAAGAATTCCTCCACGCAGCGGGCGGGCTGAACCCTGCCGTCGCCGCTCTTCAAGGTCGCGCCGAGCCATTGCCGGTAGCCGGGCCGCGAGCCCTTCGAATGCAGCGGGCGGAGGCCGGCGCCCTCGCCCTTCGGCCGGTAATAGGGGCTGAGCGGATGCGCGCCGCTCCAGCCCGAATAGTCGCGCCCCCAGGGCTGGGTGACATAGCCGGTGACGATGACGTCGTCGACGATGCCGAGCAGGTCGCAGGGGAGGCCGCCGGGATTGGGCTCGAAGACGAGCCGGATGCGGCGCGGCATGGCGAAGAAGGCTTGCGCCGGGTGGGCGTCCGCCGGGGTGGCCGCCACGGGCGCGCCCGCGAGCCACGGGAAGATGCGCGGGGCGTCCTTGGCGAGGCCGCCGAAGCCGGAGGGGACATTCGCCCAGAGCCGCTGCCAGAGCGAGGGCTCGCCGAGGCCGGACGTGCCGGGCACCACCAGCGTCGAGAGCGGCCCGCCGCCGCGCAGCGAGGTGCGATGGCCGGCCCCGCCGGAGGGCGCGCTGGTCTGCAAGGTCGCCAGCGCCATGGCCGCCCCGGCGCGGGAGAGCGCCCGCACCCGGCCCCGCTTGACGAAATGATCGGCGTTGTCGCGGATGGTCTTTTCGCCCGGCGCATCGATCAGCAGGCTGGCGACCGGCCGCGGCGTTCCCGCCAGCGCTTCGCTCTCCTGGAAGAATTGCTGGCCCTCGCGGTCGAGTTCCAGCGCGTTCGAGAAGGCGGCGAAACTGGCCTGCAATTCGGCGTTCCGGGGCGGCTCGCGATAGCGGCGATGCCAGTCGGCGGCATCGGCGGGCGGCAGCGCCACCGCCAGCAGGCCGATCAGGAATTCGGTCAGGCAGACGTCGCAATCCGGCCGTCCCGAAGCGATACGGATGATCCGCTTGCCGTCGATCTCGGAGCTGATGTCCGAGGGGCGGATGAAGGCACGTCTGCCGTCGGCCAGGGCGACGGGTAGCCAAGCGCGCCGCAAAAGCGAATAAGGCTCCGACATGATCTGTGCTCGTTCTATGAATGGGAGGGGATGCGCGGCGATGCGCCGGGCGGGCAAGTCGCCGCCCCGGCGCGAGGCCGTTCGTTCCGCCCTGCGATGCGCGAAAGCGTCGGCCCGATCATGGCTGCGGCCACGCGACGCGCAGGCTGCTCACCCGGCGAACGCCGCTGTGGCCCGTGACGCGCAGCGGCTCGCCGACGACCTCGAGCGTCGGGAACCGGGCGGCGAGCGCGGCCAGCCCCTCTTCCAGCTCGGCCTTGGCCAGCGCCTCGCCGAGACAGCGATGCGCGCCGCCGCCGAACACGTAATGCCAGCGCGGATGGTCCTTGCGGTAGATGTTGAAGCGGTCGGGCTCGGCGTAAACGGCCGGATCGCGCATGGCCGCGATCGCCGAGAGCGAGAGAATGCGCCCGGCGGGGAGGATGACGCCGTCGAGCTCGATATCTTCCAGGGTGAAGCGGGGCGCGCCGCCGATGGAAGGCTCGAAGCGCAGGGCTTCCAGAACCGCGCCCGGAATCAGCTCCGGATTCTGGCAAACCGCATCCCATTGTTCCCGGTGCCCCAGCAGCAGCGCGGTCTGGATGGTCATGGAAGCGCGGGTGGTATCGCTGCCGGCGGCGACGATGGTGATGAGCTGAGCCAGCGCTTCGATGGGCGTCAGCTCGCCCCCCTCGTCCACCGCTTTGACGAAATCGGTCAGAAAATCATCGCGCGGCGCGGCGCGGCGGTCCGCAAGCATTTGCGCCAGATAGTCGGTGATATGGCCGGCGGATTGCTGCATCCGCCCGATATCATCGGCGTTGAAGGAAAAGCTTGCGCCCAGCGAGACGTCGTAGACCCAACGGGTGAAATCGGGAATATCGGCCTCGGGCAGCCCGACGATGGTGGCGATGGTGCGCGCCGGAACCTGCGCGGCGAAATCGTCCAGAAGGTTCATCTCGCCATCGGGCGCCACGCGGTCGAGAATGGCGGTGGCGGCGGCGCGAATGCCCGGCCGCAGCGCCGCGATCATGCGGAAGGCGAAGGCCCGCGACAGCGGCGCGCGGCGGCGGCGATGCTCCGGCTCGTTGGAAAACAGCATCGAATATTGAAAGATATCGTAGAGCGGTCCATCGACGATGCCGCGCAGCTCAAACAGCTCGGTCTCCATCTGGCGCGTGCGCGGATCGGCCAGCAAGCGCTCGAAATCGGCTGCCCGCATGGCGATGAGGCTGCCATCGACGCGCCGCACCACCGGCGTTTCCGGGCGGTAGCGGCGAAAGACGGCATGCGGATCGCGGTCGAGCTCGGCGATTTCAACCGTCGGGATGATCCGGGCAGCCGCCGGCTTCACGGCGTGGGTGGCATCGATGGTCACGAACTTGCTCCAACGTCTGTTGCCCGCCTGCCTTGCAGGTGACGAGCCGTTTCGGCCGGGTTAGAGTCCGAGGCGGCTCATACGATCCGGCAGGCCTATGCAGCTTGCAAAAGGCAGGCTACGAACCGATTTCGACTTTGGCGGAATGGGTTACGACGGTAACGGGCGGCGTGAGCCGGTGCGTCCGGCCGATATCCGAGCCGGGTGAGAGGTGGCGAACGGAAACGCAACATTGTGCTGAGTTGCGTTGCAACGGAAATGCGCCGGGTTCGGCCTGAAATGTACTCGTAGCAAAGCCCTGGCATTCTCCGGCCTCAAAACGCCAAGCGCTCAGACTTATGGCAAATTTCGAGAGACCACGAGCGCAAATTCAAAGTCTCCGCGAGGAAAACACATGCAGAGCCATTGCCGCAGTCATCACGTCGCGAGTGTCATCGGAGCCGCCTCCGGCATCGGCGACGGCGGGGAACTGCGCCGCATTTTGGTCCATGCCGCTGACGCCCGGATGCCGGCCGGCATGGCAAGGCACGTCTGGGGCAGCCCCGCCCGGTCCGTTTGACGAGGCAAGCGCCGCGCAGCCGTCCTGCCAGCGCAATCAATCACACCGGCCAAGGTCGCATGAAACTCTATTTTGATCCGCTATCGAGCTCATCCCGCGCGGTGACGTTTTTTCTCTACGACCAGGGGATCGCGTTCGAAGAGGTGATCATCGATCTGAACCTGCAGCAGCATAAGGAGGCGTCCTTCCTCGCTCTCAATCCGAGCGGCCAGGTGCCGGTGCTGCAGGACGGCAATTTCATTTTGACCGAGAGCAGCGCGATCCTGCGCTATCTCGCCGAAAAGACCGGCGCCGCCTACCCGCCCGACCTGAAACGGCGCGCGAGGGTGGACGAGACGATGTCCTGGCTGGATACCAATTTCCGGATCTATTACTGCGTCTTCGGCGTCTACCAGAAAACCGTGCCGGAATTCCGCGGCCTGGGCCCGCAGAGCCGGGCCGATCTGGCCCGCGTGGGCGAGGAGGGCACCCGCCGTTTCATGACGGTGCTCGACCGCAATTTCCTCGCCGGCATGAAATATGTCTGGGGCGACGACATCACCATCGCCGATTATCTGGGGTCGGCGCTGGTGTCGCTCGGCTTCATCGTCAATTTCGATTTCTCGCCCTACCCCAATGTGCGGAACTGGCTCGACCGGCTGCGGCAACGCCCGGGATGGAACGCCGCAAACGGGACCTATTGCGATCTGGCGAACAAGGTGAGCGCCGGCACAATCGGCTTCACGAGGCCGTAATCCGCTCCCGGCGCTGCGCGAAACGCCGCGCCGGGAGCGTGACCTCGGTCTCAGACGACGCTGAGCTGGACGTCGATATTGTTGCGGGTGGCGTTCGAATAGGGGCAGATCTGATGCGCCTGGGCGACCAGCGCTTCCGCCGCTTCCTTCTCGATGCCAGGCAGCGAAATCGCCAGCGCGATGGTCAGGCCGAACCCGCCTTCCGAGCGCGGCCCAATCCCGACCGTCGAGGTGACCGTCGTATCGGCGGGGACCTTCGGCCCGCCCTTGGCCGCCGCCGCCTTCAACGCGCCCAGGAAGCAGGCCGCATAGCCTGTCGCGAAAAGCTGCTCGGGATTGACGCCCTCGCCGCCGCCGCCGCCAAGTTCCTTCGGCGTTGCCATGGTGACCTCGAACTTGCCGTCGGTGGTGCCGGAGCGGCCGTCGCGGCCGCCGGTCGCGCGGGCCGATGTGGTGTAAAGAACATTCACGGGCATGGTCGGATCCTCTTGTTGAACGGAATGAGCTTAGAGGGATTTCATATCGGCTGTTTGCTCCCGTAAGGCCAGCCCTCTCAATTCGGCGTGAGGCCGATCAGCCGGCGAAACCCTCGAGCACGATCTTGCCCTTGGCGCGGTGGCTTTCGATCAGCGCATGGGCCCGCTTCAGGTTCGCCGCGTCGATCGGGCCGAAATGCTCGCCAAGCGTCGTGCGCAGCGTGCCCTCGTCGACGAGCCGCGCCACCTCGTTCAGGATGACGCCCTGCTGGCCCATGTCGGCGGTCTGGAACGCCGAGCGGGTGAACATCAGCTCCCAATGCACCGACACGGATTTGCCCTTGAAAGGCACGACGTTCAGCACCTCCGGGTCGTCGATAAGGCCGAAGCGGCCCTGCGGCGCGATCAGCTCGACGATTTCGGCGAGGTGACGGTCGGTGTGGGTGGTGGAGAAGACGACGCCGGGCGCGCCAAGGCCAAGCCTTGCGACCTCCGCCGCCAGTGGCTTGGCGTGGTCGATGACATGATGGGCGCCGAGTTCGCCGACCCAGCTTTGGGTTTCCGGCCGCGAGGCGGTGGCGATGACGGTGAGGTCGGTGAGCTTGCGCGCCAGTTGCACCGCGATCGAGCCGACGCCGCCCGCGCCGCCGATGATGAGGATGGAGGGCGCGATACCCGGCACCGGCTTCCTCACGTCGAGCCGGTCGAACAGCGCTTCCCAGGCTGTGATCGCCGTCAGCGGCAAGGCTGCCGCCTCGGCCCAGCCGAGCGTCTTGGGCTTGTGCCCGACGATGCGCTCATCGACGAGATGGAATTCGGCGTTGGTCCCCTGGCGAAGGCGCGAGCCGGCGTAATACACTTCGTCGCCCGGCTTGAACAGCGTCGCATCGGGCCCAACGGCGGCGACGATGCCGGCCGCGTCCCAGCCGAGCACCTTCCAGCCGCCCGCATCCGGCGCGACCCGCATGCGGATTTTGGTGTCGACCGGATTGACCGAGACCGCCTTGATCTCGACGAGCAGGTCGCGGCCGGTTGCTTCGGGCTTCGGCAATTCGATGTCGGCCAGCGCGTCGGGGCGGTCGATCGGCCCGGGCGTCTGGAATCCTATGGCGCGCATGGCGGTCTCCTATGTTGTCAGGCATCACAGATGACGCCTATGCATTCAGCCCGCAAGAACGCACATAAAACGCCCATAGTGCCGAAAAGCATACCGTCCGAAAGGTCAGGTACCCTTGCGGAAGAAGGCGTAATCCGCGGAATAGGGCACGCTGAGGAAGGCGCCGGCGCTCTCGCATGGGCCGTCGGCGGCGCCGCCCTTCGTGTTCAGCCGCTGAATGGCGGTGACGCCGGTGAGCTGGCCACTGCCCCGTTGGGCGACCACGTCGAGCTTGAGCAAGGGGATGTCGGCGGGCGAGGCTCCGGGCGCGCGTCCCGCCACCTTGCCGCTGATGGCGCCGCCATCCTCCAGCTCCCAGCTCGGCCCGGCAAAATGGCGGCCGACCGTCTTGTCGCCCTGCAGCAAGGCGGCGATCGGCTCGCGGAATTGCCAGACCAGCTTGCCCGCCGCGTCGGCCTTGCACTGGTAGATCTGCGCGCCTTCGGCGTGCAGCGTGGCGACCAGCGTTGCGCCCGACACCGCGATCGCCTCCGGGACCTCGGCGCGGGCGGGAGCCGCCGCATTGAGCAGGACCGCGGCAAGGAAAACGGGCGAAGCGGATCGGAACATCGGGAAGTCCTCGTTGCAATGGCGAAGGCTCCGATGCTAGCGCACGATGGGTTTCATTCACACCGTTTTTGTCATTTCCCCGCAAGCGGGGCGTTCAGTACTCAACTATGGTTGCATTTATCGCAAGATGCTCGCGTCAATATTGCGCTTTACTGGAAAGCGCCGTCACCCGCTTTTCGGATCCGTCACCGGGCGCACGGCGGGCGGCGTCCAGCTTCCGTCGAGCGCGGCGGGCTTCGGCCAGTAGAGCCGCAAATTCATCGTGAAATCGCCGCTCGCCGGGGCGGGCAGCCAATTGGCCTCCTTTTCCGGGCCGGGATTGTCGCGCTGGACGTAGATGTCGAGCGAGCCGTCCGGGTTGAAGGTCAGCCTGTCGCGGTCGCCGAGGGTATAGCGGTTGAGCGGATTGGCGGCGAAGAGCTGCTTGTCATTGTACATGGTCAGCGACCAGAAGGCGCGCACCGGCGGGACCTGGTCCTTGTCGAAATGCACGACATAGGCGCGGTCGCTGCTGAAGGGCTTGCCCTCCGGATCGGTGAGGGCGGTCGGATAGATGGCGTCCTCGACGGTGTTGGCGCCGAGACCGGCATAAGCGACGCCGGCGCGGGCGAGATAGTCGGTGCCGTAAGTGCCGATATCGACGAGATTGGTGCGCCAGCCATCGTGCGAGACACCGGCGGTTGCGAATTTCTCCTTGATCTTCTTCAGTGCGGCGGCGGGCGCCTGCTCGATCGCCGCCCTCACTTCCGGCGAGGCGTCATCGAGCGAGAAGGGCGTGCCCGGCTCGAGGCCGATCCGCGCCATGCGGTGCAGCATCGGATAGTCGTTGGCGTGGGGCGGGTTGTCCTCGGTGAGTTCGCCGAAGATCGAGAAGAACTCCTCGGGGCCGAGCTTTTCGACCTGCGCCACCGGCGGCACGGTCATGTCGATATTGGCATCGACGGTGCCCCTCGGCGGCGGCTCGCTGCTGCCCAGGGCGCTGAGCGGCGTGGCGACCAGCCCATCCTGGAACTTGTGTACATTGTCGTAGTCGGCGACGCCGTTGGTCTGGGTGCGGCCGATGATCCAGCCGGCGCTGGTCGGGCTGCGGATGACTTCGATTTCGGGCGGCAGATCCTCTTCCCAGCCCGGTCCGACCAGCGCGATGATCTGCTCATCCGTGCCCGTCGTGCGCTTGCCCGGCGCGGCGAACACATCCGACCACATGTCCATCATCTCCAGCAGGTAATAGCGGCCGCCGGAATTGGGCACATGGATGATGAGCGGCTCGCGCGACAGATCGAACCAGAGGGCGGAATACAGCGTGTCGGCATTCGGGCGGACGACCTCGGTGAAATCCGCGTCGGGGAACCGGCGCGCATTGGCGAATTGATTGACGGGCGCGCGCATGGTGCTGCCGTCGGCGGTCTCGGCATTGGTCGCCATCTCCTGGGTCAGCGCCATGATGACCATCGGATAGGCGTAGATATAGGCCTCGATGGCGATGTCGCGCGCCTCGTCGGCGGAGACCGGCGCCGTCTCGGGGGACACGGCGGCCTGCTGCGGCGACGGCTGCTGCGGTGACGGCTGCTGCTGCTGCTGCTGTTGCGGCTGTTGCGGCTGTTGCTGCTGTTGCGGTTCCTGCGCTCGAGCCGCTGGGATCGCGGCGCCCATTGCGGCGATCAGGGCGGCGCATTGCATGGATCTCGGTAAAGCGAACATGGTTGCATCCTTGGACATGCGCCGTGCAGGCGCGGCTTCGGGATTAAGGCGCGGCTTCCCTATCGGGATGGCGGCCGACATTGCCGATCATGTCGTGGACGCCGAAGCCGTTCGGCGGGAAGGCGGTGACGGGCGACGCGCGGCGATGGTCGCCAGCCTCGGAAGTGGCGCGCGCCACTTCCTTGGGCCTTGCCGTTTGCTCTGAATGGTCCGGGACCGCCAAGGGCATCGCGGCGCGTCTCCTCATTCTCCCGCATCCGATGCCACCCGGAGTGAAACAACGGACACCGCAACTCTACCGTGCCGGTTTTGACCTGTGGCAAGTATGGCGGGCTAGGATTAGGAGAGCGTTAGCGGCGGATTCTAATGGCCCGCGGAGCGGTCACACGCTATCGGCCGGCAAAGCGGAGGAAGCGCGGCGCCGCGCTTCCTCGTCATAGCGCCTCTATCTGAGCGGCACGAAATCCGGCTCGAGGCTGTAATTCAAGCCGACCTTCACCGTGCTGATGGTGTTTTCGTGATTGAACACATCGTCGTCGAAATTCCGGGACGTGTCCTCGCCGAAATCCATGTAGAGATATTCGATCTTCATAGACATGTTGCGCTGGAAGGCGAATTCGACGCCGCCGCCGAGCGCCCAGCCGGCGCGCACCTCCTGCAGCCGGGTGAAGTCCGACTGGTCGATGAAGCCGCCATCCAGATCGCCGGCGCGATTCTCGATGTCGGCGAAGGCGCCGCCGCCCTTGCCGTAGAACAGCCAGCGATCATAGGCGAAGCCGAGCCGCGCCGTGATGGTGCCGTAGCCGCCATATTCGGTTTCGGAGAAGGCGAAGCCGTTGCTGCGGCTGTCCTCCGCGCCGAGAAAGCCGAGATCCCCTTCGATGCCGAAGACGAAGGCGTCGAACTGCCAATTATAGCCGAGCGTGATGCCGCCCAGCCATCCGGTCGGGTCGTTGGACAGGCCGTTGCCGCCGTCGAAGGCGGAACCGGGCACGTCGTCTTCCCTGTTGAAGGATTTCGACTCCCCCCAGCCATAGCCGAGGGTGGCCCCGATATAGGGGCCTTCCCAGGAAAAGGATGGGGGCACATCGATCGGTTCCCCGTAATCCTTATAGCTTCGTCGGTAATTCTGAAGATCCGCCGCACTGGCCGGGCCCCAGGCGGTGACCGTAAAGGCGAACGCGAACGCAATACGCGACGCCACAAACACACACTTCCGCATACTTATCTCACACGTTGACACGACTGAACGAAACAGGCCGTCTTCCCTCGCCGGGGTCGTTATCAAACGCATACGCCACGGGATCCGGCGGGGCGGGACAGCAGGTGCACTGTACAATTTACTCGCCTTAAAGTTGTCCAGATTCTGAATTCCTCAACGATAATTTGCGCGGTTTCGGGGGGCTTGCGGTATTTGCGCAACTCAAGCGTGCGGAGCTCGCGGATTTGGCGGGTTTCCACCGAGCCGGCGAGGCGGCAGAATGGACCGGGCGAGACGGTGGAAAGGCGGAACGAATGAGAATGCAGATTTGGCGCGCTTGCGCGCTGGCGGCGATGCTTGCGTTCGCCGGTCCCGCCGCCGCCCAGCGCGCCGACGATCCGGCCGCCGCCTCGGTGATCGCGCGCGATGCGCTGTTCTACCCGGTCATGGCGCAGAACGGCATGATCTCGGCGGAGGATGGGCTGGCCGCCGAGGTCGGCGTCGAGATCCTGCGCCAGGGCGGCAACGCGGTCGACGCCGCCGTCGCGACGGGCTTTGCCATGGCGGTCAGCCATCCGCAGGCCGGCAATCTGGCGGGCGGCGGCTTCATGCTGATCGCACTCGCCAAGACCGGGAAGGTGGTCGCCATCGACTATCGCGAAATGGCGCCAGCCGCCGCGACCCGCGACATGTATATCGGCGCCGATGGCGAGGTGGATAATGCCAGGTCGCGCTATAGCCGCGCCGCCGCCGGGGTGCCGGGGACCGTCGCCGGGCTGATCCACGCGCTGGAGACATACGGCACGATGAGTCTGGCCCAGGTGCTCGAACCGGCGATCCGGCTTGCCGAGAACGGCATCGCGGTGCCGTGGGGGCTGGCCTATGCGCTGGAGCAGAACCGCAGGCGCTTCGAGAAGGACCCGTCATCCATCGCCTATTTCTTCCGCCCCGACGGCCAGGCCTATGCGGCGGGCGAAACCCTCAAGCAGCCCGATCTCGCCAAAACCCTGCGCGCGATCGCCGGCGACGGGACGCGCGGCTTTTACGAAGGCTGGGTCGCCGACAAGATCGTGGCCGAGATGGAGGCCGGCGGCGGCCTAATCACGCGCGAGGATCTGAAATCCTACCGCGTCGCCGAGCGCGAGCCGGTGCGCGGAGAATATCGCGGCGCCGAGATCTATTCGATGCCGCCGCCCTCCTCCGGCGGCGTGCATCTGGTCGAGATGCTGAACATCCTGGAGGGCTACGACCTCAAGGCGGCGGGGCTCAACAGCGCCGACTATATCGGCCTTATGGTCGAGGCGATGCGGCGCGCCTATGCCGACCGCGCCACCCACATGGGCGATCCCGATTTCTGGAAAGTGCCGGTCGCAGGGCTGACCAGCAAGAGCTATGCCGCCAAGCTGCGCGCGGGCATCGATCCGGCCAAGGCGTCGAAATCGGCCGATATTTCCGCCGGCACGCCGCCCGCCGCCGAAGGGCCGCAGACCACGCATTTCTCGGTGATGGACAAGGACGGCAACACGGTCTCCAACACCACGACGCTGAATTTCACCTTCGGCAGCGGCTATTCGGTCGACGGCGCCGGGTTCCTGCTCAACAACGAGATGGACGATTTCGCCGCCAAGCCCGGCGCGCCGAACGCCTTCGGCCTGACCGGCGGCGACGCCAACGCCATCGCGCCCGGCAAGCGCCCGCTCTCCTCGATGACGCCGACCATCGTGATGAAGGACGGCCGGGCATTTCTCGCAACCGGCTCGCCGGGCGGCAGCACCATCATCACCGTGGTATTGCAGGTGCTGCTCAACGTGCTCGAATTCGACATGAACATCGCCGAGGCGACGGCCTGGCCGCGCGTGCATCATCAATGGATGCCGGACAATGTCATTACCGAGCGCGGCATCTCGCCGGATACGCTGCGGCTGCTGGAGGCGCGCGGCTTCATCCTGCCGAAGGGGCCGGACGGCAAGATCGTTCACCGCGTTCTCGGCCGGGCCAATTCGGTGATGCGCGCGCGCGCCATGCTGTTCGGCGCCTCCGATCCGCGCGCGGCGGACGGCGCGGTGGCGAGCTACTGAGTACTGCCAGCCGAAAGCGGGGCGACGTGAGACGGACCATGAGCGCGCCGCCCACAAGATCCGTAGCCCATCTCCACTGCGAGGGGCCGGGCTGCGGCATCCGGGCCGCCACTCCGCTTGGAACTCTACCGCCTTCATGATCGCTTACCTCCCGACACAGCGGAGGCATGCGGCATGGCCGAGCGGCCAGACGATCCGGAAAACCCATCCAATAACGATCGGCTCTTTCGCCATGTCATCGAGAGCGCGACCGGCTTTGCCATTTTCACGCTCGATCCGGCGGGCGCCGTCAGCACTTGGAACACCGGCGCCGAGCGCCTGCTCGGCTTTGCCGAGGACGAAATCCTCGGCAAGAGTGCCGCCATCATCTTTACGCCCGAGGATCGCGCCAACCGGATTCCCGAATTCGAAATGGCGACCGCTCTGGACTCCGGCCGCGCCGAAGACGAACGCTGGCACCAGCGCAAGGACGGTTCGCAATTCTGGGGCTCCGGCCTGATGATGTCGCTGGGGTCGGGCGCGGAGGGCTTCGTCAAGATCATGCGCGATCAGACGGCGCGCCGCCTCGCGGAGGAGCGCCTTGCCCGAAGCGAGGAGCGCTTCCGCGGCCTGGTCATGAACATCCCCCAGCTCATATTCCGCACGCACGCCAATGGCGAGCGCCTGTGGCACAGCCCTCAATGGGAGAGTTACACCGGGCTCTCCGAGGCGGCGAGCCGCGATTTCGGCTGGCTCGAAGCCATTCATCCCGAAGACCGCAAGCCGACGCTCGCGGCCTGGTCGCGGGCGGTCGAGCTGCGCGGCTGCGACGTCGAACACCGCATCCGGCGCGCGTCCGACGGCGAATATCGCTGGCACCAGACCCGATCCGAGCCGGTCCCCGAGACCGGCATCGACGCCGAGTGGGTCGGCACGTCCAACGACATCCACGATCTTCGCGCCCTGCAGGACCGCCAGGAGGTGCTGCTCGCGGAATTGCAGCATCGCTCCCGCAACCTCCTCGCCGTCGTGCATGCGATGACGCGGCAGACGCTCCGCAGCAGCCCAACGCTCGAGGCATTCAGCGCGGAGTTCGAGGGCCGGCTGCTGGCCTTGTCGCGGGTGCAGAGGCTCGTCTCGAGCTGCTCGCGCGAGACAGTCGATTTGCG
Source organism: Rhodomicrobium sp. R_RK_3 (assembly GCF_002198715.1). GTDB lineage: Bacteria > Pseudomonadota > Alphaproteobacteria > Rhizobiales > Rhodomicrobiaceae > R-RK-3. Next base: position 216,138 of record NZ_MWLK01000008.1, on the reverse strand, counting down.
CAGCGTCATCGACGCGGAACTGCTCGCCCATGGCGGAAACGGCGCCGGCGCGATCAGCGTCGACGGACCCGAGGTCGAACTGCCGATGTCGCAGATTCAAACGCTCGCGCTCGCGCTGCACGAGCTGGTGACAAACGCGGTGAAATACGGGGCCATCGGTCAGGAGGGCGCGCGGCTGTCGGTGCGTTGGGCGGTCGAGCCAGCCGGTGCCGGCCGGCAAGTCGTGCTGGAATGGCGCGAGAGCGGCGTCGTCATGCCCGATCCCACCGCCCCGAAGCGCAGGGGCTATGGCACCGAACTGATCGAACGGGCGCTGCCCTACCAGCTCAAGACCGAGACCCGGTTCCTCTTCACGCCCGACGGCGTTCATTGCACGATCATCGTCCCGGTCGAAGCAGAGGGCGCGGCCACCGGCAGGCCGTAACGCGGGGCCGGGGCGGAGAGCGTCCCCGCGCGTCAGCGCCTCTCGCTGGCGGCCTTATGCTCGGCGCGGGTGCGCTCGATGAAGGCGATCAGCGAAGCGCTGGCGCCGAGAATATGGTCGCGGGTGAGTTGGGCCGCCCGCTCCGGATCGCGGTCGATGCAGGCTTGCAAAATGCCCTGGTGCTCGCGCTCGGCCCGGGCCATGCCGTCGGTCAGCACGAGCTGGGCGCGCAAATAGCGGTCGACGCGGTCGAGCGCGGCTTTGATGGTCTGCAGGTAATAGGGACGTTCCGCCGGCTCGTAGAGGCTGTAATGGAAGCGGCGGTTCAGCTCGCCCCAGTGAGATGAATCGGTCTCGGTGGCGAAGGCGTCGGCGAAACGCTTCGCATTGGCGAGCGCCTCCTCCGACATGCGCTCGACCGAATAGCGCAGCACTTCCGGCTCGAGCACCGCGCGGAACTCGAAAATCTCCCGGATCTCGTCGGTCGAGAGGGTCGTCACGACAGCGCCGCGATAGCGCTGCGTCGATACCAGCCCCTGCTCCTCCAGCCGCATCAGCGCCTCGCGCACAGGGATGCGGCTGACGTTGAACATCTTTGCGATCTGGTCCTGGCGCAGCACCTGCCCCTCGGTCAGGTCGCCCTTGTTGATCGCCTCCCGCAGGGCGTCGAAGATCACGTCGGACGCCGACGCCATCTGGGCGATGTCCGTAGTCCTCACTTTCACGTCTGCACTCCCAGAAATCCAGAGGCGGACGTTCAACGTCCGCGATCAGGCAAGCCGCCGCGCGCGGGCGGTCCCCGCGTGTCCAACGACGCATTGAGCCGACCTTTACAGCCCCAATTAGCGCGGCGAGCGAATAATTGCCAACCTTCAAAAAAAGGATATTGCAAATTGGATCCAAAAAACAGATGGTTAATTGTCGCTTAATGGCGTGAGTTTGAACAGCGCCGACGACTGCCTAAGAAACCATCAGTTTTGAGTAGGGGAAGATCTCTATGGCTAAGGGAATCGGCGTTCTGACCGCGGCGTTCATGACCATCCTGGCCGCGATGCCCGCGCAAGCGGACAAGCTCGACGACATCATCGCCTCCGGCACCCTCCGCTGCGCGGTCGTGCTCGACTTTCCGCCCATGGGGTCGCGCGATGCCAGCAACAATCCGATCGGCTTCGACGTCGACTACTGCAACGATCTCGCCAAAGCGCTGGGGGTGAAGGCCGAGGTTGTCGAGACGCCCTTTCCGGACCGCATCCCCGCCCTCGTCTCCGGCCGCGTCGATGTCGGCGTCGCCTCGACCTCCGATACGCTGGAGCGCGCCAAGACCGCCGGCTTCACCATCCCCTATTTCGCCTTCAAGATGGTCGTGCTGACCAAGGACGGCGCCGGTATCAAGGATTACGCCAGCCTGAAGGGCAAGAAGACCGGCTCGGTCTCGGGCACCTTCGAGGCCATCGCGCTCGAAAAGGACGTGAAGGCCTGGGGCGGCGGCACCAGCTTCCGCGGCTATCAGAACCAGGCGGACGTGTTCCTGGCGCTTGCGCAGGGGCAGATCGAGGCGACCGTCGTGACCTCCACAGTCGCCTCCGCCATCGTCAAGGAAGGCAAGTACAAGGGCCTGATCATGGGCGGCGATGCGCCCTATGACATCGACTATGTGGCGCTGATCGCGCCGCGCCAGGAACAGGGCCTGCTGAACTACCTGAACCTGTTCATCAACCAGCAGGTCCGCACCGGCCGCTACAAGGCGCTCTATGAAAAGTGGATCGGCGGCGGCGAGGCTCCGAACCTGAGCATCTCGGGCGTCTACCGCTAAGCTTCGTGATGAAACGCCATGGCCGGGTTCACTTCCGCCATGGCGTGCACTTCCGCGCACTACTGCCCTCAGTGCCGCCGACACGAGCAAGCGATGAAGTACACGTTCCATTGGCTGCCCGCGCTTCGAGCCTTGCCCGACATGCTGTGGGGTGCGCTGGTGACGCTCGAAGTGGCCGTGCTGTCCATGCTGCTCGGCGTGGTCTTCGCCGTGCTTCTGGCGCTCGCAAGCCAGTCCCGGATATGGATCCTGCGCGCCTTCGCCACGAGCTGGGTCGAGCTTGCGCGCAACACACCGGCGCTGTTCCAGATTTACATGGCCTATTTCGGCCTGGGCTCGTTCGGCATCTATATCGACAGCTTCCCGGCGCTGCTCGCCGGCATCACCTTCAACAATGCCGGCTATCTCGCCGAGACCTTTCGCGGCGGAATGCGCGCCGTGCCCGACACCCAGATGCGGGCGGCCCGCTCGCTCGGCATGGGCCAGATCCAGGCGTTCCGGCTGATCGTGCTGCCGCAGCTTTTCCGCGTCGTCTATTATCCGATGACCAACCAGATGGTCTGGGCGATCCTGATGACCTCGCTCGGCGTCGTCGTCGGGCTGAACAACGACCTCACCGGCGTCACGCAGGAGCTGAATGTCCGCTCGTTCCGCACCTTCGAATATTTCGCCCTTGCCGCGGTGATCTATTACCTGATCGCCAAAACCGTCACCCTGTCCGCACGCCTGATCGCGTGGCGGCTGTTCCGCTACTGAGGAGGCCGCGCCGATGTTCTCCTCGCTGATCGACACCTCCTTTAGCCTGAACGACCTGTGGTTCATGCTCAAAGGCGCGGGCGTGACGCTGGCAGTCACCTTCTGGGCGGTGCTGGCCGGCACGCTGCTCGGCCTCGTCCTCGGCGTGGTGCGCGCCACCGCGCCCTGGTGGGTCAACGCGCCGATCGGCTTCGTGCTCGATATCTTCCGCTCGGTGCCGCTGCTGATCCAGCTCGTGCTGGCTAACGCCTTCAAGCCGATGATCGGCCTCAACTGGTCGTCCTTTACCGTGGGCTGCGTGGTGCTGGCGCTCTACATGTCGGCCTATTGCACCGAGATCGTGCGCGGCGGGTTTCTTGCCGTGCCCGCAACCACCCGGCGCGCGGCCCGCTCGCTCGGCATGAGCTGGAGCCAGGACCTCACGGAGATCGTCTTCCCCATCGCCTTGCGGGTCGCCCTGCCGAGCTGGATCGGGCTGACGCTCGGCGTCATGAAGGACACGGCCATGGTGTGGTGGATCGGCGTCGTCGAGCTGTTGCGGTCCTCGCAGGTGATCGTCACCCGCATCCAGGAGCCGCTGCTCGTGCTCTCGATCGCCGGACTGATCTATTTCCTGATGAGCTTCCCCATCGCCCGCCTCGGCGCGCGGCTGGAGCGGCGCTGGCACGAAAACGACTGAGAACGCTGAATGTCAATCGAGATCAACGACGTCCATAAGTCCTTCGGTCCGCTGGAAGTGATCAAGGGCGTGAGCATGACGGTCGCCCCCGGCGAGGTGGTGTCGGTGATCGGCGGCTCCGGCTCCGGCAAGTCGACGCTGCTGATGTGCGTCAACGGCCTGGAGCCGATCAATTCCGGCCGCGTCCTGATCGACGGCACCGACGTGCATGACCGCCGCACCGACCTCAACAAGCTCCGGCGCAGGATCGGCATCGTCTTCCAGCAATGGAATGCCTTCCCGCATTTGACCGTGCTGGAGAATGTCATGCTCGCCCCGCGCAAGGTGCTCGGCAAGCCGAAGGCCGAGGCCGAGGCCATCGCGGTCGAAAAGCTGACTCATGTGGGCCTCGCGGAGAAGCTGAAGGTCTATCCGTCAAAACTCTCCGGTGGCCAGCAGCAGCGCATGGCCATCGCCCGCGCCCTTGCCATGTCGCCGCATTACATGCTGTTCGACGAGGTGACGTCGGCCCTCGACCCGCAGCTTGTCGGCGAGGTGCTGGATACGCTGCGGCTGCTCTCGTCGGAGGGGATGACCATGATCGTCGTCACCCACGAGATCGCCTTCGCCCGCGAGGTGTCGAACCGCGTCGCTTTCTTCCACCAGGGCCGGATCCACGAGATCGGGCCGCCGTCGCAGGTGATCGGCAATCCGCAAAAGCCGGAAACCGTCGCCTTCCTGAAATCCGTCCTCTGACAGTGCCTGCCAAGCAGGCGGAAACGCTCAAAAGGAGTCAAACCCTATGTGGTCTGGTGTCTATCCTGCCCTCACCGCCAAATTCAACGACGACGACACGCTCGACATCAAGGAGATGGAGCGGTGTTTCGCCTTCCAGGTCGAGGCCGGCGTCGACGGGCTGATCGTCAACGGCTCGCTGGGCGAAGGGCCGATGCTGTCGCATGACGAGCGCCTCGAAGCGCTGCGGATCGCCCGCTCCGTCGCGGGCGGCAAGCCGGTGCTGATGACCATCGCCGAGGCCGCCACGCGCGATGCCGCCGAACTCGGCCGCCGCGCCGCTAAAGCAGGGGCCGACGGCCTGATGGTGGTGCCCAGCCTCGTCTATCACACCAACCCGAAGGAGACGGTCGCGACACTGCGCGCGGTCGCTGAGGCGGCCGATTTGCCGGTGATGATCTACTCCAACCGCCTCGCCTACCGCGTCGATGTCACCGTCGACGTCATGGAGGAGCTTGCTTCCGACAAGCGCTTCGTGGCGGTGAAGGAATCGTCCGACGACGTCAGGCGCACGCTGGAAATCTTCAACCGGCTCGGTGACCGCTACGACGTGTTCACCGGCGTCGATAACCTCGCATTTGAGGCGCTGACGCTCGGGGCGGTCGGCTGGGTCGCCGGTCTCGTCACGGCCTTCCCGCATGAGACGGTGGCGATCTATCGGCTCATCAAGGCCAAGCGCTATGACGAGGCGCTGGCCATCTACAAATGGTTCCGCCCGCTGCTCGACCTGGATGTGTCCACCTACCTCGTGCAGAACCTGAAACTGGTCGAGGTCCTGGTGATCGACACCACGGAGCGCGTGCGCGCGCCGCGCCTGCCGCTGGACGGCGAACAGCGCGCCAAGGTCGACCGCATCGTGCGCGAAGCTTTGGCCAACCGCCCGTCTTTGCCTAAGGTGGCGTAATCACGACCCAAAAGCCATGCGGCGCTTGCGAGAGCGCCGCGTGCCCCGGAACCAGAGGCGGATAGCGCCGGATACCAGATTTGACCACCACACCGGACGAAATCGCTGTCGTCGGGGCCGGGATCATCGGCCTCGCCATCGCGTTCCATCTGCAGCGCGAGGGCCGCAAGGTCGTGCTCATCGAACGCGGCGGCGTGGCGGAGGGCGCGAGCTACGGCAATGCGGGCGCGCTCGCCTTTTCCGACGTGCTGCCGCTCGCCTCGCCCGGCATCATGCGCAAGGCGCCCGGCTGGTTGCTCGATCCGCTCGGGCCGCTGTCCATCCCGCCCGCCTATCTGCCGACAATCGCGCCCTGGCTGCTGCGCTTCTGGCGCGCGAGCCTGCCCGACCGCTATCGCGCCAGCATCGCCGCGCAATGCGCGTTGATGCGCCTCTCCTCGCGCGCCATGGACCGCATGATCGCCGATGCCGGGCTTTCCGGACATGTGCGCAGCGACGGCAATCTCCAGCTCTATGAGAGCGAGGCCGAATTCAGCGCCTCGCTGCCCGGCTGGCAGGCGCGCGAGCGCGAGGGCATCCCCTTCGAACATGTGCGCGGCGCCCGGCTCGCCGGGTTGCAGCCGGGCCTGTCGCCGCGCTTCGTCGTAGGCAGTTTCACCCCGCACTGGCAGACGGTCGACGATCCCCATCTCTTTGCGCTTGCCCTGTTCGACAAGGTCACGGCACAGGGTGCGCGCCTTATCCGCGGCGAGGTGACGGAGGCCGTCCCAAGCGAGGGCGGCGCCGAGCTGCGTTTCAGCGATGGGAGCGCCAGCCCCGCCGGCGCGGCGGTGATCGCCGCCGGCGCCTGGTCGCGCAAGCTCTGCGACCAGCTCCGCGAGCGCATCCCGCTGGAGACCGAGCGCGGCTATAACACCACGCTGCCGCCCGGCGCCTTCGATCTGCGCCGCCAGCTCACCTTCGGCGGCCACGGTTTCGTCATCACGCCGCTTGCGACGGGAATCCGGATCGGCGGCGCGGTCGAGCTCGGCGGCCTGAAGCGTCCGCCCAATTTTGCCCGCTCGCAGATCATGCTGGAGAAAGCCGCCGCCTTCCTGCCGGGACTGAAAACCGGCGGCGGCAAGCAATGGATGGGCTTCCGGCCATCGCTGCCCGACACCCTGCCGGTGATCGGCGCGTCCAAAGCATCGGACCGCATCCTCTACGCCTTCGGCCATGGTCATTCCGGCCTGACCCAATGCGCCGCAACGGCCCAGCTCATCGCCGACCTGCTGGCCGGACGTCCCTCCGCAATCCCGCTCGCCCCCTTCCGGCCCGCCCGCTTCTGATCTGGAGACCTTCCTCATGGCGCGACACAGTTTCTTCTGCATAGACGGCCACACCTGCGGAAATCCGGTGCGGCTGGTGGCCGGCGGCGGCCCGAACCTCGTGGGCGCCGACATGATCGAGAAGCGCGCGCATTTTCTTGCCGAATATGACTGGATCCGCACCGGCCTGATGTTCGAGCCGCGCGGCCACGACATGATGTCCGGCTCCATCCTCTACCCGCCGACACGGCCCGATTGCGACATCGCCATCCTGTTCATCGAGACCTCGGGCTGCCTGCCGATGTGCGGCCACGGCACCATCGGCACCGTGACCATGGCCATCGAGCACGGCCTCGTTACGCCGAAGACGCCGGGCGTGCTGCGGCTGGATACGCCGGCCGGGCTGGTGGTCGCCGAATACCGGCAGGAGGGCCAATATGTCGAGGAGGTGCGCATCACCAATGTGCCCTCCTTCCTGCATTCGCGCGGCCTCACCGCCGCCTGTCCGGGCATCGGCGAGATCACCGTCGATGTGGCCTATGGCGGCAACTTCTACGCCATCGTCGAGCCGCAGGAGCGCTATCGCGACATGGCCGATTTCACCGCCGGCCAGCTCATCGGCATGAGCGGCGCGCTCCGCCGCGCGTTGAACGAAAAATACCAGTTCATCCATCCCGAGAAGCCAGAAATACGCGGCCTCTCGCACATCCTGTGGACCGGCGCGCCGCAGCACCCCGACGCCCACGCCCGCAACGCGGTGTTCTACGGCGACAAGGCCATCGACCGCTCGCCCTGCGGCACCGGCACATCCGCGCGCATCGCGCATTGGGCGGCGGCCGGCAAGCTGAAAGTCGGCGACGACTTCGTGCATGAGAGCATCATCGGTTCGCTGTTCAAAGGCCGCGTCGAGGCGGCGGCCAAGGCCGGCGAGTTGGACGCCATCATCCCCTCCATCGGCGGATGGGCGCGCATGACCGGCTACAACACCATCTTCATCGACGACCGCGACCCGTTCGCGCGCGGCTTTGTCGTGATCTGAGGAGAGCACATATGAAGATCACCGGCATCAAGGCATGGAAGGTCGGCCTGCCGCTCAAGGAGGGCCGCTATAGCTGGTCGAACGGCAATTTCGTGGAGGTCTTCGACTCCACCGTCGTCGCGGTCGAGACGGATGCCGGCATCACCGGCTATGCGGAATGCTGCCCGCTCGGCTCGGCCTATCTGCCGGCCTATGCGCATGGCGTGCGCGCGGGGCTCGAGGAAATCGGCCCGAAGGTGATCGGGCTCGACCCGACCGACCTCGATGTGCTCAACCGACATATGGATGCCGTGCTGCGCGGGCACCCTTACGTGAAGGCGCCGATCGATATCGCCTGCTGGGACATCCTCGGCAAACTGACCGGCCTTCCGGTCTATAAGCTGCTTGGCGGCGCCGCGCAGGAAAAGGTCGCGCTCTACCGCGCCATCTCGCAGGAAGCGCCGGAGGCGATGGCGAAGAAGATCGCCGGCTACAAAGCCGAGGGCTACACCAAGTTTCAGCTCAAGGTCGGCGGCGACGCGGATATGGACATTCTGCGCATCCGCCAGACGCGCGCCATTCTCGGCGACCGCGACATCCTCGTCGCCGACGCCAATACCGGCTGGACGCGGGCGGAAGCGGCGCGCATCGCGGCCTCGGTCGCCGATGTCGACGTCTATATCGAGCAGCCCTGCCCGACCTATGAGGAGTGCCTCTCCGTGCGCCGCCGCACCGCCCGGCCCTTCGTGCTGGACGAGGTGATCGACGGCGTCGCCACCTTGCAGAAGGCGCTCGCCGAGGATGCCATGGACATCATCAACCTCAAGATCTCCAAGGTCGGCGGGCTAACCAAGGCGCGGCTGATGCGCGATATCTGCGTCGCATCCGGCACGCCGATGACCATCGAGGACACCTGGGGCGGCGATATCGTCACGGCGGCCATCGCCCATCTCGCCCGCTCGACGCCGGAGGAGTTCTCCTTCTCCGCCACCGACTTCAACAGCTACGGCACGGTCGACATCGCCAAGGGCGCGCCGAAGCGTGTCGATGGCTTCATGACCGCGCCCGACACGCCGGGCCTCGGCATCGAGCCGATCTTCGACGTGCTCGGCGACCCGGTCGTGGTGATCTGACTTTTTCGAAAAGGACTCAGCCATGCGCTCTGCCAAGGTGATTCATGTCGTCGGCTGCCATGCCGAGGGCGAGGTCGGCGATGTCATCGTGGGCGGGGTCGCGCCGCCGCCGGGCGATACACTGTGGGCGCAGTCGCGCTTCATCGCGGCGGACAACAATCTGCGCAATTTCGTGCTGCAGGAGCCGCGTGGCGGCGTCTTCCGCCATGTCAACCTGCTGGTGCCGCCGAAGGACCCGAAAGCGGATGCCGCCTGGATCATCATGGAGCCGGAGGACACGCCGCCGATGTCCGGCTCCAACTCCATCTGCGTCTCGACCGTGCTGCTCGACACCGGCATCGTGCCGATGCAGGAACCGGAAACGCAGATGATTCTGGAAGCGCCGGGCGGGCTGATCGAAGTCACCGCCTATTGCAAGGACGGCAAGGCCGAACGCATCCGCGTTAAGAACCACCCCTCCTTCGCCGACAAGCTCGATGCTAGGCTGGAGGTCGAAGGCCACGGCACGCTGACCGTGGACACCGCCTATGGCGGCGACAGTTTCTGCATCGTCGATGCGCATGCGCTGGGCTTTGCGATCAAGCCGGACGAGGCCCGGGATTTCGCCGATCTCGGCATGAAGATCGTCATGGCGGCGAACCAGCAGCTCGGCTTCCAGCATCCGGTGAACCGCGACTGGTCGCACATCTCCTTCTGCCAGTTCGCCGCGCCGCTGACCGATGACGATGGCATCCCCTCGGGCGCCAACGCCGTCGCCATCCGCCCCGGCAAGATCGACCGTTCGCCCTGCGGCACGGGCTGCTCGGCCCGCATGGCGGTGCTGCACGCCAAAGGCATCTTGAAGCTCGGCGACCGCTTCATCGGCCGCTCGATCATCGGCTCGCGCTTCGACTGCCGCGTCGAGGCGGAGACCACGGTCGGCAGCCGGCCCGCCATCGTGCCCTCCATCATGGGCCGCGCCTGGGTGACCCACACCGCCCAGCTCATGGTCGACCCGGCCGATCCCTGGCCGACCGGCTACCGTCTGACGGACACCTGGCCGCTCTGGCGGGGTTAGGGTCCGCTTCAGCCTCACGCCGGGTTCTCTGGCCGCAAAAGAAGGAACGAGCGGCCACTGCGATCAGGGTCGCGCCCGATCCAAATCAGGGCCTATAGCCGTCGGCCGGCCATGTCCGCGCGGGCGGCTGCTAGCGGATCGAACGCCGATCGCTCCTGACACCGTCTGGGCTTGCGGTCAGGTTTCCGTCATCTGATTGATACGTCCGTCGACTATATTTAGCCCAGTCTCAGTAACAAGCGCTTGTTAGCGACAGAGATCATGTTCGCCATCGGCAATTGCGGATGGGATGTGTCAACTATTGCTATGATTCGGGGCCAGGATATGCGGGTCGAAGGTCTATCTCAACCAAATCAAAATTACGACACCGGCGAGTTTTTATTCCAGCGAGCGATCGCAAATGCGGATAACCAGCCGGGTTACCGCATGGCGTCGAATAACGAAACCTGGCCGCCGGTGGAGGACATCACGGTTGTCGACGTCCCGCAGGACGCCAAGGACAACAAGGGCGCGACCGGCCAATCCCTTGCTTTCACCACCAGCGGCAATGGCGAAATCACGGTTGTCCGCCAAGAAGACAATCCGGGCCTCTACGACTATATCGAGAAGGTTTCGACGCTGTCTGAAAATGAGCGCGTCTATCTCAGCGTAAAGCCGGAAGACGTCCCCGTGATGCGCGGCAGCGACGACATCAAGCTGGGCGATGTTTCAAGTTTTGCCGAAATGCTGAGCAACGGTCAGCCCTACGTCATCACCGCCTTCATGAAAGACGGTTCGCAGAAAGACATCATCAGGGCGCTGACGCCCGAACTCTTCGACAAGGCCGCCGCGCGCTACGCCTCGCAAGCGGAGGGTTATAAACTCGTCACCGACGAAACCGGCATCTCGACGGCCGATCTCGACGGCGCCAGGATCGGAGCCCCGGACGAAGATAACGGGCTGATCGAACTCGAACTTGCGAACGGCGACAAGCGGCAAATTTCCGCGGACACCACACCGCAACTCTATACGAGCGCCGCCGGCAAATACGATCAGTTCACCGAGGGCGACAGATCGAAGGCGGTCGACGAGGCTCGCAAGAAGGCGAATCTGCCGACGGCGTCCGAACTCGACATCGGCGCGCTCAAGACCAGCGAGAAGAACGACAAGGGTGAGGCGCTGACGGTCAACGATCTCGCTTGGAAGAACGTCATTGCGAAATGGAAGGACGGCATCGCCAAGGGCGAAATCGGCGCGGATGATGACCGGGCCAAGCTGTACCGGCTGCTGCAGGCGGGAAGCATGGCCAGCGACGGTACGCAGATGGTCACGCTCGATATCGCAACCGGCTACAACAGCGAGAAGGTCAACGGCAAGGATTTTTACGGCGTTATCGACGCCAACAAGATCAATGAAGCGATACCCGGTCTGCTGAAGTCGGACGCTGTTTCCAAGGACATCGTCGCGGAGCGGAAGGCGGCGCTCGGCAAGGTCGAGGGCGGAGAAGCGGCCGTGAAGAAGCTGGAGGACATGGCCTTCAGCGCCGACTACATGAAATATCTCAAGACGCTCGACAAAGGCGTGGCCAAGGACGACATCGCGGCCACCTATGAGTCGCTGCTCATGGTCGATCCCGCAAAAGCGGACAGCTTCGCCCTGAATGCGGAAATGGACTCCATGACGATGGAGCTCAACGACCTGATCGGCGATACCAGCAAGATCAACGACGAGAACCTGACGCTCGCGACGCAGGACCTCGGCAAGATGCTCTTGACGATCATCAAGAAGGGCGGGCTCGACATTGGCCGCCGCCTCGCCGAGTCGGAGAAATTTCTCCAGGAGATGATCGGCAACAAGAAGACCGCCAAAGATTTCGGCAAGGCCATGCAGGAACTTGGCGCCATCTACTCCGCGAATGGCACGGTGACGAGCAAGGACATAGAGACGCTTTTCGGCAACGGCAAATACACCTCGCTGGCGGAGATGCCCGGCGGCAGCGCGCTGAAAACGTTCCAGGTTCTGACCAAGGAAGGTGTCATCGGCTCACTCGGCGGCACCGTCTCCCTGGTCTCCGGCATCTATCAGCTTGCCAGCAAGGGCGGCAAGATCGGCGATACAACCGAGGAGCGGCTGTCCGTCGCCAAGGATTTCGTCAGCTTCATCGGCGCCGGCAAGCACTTTGCGGACCTGGCCAACGATATTATCGGCAAGAACAATCAGGAGATAAAGAAATTCAACGACAAGGTCGATGCGGACAATCCCAACTTGAGCGAAGCAGAACGCAACGCGCTTAAGAAAACGCCGGGCAAGCCGTTGCTCGGCCTCGACAAGACATTCGATGAACTGTTCGGAAAGCCGTCGGCGACGACAGGCGGCGGCATGACGGTGACCGACGAGCTTGCCGCCGCGATCGACGAGAATCTCACGAAAGCAGCCGATGACAGCACCCGGCCGGACTTCTATAACAAGCTCCTCGAAAACGCCGGGGTAAAGGACGGCGAGGCGCTGAGAAAGGGACTGGAAGCGGGCTACCAGAAGCGTCCGGGCGTGAACGCGCCGGACTGGCACAAGGGCACCTCGGCCGCGCTTCTGGTGCTCAGCGCCGGAGCCGACACCTTCGCCGGGGTCGCCGATGCGGTGATCGGCGGCCTCACGATCAAAAAAGGCATCGACGGCAAGGACGACATCTCGATCGCCAAGGGCGCCCTGCAACTCGCATCCGGAACGTTCGCGACCGCCGGGGGGCTCGCCTCCTTTGCCGGACTCGCCAAAGGCCTCAGTTTCATCAAGGCGATCGCCGCGCCATCCTTCGTGATCTCGGCGGTCCTGTCGCTGGCGACGCTCATCCCGGACATCATCAACGACATCAAGAACACCAAGAAGCTGACGAATTATCAAAAGGAGCTCCTCGACCTCTTCACTCAGCTTGACAAGGACGGCGTGCTGAGCCCGGACGGACTCAAGAAGTTCCAGTTCCTGTCGCTTTATATGGAACAATACGGTCAGCGCGACGCGCCCGGCGATGTCGGCATCCTCGACTATCGCAAGGAGGAGTACGAGTTCTGGGCGAGAGAGGGACATTTGCCCGAGCCCGGCTGGGACGACGTCGAACACAAGGACTATGACGGCGACGGCCCCAACCTGACGACGCAGATGGAAAACGTGGGATAAGATAGCATCGCAAAGCCCTCGATGGTCTCTGGCGTCGAGATGCGGGCGCGGCAAGAGCCGCGTCCCGTTGACTGTGCCGGACGCAATGCATCTCCGGAAATATCTCCGCCAGTTCGGGCGCCTGTGACCTGGTTTACGCTGATTGCCTCAGTTAGCGGCGCCCGGTTCTTACGATGGCGCCGCTTCCGGAGGGTTCAGCCTGAGCACCGCAACGCCGATGGCGCGACGGCTTTGCGCCGGCCATCAGAGTGCGGCCATGGCGTGTTGGCCACGACCAATAGCCGAATGGGCGGGACCGGTGTCGCCCTCCCGCATGGCGGCAAGCCCCTCGCTCATCGTGGTTCGCGGTGCGTACCCTAGATCGGCCCGGGCCTTGTCCGTGCGAACAGTAAAAGGCTTGCCGATCAGGCGCAGCATCTGGCGGGTGATCGGCGGATGGCCTTTGAGGCGCAGCAGACGCCACGTTGCCCCCATCAGACCGGCCATCACCCACGCCACCCTGAAAGGGACGGCCTTGTCGGACACGCTCACGCCGCGCGTGGAGAGCAGCGCTGAGATGAAGCTTTTGAGGGTGCTTTTTTCATCGTCGGCAATGAAATAAGCCTGCCCGGCCCGGCCACGGTCCGCAGCGAGGATCAGGGCAGCACAAAGGTTGTCGACATGGCAACTCGACATCGCTTGCTGACCGCCGTCGACCCATTGCCAGCGGCCTGCGTGCACGGTCTCGACCATCTCGTCGAGCGTCGGCATCCCAGCGCCCCAGATGAAGGGCGGGCGTAGCGCGATCGTCTCGAAGTCAGGACGCACGCCGCTGGCGTCTAACAGCACGCGCTCTGCTTTGGCCTTTGAGGCGCTGTAGGGCGCGAAGGCGCGTATCTGCAGAGGAAGGGTCTCGTCCACATCCAGCATCGGCTCGGGATCGCCCATCACAACAGCGGCGGCGCTGACAGCCACCACACGGCGCACGCTTGCAGTGGCAGCGGCTGCGTTCACGACGTTGCGCGTTCCCTCGACGTTGACCTGGTCGAAGAGCGCCTGCTTGCCCCAGAGCTTGAAGTGCGCGGCAACGTGGAAGACGACCTCGCAGCCTGTCATTGCCTCCAGCAGCGCCCTCTGATCACTGAGGGCGCCTTCGACCGGCGTGGCGCCCAATGCCCGGACCTGAGCCTCGCTCTCGGCGCTTCGGGCAAGCGCGCGGACGTTCCAGCCACGCGCCAGGAGGTGCGGAATCAGGCGGCCGCCGACGAAGCCGGAACCGCCGGTCACAAGCGCGGTGCGAGGCCGTTCCGGCAGTGTGGTCAGGTTGGTCATGGGACATCCTCGATGTCGGCGATGCACACCCAACACATAGCGCTGCGGCGTTCAGAGTTCAACAAACAGATTTCATATTTTGTTCGAAATTGCATCCGGCACCGGGTTATCGTAGGATCACCAAGAACTTAGAAAGAGGTTGCTGTGCCGGAGCCCTCCGATCCCATCGACGAGAACTCGTTTCGCGCGCAGATTCTCGAGGCTGCGCGCAAGCAGGTCCGTCGTTTCGGCGAGGCCAAGACGAACGTGGTCGACATCGCGCGCGCGCTCGGCACCTCCCACACCACGATCTATCGCCACTTCCGGTCCAAGGCGGACATCTTCGACGCCCTGGTCACGGAAGCGATGCGTGACGAGGAAGAGATGGCGCGTGGTTTCGTCGAGACGGATGGCCCCATCGCCGAGCGGCTGGAGGGCATGGTGCTGGCCTTGCACGCCCGCAAGCGCGATCGGTTCGCGACCGATCCCGAGGTTTACGGTCTCTACCGCCGCATTGTGGAAGAGCGGCCGGAAATCATCGTGGCCTACGCAAAGGCAATGACGGCTCTGATCGCCCGCATTCTCGCGGATGGCAAACGACGTGGTGAGGTTCAGATCGACGATGTCGAAGCCGCGGCTGGAGTCGTGCGGGACGCGGTGACTGTGTTTGTCCACCCGGCCCATGTGGCCGCCGCTGTTGCGGCGGGCCTGCCGAGCGAGAGACTGGCCCGCAACGTCGTGCGCACGCTCTGCGCCGGGTTCCAAGCCGGGGTTGACCTGGACTGACGGCCGTCGCGATATGTCTCAGCCCAGTGCAGAAGCCAGCATCTGGTTGGCCGCTGGCGAAGACCTGACACGAAGGGCTCGCTGAAGACCGCCCGCCAATTATCGGGCAACTTATCCTAAGTCATTGAGAACATTGGCGCGCCCGAAAGGATTCGAACCTCTGACCCCCAGATTCGTAGTCTGGTGCTCTATCCAGCTGAGCTACGGGCGCTGAAAATAATGCCGCCTGGGAAGGCGGCGGGCGGCTCGTCGAGCCGTCGTGCCATCCTTCTAATGTTTCGAGCGGCTAAACGCAAGTATCCCGCGACCATGATTTCCATTCTGGGCGGCAGAATCCGACAAGGGCCGCTCGGGATTGGGAAATTTCAGGCAGAATGTGGCCCCGGGAGCGCTGTCGTCGAGCCAGAGCGAGCCGCCATGGGCGCGCGCCAGCTCCGCCGAGATGGCCAAGCCCAGCCCGGTGCCGCCGACGCGCACCGAACCCTGGAAGGCCTGGAACAGATTGGCGCGGGCACGCGGCGGAACGCCCGGGCCATTATCGGCGACGCTGATCAGAAGATTGTCGCCGTCCTGGCGCGCGGCGACGGTGATGACCGGCTTCGGCAGGTCGGCGGCCGATTCCAGCACCTGCATGGCGTTGCGCACGAGATTGGTGAGGATGCGGTAGAGCTGGTTGCGGTCGGCGTCGATCTCGAGCGCCGGGCCGACATCGGTCACCCATTTGATGCGGCTGTCGCCGGGCAGGCCAAAACTCTCGCCGACCTCGTCGATCAGCGGCCTCAGCAGGAAGCGGTGGCGCTGCGGCGGGGCTTCGTCGGCACGCCCGTATGTGAGAGTCTCGCCGGCCAGCGCAATGGCTCGGTCGAGCGAGGAGATCAGTTTCGGCGCGAATTTCTGCACCGTCGGGTCGGTGCTGGTGCTGAGGCGGTCCGAGATGAGCTGGGCGCTCGCCAGCATGTTGCGCAGATCGTGGTTGATCTTGCTGACGGCGAGGCCGAGCGCGGCAAGCCTGCTCTTCTGCCGCAGCATGGCGATCAGCTCGTTCTGCATCGCGGCCAGCTCCTCCTGGGCGACGCCGATTTCGTCGCTGCGGCCGGAGGGCTGGATGACGCGGGTGGCGTCCTCGGGGTTCTCGCGGAAGCGGACGATGTTCCAGGTCAGGCGCGAGACCGGGCGCACCAGGAACCAGTTCAGCGTCAGATAGACCAGGGTCGCCGAGAACAGTGAGATGGCGATCGAGAGGAAGAGGATGTTGAGCGCGTAATTGTAGATCGCGGTCTTCAGCGGCGTCTCCGTCATCACGATCTCGACCGTGTCGTCGGAGAGGTCGGGATGGCCGATGACGTGGATCAGGCGGTCGCGCTCGGAAATGAAGGCATAGAGCGCGTCGCCGATGAGGGTGAGCCAGTTGGCCTCCTCCAGGTCGTAATGCGCCTGCACCATGCCGGGCACGGCGGTTTGCAGCACCAGCACGCGCACCGGCCCGCGCCGCACGGCAAGGCTGTGCACCATCGCCTTTTGCAGAAGCTGCTGGGCGAGCCGCTCCGGCACGGCATCGTTCGGCGCGGCCTGGGCGGCGAGCGAGGCGATCTGCGCGGCGGCGAGGCGCTCCATCAGCCAGTTCTTGCGGAAATTGGCGACCGAGGGCAGGAAGATCAGCACTTCCGCCAGCATGACGAAGGCGATGGTCAGCCAGAGCAACCGCGCCGAGAGGCCGAAGCGGACGCCGCGCCATTTGGGCGCCGCAGCCGCGACCTCAGCAGGCTCGGCGGGGCGCGCTTCATCTTCAGGACTGGCGGGGACAAAAGCCAACGGTCATCAACTCAACATTGCTCATTCCTGTTTTACCCCAATTTCCTCAGCCAACCAACCACTCGCTTGATTAGGGGATTGGTAAGCTTGGGCAGGAAATAGGTGATCGCGGCGCGCTTATTGATCTCCGACAGCGTCGGATAGGGCGAGATGAAGCTGGCCATCGCCTTGATGTTGATGCCTTTTTGCATGGCGAGACTCCACATCTGGATCAGCTCGCCCGCATGCGCGCCGACCATGCTCGCCCCGAGAATGCGGCCGGAGCGATTGGTTATGACCTTAAGGAAACCTTCGGTCTGACGCTCGGCCTGGGCCCGGTCGTTCTCGTGATAGGGCCAGCGCAATACGTTGATCCGCGTGCCGTATTTCTCGCGGGCGCCGGCCTCGGTAAGGCCGACATGGGCAAGTTCGGGGTCGGTGAAAGTGACCCACGGGATGGTCGAATGGTCGGCCCGGGCCGGCAGGCGGAACAGCGCGTTCTTGATGACGAGCGAGGCGTGGTAATTCGCCACATGGGTGAATTGCGGGCCGCCGGCGACGTCGCCGATGGCATAGACGCGCCGGTTCGAGCTCTTCAGCTTCGAATTCACCACGACGCCGTTGCGGTCGGATTTGATGCCGGCGGCGGCCAGGTTGAGCGTTTCGATATTGGGGCGGCGGCCGACGGCGAGCAGCAGATGCGACCCGTCGAGCGAATAGGACTGGCCGCCCTTGGCAAACTGCACCCGCACGCCGTCGCCGAAAGCTTCGGCCCGCTCCAGCCGCGCCTTGTCGAGGATGCGGACGCCTTCCTCGGCGAGGCGCTTCAGCACCAGCCCGCGCACCTCCTCGTCGTCCTTGGCGAGCGGCGTCAGCGCCTCGATGACGGTGACGTCGCTGCCGAGGCGGCGATGCGCTTGCGCCATTTCCAGCCCGATCGGGCCGCCGCCGATGATGACGAGATGGCGCGGCAGGCTGGGCGCTTCGAAGATGGTCTCGTTGGTATAGAAGGGCACGCTGTCGAGGCCGGGGATCGGCGGCACGGCAGGCGATGAGCCCGTCGCGATGACGAAGCGGCGGGCGCGGATCTCGTAGCCGCCGGCCAGCACCGTGTAGCGGTCGCCGAAAATGGCGTCGGCCTGGATCACCTTGACGCCGAGGCCGGTGAAGCGCTCGACCGAATCGTTCGGCGCGATGGCGGCGATGACCTCGTGCACATGGGCGAGCACGGCGCGGTAATCGATCTGCGGATCGACCGGCTTGATGCCGAAGGGCGCGGCGTCGCGCATGGCCTGGGCGCGCTTGGCGGCGGCCAGCAGCGCCTTGGACGGCACGCAGCCGTAATTGAGGCAGTCGCCGCCCATCTTGCCGCGCTCGATCAGCACGACCTCGACACCGAGTTGCGCGGCGGCCGCCGCGACCGACAATCCGCCCGATCCCGCGCCGATGATGCAAAGGTCCGGCTTGAGCTGCTCTGCCATGAAATCCCCCGTTATCCCGCCGCGGCGGATCGCCTCGCCGTTTGCTGCCCGCCCGGAGTGTTTTAGCGAACGATCGGATGAGTGCAATCACTCCGCGCGCCCGCCGGCGGACTCCCCGTCCGGTGTCAACAGGCTTGCGACCGACAAATTGAGGCTTGGTTAACGGAATTGAAGAGGCGCGGCCCGCTGTGCCGCGGGCTTGGCGCGGCATTTTTCCGGGCGGCGCCGAGAAAAACACCACGCGCGATGTTTGACTTCTGCGCCGCCTCGCACCTATATGAGCAATAATTCAACAGACAATTTGGGGCGGCGACCGCGTGCCGCGAGCAGCGGCGGACGGGAAGTCGGGAAGAGTCATGACGAAACGTACCTATCGTCCGAGCGTATTGAAGCGCAAGCGCAGCCACGGTTTCCGCCTGCGCATGTCCACCAAGCAAGGCCAGCGCGTGCTGTCGCGCCGCCGCGCCAAGGGCCGCAAGCGGCTCAGCGTCTAACCTCGCGCTGCCGCCTTTAGGGCGGCGCGGCGCGGAAGGAGCGCTCGTTGCGACTGGAGACGCTCAAATCCCGCGCCGAATTCGACCGGCTGCGCAAAGGCCGGAAATGGGTGGCGCAAAGTTTCATCCTGCAGGCCCTGCCCCGGACGGGCGCGGCTGAGGCGGGCCCTGCGCGTTTCGGCTTCGCGGTCGGCAGCAAGGCGCTGACGGCGAAGACGCCAGGCAGCCCCGCCGCCAAGCGGGCCGGCGCGGTGATGCGCAACCGGGCAAGGCGCCGGTTGAAGGAAGCGGTTCGGCTGACGGCGCCGCGCTTTGCCTTATCAAATTACGATTATGTCGTCATCGGCCGGATGGAAGCGCTTCACCAACGCTTTGGTGATCTGCTAGAAGACTTCCAACTTGCATTCGGCAAACTGCATCCTCCGCCGCGCGCTGACCACGCCAAGCCCCGTACCGGGAGAGAGCGCAAACGGTCAGCCGGAGAGTCTCAGCGGGAAATCGAAGAAACCTGAACGGCCTCTCGGCCAGCCTCTTGCTTAAGAAGCGAATCGCAAACGATGGATGAGAATAATCGCAATTTCCTGCTGGCGCTGGCGCTGTCGATCCTGGTGCTGTTCACCTGGCAAGCCTTCATCGTGCCGCCGCAGGATCCGCTGAAGCAGCCGCAGACCGTGCAGCAGCCGGCGCCCGCGCCTTCGCCCGTGGTTCAGCCCGGCGCGGTGCCGCAGCCGGGCACGACGCCGCCCGCCGCCGGAGCCGCAGCGCCGTCCGGCCCGGCCGCCGCGCCGACCGGCCAGAGCCGCGAGGCCGTGCTTGCCGCCTCGCCGCGCATTGCGATCGACACGCCGGCATTGCGCGGCTCGATCTCGCTGAAGGGCGCGCGCATCGACGATCTGATGCTGAAGCAATTCCGCGAGACGGTGAAGCCGAACAGCGAGAACGTCACGCTGCTGTCGCCGTCGGGCACCGCTAAGCCCTATTACGCCGAATTCGGCTGGACCGTGACCTCCAATGAAGGCGTCCGCGTGCCGACCTCCGAGACGGTTTGGACGGCGGACAGCCAGGGCGCGCTGACGCCCGCCAATCCGGTCAAGCTGAGCTGGGACAATGGCCAGGGCCTGATCTTCCGGCGCGTCATGTCGGTCGACCCGGACTATATGTTCACCGTCACCCAGAAGGTCGAGAACAAGACCGACAAGCCGGTGACGCTCTACCCTTACGCGCTGATCTCGCGCCACGAACTGCCGCATACGGACGGCCTCTACATCCTGCATGAGGGCCTGATCGGCTTCCTCGGCGAACACGGCCTGCAGGAGATCAAATATACCAAGGCCGCCGAGGCCGGGACGACGACCTTCAAGGCGACCTCCGGCTGGCTCGGCATCACCGATAAATATTGGGCGACGGCGCTGGTCCCCGACCAGAACGCGCCATACGAAGCGCATTTTCAGGGCACCAACGTCAATGGCAACGCGGCCTTCCAGACCGACTTCCTGCTCGGGCCGGTGACTGTTGCGCCGGGCGGAAAACAGTCCGTATCCTCGATGCTGTTCGCCGGCGCCAAGCAGGTGGGTGTCGTCGACGGCTACGAGACCAAGCTCGGCATCAAGAAATTCGAGCTGCTGATCGACTGGGGCTGGTTCCACTTCATCACCAAGCCGCTGTTCTTCGCCCTCGACTTCTTCTACGGCCTCGTCGGCAATTTCGGCATCGCCATCCTGATCGTCACCGTGCTGGTCAAGCTGGCCTTCTTCCCGCTCGCGAACAAATCCTACGAGTCGATGAGCAAGATGAAGAAGCTGCAGCCGGAAATGGCGCGGCTGCGCGACCGCTACAAAGACGACCGCATGAAGCAGCAGCAGGCGCTGATGGAGCTGTATAAGAAGGAGAAGATCAACCCGATGGCGGGCTGTCTTCCCATCGTCATCCAGATCCCGGTGTTCTTCGCGCTGTACAAGGTGCTTTACGTCACCATCGAAATGCGGCACGCGCCGTTCTTCGGCTGGATCCAGGACCTGTCCGCGCCCGACCCGACCACGATCTTCAACCTGTTCGGACTGATCCCATGGACGCCGCCGCATATGCTGATGCTGGGCGTGTGGCCGATCATCATGGGCATCACGATGTTCGTGCAGATGAAGCTCAACCCGACCCCGCCGGACCCGATCCAGGAAAAGCTGTTCACCTGGATGCCGGTGCTGTTCACCTTCCTGCTCGCCGCCTTCCCGGCCGGGCTGGTGATCTACTGGACCTGGAACAACTCGCTGTCGATTTTGCAGCAATGGGTCATCATGCGCCGCCAGGGCGTCGAGGTGAACCTGCTGGAAAATCTCGGCATCAGGGCCAAGAGCGCGCCGGGCAAGAGCTGATTTCCGAGGCGAAGGCCGCGGATCTTTCTCGGAGGAAAAATGCGCCGCTGCCCAGCCCTCTCCCATTGGGAGAGGGCGGCGCGCGAAGCGTGCCGGGTGAGGGGGTAATGCCTCTCCGTGGGGCGATGTCCTGCCCTACCGATAGGGATTACCCCCTCACCCCCAACCCTCTCCCCATGAAGACCTTTGCAAAACTTCGATTCCTTCGCCCCGGCCGTTACAGCCGGGGCCCACTCGCCTCTCCACTTGCCGCAGCAATAGCGGAAATATGATTGGGTCCCGGCTCGGCCTGACGGCCGTCCGGGACGACGGGGAGAGGACCTTCGATACGCAAAGGTCTCCCATGGGAGAGGGGACCTGGCCGAGCATGGGTGGTGGCGTGTCCAATTGCGGTCGCGGGCGCATTAAAATGCCCGCCGCGACGGTCATCGCGGCGGGCTAGGACAGCGCCTATTGGGTGAGAGAGGGTGGCACTGCCCCATCCGGATCAAGGGCTCCGTCTCCATCGGGAAACGGGGCCCTTTATTCTTGCTTGCTTCTCCAGCGGTCAGTCGAACCGCTTTGTCCAAAAATTCCCCGGAGCTCAATTCCCCGAACGGGCTCCGTCCTTTTTCTGGCCCGAATAGCTGGTCGGCTGGTTCTGGCCCTCGGTGACCTCGCGATAGGTTTCCTTGGCCTTGCGCGCCGGCTGTGTGCTGATGGTCACCGGGTCCTGATTGCCCTGGTGCCATTCCACGATCGGCTTTCCCGATGCGTTGCCGCTTTCGACCGCGCCCTGGGCCATGGCCCCCGCGTTCATCGCGAGCAACCCGGCCATGACGCCGCCCAGTACCGCCGTCGTTCTCAGTCCCTTCGACATCGTGTCATCTCCTAAAGAAAAGGCTATGACTCTCTCCGTCGGCTTCCATGATACGTGAGGGGCCGGAAAACCCGTCGCGCCCGTTAAGGAAAAAAAACGAAATGGACCGTTCCCCCGAACAGGACGAAGCCGAGCGCTCCAAGGCCGAATGGCTGTTCCGCCAGCCCTGCCTGTTTGTGAAGGGCGTCGTCGATGTCGCCGGACTGCCGGACGAGGCGATCCCGGAGGTCGCCTTTGCCGGGCGCTCGAATGTCGGCAAGTCGAGCTTGCTGAACGCGCTGATCGCGCAAGGGCAGCTCGCGCGCACCTCGAACACGCCGGGCCGCACGCGGGAGCTGAATTATTTCCGGCTGGGCGATGCGGCGCATATCGTCGACATGCCGGGCTATGGCTATGCCCGGGCGGCGAAAAGCCTGGTCAAGGGCTGGCAGCGGCTGGTGCAGGATTATCTGCGCGGGCGCACGCAATTGGGGCGGGTGTTCCTGCTCATCGACAGCCGCCACGGCGTCAAGGAGAACGACCACGAGACGATGAAGCTGATGGACAAGTCGGCGGTGTCCTACCAGCTCGTGCTGACCAAGATCGACAAGCTGAAGACCAAGGAGTTCGACGCCGTGTTCGCCGCGACGCTGGCGGACATCGCCAAGCACGCCGCCGCCTATCCGGAGCTGATCGCCACCTCGGCCGAGAAGAAGACGGGAATGGAGGAGCTGCGGCTGGCGGTGGCAAGGTCCGTTTAGTAGGCGCGGGACTTGTCAGCGCGGCTCAGGCGGGGCACATAGCGGCAAGCAATCTCCGCATTCGAGGCATCATGCGTATCACCGCCATCTATCGCATTCGCTGCGCGCCTGGGGACGTCGCGCGCAAGGCCGAGGCGCTGGCCGTCGAGCAGAGCGTGGAGATGCCGGTCGGCGCCATCGACTCGCGCTTCGTGATGGACGAGATCGTCGGCCGGGTCGGCGAGATCGCGGATTGCGGCGACGGCTCGTTCCGCGTCGCCGTCAGCCTGTCGGCCGAGACCGTCGGCGGCGAGGCGGGGCAGCTCATGAACATGCTGTTCGGCAATTCGTCGCTGCATGAGGACGTGACGCTGGAGGACACCGAACTCCCGCCCGGCCTGCTGGACAGTTTCGGCGGCCCCGGCTCCGGCATCGCCGGCCTGCGCGACCGCGCCGAGGCGCCGGCCCGCGCCCTGACCTGCGCCGCCATCAAGCCGCAGGGCCTGCCCGCCGCCGGCCTTGCCGAGCTCACCTATCGCTTCGCCCTCGGCGGCATCGACTTCGTCAAGGACGATCACGGCCTCGCCGACCAGGATTACAGCCCCTTCGCCGAGCGCGTCGCGGCCTGCGCCGCGGCGGCGCGCAAGGCTGCGGAGGCGACCGGGCGGCTGACGCGCTACGCCCCCAGCCTCTCCGGCAATCTCGAACAGCTCCGCGCCCAGGTCTCTGTCGCGCGCGGCGAAGGGCTCGACACGCTGCTGATCGCGCCGATGGTCGTCGGCATCCCGGCCTTCCACGCCATCGCCGCCGAAAACCGCGACATGGCCTTCCTCGCTCACCCTGCGATGGGCGGGGCGGCCCGCATCGCGCCGCCGCTGCTGATCGGCACGCTGTTCCGGCTGTTCGGTGCCGACGCGGTGATTTTCCCCAATCATGGCGGCCGCTTCGGCTATTCGCCCGCGACCTGCGCCAGCCTCGCCGAGGCCGCGCGCACACCGTGGGGGCCGCTCGCCCCCGCAATCCCTGTCCCGGCCGGTGGTATGACCTTGGATCGGCTCGGCGAAATGCTTACGTTCTACGGGGCCGATACGATGGTCCTGATCGGCGGCGGGCTTCTTGCGGCGAAGGACCGGCTGACCGAGGAAACCCAGGCTTTCGTGCGGCAGGCAGCAGCCCTCAGCGAGGATTTGTGAGATGGAGCGCGACAAACATTTCCGCGAGGCGGGCGGCGATTTCCGCTGGGATGGCGTCGACGTCCACGCCTATAAGGACGATGGCAGCGCGCCCTTCAAGGACATCACCCGCCAGACGCTGTTCAACAGCGACACAATGGCGGCCGAGCTGCGCTATTTCGAAGTTGCGCCCGGCGGCTATTCCACGCTGGAGCGGCACGAGCATGTCCATGCCGTGATGATCCTGCGCGGCAAAGGCCGCTGCCTCGTCGGCGACGAGGTCCGCGAAATCGGCCATCTCGATCTGGTCAGCATTCCGCCGATGCACTGGCACCAGTTTCGCGCCGCGCCGGACGAACCGCTCGGCTTCCTCTGCATGGTCGACCGGCAGCGCGACCGGCCGCAATTGCCGGACGCCCGAGATTTCGCCGAACTGCGCTCCAACCCCGACATTGCCGCATTCCTCGGCGAGGAGTGACGGACGCGCGGCCGGCCCGCCGTACATAGCTTTATGATCGCTCGAATCATCGCGACGGACGCCGCCTGCAACGGATCGGGAATCGGACATGACCACGGCCATCGAAAGCCTGCCGCCGCTCTACCCGCGCACCGTCACGCCGCCGCCGAAGCCGCTGCCGCTCGCCCGCTTCGTCATGCAGTTCCTGAAGAACCCGCTGCTGGTGCTGCCGCAAGGCGCGTATGAGGAGTGGATCGTCAGCTTCGAATCCAGCCGCGCCCGGATTTTCTGGATCACCGCCCCTGAGCTGGTCGAGGAAATCCTAGTCAAGCGCACCGCCGATTTCGAGAAGACGCCGGTCGAGAAGCGCGTCTTCCGCCACACGCTGAAAGACGGCGTGCTCACGTCGAATGGCCCGCTCTGGCGCTGGCAACGGCGAACCATGGCGCCGCTTTTCCGCGCCGCCGAAATTCTCAACTACATCCCCGGCATGGCCCAGCCGGCGGAAGATCAGCTCGCCAAATGGCGCGCCTCGCCCCCCGGCAGCGTGCAGCAGATCGGCGCCGACATGGTCGAGACCACCTTTTCCGTCATTTCCCGCACCATGCTGCAGGGCGGCGAGCCGCGCGAGGCCGATATCATCAAGCGCGCCACCGCCCTGAGCCTGAAATATGTCACCTGGGAAATCATGTACGGGTTTCTAAAGCTGCCCATCTGGCTGCCGCATCCGGCAAGCTGGCTGCTCGCGCGCACCTCGCGGCAATTGCGCGGCGCGGTGCATGACATCATCGCGCGGCGTCTGGCCGAGGACGATGGCGGCGAGGATCTGTTAGGTCGCCTGCTCGCCGCGCGAGACCCGGAGAGCGGCGAGCCGATGAGCATGGATCAGCTCATCAACAATTTGCTCACACTGCTCGAAGCCGGCCATGAAACCACCTCGCGCGCACTGACCTGGACGCTCTATCTGCTCGCCCGCTCGCCGGAATGGCAGGAGAAGGTGCGCGCCGAGATCGCGGAGGTCTGCGGCGAAGGCCCGATCGCGCCGGAGCATGTCGCGCGGCTGACGCTGACGGGGCAGGTGCTGAAGGAGGCGATGCGGCTCTATGCGCCGGTGCCGGTGATGTCGCGCTTGGTGCTGAACACCATCGAGCTCGGCGGCGTCACCGTCCCGGCCGGTTCGATCACGGTGATCCCGATTTTCTGCATCCACCGCCACAAGAAGCTCTGGCACGACCCGCAGCGCTTCGATCCGACCCGCTTCGAGCCGGCGCGCGAGGCCGCCTATCCGCGCACCCAGTTCATGCCCTTCGGCGGCGGCCAGCGCATTTGCCTCGGCAGCATCTTCGCCATGACCGAGGCGACCGTGCTGCTGGCGACCCTCATCCGCGGCGCCCGCTTCGACTGGGACGGCAAGCACGACCCCGAGCCGGTCTCGCGCGTGACCTTGCAGCCGCGCGGCGGCATGCCGCTCAGGGTGACGCCGCTGGCGCAGCCGCCGGTGCGTTATCTGTAGAGTGCGCGTTTATTTTAGCCGGAAGCAGCCCGAGCTCGTCGAGCAGCGCGCCGGGTGAGGGGGCGCAAACCGTCTGGAATTTGCGCCGTCCCGGGCAGATGATCCTATGCTATTCGCAGATCAGCGGCCGGTGGCACTCGCGATAGCCTTCTTCGCAATGCCGGTCGCCCCAGCGGTCGCGGAAGCATTCGCCGGGCACCCAATGGCAGCGCGGCCGGCCGCGATAGCATTGTCCGCCCTCATCGTAATCACCGTAATTCGCTTCGGCGCTGAGCGCGCCAAGGGCCAGCGCCCCGACCGCCAGACCGCCGACAAAGGCTGCCGCGCCGCGTCCGCGCCGGGCTTCGGCGCTGTCAAAACTCGCCACGACCAATGTTGCCGCCAGCACCAGAATGGCGGCGACCGCCGAGAGTTTCTTCAACATCTAAGTCGTCTCCTGATACCAGACGAACCGAATGATCGATTTGCCCCATCGGCCGCCGGGTGAGTCTATCCGCTATGGTAGCCTAACCGTTAATCTTTGAACGGTTGCTGAACGGTAACGCGCAATATTGAAAATATTGCGGCGCATGCTCGGACTGATTGTCGCGCTGCGGGCTGCTAGTGGAAGTTGCGCCCCTTTGGCAAGGTTTTGGCAACCAGATCGTCGTGCGGCGGGAGGCTGCCGCGCGGGGGATGCGAGCGCGCATCGTCCTCGACCGAGCGGCGCACCTCGTCGCCGGGGGAGAGGAAATCGGCGGCGGCGGGGGATTTTTCCGCCAGCCGCGCCAGATGCCCGCTCATGTCGAACAGCTCGCGCGCGACGATGTGGATGACGCCCTGCTCGCTCTGGATCTGGCCGCGCACGCCGAGCAGCCGCGCCCCGAGCACGATGCGCCGGTATTGCTCGAAGACTTTTGGCCAGATGATGAGATTGGCGATGCCGGTCTCGTCCTCGATGGTGGAGAAGATCACGCCGGAGGCCGTGCCGGGGCGCTGCCGGATCAGCACGATGCCGGCGACCTTGACGATGCGGCCGGAGGGGATGTCCCGCAAGGCGGCCGAGGGCAGATAGCCGCGCGGGGAAAAATCCTCGCGCAGGAGCGCCATCGGATGCGCCTTCAGCGACATGCGGATGGCGATGTAGTCGGCCAGCACATGCTCGCCGAGCGCCATTTTCGGCAGCGCCACCTCGGCCTCGCGGGCGAGCGGCGCGCTGGCGGTGGCGGCAAAGAGCGGGAGGCCCTGGAGCAGCGCCGCCGGCGTGCCGGTCTCGGCATAGCGCGAGACCGCCCACAGCGCCTGCCGCCGGTCGAGCCCGATGGAGCGGAAGGCGTCCGCCTCGGCAAGGAGTTTCAGCTTGCGCACGGGAAGGCCGGTGCGCGCGGCGAAGTCGTCGAGCGAGCGGTAGCCCGCGCCGCGTGCGGCGACGATGGCCTCGGCGTCCTCGACCGCCAGCCCCTTCACCAGCCGGAAGCCGAGGCGGAGGGCATGGGCCGGCTCCGCGCCGACACGCGACGGATCGCGCGCTCTTCGGGCGACTTCCGCGCAACTCGGCACTTCCGTCGCCCCGGCCGTCAGAGCCGGGGGCCACGCGCCTTTCCGCGAGCACTGTGCTTGCTGGTCTGCGAGTGGGTCCCGGTCCGGCCTGACGGCCGCCCGGGACGACGGAAGGAGAGGCCCCGGTGATGGGCAAAGGTCTCCATGGGGAGAGGGTGGCGCGCGAAGCGGGCCGGGTGAAGGGCTGTGGACGACCGATAGGGCGCCACCCCTCACCCTAGCCCTCTTCCCATGGGAGAGGGGACCGGCTGCGGCCTGGGGAGAGGTCTCGGCAAGAGAAGAGGCCAGGACAGGTGAGATTGCCGGGACGCCATGCGGGAGGACTTGCCCTCTCCCCTCGAGGGAGAGGGCGGGCGCGTCAGCGACCGGGTGAGGGGGCGCTGCGTCCAGGCGGGCGGCGGACTCGCGGATATGCCCATACCCCTCACCCACCGGCCTGCGGCCGGAGCCCTCTCCCTCGAGGGGAGAGGGCGAAGAGGCGGCCGGAGCCCTTTGCGAACCGCGCTTCTCCAAGGTGCAGTCCCAAAAACTGTGGTTGATGTCCACCGCGCGGGCCTCGCCGTCATGGTCGCGGAAGTCGCGGACGATCTGGGCGGGGGCGTAGAAGCCCATGGGCTGGGAATTCAGCAGCGCGCAGGCGAAGACGTCGGGGCGGTGGCATTTGATCCAGGAGGAGACATAGGCGAGCAGGGCAAAGGCGGCGGCGTGGCTCTCCGGAAAACCATATTCGCCAAAGCCCTCGATCTGGCGGAAGCAGCGCTCGGCGAAATCGCGCTCATAGCCGTTTTTCTCCATGCCCTCGATCAGCCGCTTGCCGAAGGTCTGGATGGTGCCGGCATGGCGGAAGGTGGCCATGGCGCGGCGGAGCTGGTCGGCCTCGCCCGGCGTGAAACCGGCGGCGACGATGGCGATCTTCATCGCCTGTTCCTGGAACAGCGGCACGCCGAGAGTCTTTTCAAGCACGCCCTTCAGCTTTTCGCTCGGATAGTGCACCTCTTCCTTTCCATCCCGCCGCCGCAAATAGGGATGCACCATGTCGCCCTGGATCGGGCCGGGGCGGACGATGGCGACCTCGATGACGAGGTCGTAGAAGATGCGCGGCTTCAGGCGCGGCAGCATCGACATCTGCGCCCGGCTCTCGATCTGGAACACGCCGACCGTATCGGCCCGGCAGATCATGTCGTAGACGGCCTTGTCGGCCCAAGGGACGGTGGCGAGCTGCAAATCGCAATCATAATGCGTCCTCAGCAGGTCGAAGCTCTTCTGAATACAGGTCAGCATCCCGAGCGCCAGCACGTCGACCTTTAGGAGGCCGAGCTGGTCGAGATCGTCCTTGTCCCATTCGATGAAGGTGCGGTCTGCCATGGCCGCGTTGCCGACGGGCACGATCTCTTCGAGCGAGCCGCGCGTGATGACGAAGCCGCCGGTATGCTGGCTGAGATGGCGCGGAAAACCGCTCAGCTCGCGGGCGAGGCGCACGGCGAGGCGCAAGGTGCGGTCGGCCGGGTCGAGGCCGATTTCGCGGATGTGCTTGTCCTCGACGCCGTTCGCCGACCACCACCACATCATCCCCGACAAGGCGCCGATCACCTCCTCGGAGAGGCCCAGAACCTTGCCGACTTCGCGGATCGAGCTTTTGGCGCGGTAGGTGATGACGGTGGCGACGATGCCGGCGCGGTCGCGGCCGTATTTTTCGTAGACGTACTGGATCACCTCCTCGCGCCGCTCATGCTCGAAATCGATGTCGATATCGGGCGGTTCGCCGCGCTCGGCGGAGATGAAGCGCTCGAACAACAGGTCGATCTCGCCCGGATTGACGCCTGTCACGCCGAGGCAATAGCAGACGGTGGAATTGGCCGCCGAGCCGCGCCCCTGGCAGAGGATGCCCTTGCCCCTGGCGAAGCGGACCAGATCGAAAACGGTGAGGAAATAGCGCGCATAGTTCAACTGCTCGATCAGCGCCAGCTCATGCGCGACCTGCTTGGCGACCTTCTCCGGCGGCCCCTCCGGATAATGCCGCTTCAGCCCCTCATTGGTGTGATGGACGAGCGCTTCCTGCGGCGTGGCGAAGGGCGCGTATGGCTCGTCGGGATATTCATATTTCAGCTCGTCGAGGCTGAAGTGGCAGGCGGCGGCGATCTCGGCGCTGCGGGCGACGGCCTGTTCATAGCCGGCATAGAGCCGCTCGATTTCGAGCGGGTGTTTCGGATGCCGCTCGGCATTGCGCTGGAGGCGGTAGCCGGCCTCGGCGATGGTGCATTTCTCGCGGATGCAGGTGACGACGTCCTGCAGCGGCTTGCGCGAGGGCGCGTGATAGAGGCAGTCGCCGATGGCGACCATGGGCGCGCCGGTTTCCCGGGCGAGCGCCGCCAGCCGCGCCAGCCGCCGCGCATCCTGCCCGTCGAAGCCGAGCGCCGCGCCGATGAAGACATGGCCGGGGAAGCGGCCGGCGAGGTCACGCGCGGCTTCGGCGAAGGCGGGGGGCGGGGCGTCCCAAGGCGGCAGCAGGATCAGCATCTGGCCTTCGCCATGGCGGATCAGATCGTCGAGCCAGAGGTAGCATTCGGCTTTCGGCGCGCGGCGGTTGCCGCAGGTGAGCAGGCGGCATAGGCGTCCCCAGGCGGCGCGGTCGGTCGGCAGGCAGGCGATTTCCAGCGCGCAGGCCGTGCCTCCCCCCTTCGTCGTCCCGGCCTTCGAGCCGGGACCCACTCGCTTATCCGCGAGCACAGTGCTGGCCGAGAGGCCAGTAGGCCCCGGCTCGGGGGCCGGGGCGACGAGGAATGGAGGCCGGGGCGGCGTATCGGTCAGCCCATCCTGCAAGACGAGGCGGCAGCCGGGGATGTATTTCAGGCCCAGCTCCTTGGCGGGCTTATGCGCGCGCACCACGCCGGAGACGCTGTTGCGGTCGCAGATGGCGAGCGCCTTGTAGCCGAGCGTGGCGGCGGCGACGGCCATCTCCTCCGGCCGCGAGGCGCCGCGCAAAAAACTGAAATTGCTGGCCGCGACCAGCTCGGCATAGGCGGTCATGGGAACAGCCCGTGCATGAACCAGAACTGATCCTCGCTCTTGCCGTAAACACCCTCGCGAAACAGCCAGAAGCGCTGGCCGTCCTCGTCCTCGACGACGTAATAGTCGCGCGCGGCGGGGATTTTCTCTCCGCCCGATGCGCCGCGCCACCATTCCGGCGAGATCCGCTCCGGACCCTCGGCGCGGGCGATCTTGTGGTGACGGCGACGCCAGACGAATTTGCGCGGCGGATAATCCGGCACCAGGGCGATGACGTCGATCGGCTCGGGGCGCGGCAAGAGCATTAGCGGGCGCGGCAGGGAAAAGGCCGGCGCGGTCACCTGCATCTGCGCCGAGGCGGTCGCCGAGACCTGATGCGCGGCGTGCTCGGGCCAATGGCTTTCCTCGAAGGCAAAGCGCGAGGCGGCCTTTTCGCCGAGCCGCGCGCTGACCCGGTCGAGAAATTGCGCGATGCGCTCGCGGTCGCCGCCATCATCGGAGGCACTGCCGAGCAGATCGGTCTGGCGGCTCTCGATCGGCTCGGCGCGCATGGCGTAGAGCGCGGCGGCGTCAAAGCCCATATGGGTGCCGAAGCGCCCTTCGAGCGCCGTAAGCCGCTCCTTGAAAACGCGGAAGATGTGGCCCGGCTGGCAGCTCGACCGCGTCATGCGGACGCTCAGCTTGGTCGCCCCGTTCTCGGTGTCGAACAGCATCAGCGCGAAGCGGCGCGCGCCCTTGCCGTCGGCCTTCAGCTTTTGCGCGACGTCGCCGATCAGGATGCGCACGGTCTGCTCCAGCCCGGCGAAGGCGGTGAGCGGGTCGGCGAATTCGATGCGGGCGGCATAGACCGGCTCCGGCATCAGGGGCGACAGGGCCTCGCCCTCGCGGCCGAGCGCCTGGTCGAGGCGGGCGGTGATCGCCGTGCCGAGCCGGGCGCGCAGGCTGGCGCGCGGAATGTCGAGGATCTGGCCGACGGTCTTCAGGCCGAGCCGGTTGAGCAGCGCCGCGCTGTCGGCGCCGATGCGGAGCGCCTTGACGGGGAGCGGGGCGATGGCGGCGGCCTCATCGCCCGGCGGCACGATGGTCGCGACGGCGTTCGAATAGCGGGCGAGGCCCCAGGCCACCCCGGCGGTGCCGGCGAGCGCGGCGCGGGCGGCAAAGCCGAGGTCGTGCAGATAGGTGAGGATGGCGCGCAGCAAAGGCTGTTCGCCGCCGAACAGATGGGCGAGCCCGCTCGCCTCGAGCCAGATGCCGTCCGGCGCGTCGGGCGCGGTCCAGGGGCTGAAGCGGTTGCAGGCGGCGGCGAGCCGCTTCAGCTCGTCGCCCTCGGCTTGCGGATCGTGCGGGGCGACGGCGAGCGTCGGCAGCATGGCGCAGGCATCGGTCAGCAGCATGCCGGGGCGCAATCCGGCCTCGCGTCCGGCACCGTTCAGCGCGAGCAGGCGCTTGCCGCCCTTGCCCTTGGCGATCACGGCGAAGGGGGCGGCCTCATGCAGCCTGATGCCGCCGCTTGCCGGCCGCTCGAGCCGGTCGGTCCTCCAGAAGGGCAGCCATATGGAAACCACGCGCGCCATCGAATTCCATCTCCCATGCTCGCGGCGGCAGACCGCCCATGCGCTCCAATCCCAGACGCAGCCGGGGCGGCCCCAGCAGATTGTACCCGGCGTGCTGGCCGTCCGACCGGCTCGGCAGCGCCCCGACGCGCCAGCGGCCATGCGCGGCGGTCGCCCCGCCGCTCGTCCGGTGGCGGAGCAGGTACAGCGGCACGCCTTGCGCCGCGACGCGCAATTTCAGGCGGCGGCTGGCGGCGAAATTGTAGAGCCGTTCCCTGGCCGCCAGGGAGCCCAGCACCGCGCCGAAGCCGCCCGAGGCAATCGCCTCCTCCAGCGTCCAGAGCAGATCCTTTTCGCCGGGGGCGGCGATCATCAGCACGCGTCCCGGCTCGACCCCGAGCGCGGCAAGGCCATGCCCGTAAAGCGCGCCGCGCTCTTGCAATTCCCCCTCCGCGCTGCAATAGAGGAGGCGTTTGCCGTTTCCGGCGACGGCGCGCGCCGCCAGCGAAAAGGCAAGGCCGAGCGCCAGCGTCTCGTCGCCCGGCGCGGCGGCGAGCAGTTCATGAAAGCCCGTGCCGAGCAGCCCGGCCGCATCGCGCGCATCCGCCCAGCCGCTCTCCGCGCCCGGCGACGGGCTCGGCAAGGGGATCAGGGTCATTGGCGGCCGATCCGTGCGGACGGGGCGCGGGCGAAGGGTCTGCATGGCGGATTGTTCTCTTTTTGTTCTGAGAACAAAACGACATTCCCCGCCCCCTGTCAAGACACCTTCTTCGGAGCGGGGGGCCGACCCCTTCTTGTCATTCCCTCGAAGGCGGGGATTCAGTATGCCGCAGCGCAAGTGGCTGGGCAGAAAGCCGATTTCGAGTTTGTGACTACTGGTTCCCGCCTTCCGCGGTCATGACACTGTGCTTGTGGCTCGCGCGGTCATGCAGACCGCTCGCCGCCGCCGCTAATTCCTCGCCGCGCTGGCGGCGCCGTCGCCGATGATGGTGTAGGGGGCCCAGAACCAGGGATGGGCGTAGGCGAACAGCGTCTTGCCGCCGCGCACATAGCCGGAGCCGTCGAGCAGCGCCATGGTGGACTGGCGCAGCGCTTCGGCGCGGCTGAGGCCGGGGTCGTCGGCCTGGCGGCGGAAGATGTCGGTGACCAGCTCGCGCGCCGATTCCGAATGCACCGACCAGTTGGTGACCAAAAGCGCCCGGCTGCCGGCATAGAAGAAGGCCCGGCCGAGACCCGACGCCGCTTCCGCGCCCGCGCCGATGCCGGTGCCGGTGTTGCAGGCCGACAGGATCACCCAATCGGCGTTCAGCCGGAGCGCCAGGATTTCCTCCATGGTCAGCAGCCCGTCGCCATCGACGCCGGCCACCTGCGGCGCGGTCAGCGCCAGCGCGGGTTGGGTCAGGCCGTTGAGCTCGCCGGCGACGAGGCCGTGCGTCGAGAAGGCGACGATCCTGTAGCGGGAGAGATCGGCGTTCTTGACGGCGCGCTCATTCGCGTCGCGGCCGAGCTTGACGGCGACCGCCGGGTCCTGCCTGAGGGCCTGGGCGATGGCCAGCAATTCCTCGGCGGTGTCGGGTAGCGGCGGCAACTGGCCGAGATCTGCGCTGTCGACGCCGACCTGCTCGACCAGCGCGCGGCGCCTGAGCGGCACGCCGCGCGCCGTGGTCTCGGGCGCGGCGGCGGTGCTGATGGCGGCCGCATCCGCCGCCGTCGCCTGGGCGGGGCTGAAGATCGGATCGCCGAAGCCGATCAGCGGCGCGCGCGAGGGCTCGCCCGGCGGCAGCGAGCGCAAGGTTCTCAGCGCCGCGGCCGACGGCAGCGCCACCAGCGCATGGGTGCGGGCGAGCCACGCGACATTGCGGTAGGCGGCGAAATGCGGCTCGATATTTTCGTCGACCTCGGCGGCCCTGACCGGCAGCACGCCGAGCGGCAGCGAACCCAGCGCGCCATTGGTGACGACGAAGACCGTCTTGGCTGGCCTCCAGCCCGCCTCGACCGGCTGCAGTAGCGCCCGGTAGACCTCATGCGCCAGCGCCAGGTCGAAGGGCGGAATCTCGCTGATCATCGACGCATTCGGGGCGAGCGCGACCCGCAGCGCCTTCACCTTGTCCTCGATGGCATTGGCGCTGAGCGGCACCACGGCGAAGGCCGCCGGGCCGCTCTTGGGCACCGCCCAGGCGAAGCTGGTCTCGCGGCCGGCATAGATCGATACCAGAGCCTCGCCCGGCTTCAGCGCGGCCTGGACCTCGGCGATGCCCGGCGGCTTCGGCTGCAGCAGATCGGCATAGGTGGGGAAGCGCTGGGCGAGCATCTGCCGGGATTTCAGCTTCGAGGCGCGCAGCTTCTCGATGCGCTCGCGGGTCTGCTTGACGATCTTTTCGTCGCGCTGGTCGGACGGGATGGCGAGCAGATCATTGTACATCGCCAGATTG
The DNA here is from genome assembly GCF_002198715.1 of Rhodomicrobium sp. R_RK_3. Lineage (GTDB taxonomy): Bacteria > Pseudomonadota > Alphaproteobacteria > Rhizobiales > Rhodomicrobiaceae > R-RK-3. The sequence goes on along the minus strand of NZ_MWLK01000008.1, from coordinate 181,662 downwards.
GCGTTGACCTCCTTCTCCAGATCCTGGTCGTCGCGGGCGAGGGCGGCGAGGGCCGGGTCCTTGATCACCATGCGCGTGCCGGCAGCGGCGAGCGCCTTGTGCACGGCCTGGGAGCGCACCGCATCGGCCAGCGGAAAGGTTTCCGCGGCGACATCGGCCCCGGCCCCACGGCGCGCCAGCAAGGTCAGATAGGCCTCGACGATGAGCTGCAACTGGTCGTTCCGCGCCGCCACCCAGGTGGTGTCGTCATAATCATGCTCCTGCGGCGCGGCCAGCAGCGGCGGCACGGCGGCGCGGAATTCGGCGAGGGCCGGCCCTTCGCGCCCCGCCCGCATCAGGCCGATGGCAAGGATGCCGCGCGCCACGGCGGTGTCGAAATGCGTCTCGCCGACACGCTTGGTCTCCCGCTCGATCAGCGATTGCGCGGCGGCGATGCCGCGCTCGACCTGATCGATCTGATAGAGCAGATAGATGCGATCCGTGTTCAGCTCGAACCGCTGCCGCGCGACCGGCGTCCATTCCTTGATGCCGTCTTCCAGTTCGTCATAAAGCGCGGCCGCCTCCTTCCAGCGCCGCTGGAAACTGAGGACGGCGACGAGCTCGGCCTTGGTGTTGATGACGACGGAGGCGTCCGATCGGAAGCCCATGACGTTTTGGATCTCGAGCGTCGATCGCAGCAGGTGCTCGGCCTCGTCGTACCGGCCCTGCTGGAGCAGCACGCCGGCCAGGGCGCGGGAATATGTTTGCGTCCAAAGGCTGTATTTGCCGTTGGTCTTGAGGTGATCCATCAAGGCGCGGCGGGCATCGACCTCCGCCTCCGCCAGGCGGCCATTGCGCGCTTTGCACTTGGCCTGCTGGATGACCAGGCTGTTGATATGGTGCAGGAGCTGCTGGACCGGCTCGGGGTCTTCGTCATCCAGGCGATATTTCAAATCCTGGCGCCGCAGCAGCTCCGCCTGGGCGAAAGCCTTTTCGGCTTCCAGATAGCGTCCCTTGGCGAAGAGAATGCTCGCCCTGGTCTGGGCGTTGGAGGACTCCCAGCGCCGCCGCCGCGTCGGGAACGTGTCCCAACCGCGCGCCTCGGCCAGCAAGGACTGGCTGCGGCCCAGATAGGTTTCGGCCTGATCCAGGTCGCCGAGCGCGATGTTCAGCTCGGCAATGTGGCGGAACACCGAAAACTGCCAGCCCCGGACGCCCTTCCGGTTGACGTCGCGCGCCAGCACTTGAAAGTGCTCCAGCGCCTTTCGGCGATTGCCCGCCCAGCGATGCAGCACCCCCTGGTAAAACCGCAGCTTGATCTGACGCGGCAATTCCAGGCTGCCTCGTGCCAGCTCCACCGCCTTGTCCGCGTCGACCTTGGCATCGTGATAGCGCCCCAGTTCCTGACGGGCCATGCTGCGGTCATAGTAGAAATAGGCGAGCGCCGCGCCATTGACTCCGGCGGCGGGCTCGCCGTCCGCCGTGAGCTTGAACTTGGCGATGGCATCGGGATTAGGCTTTTCCCGGTCGAGCACCGCCGTGATGTCGGTGATGGTGCGCGGGGGCGCGGCGTCTTCCTCGGCGCGGGCGACTGGAGGCCGGGCGAAGGTGAAGGCCAAGGCAAGCGCCATGATGCAGGCTGGAATGAACTTCGGACAAATCATTGCAACAGCTCAATTTCATTGTGACTATTGATATTATGAAAAATTAAAGTGTAGCAGCCGAAAGACGGAGCGCAAGACTGTTATTTCACTGCGGGAGCCGCGCCGAATGCTTGGCTACGGACGCCCCTGCAAAACGCGCGAGCCTCCCCGAGCCCCTGATTGTATTATGAATTCATTAACCGCTTCGGCGCGGTGAAAGTCAAGCCGAGGCCTGCCCGAAAGGTACAGCGGGCGGGCGTCATCGCCGGTAAAGGTAATCCGCCGGCAGGCCGAGCCGCCGACAGGACTGCACGGCGGGACTGTCGCGCAGCATGAGTTTGTCGGAGAGTCCGCCAAGCCATTTCACCAACGGCCTTTGCCAGCCGCGCAGGCCATATTCGGCCGTCAGCCCCAGCCGCGCGCGCACCCAATCCGGCGTCGTCTCGACGGCGGCGCGCACCAGCATCCGCTGCATCGGCCGCAGCGGCGCGGGGAACACCGGCGCGGCCCGCATGATGTCGAGGAATTCGAACACGATGGGCGAGGGCTCCAGCCGGTGGCGCATGGCGTCGAACAGCGCCTGCCGCTCCGCCACCGAGGCCGGAGCGCCGAGCGCGCCATAGAGCCGGGCCGCGGCGCCGCCTTCGGCGTAGAAGCGATCGAGCTCGCCGGGACTGAGCGGGCGGACATAGCGGTGATAGGCCTCGGCGAAACCGTAGCCGGCGGTCGCCTGCACCCAGTTCAAGAGACCGGCATCATTGGCGCGATAGGACTCGCCGGCCGGGGTCTCGCCCCTCACCTTGTCGTGCCGGCGCACCACGGAAGCGATCATCGCCTCGGTGACGCTGCGGGGGCCGTAGACGGTCATCATCGCCGCCATGCCGGTGCGCTGCAGCCGGTGCACCGGATATTTGCGGAATGAGGAATGCTCCCAAACCCCCGTCCGCACCGCCGGCTCGGCCAGTTCCAGGATCACCGCCGCGACGCCGCCGACGAACAGCGCCACCGGGTTCTTGAACACCCGCCAGGACACCGAATCCGGCTGGCAAAGGGCCGGTTCGCCGCGTGGCTCCGTGAAATCGACCGCGCCGCCGCCCTCCGGCTGCAACAGCACGGAGGCCGCCGCGTCGATGCGGCGCTGCAACGCCCTGGGCAGCGGCAGAGGCGAGGGCAATGACAGGCCGATCACAACAAAGTCTCCATCGCCTCAGCAGGGCATCGCGGCATCGGCCGCTGGCGCGCCGAACCGGCACGGATGGCAACCGGCCCATCATCGTGTCATGATTCAACCGGCAATGGCTGACAGAGATAAAAAGAGAGTGAACTTGTGAGCGGAAAGGCGCAAGACGCCCCGGAATTGTCCCCGAGAGGCCCGGCATGACCGAGCAGCAGTTCAATGCCTTCTGCGCCGGGCTGCCGGCGACCGCCCATGTGGTGCAATGGCGCGGCGCGCAGGTCTGGAAGGTCGGCGGCAAGGTCTTCGCCATCGGCCGCTGGCCCGGCGGCGCGCCGGGCATCACCTTCAAGGTGACGCCGCTCTCCTTCGAGATGCTGAAGGACCAGCCGGGCCTGCGGCCCGCGCCCTATCTGGCGTCGCGCGGCATGAGCTGGATCCAGCATTACGCCGCGCCCGGCCTGACGGATGCCGAGCTGCAGGACCGTATCCGGCAATCGCACCGGATCGTTGCGCAGGGCTTGTCACGGAAGCAGCGGGCCGAGCTGGGGATTTTGGAGCCGGGACCGGGTGGGGCGGAATGAGCGGCGCGGCGTTGGTGTCGCGCCAAGCAGGCAAGGCGCGGAGCAAGACAGGCGCGTCAAATCCAAGCCGCAGCCAGACTGCCTTTCCCATGGCAGAGGGTTGCGCTCTTACAAACCACCGCAATCTTAGCTCCGTCGCCCCGGCCGTCAGAGCCGGGGCCTACTCGCCTCTCCGCGAGCATAGTGCCAGCGGTTCTGCCAATGGGTCCCGGTTCGGCCTGACGGCCGACCGGGACGACGGAGGAGAGGTCCGTGCGATACGCAAAAGTCGCTCCATGCGGGGCGCAAGCCGCACCCGGTTCGGCCCCCGACCCCGCGCTAAACCAGTCCGTGCCGGAGGAGATACGCCGCCGTCGCGCGCAACGCGTCGCGGGGGTCGGCGAATTGCATGCCCAGAACGGTTCGGGCCCGATCGCATGAAAGCTGGTCCTGGCGCCCGAGCCCCGGCACGTGCCCGCGAAGCGAGCGGTCGAAAGCCGCCAGCAGCTTGACCACCGCATTCGGCGCGGCGTGGGTCATGATCCGGCGCTCCGGGTGGGCCTGTTTCAGGATCCGCGCGATGTCGGTGAACCGGAAAAACCGGTCGCCGCCGATGAAGCGCTGGCCGGCGGCCTCCGGCACTTCCAGCGCCCTCACATGCATGGCGGCGATGTCGCGCACATCCACCAGGCTGACGCCCGCCTGCGGCAGGATCCGGTCCTTGCCGCGCAGGATCCTCCCGACGATCTTCAGCGAGGTGCTCAGATGGTGGTCGAGCGGTGCGCCGACCACGAAGCCGGGACAGATCGTGGTGAGTTCGAGCCCCTGCCCCTCCAGCTCCGTAAAGCACCAGGCCGCGCGTTCCGCCAGCGTCTTGGCGCGCACATAGGCGGGGACGCAGGACTGGGACGGGTCCGACCAGTCGCGCTCGTCGTACACGGTGCGGGGCGGCTGCAAATCCTTGCCGGTGACCGCGACCGCCGCCGACGTCATCACGGCGCGGCGGATGCCGGCGCGGTGGGCGGCGCCCAGGACGCGCAGCGTGCCCTGCAGGGCCGGCGCGACGACGTCCCCCTGATGGCACGGCTCCTTGCGCGGATAGGGCGAGGCGGTGTGGACGAGCATATCGATCCCCTCCATGGCCTCGTCCCAGCCTTCGCTGCGGGTCAGGTCCGCTTCGGCCAAGCTGAGACGGGCGCACAGATCGCCCGGCTGCGATAGCGCCGGCCGCACCGCGCGCAGCACCTCCTCGCCCTTCGCCGCCGAGCGCACCGTGCCGCGCACCCGGTAACCCGCCTCCAGCAGCCGGCTGACGATGTGCTTGGCGATGAACCCCGACGCGCCCGTAACCAGCACATGCCCGCGAAACGACATTGCACCCCCATTCCCGAAGCGGAATTGCCGGCGGCCTTCGCCAAGAACGCCATGCAGTCCTTGCTTTTGCCGGCAAGATCAGCGGCAACGGTTTCTCCCGCATGTCGGATAGGAGAGTTGTGTTACCGCCGTAGCCGAACGCTCCGGCTGTCTATGGTCCGTCGCCCCGGCCGTGAGAGCCGGGGCCCACGCGCGTTTCCGCCAGCGCGGTGCCAGCGGCTCTGCCAATGGGTCCCAGTCCGGCCTGACGGCCGTCCGGGACGAAGGGTGGAAGGCAATGCGATACGCCGAAGTCTTCGCTGGGAGAGGGCAGGCTGCGGCGATTCCGGCTGCTGAAATGCTAGGTCATCTGGACAAGGTCCAGCGCACGCCGCCCCGCTCCAGGTCCTCCAATGGGGAAAACCGGCGCTACTCCATGACGCCGCATTCCGCTGGCCGAATGCCTCCCCGCGAGGCGCATCCGCCCTATCGCGATGCGTCGCGCTGCTGCATCTGGTAGCTGAGCCATTGGTGCAGCACGGAGGGATCGAACGGCTTGGACAGCACCGGAAAGCTGTCGAGCGTTTCGGCGAGGTCGAGGAAGCCGGTGGTGATCAGCGTCGGCACCGGGCGGCCGACGGCATTGTGGACGGCGACGGCCCCCTTGATGCCGGTGAAGCCGTCATGCAGATGGAAATCGGTGATCAGCGCCTGCACTTCGGTGATGCGGTCGCCGAGGGCGCGCACGGCGGCGGCGGGGGATTCGGCGGCGAGATAGGCAAAGCCCCAGTCCTCCAGCAGCAGCGACAGGGCGTTCGCGGTCTCCACATTGTCCTCGATGATGAGGACCAAGGGGCGGTCGTCTGCGGTGGTTTCCATTCACGGCTCCCTGGCGTTGCGTCGAAGGCGAAAGGCCGTCACGGGGGCGGGACCCAGACTTCGCGCCCGCGTGACGGCCGATGCGGGCGGCTTTAGCGCCGGCCCACGCTTTCCTTGTCCTTGGCGTTGGCGCGCGCCATGGTCGACGCGTCATGCGCCTTCTTGGAATGCGCCTGGGCGTTGGTGGAATATTCGTGCGCTTTCACGCCATCGCCCCGCCGGTGATATTCGGCGGCGTCGCGATGCGACTGCGAGGCGAGGTCGTGGTTCTGCGCGGCTTTGGCGTGATTGTCGTTCGTCATGTCGTTCTCCATAGGTTGGAAACGGGGAGAGTTGAGCCCGCCTGCCGCCTGCGGACCATTCGACGAAATGGGTTAGGCGAGATGGGCTAGGCCATGCGGCCCGCCCCCTCGCGCCGCCGGGAGGCGGCCCCCGCGCCTGTTTCAATAGGCCGATGGGCTAGGCTGAAATGCCGAATGGAGTGACGGCCGCTCCGGGCTTATTTCGTATGCATAAGCAAGCGGCCGGCCCGGAGCGTCCGGAAATAACGGCCAGCCAAAGGGAGTACCGCTCATGATGAGATTTTGCCGATCGCTTTCGGTGCTTGGCCTTGCCGGCGCCCTGCTCTCCGCCGGGCCGATGGCCGCCAGCGCCAAGACACCGCATCCGGCCAGCGGCCAGAGCGAAGCCGCGCGCGCCAACGGCTCCGAGGAGGCGCTTGCCAATCCGTCCGGCGCCCAGGTCCAGCCGAGGAAACATGCCGCCGCGAAGACCCCGGCGCCCGCCATGCGCTGGAACCTGCCGCAGGGCTGGCCGCACGAGTGAGGAGGGCCGTCTTTCGCTGTTTGAAAGTTATCCGTCCCCCCAAGACCTTAAGGGGGCGGAGAGCATCTGGAACGAAGGTCGCATGACCCTTGCTAGCTGCGCCTTCCCCGCAGCTAGCATTTTTTTGGCCGCGCCCGGCCTGTGACGATCGGCGCCGGTGACGCGGGGACGGAATTGAGGTCGCATCGGTTGCGCGCGGCATCGAGGCGCAGAGCATGCGGGGGCAGCGAGGGCCGGACGGGCCGGCACATGCCATGACGAATCCGCTCAATCTCAGACAGGTGCTCGCCCTGGTCATTTCGCTGCTGGCCTTCGGGCTGACGGGCGTGGTGACGCTGACGGTCGGCGCGGCCGGCATCCGCGACGTCGAGGAAGGCATCGGCGCCTCGCTGGCCCTGGTCGCCGACCAGATGCAGGACAAGCTCGACCGCAGCATTTTCGAGCGCTTCAAGGAACTCGACACCACCGCGCGCCTGCTGCGTACTTTCGACATCCCCGCCAATCCCGATCAGATCCGCGTCTGGCTCGACGAATTGCGCAGCAGCGGCGACGATTATGCCTGGATCGGCTTCGTCAGGCCGGACGGCCATGTCGGGCGCGCCACCGAAGGCCGCTATGAAGGCGACGACCTCTCGCAGCGCCCCTGGTTCCGGGCCGCCCTCGAAGCGCCCGCAGTCGGCGAAGTGCGCGATGCCGCGCCCGAAAAGGCGGGACCGCCTGCGCCCGGCGGCACCGCCTCCGCCCGCGTGCTCGATATCGCGGTGCCGGTGCTGGGCAAGCAGGGCGAGGTGACGGGCGTCCTCGCCGCGCAGATCAACTGGAGCTGGGCGAGCGAGATCCGCGATTCCGTCATCGAAACCCTCAAGCGCGACAAGGGCGAGGACATTCTCGTCCTGAACGCCGCCGACAAGGTCATCCTCGGGCCGGACGAGATGCTGGACAGGACGCTGCATATCGGCACGGCCACGCCGCCCGCGATCCAGAAGGGCGCCTTCGACGGCCGCCATTATCTCTACGCCCATGCCAAGACCGACGGCTACCGCAATTTCGGCGGCCTCGGCTGGACGGTGCTCGCCCGCCAGAACGCCCGCATCGCGCTGGCGCCGGTGCATGAGCTGCAGAACCGGATGATCGCCCTCGGCCTCGTCTTCTCGATCCTTGCCGCCATCGTCGCCTGGTGGGTGGCCGGCCATATCGCCGCCCCGCTGCTGCGGCTGGCGCGCGCCGCCCAGGCCGTGCAGCGTGGCACCGACACGCAGATGCCCGAGCTCAAGAGCTATGCCGAGGCGGCGACCCTGTCGCATTCCTTCGCCATGCTGGTCGCGGATCTGAAGCAGCGCGAACGCCTGCTCGCCCAGCTCAATGAGACGCTGGAAAGCCAGGTTTCCGAGCGCACCAGCGAACTGGCCGTGCGCAATCAGGCCCTCGCCGAAGCCTATATCGCGGCGGAACAGGCAACGGCTGCAAAATCCCGCTTCCTCGCCGCCGCCAGCCACGACCTGCGCCAGCCGCTGCACGCCATGACGCTGTTCGCCCGCGCCCTGTCGCGCCGCGTGCATGGCGAGGAGGCGCCCCGTCTGGTCGCCCAGCTCGAGGACGCGCTGAAATCGCTGAAGGGCATGTTCGACGGGCTGCTGAATATATCGCGCCTGGATGCCGGCCTGATCCAGCCGAACGTGACCGATATTTCGGCCAAAACCCTGATCGACCGTCTCGCCGCCGGTTTCCGCCTCGAGGCCGAGGCGCGCGGCCTGCGCTTCGTCAGCCGCAGCGTCGACGCCGATCTGCGCACCGATCCGGTGCTGTTCGAGGCCATGCTGCGCAATCTCGTCGCCAACGCCTTCAAATTCACCCGCCAAGGCGGCGTCGCCCTGGTCGCGCGCCGCTCCGGCCGGTCGATCCTGTTCCAGGTGGTCGATACCGGCCCCGGCATCGGCGAGGACCGGCGCGAGCGGATCTTCGATGAATTCGAGCGGGCGCGCGAGCAAGCCGGGGGCCATAATGAAGGGCTCGGCCTTGGCCTGTCGATCGTCCGCCGCTATGCCGCGCTGCTCGGCATCAAGATCAAGCTGTCCTCGCGCCTCGGCCGGGGCACGCGCTTTTCGCTGATCGTGCCGCAGCCGCCCTCCGCCGGCAATGGCCGCGACCTTGCCGACCAGCCCCTGGCGGCCGCCAATGGCTCCGGCCGGTTGCCGTCCGGCCTGCGCGTGCTGGTGATGGACGACGACCCGATGATCGTCTCCGCCCTGACCAGCGATCTCGGCGACCGGGGCTGCGCCCCGCTCGGCGCCACCTCGCCCGCCGAGGCGGAGGCGATTTTGTGCCGCGCGCCCGGCATGGAGGCCATGGTGGTGGATTTCGACCTCGGCACCGGCGAGACCGGGCTCGACTTCTGCCGCCGCATGGAAGGTAAATTGCTGAAGAAAATCCCCGTCCTGGTGCTCACGGGGGGCACCGACCGGTCGACGCTGAAGGCGGTGCTGGCCAGCCGCCTGCCCTGGCTGACGAAACCGGCCGATCCCGAAATGATCGCCGAGGCGCTTGCGCGGCTCGTCGCCCGGCGCGATATCCATGGGGGATCGGCATGATGCGCGCCCACCGACGGAGATCGCGATGAAGGTTCTGGTCGCGGACGATCACGGGCTTTACCGCTCCGGCCTTGGCTTCCTGCTCAGGGACCAACTCGGTGTCGGCGAGGTCATCGAGGTCGGCACGCTCGACGACGCGCTCGACATGCTGGCGCGCCATCCGGGACTGACGCTGGCGCTGTTCGACCTCTCCATGCCCGGCATGGCGGGGCCGGAGAGCCTCGGCACCGTCAAGGCCACCTATCCGGACACCTTCATGGCCGTCATCTCGGCTTCGGAGGACCGGGAGAATGTGGTGAAATCCATCGCCGCCGGGCTGAGCGGCTATATCCCGAAAACCCTGCCCGAGGACGAGATCGCCAAGGCGCTGGCCATGATGCTGGCGGGCGCGATTTTCGTGCCGCCTTTCATGATCGCCGGCGCGCCGCCTGCACCGCCGCCCGCCGCCCCGCCGGAGCCGCCGCGCGCGCTGCCGGCCTCGCCGCTCGACACGCTGACCCCGCGCCAGCGCGACGTGCTCGGCTACATCCTGCAAGGCCGCGCGAACAAGGAGATCGCCCGCGAGCTCGACATCGCCGAGGGCACGGTGAAGATCCACCTCGCCGCGCTGTTCGCGCTGTTCGGCGTCCACAACCGCACCGAACTCGCCACGTGCGCCCAGCGCATGCGCAACGGCCGCGATGGGTCGTATCGGGAGGGGTGAGGCGCGGAGGTTTGTTCGGCCGCGCCGGTAGGAAGAATCCCCCTTTTGTCATCCCCGCTTTCGCGAGGATGACAAAAGGGGCGTGGGACTAAACCGCCGCGCGCTCGTCGTGCCGGGCGAGCCGGCTCAGCAGGTAATCCACTTCCGCCTTGGCAGCCGCACTGAGGCTCGCTCCGGGCTTGCGCTGGGCGTCCGACGCGATGAAGCCGCGCCGCATCATGACATATTTGCGCACCGCAAGGCCCACGCCCTGCTGCTGCTCGTAGCGCAGCAAGGGCAGATGCGCGTCGAACAGGTCATGCGCGGCATCGCGGCTGCCGGCTTTCTGCAGGCGCACCACGTCGGCCAGCATTTCCGGGAAGGCGTAGCCGGTCATGGCGCCGTCCGCGCCGCGCTCCATCTCGAAATCCAGGAACAGGCCGCCATTGCCGGTCAGGATCGAGATGGGCTTCAGCGAGCCGTCCTTCTGGAAGCCGCGCAGGGCCGAGATCTTCTCCAGGCCCGGCCAGTCCTCGTGCTTGAGCATGACGCAGGACGGGTTCTCCTGGACGATGCGCCGGATCACGCCGGGCGTCATCTGCACGGTGAGCGTGAGCGGATAATCCTGGATCACGAAGGGAATGTCGGTGCCGATGGCCTCGACAGCCTGCCGGTAATAGCCGGTGATCTGGTCGTCGGTCCTGAGCGAGGGCGGCGGGGCGATCATCACCCCGGCCGCGCCCTTCTCCATCGCCGCCCGCGCCAGCCAGCCCATGGCGGCAAAGCCCGGCGCCGAGACGCCGACGATCACCGGCAGCTTTCCCATGCCCTGGATGAAGCGGGCGGTGACGGCGAGCGATTCCTCCGGCTCGAGCTTGGGCGCTTCGCCCATGATGCCGAGCACCGTCACCCCGGTCGCCCCGGCGGCGAGATAGCGCGCGATCAGCGTGTCGACCGAGCCGATATCGAGCCGTCCGTCGGGGTGGAAGGGCGTCGGCGCGATCGGGAACAGGCCGGAGGCGGTTTCGTCGAGAAGCATGGCTGTCGGTCCCAGAAATGTGCCTGCGGGCGTTCAGTGCGCCGCCAGCCCAGAATAGGCCATTTGCCCGGATTTTCCACCCGGGCACGCGGCCTGAGCAGCGATACCTAAATTCCAAGCAACTTATTGATTAAAATTTGAAATTCCGAGCAAATCTGTGCCTAAGATTTAAGCCCTGCCAGTACACATCTTGACAAGCACGTCACCAGGGTGTGTCCTATAAAGCTTACAGAGCCTTAATCGCTCAGATGAGCGGGACAGGGGGCACGCGCATGGCCGCCGTAAATTCGTCCCTGAAAGCTGACTTAAGCATCGCTCGCCCGAAGATTCGGAGGATCGGCACCGCCGATCTGCGGGAGGTTTTGGTCAAAGGGCTCGCCGACTTCGGCGCCATGCCGACTCACTCGATTTTCCTGGTCGTGATCTATCCCATTGCCGGCCTGATCCTCCTGCGGCTGAGCTTTGGATACGACATGCTGCCCGTGGTCTTCCCGCTGCTTGCGGGATTTACTCTGCTTGGCCCGCTCGCCGCCATCGGACTCTATGAATTGAGCCGCCGCCGGGAAGCCGGCATCGAACCGGGCTGGGATGCGCTGAACGTGTTCAGCCTGTTGCGCGCCCGCTCGATCGCCCTGCTCGGCCTGATCCTGACGGCGATCTTCCTCGCCTGGCTCACCGCCGCCATGGTCATCTACCGCAGCAATTTCGGCGAATGGGTGCCGCCCTCGATCTCGGCCTTCCTCGGCGAGGTGTTCGGCACGGCGGCCGGCTGGCGCCTGATCGTCATCGGCTGCGGCGTCGGCTTCCTGTTCGCCGTGGCGAGCTTCACCATCAGCGTCGTCTCCTTCCCGATGCTGGTCGACCGCGATGTCGGCGTCGCCGCCGCGGTGCAGACCTCCTACCGGGCGGTCGTCGCCAATCCGTTCGTCATGGCGGTTTGGGGCTTCATCGTCGCGGCGGCGCTCTTGGTCGGCACGCTGCCGGTGCTGATCGGCCTCGCGGTGATCCTGCCGGTGCTCGGCCATTCCACTTGGCATCTCTACCGCAAGCTCGTCGAAACGGCTCCGGGAGGTCGCTGATGGCGGGCGCAGGCGTCGGGTGGCGTGACGAGGGCAAGCTTTGATTTCAATTCTATCCAAGCCCGGGAGGCAAGGATAACCGGCGATGAAAACGGCGATTATATTGGTGATTGTGGCTGTCGGCTCGGTGCTGTTTCACCTGCTGAGCCCATGGTGGTGGACGCCCATTGCCTCGAACTGGGCCTATATCGACCACACCATCAGCCTGACCTTCTGGATCACCGGCGCCGTCTTTGTCGCCGTGGTCTTGTTCATGGCCTATTGCATCTTCCGCTTCCACCACACGCCGGACCGGCAGGCCGCCTATGAGCCCGAGAACAAGAAGCTCGAGGCCTGGCTGACCGTCGCGACCGCCATCGGCGTCGCCGCCATGCTGGCGCCCGGCCTGTTCGTCTGGGGCCAGTTCGTCACCGTGCCCAAGGGCGCGACGGAACTGGAGATCGTCGGCCAGCAATGGCAGTGGAGCTACCGGCTCCCCGGCAAGGACGGCAAGCTGGCGACCACCTATACCAGCCTGATCTCGCCGGAAAACCCGCTCGGCATCAATCCCAGTGACCCCGCCGGCCGCGACGATCTCGTCGTCGAAGGCGGCGAGGTGCATCTGCCGCTCGGCAAGCCGGTCAAGATGCTGCTGCGCTCCGTCGATGTGCTGCACGATTTCTACGTGCCGGAATTCCGGGCCAAGATGGACATCATCCCGGACATGGTCACCTATTTCTGGATCACCCCGACCCGCACCGGCACCTTCGATGTGCTCTGCGCCGAACTATGCGGCGTCGGCCATCACATCATGCGCGGCAAGGTCGTCATCGACAACGAGACCGACTACCGGGCCTGGCTCGAGCAGCAGAAGACCTTCGCCGAGCTGACCACGCCGATCAGAAAAGCCGAGGGCGAAACGGCGCCGCTGCCCGCGGCGCAATAGGCGGAGCCCGGAGGGCTTCGCGAGCGAACAGACATGCACGAGATGGGACCGGCGCCGGCCGGAACCCGTCCGAAGGGAGCTGAGGAGAGGATTCTGATGGTCGATGCCACGCATGGCGGGATGGGAACGATCCCCGCCGCTGAAGTCCCGGATGTCGAGCTCTATCATCCGCATAGCTGGATCGAGAAATACGTCTTCTCCCAGGACGCGAAATATATCGCCATCCAATATTCGATCACGGCGCTCGCCATCGGCCTCGTCGCTCTGGTGCTGTCCTGGCTGATCCGGCTGCAGCTCGGCTTCCCCGGCGTCTTCACTTTCATCGACGCCGACCATTATTACCAGTTCATCACCATGCACGGCATGATCATGGTGATCTACCTGCTCACCGCGCTCTTCCTCGGCGGCTTCGGCAACTACCTGATCCCGCTGATGATCGGCGCGCGGGACATGGTGTTCCCCTTCGTCAACATGCTGAGCTACTGGGTCTATCTGCTCGCCGTGCTGGTGCTCGCCGCCAGCTTCTTCATGCCGGGCGGACCGACGGGCGCGGGCTGGACGCTCTATCCGCCGCAAGCCATCCTCTCGGGCACGCCCGGTCAGCAATGGGGCATCATCCTGATGCTGATCTCGCTGATCATCTTCATCATCGGCTTCACCATGGGCGGCCTGAACTACGTCGTCACCGTCCTGCAGGCGCGGGCGCGCGGCATGACCTTGATGCGGATGCCGCTGACGGTGTGGGGTATCTTCACGGCCACCATCCTGGCGCTGCTGGCCTTCCCGGCCCTGCTCGTCGCCAATATCATGATGCTGTTCGACAAGCTGCTCGGCACCAGCTTCTTCATGCCGGCCATCGTGGAACTGGGCCAGCAGATGAGCTATCGCGGCGGCAGCCCGATCCTGTTCCAGCATTTGTTCTGGTTCTTCGGCCATCCCGAGGTCTATATCGTCGCCCTGCCGGCCTTCGGCATCGTCTCCGACCTGATCGCCACCCATGCCCGCCGCAACATCTTCGGCTACCGCATGATGGTCTGGGCTATCGTCGCCATCGCCGCGCTCAGCTTCGTGGTCTGGGCGCATCATATGTATGTCAGCGGCATGAACCCGAATTTCGGCTTCTTCTTCGCCACCACCACGCTGATCATCGCCATCCCGACCGCCATCAAGGTCTATAACTGGATCCTGACGCTGTGGCGCGGCAACATCCATTTGAACGTGCCCATGCTGTTCGCGCTGGGCTTCATCGTCACCTTCGTCAATGGCGGGCTGTCCGGCCTGTTCCTGGGCAATGTGGTGGTGGACGTGCCGCTCTCGGACACCATGTTCGTGGTCGCGCATTTCCACATGGTGATGGGCGTCGCCCCGATCATGGTCATCTTCGGCGCCATCTACCATTGGTACCCCAAGATCACCGGGCGGATGATGGATGAGGGGCTGGGCAAGTTCCACTTCTGGGTCACCTTCCTCGGCGCCTATCTGATCTACTTCCCGATGCATTATCTGGGGCTGCTCGGCGTGCCGCGCCGCTACCACGACCTCGGCACCACCGACTTCATCCCGCCGAACGTCGCCACGTTGAACGAGTTCATCACCGTGATGGCGCTGATCGTCGGCTTCGCGCAGATGGTGTTCCTCTACAATCTCTTCACCAGCGTCTGGAAGGGCAAGCTCGCCGGCGGCAATCCCTGGCGCGCGACGACTCTCGAATGGCAGACGCCGCAGACGCCGCCCGCGCATGGCAATTTCGGCAAGGACCTGCCGGTCGTCTACCGCTGGGCCTATGATTACAGCGTGCCGGGCGCCAAGGAGGATTTCATCCCGCAGAACCAGCCGCCATCAGCGGCCACGGCTTGAGGCGTAGCACATGCCGGTCACCATCTTCTTCCTGACATTTCTGGCGGTCATCGCCGGCTGGTGGCTGCTGCAGCAGCGGCTGCACGCCAAGCCATGGCTGGAGGAAGGCGTGATCGGCGAATTCGACGGCACCGGCGCCATGGACATGCCGGCCGCCAAGATCGGGCTCGGCCTGTTCCTCGCCGTGGTCGGGACGCTCTTTGCCCTGCTCATCAGCGCCTATTTCATGCGCATGGGCTATGCCGACTGGCAGAATATCCGCGTGCCGCAGATCCTCTGGCTCAATACCGGCGCGCTGGCCGCCAGCAGCATCGCGCTGCAAACGGCGCAGAGCGCGGTCTACCGGAGGCATATCGACGGCGTCAGATCCCGGCTCATTGTGGCCGGCGCGTTCGGCGTGCTGTTCCTCGCCGGCCAGTTCTGGGCCTGGCATGAACTCACCGACAGCGGCTTCCTCCTCGCCAGCAATCCGTCCAACAGCTTCTTCTACCTCATCACCGGGCTGCACGGCCTGCATGTCATCGGCGGCATGGCGGCGCTCGGCTGGGTGACGGACCGCGCCTGGCGCAGCCAGACCGCCGAGCCGCTGCGGCTCCCGGTGGAGATGTGCACGCTCTATTGGCACTTCCTGCTGTTCGTATGGATCGTCCTGTTCAGTCTCCTGACCGGATGGGCGGATGAATTCGGCGCGATTTGCCGCCAGTTGCTGACCTAAGGGGACCTGAGCCGATGGCAGAAGCGACAGTGACACATGCCGGAGACGCGCCGGGGCGTCCGGACGGCTTGCGCGGCATCGCCGCCGACATCTCCTCCGACCAGCGTGCCTTCAAGACCGCATCCTGGGGCAAGGCCATGATGTGGATCTTCCTGCTCAGCGACACTTTCATCTTCAGTTGCTTCCTGCTCTCCTACATGACCGTGCGCATCTCGACTACGGTGCCCTGGCCCAATCCGAGCGAGGTCTTCGCCCTGCATATCGGCGGCTCGGACATCCCGCTGATCCTGATCGCCATCATGACCTTCGTGCTGATCTCCTCAAGCGGCACCATGGCCATGGCCGTCAATTACGGCTACCGCCGCGACCGCAAGAAGACGGCGATCCTGATGCTGGTCACCGCCGCGCTCGGCGCCACCTTCGTCGGCATGCAGGCTTTCGAATGGTCCAAGCTGATCTCGGAAGGCGTGCGGCCCTGGGGCAATCCCTGGGGCGCCGACCAGTTCGGCTCGTCCTTCTTCATGATCACCGGCTTCCACGGCACCCATGTCACCATCGGCGTGATCTTCCTGCTGATCGTCGCCCGGCGGGTCTGGCGCGGCGATTTCGACGTCGGCCGGCGCGGCTTCTTCACCGACCGGCGCGGCCATTACGAGACCGTCGAAATCATGGGCCTGTACTGGCATTTCGTCGATCTGGTCTGGGTCTTCATCTTCGCACTCTTCTATCTGTGGTGAGCCATGCAGCACGCACCCGTTCAAGCCCAGGCCCATGAAGAGGGCCAGCAGCATCCGATCAAGCTCTACATGGTGGTCTGGGGCTGGCTGTTCGTCCTCTCGACCTTCTCCTATCTGGTCGATTACTTCCATGTTCAGGGCTATCTCCGCTGGACGCTGATCCTGTTTTTCATGATCCTGAAGGCGGGGCTGATCGTCGCCGTCTTCATGCACATGGCCTGGGAGCGGCTTGCCCTCGTCTACGCCATCATCGTCCCGCCCGTCCTCGTCCTGATCTTCGTCGCCATGATGGTGCTCGAGGCCAACTACACCCAGTTCACCCGGCTCCTATGGTTCTCATCCGGGTCTTGATCCTCGCGCGATCGATCGGGGGAGCATGAGTAGCGTGCAGCCGCATTCGCCACATGAGCAGTTCGAGGGTTTTCTGCGGGCCGGCTTTTCGGGCGCCTGGCGCTGGACCCTGCTCGAGGGGGCGTGCCTGACGCTGCTCGGCGCGGGATGCCTGTTCGCCGTCACGGCGGGCGGGGCGCCCATTGGGGCGATCCTGATCGGCGCGGGCACGGTGACCCTGCTTCTCGCCTGGCGGGCCGAGCAGGCGGCCGGTTTCGCGCTCTCGCTGCTATTGGCGCTGATCGCTCTCCTGGCCGGGTTCCAGTTGCTCTGGACCGAGGAGAACCTGGGCGCCGTCCTTGCCGCCTATTTCGCCGCGCGCGGTCTCGTCACCATCCTGCTGGGGGCCGTGCATGCGCATCGAGGCGACCACCAATGGGAAGCCCTGACCGTCGGCGGCGTCACCAGCCTGATCCTGGCGGCCCTCATCCTGTCCGGCCTGCCCGGCCCGTATACCTGGATGTACGGCGTCGTGCTCGGCACCGGGCTGGTCTTCGACGGCGGCGCGCTGGTCGCCCTGTCGCTTGCCGCCGCCGAACCGCAGCGGGCGCGCGTTCCGGCCGGCGCGCTCACCGCCCGCCTTGCCCCGGAGCCCGCGCCGCGCCTGCGAATACCGCCACGCCCGCGCCGCGCCAAGCGGCTGCCCACGCCCGTCGCCGAGACGCCGGTTCAGCAGCCGCTTTAGAGCGGGATGGGATCGGATCCGCTCGCCAACCCCCAAGACGAAATCCCCGCCGTCGCGGGGATTTCGAAAATGGGGTTGTCCTAATCTCATCAGGCTCTAGCTCGGCTCTCCCCGCCTCGCCTTCACTTTCGCGATCAGCGCTTCCGCCGCGGGCAGGATGCGCTCGACGATCCGGGCGACGCCCTGCTGGTTCGGATGCAGGCCATCGCTGAGGCTGAGGCTGGGGTCCATCGCCACCCCGTCGAGGAAGAACGGGTAAAGCGGCACGTCATATTGCTTGGCGAGCCCGGCATACATCGCCCTGAATTGCGTCACATATTCCTCGCCCCAATTGCGCGGCGCTTCCATGCCGGCGATCAGCACATCCGCATTGCGCTCCTTCAACCGGGCGAGGATCTGCCCCAGCGCCTTGGTGGTCTCGGCGACCGGCGTGCCGCGCATGGCGTCATTCGCCCCGAGTTCGAGAATGGCGGCGTCCGCCTTGTCGGGCATGGCCCAGTCGAAGCGCGCCAGCCCCTCGGTGGCCGTGTCGCCGGAGACGCCCGCATTCACCACGCGGACATTATGGCCCTTGGCGCGCAAGGCTCTTTCGAGCTGCACCGGGAAGGCGGCCTCGGGCGGCAGCAGGTAGCCGGCGGTCAAACTGTCGCCGAACGCCACGATCACAATTTCGCGTCCCGCCGGAGCGGCGAACGCCTTGTCGGGCAAGGCGGCGCTGCCGAGAGCGGCGATGAGGCTCGCAAAAGCGATTACGGATTTCCATATGCACGTATCATTCATGCGCAAGCCTTTCACCACTTGAGCCGTATAAGATAGCATTGCTGCTTGCTAACGGAGCCCATTGATCGTGCCGGAAAAGATTATCGAGCTGAAGTCTGTCCACCTTACGCTCCACAGCCGGGCCGGTTCCGTCAAAATACTCAGGGGCGTCGACCTCGCCATCGGCGAGGGGGAGACTGTCGGCATCGTCGGCCCCAGCGGCTCGGGCAAATCAACACTGCTGATGATTATGACCGGGCTGGAGAAAGCCTCCAGCGGCATCGTCAACATCGCCGGCCAGGATTTCATGGCCCTCGGCGAAGATGGCCTTGCCCGCGCCCGCGGTGAGAATATCGGCATCGTGTTCCAATCTTTCCACCTCGTGCCGACCATGACCGCGCTCGAGAACGTCGCCTTGCCGCTCGAATTTTTGGGCCGGGCCAATGCCCGCGAGCGCGCGGCGGAGGTCTTGGGCACCGTCGGCCTCGGCCACCGGCTCGACCATTTCCCGGCCCAGCTCTCCGGCGGCGAGCAGCAGCGCGTCGCCATCGCGCGGGCGCTGTCGCCGAACCCGAAAATCCTGTTCGCCGACGAGCCGACCGGCAATCTGGACGCCAGGAACGGCGAGCAGATCATGGATCTGCTATTCAGCCTGCATAAGAGGCACGGCACGACGCTTGTGCTCATCACCCACGACCAGCGCCTTGCCGCGCGCTGCGGACGGGTCATCGGCATCGAGGATGGCCGCATCGCCCGCGAGACGCACGGCCTGGAGAGCGTGGCATGACGGTCATCACGGCGGAACGCGGTACGGAGCGGGCGCGCCCGTCCTTGCCGCTCAGCCTGCGGCTCGCCTTGCGCGAACTGCGCGGCGGCATTTCGGGCTTCTACATTTTCGTCGCCTGCATCGCGCTCGGCGCCATGGCGATCGCGGCGGTCGGCACGCTGTCGGCGGCAATCCAATACGCCATTTCGCGCGAAGGCCGGGTGCTGCTCGGCGGCGATGCCGAGGCCAGCCTCGTCCACCGCGAGGCAACGCCGGAGGAGCGCGCCAGATTGAACGCGCTCGGGCCGGTCAGCGAAATCGCGACGCTGCGCTCGATGGCGCGGCTGACGGACGGCTCCGCGCAAGCGCTGGTGCAGATCAAGGCCGTGGATGGCGCCTACCCGCTGTTCGGCGTGGTGGTCTTCGAAGACGGCAAGACCCTCGCCGATATCAGGCGGCCCGGCGCGGTCGCGGCGGAACGTGCCCTGCTCGACCAGCTCAATCTCAAGCTCGGCGATAAATTCCAGCTCGGCAACAGCACGGTCGAGCTGACCGCGGTGCTGACCAAGGAGCCCGACCGGCTGTCGGCCGGCCCGACGCTCGGCCCGCGCTTGATGATGTCGACCGACACGCTGCGCCGCACCGGCCTCGCCGAGCCCGGCAGCCTGATGGACTGGCGCTACCGGGTGAAGCAGGGCGGCGAGGCCGCGCTCGACTCCGATGCGCTGCGCAAGGCGCTGCCCGCGACCGGCTTCCAGGTCCGCGATCATAACGATCCCTCGCCCAGCATCAGCCGCTCCATCGACCGCCTGCGCGATTTCCTGACGCTGGTCGGGCTGACGGCCCTGCTCACCGGTGGCATCGGCGTCGCCAACTCGGTCAGCGCCTTCATCGAGCGCAAGCGCAAGGTGATCGCCGCCTATAAGGCGCTCGGCGCATCGAGCAACCTGATTACGCGGAGCTTTCTGATCCAGGTGCTGATCGTCGCCGCCTTCGGCATCGTCATCGGCCTCGCCATTGGAACCGCGCTGCCCTTCCTGGTGACCAGCCTCTATGGCGCGATGCTCCCCATCAAGCTGGAAGTCGGCCTTTATCCCGCGCCGCTGATCCTCGCCGCCGCCTACGGGCTGCTGATCTCGCTGATCTTCATCCTTTGGCCGCTCGGCCGGGCGCGCCAGATCCGCGCCGGGGAATTGCTGCGCGAGGAGGTGGACGGGCCGACCCGTTGGCCGCCGCGCGCCTTCGCCGCCGCCTCGATCGTCAGCGCCATCGTGCTGGTGCTGATGGCGATCTTCCTGTCGCAGGAGCCGAAGCTGGCCGCCATGGCTCTCGGCGCGGTGGCCGGAACCTTCGCGCTGTTCACGGCGCTCGGCTACGGCTTTCGCGCCCTTGCCCGCATCCTGCCGCGGCCCCGCCGCCCGGAGCTGGCGCTCGCCCTCGCCAATATCGCCGGACCGGCCGGGCTGACCCGCACCGTTACCGTCTCGCTCGGCGCCGGCCTGACGCTGCTGACCGCCATCGCGCTGACCGACGCCTCGATGACCGACGAACTGCGCACGCAGATGCCGGCGGAGGCGCCGAGCCATTTCTTCGTCGGCATCAACAAGGCCGATTATCCCCGCTTCGAGGCGCTCATCGAGTCGAAGGCGCCGGGTTCGGAGCTGAACAGCGCGCCGATGCTGCGCGGCCAGATCGTCTCGCTGCACGACACGCCGGTGGCGCAGCTCAAGGCGCCGCCGGAAGCGCAATGGGTGCTCAACGGCGACCGCGGCCTGACATTCGCCGCCGAAAAGCCCGAGGATTCCGAGATCGTCGAAGGGAGCTGGTGGCCGGCGGACTATAAGGGCGAGCCGCTCGTCTCCTTCGAAGCCGAGCTCGGCCGCGCGCTGGGCCTGAAAATCGGCGACAAGGTCACCGTCAATGTGCTGGGCCGCAACGTCTCGGCCAAGCTGGCCAATTTCCGCACCGTCGAGTGGAGCACGCTCGGCATCAATTTCGTGATGGTGTTCTCGCCCAATACGCTCGATGCCGCGCCCTATAGCATTCTCGCCACCTTGAGCTGGCCCGAAGCCAATCCCGCCGGCGAGGTCGATGTGGTGCGCGCCGTCGCCGCCGAGTTTCCGACCGTCACCTCCATCCGCGTGCGCGACGCGCTGGAGACCGTCAACCTGCTGCTCGGCCAGCTTTTCACCGCCATCCGCGTCGCCGGCAGCCTGACGCTGCTTTCGGGCGTGCTGGTGCTGGCCGGGGCGCTGAGCACCGTGCGCGCCCGCCGCATCTACGAGGCGGTGATCCTGAAAACCCTCGGCGCCACCCGCCGCCGCATCCTCGTCGCCCATATGGCGGAATATCTGATCCTGGGCATCGCCACCGCCGTCGTCGCGACCGGCTCGGGGGCCGTCGTGGCTTACTTATTGTTAACGCAAATCATGGATCTTTCCTTCACCGCCTCGGCCCCGGCCCTATTGCAGGGCGCATTTCTTGCGACCATATTCATGGTTTCGTTTGGGCTCTATGGCACCCTCAGGGTGCTCAATGCCAAGGCCGCGCCCTACCTGCGTGCCGAATAGACGGAGTGGCGAGAGACAATTCAAGTTGCGCGAACAGTTGCCATAGCAAGGCCGCGCTTGCCTTTTAAGGTGAATTGCGCAGACTTTCCGGGTAGACAACTCAACACAGCTTCATCTTTCCACTGAAGTGACTCCGAAGGGGTTCGAAATGGCGGATTTTAATAGAAATACGATTGCCGGTGTGCAGACCGGCACGCTCTCGATCGACGAGGGCCTGCGCGCCTTCATGCTGCGCGTCTATAATTACATGGCCGCCGGTCTCGGCATCACCGGCCTCGTCGCCTATGCCGTCTATGCGCTTGCCGTGACCACCAACCAGGCCGACGCGGTCGCGCCGCCGCTGCCGAACGGCGCGATGCTGACCTATTTCGGGCAGCTCATTTTCGTCAGCCCGCTGAAATGGGTGATGCTGTTCGCGCCGCTGGCGGTGGTGTTCTTCCTCTCCGCCCGCCTGCCCAAGATGAGCGTCGAAGCCGCCCAGCTCACCTTCTGGATCTATGCCGCGCTGGTCGGCGCCTCGATCGCCTCGATCTTCCTGGTCTATGCGCATGGCTCGATCGCCCGCGTGTTCTTCATCACGGCGGCGACCTTCGGCGGCCTCAGCCTGTTCGGCTACACCACCAAGAAGGACATCTCCGGCTGGGGCTCGTTCCTGTTCATGGGCCTGATCGGCATCATCCTCGCCTCGATCGTCAACATCTTCGTCGGCTCGACGGGGCTGCAATTCGCGATCTCGGTGATCGGCGTGCTGGTCTTCGCGGGCCTCACCGCCTATGACACGCAGCAGATCAAGGAAGAATATTATGCCGGCGACACCACGCTCGTGGCCGGCCAGAAGGCGATCATGGGCGCGCTGCGTCTCTATCTCGACTTCCTGAATATGTTCCTGATGCTGCTCTCGCTGTTCGGCAACCGCGAATAGCCTCCAGGCAAGCTTGGAATTTGAAAAGGCCCCGATTTCCGGGGCCTTTTCTTTTGGTTCGCGGGCACGATCTATATCGGGCATGACCTCAACCAAGGGGGATGCCGATGTCCGTCAAAACGCATGTATTCGCGTTGAAGCGCGTTTACGAGCCGCCCTCGCCTGAGGACGGCACGCGGGTGCTGGTCGACCGGCTCTGGCCGCGCGGGCTGAGCAAGGAGAAAGCCGCCGTCGATCTCTGGCTGAAGGACGTGGCGCCGAGCGATGAGCTGCGCCACATATTCCACGGCCATCCCGACGATTGGGGCGAATTCGCTGCCGCCTATGCCAAGGAGCTGGCCGCGGAGCCGGCGCGCTCGGCGGCCGAGGAATTGCGGGCGCTGCCGGGAAAGGGGCGTGTGACGCTGCTCTATGCCTCGCGCGATGAGACGCACAACAATGCCGTGGTGCTGAAGCGCCTGCTGGAGGGCTAGTTCGGCGGGCTGAGTTCGCGTTTAGGCCGGTTTGACGCAACCCTCTCGCCAAGCCGGCAAGTAAAGGATATGTTTCTTATAAGAAATACCGTTTGATCGCACGCGGCGTCAAATCGGGGGGTGCATGGAGTTTCGCAAGGCTTCGCGCGGCGAAGACGACGGCGAGCGCCACCGGGCCGGGCTGGAGGGGTGTTCCTCCGCCGGAGAGGGCGAGCGGTGCGGCCGACTCCTTGGCCCGGCATCGCAGCGGCCGCAATCACCCGGATTTGCCTCTGGCGGCACAAGATATCTTCACCATCACCTCGGTAGATCGGCGCGAATTCACGGAGCCGGGGCCGCGAACCGAATCATGCAAGCATTCATGCTACGCTCAGCTAGGAGGTGTGCAAAATCGCAGAATTCATGAACGCGATCTTTACTTGCCCAAGTCCCTAACGCCGCTCTAACTTCCGGAGGCGCGCCATGCCAAGACTTTTCACCGGCCTCGAACTTCCCGACCACATCATCGACCGGCTAGCGATGTTAAGGGGAAAACTCTCGGGAGCGCGCTGGATCGACCCGGATCGTTATCACCTCACTTTGCGCTTTCTCGGCGATGTCGACGACGTCACCGCGCGCAGCTTCGCCTCCGCCCTGTCGGAAATCGAGTTCGCGCCCTTCGAGCTGCGCCTCACGGGCCTTGGCAGTTTTGGCGGCAACAAGCCGCGCGCCCTGTGGGCCGGCATCAAGCCGACCGAGCCGCTGCTCAGGCTGCAGAAAGCCCATGAACGGGCCGCTCGTCTCGCGGGCGAGCCGGCCGAGCCGCGCAATTTCAGCCCGCATATCACCCTCGCGCGCCTGCGCGATACCCGGCCGCAAGCGCTCGCCGAATATCTGTCCTATTTCGGCGGCTTCATCGCCGAGCCGTTTCCGGTCGAACGCTTCGTGCTGTTTTCCTCCCGCGCCAATCAGGGCGGCGGACCCTATGTGGTCGAGGAGGCTTACCCGTTCAGCGGGGCAAGGGGCCTCGAAGCGGGCGTTGCCTGATCCTTCGCGGCCTGTGCCGTGAGGCTGACCAGCAGCCCGCGGCACGCCGCATCGATGAGCTGGCAGGCATAGTCGAAGGCGCCCTTGTCCCCGAAAAAGGGGTCGGGGATCTCCTGCACCGCCAGATTGGGCGCGTAATCCATCAGCAGCTTGATCTTGTGCTGGTGATCCTTCGGCGCCAGCTTGCGCAGCCCTTCGCGATTGGAGCGGTCCATCGCCACGATCAGGTCGAAGCGCTCGAAATCAGCGGCGGCGATGCGGCGGGCGCGGAGCGTCGAGATGTCGATGCCGCGCGAGCGCATGGCGGCCTGGGCGCGTTCGTCGGGCGGGTGGCCGATATGCCAGCTTCCAAGCCCGGCGGAGTCCAGCATAAAGCGGTCGGAGAGCCGTCTTTGCGCGGCGATATTACGAAAAACGCCCTCGGCAATTGGCGATCGGCAAATATTGCCGAGACAGACGAAGAGGATATTTTGCCGCGAACTCGCACCGACCTGTTTCATCTACGGATGATGACATATGCAGGTATACGCCGCAATGCGAACTAACGTATAGGCTCTTACGTATCGGTCACAGTGTGGCGAGCACTCAACAATACGTGCGGAATGCCCAAGATTTTCAATGCGGGCGAATTATGGCGAAACAAGTTCCGCTGACATAAAAGCAACATATTCACAAATACGCATTAATCCGTATGCAGTCGGAACCTGACCGGCCGACCGCAGTTTGCTCAAAAGAACCTTGCGGTTACCGTTCAACAGGTCAGGATGAATTCACCATGAACCCGCATGAAAAGCACAGCGCTGATGGCGCCACAGAGGTGGCAGCCGAGCAACTGCGTATACAAGCTGAAGTCGACGCCAAGGAATCGGGCAAGCCGCGCTCAGAAAATAAGCAACCGATGCAAGCCGGGCAGCGCGACTATCCCTCCAAATTACCCGCCCAGCATCTGCGCAAGCCCGGCCTCGAGGATGATCTCGCCTTCGCCCCGATGTATGACGCGCCCGGCTATAAAGGCTCCGACAAACTCAAGGACATGGCCGCGCTGATCACTGGCGGCGATTCCGGCATCGGGCGGGCGGTCGCCGTGCTTTACGCCCGCGAAGGCGCCGACGTCGCCATCGTCTATCTCTGCGAGCACGAGGACGCCAAGGTGACGCAGAAGGCCGTCGAGGCCGAGGGCCGGCGCTGCATCCTGATCCCCGGCGACGTCTCCGACCCGGCCTTCGCCCGCGCGGCGGTCGAGGAGACCGTCAACGCCTTCGGCAAGCTGGACATCCTCGTCAACAACGCCGCCTTTCAGGAGCATACGGGCGACATTCTCGACCTCAGCGACGCGCATTTCGACCGCACCATCAAGACCAATCTTTACGGCTATTTCTACATGGCGCGCGCCGCCGTCCCGCATCTTAAGCCGCGCGGCTCGATCATCAATACCGGCTCGGTGACGGGCATCATGGGGTCGAAGGCGCTGCTCGACTATTCGATGACTAAAGGCGGCATCCATGCCTTCACGCGCGCGCTCGCCGGCCAGTTGATGCCGCGCGGCATCCGGGTGAACGCGGTGGCGCCGGGCCCGGTCTGGACGCCGCTGAACCCCGCCGACCGCAGCGCCGACGAGGTGCAGAGTTTCGGCTCCGACGTGCCGATGCAGCGCGCCGCCCAGCCGGAGGAAATCGCCCCGGCCTATGTCTTCCTCGCCGCCCCCTCTTGCGCGAGCTACATCACCGGCGAGATCCTGCCGGTGATCGGGGGCTATGAGTGAGGCAGTCGCGCGGTGACGTGCCGGAAAAGCACCCCTCACCCACCCGCCTGGCGGCGGGAGCCCCCTCCCGCAAAGGGAGAGGGCGGTGCAGCGCAAGCTGCGATGTGAATCTTCACGCCCGCCGCTTGCCCTCTCCCCTCAAAGGGAGAGGGCGGGCGCGAAGCGACCGGGTAAGAGCTTTGCAGCCCTAGCGGCAGCATACCCGCCTACTCTGCGGGCTTCGCCCCGGTCGGCGTGCCGCCACTCTTGCGCACGATGCCCAGGCCGCGGGCGGCGCGCATGACATAGCCGTCGCTGGCTGTGATGCCGCGGCTGATGACGTAGAAGGTCGGCGTGAAGATCAGGCCGAACACCGTCACACCCAGCATGCCGGCGAACACCGCCGTGCCGAGCGATTGCCGCATCTCGGCGCCCGCGCCACTGGCGAAGACCAGCGGCACCACGCCGAGGATGAAGGCCAGCGACGTCATCACGATGGGCCGCAGCCGGGTGCGCGCGGCTTCCACCGCCGCCTCGTAGCGCGTCTTGCCCTGCTCTTCCGCCTGCTTGGCGAACTCCACGATCAGAATGGCGTTCTTCGCCGCGAGGCCGACCAGCACGACGAGGCCGATCTCGACCAGGATGTTGCGGTCGAGCCCGCGGAAGGTCACGCCGATCATCGCCGCCAGGATACACATCGGCACGATCAGGATCACCGCGAGCGGCAAGAGCCAGCTCTCATAAAGCGCCGACAGCAGCAGGAACACGAACAGCACGCCGAGTCCGAAGGCGATGAAAGCCGTGTTGCCCGCCAGCTTTTCCTGCAAGGCGATCTCGGTCCATTCGAAGCCGAAGCCGCTCGGCAGGCGCTCCTCCGCCATCTTCTCGATGGCGGCGATGCCCTGGCCCGATGAGAAGCCCGGCGCGAGGCCGACCTGCATTTCCGCCGCCGGATAGAGATTGTAGCGCGGCACGCGGTAAGGCCCGGTCGTGTCCTTGAAGGTCGCGACGGAGCCGATCGGCACCATTTCGCCGCCGGCGCTGCGCGTCTTCAGATTGGCGACGTCGCTGAGGGTGAGACGATACGGATTGTCGGCCTGCGCCGTCACCCGATAGGTGCGGCCCAGAATGTTGAAATCATTGACGAAGGCCGAGCCCATATAGACCGACAGCGCCTCGAAGACGCGGCTGATCGGCACGCCGAGCTGTTCGGCCTTGGTGCGGTCGATATCGGCATAGAGCTGCGGCGTGCGGGTGTTGAACAGCGTGAAGGCTTGCGTGAAGCCCGGCGTCTGCATGGCCGTGCCGACGACGGTCCAGGTGGCCGCTTCCAGCGCCGGCAGGCCGCGTCCGGCGCGGTCCTGCACATAGCCCTTCAGGCCGCCGCCCGTGCCGATACCCGGCACCGATGGCGGCTCCAGCACGAAGACGAAGGCTTCGCTCAGCGCGAACATCTGCTGGCGCAGGTCGGCCAGCATGGCGTCCTTTTGCAGCCCGGCTTTCTCGCGCTCCTCGAAGGGCTGCATGGTGATGAAGATCACCCCGGAATTGGGCGCGTTGGTGAAGGTGGCGCCGTCGAAGCCGACAAAGGCGACCGCGTTCTTGATGCCGGGGCGCGAGGTGATGATGTCGCTCGCCTTGCGGATGACGGCGTCGGTGCGGTCGAGCGTGGAGCCCGGCGGCAGCGTGAAGACGGCGATGAAATAGCCGCGGTCGAGCTGCGGCACGAGGCCGGTCGGGGTGTTGACGAGATAGCGGTAGGTGACGAAAAGCAGGCCGCCATAGACCAGCACCATGACCAGGGTCAGCCGGATCAGCCGCGCCGTCGCCTTGCCGTAGCCGGAGGAGAAATGGCCGAAAGCCCAGTTGAACCCCTTGAAGAAATAGTTCAGCGGCGCGCCGAGCACGGCCAGCAGTCCGGTCTGCCTGGCGTGTCCGTTATGCGGCCGGAGCAGCAGCGCGGCCATGGCCGGCGACAGCGTCAGCGACACCAGGCAGGAGATCGCGGTCGAGGCCGCGATGGTGATGGCGAACTGGCGGTAGAACGAGCCTTGCAGCCCGGCGATGAACGCCGTCGGCAGGAACACCGCGACCAGCACCAGCGCGATGGCGATCAGCGCGAAGCCGACCTCGTCCATGGTTTTTCGCGCCGCCTCCTTGGGTGTGAAGCCTTCCTCCAGATAGCGCTCGACATTCTCGACCACCACGATGGCGTCGTCGACCACGATGCCGATGGCCAGCACCAATCCGAATAGCGATAGCGTGTTGAACGAGATGCCGACCGCCGCCATCACCGCGAAGGTGCCGATCAGCGAGACCGGGATGGCGAGGATCGGGATGATCGCCGCGCGCCAGGTCTGCAGGAACAGGATGACCACCAGCGCGACGAGGATCACGGCTTCCTCGAGCGTCCGTATCACGGCATCGACGGAGGAGCGGATGAATTCGGTCGGGTTATAGACGACGCTATAGGTGACGCCGGGCGGGAAATTGGCGGCGAGGCGCGCCATGGTGGCATTGACCGCGTCGGAGGTGGCGAGCGCGTTGGAGCCGGGCCGCTGGAAAATGGCGATGGCGGTCGCGGTCTGGTTGTTCAGATAGGCGTTGACATTGTAGTCCTGCGCGCCGAGTTCGACGCGGGCCAGATCGCGCAGCTTGATCACCTCGCCATCGTCGCTGGAGCGGATGACGATGTCGCCGAACTGGTCGGGCGAACTCAGGCGGCCGAGCGTCTGCACCGAGAGGGTGAAGGCGCCGGGCGAGGAAGCCGGTGCCTGATTGATGGAGCCGGCGGCGACCTGGAGGTTGGCGGCGCGCAGCGCGTTGACGACTTCACCGGCGGTCAGGCCGCGGGCGGCGACGCGGGCGGGGTCGAGCCACACGCGCATGGAATAGTCGCGCGCGCCGAAGATCAGCACATTGCCGACGCCGTCGACGCGGGTCAGCACGTCCTTCACGTAGAGCGTGGCGTAGTTGGAGATATATTGCTGGTCGCGCGACCCGTCGGGCGAGATCATATGCACGACCATCATCAGGTCGGGCGAGGCCTTCAGCACCGAAACGCCGAGGCGGCGCACGTCTTCCGGCAGGCGCGGCTCGGCGACGGAGACGCGGTTCTGCACCAGCACCTGGGCCTGGTCGATATTGGTGCCGGGCTTGAAGACGACGTTGATCGACAGGCTGCCGTCGCCCGTCGATTGCGAGACGATATAGAGCATGTCGTCGACGCCGTTGACTTCCTGCTCGATCGGCGCGGCGACCGTCTCGGCGATGACATCGGCCGAAGCGCCCGGATAGACCGCGCGGATATTCACGGTCGGCGGCGCGATCTCGGGGAATTCGGCAATCGGCAGCGCGGCTTGCGAAATGAAGCCGACGATGGTGACGAGCACCGCCAGAACGGTCGCGAAGATCGGCCGGTCGATGAAGAAGCGTGAAAACGGCATGGTTGGGCGCCTGATTTTTGCGGGGTCGGCCGGACAGGATCAGTTGGAGGCGACGGCTTTGATTTCACCCTGCTTGGGCGCAACCTTGGCGCCGGGGCGCACCGCGGGATTGGCGATGCCGCCGACGACGACCAGATCCTCCGGCTTCAGCCCGGTCTGCACCACGCGCAGGCCATCGACGATGGGTCCGAGCGTGACCGGGGCCGGCTTGACGACATTGTCGGCGCCGACCAGGAAGACGATCTTGCGCGCCTGATCGGACACGACGGCGTCGTCCGGGATCAGCAGCGCGTCGAACTCGCCGCCGAAGAGCTGAAGCCGCCCGAACAGGCCCGGCTGCAAAAGCTCGTCCTTGTTGGGGACGACGGCGCGGCCGCGCAGCGTGCCCGAACGGGTGCTGAGCTGGTTGTCGAGGAAGTCCATCACGCCCTCGCGGGTGAATTTCTCCTCGTCGGCCAGCTTGATGCGCACCGGAGAGCTGGCATCGCGCGATTGACGGTCGCCGGAGGTGTTGAGCCGCGCATAGCGCAGGAAATCGGTTTCCGAGATGTCGAACAGGAAGTGGATCGGGTCGCCCGAGACGATGGTGGCGAGCAGCGTGGTCGCCGCCGCCTGCCCGCCCGCGACGAGATTGCCGACATCGACCTTGCGGTCGGAAATGCGGCCGCTGATCGGGGCGCGCACTTCGGTCCAGTCGAGATTGAGCTCGCTGGTGCGCACCGCCACCTGAGCCGCCTGAAGCTGCGCGCGGGCGACCGAGAGATTGGAGCGGCGCTGCTCGAAAGTCTGTTCGCTGATGGCGCCGGACTTGGCCAGCGGCTGGGCGCGCTCCAGATCGGCCATGGCGAACTCGACCTGCGCCCCGAAACGGGCGATGTCCGCCCGCGCCGACTCGACCGCCAGCTCATAGGGCCGCTTGTCGAGCGTGAACAGCAGGTCGCCTTCCTTGACGAGCTGCCCGTCCTTGAAATTCACCTTGTCGATGAAGCCGGAGACGCGCGCACGTACTTCCACGGTATTGACCGCTTCGAAGCGGCCGGAATATTCGTCCCAGCGGGTGATGCGCTTGGCCAGCGGCTTGGACACCGTAACGGGAATTGCCGGCGGCTGCTGCGCGGCGGCGGGCAGGCCGCTCACCCAGAAGGCGGCGATAGCGGCCGCGAACGGCCAGATGGCGCGCTGTCTTACGCTCATGACGATCGATCTCCGAAAGAGCCCGGGATGCTATGACGGGTGGCGTTACGCCCTACGCGGGACGGCATAGGCCGGACTTGTAGCGTCGCAACATATTTGTACGCGGCTGCGGCTTCAACAGGTCATTTGAGCTAAATTATCGACAACTGTGGCGGAAGCGCAGCAGCGGTCGCGCCGGTGTCAGAAATTCGACACCCCGGTGTAGAAATAGCGGCCGAGGCCCACGGTGAAAATCAAGTTTCCATAAAGCGCGTGTTCGAGCACCAGCGCCCAATAGGAGCGCGAACTCTGGTAGCGCCAAGCAAAGAGCAGCCCGCCGAGGAAACTGATGACCAGTGTCGTCAGATTCTGGAAAACGATGTGGCTGAAGGAGAACAGCACGGCGTTGAGCATGATGCCGGCCTGAGGGTCACCGGCGAAAAGCGCGCCATAGCGGTGGAAGAAGAACACCCGGTACATGATCTCCTGCGTCGTCACCGAGATCACCGGGTAGAGGATCATCACCATGATCCAGGTGTCGTAGGCAAAGCGCGGGAAGCGCAGGAAACGGTCGCCGACATCGTGATAGGCGAACAGCGCGATGGCGGGGCCGGCCACGGCGAAGACGGCGAGGATGCTCGCAAGCACGGGCAGGCTGATGCCGACGCGCAAGTGCTCGCGCCAGGAAAAGCTCCGGTCGAAGGTCAGGAAAAAGATGAAGAAGACGAAGACCGGCAGCAGCAGTGTGAACAGCGGGATGCGGAAATCGTAGAGCAGGCTGTAGACGCCGATGGGCGTCGCGACGAAGAACACCAGCATTTCCAGCGTCAGCCACACCCGGCGCAAAGGGCTGATGCGCTCGCGTTCAGGACGCAGGGCGGCCCTCGTGCCCGCCGGCTCGCCCGTCGTCACGGCGTCAGAGCTCATCGGCCGGCCTCGGTGTGGCCGAGCTGCGATTGCCGCCAGCGGCCATAGCGCCACGGCGCCCAGGGATGATGTTCGCCGCGAATGTCCGGGGCGGGGTCGAAGCCGCTGGTGCCCCAGGGCGCGCAGCGCAGGAGGCGCGACAGCGTCAGCCAGAAGCCGCGCCAGGCGCCGTTCCGGTCGATGGCGTCGAGCCCGTATTCCGAGCAGGTCGGCAGATGCCGGCAGCGCTGCCCGATCAGCGGCGACAGCGTGTAGCGGTAAAGCTTGATCGGCAGCTTCAGGCCGATGGCGGCAAGCTTGCTGGCACGAGCTGCGGTGGACATGGGCAGCGATCTTTCGTCTGACGCACGAGGATGCAAGCTTAGGTGGGGTCGGCGCGGCGATAGGGAAGAGCTAAATCGCTTCCTTGGAAAATGCACCATCTTCCTGCGCGCGGGCGGCGATTGCGCTGGCGGAGTGGGGAATTTCCGAAAAGGAGAGAAACCAGACCGTGACCGAAATTCCTTGGGGGACGGTCACGGCCTGGGAAAAAAAGCGCCCAACCCCGGCGATGGTTGGGCGCTCTATGCGTGTACTACGCTGTGCGTCGGGAGGGATGCCGACGCTGTAGCGAGGCCTTCGGTTAGACGGGGGGCACTACCGATGGTGACTGACCTCGCCACTGTCACAGTACATAGGCTAATATAGCACAGCCATTGACCAAATCACCAGAAAATCCGAACTAAGCCTTGACAGTTGCGAATCCGCCGCAGTCTGGTTCCGGTTTGCCGAGAAATCTCAGGCATTTGGCCGGATTCGCTCAGATTCCGGGTCTCAGTTCGAGCCGCCCCGGAACTTCGGCATTCCGAGATCTTGCGAAAATGTGAACAGCTTCGGATCGGCCGGTTTGTTGAGTTCGAGGCCGGCAAGCTGGATGCGCGTATTCAGTCCTTGCGCGTCCGAGATGATCCATTCCTTCAGCGCAAGCTGCGGATAGTCGAAGAACAGGCGGATCTGACCGCCGGCGCGGCCTTCCCGGTCCTGCAAGGTCACGACGACGATCTTGTCGCCGATATCGAGCGCGATGATCGAGGCGTCGCGCGCCAGATCCACCACTTCGGTCAGCAGCAGGCGGAAGGGCGTCGATTCCAGCGGATAGCGGTCGGTGGTGTTCAGGTCATGGTCCTCGATGGCGAGATATTTGCCGTTCGAGATGATCTTCTGGCGGCTCGGCAGCGAGTAGTCGAAGCGCACCTTGCCCGGACGCTCGATGTGGAAGCGGCCCTTCTTGCGCTTGTCGTCGGCGTCCGTCTGCACGAACTCGCCTTCGAGATTTTTGAGATTGTTAAAATAGGCGTTGATCTGGTCGAGCACCGCGACCTGTTCCGGCGCGCCGGTATATTGGCTGGTCTGGGGCGGGGCGAGGCCGAATTGCGCATCCCAGCCGGCGCTGCCCGCGCCGACGGCGTTGGGCGCGGCGGCCTGGGTCTCGGGCTGCTGGTCGGGGACTGCCGGAGCCTCGACGGGTGCCGGGGCGGGCGCCGGCGGCGCGGCGGGCTCGACCGGGGCCGGCGCCGGCGCGGCGGCGGGCGGCGCGGAGGGCGTGGTCTTGCTATGCACCGACGTGCCCGACGATTGGGCGAGGGCGTAAGGCGCGGCCAGCAGGGACAGCGACAGCGCCGCCATGCCGAATGTTCCGGTCAGGATTGCTTTCAAAGGATTTTTATCCCCGTTCATTGCTCGGCTCTCTCGTGGCACACCAAATTTGCGCCCACTCTGGCGCGAAAATAACGCAAAATCTAGACGCTGAGTGCAATTTATGGAAGCCGCGAGGCCGATCCGGGCGCTTTTCCTACCGGATCGATTTGCAACAACAGCATGGCCGTTTGCCGGGCGATGAGCTTTGCCACAATTACACGGTGCAATTGTGGCGGCGCCTTTTACGCTAACCGGCTTCGCCGCCCATGACTTCGCGTTTTCCGGTGCGATTCGGCGGGCTGATGATGCCATCGGCCTCCATGCGCTCGATCAGCGAGGCCGCCCGGTTATAGCCGATGCCGAGGCGGCGCTGCAAATAGCTGGTGGTCGCGCGCCGGTCGCGCAGCACCACTTCGATGGCCTGATCGTAGACATTGTCGCCGCTCGAGCCCTTGCCGGGCATATCGCCGCGCCCGTCCTCGTCACGGGCGAATTCATCGTCCAGCAGCCCGTCGAGATAGTCGGGCTCGCCCTGCACGCGCAGCACGTTGACGACGCTCTCGACCTCGTCGTCGGAGACGAACGGCCCATGCGCGCGCATGATCCGGCCGCCCGCCGCCATGGTCAGCATGTCGCCCGCGCCCAGGAGCTGCTCGGCGCCCATCTCGCCCAGAATGGTGCGGCTGTCGATTTTCGACGTCACCTGGAAGCTGATGCGGCTGGGGAAATTCGCCTTGATGGTGCCGGTGATGACGTCGACGCTGGGACGCTGGGTCGCCATGATGAGGTGGATGCCTGCGGCGCGCGCCATCTGCGACAGGCGCTGCACGGCGTGCTCGATGTCCTTGCCGGCGACCATCATCAGGTCGGCCATTTCGTCGATGACGACGACGATATAGGGCATCGGGCTGGGATCGATGTCCTCGCGCTCATAGATCGGCGTGCCGGTCTCCTCGTCGAAGCCGGTCTGCACGGTGCGGGCGAGCGGCTCGCCGGTGCGCCTGGAACGGGCGACCTTCTGATTGAAGCCGAGGATGTTGCGGACGCCGACCTTGCACATGCGCTCATAGCGCGCGTTCATCTCGCCGACGGTCCATTTCAGCGCCTTGATCGCCTGCTGCGGGTCGGTGACGACGGGCGTGAGCAGATGCGGGATGCCGTCATAGACGGAGAGCTCCAGCATCTTCGGGTCGATCATGATGAAGCGGCATTCCTCCGGCGGCAGCCGGTAGAGCAGCGACAGGATCATGGTGTTGATGGCTACGGACTTGCCCGAGCCGGTGGTGCCCGCGATCAGCAGATGCGGCATCCGCGCCAGATCGACGATGACGGGATCGCCGCCGATGGTTTTGCCGAGCGCCAGCGACAGACGGCCCTTGCCGGCGGTAAATTCCTTGGATTCGAGCAGCTCGCGCAGGTAGACGACTTCGCGGTTGTTGTTCGGCAGCTCGATGCCGATGGCGTCGCGGCCGGGGATGACGGCGACGCGGGCCGAGACCGCGCTCATCGAGCGGGCGATGTCGTCGGCGAGGCCGATGACGCGCGAGGATTTGGTGCCGCGCGCGGGCTCGAACTCATAGAGCGTGATGACCGGGCCTGGATGCACGCCGGTGATCTGGCCCTTGATGCGGAAATCCTCGAGCACGCCCTGTAGCATCTCGGCGCGGCGGCCGAGGGCGGCGTCGGAAAGCTCGGGGTCGTTATGGCGCGGCGGCGGGGGGCTGAGCAGTTTCAGCGGCGGCAGCTCGAACTCCGCCGCTTCTTCTACCTGCGCGAGGGCGTGGCGGGCGGCGCCATTACCGGCGCGGGGCGGCATCGGCCTGCCGCGCTGCGCGGCAGGCGCCGGGCCGCGATAGACCGCGGGCGCAAGGGCGAGTTTCGGAGCCGGCGCGGCGGGCTGCGGCGGCTCGATGTAAGCGGCCTCGTCCTCTTCGTAATAAGCCTCGTCGAGACCGTCGTCATAATCGTCATTGGCGGAGGGGCCGTGCTGCACCGCGTGCTGCTGGTGCTCCTGCGCATATTGCGGCGTGTCCCAATAGGGCTGCGGCGGCACGGGCGGCGGCGGCGCCTGCCGCCGCAGCCCTATTNTTTGGCCAGGGGCTTCAGGGCTTTGCTGGAACGCGCCTCGATTTCGAAGCGGCCGCGCGGATGCGGGAAGTCCAGCGCCTCCTCCTCGTGGCCATAGCCGCCGAAGCGCGGATTGAAGGAGCCGTCCACGGCGCGCGAGGGGGCGAAGCGGTTGGGGTCTTCGGGCTGCCAATAGACTTTTCCGCCCGGCCGCTTCGAAATCGAGGCGCGTTCCAGCAAAGCCCTGAAGCCCCTGGCCAAAGCACGCAGGCCCGCGAAGGCCAGGGCCAATGCCGCTTTCAGCAGACTGCCACGGCGCTGCCCCCGCCTCTGTCCGCGCGACTGCCAGAGCATGCCAAGATCCTGATTGCCCATGCCGGCGGCGCGCAGCAGCGTGATGATGCCCAGGACACCCGCCACGGTGCCGCCGACCGCGCCGGCGGCCTGATGATTGAGAAAGCCGCCGACATTCAGGAAGAAGGAGCGGCCGAAATCGCCGATGACGCCGCCGAGCCCATGCGTCAGCAGCCAGCCGCTCGGCTGCGGCAGCATGCTCAGCGTGCTGGCGATGAAGATCAGCGACAGCGTCCACATGGCGAGCCGGTGGCGCGGGTTGGTGACTCGCTCGCCGCTCATCAGGGCGAGGCCCCAGGCGGCGGGCGGCAGGAACAGCGTGATCGCGCCGAGCCCGAGCATCTGGAACAGCGTGTCGGCGAGCGAGGCGCCGGTCGAGCCGAGCAGGTTGTTCGGCGTGCCGCCCGTCGCCCGGTTCAGGCTGGGATCGGAAATCGACCAGGTCAGCAGGCTGATCCAGCCGATGACCGCCATCGCAATCAGCGCACCGCCCACCATCCGCATCGGCAGGCGGTGGATTTCATTCTCCACCTCGCCTGGAAGGATGCGGCCGGAGTCGCTGATGCGGTAGTGGGACATAGATCAACTCAGGTAACGGGTCAGACGCGCAAAAGCCTCCCGCGTAAGCGCCAGATCATCGACGAGGGCAATGCGGACATAGTCCGCGCCCGGGTTGTGACCGGCCGAATCCGTCTGCGCGAGGTAGGCCCCTGGTAAGAGTTTGACACCGCATTCTTTCCAAAAGGTTTTCGCCGCCGCTTCGCCACCGCCGAAATGATCCATTTTGGGCCATAAAAAGAAGGATCCGGCGGGGTCGGCGAAATCCAGCGCGCCGCCGAGCATGGCGCGGGCGAGAGCGAATTTCTCGACATAGATGGCGCGGCTGGCCTCGACATGGCTCTCCTCGCCCCACAGCACCGCCGAGGCGTGCTGGACGGGCAGGGCCAGTTGCGGCGCGGCGACATTGCGGAATTTGGCAAAAGCGGCCAGGAAATTTTCGTCGCCGGCAATGAAGCCGGACCGAAGGCCGGGCACGTTCGAGCGCTTCGAAAGCGAATTGAATGTGAGCACATTGGCGAAATCGCCGGCACCCAGCCGGTGCGCGGTTTCCAGGCCGCCGGTCGGGGGGAGGGCGGTGTAGACCTCGGAATAGCACTCATCGAGGAAGAGCAGGAAATCGTACTCCCGGGCAAGGCCGATGGCTTTGGCGAGATAGGCCGGGCTGGCCACGGAGCCTTGCGGGTTGGCGGGCGAAGCGAGGTAGAAGGCGACGGTGCGCGCCAGCGTATCGGCGGGGATGGCGTCGAGGTCGGGCAGGAAGCCGGTTGATTGCTCGGCGGCGAGAAAGACGGGCTCCGCTCCTGCGGCGACCGCTGCCGCCAGATAGGCCTGGTAGAAGGGGTTCGGCATCAGCACGGCGGGCCGAGCGACGCTTGCGCGGCGGGCGATGGCCGGAAAGATCGCGGTGAACAGCCCTTCGCGCGATCCGCTGAGCGGCAGGATGTGGCGGGCCGGATCGATCGCGCCCTGCAGGGCCGGATAGCGCCGCTGCAGCCATGCCCCGATGGCGCCGACCAGTTCCGGCGTGCCCTGGATCGGCGGGTATTTGGCGTAACCGGCGAAACCGGCTTGCAGCGCCTCGGCCAGGAAACCGGGCATCGCATGCCGCGGCTCGCCGATGGTCATGTCGACGGGCGGCAGGCCGGGCTCGATGCCGTCGAGCGCCGTGCGCAGACGGGCGAAGGGCGATTGGATCAGGCGGCTGAGTTCGCCGAGGGGGTTGGCGGAGTGGTGGGGCATGGGCTTACTCTCGCGGCAGGGGATTGCAGGCGCGCGAGACTAACGGGCGGACATGGTGGCGTCCAGCCACGGCGGAGACGGCAACCCCGCCGCCGGAATGCGCCGGCGGCGGGGGCGTGCGACATCAGACGGCAATGGCGGCTTGCCGGGCGAAATAGGCGCTGAAAACCCCCGCCGCTTCCCAGTCGAAATCGAGGCGTTCGCTCCCGCAGGGGCCGCGCTTGGATTTCCAATTCGTCGTCAACTGGCGGCAATGCCAATATTCGATCTTGTCCGTGGTCATGAAATTCTTGAGAAAGCCTCGCACGGCGCCATGCACGTCCCAGTGGCTGGTCCGGAACAGGCCGCGCGGATCGATGCAATATTTCGTCTGCCGGCAGGCATCATCCTCGCTCCGATAGACATGGCAGGAATGGCGCACTTCGTCGCCCGCATGGCCGGGATCGAGGTCGCGCCAGCGCCCCCGGAACAGCAGATAGCCCAAGGGCGACCGCCGCGTGGCCGAAAATATCGTCGCCTGCGGGATCGGCTTGATTAGCTCGTCCAAGTCCGTGCACAGCACGCCGGCGGCCTGGGACAGATATTTCCGCCTGGCGATGTTGAGGATCCCCACCTGCAGGAACATGGTGTCGCTATAGGCCTTGCATCCGAAGCTGAACGGCGCGGAGACCACCTGCACGCGCTCCATGCCGGGAACCGCCCGCAGCGTTTCATCGATCTCGGCCGGCTCGTAGCGGCTCGACCCGTTGTCGAAGAAGACGACGCCCTGCAGGCCATGCACCCGGACGTGATAATCCGCCCAATCGCGCACCCAATGCAGGTCATTGTCCTTCGATTTCAGCACCGCGCAATTCAGGCCGCGAAACCGCTCCGTCTGCTGCTCGGAGACGAGAATCCGAATGTCGAAGCCGCCATATTGGAAACGCAGATGGTTCGGTCGCTCACGGCATTTCAGCCAAACTTCGGCGAACCGCTTATATTGCCAGATCGAGGTGACGGTCAGCGCATCGCCGCCCGAGGTGAATTTCCCTTGCCGGACGAGCTGCTCGAAATTCATCAGCTTCGGGCAAATCAGGCAGATCGCCCGTTTGCGGGGCAAATAGAACGCATCGTAGGCGAGCGTGTGGAAGTCGTATTGATCCAACGCGTCGGGGCAGCGCCCCGCCTCGGGAACGATGAAATCCCGCCGAAACTCACCCGATGCCGGGAAGCGGATGCCTGTGAGAGTTTCGATCATTGTGCGGCCTCGCACGCAAAACACATAGGCCGACCTGCCATGCAGTTTTCCCCTCTCCCCATGCCCCCATAGCCCCGTGTCTAATTCAAGGCCGCGCCATTTCCAGCGCGGGGCCTACCTAGGGAGAAACCCCAATAAACGGGCCAAGTCGAGACGCCCGCAAAACATTAAGGGAAAAGGATTTATTCGGCTTACGGATGTAATCCGCAGGCTCGGAAGCGCGCTGTCACTGGCGGCGAGCGCGCCGGCCGGTCAGGACCGCGCCACCAGCACGCAGCCGACCGCAATCAGCACCGTGCCGACCAAGCGCAGCGGCGTCACCTGTTCGTTCAGCAGGAACACGCCGAACAGCATCACCATGATGAAACTCACGCCGACGAACGGGTAAGCCAGTGACAGGTCGACCTTGGACAGCACCCACAGCCAGACCACCACGCTGAGGCCGTAGATCATCAGCCCGATCCAGACCAGCGGCGAGCCGGCGACCGCCAGCAGCATCGCGGCCGCGCCGCCCTCCTGCATCGCCGCCTTCACGCCGGGGCTCGACATGCCCAGTTTCAAGGCGAGCTGGGCGCAGGCCGAGGCGGTGACGGTGGCCAGGATCAGCGCCAGTAAGGTCGGGGACATCGTGGGGGTTCCGTTCAGAGCGGCAGGACGAAATAGCGGGCAACCAGCACCAGCACGACGCAAATGAGGCCGGCAATCTGGCTGGCCCGGTCGCGCAGGGCATATTCGACCGGGTCCTCGAGCACATCGCCGCGCCGCGCCGCGATCCAGACGCGGTTGGTCCAGAAAATCATCACCAGGCAAAGCCCCCACAGCACGTCGCGGCTGGAATATTCCAGCTCGACTTCCGGGCTGTTGATGAACAGCGCCAGCACCACCACCGAGGCGGTGGCATTGGCGACGCCAAGGATGAACATCGAATCCGTGTCGACGCCGACATAGCCGCGCCCGCGCACCTTGTCGCTGCCATTGTCGGTCTTGCGCAGCTCGATATAGCGCTTGAGATAGGCGAGGCTGATGAACAGGAAGATGCAGAAGGCCAGCAGCCAGGAGGACAGATCCACTCCGATGGCGACCGCTCCGCCGAGCACGCGCAGCATGTAGAGCACCGACAGCGCCAGCACGTCCGCGGTGAAGATGCGCTTCAGGGCGAAGGAATAGGACAAGTTGAGAACGAAGTAGGAGGCCAGCACGATGAGGAAGGGGCGCGGCAGGTAGAACCAGGCCAGCGCCAGAGCGGCGAGCGGCAGTCCGATGGCGCCGACGACGCCGAGCGAGGGCGCCAGCGCGCCGGATGCGAGCGGGCGGTTGCGCTTGGTGTCGTGCTGGCGGTCGGCTTCGAGGTCCTTCAGGTCGTTGAGGAAATAGCCGCCCGAGGCGCACAGGCTGAAACAGGCAAAGGCGACGCAGGCCTGCAAGACCAGTGTCAGGTTTTCATATTCATGCGCCGTCAACAGCGGCACGAAGACCAGGAGATTCTTCGCCCAATGATGCGGGCGCATGGTCCGAATGAAACCGCCCACCGGCGCTCGTTCCGCTGCCAAACTCGAACTCCGTATACCCACTGGATCGTCTTGGACGTCCGCACGAGGCGCAAGTTTCATCGCGACGCCATCTCCCCCGCCCGGCCGGAGGTGGCCGGGGCCTAACGGCTTTAGCAGCTTCGGCGGTCGAAGCCAACGGGATGAAAGTCGCGAGCGGCGACAGGCTTAGCCATGCTGCTGCCACTTGCTTGTTCAATGAACGTTCACCAAGTGGTTTCGATAATCCGCGATGGGTCGTGCGCCGGGCGGGCGCGCGGCCCGTTTTGCTCTTTGCACCCGTGTTGCCAACAGACCGAACGATCATGACCCTCGACAATTCCGAGCGCCCAGCCCGGTCCGACACCGATCCGGCGCCCCGCCAATCGATCGCATCGCTCGCCGCCAACGGGCTGATTATCTTTGCCTCGATCTTGGTGTCGCTGCTCATCGCCGAGGCCGGCTACCGGGTCGCGACCGGCATCGCCCTGTTCGATCCGACCGACTGGCGCGCGGATAATTTCCGCTTCAGCCGCATCGGCGACCGCGCCATTCCCGACCCGCTGCTCGGCTGGACGCTGAAGGACAATTATCGCGGCAACGGCTTCACCACCACCTCCCGCTACGGCGCCCGGCGCAATTTCGATGAGACCGAGCTGCGGACCGGCGGCATTCTGGCGGTCGGCGACAGCTTTACCGAAGGTTTTGACCAGGTTACCGATTCAGAAACCTGGCCGGCGCATCTGGAAAAGACGCTGGGCACGCCGGTCGTGAACGGCGCGGTCGCGGGCTACGCCACCGACCAGATCATCCTGCGCGCCGAGCAATTGCTGCCGGTCGTCGAACCGAAAACGCTGATCGTGGGCTTCACCGAGGTGGACATCTACCGCTCGGCGCTCTCGGAATCGGGTGCGCCCAAGCCCTATTTCACCATCGAGGATGGCGGGCTGGTCTATCATCCGCCCGGTCCCATCGATCCGATGGACAAGGAAAGCGTGCTCGGCTCGGCCTTGCGGGACGTGCTCGGTCACTCCGCGCTCGGCAATTACGTGTTTTCGCGGCTGACGCCGGATTTCTGGTATCCGAGCGAGGCCTCGGTCTATCACGAGGTCGAAAACCAGCCGATCGACATCACCTGCTTGCTGCTCGGCCGGCTGAAGCAGAAGACGCAGGAGAAGGGCGTCCGGATGCTGCTGTTCCTGCAATATGGCGGCGAGATCGTGCTGGAGGAGCCGGGCATCGTGCCCGACATGAAAATCGTCACCGAATGCGCCCAGAAGGCCGGCATCCAGGTGGTCGACCAGTTCGCGCCGCTCAAGGCCTTGACGCATGGCACGCCCGATCTGGTCGCGGAATATTACACGCAATACGAGAATGGCGAATTCGGCCACATGTCGTCGAAGGGCAATGAACACGCGGCGTCGGTGCTGGCGCAGGCGCTGAAGGCGGTCGAGCCCGCGCCGGTCAACGCGCAGCTCGAGAAGGAAAAGCAGGAATTGCTGCCGAATTAGAGCCGCGCCCTAGAGGCTGATGAGATCCTGCGGACCCAGCTCTCGCAATCCCCGCGAAGGGGGATGCAGGACGCCGCAGCGGGCGCGATTGAGCCACTGCCGAACGGAAAGTTGCCCTTTACTGGATCCCCGCTTTCGCGGGGATGACAAAAACGGGGTCTTTCCAACTTTACGAGACTGCTTTGGCAGCGAGCGCGCCCGCTAGGCGGGCGTCGCCCGTCTAGAACCGCTCGATCAGGCGCTCGATATAGTCCAGCTCGCCCGGCGGGCGGGCGCGTTCGCCGAGGCGGCGGCGGAGCTCTTCCAAAATCTCGCGCGCACGCTGCAAATCGGACTCCTCCGGCACCTTGACGCTGTCGCCGTCGTCAAGCCCTTGCGTCGGCAGTGGACGGCCGAGCGGGTCGCGGTCGCCGCCGCCGGCATTGGCGCGGCCGCGATTGCCGGGCTGGCCCATGCCGCCCATCATCTGCTCGGCGAGCGACTTGGCGCCCTGGCGCATCTTGTCGAGCGCCAAGGTCTGCTGTTCGGTGGCGCGGCCGGCATTTTCCTGGCCGAGCGCTTCGCCCGCCTTGCCCATGGCCTGGCCGGCGCCGTCGAACTGCTCCGGC
This sequence comes from Rhodomicrobium sp. R_RK_3, assembly GCF_002198715.1. Taxonomy (GTDB): domain Bacteria; phylum Pseudomonadota; class Alphaproteobacteria; order Rhizobiales; family Rhodomicrobiaceae; genus R-RK-3. The sequence goes on along the minus strand of NZ_MWLK01000008.1, from coordinate 139,966 downwards.
GGCTTGGCGCCAAAACCCTTCAGCTTGTCCATCAGCTCCTTGAGCTGATCCTGCAGGCCGCCCTGCTTCTGGCCGAGGCCGGGGAAGGGATTGCCGCCCTCCTGCTGGCCGTCGCCTTGCTGACCCTGGCCCTGCTGGCCTTTGCCTTGCTGCTGTCCTTGCCCCTGCTGGCCCTGGCCCCGCTGACCCTTCTGGCCGCGCTGGCCCTGACGGCCGCCCTGCTGGCCCTGCCCCTGCTGGCCCTGCGGCCCCTGCTGACCCTGCGGCTGACCGTCCTCGCCTTCCTCGCCGGCGCCGTCCTCGGCCTGCTGCTGGGCGCGGAAAGTCTCGTCGAGCAATTGCTGCTGCTTGGTGATGAGATCGCTGAGGCCGTCCAGCATCTGCATCATTTCCTGGGCCTGGCCGTTATTGGCCTGGTTGCCGGGCTTGGCATTCTCCAGCATGTCGCGCAATTCGCTGAGCATCTGGCGGGCCGCGTCGCGCGAGCCGGTCTTGGCCAGATCCTCGATCTGCTTGAGCATCCGCTCCAGATCCTTGGGCGTGATGACCTTGTCCGGCGAGAGCTGGCTGTTCTGGTTCATCTCCGGATTCTGCGCCTGCTGCTGGCGCATGCTCTCCAGGAAATCGTTGAGCGCGGTGCGCAGCTCGTCCATCAGCCGCTTGATCTCTTCATCCGAGGCGCCGTTCTCCAGCGCCCGCATCAGATCGTCCTGGGCCATGCGCAGACGCCGCTCGGCGTCGGTCAGGTCGCCATCCTCGATATTGACGGCGATCTGCCAGAGCAGGTCCGCCGTGCGCTCCATCGAGGCGGTGTCATCATTATGCGTCAGCCGCCAGAAGGCGCTGCGAATGCCGAGATAGACCTGCATGTCCGGGGTGAAGATCTCCGGCGCAATGGTCAGCGTGTCGAGCGCGCGCGCCACCAGGGCTTTCTGGTCGGGGCGATCGACGAGCTTTTTGCGCTGCTCGATGAGGGCCTTGGCCAGCGGCTTCTGGAAGCTGCGCTGCGGCAGCACCATCTCGAACGGTTCGCTGCGGCCGACCTGGGCGGCCTGGTCGCGGGCCTCCAGCGTGACGGTCGCGGCAAGGCCGGCCCAATAATGCGAGGTCAGGTCGCGATAGGTCTGGCCTTCGCCCTGCTTGGTGTTGGCGCGCGGCAGCGTGAGCGGGATGACCGGCGCCTCGCCGAGCCGCTTCACATTGGCCGGGCGCTCCTCGTCATCCTCGGGATCGGCGGCGGGCGCGCGGTCGATCACCGCCTGCGCCGACAGCACGCCGTAATCGTCCTCGACACCGTATTTCAGCTTGAGCGAGCCGCGCTGCGCCTCGCTCGGCGCTTCGGTCAGATGAATGACCGGCGGCTTGTCCGGGATGATGTCGACGGTCCAGCGCGCAACCGGCGAGCCGCCCTCGAGCAGCTCCAGCGTCGAGGCGCCGGTCAGCGATTCCTTGAATTCGGCGGTGTTCTCGCGCCCCTTGGCGAAGGTGGCGTCGAGCAGCTTGCTGGCATCTTCCGGCGCGGCCGGCGCCTCGGCCTTGGCCAGCGGCACGATGCTCAGCTTGAAATCCGACGCATTGGCGTGATTGACGCGGACGGTCAGCTCGCTCTTGGTCGGAACGGTGAAATGGGTTTGCGGCTCCTCGCCCGCGACGCGCTGGCGCGAGCCGTCGGCAAGCATCACCGGCGGTGCGCCGGTATAGACCGGCGGCGTGATCCAGGCATCGAGACGGGCCGAGGAGGCGAACACCGCCGGCTTCAGGTTGAACGCCGCCTTGATGCGCTCGCCCGCGTCATCGCTATGGGCGACGAAGCCCGTCGTGAGCAGCAGCAGCAGCAGCGTGCGCAGGGCGAAAGGGTCCCAGCGGTCGACGCGCGGATGCGGATAGCCCGATTTCAGCCGCGAGAACAGCTTGGTCATGCGCTCGCGATGGGCGAGCCAGATGCGGCTGGTCGCCTGCGAGGGCGCGTTGCCCGAGAGCGTGTCGCTATAGGAGGTGGCGGGGCGGTGCGGCAGACCGGCGGCGGCTTCCAGCCGGCGCAAGCCTTCGGCCCGGTCCGGCCAGCGGATACGGATCAGCGGGATGAACGAAAGCGCGAGCGCGAGGCCGAAGCCCCAGAGCAGGCCGCGATGGATCTCGAAGCTGAGATATTGCCAGACGCCGAACAGCGACAGCAATAGGAACACACCGACAACGGCGATGGGCAGCCAGAGGGCGGGCCATAGGCGGTCGAGGAGAATGACAAAGCGCGCCCGGCGCACCTTGCGATCCAGTTGTTGCGACAGGCTCCGTTCGGAAGAGCCGCTTGCACTTTCCGGCTGATCAGACTTCCATTTCATGCAACTTAGGATAACACAGACTTATGAGGGGACAACAGCTTGCGGCCGCGCAGCAAAATTTGTTTTTTGCGGCGCGGCAAAACCCTGAACCGATTGGGTAAATTAAGCCTTTACCTGCCAGGGGGCGAGCGATTCCGCTTTCAACATCTCGTCATAATTGGGGCGTGCGCGCACGACCGCCCAGCGGTCTCCGTTGACCATCACTTCAGGGATCAGCGGACGGGTATTATAGCTCGAGGATTGCACCGCTCCATAAGCGCCCGCCGTCATGATGGCCACCAGTTCGCCGGCGGCGACAGGCGGCAGCGGACGGGCCTTGGCAAAGAAATCGCTGCTTTCGCAGACCGGGCCGACGACATCGACCGGAAGCCGCTGGGCGCCGGGCTTGGCCTCCGTGACGGGCCAGATTTCGTGATAGGCATCGTAGAGCGTCGGCCGGATCAGGTCGTTCATGGCGGCGTCGACGATCAGGAAGCGCTTGTCCCCGGTGACTTTTTCGTAGATCGCGCGGGTGACCAGGATGCCCGCATTCGCCGTGATCATCCGCCCCGGCTCGAACAGCAGCCGGCAGCCCAGGCCGCCCAGTGTCTCATGCACGATGGCGGCGTAAAGCTCCGGGCGCGGCGGCGGCGGGGCGTCGTCGCGATAGGGCACGCCAAGACCGCCGCCGACATTGACGAAATCGATCTGGTGGCCGGCCTCGCGCAGCCGCGTGACCATTTCCGCGATCAGGGCGAAGGCGTTTTTCAGCGGGCCAAGCTCGGTGATCTGGCTGCCGATATGCATATGCACGCCGCGCGGCGCGATGCCGGGCATGGCACGGGCTGCGTCGTATAGCCGCGGCGCATCCTGCCAGGGCACGCCGAACTTGTCCCCGGCCCGGCCGGTGGAGATTTTGCTATGCGTCCTGGCATCGACGTCGGGATTGACGCGGAAGGCAATGCGGGCCGTCGCGCCGCGAGCGGCGGCGACTTCGGACATGGCGGCGAGTTCGGCCTCGGACTCGACGTTGAAGGCGAAAATGCCCTCTTCCAGCGCATAGTTGATTTCGCCGCGCGTCTTGCCGACGCCGGAGAAGACGATGCGCTCGGCCGGGACGCCAGCGGCCCGCGCCCGCCGCAATTCGCCCTCGGAGACCACATCCATGCCGGCGCCGAGCGCGCCCAGCGTGCGCAGCACGGCCAGGTTCGAGTTGGATTTGATGGCGTAGCAGACGAGCGCGTCATCGCCCGCGAAGGCGTCGGAGAAGACGCGGTAATGACGCTCGAGCGTGGCGGTCGAGTAGCAATAGAACGGCGTGCCGACCGCCTCGGCAAGGGCCGGCAGGCTGACATTTTCGGCATGAAGCACGCCGTCGAGATAGGCGAAATGATGCATCTGCGGCCACGCTGGGAACGGAGAAAGATCGCTGCTGATAACGGGGTGCGGCGGGAAAGGTCAAGCAGCGTTTGAAGATCCGGCTCTTGCGGAGAGAGAGCGGGTGCGCCCATCGCGCGCGAGCCGAAATCCGCGAAGGCGGGCATTCCAGTATTCACAAAGCCGACATTGGCTTTCTGCCTGACCTTTTGCGCTGCGGCGTACTGGTTCCCGCCTTCGCAGGGATTTCGTTTTAGGACTTGGCGAGTCGAACCGATTTCATCCCGCGCTAGGCCGAGGTCCGCTTCAAGCCTCCGCCCCCGCGATCGTGCTCCTGTGGAGGCAACAGCGCTTTTTCGCGGCCCGCGAATGGGCTAAGTAACGTCCATATGGGTAATTGGGAGAACATCATGAACAATCTGGCATTGTTGATCGGCCGCTGGGCGCTCGCAACCGCCTTCGTCGTCAGCGGAGCCGGCAAGTTTCTGGGCGGCATCGAGGGCGTCGCCGGGACTCTCGCCGCCAAGGGCCTGCCCTACGCCATGCCGCTGGCGATCGTCGCCGCCGCTGTCGAATTGGGCGGCGGTCTGCTCGTCGTGCTCGGCTTTCAAACGCGCCTCGCCGCGCTGGCGCTGATCGTCTTCACCATCGCCGCGACCTATCTGTTCCATAATTTCTGGGCGGTCGACCCGGCGCAATACCAGGCGCAATTCGTCCACTTCCTGAAGAACCTTTCGATCATCGGCGGCTTTCTCGTTCTGGTCGCCGCCGGACCCGGCCGCATCTCGGTCGACGGCGCGCGGGGCTAGATCACGATTCGGTCACGGTGCGGGCGGCTTCTTTGGCGCGCCCGGCTTTCCGTTTTTCGCCGCAATGCGGCTATGGAGGCAATGGTGCAGCACTCGAAGACCGGCCGCGGGTGGTCATGCTCCGCTCAATGATCCGGCTGGCGCTCGCCGGCGCCGTGATCCTGGCGGCCAGCGCCTATTTCGCCGAGGGCGCCTGGCTGCGCGGCATCGACCGCCTGCACATGGCGGGCCGGCATTTCAACCGCGTGCTGCACATCCAGCTCGGCTATCAGCTTCCCGGCACGCCGGACCTCGCGGGGCTCGACGCGCGGCTCGCGGCGGGCGGCTTCAAGCGCGGCGCGCCGGTCTTCATGCGCATCTTCAAGAGCGACATGACGGCGGAGCTCTGGATGAAACGCGGCGACCGCTTCGCGCTCTTCGCCAGCTATCCGGTCTGCTACTGGTCCGGCCAGCTCGGGCCGAAATTGCAGACCGGCGACCGTCAGGCGCCCGAAGGCTTCTATACGATCTCGCGCGGCCAGCTCAACCCCAACAGCCGCTGGTACCGCTCCTTCGACCTCGGCTTCCCCAATCTGTTCGACCGGGCGCATGGCCGCACCGGCGCCTTCCTGATGGTGCATGGCGGTTGTTCGTCGGTGGGCTGTTACGCCATGACCAACGCCGTCGTCGACGAAATCTGGGGGCTGATCACCGCCGCCATGGACGCCGGGCAGGACCGCTTCGCCGTGCAGGTCTTCCCCTTCCGGCTTACCGAAGCGCGCCTCGACGCCTATCGGAACCATCCCTGGGCATCCTTCTGGCGCGAGCTGAAACCGGGCTACGACGCCTTCGAGGCGACGCGCTTGCCGCCGGAGGTGAGCGTTTGCAAAGGCAAATATGCCGTGCGGCCGGCAACCGCGCCTTCCGCCGACGCGCCCGTCCTGCGCAATGACTGCCCCGCGGATGCCGGAGCGCAGAGTTAGAGCGGCATGAGTTTCGCAAGTCCCCAGTTGCCGCAGCCTTTCCATCTAACATTGGGAGAGGGCGGCGCGCTGAAGGCGTGCCGGGTGAGGGCATTACCCGCTCACGCTCACCCTTTCCCCATGGGAGGGGAAACGGCTGCGGAGCTGGTTTAAGCGCGGGACCCGCTCCTGCCTAAGAGCGCGCCGTGGCTTGATGAACTGCACCGGCGCCCTTTCGCGGCGGATCGGCCGCGGCAATTGCGCGGAAGGTTAGCAGCTAAGCCTTGTGGCTGGCCCCCAATCGCGCGATTGCAAGCGAACGGACGGGCCGCCATTCGGCTGCAGCCCGATCGCCCTGAGACGGAGGGCAGTTAGCCGCGCCTTTGCGCCGATCTCAGCGTGCCGGATGCTTGTGAATGGGGTCGACCCAGTAGACTTCGTCCGGCGTCTCGACGGGATCGACGTCGGTGATGTTGACGACGACCGCCTCATTGTCCGAGCGCACCAGCACGCATTCGAGCACATTGTCCGGATCGGCATTGATTTCCTGATGCGGCACATAAGGCGGCACATAGATAAAGTCGCCCGGCTCGGCTTCGGCGACATATTCCAGCCGCTCGCCCCAGCGCATCCGCGCCTTGCCGCGAAGGACGAAAATCACGCTTTCCAGTTCGCCGTGATGGTGCACGCCGGTCTTGGCATCCGGCTCGATGGTGACGGTGCCGGCCCAGATCTTCTGCGCCCCGACGCGGGCATGGTTGATGGCGGCCTGACGGAACATGCCGGGCGTCTGCGGCGTGTTGGCGTCGAGCCGGTCGCCCTTGATGACGCGAACGCCGTCATCGCGCCATTTCTTGGGAGCCTCGTGCTCATGGGTCATCGGTCGGTCCTCGGAATGTCACGGGCGGCGGTTAGATCACGATGAACCGTGATCTCGTTTTTATATTTAGAGCGCGAGCGGTAAACCGGTCCCCACTTTGCCTCATCCCGCTCTAGAACCCCATGATCGGCCGCAGCAGGCGCGCCGCCAGGCGGCTGAAATAGGGGGTGTTCTCGCTGGCGATCAGGCAGATGCACTCCTCCTCGCCCGACGCCCTCGGCTGATGCAGCGTGCCTTCGGTCCATTCGATCACCTCGCCCCGCACGTAATCGCCGGTATGATCCCCGTAAACACCCTGCAGCACGAGGGTCAGTTCCATGCCGGTATGCTCATGCTCGAGCAACAGCTTTCCCGGCGTCAGCCGCAACAGGCGCATCTGGCCGGAGCCCGGCGGCAGCTTGACCCAATATTGCCGCACGCCCTTGACCACGCGCTTCCACGGGATCTGGTCGCCGCTCATGCCGAGATAGCGCGCCAGCGGCTGCGGCAGCCAGGACTCGGCGACCTCGGGGGCCGGATCCGGCGCGGGCTCGGACGGGGACGGCAAATCGCCCGGCCATTTCGCCGCCGCGCGCTCCATGAACATCGTATCGGCGATACTTGGCTCGATCTGCCGCAGCAGCAGGCCGCCGACGGTTTCGAGCCGGCGCACATGCTCCGCGCAATCTGGGCACAGGGTGAGATGGCAGGCGACCACGCAGGAGATCGAATTCGGCAGCGTGCCCGCGGCGTAGGAGATCAGCATATCCGCATGCGGATGGGTGTTGCGGGTCATGACCGGCCCTCCGCCGGGTCGCACAGACTATCGAAGGCAAGACGCATCCGCGATTTCACCGTGCCGAGCGGCAAGTCCAGCTTCGCCGCGATTTCGGTTTGCGAAAGTCCCTCGACGAAGGAAAGTTGCAGCACTTGCAATTCTTCCGGCGGCAGCGCGCCGAGCGCGCCTTCGATCCCGCCGCGCTCCGGTTCCCGGAACGCCGGGCCGCGCAGCCGCTCGGCGGCTTCGACCTCCTGGTGGAAGCGCTGCCAGACGGTCTGCTGCCTGACGCGGCCGATGCGCAGATTGCGCGCTATTGCATAGATCCAGGCGGAAATGGTGCCCTTCCCGTCGGCGAGTTGATGAGATTTTCGCCATACGGCGAGCATGGCGTCCTGAGCGATGGTTTCGGCCATGTCCCGGTCGGCGCCCTGGCGCATCAGCATGGCCCTGATCTTCGGGCCGAATGTCAGGAACAGCGACCGGAACGCGCCGGCGTCCTGGTCGAGGCTGCTCTTCTTGAGTTGATCGCCCATTTTCGCCCGGGGTCCGGCCGCCTTCGGCCGGAGAGACATGCGTCATCACCAAGTCGGCAAGAATAGCCTCACCTCCCGCCGAATAACAGCACAAATACCGGGCCCTGGGCGACCTGTGTATTCCCGGCGGCAATCTCAGATCGGCTTCAGCAGCGGCGTGAAGCTGCGCTTATAAAGCGCGGTGCCGAAAAGCTTCAGCACCGCGTGCCGGGCCGGACCGGGCAGATAGCGCATCTTGTCCCGGATCTTGGACTGCGTCTGGACCCAGTCGAGGCGCGGCCGGCGCCGCCGCGCGTAGGCTTGCAGCGCCGCGTCGAGGTCGCCGCCGCCCGCAATCGCCTCGGCGAGCACCAGCGCATCCTCCATCGCCATGCCCGCGCCCGAGGCCATGTTCGGCGAGGAGGCATGCGCGGCGTCGCCGACCAGCACGACCCGCCCGTTCACCCATTCGGGGATCTGCACCTGCTCGACGCGGCCGAAATGCACCTCCGTGCCTTCGGGGAGCCGCTCGATCAGCGGAAACACCGGGGCGCCGAAATCGGAAAACAGCGGCGGCAGCGGCGTCGCGGCGGAGTATTTGCCGGTGCTTTCGGCATCGACCGCGAGGTCGGCATAGACATAGACCTCGGTGGGGCTGACCGGCTCCGCTAGCATGGACCTGCCCTTGCCGAGCATCGCGGTCCAGCCGTCGATGCCGGTCGAGTTCTGCGTGATGAACCGCCAGCAGACCATGCCCAGATAGGCGGGCGGCTCGTCGGTGAACAGCATCTTGCGCAGCGTCGATTTGATGCCGTCGGCGCCGACGACGAGGTCGTAGCGCGCCGTGCTGCCATCATCGAACGCGACGTCGCAGCCGGCCGCGGACTGGCTGAGGCCGGCGACGGATTTAGGGCGGGCGACCTTGGTCAGCTTGAGCGAGGCCGCGAGGATCGCCTGCAGGTCGTTGCGCGGCAGCGCCAGGCACGGCCCGCACTCCGCCCAGATGTCGGCGGTGTGGATGACGTTCAATGACCGGCCGCGCGAGTCCAGGATTTGCTGCTTGCCGATCGGGACGGCCGTTGCCGCGACCTCCGCCCGGAGGCCGAGCTGGTCGATGGCGCGGGCGGCATTGCCGGGGAGGTAGAGGCCGGCGCCCCCTGTCGGCGCGCCCGGCTGGCGCTCGACCAGATCGGCGGCGATGCCGCGCAATTCCAGCGCGCGCGCAAGCGAAAGGCCGGCGATGCCGCCGCCGGCGATCAAAATTCTCATGTCAGTTCCTCATCGAGCGCCGAGGCGCCATGGCCGGCGATACCGCTGGCGGAGCGGATAGGATCAGCCGGCCGTCCTCATGTCCGGGCGATTGATGAGCAGCGCGCGGCGAACGGGCAAGGGCGTAGGGGCGTGGGAAGCGAGGAATCGCGTTACGAACGCAATAATCATGAGGCGCGGGCCATGGCGGCCGGCCAGGCGAGGCAGGGAGGCGGGCGCGGGACGCCAGCCTCCCCATGCCGAGGCTATTTCAGGGCCTCGGTCTCCCCGTCGAGATGGAAGGTGAGCCTGCCGCGCACGACCGCCGAGCTCAGATCGTCGCCGTCCTCATAGGAGGATCCGCTGGACGAAGCGTCGGAGCCGTCGAAGCCGTAATACAGGCCTTCCAGGCCGAAGCTGGTCCGCTCCGTCAGCTTCAGCTCGAAGCCGCCGCCGACGACATAGCCGATCTTGTCCTCGCCGCCGTCCTTGGTGACGGATGCGACACCGCCGGAGCCGCCGGCACCGCCAGTCCCGCCGGGACCTCCGGGGCCAGTGTAGTGCTGGTCGTTCTCATACTGCCCTGGACGGCCATCGCCGCCAGCGCCGCCGGAGGACAGGGAAACCGAGGCCACATCGCCCGCGCTCTTGGCAAAGGCGACACCGGCGGTGCCGTATACCAGGACGCGGTCGAAGGAATGGCCGAGCCGCAAGCGGATCGAGGCGAGGTAATCGCGGAAATCCTCGTCGGCCCAATTGGCGTCGCCTTCGATGCCGAACACGCGCGCGCCGTCCTGCCAGTTGTAGCCGAGATGCACGCCCGCGACCGCGCCGGCATTGTCGCCGAGCGAGATCAGCGCTGCTGAACCGCCACCGCCGCCGCCGCCAGCGCCGCCGGGATCGTCTACACCATCGGACGGGGGTGCATTCTTGGGTTTGCTGCCGACGGAATTGCCCTGGGCGCCGTTGCCGCCGCCCTGGCCATTGCCGCCATTGGCGGTTTTGATCGAGTCGGTCCGCTTGCCGCTGCCGAAGCCGGCTCCGGCATTCAGGCCCGCATAGAAGCCAGACCAGTTCGCGACGGCCTCGGACAGATAGCCGTCCTTGAAGCTTTCATGCGGCGCACGATCGAGATGCAGGGTCAGGCGGGCACGCAGCACCGTCAGATCCTCGTCTTCGAAGGAATAATAGAGCCCTTCCAGGCCGGCGCTGACATTGCTGGACAGCATATACTCGACACCCGCGCCGAACACCGCGCCGGTCTCTGTTCCGCCATCGCTCTTGCCGAAGCCGCTGGCGCTGCCGGAGCCGCCTGACGCGCCTTCGCCGCCAAGACCGCCATAATGCGCGGGGTGGCCGACCTCGCCGCTGTCGTCGCGGCCATCGTCGTTCACGGCGCCGTCGCCGCCCGAGCCACCGTTGCTGGAGAGGCCGATAGCGTCGTTGCCGTCGCTGTCGCGGATGGCGAGACCGCCGGTGATGTAGAGGAACAGGTCGTCACGCGCGACGCCGACACGGCCGCGCAAGCTGGCGAGATAATTGTCGAGGCCGCCGTCGAACGAGGCGTCGCCCTCGACGCCGAAAACGATGTTGCCGTGCTGCCAGTTATAGCCCAGATGCAGGCCGCCGATGATGCTGTCGTCATCGCCGCTGCGGCCGGTCAGCAATGCGCCGAGGCCGCCGTCGCCGCCTTCGCCGCCGACGCGCCGCCCATTCGAAGCGCCGCTGTTGCCGGCCGCGCCGCCATTGATTCCGCTCGCGTCCCCGCCGTCGATGAGGCCCGGATTGCCGCGCGTGTTGTTGTCCCCGCCGCCGCCACCGCCGCCNGCCGAGCGAGATCAGCGCTGCTGAACCGCCACCGCCGCCGCCGCCATCGCCGCCCTTGACCGACAGCTTCGAGCCGTCGCCGCTGCCCCAGCCGCCGCCAATATGGCCGCCGACATAGAAGCCAGCCCAGTTCGGCACGCCGACAATGGCCGGGGCGTCGTCCTTGTAGCTCTGATAGCGGTCGGGAAGGTCGGCGGCAAAGGCCGAAGTGCTAAGCACGGCAACGGACAATGCGAGGACAGACGTCCCCGCCGGCACAAAACGACTGCGCTTCATGAACCCCCCAAAACGTACCCAAATACCCCTGCGCCCCAGCAGGGAACTTAGTCCAGATCGCTAAAACGATAGCAACTCGGCCGGGGCTCCGCGAGGTTCAATTGCGGCGGCGAGAAGTTGCAAATATGGCGGCCCCTGCGCCGCGACCCGCAGATTGAATAACGGATTCAAACGCTTGTGAAACGGCGTAGGCTTACGGCTGGACCAAGGTCTATGTGGCCGCTCGGCGACAGACTCGGCGCGCAAGTCTGCGGACGATAGTATCGGGCCCATCAGCGCAATCCAGGATTGGTGAGAAATCGTGGCTTTTGCAACATTCCGTCTGTGATGATGCCCACAGGCCGCACGTCGCCGTGATCGCGGGCTGCCTCATATTTACCCCATGCCGGTGATGCGTTAGGCCTCGCCCATCGCAACGGAGTTGACGGCATGACTCTCACCGGCTTTGTCACCTATGCGGGCGCGCTCGCCATCGCGGCCGCCATTCCCGGTCCGGGCGTGACCGCGCTCGTCGCGCGCGCGCTCGGCTCGGGCTTCCGCTCGTCGCTATTCATGTCGCTCGGGCTGGTGCTCGGCGACCTCACCTATCTGACCGCCACGGTGCTCGGCCTGGCGCTGATCGCCCAGACCTTCGGCACCGTCTTCCTGATCGTGAAATGGCTCGGCGTCGCCTATCTGGCCTATCTCGCCTGGGTGTTCTGGACCAGCGGCATCACGCCGGAGACCATCCAGGCGAAGCGGACCACCGACGGCCCTCTGGCGAGCGTCGTCGCGGGGCTGACGCTAACGCTCGGCAATCCGAAGACGATGATCTTCTATCTCGCGCTGACGCCGACGCTGGTCGACCTGCAGGCCATCACGCTGGCAGACTATGCCATCCTGGCCATGGTGACCGCCGCCGTACTGCTGATCGTGCTGATCCCCTATCTGATCCTGGCGGCCAAGGCCCGCAGCCTGCTCAAGGCGCCGCGCGCGCTGAAGGCGCTGAACCGGACGGCGGCGGCCTTCATGGGCGGGGCGGCGGTGGCCATCGCCACGCGCTCGGCCTGACCAACAATCACTCCCCGCGTTTCGTTGCCGGGGCGGTGTAGCGGCGGGTGACCTGCTCCTCGATCTGCTCCCGGCTCGCCTTGGGCGACAGGCTCTCGTCGGCCTCGACGCGGGCCGCTTCCTCGGCGAGGTCCGGATCCTTGATGGCGCTCCTGAACCATGCGGAATAGTCGCCGCGCTTCAGGTGATGCATCCAGGTGTCGTCATCGACGCCGGAGGCGAGCTGCAGGAAAATGATCAGGTTCTGGGCCCGCAAATTGAGTTTTTCCTCGGGGCCGCGAAAATAGAAGCTTCGGTCCTCGCCGAGTTCGCCCTCGGCATATTTGCGCACATGGCGGATGCGCAGCGACTGCGGCTTACCGATCGTCACAGCCTCCGCCTGGCCCTCGCCGCGCCGGTAATAGACCGCGCCGCCCTCCGGCACCGTCACGCGCGGGGGTGCCGGAGTGCCGGCCGCCTCACAGAATTCGGCGACGATCTCAAATGGCTGGTCGCCGACGCCGATCACGGTCTCGACCGCGTCGAGCAGCATCGGCGACAGCGCCTTCGGCGATACCGTCACCAGGACGAGGCCGGGCAGCGAGCGCGGCAGCGTCACCGGCTTGGCCTCGGAGGGCAGCAGGTGATGCGCCTCGTCGAGCACGATCCAATGCGGACGCCCGGTCTCGGAGCGCAGGAAGGACAGCTCCGGCAAAAGCTTTGCCAGGAAGCCGGGGCGATCCGCCAACGGCACCGCGAGCAGGTTGCACACGACGCTCATGCCCGGCGTGTCGAGCACGCTCAAAATTTCCTCGACGGTCGGGCTGTTCTTGGCGGTGCCGATGGCGGTCGCGGCGGCGAAAGCGCCGTAATCGCCTTCCGGATCGAGCACGCAGCATTGATAGTCGAGCTCCGTCATGCGCTCGAGCAGCGTCGTCACGGTGGTGGTCTTGCCGCCGCCGGAGGAGCCGGTGATGAGCAGCGGTCCGGCGCGCGGGTCGAGCGGGATCTCGCTGCCGCCGGCGGTCTTGCCGAGCGCCGGCATCGGCGTCGGCAGCGGACGGCCGGTGCCGGTCAGGTCGGTCTCGCACAGCATCCGGCAAAGTTCGACGACGCCCGCGCCCCGCGCCCCGCGGGTCACCAGATCGACGCCCGCCTTCAGCGTCTCGAGCGCGTTGTCGACGGCGACGCTGCAACCGCAGAGCCGCAGGAAGGCGTGGTCGTTCTCGGCGTCGCCGATGCCGGCGACGTTGTAGGGCGAGATGCCCAGCCGGTTGAGCGCGGCGTGCAGGCCCGACGCCTTGTTGACACTGGCGGGCAGCACCATCACCGCGCCCTTGTTGAAGATGATCTGCAATTCGAGGCCGAGTTCGCGGATCGCCTGCAGCACCACCGTCTCGTTCGGCTCCCAGGTCGCCACGATCGAGCGGCCGACCGAGAGCGGCGTGATGCCCAGCGCCTTCAGATGCGCGACCAGTTCAGGCGAGGCGGGCGGCGCGAGGAGCTGCTCGTCCTTGGTGGCGGGATCGTAAAGCGTCGCCCCGTTCTCGGCGACGATAAGGTCGAAAATTGCAAGGTCCGGGCAGGCGAGCGCGAGGTCGGACATTTCGCGGCCGGTGACGAGGATCACCTTGCGGCCGGATTTGCGCAAGGACCGCAGCGAGTCGAGCGCCTCCGCGTCGACGACGCCGTCCGCGGCGAGCGTGCCGTCATAATCAGTGGCCAGAGCGACGAAGAACATGCGGATCATCCCCGATTGCGTGGCGGTTCAACGCCCGAGCCGCCGGTTCGTTCGGCCATGAAAGGTTCGGCATGGGCGCAGCGCTCCCGCGCCGGTTCCGCATGACCGCCAGCCCGGCCTTTCGCCGCGCCCGCCGCCGCGATCTGGCCACGGTGACGCAAGGAAATCCGTTAACTACGCGCCACGGAACATAAATTCCAGGTCCTTCGTTGAGCCTATCAATCGAACACTCAAGGATCAAACTCATGAGAAAACTCTTGACCGGCTTGGCGGCATCCGCGGCCATTGTTTCGCTTACTGCGGCAGCGGCATTCGCCTGTCCGGGTAAAGTCACCAGCGCCGATGGCTCATCCGGCACCGGCAAGATCGTCCTCGCCCAAGGCGGCGGTGCGGGCACCAGCGGCAGCGGCGGCGCAGGCGCGATGTCGCCTCCCGGCACGTCCGGAACCGGCACTTCCGGGACTGGCGGCAGCGGCGAAACCCGCGGCAGGCCTATGACCGATCCGCAAAAGGATTGGCCGAAATCCGGTTCGTCCACCGAATCCGACAAGCCGGCGACGCCGCGCTAGTTTCATAAGGTCTGCAAGGCGCGGAAACATGCGCATGCGGCACTGGCCCTGGCCCCGCCTCCCGGCGGGGCCTTTCTTTGTGCCGGCGCACCACAGGCGTGGTGACCCGGCCCTAACGGCCCGAGACCGCCAGGGGCAGGTCGCGGGAAGGCTGGATCGAGTGCAGAACCGGATGCTGGCGGTTGGCGGTCAGCTCCTTGACCCGGTCGCCGACATAGCGGTTCAGCTCCGAGAAGGTGATGACGCTATCCGCCGGATTGCTGTCGGCGGCGCCCTTCAGCCCCTCCAGCAGCGCCTTGGTGAAGGCGCCGGCCTTCCAGTCGTCGCGCTCCTGGCTGGACTCTCGCCCCTCCGAACTCGACAAGACCAGCACGCCGTTCTCCGCCGAGCGCAGCTCGTTGATGAACGGCACCAGATCCGGCACGCTGCGCATCGCCACGGTCGAAGTGGCGCGGGCGGCATGGCAGGTGTCGAACAGGAACAGCGCGTGGCCTTGCGTCTCGCGCAGGCTGGAGACGATGTCGGTGCGCTTTACCGCCGTGCTGCGGCGCGGCACGAACAGCCCGCTCGACTTGTCGATCTCGGCATTGGAGGGCAGGAAATAATAATCCTGCCGCTCGTCGGTCACGCCATGGCCGGCGAGGAAGACGATCACCCGGTCGCCCTGCGAGGCGGCGCGCGAAATCCAGTCCAGCTCATCGAGGACGGCGGCGGCCGTGGCGGTGGCGTCGGTCAGCAGCTTCACCGTCACCTTGTCGTAGAGCAGCCCCTCCTGCGCCTGCAGCGCCTTGCCGAGTTCGGTGGCGTCGCGCGCGGCCCAGCGCAGATCGGGGATGTTCGGATCGGTATAATCGCTGACGCCGACCAGCACCGCGTAAAGCTTGGGCTTCGCCACGGCGGGCTCGCCGGCGCCGGACCATTTGAGCTGCACCTCGGCGGGCTCGCTGGAGGATTGGTCGGTCTCGGCGATCAGCGACAGCATGGCGTCGCGCGGCGGCAGCGGCAGGCTGACGGTGAGGCCGGTTTCATTGCCGCCGCGAATGGTCTCCAGCCCGCGCGTCTCGACCTCGATCGGCCGCCCGTCGACCAGCGCGCGGACGCGGCGCACCGGCAGGCCCGAGGGCGAGCGCACGGTATAATTGACATTGATCGAGGGATTGCCGAAGCGCTCGCCATCGGTCGGCGAGGTGATGGTGATGACCGGCGGCAGGCGGCGGCGGATGTCCTCATTCTCGCGGCTGCGCTTGTTCTCGGCATTGGCCTGGACGACGGCCTTGTCCTCGTCGAGCGTCTGCAAGACCAGCTTGACGATGTCGGGCCGGCTGAACTCGTCGCGGAAGCGGTTGGCGGGGAAGAAATCGGCCGCCTGTTCCCAGCCGCGATTGATGTGCCAGCCGATCAGCTCCTCGGCGCCGGGCGAGGCCATGTAATAGCCTTTCGGCGTCCAGGCGACCCAGCGCCGGTCCTTGGCCTGCACGAACAGCGCCAGCAACTGCTCGCCATCGGCGACGCGGAACCAGCGGATGGTGCCGTCGCCGAGCGCGACCAGCGCCAGCTTGCCGTCCGGCGTGATGTTGACGCCCCATGAGACCGCCGGCATGGCGCGGTCCCAAAGTTCCGTGCCGGCGCGGTCGAAGCCGCGCAGGCGGAATTCGGTGCCGAGCACGAAATGCGAGGCATCCGGCGAGATCGCCACCGTGCGCGCCCTCTCCGCGTTCTGCATCGGCAGCGGCTGGCCCGCAAGCTTCGGGGCGAAGCTGTCATTCCAATCGGTGATGTCGAGGCCGGTCAGCTTGGCCTCCGCGAGCGTCGCGTCGGTCTTGGGCGCATCGACCAGCTCCTGCTGGGCGAGGTCGAACAGCACCGGCTGGTCGGCGGCATAGTCGAGGCCGAAGCGGACGCGCGAGCCGTCCTTGGAGACGAGGAAATTCTCGCCGCGCTTGCCGCGCTGGTCGACGATGACGTTTTCGCGGTGCAAGAGCGGAATGCCGACATCGCTATAGGTGCCGATGGCCGGATCGGCCGAGCCGGCGACCATGCGGTTGGCGCAGGGCAGCACATGCATGACCGTCGAGCCGCCGAGCCGGATTTCGCGCCGCGCACCGAGCCCGCCATTCTCCCAGATCACCACGGGACGGCTGCCGCCGGAGACATATTTGCCGCCCGCATAGAGCCGCGAGCCGTCCGGCGACCAGGCGACGGTCGAGAGATCGCCCTTCATGTCGCCGGTGTCGATCTTGCCGACCTGCTGCAGCGCCGCCGTGCCGAACAATTCGATGCCGAGATCGCCGTCGAAGGCGACCGCCAGCTTGTCGCCGGCCGGATTGACGGCGAGCTGGAACGGGCGGCGCCCGGCCGTGGTCTGCGCCTTGGCTTCCAGCTTGAAGCGGCGGCCATAGCGGCGCACGAAACCGTCATCGGCGACGGTGAACAGCGCATTGTCCTTGCCGAAGACGACGCCATAGCTGTCGGCGGTGCCGTAATCGCCGTCCTGGCCGACGAGTTGCCATGTGGCGGTGTCCCAGACGCGCAAGCCCTGGCCGCTGCCGAGCGTCGCCGCCAGATATTTGCCGTCGGGCGAATAGGAAAGGTGATAGATGACGTTCTTGAGCTGGCCGAGGCGGCGCAGCAGCTTGCCCGACGCGGTGTCGAACAGATAGACCCAGTGATCGCCGCCGGACCGGTTGAAGCCGCCCGCCGCCGCGACCCGCCCGTCCGGCGACATGGCGACGGCATAGACCTTGCCGTGATTGCCGGGGCCGATCGGAACGCGCAGCACGCGCAGGAGGCGCGGCGCTTCGCGGTCGGGATCGGCGTCGGAAATGTCCCAGAGCCGGGCCGTCTTATCGTCCGAGCCGGTGATCATCATCTTGCAGGCGCTGTCGACGCCGACGCGCACGATCGGCGCGGTGTGCATCTCGGTCTCGATGCGCAGGATGGGATCTTGCGGGGGGAGGTCGTTTTGCGCCCGGCCGGGGCCGGCAAGCGCCAGCAGACCGAGGAAGGTGACGCCCAGGCCAAGGGCCAGTCTCACTGAACTGCGCAAATTCGCCTCCCACATCTCTTAAAAAATCTTGCGCAATTTACACAATTGCGGGGCGGGACAAAAGCCCGCAGGCGGGGGCGCGAGCGGTGCCCCGGGGCTCGTTTAGACAGCCGGGCCGTTTCGGGATATCAACGCCTTGTGTGCCAATGACCGCGCGGGGAGCCGATGCATTTTGAGCGCTATGCCATCTACTGGGCGCCACGGCCCGAAACCGGGCTCGCCGAATTCGGGCGGCGCTGGCTCGGCGGCGATGCCGAGACGGGGGCGGCTTGGCCCGATCGCGAGCGCCTGGGCCTCGACGCCGATCTGCTCGAGCGCGCCACCGCCTCGCCCCGCCGCTACGCCCTGCACGCGACGATGAAGGCGCCGTTCCGCCTGGCCGAGGGGCGCAGCGAGACGGAACTGGCGGCGGCGCTCGAGGCGTTCTGCGCCCGCCGCAGGCGGGTGCTCGCGGGGCCGCTGCGGCTCAACAGTTTTTCCCGCTATCTTGCCCTGACATTGGAGAGCGGCCGCGCCGAGGTCGATTGGCTGGCCGACGAATGCGTCACGCATTTCGACCCGTTCCGCGCGGCGTTGAGCGAGGCGGACCGGGCGCGGCGGCCGAAAGACCTGCCGCCCTTGCAGGCGCGGCATCTGGCGGAATTCGGCTATCCGCATATTTTCAGCGATTTCGTGTTTCACGTCACGCTGGCCGGTCCGCTCGAGCCGGATGAGCTGGGCCGCGTGCAGGACGCCTTGGCCCCGGCCGTCGCCCCGCTGACCGGGCCGCGCTTTGCCATCGAAGACCTCTGCCTGTTCGGCGATCCGGGGGAGGGTGGTCTGTTCAAGCTCGTCGGACGGTTCCCGCTGAAGCGCTAGGGCACCCCGCCCTGCGCGCCCATCGCTAACCCCTCAGCTTTTCCAGCAATCCGGCCAATTGCACCGCCTCGCCTTCGGTCAGCCGCGCGGCAAAGCGGCGGGCGAGGCTGTCGCGATAGACCGGCCACATCCGTGACAGCAGATCGCGGCCGGCATCGGTGATCGCGGCGAAGGCGCCGCGCCGGTCGGAGACGCAATCCTCGCGACGGGCAAACCCGGCCGCCTCGAGCCGGTCGACGACGCGGGTGACATTGCTCTTGCTCAGCAGGATCTTGCCGCCGATCTCGCTCAGCCGCAGCCGGCCATCCTTGGTGCGGCGCAGCTCCAAAAGCACGTCGTACCAGACCAGCGAGGGCAATCCCGCCGCCTTGAAATCGGCCTCGACGCCGTCGAGCGTCGCCTGGCTCGCCCGCATCAGCCGCACCCAGGCGGTGACGTGGTTCTCGGAAAGGTGATCGGTCATGCAGCCTATATGGCTCAAACTGGTTGCACCTGCAATTACATTGCGCTAGATTTTAGCTGCATATGATACGATACCAATTGCAACCAATGGAGCAACCCGATGACCCAGACAATCGTCCGCGAGGAGATCAAGCGCCTGTTGGACAATGGCGAACCCCTGACGCTGGTCGAGGCGCTGCCGGAAAAATACTACCGTCACGCCCATCTGCCCGGCGCCCTGAACATCCCGCATGACCGCACCCGCGAACTCGCGCCGGCCATGCTGCCCGACAAGGACGCGCCGATCGTGGTCTATTGCGCCAACGAGCCGTGCCGGAACTCGACCATCGCGGCGGGCGAACTCGAGGCGATGGGCTATCGCAATGTGCGCGAATATGCCGGCGGCAAGCAGGACTGGATCGACGCCGGCCTGCCGGTGGTGAAAGGCGCGCTGGCCGCCTGAACCGCCCGCCCCGCATCCGCCATTTCGCAGATGCGGGGCGCAAGCTCTTGCCCGGCCGACAGAATTGTCACCAGCCTCGGCCCCCGCGCCGCGACAATACCCACGCACCCCTGAAATTATTGCGCAAATTCATCTGGACGGGCTGCAACCGGCGCGGCGCGGCCGCCGCTTTTGCACCATGCTGCATTGCAAGATTCATCTTGCATCGCGGCAAAAGATAGCGAACCATCGACAGGCTGCATTCGTTCTTTAACGGCTTTGAGGGACTCTGATGCGGACCCGAAGGGCCGTCTAACCCCGCTCGGGGGCGGGGACGCAAATTGATCGCCTGAAGGCGGAGGAATATGCCCGATGTCCGAACCAGCGCTCACCACCATCGAAGGCGGCCAGGCCGCGAAGAAAGACCTTTACGAGCTGGGCGAAATCCCCCCGCTCGGCCATGTTCCGAAAAACATGTATGCCTGGGCCATCCGCAAGGAGCGGCACGGGCCCCCCGACACCGCCATGCAGATCGAAGTCGTCCCCACCTGGGAGCTGGACAGCCACGACGTGCTGGTGCTGGTGATGGCGGCGGGCGTCAACTATAATGGCGTCTGGGCCGCGCTCGGCACGCCCATCTCCACACTCGACGGCCATAAAAGTCCCTATCACATCGCCGGATCGGATGCCTCGGGCATCGTCTGGGCGGTCGGCTCCAAGGTCAAGCGCTGGAAGGTCGGCGACGAGGTCGTCATCCACTGCAACCAGGACGACGGCGACGACGAGGAATGCAACGGCGGCGACCCGATGTTCTCCTCCAGCCAGCGCATCTGGGGCTACGAGACGCCGGACGGCTCCTTCGCGCAATTCTGCCGGGTGCAGGACCGCCAGCTCATGGAGCGGCCGCGCCACCTGACCTGGGAGGAGAGCGCCTGCTACACGCTCACCCTCGCCACCGCCTACCGGATGCTGTTCGGCCATCGCCCGCACGTGCTGCGGCCCGGCCAGAACGTACTGGTCTGGGGCGCGTCCGGCGGGCTCGGCTCCTTCGCGGTGCAGCTCATCGCGGTCTCCGGCGCCAACGCCATCGGCGTGATCTCGGACGACGACAAGCGCGATTTCGTCATGCAGCTCGGCGCCAAGGGCGTCATCAACCGCAAGAACTTCAAATGCTGGGGCCAGTTGCCCACGGTCGGCACGCCCGAATACCAGGAATGGTTCAAGGAGGTGCGCAAATTCGGCGGCGCCATCTGGGAGCATACCGGCAAGGGCAACAATGTCGATTTCGTTTTCGAGCATCCGGGCGAATCGACCTTCCCGGTCTCGGTGTTCGTGGTCAAGCGCGGCGGCATGGTGGTGATCTGCGCCGGCACGACCGGCTATAACCTCACCATGGACGCGCGTTATCTTTGGATGCATCAGAAGCGCGTGCAGGGCTCGCATTTCGCCAATCTGCTGCAGGCGAGCCAGGCCAACCGGCTGGTGATCGAGCGCCGCATCGACCCGTGCATGTCGGAAGTGTTTCCGTGGACCGATATTCCGAAGGCGCATATGCGCATGTGGAGAAACGAGCATCAGCCCGGCAACATGGCCGTGATGGTGATGAGCCCGCAGCCGGGTTTGCGCACCTTCGACGACGTGCTCGAGGTCAGCCGCAACCGGTTCGGTTGATCCGTGCGCCGCGTTTCTGCTTCCGGGCATAAAACTTTTGTTTGACAAAGGGCTTTGCTGCCACCTTTCGGCTGGCCCTCAACGCGACTCTGGCTAAACTGGCGCAAGATCGCGGCATGATTTTGGAAGCAGGGGGGCAGATATGAGTGATGGAAAGCCGGATATTTTGGCCGGTATTCAAAGGTTGCGGGCCAAGGCGGCAGAGCAACTGACTGGAAATGAGTATTATATGGTCGTGCAGCAACTGGATTCGCTGGCCGGCAGCAGCGGCCTGGCGGACGAGGCGGCTCAGTCCGTGCTCGCACTGATCAGCGCGCGGCTCGACGGCGCGGCAGTCGTCGCGGGTGGCCCCGAGATCCCGAGCCCCGGCGACAGCCCGGCTCAGCCCGATACGCCGCCGACGCCCGAAGACCCGTCCCCGCCCGACAGCCCCGCCCAGCCCGACAATCCGCAAGGGCCGGACATTCCGTCCCCGCCCGATTCTCCCGCCGAGCCGCCGGCGCCGCAGGAGACCAGCGCCGAGGACACGGGCCAGGTCATCATGCCGCGCGCGGGCGGTTTCGGCGGCGGCGGCGCGACCGTCGCCATCGGCCTGTCCGAAGTCATGGTCGAGGCGGAACCCGAAACGTTGGAGGAGGCCGAGGCGGTCGGCGAACCGGCGGCGCCGGAAGCCGTCGCGGAAGCGGAACCGGCTGGCGTCGCTGAGCCGGAGGCGGAAATCGCCCCTGCCGTCGCGCAGCCAGTCGCCGCCGAGGCCGCCTCGGAGCCCGCCGCCGAGGTCGAGGCGGAAGTTGCCGCCGCAGCCGCACCGGAACCCGCAGCTGCCGAGGTAGCCTCGGAGCCTGCCGCCGAGGTTGAGGCGGAAGTCGCCGCTGCCGCCGCGCCGGAACCCGTAGCCGCCGAGGCTGCCTCGGAGCCTGCCGCCGAGGTCGAGGCGGAGGTTGCCGCTGCCGCCGCACCGGGGCCGGTCGCTGCCGAGGTCGCCTCCGCGCCTGCCGCCGAGGTTGAGGCGGAAGTCGCCGCAGCCGCTGCGCCGGGGCCGGTCGCCGCGGAAATTGCCCCGGCCCCTGAAGTCGTCACCTCCGCCGAACCCGAGGCTGTTGCCGCGCCGGAACCCGAAACGGCTCCAGAAGCAGCCGAAACCGCGCCTGAGCCAGAAGCCATCGCGGTCGTCGAGCCAGAGGCCGTTGCATCCGCTGAGCCAGACATTGTCGCCTCTGAGCCCGAGCCGGAAGCCGAACCGGAGGCTGACACTGCGCCGGAGCCGATCGAGATCGCCGAGCCGGAGGTGGAAGCGGCCGACGCCGAGCCCGAGGCGGAAAGCGGTCCCAATGGCTTCGACGCCCTGGCCGACGCCTCGTGGGAGCGCGTCAAGACGGTCACCCAGGCGGACGGCCCGGCCCCCTATCTGAACGGCAGCGCGGCTCATGCTCCTGCAGCAGACCCGGCCCCGACGCCGGCCGCCGAGATCGCGGTCGAGCCGATGACTCAAGATGTGGGAGAAGCGTTCGATGATGGAGGGTCAGAAAGTCGTAGCTCCGAGCCTTGCTATGCCGGGCAGTTCGAAGACGAGTTCGCGCAGCCTGCCGCATCTGCAGATCCGCAACCGTCCGGTGAAGCCGAAGGCTTTGCGGCCGAAGCGCCGGGCGAAGCTGCCGTTCCTGCCGAAGCGGTAAGCGAGGGCATCGAGACCGAAGCCGAGTTCGTCGAACTGGTCGAGGCCGCCGAAGCGGAGGCCGCGCCGGCCGAACAGGTGGAGCTGGTCGCGGTCGAACCGGCTGCGGCGCCAGAGCCTGAAATCGCCACGGTGGAGGTGGCTGAAGTGGTCGAGCTTGCGGCGGAGCCGGAGCCTGAAGTAGCGGCGGACAGCGTCGAAATCCTCGAGGCGGGGCCGGCTGTCGAGACTGCCGCGATCGTCGAAACCGCCGCCGAGCCTGTTGCCGTCGAGCCTGGGCCGGCCGTCGAAGCGGCGGAGGTTGGCGAAGCGTCAGCCGCGGTGACCGAGCCGGACGCTGCGCCCGTCGAGACGGCCGAGATTGCCGCCGAGCCGGAGACGGTCGACGCCGCGCCTGCGGAAATCGCCGTGGCGCCAGCCGAAGCCGCAGCGTCGGCCGAGCCAATCGCCCAGGCGGGCGATCCCGAGCCGCCCTCCGAGCCGAAAGAGCCCGAGCCGGTCGAGGATCCGAAACCCGAGCCGAAGCCGGTCGAAGAGCCGCAGAAGCCGGAGCCGGTCAAGACCAAGGCCAAGGAAAGCCGGGGCTTCTTCGGCCGCCTGTTCGGCGGGCGGTCCGCCGGGCATCCCTGACACGGGTGGCCGTTCAATCGATATGTAGGAGAGCGTAAATGACTTTGGCGGCGGATGTGTCTCAAGCTGGTCCAGGCCCGATATCCGGGCTCGCCGCCGAAGTCGCCATCGAGGCGGAAAAGCTGCTCGGGCGGGCCATCGCGGCCTCCCGCGCGGCGCTCGCCCCCGATGGCCGGGTCGATGCCGCCGCGCTCGATCGCGAGCAGCACCGCGCCCATGGCCTCGCCTGGCTCGCCACCTATGCCGAGTCCGTCAAGCAGCTCGCCGCCTATGCCGAGCGCCAGGAAGCGCAAGGCCGCTTCGGCGAAATCGACGCGCTCCTGGTGCAGGTCGGCCTCGCCGAATATTGCGCGCAGATCGCGGGCGGCATCCCGATGAGCCAGCTCGAATTCATCCGCCTTCCCGAACTGGGCATTTCAGCCGAGGACGCAGCCGCCTTCTCTGAGGCCGCGCCCGTCCGCAAGCTCATCGGCGCCGGCAACACGCCGCAGATCCGCGCCCGCCTGATCGCCCTCATCAACGACGCCCAGGGCACAGCCACCTACGGCGATAGCGGCCTCGACGAAATGCTGGAATCCATGCGCGGCGAGATGCACCGCTTCTCGCAGGCCGAAGTGGTGCCGCACGCGCAGGAATGGCACCTGACCAACAGCTACATTCCGCTCGAAATCATCGCCAAGATGAGCGAGCTGGGCGTGTTCGGCCTGACCATGCCGGAGGAATTCGGCGGCCTCGGCCTCGGCAAGGAGGCGATGTGCCTCGTCTCGGAGGAATTGTCGCGCGGCTATATCGGCGTCGGCTCGCTCGGCACCCGCTCGGAGATCGCCGCCGAGCTGATCCTGGGCGCCGGCACCGACGAGCAGAAGCAGAAATACCTGCCGCGCCTCGCCTCCGGCGAGATCCTGCCGACCGCCGTCTTCACCGAGCCCAACACCGGCTCCGACCTCGCCTCGCTGAAGACCCGCGCCGTGCGCGACGGCGATGTCTACCGCATCACCGGGCAAAAAACCTGGATCACCCATCCGGTCCGCGCCGACCTGATGACCGTGCTCGCCCGCACCGACCCGAACGAGACCGGCTACAAGGGCCTGTCGATGTTCCTGGCCGAGAAGCCGCGCGGCACCGACGCCAACCCGTTCCCGGCCGAGGGCATGAGCGGCGGCGAGATCGAAGTGCTCGGCTATCGGGGCATGAAAGAATACGAGATTTCCTTCGACGGCCTCGCGGTGCCTGCCGCCAATCTGCTCGGCGGCGAAGAGGGCCAGGGCTTCAAGCAGCTCATGCAGACCTTCGAGGCCGCCCGCATCCAGACGGCGGCCCGCGCCATCGGCGTCGCGCAATCGGCGATGGACCTCGCTCTGCGCTATGCCAATGAGCGCGCTCAGTTCGGCAAGCCGATCGTCAATTTCCCGCGCGTCGCCGACAAGATCGTGATGATGGCGGTGGAAACGCTGATCGCCCGCCAACTCACCTATTTCGCCGCCCGCGAAAAGGACCTCGGCCGCCGCTGCGATCTCGAGGCCGGCATGGCGAAGCTTCTGGCGGCCCGCGTCGCCTGGGCGGCGGCGGACAACGCGCTGCAAATCCACGGCGGCAACGGCTTTGCGCTGGAATACCCCATCAGCCGCGTCCTCTGCGACGCCCGCATCCTCAGCATCTTCGAAGGCGCGGCGGAGATCCAGGCGCAGGTCATTGCACGGCGCCTGCTCGAAACGCGGAATTGAACGTCCGGCAGCACCTTCCTCATCAGGCTCCGATCACCGGAAGTCTTCCAGCCTTCGCCGCTGCTGACCCGCCTCGTCGAAATTGGATGCATCGAGCCAGGCGGAAAGCGCAGCCGAGAGCCGCGGCCATTCCGGGCCGATGATCGAGAACCATGCGGTGTCCCGGTTCTGGCCCTTGACGACCATGTGATGGCGGAAGATCCCCTCGAAACTGAAGCCGAACCGCTCGGCCGCCCGCCGCGACGGCAGGTTTCGGGCGTCGCATTTCCATTCGAACCGGCGATAGCCGAGCCGGTCGAACACGTAGGAGGCGAAGAGGAAAAACGCCTCGGTCGTGACCGGGCTGCGGGCGATGGCCGGGCCCCAGAGGATATTGCCGATCTCGATCACGCCATGCGCCGGATCGATGCGCATCAAAGCCTGGCGGCCCTCGGCGCGGCCGGTCGCCTTGTCGATAACGGCGAAGAAGAGCGGGTCTTGCGATGCCGCGGCGGTCTCAAGCCAGCGCGCGAAGCTTGGCTGGTCGGGGGGCGGCGTGTCGAAAAGATAGCGGAAGCGCTCCTCCGCGCCGTCCGCGAGCGCGGAATGAAGGAGGTCGCCCGCATGATGCCGGGCATCCAGAGGCTCGAGGCGCGCATAGGCCCCTTCGAGCACGATGCGCTCGGGCCTGGGAGCGCCGCTCCAGCTCGATAGGTCCACGCCCTTCGTCTCCATGCTTCGCCGACGCGTCGTTCCTGGCCTCTGACTAGAGGATGAAGGATGGCGATGTCCAGCCGATCCCGCCGGCGAGGCGGGCTGGGCCGAATCAGTCTCACAGGTTCAGCGCGCCCGGCCCGCTGACGAAGACATTGCCGCGCAGGAAAAACCGAAGCGGCCGGTCGGCGTCGCGGGTAATGCCGATCCTGACGCTGGTGCCGACCGCGCCCGCCGCGAACCCGTCCGCGCCGAGCCAGATCTCGCCCGGAGCGCAGAGATCGGCGCCGTCCAGCCTGCGGTCGATGGCCAGCGCCTGCGTCAGCCGGCCCGGACCGCGCGCCAGATCGCGGAGCCTGGACGTGCCACGACGGCTCTCCATGAACCCGACGCCTGCAACCGGTTCGAGCGCGCGGATCAGCACGCCCTCGCCGATGCCGGCCGCGCCGCTCGACACGTTCAGCATGAATGACACTCCATAGGCCAGATAGACATAGGCGTGCCCTGGCTGCAGAAACAGCGAGCGGTTGCGGGAGGTGACGCCGCGGTAAGCGTGGCTGGCGGCATCGCCCACGACATAGGCCTCGGTCTCGACGATGCGGCCGATGACGTCGCCTTCGGGCCGTTCCCGGATGACGAGCTTGCCCAGCAGAAACCGCGCGAGCGCCGGCGTGTCCGCCGGAAGCTCCGCCCGCCCTATGCGTCTCAAATCGCCGTGCGCCACCGCCTGCCTTTCGTCGCGCGTCATCCCGCTCTCCATGTAGTGTCTAGACGCGCAAGGCGTCCACCACGGCTCGCAATCCGGCGGAAAGGTATTTGCGCGTCGGGTAATAGAGATAGAGCCAGTCTCCCGGAGCGCTCCATGAGGCGAGGCACTCGACGAGGTGCCCGCTGTCCAGATAGGGCCGCGCCCGGCTCTCCCAGACATAGGCGAGGGCGATGCCGGATCTCGCCGCCTCGACCATCAACTCGTGGTCGTCCAGCGACAGCGGCCCGGTCGGCTCGAACGCGATGATCTTGCCGGCGCGGCTGAACTCCCACGCATAGGCCGCCCCGCTCGGATAGATGTTGCGGATGCAGACATGGGTCTTGAGGTCGGCCGGCGTTCTGGGAAGCGGATGCCGCTCGAAATAGGCCGGCGACCCGACGACGGCCAGACGCAGTCGCGGCTTGATCTTCACCGCCGTCATGCCCTCGCGCAGGCTCTCGCCGAGCCTCACGCCGGCATCGAAGCCCTCCTCGACGATATCGACCAGCCGGTCGGTCGCGACAATCTCCAGCTCCAGATCGGGGTTCTGGGCGATCAGCGTGCCCATCACCGGGCCGAAGACGAAGGGCGCGATCGAATTGGGCGCGTTGATGCGCACTTTGCCGAAAGGCGTTTCGCGAAACCGGTTGAGCGCATCGAGCGCCGAGCCGATGTCGCCGAAGGCCGGCGACAATTGCGCGAACAGCTTGGCGCCGGCATCGGTGAGCGACACGCTGCGCGTCGTCCGGTTTACCAGCCGGATGCCCAGCCTCGCCTCCAGATTGCTGACCGCATGGCTGATCGCGGAGGCGGTGACACCGCGCTCCTCGCTCGCCCGCCGGAAGCTGCGATGCCGCGCCACCGCGTCGAAGGCCGCGAGTTCGGATAGGTCTGTCGCCCGCATTGCTGAATTTCACTCAGGACTATCCGATGCTTTATCGCTCTAATCAGAGCAATTGAAAAGCGCCAAATTCTCCTCACGAGGCCGGTACTGACGCCGGCCGGGAACCAGGAGAAAGACCATGGCCGACTTCATTCCCCCCGCCCACAATGCCGCGTCGCCTTTCGCCGACATGCGCGGCCACCACGTCGCGGTGCGCACCCCCGACCTGGAGACCGCCAAGCGCTGGTATGTCGAAAAGCTCGATTTCCGCGTCGTCGCCGAGTGGGATTATGCCGATGAAAAGCTCGCCTATCTCGCCCCCGCGACCGACGACCATTTCTATGTCGAGATCCTTGGCGGCGGCGAGCCCTCCCCGCGTGACGTCCGCCCCTATACCGACCTCGGCGATAGCCTGAAATACGCCGGCTACCATCATTTCTGTCTGAATGTGCAAAACGTCGACATCACAGTCGAGACCCTGCGGTCGCGCGGCGTCACCATCGTGACCGAGCCCTTCGAGCTTCCCGCGATCAGCCGCCGCCTCGCCTTCTTCTGCGACCCGTTCGGCAATCTGATCGAGCTGGCCGAGGTGCTCCCCTGAGCCGTCCCGCACACTGAACGGCCGCCGTTCCCCTCGGGACGCGGCCGTCCCTTTCGCAAAGGAAACACCATGTCCAATTCCATCATGATCATCGGCGCCGGTCCGGGCATCGGCCAGGCGGTCGCCGAGAAATTCGGCCGGGAAGGCTGGTCGGTTGTCCTCGCCGGCCGCAATACGGACCGCCTCGCCCTGTTGACCGCCGAACTCTCGGCGCTCGGCATCACGGCCCACGCGCTGCGGGTCGACGCGACGGACCCGGCCGCCCTCCGCGCCGCAATGGCCGAGGCGGATCGCCTCACCGGCGGCCTCGCCGCGGTGCATTACAACGCCGCCGTGGTGCGCCAGCAGGACCTGTTCAGCATGACCGACAGCGAGGTCGAGATCGATCTCGCGATCAATGTCGCGGGCGGCCTGCACACCATCCGGGCGGCGGTCGCGCAGTTCGGCGCGCGCGGCGGCACGATCCTGGTCACCGGCGGCGGCCTCGCACTCACGCCCGACGCCGGCTATGCCAGCCTCGGCGCCGGCAAGGCGGCGCTGCGCAACATCGTTCAGGCGCTCGCCGAGCCGCTGCGCCGGCAAGGCACCCGCATCGCAATCGCGACCGTCGCAACCTCGGTCAGCCCGGGATCGCCCGAGGCCAGGGCTGTTGCCGAGAGTTTTTGGACGCTCGCCACCACCCCCGCCGCCTCGTGGGAGGCCGTCTACCCCGCAGCGGCCTGACGTGGCCGGGACAACATCCAGAGGAGTAACCAACATGGCGAAGACCATCGTCATCACCGGCGCGACCTCCGGCATCGGTTATGCCGCCGCGCTCGCCTTCGCGAAGCTCGGGTCCAATGTCGCGATCTCCGGCCGGCGCGCCCAGCGCGGCGCGGAGGCCGCGGCCGAAATCGAGCGGCTGGGCGGCAAGGCCTGGTTCAAGACGACCGATGTCCAGGATGCCGGACAAGTCCGGGCCTTCGTCGAAGGCGCGGCCGATAAGTTCGGTCCGATCGATACGGTGATCACCAATGCCGGGATCGAACCGCCGCACGTCCTGCCGCTCGCCGAACTCAGCGTCGAAGACATCGACGCGGTGCTCGGCACCAATCTGCGCGGCACGCTGCTGACCGCCAGATATGCGATCCCGCATCTGCGCCGTCCGGGCGGGTCGATCATCACGGTGTCGTCGCTGTGGGGTCGCCAGGGCGGGGCGCTGCTGCCGGTCTATTCGGCAACCAAGGGCGCCTCGGAATCGCTGGCGCGCGCCCTCGCCGTCGAACTTGGCGACGAAGGCATTCGCGTCAACTGCGTCGCTCCGGGCTTCATCAAGACCGAGATGTCGGACCGCTTCACGACGGGGCGCGACATGCAGCCCTATTGGGACGCGAACGTGCCGCTGCGGCGCATCGGTCAGCCCGAGGATGTCGCCGACGCCATGGTTTGGCTTGCATCCGAACATTCCGCCTACGTCACCGGCCAAACCATCACCGTCGATGGCGGCCAGAACATCAAGATGTCCGTGGCCGGTTTCTGAGCCGCATTCCAAGGAGACCAAACGATGTCCGAGCAATTGACTTTGATCGCCCGCCTGACGGCGAAACCCGAACATGCCGACACGCTGGGCGAAGCCCTGCAGGCGATGGTCGCACCCACGCGGGCCGAGGCGGGATCGGTCGACTACCTGATCCACCGGGACAATGACGACCGCCGCGTGTGGATCCTCTACGAGAACTGGCGCTCGCGAGCCGATCTCGATGCGCATTTCGAGCAGCCTTACACGAAGGCGCTCATGGGACGGTTCCCGGAGCTCCTCGCCAAGGACATGGAGCTGAGCTTCTGCACGATGGTCTCATCGCGCCCGTGAGCGCGGCTGACGTTCGACAACCTCACCCAAGGACTCACCGACCATGAAGACCTGGTTCATCACCGGCGCCTCGCGCGGCATCGGCGCCCTCGTCACGGAGAAGGCGCTTGCCAAAGGCCACGCCGTCGCCGCGACCGCGCGCAACCCGAAAGCGATCCGTGACCGTTTCGGCGATCATCCCAACCTGCTCCCCGTCGCGCTCGATGTAACGGACGAGGAGCAGGCGGCGGCGGCCGCCAAGGCCGCGATCGACCGGTTCGGGCGCATCGACGTCCTGCTCAACAATGCAGGCTTCGGCCTGCTCGGCGCGGTGGAGGAGGCGTCCGCCGCCGAGGTCGAGGCGATCTTTAGGACCAATGTGTTCGGGCTGCTGACCGTGACCCGCGCCCTTCTGCCCCATATGCGAAAGGCGCGCTCGGGCCGCGTGCTCAACCTTTCCTCGATTGGGGGATATCGCGCGGCGGCGGGCTTCGGCGTCTACAGTTCCGCCAAATTCGCCGTCGAGGGATTGTCCGAGGCGCTGCATGACGAACTCGCGCCGCTCGGCATCCATGTCACGGTGGTCGAGCCCGGCTATTTCCGCACGGACTTCCTCGAGGCGTCGTCGCTGTCGGTCAGCCCGGCCCGCATCGCCGATTACGATGCCACCGCCGGCAAGGTGCGCGCCATCGCGGCCGGCCTCAGCCGCAACCAGCCGGGCGATCCGATCAAGCTGGCGGAGGTGCTGGTCGCCTTCGTGGACGCGCCCATCCCGCCGATGCGATTGCCGCTCGGCAGCGACACCGTCGCCAAAATCGAGGCAAAACTCGAAACCGACCGCGCGATTTTGGCGGAGTGGCGCTCGGTGGCCCTGTCGACCGACTTTCCGGCACCGTGATGCCGGCGATGCTCCGCGCCTTTGTCCGTCTCAATGGCTCAGCGGACCACGGCGCGCGGTTACGTCCGTAGCGCGATAGAAAGGGATCGCAATCGAAGTGTAACGCCCAGGTTCAAGATGGATGCCGTAGCCGATTGGCGAGCGCGCACTTTACCTCTGAGCGCCCCCAATCCGACCACCTCGCCATCAGCCGCAATGCCGCGCAAGCGGATACCGCTCGCACTCAGCGCCCGGGCGCCCGGATCCGCGACGAACCATGAGCCATGCATGACCCTGCCGAGATCGAAGACCGAGCCATCGAATGAGTCGCGCGGAGCGCTGGCGCTCCTGAGCCTGCTGCTCGCCCTGCTCCTTTCGCCCGCATTTGCCCGCGCCGAGCCTCTCGACACCGCGCCGCGCACCGCTGTGGTTTCCGCCTTCGAGCCGGAATGGCTGGAGCTGCAGAAAAGCCTCGAAGGCCGCGAGGAGCATCTGATCGGCGGCACCGTATTCCTGACCGGGACGATCGCGGGCAAGCCGGTGGTGCTCTATCTGAGCGGCATCAGCATGGTCAATGCCGCCATGACCACCCAGAGCGTTTTCGACCATTTCAACATCCGGCGGCTGGTGTTTTCCGGCATCGCCGGCGGCGCCGACCCCAGCCTCAAGATCGGCGATGTCGTCGTGCCGCAGGCTTGGAGCCAGTATCTGGAGTCGGTGTTCGCGCGCGAGACCGGCGGCGACTATAAGCTCCCCTCCTATGCCGAGCGCACGACGCCGAATTTCAACATGGTCTTTCCGCAGCCGGTCGGAATCGCCAGGGGACCGGGCAAGATCGAAAAGGTGAAGTGGTTCGAGGCCGATCCCGCCCTCCTGCGCGTCGCGCAAAAGATCGAGGGCCAGGGTCTGGCGCAATGCACCGCCGCCAAGGCCTGCCTCGATCACCAGCCGCGTCTGATCGTCGGCGGCAAGGGGGTCTCGGGGCAAGCCTTCGTCGACAACAAGGCCGTCCGCGAATATGCGCATGACACGTTCGGCGCGTCGGTGATCGACATGGAGAGCGCCGCCGTCGCCCATGTCGCCTACGCCAACAGCGTGCCGTTCATCGCCTTCCGCTCGCTGGCCGATCTGGCCGGCGGCGGCGCGGGCGAGAACGAGATGGGCACCTTCTTCCAACTGGCCTCGGACAATTCCGCGACCGTCGTGCGGGCGTTCCTGAAGGCGCTGCCTTAAGCGGCGCAGCATCCGCCGCGTTTGGCATCGGCGGCATCAGGTTGCGGGCCGCAACAGGCTTGCGGTTTTGCGCTGGTATTGCAGATGCCGGTTTCCGGCAGCACCAGCCGGACCTCGCGCGCGGCTTCGTGGTCGCCCGCGATCTCGGCGGCGATGGAGCGGACCTGCTCATAGCCGGTCATCATCAGGAAAGTCGGCGCGCGGCCATAGGATTTCGATCCGGCGATGAAGAAGCCGGGCTCGGGATGGGAGAGTTCGGCGGCGCCGTGCGGCGGCACCGTGCCGCAGGAATGCAGGTTAGGATCGATGAGCGGCGCGAGTCTGACGGGGGCGTCGACGGCGGCATCGAGGGCGATCCGGAGCTCGCCGGAAAGCCGCGTGTCCGGCCGGAAGCCGGTGGCGACGATGATGCGGTCGACCTCGAGGCTTATCGGCTCGCCGCGCAAGGTCGCGCCGACGCGGATGGCATCCTCCGTCCGCTCAAGGCGCTCGGCGGCGAAAGGCGCGAGCCATTCAAGGCGGCCGCTTTCGATGGCCTGCTTGGCGGCGATCCCGAGCGCGCCGCGCTCGGGCAGCGCATCATCGGCGCCGCCGCCCAGCAGCCTGTCGATCCGGTCGCGCCGCAGCGCCCAGATCAGGCGGGTGGCGGGGGCCTGCTGCTGAAGCCGCAACACGTCGAGCACGGCATTGATCGCCGAATGGCCGCCGCCGACCACCAGAATGCGCTTGCCCGCGTAGCGCCCGCGCGCCGCCCCGCTCACATCGGGGATGCCGTAGGCAACGGTCCCCGTGTCCTCGCCGGACACCGGCAGGCCATCGACACCCATCGGGTTCGGCGAATGCCAGGTGCCGGAGGCATCGATCACGGCGCGGGCTAGGCTGCGATGGCTCGCGCCCGCCGCGTCCTGCCAGCGGAGGGTGAAAGGCGCATCGGCGCGGCCGGCGTCGCACAGTTTGTCCATGCCGAGGCGCCCGATCGCCGTCACCCGGGCGCCGAAGCGGAGATGCGGCGCGATCGCCGGATGCGCGGCCAGCGGTTCGAGATAGCCGCGAACCAGCTCGCCGCCGCTCGGCAGGTGGTCCGGATCGGGCGCGCTCCAGCCGGTTTCCGCCAGCAGGGCGCGGGCCGCATCGTCGACATTATAGCGCCAGGGGGAGAACAGCCGCACATGCGACCAGTCCAGTATCGCGCTGCCCGGCCGGCCGCCGCACTCGAAGACCAGCGGCGTCAAACCGCGCGCGACAAGCTGGGCGGCCGCCGCCAGGCCCACCGGCCCCGCTCCGATCACCGCGACGGGCAAATCCTCGTTCATCTTTGTCTCCTGAGCTGGATCATCGAACCGCCGCCCGGCCGCGCACGGCGCCACCCGCCTCGTACCAGCCGCGGCTGGCATTGACGATCTTCACCACCGACAGCATCACCGGCACCTCGATCAGCACACCGACGACCGTCGCGAGCGCCGCTCCGCTATCGAAGCCGAACAGGCTGATGGCGGCGGCGACGGCCAGTTCGAAGAAATTGCTGGCGCCGATCAGGGCCGACGGCCCAGCCACGCTGTGGGTTTCGCCCGCCGCCCGGTTGAGCAGATAGGCAAGGCCCGAGGTGAAATAGACCTGGATCAGGATCGGCACCGCCAGCATGGCGATGATGAGCGGCTGCGCCAGGATCTGCTCGCCCTGGAAGCCGAACAGCAGCACCAGCGTGGCGAGCAGCGCGATCAGCGAGACCGGCTGCAAGCGGGCCAGCAGCGCGGCGAGCGCCTCCGGTCCGGCTTTGGCGAGAAGCGCGCGGCGGGCGATCTGGGCGATGACGACGGGCACAACGATATAGAGCACGACCGACAGCACCAGCGTCTCCCACGGCACCGTGATCGCCGACAATCCGAGCAGCAGCGCCACGACGGGAGCGAAGGCGAAGACCATGATGACGTCGTTGAGCGCGACCTGGCTCAGGGTGAAATGCGGCTCGCCGTCCGAGAGGTTGCTCCAGACGAACACCATCGCCGTGCAGGGCGCGGCCGCGAGCAGGATCAAACCGGCGATGTAGCTGTCGATCTGGCCGGCGGGAAGGTAAGGCGCGAACAGCCAGCCGATGAACAGCCAGCCGAGCAGCGCCATGGAAAACGGCTTCACCGCCCAGTTGATGAACAGCGTCACGCCGATGCCGCGCCAGTGCCGCCTCACCTGCGACAGCGCGGCGAAATCGATCTTCAGCAGCATCGGCACGATCATCAGCCAGATCAGCACGGCGACCGGCAGGTTGACCTTGGCGACCTCCGCCGTGCCGATGGCATGGAAGACGGACGGGAAAAGATGGCCGAGGGCGATGCCGAGCACGATGCACAGCCCGACCCAGACCGTCAGATAGCGTTCGAATTTGGACATGGTCAGGCGCTCTCGCCTTTCGCCTGCTCCCCGATGTCGTCGAGCCGCTTCTGCAAAGCGAGCCTGTCGAGGGACTGGAGCGGCACTTGCGTGAGGATGCCGATGCGCTGATAGAGCATCCGGTGCGTGTCGGCGAAGGCGAGACGCTTCTCCGCCTCCGTGCCTTCGGCGCGGCTCGGATCGGGCAGGCCCCAATGCGCCGTCATCGGCTGGCCGGGCCAGAGCGGGCAGACCTCGTTCGCGGCGTCGTCGCAAACCGTGAAAACGAAATCCATGGCCGGTGCGCCGGGCGCGGCGAACTCTTCCCAGGATTTGGAGCGCAATCCGGCGGTGTCATATTGGTTCCGGGCGAGAAGGTCCAAGGCATAGGGGTGGATCTGGCCGCGCGGCTGGCTGCCGGCGCTGAAGCCGCGAAACCGCCCGCCGCCGAGCCGATTGATGACGGCCTCCGCGATCACCGACCGGGCCGAATTATGCGTACACAGAAACAGGACATTGTAGACGCGCCCGCTCATGGCTTTTCTCCTCGGGAGCCGCAAAGCGCCTTGGCGGTGGCGAAGACGCTGCCGCAAATCTCCGGACTGCCCTGGCAGCAATCCTCGGTCAGGAACTCCAGCAATTGCCGCATCGCATCGATATTGACGGCGTAGCGGATGAAGCGCCCGTCGCGCGCAGACCGCAACAGCCCGGCGCGCTCGAGCTCCTTGAGATGGAACGAGGTGCTGGTCGGGCTGATGCCGGCCTCGTGGCCGATCTCCCCCGCCGACAGGCCGGAGGGGCCACGCCGCACCAGCATCCGGAAGATTTTGAGCCGGTGCTCCTGCGCCAGCGCCGTCAGCGCCGTGACGGCCTGTTTATCGTCCAATGGTTCAATCATTCAACGATCATTGAATGATTGGGGCTGAAAGTCAAGGCGGCGCAGGAAAGATACTGCACCGAGGGATCGCGTCGCGGACCTTAGAAAAACGCATGAGATGGAGAGGCGCACCCAGCCCTCTCCCATGGGAGAAGGTTGCGTATCGAAGGTTCTCTCCCCGTCGTCCCGGACGGCCGTCAGGCCGAGCCGGGACCCAATCATATTCCGCTATTGCTGCGGCAAGTGGAGAGGCGAGTGGGCCCCGGCTCTAACGGCCAGGGCGAAGGAATCGAAGTTTTGCAAAGGTCTTCATGGGGAGAGGGCGGCACGCGACAGCGTGCCGGGTGAGGGGGTAATGCCTCTCCGTGTGGCGACGCCCTGCCCTACCGAGAGGGATTACCCCCTCACCCTAACCCTCTCCCCTTGGGAGAGGCGACTCGGCTGCGGATTGGATTACGGGCGTCTGTTTTTCCGTCTGAAACTGCCCCGCTGCGAGGACATCAGCTCCCCTTCTTATAGGCGTCGATGATGGCTTGTCCGTCGGGGCCGGCGCGCTTCAGCCAGTCGGCGGTGAGCGTGTCGCCGATCTTCTTAAAACCATCCATCAGGGCGGGCGAGGGCGCTTCGACCTTCATGCCCTTGAGCTTGAGCTGGTCGAGATACCAGGTCGCCTTCTCACCCCACAGCTTCCAGCCGCGCGCTTCGGCGGCGGCGGCGGATGTCAGCAGGGCCTCTTTCGTCGGGGCGTCGAGGGCGTCGAATGCCGCCTTGTTGACGAAGGTGGCGTTCTTCGGGATCCAGGCCTGCGCGTCGTAGAAATAGGTCAGCGATTCCCAGACCTTGGAGTCGTAGCCCGTGCCGCCCGAGGACATGAAGGCGTTCACCACGCCGGTCGCCAGCGCCTGCGGCAGCTCGGCCGCCTGGATGGTCACCGGCTGCGCGCCGACCAGCTCGCCGATGCGCGAGGTGCCGACATTATAGGCCCGCCATTTCAGGCCCTTCATGTCGTCGACCGTCTTCAGCTCCTTCTTGGTGTAGACGCCCTGCGGCGCCCAGGGCACGGTGAACAGCAGCATCAGCCCTTGCGAGGCCAGCTTCTTCTCGATCGCGGGCTTCGACACTTTGTAGAGCTTCATCGAATCCGCGAAGCTGGTCGCCAGGAACGGCACCACGTCGACGCCGAACACCGGGTCCTCGTTCTCGTGGATCGAAAGCAGCACTTCGCCGATCTGCGCCTGTCCGGTCGCGACGGCGCGCTTGATTTCCGGCGCCTTGAACAGCGAGGCATTGGCGTGGACGGTGATCTTGAGCTTGCCGCCTGTCGCCGCTTCGACGTCCTTGGCGAAGGCGGCGAGATTTTCCGAATGCGGGTTATCGGCGGGATAGGCGGCCGGCAGGTTCCAGACCGTCTGCGCGCTGGCCGCGGTCGCTCCGGCGGCCAGGAAGACGGCCGCCGCGAGGGCGAGGCGTCGGGTGATCGGCATATGACTCTCCTTCATATGGTGCGATTGAACATCATCCTGCCTGCCCGTCATCCGGGAAAGGCATATTGCGGCAGCCACATCACGATCTGCGGGAAGATGGTGATGAGGGCGACGGCGACGACCAGCAGGAAAAAGAACGGCAGCGCGGCGAGCGCCACCGTGTTGGAATCATGCCCGCTCATGGTCTGCAGCACGAACAGGTTGAAGCCGACCGGCGGGGAGACCTCCGCCATCTCGACGATCAGCACGACGAAGATGCCGAACCAGACGAGGTCGAAGCCCGCCTTCTGCACCATCGGCAGCACAATGGCCGTGGTCAGCACGATCATCGAGATGCCGTCGAGCGCGGTGCCGAGCAGGATGTACATGATGGTCAGGGCGGTGATCAGCCCATATGGCCCGAGGCCCAGCCCGTCGACCCAGGCGGCAAGCGCAGCCGGAATGCCGGTATAGCCCATCGACTGCTTCATGAAGGCGGCGCCGGCGAGGATCAGCATGATCATGCAGGTGACGCGCGTCGTGCCCATGACGCTCGCCCAGAAGGACTGGCGGTCGAGCACGCCGCCCCACCAGGCGATGGCGAGCGAGCCGAACACACCCCAGGCGGCGCATTCCGTCGCCGTCGCCCAGCCGAGAAGCAGCGCGACGAAGACAAGTGCGATCAGCAGCGTCAGCGGGATGAGGTTGGTGGAGGCGCGCAGCTTTTCCCGGAAGGTGGTGGTCGGCTCCGGCGGCGGCATCTTGTCTTTGTTGATGACGGACCAGCCGGCGATGTAGCCGGAATAGAGCGCCATCACCAGGAAGCCGGGCAGGAAGCCCGCCAGGAAAAGCTGGATGATCGAGACATTGGCCGCGACGGCATAGATCACCATGGTGATCGAGGGCGGGATCAGGATGCCGAGCGTCCCGGCGCCCGCCAGCGAGCCCAGACTCAGCATCTCGTCATAGCCGCGCTTCTTCAGCTCCGGCAGGGCGATCTTGGCGACTGTCGCGCAAGTGGCGGCGGAGGAGCCGGAGACCGAGCCGAACAGGCCGGAGGCCAGCACGTTGACGTGCATCAGCCGCCCGGGGATGCGGTCGAGCCAGGGCGCGAGGCCGCGGAACATCTCCTCCGACAGTTTCGTGCGGTAGAGGATTTCGCCCATCCAGATGAAGAGCGGCAGCGCGGCCAGCTCCCAGGAGGCGCTGCCGCCCCAGACGGTCGTCGCGAGCACCTGTCCGGGCGGGATGCCGCCGACAAACAGCATGCCGAGCCAGCCGACCGCCAGCAGGCTGATGGCGATCCAGACACCGCCGGCGAGCAGCACGGTCAGCACGCCGAACAGGATGAGGGTGATTTCGAGAAGCTGCACACCGGACATCATCGGTTACACCGCACTCTGCACGGCGCGCTCGACGACCTCTTCGGCGGTCCGGGGAGGCTCCTTCTCGTAGCGTGGCAGGTGCCCGCGCAGCACATGCACCAGCTCATCGAGAATGGCGATGGCGAGCAGCGCCAGCCCGGCGCAATAGGATGTCTGCGGGATCCAGAGCGGCAGCGGCACGACACCCTGCGCGACGTCGTTGGTCAGCCAGGAATAATAGGTGAAGCCGAAGGCGTACCAGGTGAAATAGCCGGTGAAGGCGAGGGCGATCAGCAAGGCCCCGATCTCGAACACCTGCTTGGTGCGCCCGGTCAGCCGCTCGGTGATGAGGCCGACGCGGATCATATCGCCGGATTTGAAGGTGTGGGCGAGACCGAGAAACGCCATCGCGGCCATCGACCAGGCGGTGAATTCATCGCCGGCGGGGATGTTGATGCCGATCTGGCGGCCGATCGACAGGCCCATCATCAAGAGGAAGATCACGATCAGGAAGGCTCCGGCCAGCCAGCCCGCGCCGAGATAGAGCGCGTCCAGCGCCCGCCGCAACAGCGAGGCCTCCTCGCCAGCGTCATCCGTCATGCCATCCCCTCCGATGCGGCCCGCTCCCAGACAAAGCTCTTTGCGGTCAATGCATTGCCGGATGCAAGCATGTTGCCAACTTCGCCTCGCCCCATTGTCGAATGAATAACATCAAAGCGCCACGGTCTGCCACAGGCGGAAAAGGCGGACGGGCCGGAGACCCCACGGCGGCACGGCGCACCGGCGCGAATGCCTAAAATCTAGGCAGCGCAGGCCCGGAAAAAGGCTTAGAATCCAAATGCAACTCCGTATAAAAATCCGAAACACGCCGCGCGCTGCCGGGCGACGCGGCCTTTGAAGGAGAGGATTGCCTTGCGGGCCGTATTCGCCGACGCCAACGATACCCTCGCCGCCGTCGCGGAAAAGCTGTGGCACGCGGGAGATCCGGACCTTGTCATCAACCGCAATCCGGACGTGAAGCCGGACGCGCTTCCCGCCGTCATTGGCGATGCCGAGATCGCCATCATCGACCACACCCATCTGCCGACCCCGGTTGCGGCGGAATGCCCCGGCCTCAAGCATGTCGTCTTCCTCGGCACCGGCGCGCGCAGCTACATGAACCCCGAGGAACTGGCCGGGCGCGGCATCACCGTGCATCTCATCAAGGGGTATGGCGACACGGCGGTCGCGGAATGCGCGGTGGCGCTGATGTGGGCCGCCGCCAAGGGTTTTGCCCGCATGGACCGCCAGATGCGCGCCGGCCACTGGGTGCGCACGGATGGCGTCGAGCTGACCGGCAAGACCATCGGCCTGATCGGCTTCGGCGGCATCGCGGCGGAGGTCGCCCGCATGGCCGGCGGCTGCGGAATGAAGGTGGTGGCCTGGAACCGCAGCCCGAAACGCCATCCGGGGGTCGCGTTCCTGCCGCTCGAGCAGGTGCTCGCGGAAAGCGACGTGATCTCGCTGCATCTGCTTCTGAACGACGAGACCAAGGGCCTCATCTCCGCCAAGCGCATCGCCGGCATGAAACCGGGCGTCATTCTGGTGAATACGGCGCGCGGCGCGCTGGTCGACGAGGATGCGATGATCGCGGCGCTGCGCAGCGGCCACATCCGCCATGCCGGGCTCGACGTCTTCGCCGTGGAGCCGATGCCCGCCGGGCACGTGCTGACGACGCTGGAGAACGTCACGCTGTCGGCCCATTCCGCCTTCCGCACGCCGGAGGCCAGCGACAATCTCATCAACGCCGCCCTCGACCATTGCCGCCGCATCGCGGCGACCGGACGGTGAGCGCCACCGGCGTGAGTGCGGCGGGCGGCCGTCACGTCGCCATCATCGGAGCCGGGGCCATCGGCGTCATCAGCGCCATCGAGCTGCTGCGCGACGGCCACCGCGTCACCATCATCGACCCTGGCACGCCCGGCGGCGAGCAGGCGGCGAGCTACGGCAATGCCGGCTGGCTGTCATCGCATTCGGTGATCCCGCCCGCCGAGCCCGGCGTCTGGAAGAAGCTGCCGAAATTCCTGATGGACCCGCTCGGGCCGCTGGCGATCCGCTGGTCCTATCTGCCCAGAGCGCTGCCCTGGCTGGCGCGATATCTCTGGTCCGGCTGGACCGAGGCGAAAGTCGAGGAGACGGCGCGGGCGCTGCGCAATCTGCTGCGGGACGCGCCGCTCCTGCACAAGGCGCTCGCCGCCGAGGCTGGGCTCAGCGCGCTGATCGAACATCAGGGCCTGATGCATATCTACCCGTCGCGCGCCGATTTCGAGGCCGACAAGCTGGCCTGGGGCATCCGCAAGCGCGTCGGCATCGAATGGCTGGAACTCTCCGAGGACGAGATGCGCCAGCGCGAGCCGGAACTGCATCGGCGCTACAAATTCGGCGTGCTGGTCGAGGAGGCCGGGCGCTGCCGCGATCCGGGCGCCTATGTCGCCGGACTGGCGCGTTATGCCGGCGAACTGGGCGCGGCCTTCGTTTCGGCCAGGGCTACGGGGCTCAAGCTCGAAGGCGGCCGCGTGAAAGCCGTCGTCACCGGCGACGGCGAGATCGCCTGCGATGCCGTGGTCGTGGCGGCGGGCGCACGCTCCAAGCCGCTCTGCGCCTCCATCGGCGACCGGCTGCCGCTCGAGACCGAGCGCGGCTACCATGTCATGATCGAGGATGCGGGCACCGGCCCGCGCACGCCGGTCATGGCGTCGGATACGAAGATGGTGGCCAGCAGGATGAACAAGGGGCTGCGGGGCGCCGGGCAGGTGGAGATCGCCGGTCTCGACGCCGCTCCCGATTGGCGCCGCGCCGATATCCTGCGCGATCACTTAATCAGCATGTTCCCGAATTTGCCCAAGGACTTGCCGCCGGAAAAAATCCGCGTCTGGCTCGGCCACCGTCCGAGCATGCCGGATGGCCGCCCATGCATCGGCCATGCGCGCGCCAGCCGCGATGTGGTCTACGCCTTCGGCCACGGCCATGTCGGACTGGTGAGCTCGGCCCGCACCGGCCGCCTCGTCGCCCAGCTCATTGCGGCGCGCGAGCCGGAAATTCCGCTCGGGGCCTTCGACCCGAAGCGCTTCCTCTGACCTGCCTTCGACTGGACCCGGCTATGACCGCTCATCCGCCCTCCCCCGCCGCCCGCATCGCCAAGGGCGGCAAGGCCGTCTACGGCGCGCCGCTCGGCATCCTGATGCTGGAGGCCCGCTTTCCGCGCATCCCCGGCGACATGGGCAATGCCTCGACATGGCCGTTCCCGGTGCTCTACCGGGTGGTGCGCGGCGCCAGCCCCGAGAAAGTCGTGCTGCAAGGCGCAGCCGGTCTGCTGCCCGACTTCATCGAAGCCGCCCAGGACCTCGTCAGCCTTGGCGCGGAGGCGATCACCACCAATTGCGGCTTCCTCGCACTGTTCCAGCAGGAGCTCGCCGCCGCGGCCCGCGTGCCGGTCGCGACCTCGTCGCTGATGCAAGTGCCTTGGGTGCAGGCGACCTTGCCGCCGGGCAAGCGCGTCGGCATCGTCACCGTCTGCGGCGGGACGCTGAGCCCGGCGCATCTGCGAAGCGCGGGCGTCCCCCTCGACACGCCCGTCGCCGGCACCGAGCACGGCCAGGAGTTCTTCCGCGTCCTGATCAAGGCCGAGAAGGACGACATGGACATCGCGCTCGCCGAGCAGGATGTCGTGGAAGCCGGCAAGGCGCTGGTCGCCGGGCATCCGGAAGTCGGCGCCATCGTGCTCGAATGCACCAACATGCCGCCCTATGCCGCCGCCCTCCGGGCCGCCGTCGGACTGCCGGTCTATGACATCTATTCGATGATCACCTGGTTCCACGCCGGCCTGCGCCCGCGCGTCTTCGGCCGGGATTGACCGTCGCTTACCTTGCCGGCGCCGGTTCACAGGACAAGCGCGCTTGCGTCCCGCCGTCGATGAGGATGCAGAGGCTGCGTTGGCAGCGCTGGGCCTCACTCCCGATGGCGGCCACCTGCCCGCTGGACGTCCTCACCCCGCCGAGGCTCCGGGCCTTGGCGTAGAGCTCGCCCGCTTTGGCAAAATCGCCCTCCAGCCCGACGACGGCCATTCCCCTCAGGAAATTGGGATCGTAGGTGGCGGCAAGGCCGGCGTAGCCCTCCGCGAGCTGATAGCGCGAGGCCAGCAGCTCGAAGGTGGCGCGCGCGGCGGCGACATTGCCTTCGCGCAGCAGGCGGTAGCCCTTGGCCCGAAGCGCTTCGTGCTCCGGCCGGGCCGATGCAATGTCGGTCAGCGCGGGGGCCGCCGCGAGGCTGGCCGATTTCTGGCCGGCGATCCCGTTCGCCGTTTCCGGAATGGTGCGCACCGGCAGACCGCAGGCCCCGAGCAGCCGCGCCAGATCTTCCCCGAGCGCACCGTAGGAAATCCCGTTCGCGTCGTTGCTGATGGAGGTGCTGATGCCCACGACGGCCCCAGCGTCATTGAGCAATGGTCCTCCGCTATATCCCACGCTGATCGGCGTCTGGTGCTGCAAGCGCGTCTGCTGCCAGTTGCCCTTGATGATGCGCGAGACGGCGCCCCGGACCACCGAAGGGCGGAAGAAATTCGGGTCCTGCTCGTCGGCGACCGGCACCTCGTTCCTGACATCGGCGGCGGCCGGGAAGCCGATGGCGAAGAGGTCGGACGCCGGCTCGGGATCTTCCACGACGACGGACATCGCCTGGCCGGGAAGGTCGGACATGGCCTCGAGCAGAGCGAGATCCTTCTGCGGGAAACTCGCAAGCAGCCGTAGCGGCACCCGGCGGAGCCTGCCGCTCTCCTCCACATAGCCGATCTGGAACGTTCGGCCGCCGTCGATGACGTGATGATTGGTGGCGACGATCCGGCTTCCGCTGGCAAGGAAGGCGGAGGCGCTTCGCGTCCGATCGTCCGTCTGGACGAGGACGCGGTAGACCTCGCTGAGATGCGCCGCGACCGCCGTGCGGTGCCGCTGTGCAATATTGGCGGCCTGATTTATAGGCTGAATACTGTCAGCCGATGCGTTCGTCTGCGCTCCCACGCCGTCACTGACAAAGACCGCGAGTAGTGCGGAGAGCGCAGGAACCACGCC
Source organism: Rhodomicrobium sp. R_RK_3 (assembly GCF_002198715.1). Lineage (GTDB taxonomy): Bacteria > Pseudomonadota > Alphaproteobacteria > Rhizobiales > Rhodomicrobiaceae > R-RK-3. The sequence continues at coordinate 97,159 of NZ_MWLK01000008.1, read as the reverse complement.
GAGGTATATCGGGCTGGAGGACATACGCATCCGATGGAAATTACGGATGCATTCGCCAAGAGTGAAGCAACTCAAGGTTTAATCAGATGATTTTTTGAACATAAATAGTAATATTCGCGGAATAGCGGATCTGCGCGAAAGCCGCCGGGTCTTTTGGTCAGGCTTAAGCGCATGTACGCAATGGATATTTATCGGAATGGCTTAGCCTACAGGCAATTTTCTGCGTACCGTGCCCTCGGCAATGCGCGGCTGCGAAAGTGATTAACACCACAAATTTGTAAAACTATTCGGAGCAATAGTGTCGCCGTCGATAGATCTGCTGCGTTTGGAGCGGCAAGCGAGCGGGGAGACAGTCCTCGCGGAGCGGTAGCTATGCCCCACCGCCGTGAGAGAAGCTAGCAACGCTGCCGGGAGGGGAGATCGGTTTCCGGCTCTCAGCGCCGTCCCCACGAGATCCGGCATGAGAAGGGAAATTCATAGGCCCCTGCCGGGTCTTTTTCGAACCGAGCCAGCACCCGGAGCAATTCGGCTTTTGCCTCGGCCGTCGCCTCGTCGCCGAGTGTTGCGATCACGCGGGCGAACATCTGCGGACTCGACAGCATCTGCCATATCGCCTCGAACGACGGGAACGGGATGACGCAATGGAAGATCTGCGTTTCTAACGCCGTCAATCCGGCGTCCAGCAGCATCTGCGTCTGGGCGCGGGGTTCGATGGTCATGTAGGGTGGCGTCAGTTCGTCGGTTGCATATTGCGAGAGGACGGGAAGCGCCGCCGAAAGGAGCGTGTGCTGCCGCATGTCGTCATAGGCGGCGACGCTGAATTCTCCGCCGGCCTTGAGGATCCTCGCCATCTCGCCGATCGAGCGGACGGGATCTCCCACCTGCAGCAGCCCGAACAGCGAGACGGCGGCATCGGCGGACGCACTCGCGATCGCGAGATCGTCGATGTTCATGACCTCGAAACGCGCATTGGCGATGGCGCCCGCCGCCGCCAGTTTTCTCGCCTGCCCAATCATCTCGGGCGCGATGTCCACGCCAAGCACCGACGCAGCCGGGTGGAGCACCGCTATTTCAAGGCTCGGACGCCCAAGCCCGCAAGCGAGGTCGACGATGAATGCCTGCGGCGGGAATGCGACGCGGGCGAGCACCGCTTCCGCAAACGGGTTCCTTGGAGACTTGGACACATCGTTCCTTAGCTGATAGGGCCGCTCACGCCTTGGCGCGTCGGACCGCATGCCGGGCCCGGCTTCTTGACCCGGCAATGCGGCAGCGAGGAGGCATCCAATGTCACTGCGGCTTCCGATAGCGAGTTTGCCGCAGGAAGCCGAAGCTCCGATGGACGCGATCGATGCAGGGGCCTGGTGCGTCGCGTTTTAGGCGAGCGAGATCGCCCGCTGCCGCCGCAAGTAAAGGATCTGGATCGTCAGGCCGATGAGCAGAGCCAGCAGCAGGCTCGCCTGCGAGCCGAGAAGAAGGGGCGACGTCAGGTCGGTCACCAGCGGGTGGCCGTCCGGAACCCGGCGCAGCGTCTCCGTCACCGTGGGCAGCATTAGCAGAAAGGCGGTGAGGCTCAAGCAGATGGTTTCGATATAGACGCCGGCACGGCCGATCCCTTGAAGCGAGCCGATGCCGTAGCCGGCGAACAGCAGCAGCAGCGTGATGATGGCGATGGCATAGCTGACCGGCTGCTTGGCGACCAGAAAGACCGTCAAGCTGCCGATCACCATGGCGGCGAAATAGACGGCGCCGGCCGTCGACCTCGGGACAATCCGGCCATGGCGCGCAAACATATAGGCGGCGGCGGGTATCGCGGGCAGGCTCCCGAGTGTGTGCAGCCAGCCAAGCGGGGAAATGTCAAACATGGGTATGCTCCTTTCTAAGAAGGGGGAAGGCCGCGACGAGGTCTCGCCTCGCCGGGCCGGCCGGGGGCCGCAGCGGCCCGGCAGTCAGCCCGTGTTGTTCAGAGCAGCCCCCGTTCGGCGCGAGCCCCCTCTGCCGGACGTTCGGCAAATTTTAGAACCATGCTTCGGGTATGGAAGCCCTCGCTCAGAACCACGCAGGACCCCTTTGTTTCCATGAGATTCGGCGCCTCCATAGCTCAACCATATAGGGGCTGGAGGCGGGGGCCGGCCATGATGGATTCACCGGAAAATTTGACCGAAACGCCGGAATTGGCGGTCTCGTTTCTGGCGCCGCACTATCGTCGGCGCGCCGCGTGATGCTCCTGAGGGTTCTTGCGCATCTGAGCGTGACCGCTAGCGAACCGGCACCTCACCGCAGGTCTCGATCGGCCATCCGGCCTATAGTCAAGGCGCTGGAGGGCGCATCCATTATGTTCGTGGTTCGCTGTCAGCTCTCACATTGCGCGCCGCAAGCGCATACCTATTCGCCTGATTGCATCAGGGGCGAGCGAACCGATCCCGGCGTCAGCCGGGAAGACCTTGCATCATTTCCACAAAGGTCCCTTGCGTGGCCTCTGAAAAGGCCGCGCAAATTTCCGCCCAGTCGCCGCAGGCAGCTACAACATCACTGGAGTCATTGCAATATGGTGGATCCAAATCCTCCGTCCGTTTTCCGTTCGCACCCCGATATCGACGAAACCGTCATCGCCCGCGCCAGCGCTTTCGTCCCGGAGCTTCGCGAGCGCTCGCAGGAAATCCACGCGCTCGGGCGCATCCCAGCCGACCTCTTTGAGCGCATCGACGCCGCCGGCCTCGTAAAACTTTCGGCGCCGCGCAGCCATGGCGGCTTCGAGGCCGACATGAAGACCCGGCACGCCACGCTCGTAGAGCTGGGCCGCGGCGACCTGTCGGTGGGGTGGATTCTCGCGCTGATGAACAACGCATCCTGGGCGCTGCATGCGCTCTATCCGAAGGCCGTCGCGGACGCGCTCGTCGCCACGCCGGGCGGCTTCCGGGCAGGCGCCACCGGCAGTCCCAGCGCGAAGGTACGCAAGGCGGCTGGCGGCTATATGATCGAGGAAGGCCAGTGGGGTTTCAACTCCGGCATCTACCACGCCTCCTGGGACGCGCTCGCTATCCCCTTGGTGGACGAGGCGGGCACCGTCATCGACCATGGCTTCGCGTTCGTGCCTGTCGAGGCCATCACCATCCTCAACGATTGGGACACAGCCGGGCTCAGGGGAACCGGCAGCTCCAGCATAAGGGTGCGCGATGTGTTCGTGCCGGAGGAGCGGGTCGCCCCGCTGTCGAAAATCCTCTCCGGTGAAATCCAGGGGGCGATCGCGACCGCTCCGGTCTTTCGCGCGTCCGTCCTGCCGCTGCTGTCGGTTACGGAATTTTCGCCGGTGCTCGGCGCGGCGCAGACGGCGCTCGATATTCTGCTCGAGCGGCTGCCGGGGCGCACGGTCCATGGCAGCAATGAGATGAAATCGGAATCTCCGGTCATCCACCTGCAAATCGGTGAAATCAGCGCCAAGATCGATGCGGCAAACCTGCTGATCCAGCGCGCCGCGGACGATATCGACCGCAATGCGCAGGCCGGGACCGAACAGATGCAGCTTCTCGACCGCGCCCGCATCCGCCGCGACATCGGCTTTGCCGCCAGGCTCGTCGCGGAAGCGGTGGACAATGCCGCCGTGATCTATGGCGCGTCGGCCGCGGCCGTGTCGAACCCGATGGGACGGGTTTGGCGCGATATCCGCACGGCGACGCTGCACGGGCTTTTGGCCGCCCCTCCGAGCCTCGAGATCTACGGCCGGCTCCGCTGCGGACAGCCGCCGAAGCAGGCCATGTATTGATGCCGTAGGCGCACCGGGGCGCCCGACGGTCTCGCCGAAAAATCCCGGCCGCTGCGCTGATTGTTAGGCCTGCGGCCGGGTTGCCCATGACGCATGCCCCGCGCCGCCGCTCTTGCAGAGGCGGCGTCGGAAAAGTCCAGGAGAACAGCGACGTGACAACAGGCGAAACCTTATTTGCGAATATCCATGCATTGGCGCCCGCGCTTGCCGCGCGAGCCCCCGAGATCGAGGCCGCGCGCCGAATGCCGCTTGACGTCGTCGCCATGCTCGATCCAAGAGGCCCGGTGGCGCAGGCGGCGCTGCGGCAAATAAAGGTCGTACACGGCCTCGATGCGGCCATCGCGGCGCCGCTCTCGGTCGCCTTCATGAATTGGCGGGATGACCCCCATGGGGGCGGTTGGCATACCTGGAATCGCGGCGTGAAGAGCTGGGAGGTCATGCAGGCCATCGCCGCCCCCCTGCCCGAAACAGCGTTGCATATCGTCGGGGAGGCGTGGTCCTCCAACCAAGGGTGGGTGGAAGGCGCTCTGGAAACGGCGACAGGGGGTCAGCATGGCGGCTGCGAGGGGCTTGCCTGCGGATCGCTGTAAAGGCGCGGTCGCCCGGCGCGAGCCATTCGGTCAGTCGCGTCCCATCCAGAGCGTATCCCCCCGCGAACCGCTTACCCGCGCCGCGCGCAGATATTGGCTCTCATCGCCATAGAGCACGTAGTTCGCCCAGTCGAAGGACAGTGGATGCGCCGAGCGGATGGCTTCGCGGCCGCGCGCCACGGCCTCGCCCACAGGCTTGTGTGCCAAGAGGCTGTCGTAGAACAGCTCCGCGAAGGTCGTGGCTTCGGCGTCGCCGACCGGCCAGAGCGTGCCGATCAAACTGCCGACGCCGCCATGGATCGCCGCTTCCGCGATGCCGGTCATCGGCGCGGCGGGATGGCTGGTGGTTTCCGGCCCGCTGCCGAGGGCGGTCTCGGGCAGGCGGCCGGAGAGACAGGCGTTGAAGATCAGGATGTTGGGCATCGGATTGATCGAATACATGTCGATGCCGGTCAGCACCTCGCCGCCCGCGCAGATCAGACCGCTTTCCTTCGGCTTCGCCGGCGAAAACGCGCCATGGCCGCAGAAATGCATGACATGCGGCCGCGTCCCCAGCAGCGCGTCGATCAGCCGGCCCTTGCGCGCCTCCCCGCCGCGCAGCAGCGTGACGGTGAAGCAGTCCGGCCGGCGCGCGGCGATCCCGGCAATGCGCTCGCCCTCTGCCTCGGCCTCCGGCAGATCGCCGGTCGGGTCGACGACCAGCAGCAGGTTGACGGGCAGCAGCAGTTCACCCAGCATCGGCCGCACGCTCGCCCGCCCCGCCGCGCGCAGGATGCGGCTGACGCCGGGCCCGGTGCTGGGCGGCGTGCCGAGCACCAGCGCCTCCCAGGGGAGCATGGCGACATCGGTGTCGATCGTGACGCAGAGCGACCGGTTCGCGGTTTCCTCGCGGATCGCCTCGCGGATGGCCTGCGGAATCAGCCGCTCGAAGATGGCTTCGGCAAGCCTCAGCCGGAGCTCCGGCGGTTGCCGGATATCGTAGATTTGGGGAAGCTGGCTGGCCAGCACATCGCCCGACAGCAGGCAGCGCTGGGTCTCGGCATAGGCGTAGCCGGCGGGACGGTAGCAGCTCAATTCGAATTCGAGCGCCCCATCCTCGGCGCGCCGTCCGAGCGAGCGCACATCGAGCTTGACCGGCTCGCGCGGCGGCGGCGGCGCGGCTGATGGCACAGGCCGCGTCTGCGGCAATCCCGCCGCATATTCCGGTGCGATCACGAGGAGCACGGCGGTGTCCTTCGCCGCCGCCCCGAGAATTTCGGACCGCAAGGCGGGGTCGGCGAGGTCTTTCGCCTCCTGCTCCAGCGCGCTAAGGATTTGCCGGTGCCGGTCCGCGTCGCATTCGCAGAGGGTGATGAGCGGCAGCGGCGCCGCGCCATGGACGCCCGCCCCGCTCAGCGCCGAGCGGAGGCAGCCTCGGATCAGTTGCCGGGCGAGCAGGCCGGGATCGTCCGCCGCGCCCGCCAGCGACAGGACGGTGGCCAGGCTGCGCAGCTTGAATTGCAGGGCATATTCGAAGCCATAGAGGCCGAGCGCTTGCAGCGCGCCGTCGACCAGCAATTTGCGGTCGGCCGTCGTGGCGCTGGCGTCGAGCGCGTCGGCGGAACCGAGGCCGACCAGCAGGATATATTCATAGGACAATGTGCCCTCGACCAGGGGAATGAGGTTGGTCGCGCCGAGGCGGAGGTCGAGCCGGCCGCCCTTTTGCAGCCGTTGCAGAATGCCGCCGCTCTGCCGGTCGATCTCGACGCCGGCGGTGGAGCGGAACATGGCGTCGAGCAATCCCAGCACCAGCACCTCGGCGGTGCGTCCGGCGATGTCGCCATGGGTGACGGCGACGCGCAGCCGGAGCGCCGACGCGACAGGCGAGGGCGCGGGTTCCGGCGCGCAGGCTCCGCGCTCGGCGAGGTCGAAGGCGAAGCCGCCGATGCGCAAGCGCTGGCCGGGAGGCCAGTCGCCGCGCCCGATCCTGCGGCCGTCGAGCAAGGTGCCATTGGCGCTGTGCATGTCGATGATCTCGACCCGACCGCCGACCACGGAAATCTTGGCGTGCAGCCGCGAGACGGTCTCGTCGGGGAGGGCAATATCCGAATTGGCCAGCCGCCCGACCAGCAGCATGGCCGGCCCCGCGACCGCCAGCTCATGCGGCCCGGTTGCGTCACCCTCCCCCTCGCGCCACCAGCGGATGAGGAATTCCGCGCCCTCGCCCGGCTCCCCTCCGGCGGCGCTCCGCCGGCGATCCACCGGCCGCGTCACGGTCGGCCGGTCGGGTGGCAGGACCCCTAGCAGCATATCGGCAGGCGGCGGCGCGCTATCGGCGGCGCGGCCTGGATCGTCGGGCTTGCCATCGCCATCGGACGCCATCGCCGCCTCGCCCCCTATTGATTGACGCTGACCCGCATCAGCAGCTTGCCGAAACCGATCTCGGCGCCGTGCTGCAAGGTCCGGAACGCATCGTCGAGCCGCGCGCCGTCCAGATAGGTGCCGTTGGTCGAGGCGAGGTCGCGCACGCACAAGCCCTTATCGGCGAAATAGCTGAGTTCGGCATGCCGGCGCGACACACGCGGATCGGGCAGCACGATATGGCAATGCTCCGCGCTGCGCCCGACGATGAAGCTCGGCAGGAACGGCCGCTGCTCGGATTGTTTGCCCGGCCCGGCGAATTCGAACATCATCGTCCGCCCTTCGGTTGTGCGGCCGGTGAACATCCAGACCCAGTCGGAAAACGCCCCGGCGCCCATTTGGGACAGCAGCAGGATCTTGATCTCGCCGAGGTCCAGCCAAGCGAAATCGAGCCGGTCCTGCTCGACCAGCTTATCGCGGATGCGGAAGATGAACTGGACGAAGCCGTCCTTGCCGATGGTGAGGCCGACCACCATGCGCACCGAGTCCGGCAGCACGCTGTCATGGATGAGCAGCGCGGCGCGCATGACTTTTTCGTCGTCCTTCAGATAGGCGACCGCGACGATGCCCGCTTCATGCAATGCCAGCTCGAGGCCGCGCTGGAAGTCGTAACTTTCGAAAAAATCGTAGAGCTTATAAATCGTTATCTGCATTCGGATTTATACTTATAGCAATCGCCAGCCAATATGGCTCCGAGTTTATGGCAAAGCCAATAGATTTCAACTCCGTATTTGGGTTTTCAGCGCCGGTAGCTGAGCTTTGGGGAAAAATAGCGCTCAGCGCTCGCGGAATGCTTGCCCGGTCAGCTTCCCTTCGCGCAGCAAACATCGCGCCTAAGCAAATCCCCCAAAGCGAACCTCCTCCGGCCGACATTCATCTTCCCAGCTTTGGACCGATCCGCTAAGAGGTGACACAATATTCCGTCCAATTTTTGCCTGATCTTTTTTAACGCGGGAGTTACGGCATGGATTTGCCATCGCGCATTTTTCAATCCACGATATTTCTGTCGCATCAGCCCGAACTGGAATCGCACGCAAGGGACATCGCCTCCTCGATCGAGGCGCGCGGGCACCGCGTGCTACGCTCCGGGCGCGGGCCAAGCGCTCCCGATCAAATCGAGCGCGCCGATGCCTTCATCTTCCTGATCACCCCCCAATCGGTCGCGCAGGGCACGCGTACCATGAGCGAATTGCAGCTCGCCCAGCAGAAATGGCCGGTGGCGGAGGATCACGTACTGCCCGTCGCGGTGGCGCGGACGAAGATTTCGGAGATACCGTCCTACCTGCGCTCGGTCGATATTCTGCAGCCCAAGGGCAATCTCGGCCTCGACATCGCCGCCCGCGTCGACCGTATCGCGGGGCGGCCGACGGCCATGATGCTGGCCGCGATCCTGGGACTGCTCGGCGCGTTTTCCGGGCTGTTTACTCTCCTGCTCATCAAGCGGCCGGGTGCGACGCTCGACAGCTTCTATATCTTCCCCGGCCTGCTGGCGGGGCTGGTGATCGGTTTCGGCGTCTGGCTGATCTCGGGCAAGCGCTGGCTGCCCGCGCTCGTTGCGGTGGTTGCGGTGCTCGTCGCCTGGGTCTGCGCCTTCGGCCTCTGGGTCGGGGCGAACGGGCAGATGGGACGGGACGCGCTGCGCTTCTTTTGCGGCGCGCTGTTCGGCGCCGTGACGCTGCTTGGGCTCGCGCTGGTGCGCGGATCGCTGCGGCGGCTCGATCTGTGGATGCTGACGGCGCTGGTCGGCGGGGCGAGCTGGATCCTGGCCGATTGGGTCGGGTGGTATGCCGGGCTGCCGGGGCGCGCCTTCTGGTGGGTGATCTGGCAGGCGCTGTTCTCGGCCTGGATCGGCTATTGGCTCGCCCAGCCGCGCGCCCGCTGAGCCCGTCAGCCGATTTGCAGCACCACGGAAAGCAGGATCGCGGCGGCGATCCCGCCCAGCACCACCGCCACGGCGAGCCATGCCGGAAAGCGCGGCGCGAGCGGCAGGGACGGTTGGTCGGCGACCGGGGCCGGGCCGACCACATTCGCCTGCGGCGCGCGCTTCGCCGGGGCCGCTTGCGGCTGCGCGGGCGGAACACGGATGTCGTTCTTCGGCTTGGGCGTGGCGCGCTGGTCGGTCGGCGGGCGCGCCGCTAGCAATGCCGACCGCCATTGCTGGATCGAAGCCGGACGCGCGCGCGGATTGAGCTGCATGGCGGCATCGATGGCGGCGAGGAAAGTCTGGCGATAAGCGCTGCCGGCGGCCTGCGCCGCGGGCACATAGGCGTCGTTCGCGGTGCGCGCGACGGCGTGCGGCGGCACCTGGTTGGTGATGAGGAAATAGAGCGTCGCGGCCATCGCATAGATGTCCGTCCACGGGCCTTGATGCTGGTCGGCACGATCCGTCGAATATTGCTCGGGCGGGGAGAAGCCGCTTTTGACGATGGCGCTCAGCATCCCGCGCCGCGCCCCGACCGCATCGCGCGCCGCGCCGAAATCGAGCAGCACCGGATCGCCGCGCTCGCGCATCAGGATATTGTCCGGCGCCACGTCGCGGTGCAGCAGGCCGTTGTCGTGGATCGTGGTCAGGGCGTCCAGCAAGGGCGGGATCAGCCGGTCGAACTCGGCCTGGGTGGCGGCGCGGTTGGAGAGCTGCCGCCACTGTTTCAGGCTTTGCCCGGCCTCGAAGGCGAGCACCATATAGCTGGTGTTGTTGGCGCGGAACAGCCGGATGACCCGGACGATATGCGGGTGGCGAAAGAAGGCGAGAGTCTGGCCCTCGTTCTCGAAGCGTTGCAGCCCCCATTCGAAATCGGAGGCCGCATCGTCCGAGCTGGGCACGATACTATGGCTGCCGACGCGGATGGCGAGGGTCGAGGGGAAATATTCCTTGATGGCGAAGACCTGGCTGCTCGCCGCGTCCAGCGCCTTGTAGGTGACGCCGAAGCCGCCCGAGCCGAGGACGTTGATGATGGTATATCGATCGATCCGAGTTCCGGCAGGCAGATTGCGGCCCGATGCCATCGCGTAAAACCCATTCAAAATAAAATCAGATGTATGCTGATGAAACTATTATCTCTTGATCGAAACGTCGAGTTTTAGGGCGCCGAGGGCGATCACGGACCGCATCCCGATCGGCAGGAAATCATCGTGGACACGCTCGCCATTGACGAAAGTGCCGTTGGACGAGCCCAGATCGCGGATCTTGACCCCATGGCCCGGGAAATAGTGGATCTCGGCATGCAGCCGCGACACCGTCGGGTCGACGATGACGACATGGCAGCGCGCCGGGTCGCGGCCAATCAGGCAGTAAGGCTTGAACGCAATCGTCGCCGAGGCCGCATTCGGACCGGCAAATTCGAAGTCGATCATCACGCCGGCGCTGTCAAAACCCGAAAAGCGCCAGACCACCCGGTCGGATGCACTGTCGTTAAACCACCAGGGCTCGCCGGACATCACTAACCTCGAATAGGCCCATAAATTGTGGCCGACGCTTACTCGACCCTACCGGGCGGGACCGCGGCGTCCAGACTATAATTTGCCGCAATTTGCACGGCGGCGTCACTATCCGAATTATAACCAAGTGGATATACGGGTGCGAAACCGTTGAAAGCCTGTCAATATTGATCTATGTTCTCCCAAATTGATGTTCGTTTTTATGTTCGAATACATTTCATGCGGGAGTGGGGAGATGCGGAATAGAACCGCTTCGTTTATTGCGCTTTGTCTCATGTTTTCAACGCCGTTGCTGACGCGCGCGGCCTCCGCCCAGACCGAAGATGTCGATCTCGTCCCCCGCTGCAGCATCGATCCGGCCGCGCGGATGGTGAATTGCGACATCCGGCTGAACACCAAGGTGCCGGACAATTTTCTGATCAAGGAGGAGAAGAGCTTCTCCGAGGTCAAGATCACCTGGCCGGACGAGCAGTCGCAGGACCTCTCCCTGTCGCGCTTCGCCGAGGACGGCGAGAAGGCCGCCTGGCTGATCATGATCGATCAGAGCCGTTCGCTCAGCACCCAGACCATCGAAGCCATCAAGCGTGATTTCGGCAAGGTCATTCTGAGGAAGGGCGATAACGACCTGATCGGCATCGGCACGTTCGACCGCAGCTATAAGTCGCTGGCGCCGGTCGGCTCCTCGCAGGGCGTGCTGGAGCAGAAACTGTCGGAGATCACGCCGGTCGGCAAGGAGACCTATCTCTACGAGTCGGTCGGCACGGCCATCGACTCGCTGCGCAGCGTCCGCGCCGACCGCAAGGCGCTGGTCATCGTCACGGACGGCCTCGCCGAGGACCCCGATCCCGAGGGCGCCCGCTTCAACGTCATCAACAAGGCCATCGACCCCGACAACAACGTCGTCATCTACACCGTGACCTACGCCCAGGGGCAGATCGACGGCTCGGTTTTCGACAAGATGAAGCAGCTCGCCGAACGCACCGGCGGCCCGTCGCGCCAGGCCAATCTGAAACAGGGCTCGGTCCTGTCCGACGCCTATGCCGACCGCTTCTACGAGTTCTTGAAGAATGGCGGCTCGATCAGCTTCCCGCTGCGCACACTGGAGAAGGACGAGACCGTCAAATTCTCCATTTCGACCACTTTCGAAGGCGCAGGCGGCCTGGCGAATATGGAAAGGCCGGTCCAGCTCCCCTATTACGGGCCCCCGGTTCCGGAAGGGTTTTTCCGCAATATTGTCGCCAGCTTCGAACGGGTGTTCGGCAAGACCGGCGGCCTTTTCGTGCTGGTTGCGCTGATCCTGGTGGTGCTGGCCCTGATCGCGCTCGCCGTCTATGTGGCCTTCTTCCGCCCGCGCCATCAACTTGTCTTAGCCGCGCACGACCTGCCCCAGTCCGGCACCATCGGCGGCTCCATCGGCATCGATATTCCCGGCGCCGATTACGGACGCGGCGGCGAGGCGGCGGACATGCCGACCAGCATCGTCGCGCCGAGGGGCGGCGGGGGCGGCTCGGGTGAGGTGTATGGCTGGCTCGAGGTCGTCGGCAGCGGCGACCGCATCCCGCTCAAGCAGACCGGCTTGCGCATCGGCCGCCACGAGGACAACGACATCCGCTTCGACGCCACCACCGTGCATCGCCGCCACGCCGTCGTCCACATGACCCCGCAGCGCGATTTCGTCATCACCGACCTGAGCGGCAGCAACGGCAATGGCGTGCAGATCAATTCGGTCCGCGTCGAGCGCGCCGAATTGAAGGACGGCGATGTCGTCCAGCTCGGCGAAGTGCGGGTGAAATTCCATGCCGCGACGATCTGACGGCGCGCCGCGGCAGTCATAATCGAAAGCAGCGCAGGCCCGCCGCCCGGAAGGGCCGTCGCTCTATTTGCATCCCAATAAATTTTGCGAGGCGCCAGATGGCAGACAAACCATTCGACTCCGAGAAGACCGTCGTCATCCGGCCAGCGGCGGACGGCGACAGGAAGACCGAAGCCTACCGCCCGCACCAGACGCCGCAGCCCGGCTATGGCGATCCCCATCCGGGCGTGGAGGCGACGACCGTGCTTAGCGGCAATCCGGGCGGCTATGGCGCGACGACGCCCGCCGGTCCGCCGCGCCAGCCCCATGGCGGCGATGCCAGCGGCCCGCTGAGGCTCACCCCGCAGACCCCGCCGGGCGGCGCGCCCACCGGGGGCGCCTCCTATACCCAGGCCGATGCAGGCGCCGAGGCCGGCTACACCCGCGTCCTGCGCCCCTCGGTCGGGGCCCCGGCCGAGCCCGGGGCGCCGTCGAAGGCCCCTGCGCCGCCCGCAGGCGGCGCCCTCGCCGCCGCCGACCTCGCCATCCTGCTGAAGGAAGGCCCCGTCGTCGGCTGGCTCGTGGTCATCGGCGGGCCGGGCAAGGGGCTGTGCCGCCCCGTCTATTACGGCAACAACACGCTCGGCCGCGACAAGGGCCAGCGCGTCCCGATCAATTTCGGCGACGATGCGATCTCGGCCGAGGAGCAGGCCTATATCCGCTATGACAGCCAGGAGCGCAAATACCTGCTCATCCCGAACCTCGCCAAATCCAACCTCGTCTCCGTCAACGAGTCGCGCCCGACCGAGCGGGTGGTGCTGTCCTACGGCGATGTCATCGGCGTCGGGCAGACGCGGCTGATGTTCATCCCGCTCTGCGGACCCAATTTCGACTGGGCCGACGTCGAGGCACAATGAGCTTTGCTTGCGAATTCGCCCTCTGCCAGACCAGGGGCCAGCGCGACTACCAGGAGGATTACTGCGAGTTCGTCGCCGCGCAGGCCGAGGCGGCCGAGCCGCCTGGCCATGGCCGGCCGCAGCGCACCGGACGCCTGCTCGCCGTGCTGGCCGACGGCATGGGCGGCCATGTCGGCGGCGCCGTCGCCAGCACCACCGCGGTGACCGCCTTCAAGGAGCGCTATTGCGGCATCGCTGGACAGACAATCGCAGCGCGCCTCGAGCTCTCGCTGCACGCCGGCAACGACGCGGTGGCGGCGCGGCGCAAGGAGGACCCTGGCCTCGACGGCATGGGCTGCACGCTGATCGGGGCGCATTTCGAGAATGCCGCGCTGCACTGGGTCAGCGTCGGCGACTCGCTGATCCTGCTCTTGCGCAACGGCCGGCTGGTGCCGCTCAACGCCGATCATTCCATGGGCCCTGAACTCGACCGCATGGCGCAGCTTCGCGAGATCACTCCGGAGCAGGCCCGCTCCGACCCGATGCGGCACGCCTTGCGCTCGGCGGTGACCGGGGCGAGGCTCGGCCTCGTCGATCTGCGCGCCGAGCCCTACGAGCTGAAGCCGGGCGACTGGATCATCATCGCCAGCGACGGGCTCGAAACGCTGAGCCGCGCCGCGATCCAGGACGTTATCGAGCGGGCGCGCGTCCGGGGCGCCCAGGCCGTCGCCAACGAGCTCGTCGACGCCGTCAACGCCGCCGGACGCCCGCGCCAGGACAATGCGACCGTGATGGCCGTCCAGGTGCTGGGGGCCCCGCATCGCGCTGCCGCCGCCGATCCCGACCGGCATCCGAGCATGACCGCGATCAAGCGCGCCGCAGCGGCGGGGCTGGCCGTCATCGCCCTGATCGTCGGCATCGTCTGGTTCAGCGGCGCCGACAATCGCGCGGCGGAGGGTCCGGACAATCCCGGGCATTTCCAGACAGAGACCCAGGATTTTGGCGAACGGGAAGAGCCTGAGCCGGTCATGCCGGGCAATACGCCAATTCCGGAAAGGAAGCAGAGCAAGAACACGAGCCACCCCCAATAACCGGACGGATACTGCAAACGCGATGCAACACGCCGTTCGTCTGCTTCATGCTTATGGATGAAGTTTAATTTCATATCATCCGTAAGGATAAGTACGCATGATATTGTATCGTATACCATGAAATCCGCGCGCTATCTTGTGCGAAAGACGATGGCTCGCTAAACTTGACGAAGTTTATATTGATATTTATCGCAAGGAGCCATTTTGATGATGAGATTCCATGGACATCTGGCGCGAACCGCCCATCTCTCCGGCCGCCTCGCCCTCAGCGCCCTGCTCGCAGGTTCGGTGCTTACTCATGCGGCGGCGCCGCTGCACGCGGGCACCGGCGATTTCATCGGCGGCCTGGGCACCGGCATCATCATCAACGAGATGCTGAGAGGCGGGCAGAACGGCCAGCGGCAGCAGCGCCCGAGCGGCGAGGCGCCCAGGCAGCGCTCGCACAGCCCGCGCGGGCCGGAGCGCCAGGAAAGCCAATATGGCGAGGGCCACAGGGTCCAGCAGGCGCTCACCACGCTCGGCTTCTATAATGGCGCCATCGACGGCGACGGCGGCACCAAGACCCAGGCCGCGATCCGCCGCTATCAGGAATCCAAGCAGATCCCGCAGACCGGCGTTCTCGACGAGGAACAGCGCGGCCTGCTGAAAGCGGAGGCGGATCTGCATAGCGCGATGGCATCGCTCGGCTCGCCCGATGTCCGGCCCAGCTCCGACCGGGATCAGAAAAAACGCGTGCAGGCGGCGCTGAAGGCGCTCGGCCATTATACCGGCGAGATCGACGGCTCGTTCGGCCAGGGCACGTCCAAGGCCATCGCCGCCTATCAGAAGGCCGCCGGCATGTCGACGTCCGATACGCTTTTGCCGGAACAGGAGAAAAAACTCGTCTCCGACGCCCATGCCAGCCTGAGCCAGACGCTGGCGAATATCGACAATCAATTTGCGGCCATCGCCGGCCGGCAGGTCGCCGGAGGCGGTGTGACCGGCGCCACCCCCGTGCTGCGCAGCGTGCCGCTGGCGCCCGCCGCCAAGGCCATCGCGGGCAATGCGAAGAGCCTGCCGCCGGTCGAGGCCGTCAAGGACGGGCTGACGCCAAAGCGCAAATATGACGTCGCGGTGGTGATCGGCAATAAAAGCTACCGCCAAAAGGACATCCCGGAAGTCGCCTATGGCGTGCGCGACGCGGAAGGCATCCGGGCGCTGCTCGTCAACGACATGGGCTTCGATCCGCAGAACATCATCTGGGCGCAGGATGCGAGCCAGGCCGAGATGCTGGCCATTTTCGGCTCGTCCGACAATGCCAAGGGCAAGCTCTGGCGCTATATCGATCCCGAGGGCCGCTCCAACGTGCTGGTCTATTATTCCGGCCACGGTGCGCCGGACGTGAACTCGCACACACCCTATCTGCTGCCTGTCGACACCGACCCGAACGCCATCGCCATCAACGGCTTCTCGCTCGACCTGATGTATAAGAATCTCGGCCAGCTCCAGGCGAAATCCGTCTCCGTGCTGCTCGACGCCTGCTTCTCCGGCGGCAGCCATAAGGGCATGCTGATCCAGAGCGCCTCGCCGGTCATGGTGAGCGCGGAAATGCCGAAAACCGCCGCCACCAGCCGCCTGACCGTGCTCGCCGCCGCCGACGGCAACCAGCTCGCGAGCTGGGACGACGAAAAGGGCCACGGCCTGTTCACCAGTCAGGTCATCGAGGGCTTGAAGGGCCCGGCCGATGCCAATGCCGACGGCAAGATCACGCTCGGCGAGTTGCATGCCTATGTCCGCGAAACCGTCGCCCGCCAGGCGCGGCGCGATTTCGGGCGCGAGCAGACGCCCAAGCTGATGGGCGATCCGAACAGCGTCGTCGCGGTTCTGACCCGCTAGATCGGGATGGCCGCGGCATCCGAACGGCGAAGTGGGGCGGTTCCGTGCCGCCCCACCGCTTATGCGGGGCCGATCGCCTCCGACCGGGGCGGACCGTCATCGGCCGAGGCTTGCGGCGCCGGGGGATAGGACAGGGGGACGAATGCGCGGGGCCGTCGGACAGGGCGGGCAGTGGCGGAATGGCTCGGCTCGACCTCCCGCCTCGAGGGCGATGGCGGCGGCGCTGTTCCGTCTCGCTGCGGCCCTGGCGCTGGCGGCGGCGCTCGCCGGCTGCCGCGAGACGGATGTCGATGAAAGCCTGGTGCGCGTCGTCATCAGGACGCAGACCAGCCTCATCACCGGCACCGGCTTCGTCGTGGCGCCCGGCTATGTCGTCACCAACCAGCATGTCGTCGACGCGGAAGGATCGCGGCCGCAGCAGATGGTGGTGTTCCGCGAGAGCGACGCCGAACATCCGCATCAGGCCAGCGTGCGCTGGTCCTCGGCCGAGCTCGACCTCGCCGTGCTGCAGGTCGCCGGCCTCGCCGCCCCGGCCCTGCCGATCAATGACGGCCCGCTGGAGAAAGAGGACCGGGTGCGCGCCATCGGCTTCCCCGGCGCCTCCGACATCGTCGACACGCGGGGCGATGCCTTCTTCATCTCGACCCGCACCTCGGGGGAGGTCAGCCGCGTCTTCTCCGCCGATTGGAAGGACCGCGGCCGCCGGGTCGAGGTCGTGCAGCACACGGCGGCGGTCAACCCTGGCAGCTCCGGCGGCCCGCTCATCAACGGCTGCGGCGAAGTCGTCGGCGTCAATACGCTCGGCGCCGCCGCCGAGATCAGGGCGGGCGCGGGGCCGCTGCGCAACAAGCTGCAGGTCGACGTCAATCAGGCGACCTTCTTCGCCTCCCACGCCAAGGAGCTCGCCTCCGTGCTCCGCGTGCTGAATCTCGGCGCCGAGATCCGCTCGCGGCGGTGCTCGGGCTCGGCCTGGCGCGCGGCCGGGGCGCCCGCCGCCATCCTGGCCAGCGCCGCCGTGCTGACCGCCATCGCGCTGTTCTATCTGCACGCCGCGCGAGGCGCGGGCGGGGCGGCGCAGGAGGCGCCCGGCCACCGATTCACCACCGCGCTTCGCAACGGACGCTTGCCGAACGCGCCGCCGGGCGAGGGCCGCTGGCTGCTGCAAGGCCGGCTGCCGGACAGCGGCGCCGAGATCCGCCTCGTGCTCGACGAGACCCGCATGGGCCGCGCCGGCGCCGTCATCATCGGCCGCGACCCCGGCTTCTGCGATCTCGTCGTGCCGCATGCGACGGTCTCCTCGCGCGGCCATGCCAAGATTTTTCGCGGCGCGGAGGGGCTGATGCTGTCCGACCTTCGCTCGACCAACGGCACCGAAGCCGACGGCGTCAAGCTCGGCGCCGCCGGCAAGCCCGACGCCATCCGGCTCCGCGACGGGCTGCGGCTGCGCCTCGGCGGCGTGCAGCTCTCGGTGAAACACGATGCCCGCCAGCGCCAGACCGGAAGAGGCTGATCCCATGACACAAACCCATCGCCTCGCACTGCCCGCCGGCACCCGGTTGCGGGATTACGAGGTGCTCGGCGTGCTCGGCCAGGGCGGCTTCGGCATCACCTATCTCGGCCTCAACACCGCGCTCGATCAGCGCGTCGCCATCAAGGAATACCTGCCCGGCGCCTTCGCCATGCGCGACGGCAATACGCTCTCGGTGCAGCCCAACGGCGCCGACAGCGAGCAGGTCTTCCACTGGGGCCTGCAGCGCTTCCTCGAGGAGGCACGCATCCTCGCCCGCCTCTCGCATCCCAATATCGTCCGCGTGCTCTATTTCATGAGCCTCAACGACACCGGCTACATGGTGATGGAGTTTCTGGAGGGCAAAACCCTCGGCGCCTGGCTGAAAGAGCGCGAACCGGCGCCGATCACCCAGGACGACGTGCTGCGCATCCTCGACCCGCTCACCGACGCGCTCGCTCTGGTGCACGACAATGGCCTCGCCCATCGCGACATCAAGCCCGACAATGTCTTCATGCGCCAGGGCACGACGCCTGTGCTGATCGATTTCGGCGCCGCGCGCAATGTCTTCACCGGCCGCAGCGAGACGGTCGCGGCGATCGTCACGCCGGGCTACAGCCCGAACGAGCAATATAGCGGCACCGTCAATCAGGGCCCCTGGACCGACATCTACACGATGGGCGCCGTCGTCTACCGCATGGTCGTCGGCGACGCGCCCGCCGATGCGCCGAGCCGCATCGCCCATCTGATGGAGGGGCGGCCCGATCCCTGCCTGCGCTTTGCGGAGGTGGCGGGGCCGCGCTTCGATGCCTCCTTCGTGCGCGCCGTCGATTGGGCCATGCGGCTGCGCGCCGACGAACGCCCGCAAAGCGTGCGCGAATGGCGGCAGGCGCTCGGACTCGGCCAGCGCTTCGCCAGCGCGCCGACCGCGGCCGATCCGCCCGCCACCGCCCGCACGGAGCCGCGCCCATCCTCGGGCCTCTGGCCGCCGACCGCGCCGCATGAGGGACCGGCCGCCGCCTCGCAGGTCTGGAGCGGCGCGGCTCCCGCCGCGTCCGCGCCGCTGCCTTTGTCGCTGCCGGTCAAGGCCGGCCCGCTGGCCTGGATGATCGCGGCGGGCCTCGGCGCGGCGCTGGTCGCGGGGGCGGCGCTGTTGTGGTGGCCGCAGCGCGAGGGCGACCGCATCGGCGACAGCCTAGCCCAGGCTTTTCCGCTCGGCACGCTCGGCGCCCAGCCGCTCAGCGTCAGCGACAGCATCGGCGGCGGCGATCCGGTGGATGTCGTCCGCTTCGAGCTCGCCGCCGACAGCGAGGTCTCGCTGCGCCTGGACGGCCCGGGCGGCGGCGCGTCCTTGCGCCTGACCGATGCCGATGCGCGGCCCGTCCCCTTGTTCGGCGACGGCGCGAACCGGCTGGCGGAACTGCGCCGTGGCAGCTATGCGCTCGAGATCGCTTCGCAATCCTCGCACAGCCAGCGCTATACGCTGCAACTGCAAGGTCTCCCGCTCTCGGCCCGAGCGCGGCCCGGCGCCGAGCCGAAAACCGCGCTCGACCTCGCCGGCCGGGGCGCTTTCGACGGCGAGGCCGTGCTCTATCAGGGCCGGATCTGGCCCGGCCCGGGCGAGCAGTTCTTCAAGCTGAGCCTCGACCATCCCGCCCGCGTTGCGATCGCCATCGAGGCGCCCGGCGCCTCGGGCAGCCTGTCGCTGACCGATGCCAATGGCGGCGCCACCGCCACCCGCCAGATCGCGCCGGACCGCGCGGAACCGCTGATCCAGGAGCTGGCGGCGGGCCGCCATTTCATCGCCGTCGGCTCGCGCAGCGACGCGCCCTGGGCCTACCGGCTGAAGGTGAAGGTCGACGGCCTGCCGCGATTGCGCGATGTCCCGCAGGCTTCGGAGGATGAAGGGCGCAGCTTCGAGACGGCGCAATTGCTGCCCGAGCCGCTGGCGGACCCGCAGGCGTTCGACGTCCGTATCCCCGAGGGCCAGAGACAGCGCTATTTCGCCCTCCGCGTGACCCGCTCCGGCACGCTCGCCGCGACCGCTTCCGGCGACCGCTTCGAGGCGCTCGAGCTGTTCCGCGCCGGCAATGGCGACCCCGCCGCGCGGGCGACCGGCCAGGCCGCGATTTCGCTGCTGACCAACGTCGAGCCCGGCCCCTATGTGCTGCGCGTCGCAGCCTCCGCCGGGCCGGCCAGCGGCAAGCTCGCCGTGGCGATGAGCGCCAAGGCGCTGCTGGGCGCCAGCGAGGAGCAGCCGGTGGTGCTCGGCTCGGTCGGCCTGGGCGGGATCGAGCATTCGGCGGCCTTGCGGAAGGATGAGCCGGAAAACTGGCTGGCCTTCGGCCTGGATCAGGGCCAGCAAATCGGGCTGGAATTGACGCGGGCGGATGGCGGCCCGCTGCCCAAGGGCATGGTCGTCTCGCTCATGGACCGGGAAAGGGACCGGTCGCGCGCCTTCTTCACGCGCGAAGACGGCGAAATTCTGAGCCAGACCATGCCGCTGGAAGCCGGGCGCTATCTGCTCAAGCTGCGCACGCCGGAGGGCCGGTCGCTCGACTATGCGCTCAGACTCTACGGCATCGCCAAAATCCCCGCGCGGCCGGCGGGCGGCGAGTCCGGCCTTCCGCGCCGTCTCGAGGCGGGTTCCGGGGCGGCGGCGACGGGCGTCGTCGGCGGCAAGGACGGCGCCGAGCGCTTCAGGCTGCGGGCGGATGGGGGCGCGCCGCTGACGCTGCAGCTCGACGACCTCGAGCAGAACGCCGATCTCGTGGTGCTCGCCGAGGATGGCCGGGTGCTGGCGGAGAGCCGCCGCACCGACGCGCGCATGGAGGACGTGCGCCTGCGGGGCGACGAGGGCGACCTGACCGTCAAGGTCGAGACCGCCAGCCCTTGGCTGACGCCCTACCGGCTGCGCCTTATCCCGCAAGCCAAGGCGCCCGAGCCGGGTGCCACTGCCGGCATCGAAGCCGCCGCCGGCGATACGCTCTGGCAGGCCAGCGCCGGCGTCCGCCTCAAGGACGGCCTGACGCGGCAGGAGGCGTTACGGCTGGCCAAGGCGCGCGCGCGGGCCAAGCTGATCGAGGCGGCGCGGCAAGGCGGCAAGGCCGCGCCCGAGCCGTCCGAAAAGGCGAGCGCCGCGCAGCTCCTGGCGGCGATCCAGGACGGCATCCCCTATCGCGAGAAATGGCAGGCGCGATGGCTAGGCGAGGACCAGCTCGCCGTGACGCTGCAGGCCCGCATCCAGAGGCCGCGCGGCGACGACGTGCTGACCGCTTCGATCCCCGATGCCCGCGTCGCCGCCGGGCAGCAGATCGTCGTGTCGGTGAAGGCGGCGGAGGCATTGCGGGCCGGGCTGTTCGCCTGGCAGGCAGACGGCACCGTGCTCCGCCTCTCCCCGCGCGATGGCGAGGAGGCGCTGAGTCTGGCGGCGGGCGAGAAGCTGCGCGCGACCGACAAGGTGCCCGGCGGCGTCACCAGCGCGCCGATGCCCGGCGCCAAGGCCAGCGAGGAGGCCATCGTGGTGCTGGCCTGTCCGGGGCCCGCCGATTTCGCCGCGCTCGCCCCGGTCCCCGGCAGCACCGCCCAGTCGAGCCTCACCGCCGCCATCGAGACGCCCGCCTTTTTCGAGGCCGTGACGGGCCTGTGTCCCGGCAAGCTGGTGGTCCGTGTGCTGAGCTACCGCGTCGAGGATAAAAGCGGCTAGGCCGGGATCGATCTGGCCGGAACCAGCGCGCTTCTCCCTGCCGCAACTCGGCTCACGCTCTAGGATCGTATCCCGCACCCTCGGATCCGCTCAGAATTTCAGCCGCGATCCGACCACGACGCCGTACCACGGCTCGGTCGCGGCGTTGCCGGATTCGGCGGTGCGGATCTCGGCGTCGAAATGGTTGAACACCGCGTACATCTCCAGGGCCGCCGCATCGAATTGCTGCACCGCGCCGACGCCCCAGCGCGAGACCTCGGTGCCGGTGATGCCCTCGGCGGCGATGGTCGGGGTGCTGCCGGGCGAAAAGGCCGAATAGCCCAGCAGGATGTCGCCATATTCGCCATATTCGCCGTAGAGCGTGGTGGCGCCGAAGGGCATGACGCGCTTTTCGATGCCAGCCTGCGCCATCCACATGGTGCCGTCATCGGGATTGTCGGGGCCGGCCAGCGCTTTGTCCGACAGCTCGACCCGGCCGGCGGCGAGATTGCCGAACAGGCCGGTCGGCATGTGCATGACGGAAACCGAGCCGCTGGCGATCTTGGTCTCGTTCGGATAAAGGCTGGCATTGGTCGCGTCGCCGACATAGAGATAGCCGGCCCCGGCCGCGATGCGCACTGAATCCAGCTCCTTCTGGAAGCGCAAGGCCGCGTCCCAGCTATCGTCCTCGCCCCAGGCGGCCGAGGCCATGAAGCCGTAGAGCACAGGGCTGTCGTAACGGATGAAATCGCCGCGGTCGCCTTCGAGGCCCCAGGCGACATTGCCCCAGGTCAGGCCGGTATAGCCGCCATCCTCGCTCCGGATGCCGAAGGACTTGTTGTGCCAGGTGACGGCGTCGGTCTTGGCCCGCGACAGGTCGATGGTGGTGATGCCATCGGTCGCCGAGCTTTGCTGGCCGAGCGTGACGCGGCCGAAACGCTCGCCCTCGATATACCAATTGGCAAGGCGGGTCTCGAAGGCGGTATCGCCGGGGCCTTCGTCATTGGCCTGGTTGACGAAGAGCGAGGAGGAATCGGTGAAGCCCAATTCGATGACGAAGCCGGTGCGCCAGCCCGCCCCGACCGTGCCCTCGCCCGAGACATTGAGGCGGGATTCCTGGTCCGCGCCGGCATTGTCGACGACATAGGCATCCGACTGCCGGCCATCATCCCAGATCAGCAGCGCCTTGTTGACTTCGCCCGACACCGTCAGCGAGACGGCGCGGTTGCCCTTGCGGGCGGACGCCGCTTCAAGTTCGGCGACGCGCTCTTCCAGATCGGAGCAGCAGGCGGGGCCGGGATCGGCGGCGAAAGCAGCGCCGGCGGACAGAAGCCCGGGCAGCAGGACCACGGCAAACAGTTTCATTGCATTCGACATCATGGCGCAAATGTCCCCTCGAAGGTTTGGCCAGGAACGGGATGTCCGGCGCGGCAGGCGCGCCCTCTCGGACATCGGCGAGACCTTGAACTCAACGCGAACAGGCGGACCCGGCTGGCCGGAACCGTCAGGCCGCAGCCTTCGGGGGCGTTGCCCGAAGCGGCTGCAGGCGGCGATACGCCGGCGGAGCGGTTGCTCGACGCCGCGCGGAAGCAAAATTTGTGACGTGCAAATATGGCGCGAGCACGGTCCGCGCGTGGCCGGACTCGCACAGTTTTGTGATGCAATCTCAGGTAGTTAGCGCAAAAATTGCACGCCCGTCGACCTGCACACGCAGGCGGTTTCGGAGTGCAAGTTTTACCCCAGACGAAATCCCCGCGAAGGCAGGGATCCAGCAATCACAAACTCAAAATGAGCTTTCTGCCACACCGCTTGCGCTGCGGCGTACTGGATCCCCGCCTTCGCGGGGATTTCGATTGCGGTCTAATCGTCCGCGCCTTCGCGCTGGATGTGCAGGGTGGTGCCGCAATGTTTGCAGTGCACGGCGTCCGGGTCGTGGCGCATCAGGCCGCAGGTGGGGCATTCGTGGCGGACCTTGTTCGGGCGGTAGATGGTCTGGATCAGCCGCAGGAACAGGCCGACGCCGACGATCATGATGAAGATCGACAGCAGACGCCCCACAGTGTCCTTGAAGGTGATGTCGCCGAAGCCGGTGGTGGAGAGGGTCGAGACGGTGAAATAGAGCGCGTCGACGAAATTGTTGATGCCAGGATGGCGCTCGCCCTCGATCACATAGACCACCGCCGACATCACGAAGATGAAGACCAGGAGGTTGAGCGAAGCCTCGATCGCCTCGCGGTTTTTGCGGGCGAAGGAATATTCGCGGTAGACGTCGCGCAGCAGATGGTAGGAGCGGAACAGCCGGACGGCGCGGGCGGCGCGCAGGAACAAGAGGCTGCCGGTGATGACCGGCACCACCAGCGAGATCAGGACGACGAGGTCGGTCCAGGTCGAGAGCTGGCGGAAATAGGCCGATGGCGGTTCGTTGATCCACCAGCGGGCGAGAAAGTCCACGAGCAGGATGAAGGCGACGACCAGCCCGGTGGCGGTCAGCCAGGGCTGGCTGGCGACGAAGGAGGTCGAGATGAAGAAGACGATCAGCGCGATCTCGAACAGCAGCGAAGCGATGCGAAAATTGCGCGCGGCAGGCGTGTCGCCGAAATAGAGCCGGCTCACTCGCTGGCGCAGGCTGGCATCCATGTCCGGCGTCCCCGTTGTTCCGCCGGATAATAACAGGCCAGTCCGCGCTTTGATCCATCGGCAAAAAGCCGGCGGATCGGCCCGCTACATGGCCGCCGAGCTGCGCGCGATGGCGGCGACGCCGGTGCGGGCGACCTCCACGAGCCCGATCGGCTGCATCAGCGCGATGAACTGGTCGATCTTGGAGATGCGGCCGGTGATCTCGAACACGAAATGCTCGGTCGAGGCATCGACGACCTGGGCGCGGAAGGCCTCGGCCAGACGCAGCGCTTCCACACGCTTCTCGCCCTTGCCCGCGACCTTCACCAAGGCGAGCTCGCGCGCGATCGGATTGCCGCCGACCGTCATGTCGGTGACGCGGTGGACGGGCACCAGCCGGTCGAGCTGGTTGCGGATCTGCTCGATCACCATCGGCGAGCCTGTGGTCACGATGGTGATGCGCGAGAGGTGCTTCTCGCTCACCGTCTCCGACACCGTCAGCGAGTCGATATTGTAGCCCCGGCCGGAGAACAGGCCGGTGACCCGAGCCAGGACACCGGGCTCATTGTCGACCAGAATGGCCAAAGTATGCTGTTCGCGAACGTCCTGGCGGTTGCTCATCGTGTTTCCGGTTCGGTTCGGGTTGGCGTCCGGCATTCGCAGCCGCGACCCCCGCGCGATGGCGGGGAGTCCGGCCGCATATTATGCATCATGCTTGTCGCTGGCACCCCGCCGCGGCGGGCATGACAGGCTCTAGACCATCACCTTGCCTTCTTCGGAGACGGTGTAGTCGATGTCGTCGCCGGCGAAATCGTCGGCCAGCAGCATTTCATTGTGGCCCGCGCCCGAGGGAATCATCGGGAAGCAATTGGCCAGCTTATGCACGCGGCAATCGAAGATCACGGGCTTCGGGGTCTCGATCATCTCCATGATGAGATCGTCGAGCTGGTCCGGCTTGTCCGCGCGCAGGCCGACGCAATGATAGGCTTCGGCCAGCTTGACGAAATCGGGCAGCGAATGGGTATAGGAGTGCGAATAGCGCCCGCCATGCAGCAGCTCCTGCCACTGGCGCACCATGCCCATATATTCGTTGTTCAAGATGAAGATCTTCACCGGCAGCTGATGCTGGATGGCGGTGGACATCTCCTGCATGTTCATCAAGATCGAGGCCTCGCCGGCAATGTCGATGACCAGCGCCTGCGGATGCGCCGTCTGCACGCCGATGGCGGCGGGCAGGCCGTAGCCCATGGTGCCGAGGCCGCCCGAAGTCATCCAGCGGTTCGGCTTGTCGAAGCGGTAATATTGCGCCGCCCACATCTGATGCTGGCCGACTTCGGTGGTGATGTAGGTGTCGCGGTCCTTGGTCAGCGCATAGAGCCGCTCGATGGCATATTGCGGCATGATGACGTCGGAGCGCGGCTTGTAGTGCAGCGAATTGCGGCCGCGCCAGTCGGCGATCTGGCCCCACCATTTCTTCAGCGCCGTCTTGTCGAGCTGCGGCGCGCGGGCGCGCCAGACCCGGATCATCTCCTCGAGCACATGCGCGCAATCGCCGATGACCGGCACATCGACCTTCACCGTCTTGTTGATCGAGGACGGGTCGATATCGACATGGATCTTCTTCGAATGCGGCGAGAAGGCGTCGAGCCGGCCGGTGATGCGGTCGTCGAACCGGGCGCCGATATTGATCAGCACGTCGCATTCATGCATGGCCAGATTGGCTTCGTAGGTGCCGTGCATGCCGAGCATGCCGAGCCATTGCCTGTCGTCGGCCGAATAGGCGCCGAGCCCCATCAGCGTCGAGGTGATCGGATAGCCGGTGAGCTGGACGAATTCGCGCAAGAGCTGGCTCGCCGCCGGGCCGGAATTGATGACGCCGCCGCCCGTATAGAAGACGGGCCGCTTGGCGCTGACCATCATTTCGACGGCGTCGCGGATGGCGGTGGCATTGCCCTTGAGCTGCGGACGGTAGGTCTTGTGCACGACGCGGCTGGGGCCGGTATAAGGCCCCTTGGCGAATTGCACATCCTTGGGGATGTCGACGACGACGGGGCCCGGCCGGCCGGATTTGGCGACGTAGAACGCCTCATGCAGCACGCGCGCCAGATCGTTGATGTCGCGGACGAGGTAATTGTGCTTGGTGCAGGGGCGGGTGATGCCGACCGTGTCGCATTCCTGGAAGGCGTCGCTGCCGATCAGATGCGTGGCGACCTGCCCCGTGATGCAAACCAGCGGAATGCTGTCCATCAGCGCATCGGTCAGGCCGGTGACGGCATTGGTCGCGCCGGGGCCGGAAGTGACGAGCAGCACGCCGACCTTGCCCGTGGAGCGCGCATAGCCTTCCGCCGCATGCGCCGCGCCCTGTTCGTGGCGGACGAGCACATGACGGACCTGGTTCTGCTTGAACAGTTCGTCATAGATCGGCAGGACGGCGCCGCCCGGATAGCCGAAAATATCTTCGACACCCTGGTCTTTCAGCGCTTCCAGCACGATTTCCGCGCCGGTCATCATGCGGGCCATCAGTCAACTCTCCAACTCTTGCGAATGGTCAGTGCCCTTATTCTTGTGCCATTATGCACAAGACAGTTTTGCACAATAAAGGGGCCTGCCCCATCCATTTTTCAGGCAAGCCCCGGAACACCTTTAAGACATAATCCGGGCGGGGGTGACCGTCAACGGTTTTAGCGCACGAAAACGAACGTTTTTGCGGCGCATTCTTTCCATTTATTGCGCGAGAGCGGTCTTCCACGACATCATATTGCTGCGCGCCCAGGTAAGCTGCCTTTTGGCATATTGCCGCGTTTCCGTCTTGGCCTCGGTCAGCGCCGCTTGCCAACCGAGCACACCGTCGAGAAAGGCAAGAAACGGCCTGACGCCGAGCGCCCGCATCGCCGGTAATGAAGGGTCGAGCGCAAGCTCCCGCAGCGCCCTGACTTCGTCGAGCACGCCCGCCGCCACCATGCGGTCGAGCCGTGCGTCGCAGCGGGCGTAAAGCGTCTCGCGGGGCGGGCAGACATAGAGCAGCTCGGCCTCGCCGGCGGCGAGCAGCGGCTTGCCCGCAACGGCCTGCCACTCCAGCAGCGAGCGCCCGGTCGCCTCGATCACCTCCAGCGCCCGCACGATGCGCTGCGGATCGGACGGCGCCAGCTTTGCCGCCATCTCCGGGTCGCGCTCGCGCAAAATCCCATGCAGCGCGCCGCTATCGAGCGTCGCCGCCTCGCTGCGCCAATGCAGCCGCACCGCCTCCGGGATCTCCGGAACCGGTGACAATCCCTCCAGCAGCGCCTTGAAATACAGCCCCGTGCCGCCGGTGATGACGAGGGGTGGTCCGCCCGCCCGCGCGGCCTCGATGAGCCGCGAAATATCCGCCAGCCACGCCGCCACGGAATAGGGCTCGCCGGCGGGGCGGAAACCGTAGAGCCGGTGCGGCACGGCGGCCTCGTCGGCTTCATCCGGTCTCGCCGTCAAAATGCGCAAGTCCCGATAAACCTGCATGGAATCGGCATTTACCACGATGCCGCCACCGTCCTGCGCTAACCGCATTGCCAGAGCGGACTTGCCGCTCGCCGTTGGTCCTGCAATAAGAGTAAAAAGGTTTTTCGGCTTTGGCCCATTCATCGCTTCCGGCGCCCCTACGCCCATGTCCCATGTCCTGACGCTCATCGGCGCTCCCGGCGCCCGCGATATCGTAGAAGCCATCGCGGAGGATTTCCGCAGCAGCGTCGGCGCCAGCCACGAGCCGTTCTGGCTCTCGCCCGAAGCCTGCGACATCACCTTCCGCGCGGCCAATGAAGACGCCATGGCAGCCGCCCGCGCCGTGGTGGATGCGATTCCGCCCGGCGCGCCCGTCGACAAGCTGATCCAGCCGGTCGAGGGGCGGCGCAAGCGTATGCTGGTCGCGGACATGGATTCAACCATCATCCAGCAGGAATGTCTCGACGAGGTGGCCGGCCTCGCCGGCATCGGCCCCAAGATCGCCGCCATCACCGACCGCGCCATGCGGGGCGAATTGCCCTTCGAGGACGCCCTGCGCGAGCGCATCGCTCTGCTCGCCGGCTTCCCGGAAGCCAAATTGCAGGAGGTACTGGACCTCCAGATTGCGCTGACGCCGGGCGCCAGGCAGCTTGCCGAAACGATGCGCGCCCATGGCGCCCGCACGGTGCTGGTCTCGGGCGGCTTCACCTTCTTCACCCGCTGCATCGCGGAACGCGCCGGCTTCGACGTCGATTACGGCAACCGCTTCATCATCGAGAACGGCATGGTGACCGGCGTCGCCGATCCGATCCTCGGCCAGAACGCCAAGCTCGAGGCGATGAGCCGAGAAGCGGTTCACGCCGGCATCGGCCTGAAGGAGGTCATCGCCGTCGGCGACGGCGCCAACGACCTCGCCATGCTGAAGGCGGCCGGCCTCGGCGTCGCCTATCACGCCAAGCCGATCGTCGCCGCCGAGGCGAAAGCCCGCATCGACCATGGCGACCTGACGGCGCTGTTGTTCCTGCAGGGCTACCGCGTCGAAGATTTCGCATCACAGGATTAGGGGGATAGCGCCGTGAAGATTTGCATGATCGGGGCGGGCTATGTCGGCCTGGTGTCGGCCGTCTGCTTTTCCGAATTCGGCTGGACGGTGAATTGCGTCGACAAGGACCCTGACAAGATCACCCGGCTGCGCCAGGGCGAGATCCCGATCTACGAGCCGGGCCTGGAAGAGCTCCTGATGCGCAATGCCGAGAAAGGCCGCATCAATTTCTTCACCGACCTCGCCGCCGCCGCGCGCGATGCCGATCTCGTCTTCCTCGCCGTCGGCACGCCGATGCGCCGCGGCGACGGCTATGCCGATCTCTCCTATGTCTACAAGGCGGTCGAGGAACTGGCGCCGCATCTGTCGGGCTATACGGTCATCACCACCAAATCGACCGTGCCGGTCGGCACCAGCCGCGAGATCGAGCGCCGCATCCGCGACATCCGCCCCGACGCCGATTTCTCCGTCTGCTCCAATCCCGAATTCCTGCGCGAAGGCTCCGCCATCCAGGATTTCACCCATCCGGACCGTGTGCTGGTCGGCGTGGATGATGACCGCGCCCGCGCCGTCATGGAGCGCGTCTACGAGCCGCTGCGCCTGCGCAACGCGCCGATCATCTTCGTCAGCCGCGAATCGGCCGAGCTGGCCAAATATGCGGCGAACGCCTTCCTGGCGCTGAAGATCAGCTTCATCAACGAAGTCGCCGATATCTGCGAAGAGGTCGGCGCCAACGTCCAGGAAGTGGCGACGGCGATCGGTTCCGACCGGCGCATCGGCGATAAATTCCTGCATCCCGGCCCCGGCTATGGCGGCTCCTGCTTCCCCAAGGATGTCGCGGCGATGATCCGCACGGCCCGCGAGGCGCGCGCGCCCTTCACCATCATCGAGCAGGTCGAGAAGGTGAACAACGAGCGCAAGATCGCCATGGCGACGCGCATCGAGCGGGCGGCGGGCGGCAATGTGCGCGACAAGCGCATCGCCGTCTTCGGCGTCACCTTCAAGCCCAATACCGACGACATGCGCGACGCGCCGAGCCTCGTCATCCTGCCGCTGCTCGCCGAGCGCGGCGCGACGGTGTCCGCCTACGACCCGCAAGGCCGCAAGCAGGCCGAGCCGCTGCTGCCCGGCGTGAACTGGTGCGCCAGCGCGCTGGAGGCGGCCAAGGACGCGGACATCGCCGTGGTGCTGACGGAATGGAACGAATTCCGTGCGCTCGACCTGCGGATGCTGAAGAAGCAGATGCGCGGCGACGTGCTGGTCGATCTGCGCAACGTCTTCCGCGCCGATCACGCCCTGCGCTGCGGCTTCGCCTATTCGAGCATCGGGCGCCCAGTGGCCGGCACGGCGTAACCGGGGCGCCGGGTTTCGGCCGCGCCCTGTGCGCCTGAGGGGACTTCCGCCGTCGCGGGGCGCTTAAGCGGGGGCAGTTGCGATGAAACCAATCGGCACCATCATTCAAGCCGCGGCCGGCATCCCATCGCGATGAGCAGGCCGAACCTCATAGGCCCCCGCCCCGATGCCGCGCCGATCCTGCTCGGCGGGGCCTATCTGCTGCTCGCCCTCGCCGTGCTGAGCCGCGACGCCATGCCGGCCGGCGTCCTCGCCGCCACCGCCGTGCTCGGCGCGGCCCTCGTCGCGCTGAGCGTCATCGACCTGCGCACCATGCGCCTGCCCGACGCCATCACCCTGCCGCTGGTCGCAACCGGCCCGCTGCTCACCTTCGCCCTCGGCTGGGATGATCCGCTCTGGCGCATCGCCGCCGCCGCCGCCGGTTTTTTGGCCCTCTATGCGCTGGCCCGGGCCTATCGGGCCCTGCGCGGACGCCCTGGCCTCGGCCTCGGCGATGCCAAGCTGTTTGCCGCGGCGGGCGCATGGCTTGGCCTCGAAGGGCTGCCCTCCGTGATGCTCTGGGCGAGCGGCGTCGCGCTGGCGGCGGTGCTGGTGGCGCTGTTGCGCGGGCAGCCGGTCGAGGCGTCCTCGCGCATCCCCTTCGGCCCGTTCCTGGCGCTCGGTTTCTGGATCGTCTGGCTGTTCGGCCCCCTCGGCTGAACTGCCGGATCGGACCAAGGTCCGTTGTTGCCACCCTCGCAATTTGCCAAAATTCCGGGCTGAAAAGAGGGTGGCCGTCACCATGTTCAAGCGATTGCGTTCTCTTCGCCGCCCCGAGGCGGAAGCCGGCTTCACGCTTCTCGAATTGCTGGTCGTGCTCGGCATCCTGGCCTTGCTGGCGACCGTCGGCTATCCACAGGTGCTGCGCTATCTCGGCGCCGCCCGCACCGAGACCGCCAAGACCCAGATCAGCGCCATCGCCACCTCGCTGGAACTATACGCGCTCGACAATGGCAGCTTCCCGCCGCAGCAGGCGGGGCTCAACGCGCTGGTGCAGGCGCCGAGCGGGGCGCGCCGCTGGAAGGGCCCCTATCTGAAGAAGGCCGAGGGGCTGATCGACCCCTGGGGCCATCCCTATCAATACCGTGTCCCCGGCAAGAACTCGCCTTTCGAACTGGCGACGCTCGGGCGCGACAACGCCCCCGGCGGCGAAGGCGAAGACCAGGACATCGTGCATCAGTAGCGCGGAACGACCGCCGGCCTATTCCGTCATCCAGTCGGAGCATTTCTGCGGCATGCTGGTGCCCCAGGGCATGATCGGGACGCTCGAGGTCGAGTTCTCCGGGCTGCCCTCGATCAGCTTATCGGTATAGACGACATAGACCAGCACATTGCGGGTTTTGTCGCAGCCGCGCACGATGCGCATTTTCTTGAAGAAGAACGAGCGGCGCTTCTCGAACATCTCTTCGCCCTGTTCGAATTTCGCCTTGAATTCGATCGGGCCGACCTGCCGGCAGGACAAGGAGGCATTGGACAGCTCCTCCGCCAGCCCGAGCCAGCCGGTCCAGCCGCCTTTTTCCGGCACCGTGAAATGACAGGCGACGCCGCCGACGATGGGGTCGTCGATGGCGTAGGTGGCCAGCTTGTGGTCGGGCGAGAGGAATTTCCAGGTCGTGGTCTTCTTGAAGATCAGATCGGGCTCGTCCGCCGCGCGGGCCGGGAAGGACAGCGCGGAGACCAGGGCAAGGCAAAGAAGCGGAATTGCGCGCATCTGAGAGAAACCTTCCGTTGAGGGGCGTGCGTCCCAAACAATCGAGGGGCCGGTTTGATCCAGCCATGAGTCCGGGGGCTCTGGCCAGTGCGTCGATCTCATGGCGGAGCGAAGGCGGAGCCTGCGCCCCCGGCGCACCCACTCCCAGCTCAAGCTGCGGCGGACCGGGCGAGGCGATGCGCGCGGGCGGTCGCATGTCCAAATCCTCCCCGTATTGCCAGAGTCATTCCAAGCAACGATTTTAGATTACCAGATTGATTTTGCCTCTTAATTTCGCACTGCAAAATAAACCAAATATCCATTACGAGTGCATTAATAACTATTCGCAACCATAGATAGAAATAAAAGGTTTTTTGTTGCCGCACCGCCACGAAAGCAGGCTGAAATCAGGTTTTCCTGAGACGAAAGACTAGCGACAAGCCCTTCTCCTGTTACAAGAGTCAAAGCTGATAGATTTATCAATGGTGACAGGGGAGAGAGAAACGATGTTTGGGGGAAAGGTGCAGGCCGGGCTGATCGGGGGCGCGCTGCTGGCAGCTTACATTCTGTCGCCTGGGCACGCGCTCGCGGCCGATCTGGGCAAGGGGGACGCCGCCGACCTGGAGGAACGCGTCGCCGAACTGGAGGCGACGGTCGCCCGCAAAGGCAACCGCGTCGTGTCGTTCGCGATTGCCGGCCAGGTCAACGAATCGATGTTCTTCTGGGACGACGGCCGCGACAGCGACGCCTATGTCGTCGGCAATACCAGCTCGCAAAGCCTCATCAACTTTCGCGGCGAAGCCAAGATCAGCCCGACCCTGAAGGCCGGTTACTACATCGAGCTCGGCGTCTGGTCGGAAGCCTCCTTCCTGGTCAGCCAGGACAGCGACGAAGGCGCCGGCGCCTTCTCGGACAATGTCGCCATCCGCCATAACATGTTCTATATCGAGGATGACCGTTTCGGCCGCATCTCGCTCGGCGAAACCTCGCCCGCCACCGACAGCATCGCCGAGATCAATCTCGCCAGGACCGTGATCGTCAGGAGCATCGGCTCGCAGCTCTGGTCGGGCGGCTTCGAGCCCGTCGACCGCGACACCGGCATTCGCTCCGGCAATCTGCGCTTCCGCGACATGTGGGGCGGCAACGGCACCCAGGGCATCGGCGACACCAACCGCTACGACGTCATCAAATACGACTCCCCCTCCGTCGCCGGGTTCAAGGTTTCCGCCTCCTGGGGCGAGAATGATTTCTGGGACGTGGCGCTGCGCTATGCCGGCCTTTGGGGCCAGTTCAAGGTCGCCGCCGGCGTCGGCTATTCGAAATGGACCGATAGCGCGACCGGCGGCATCGGCGGCGGCGGCGGCTCGGAAAGCTGCATCGTCGGCGCCAATTTGCACACCGATTGCTCCGATCTGGGCATGTCGGCCGGCATCATGCACGTCCCGACGGGGTTGTTCGCCCATGTCGCCTACGGCCTGAAGACCGACGACAATGCGCAAACCGCCTTCTTCGCCGGCGAGGAAGACGACACCAGCGACACGATCTACATCCAGGCGGGTATCGAGAAGAACTGGTTCGGCGTCGGCCCGACCACGATCTTCGGCGAATATCAGAAGATCAATTCCGGCTATTTCAACACCTTCAACCCTGTCGCCAATACCGGCAGCACCGTCGGCGGCGCGGAAACCGAGATCTGGGGCGTCGGCGTCAACCAGAATTTCGCTTCGGCGGCCTTGGACATGTATGTCAGCTACCGCAATATCAGCTCCGAGGCGGACATTCTGGCGCGCGGCGGCGGCGAGCCGACCGGCAAGCTGGAATTCGAGGATTTCCAGGAAGTCCTCGCCGGCGCCAGAATTCAATTCTGATCGGCTGAGACGAGTGCTCCTCATCCTTGCAAGCCGCCCCCGAGAGGGGCGGCCTTTTTGGCGTTGAGGCGCCGCGCCCGCCCTAGATTGCGCCCTCCGGCCGCCGCAAGCCAGTAGCCGCCGGCACAGTTGATGTGCGATTAAGCCACGCTTTTGTCAGTGGACCTTCGCCGATTCGGACATTACTTAACCTTCTGGGGGCCTTGCCCCCGGGGGGCCGAGCCGTCATGCTTTTCCCCTGATGCGGACGTACGGCAATTGGGAAGGGCAGTCGCAGGATGGTTGCTGGCCATGGAAATCTGACGGACGCCGCCCCCAAGAGCCGGTCGGAACGCCGCCGGGAGGGCACGCGGCGCCGGCTGATGCGCGCCGCCTATGAGATCATCGCCGAACGCGGCCTCGAGGGCCTCGTCATCCAGGAAATCACCCAATTCGCCGATGTCGGCTATGGCACGTTCTACAATCACTTCCCCTCCAAGGAAGCCATCGTCGACGCGGTGATCGATGCCGCCTTCCAGCGCATCATGGAATTCCACCAGCGCGCCTCCGCGATCTGGCCCGATGCCGTCGATGCCTTCGGCATGGGCATGCGCGTCTCGCTGAACGAGGCCAAGAACGACCGCATGTGGGGCTGGTTCGTCATCCGCTCGGTGCTGTCGGGTGGCCAGTCCTTCCACCGGGGCGTCGCCTCGCACCTGAAGAAGCGGATCGAGCAATGCGTCGCCGCCGGCCATGTCCGCTGCGACGATCTCGACATGGCCCGCCATGTCATCGGCGGCCTGCTGCTGATCGGCACGATCAATCTGGTCTCCTCCGAAATGACCGAGGATTACGAGGCCCGGCTGATCGAGACCGGCCTGCAAGCGCTCGGCATTTCCGAGGACCGGATCAGGACCATCATCACCCGGCCGATCCCGCAGCTCGACCTCGCCGCGTTTCTCGACCCCTCCGACGAGATGATCTGAGCCTTCCGGCTCAATAGGGTGTGCCGCCCGCGCGCTTGGCCGCCAGCGCCGTCGCGTACCACTCGAACTCGTCGAGCTGGCGCGATGCCGCCTTGTCGAGCCAGGGCTGGGTCGGCGTGCCGTCCTCCGCCAGCGTCTTGCCGATTTCGGGGATGGTGAGGACCGTGGGCAGGCTCGGCATGCCCAGCTCCGCGAGCACCGGCCTGAGGGCGATCGCCGCCCGCACGCCCGCGAACCGTCCCGCCGAATAGGAGACGATGGTCGAGGGGCGCCAGAAATATTCTTCGAGGAAATGGTCGAGCAGGTTCTTCAGCGCGGGTGGGATCGACTGGTTGTACTCGCCCGAGACGATGACGAAGCCATCGGCGCGCCGGTAGAGATCGGCGAGGTCCTGCATCACCTGCGGCGCGGTGCCGGGGGGGAATTCCTTGAACATGCGGTCGAGCAGCGGCAGCGGCCGCTCCATCGGATCGACCAGCACCGGCTGGTGGCCGCGCCGCTGCAGGTGGCCGATGATGAAGCGCGCCGCCTTGATGCCCTGGCGGTTGGCGCGCACCGTTCCAAGCAGGACGGGGACGAGAAGACCCAAAATCCACTCCATTTTCGCAGATGACCGCCGCCGCCACGGAGGCGGCCGCCAGATCCATATCAGCATGGGCGTTCAAAAAAGGTAAGCGCGGCAAGCGCCTCTTAACAGAGGCGAGGGGAGTCCAATTGATGCGACTCCGCCTAGTCCTGCCTCGCCGGGAACAGCGACAGGCTCTGCTTCTGGCCGTCGGCCTCGAATTGGACGCTGCCGGGCTCGATGCGGCTGAGGCGCCAGCCGTTCAGCGTTTGGCCGATCTCGACCCATTCGCCGGTCGGCGAGTCGCCGGAGCGGATCAGGGCGCGCTCGGTGCGGCCGCTCTCCTTCATGATGCCGACCAGGGCGATGCCGTCAGGCAGCCTTGCCACGCGGCGCTGGGCCGACGCGGCCGGCGCGGCCTGGGCGGTTGCGTCGGGCGGGCGGCGGCTCGCGCGGAACAGCGGACGCGCCAGCGTCTGCGGATATTGCCCCGGCCGCGCCGCGACCGCCTCAGGCGCCGGGCTGTCGATGGCCGGAAACGGCGCCTCCTCGCTATCCGCCAGCACCACGGGCGACACGTCGATCTCCTGCGTCAGCACATGCCAGTTCAGCAGCGCCAGCCCCGCGCACAGGCCGAGCGCCAGCAGCACCGGAGCCCCGCCGCGCTCCTGCCCCGGGACACCGCTCATAGCTTCGCCTCCCCTTCCGCCTGCACCGCGCCGACAATGCCGAAGCGCACTTTCAGATCATCGCTGCCCTGGCGGCGTCCGGCGACCGGCGCAACTTGCAGGGACTGGATGAACAGATATGGCCGCCGCGATTCGAAGGCCAGGATCAGCGCCTGAAGCTGGCGGATGTCGGCGTCGAGTTCGGCCTGCACGCCGATGAAGCGCAGGCCGTCCCGCTCATGCACCGGCAGCGCGTGGGCCGAGGTTAGCCGCACGCCCTGCTTTTCCGCCACTTCCGTGATGACGGCTTGCAGGCTCGCCGTGCGCAGCGCGTCGGTCTCGCCGGGCAGGAACAGGCCGCTGCGGATGGCGGCGGCGGAGCGCTCGGTCAGCGCTTTGGCGGCATCCTTGTTCGCGGCGAAGGCTTCGAAACGGGCGAGCTGTTCGCGCTCCGTGGCGATCTCCGAGCGCAAGGCGTCGAACCGATGCACCAGCGGCATCACGAACAGCGAGACCGCCAGCCCGATCACCGCCAGCAGCAATCCCAGAGCGGCCAGCCGATGCAGAATCCGCTTCAGCGCTTCGCTCATAGCGCGTCTCCGTCCCTGGCGAGGGGCGCGGTCGCGGCATTGTCGCCCTGGCTGAGCTTCATCCGGACGCTGAAGCGCTCCTTATCCTCGATCGTGTCGAACATGACGGGCGAGGTCAGGGCCGCCTCGGCGAAAAGCGGCGAGGCTTCCAGAAGCGGCACCAGCGCGGCGGCGGATTTGGCGAAGCCGGTGAATTCGACCGTGCCGCCGTCGATGCGCAGGTCGGAGACCCAGGCGCTGTCCGGCAGGATCGCGGTCAGTTCCTCGATGATGCGGGCGAGCGGCACGCGCTGGCGCAGCAGGTTCTGCATCGCCCCGATCTGCGCCGAGGCGGTTTGGGAGGCTTCGACGGCAATCCGGACGCTCGCCGCTTCGCTGCGGGCGGCGGAGGCGCGCGCATTCAGCGCCGCCAGCGCGCTCTGATGCCGCGTGAACAGCATCACCACCGCCGAGACCGCCAGCGCGACGGCGAGCCCCGCCAGCACCGGCGCGAGACGGGCGCCGCGCCGCGATCCGTCCTGCCGCGCGGCGAGGAAATCCACCGGCAGTCCGCCGCGACGGTCCTCGCTCCAGCAATCGGCGAAGGCCGGCTCGATGCCGAGCGTGCGCAGCCCATCGACCAGCGGATCGAGCGTCTTGCGCTTCACCACGAGATGCCGGACCAGCCGCTTGCCGCGCGGCGCATTGCCGGGGAGGACGTAGTGCGCCGTCAGCACGTCGGCGGTGCGGAATGGCGTCGTGCGCTCCATGTCCAGATCGAGCATCCGGCCGAAATCGGCCTCGGCCTGCGCGGGCAGTTCGACGTTGCGGGCGAAACAGTTTTGGCTGCCGAGCCGCAATCCGAGTGGCGTGCCGCGACGCCTCCGGGCGACACCGGCGAGCTCGATCAGCCCGGCCTCGCCGGGTTCCGCCGCCTCGGCCAAAATCTCCGACTGGCCGCCCCGCTCCAGCATGAGCTTGAGCCTTGCCCCATCGGCCGAAACCACCAGCCGGCGCGCATGATCCTGGCGCGCGAGCAGCGTTTGGCGCGGCAGCAAATCGCGCAGCTCGCCGCCCCACCAGCGGAAAAAATCATGAATCCCGGTCGAAAACTGGCTTTGCACCATGCAACGATTTCACATGTTCCGTGAGTACTCAGACTTAGGTCCGATGTCCCTTACGTCAAAACTGCGGAGGCGAGACGCCGTTGGTCCAGCTATCGTCAAACTACAATATCCGATAGAATTGCCATAATGATTTCCTTCGCACTTGCTGTACGCGTCCTATGAGTCAGTCCGAGGTTGCTGCCCCGAAAAATACCGCCGATCCGCGCAATGCGGGCTTCGTCGAGCGGTTCGGCGCCTATCTCGTCGAGCGCGACGTGCTGGCCGAACTGGCGGTCAGGCGGGCGGTCCGAGCGCAGGAGCAATCGGGCGAGCGCTTCGATCTGGTGCTGACGCGGCTGGGCCTCATCCCCGAAGCGGACATGGCCCGCATCCTCGCCGACTATCTCGGCCTGCCGCTCAAGAGCGCCGCCGATCTGCCGCTCGTCGCGCTGTTTCCGGGGGAGCTGGAAGCCGGTTTCCTCGCCGCCGCGAAGATGATCCCGATCGATGATGACGGCGAGCGCGTTACCCTGGCCATGGCCGATCCGTTCAACGCCGAGGCGGTGTCCGCGCTGGCCTTCCTGCTCGGCCGGGGGATCGATGCGGCGGTGATGTCGCAGGCCGAAGTCGCGCTCGGCATCGCGCGGCTCTATGGGGGAGCGGGCGCGCCGCAAGCCAAGGCCGATTACCGCGCCGAGACCGGCGACGAGGGCGGCGAGGAGGACGTCCGGCGCCTCGAAGACCTCGCCAGCGAAGCGCCGATCATCCGGCTGGTGCATGACCTGATCGCCCGCGCCGCCGAAATGCAGGCCTCCGACATCCATCTCGAACCGCGCGATGATGGCCTGCGCGCCCGGCTGCGCCTCGACGGCGTGCTGCACACGGTCGAGACCTATCCCGTCTCGGCCAAAGCCGCCGTCACGTCGCGCATCAAAATCATGGCGCAGCTCAACATCGCCGAGCGCCGGGTGCCGCAGGACGGCCGCATCAAGGCGACGGTGCGCGGCCGCGAGATCGACCTGCGCGTCTCGACCATGCCGACCATGAACGGCGAAAGCGTCGTCATGCGCCTGCTCGACCGCGCGAGCGTCAATCTCGATTTCGCCGCGCTGGGTTTCGCCGCACCGATCCGCGACGCGCTGGTCGAGGTGCTGGCCGAGCCGAACGGCATCATCCTCGTCACCGGCCCGACCGGCAGCGGCAAGACCACGACGCTCTATACCGCGCTCAGCCTGCTCAACAGCAGCGAGCGCAAGACTTTTACCGTGGAGGACCCGATCGAATATCAGCTCGACGGCGTCAACCAGATCCAGGTGCAGCCGAAAATCGCGCTGACCTTCGCTTCGATCCTGCGCTCGGTGCTGCGCCAGGACCCCGACACCATCATGGTCGGCGAAATCCGCGACCTGGAGACGGCGCGCGTCGCGGTGCAGGCGTCG
This sequence comes from Rhodomicrobium sp. R_RK_3, assembly GCF_002198715.1. GTDB lineage: Bacteria > Pseudomonadota > Alphaproteobacteria > Rhizobiales > Rhodomicrobiaceae > R-RK-3. Next base: position 58,731 of record NZ_MWLK01000008.1, on the reverse strand, counting down.
CTGACGGGCCATCTGGTCTTGTCGACAGTGCACACCAACAGCGCGGCGGCGACCATCACCCGCCTGCTCGACATGGGCGTCGAAAGCTATCTGCTCGCCTCGACGCTGAAAGCGGTGCTGGCGCAGCGCCTCGTCCGCCGCCTCTGCGATCAATGCGCCGCGCCCGCCGAGCCGTCGCCGGTGCTGATCGACAGCATCGGGCGCGCGGGGCTGGCGAAAACAGCTTCGACACCACGCCATCCCGTCGGCTGCCCGGCCTGCCGCCAGACCGGCTTTCGCGGCCGCACCACCGTCGCCGAGCTGCTGCTGATGAGCACCGGCGTCCAGGACCGGCTGCTGGCCGACGGCTCCGAGCGCGCCATCCAGGAGGCCGCCAGCGCCGACGGCATGCCCGGCATGTTCTCGGACGGCGTCGCCAAGGTGCTGGCGGGCGAGACCACGCTGGACGAAGTCCTGCGCGTCACCCGGATGGCCTCGTGATGCGCTACGGCTACCGCGCATACGACGCCAGCGGCCGGCTCGTCGAAGGCGAGATCGTCTCCGACAGCCGCGAGACGGCGCTGGAGGCCCTGCACCGGCGCGGCGAGTTCCCGCTCGAAGTGCGCGACGGCCTGATCGCGCCGAAAACGCCATGGTGGGAACGCGAGATCGTGCTGTTCCGCAGCGTCTCGCTGAGCGGCCTAGCCCTGTTCACCCGCGAGCTAGCGACGCTGGTCAAGGCCGACCTGCCGCTCGACGAAACCCTGCGCATCGTCGCCTTGCAGCCCTCGCTCTCCGGCGCCATGCGCCGCACCACCAACGCCATCCTGGCGCGCGTGCTCGAAGGCCGGTCGCTGTCGCAGGCCATGGCCGCCGAGCCCGACGCCTTCCCGGAATTCTACTGGCGGCTGGTGCGCGGCGGCGAGGCGTCCGGCACGCTCGGCGAGGTGCTCGAAGACGTCGCCGGCTTCCTGGAGCGCTCGGCGGAGATGCGGTCCAAGGTGCTGGCGGCCCTGCTCTATCCGGCGATCCTGCTGACCGTCGCCGGGCTCGCCATTGTCGCGATCATGGCCATCATGCTGCCCGCCATCGTGCCGCTGCTGCGCGATTCCGGAGCGCCCCTGCCCTTCATCGTGCGCGTGCTGGAAGCCATTCGCGAGACCATCACCGGCAATTGGCTGCTGACTTTCGGCGTCGCCGCCAGCGTCATCGCGGCCATCGTCACGCTGATGGCGACCGGCCTGCTCAGCCTCGTATTCTCGCGCCTCACGCTCAGCCTGCCGCTGATCCGCGGCCTTGTCATGCAGCGCGAAGTGGCGCGGTTCTCGCGCACCCTGGCGACGCTCATGAAAAGCGGCGTGCCGCTGCTGGAGGCGACCCGCATCGCCGGCGGCGTGCTCGCCAATCTCACCTACCGATCCGTCATCGAAACCGTGACCGAGGAACTGCGCCAGGGCGCGCCGCTCACCCGCCCGCTGACCGCCAGCGGCTATTTTCCCGAGGTCGCCTTGCGGCTGATCGCGGTCGGCGAGAAGACCGGGCAATTGGAGACCATGCTGCTGCGCGTCGCCGACATCTTCGAGGCCTCGTTGCAGCGCCAGCTCGACCGCGTCACGGCGCTGATCACGCCGATCCTGACGCTGGCCATCGGCTTCCTGGTCGGCGGGCTGATCGTCTCGGTGATGGGGGCGCTGCTCTCCATCAACGAACTCGCCATCAATTGAGGCCGGCCATGCACCAGAAAGCGCATCGCGCCGATGACGGCTTCACCTTGCTGGAAATGCTGATCGTGCTTGGCATTCTGGCACTGGCGGGGACCGTCGCCATGCCGCTGGTCAATCGCCCCGTGGACGACGCAACCTTGACCGCCACCGCGCGCAAGCTGGCCAATGAGATGCGCCTCGCCCGCGCGTCCGCCATCCGCGACAATGCCGAGCGCACCTTGACCATCGATCTGGCCCGGCGAAGCTTTTGGGTCGACGGCGTCACGGGCGCCTCGCCGATCGCGCAAGGCATCGCGGTCGATCTCGTCACCTTGCAGCGGGAACGGCTTTCGGCGCGGCAGGGGCGGCTGCGCTTCTTCGTCGACGGCTCGGCGACCGGCGGCAATGTCGTGCTCAAGGCCGGGCGGCAGGTGGTCAGCGTCGATCTCGACTGGATGACCGGCCATGCCAGCGTGACGCGGGGCCGCTGAGATGGCGTTGCACAAGGAAGACGGCTTCACCCTGGTCGAGACGATCGTCGCCTTCGTCATCATGAGCGCGGTGGCGGTGATGCTCTATCGCGGCCTGTCGAGCGGCATGCGGGTGTCGAAACTCGCCGACCGGGCGGAGGCGGCGCTGATGGTGGCGCAGGCCCGGCTGGCGGCGGTCGGCATCGAGACGCCCATGCAGGCGGGCACGCAGGCGGGCCGCGACGGCGACATCGCCTGGGAGATCGCGATGCGGCCCTATGCGTCCGGCGACGGCGCTGAGCGGAGCGCCTTTTGGGCGACGGTCACGGTGTTCTGGAGCGAGCCCCGCGCCGCGCGTCCGCGCAGCATTCAGCTCACGACGCTGAAGCTGGGGCGCACGCAATGAGGCGGCGGGGCGGCGACGGGCAGGCTGGCTTTACGCTGGTCGAGCTGCTGATCTCGCTGGTTATCCTGTCGCTGATCCTGTCGCTGATCCCGGCGACCCTGCGCATCGGCCGCCGCGTCTGGGAGACCGACGACGCCTTCGAGCGCCGCCAGGGGCTGGACAGCTTTCGGCGCTATGTCGAGCAGCGCCTGACCGAGGCGCTGCCGATCCACCTGCGCGACCGCGCGCGCGGCCTGCGCATCGAGTTCAGCGGCGAGCCGGGGCGGCTGTCATTCGTGGCGCCCGCCGCCGCGGGACCGGGAGGAGGCGGCGTCTACAGGTTCGAGCTGACATTGGGCGATGCCGGGTCGGGGAAGGCGCCTCTGGTGCTGCGGCAATCGCTCTACCGCATCGGCGACGCCGCCGGCATGACCGACGCGCCGCCCGCCGGATCGCCGGCGCTGGAGCACCGCTCCCACGAAGGCGTCGCCGGCTTCGCGCTGCGCTATTTCGGCCCGCCCGAGCCAAACAAGCCCGGCGCCTGGCACGCCGAATGGCCCCGCCGCGACGCCCTCCCCGATCTGGTGGAACTCTCCTTCACCCTCGGCGGCCCGAGCCAGAAGATCGAGCGAAGCATCGTCCCGCTGCGGCTCAAGGACGGCCCTTAGGGCCGATTGAGATGAGACGGACGCGGTTTCTCGAAATCCCCGCGAAGGCGCGGATTCAGTACGCCGCAGCGTAGATGGTTGGGCAGAAAGCCGAATTAAGTTTGTGAATACTGGATCCCCACCTACGCGGGGATTTCGTCTTGGGGGTGGCAAGCGGATCCAAACCCATCCTGCTCCACGGCGCGATCAGCTTGGCTCCTAGCCGCAGCCCGCCCTCTCCCATGGGGAGAGGGCTGCGCGCGAAGCGCGCCGGGTGAGGGGGTAATGCTGATCCGTGTGTCTACGCCCTCGCCTCACGGATAGGGATTACCCCCTCACCCCAACCCTCTCCCCATGGGAGAGGGAGTTCCGCTGCGGATTTTGAACGGCTGGCTGGCACGCCGCCCTTCCCCCTGGGATAGGGCAAGGCTGCGGCGGTTCGAGCGGTAAGAGTCGCTGCCGTGCGCGGGGGCCGAAGTCCCGCTCCCGCGTCGTTCGCGAGGCGAGCAGGAGCCGCTATTGCGCACTCTTCGGCGACCCGGCGGAATCGGCGCCGGGCTGCGTCTGCGGGATGGGCTGTGCCGAGCGCGGCGCGGCGGCGGCCTGCTTGCCGAGCTCCTTTTCGGATTGCTCGATCTCGTGCTGCGAATATTCCTCCGGCTTGCAGGAGCAGCCGCGAACATATTGCTTCCGGTTCCGCCAAGCGTTTTTCATGTTGTTATAGGGCTCGCCGCTCAGCGAGACCATCTGCTCGACCTCTTCGCCCGGGTTCTTATAGACATAGAGCTGGGCCGGGGCGGCGCACTGGTCCTTGCATTTCTGCTCGTCCTCGGCGAAGCGGCTGCCGAGGGTGGAGAAGCTGATCGGGAAATAGAAGCCGTCGCAGCTCCGGACGCACATGGTGCGGTAGGAGGCGAAAGGCAGGTTCGTCTGGTTCGGCTGGGTGTTGGCGTAGCCGCGGTCGAAGGAGGTGTCGTCGTCCTGCCAGAAGGAGAAGATCGAGTTGGAGCGGCGGCGCGATTCGTTTTCGCGGGTGTAATTGTCGCCGCAGCCATTGCGGGCGAGTTCGGCGACCAAATCCTCGCGCCGGATGCGCCGGTTGGCCGAATTGGTCAGCGCGTCGCGCTGCTCGCGCAGGGAGGAGATGCTGCGGCGGAAGCCTTCGATGTCGGCGTCGAGCGCGATACAGGCCTGGGTGCGCTTCAGCGATCGGCCGAAAATGAACATGTCCTCATAGCATTCGCGCCGGTCGGCCTCGGTCTCGGCGCCCTGGCGCTTGCGCTGCAGGATGTCCAGCTCCTGATCGATTCGGGACACCGCTTCCTGCGGGCTGGAGGTGCGCTGCCAGTCGCTGACCAATTGCCGCTCCAGATCCTGGCAACGCAGCGAGCGCTGGTCGCCGCGCTGTTGCGGCTGCTGCTGGCCCGGCTGATATTGCTGATATTGTTGCGGCTGTGGGTATTGCTGCGCCACGGCAGGCGCCGCGGCGAAGGTGGCGGCCCAAAGCACGCCGGCAATCGCACCGCGCGCGGAAATCTTGTTGGAAACGCACAGCAACCGCATATCGAAACTCCGCATCGGTCCCTCCCCCAATGCCGTTGCATTGCTTTGGCGGTACTATGGACGGGTGGTCAAATCAGGTCAACGCCGCATTCGGCGCGCGCGGCTTTGCCGCCCTGGCGCGTCGGCGCTTCCCAGGGGGCGCAAAAATGCCTAAGAAATCAGGTCGGTTTGCGGCAAGCGATAGGAAAAAAAGATGAGCGATCTGAATGAAATCCTGGCGCGTAATGCCGAATGGGCGCGGCAGAGGGTCGAACAGGACCCCGATTATTTTTCGCGCCTGACGGGTCTGCAGGCGCCGGAGATCCTTTGGATCGGCTGTTCCGACAGCCGTGTGCCCGCCAATGTCATCACCGGTCTGGAGCCGGGCGAGGTGTTCGTCCACCGCAATGTGGCGAACCTGGTTTATTCGGCCGATATCAACTGCATGTCGGTGCTGCAATTCGCCGTCGAGATGCTGCGGGTCAAGCATGTCATCGTCTGCGGCCATTACGGCTGCGGCGGCGTGCGCGCGGCCCTGCGCGGCGACAGCGAGGGGCTGATCGACCATTGGCTGGAGCCGGTGAAGCAGCTCGCGCGCGCCCGCGACGGGCATCTGGCGACGCTCCCGGACGACGAGGCGCGAATTAATTTCCTCTGCGAGGAGAATGTGCGCTCGCAGGTCGCCAACCTGGCCTTTTCGCCGGTGATGCGGCTGGCCCGAGAGCGGGGCCAGGATATTACGCTGCACGGCTGGGTCTACGGGCTGGATAATGGTCTGCTGCGGGATCTGAAATGCGGCGAGGTCGGGCTGCGGTAGCGGCGGGATCATTTTGCTTGGAGCAACGCGCTGCAACTTGCCGCAGCCCAACCCTCTCCGAGGGGAGAGGGTGGCGCGCGAAGCGTGCCGGGTGAGGGGTGTCGGACTCACGGCTCGCTCACGAACCCCTCACCCCCGCCCTCTCCCAAGGGAGAGGGAGTCCGGCTGTGGATCGTGGAGGGGTTGCCCCTATCCGTGTCCATGTAAAAGGGATCCCGCTTCAGCGGCGGAAAGGGCGCTACCCCTCACCCACCCGCCTCCGGCGGGAGCCCTCTCCCGCAAGGGGAGAGGGCAAGCTCGCGGCGCCTCTCGTTTTTAGCCCTCTCTCCTCGCACGAGAGGGCGGACGCGAAGCGGCCGGGGGAGGGGGGACCCTGGCGCCGGCGCTCGCGGCTGTGCCCTACATCCCCGCGTAATTCGGCCCGCCCGCGCCTTCCGGCGGCACCCAGTTGATGTTCTGCGAGGGGTCCTTGATGTCGCAGGTCTTGCAGTGGACGCAGTTCTGCGCGTTGATCTGGAAGCGCTTCTGCCCCGCCTCCTCGACGATCTCATAGACCGCCGCCGGGCAATAGCGCTGCGCCGGCTCGGCATATTCCGGCAGGTTGACCCGGATCGGGATCGACGGATCCTTCAGCACCAGATGCACGGGCTGATCTTCTTCGTGATTGGTGCCCGAGAGAAACACCGAAGACAGCCGGTCGAAGGTCAGCACGCCGTCCGGGCGGGGATAGGCGATGGGCTTGAAATCGGCGGCGTGGCCGGTCGCGGCGGCGTCGGTCTTGCCGTGTTTCAGCGTGTAGCGCAGGAACGGGAACAGCGTGTTCAGCCACATTTCGGCGCCGCCGACGATGGTGCCGAGCCGCGTGCCGAGCCGGGTGAGCAGCGGCTTCACATTGCGGACGCGGCGCAGATCCTTGGCGATGGCGCTGGTCTTCACCGACGCCTCATAGCTCGCCAGCTCGTCATTGGCCCGGCCCTCGCCGAGCGCGGCGAACGCCGCTTCCGCCGCCAAAATCCCCGACAGGATCGCATTATGCGAGCCCTTGATGCGCGGCAGGTTGATGAACCCGGCTGAGCAGCCGATCAGCGCCCCGCCCGGAAAGGCCAGTTTCGGGATCGATTGCCAGCCGCCCTCGGTGATCGCCCGCGCGCCATAGCCGATGCGCTTGCCGCCGGCAAAGACCGGCGCAATCGCCGGATGCGTCTTGAAGCGCTGGAATTCCTCGAACGGCGCGAGGTAGGGGTTTGCGTAATTCAGATGCACGACGAAGCCGACCGCGACGAGATTGTCGCCGTAGTGATAGAGGAACGAGCCGCCGCCGGTCGCATCGTCGAGCGGCCAGCCTAGCGTGTGCTGGACGAGGCCCGGCTTGTGCTGCTCCGGCTTCACCTGCCAAAGCTCCTTCAGCCCGATGCCGTATTTCTGCGGGTCGCGGCCCTCGCGCAGGCCGAACATCGGCACCAGTTGCTTGGTCAGCGAGCCATGCGCACCCTCGGCGATCAGCGTGTATTTGCCGCGCAGTTCCATGCCGCGCGTAAAACGCTCCGTCACCTTGCCGTGGCGGTCGACGCCCATGTCGCCGGTCGCGACGCCCACCACTGCGCCGTCGGAATTGCGCAGCACCTCGGCGGCGGGAAAGCCCGGATAGACTTCCGCGCCGAGATTGGTCGCCTGCTCGCCGAGCCAGCGCACGAGATCGCCGAGGCTGACGATGTAATTGCCGTGATTGCTCATCAGCGGCGGCATGGCGAAATTGGGCAGCCGCAGCTCGCCTTCCGCGCCGAGATAGAGGAAGCGGTCGTCGGTGACTTCCTGCGTTACCGGCGCGCCGAGCTCCTTCCAGTTCGGCAGCAGCGTGTTGAGCCCGACCGGGTCGATCACAGCGCCGGAGAGGATATGCGCGCCGACCTCGGAGCCCTTCTCCAGCACGACGACGGAAATCTCGCGGTCATGCTCGGCGGCGAGCTGGCGCAGGCGGATGGCCGCGGCAAGGCCGGCAGGGCCCGCGCCGCCGATCACCACATCGAAATCCATGCCCTCGCGCTCGGGCAGGCCGTTTTCGGCTTCGCTCATGTTTCCCCTCTTGTTCTCGCCGGCGATTCCGCCGCGCGCGCTCTTGTCAAGCGCCAAGCTTTGCCCTTGTTCTACGTGGCATGGTAAAGCTCTAGCAAGAACCAACCGCGCGGCGCGACAGGAGATGATGCAGGCAAACGACCCATATCCGGACGACATGGCCGTCGAATTGCTGCGCTGGTACCGGGCGATGGGCGTCGACGAGGCCGTGGCGGATACGCCGCAGGATTGGTCCAGCCACAATGCCGAGCGGCTGGCGGAGGTTCCGCTTGCCCCGGCCAGGCCGCAGACGGGCGCGCGAATCGCTCCGCCTGCGGCCCGTCCGGCAGCGCCGCCGCCGCCGGCTCCGCCCCGCACCGTTCACCTGCCGCCCGCCGATGCCTCGACGCTCGCCGCCCGGGAACTGGCCCGCGATGCGCCGGATCTGGCCGCGCTCGAGGCGGCGCTCGCCGGGTTCGACCTCTGTCCGCTGAAGAAGACCGCCAAGAGCCTGTGTTTCGCGCGCGGCAATCCGAAGGCGCGGCTGATGCTGATCGGCGAAGCGCCGGGCCGCGACGAGGATCTGGAGGGCGCGCCCTTCGTCGGCCGGGCCGGGCAGTTGCTCGACAAGATGCTGGCGTCCATCGGCCTGGGGCGCGACGAGGCGTACATCACCAACGTCGTCTACTGGCGTCCGCCCGGCAACCGCACGCCGACGCCGCAGGAGGTGCAGGCCTGCCAGCCCTTCCTGCAGCGGCAGATCGAGCTGGTCGCGCCCGAGGTGCTGCTGCTGCTCGGCGGCGCGGCGGCCAAGCAATTGCTCGCCACCGACCAGGGCATCACCAAGCTGCGCGGCAAATGGATGAGCTACGAGGCGGGCGGCCGCACCATCCGCACCATGGCGACGCTGCATCCGGCCTATCTCTTGCGCACGCCCGTCGCCAAGCGCCAGGCCTGGCGCGACCTGCTGATGGTGAAGTCCGTGCTGGACGGGACGGACTGACGAGCCGCCCGCGCTTTCCGTCGTCCCGGACACCGCGAAGCGGTGAGCCGGGACCCAATCATCTGTCCGCGAGTGCTGCGGCAAGAGGAGAGGCGAGTGGGCCCCGGCTCTTCGGCCGGGGCGACGGAGGAGAGATATTGGCGTAGGCGCAACACCGATAGGCAAAATCCCTCACCTTCACCCTCTGGCAGAGGAGACTTGGCCATGCGTCGGTTCGAGCCCAGAGCTGGCCACACCCAACCCGGTCATGCCAAGCCTTGCCCGCGCCGCCAGATATTGGCGCTCCAGCCGGTCCACCAGCTCAGCGGCCGGCACCACCGCCTTCACCGCGCCGATGCCCTGGCCGGAGCCCCAGATCTCCTTCCACGCCTTGCTCTTCGATGTGCCGCTGGCAAAATTCATCGCGGAGGGGTCGCTGCTCGGCAGATTGTCCGGGTCCATGCCGGCGGCGGTGATGGACGGCTTCAGATAGTTGCCGTGAATGCCGGTGAACAGGTTGGTGTAGACGATATCCTCGGCGGCGCTCGCGGCGATCATCTCCTTATAGGTGGAGGGCGCGTTGGCCTCCTCGGTCGCGATGAAGGCCGAGCCGATATAGGCGAGGTCCGCGCCCATCGCCTGCGCGGCAGGCACGGCATCGCCCGTCGCAATTGCGCCGGAGAGCAAAAGCGGCCCGTCGAACCATTCGCGGATTTCCTGCACCAGCGCGAAGGGCGAAATCCCCCCGGCATGTCCGCCCGCGCCAGCACAAACCGCGATCAGCCCGTCCGCGCCCTTGTCGATGGCCTTGTGGGCGAAGGTGTTCGAAATGATGTCGTGCAGCGTGATGCCGCCGTAGGAATGCGCCGCCTCGTTCACCTCCGGCCGCGCGCCGAGCGAGGTGATCATGATCGGCACCTTCCACTTCACGCAGATTTCCAGGTCGCGCTCCAGCCGCGGGTTGGAGCGGTGAACGATCTGATTGACGGCATAAGGCGCGGCGGGCCGATCGGGATGGGCCTGATTGTGCCGGTCGAGCGCTTCGGTGATGCGGCGCAGCCAAGCCTCCAGCGCGATCGGCTCGCCCTCCTTCTCGCGCGCATTCAGCGCCGGAAAACTGCCGACGACGCCTGCTGTGCATTGCGCGATGACGAGATCCGGGTTGGAGACGATGAAGAGCGGTGCGCCGACCACCGGAATGCGCAGCGAGCGGAGAATTGGCGGCAGGGCCATGTCAGTTCCTCTTTTTGACGATCAGCGCGTCGAGCGCGAGGCAGCGGTCCGGCAGGGCGCGAAGCGGGTTCATCTCGACGCTTTCCAGCCGGTCCGCATTGGCGGCGGCGAAGAGAGAGAGTTTTGAGATGGCATCGGCCAGCGCGTCAAGATCGGCGGGCGGCGTGCCGCGCGCGCCCTTCAGCACGGCGGCGCCTTTCAGCCCGTCGATCATCTCGCGCGCCACCGCCGGGCCGAAGGGGGCGCGGCGGAAGGCGACATCCTTCAGCACTTCGGTGAGGATGCCGCCCAGGCCGAACATCACCATCGGGCCGAACACCGGATCGATTTTCGCGCCCACAATGCATTCGATGCCGCCGGAGACCATCGGCGAGATCAGCACGCCGTCGATCTGCGCCAGCGGCATCGCCGTCACCGCATTGGCCATGATGTGGTGGAAGGCGGCCTCGGCCGCGTCCGCGCCTTCGACGCCGAGCATGACGCCGCCGATTTCGGTCTTATGCGCGATGTCGGGCGAGACGATCTTCATCGCGACGGGCCCATCCATCAGCGTCGCGGTGGAGGCGGCATGGCTGGCGGTGGTGACGAGCACGTCGTCGACCATCGGCAGCCCGGCGGCTTGCAGGATCTCCTTCGCGCCACGCTCCGAGAGCGGGCCGTCCGGGAATTCGACCGGATCGGGCACCGCCAGCAGGTCGCCGCCGCGCCATGCGAAAGCCTGTCCGAAGAACATCAGCGCGGCCATGACGGCGACGGTGCGCGTCGCGTCCTCGAAGCAGGGGAAGCCGGCGTCCTCATAGCGCTTGCGGACCTCCTCTGGCGCGAGCAGGCAGTGCAGGAATAGCCGGTTCTCGTAATGCGACATGGTCTCGGTCAGATGGCCGAGCAGCTTGTCGGCCAGCAGGGGCGACCCGGCGACCGAGGTCCAGAAGCCGATCAGCCCGTCATAGCCGCCGCGGTCGAGCATGGCGCGGGTGAAGCGCGGGATCAGCGTCAGGTCGTTGAAGAATTGCGCGGTGACATCGACCGGATTGCGCGCCGAGGCGAAGGGCAACAGCGCCTTCAGCTCGGCCTGCATATCCTCGGGCATCGGCGCCACGTCGAGGCCGTAATCCTCGGCGGCATCGGCGATCAGCACGCCCGCGCCGCCGGAGATCGTGACGACGCCGAGCCGCTTGCCGGCCGGATAGATGCGCGGGCGGCAGGCATAGGCGATGTCGAGCATTTCCTCGGTGCTGCGCGCCCGATAGGCCCCATATTGCCGGAGCACGGCGTCGTAGATCGCATCCTCGCCCGCCAGCGAGGCCGTGTGCGAACTCGCCGCCTCCGCCCCGACCGCCGAGCGCCCGACCTTCATGAAGATCACCGGGATGCGGTTGGCGCGCGCGCCTTCCAGCGCCTCGATCAGCATCGGCCCGTCCTTGATGCTCTCGGCATAGGCCATGATGGTGTGCACGTCCTCGCGCTCGGCATAGAGTTTTATCACCTCGGCGACGTGCAGATCCGCCTCGTTGCCGGTCGTCATCCAATAGCCGATGCCGAGGCCGCGCAGATGCGACACCATATAGATATGGCTGCCATAGGCTCCGGACTGGCTGGCGATGGAGATGCCGCCGGGCTCCGGCCTGGCGCGGTCGATGGTCGAGGTGAATGTCGGGAAGAAGCGCATCGCCGCGTTGAACGCGCCGAGGCAGTTCGGGCCGACGACGCGCACGCCGGTCTCCCGCGCCAGGGCGCATAATTCGTCCTGTAGAGCGATGCCGTCGCCGCCCATCTCGGCAAATCCCGAGGACAGCACCATGACGGTCTTCGCCCGCTTCGCCGCCGCCTGCCGCACCACCCCGCAGACGCTCGCCGCCGGCACCGCGACCAGCACGAAATCCACATCGCCCTCGATCTCGGCGAGCGAGGGATAGGCCCGCAATCCCTGCACCGTCTCGCGGCTCGGATTGACGGGATGCACCGCGCCCTCGAAGCGCTGGCGGATCATGTGGGAGAGAGGCCGGCCGCCAATGCGCGTCGGGTCGTCCGACGCGCCGACGATGGCGATGGAGCGCGGGTTCAGCAGGTCGTCGAGTGTCGTCATGAAACCTCAAACCGTGGCGATCGGCGTCGTGGGCGAACCGACGGCTCCGGGGAGCCGCAAGGGCGGCGCGGTGAGCAGGAAGCGCGTGCGCCCGGCGCCGCGCAGATAGGCCGCAAGTTCGCTCAGCCACCACAATTCGCCCAGGTGGATGCCGAGCTTGAACAGGCACAGCTCGTGCAGCGGCAGCAGCGCCCGCCGCCCCTCGCCGCTGCGGTTCGGATAGCGCTCCACCGCGTAATTGTCGGCCGCGATGATGGCGAGGCCGCTGTCCCGCACCCATTCCTGCAGGCGCGGATCGCGTCCGTCGAGCGCGGCGCAGGACCGATGCAAAACGTCCGAATTCGGCTGACGGTTCATTTCCAGCACCTTGCGGGTAAAGCCCGTATGCAGGCAGACCATGTCGCCGGCCTCGACGGCGGCGCCCTGCGCACGCATCGCCTCGTCGAGCGCGTCGAAGCCGATATCGACCATGGCATCGCCGTGGATGGCGTGCAGGTCGATCAGCACGGCGCGGCCCTGCACGCAGCGCTCGGCCATCCTCTCGATGCCGAGGCGCTTTGCCTCCGCGCCTTCGAACGCGCCGCATTCGCCGTGGCCGCCTTCGAGGACGATATGCTCGCCGCCGCGCCAGCCATTATAGAACACCGCCTCCGCGACGCCGTCGCCATCGGCGTCGAATTCGGAGCCGACATGCGAGAGCGCGTCCCACTGCGTCGAATATTGCGTGTGGATCAGCACCCGGTCGTCGCAAATCACGTCGCTCAGCTCCGCATTGGTCGCCGAGAGCGGCACCAGATAGCGCGGCGCACCGTCCGCGCCCTTGGTGGCGAGGCGCTGCGGCGGGTGGCGCGCGGCGTTGAGCAGATTGCCGCCGGGATAGTCGAGCGGCAGCGACAGGCAGAAGCTGCGCCCGTCGCGCACTTCGGCGATGCCTTGCAGCAGCTTCTCCGGCGTAATCAGATTGAGCCGGCCCGCCTCGTCATCCGGCCCGAAATCACCCCAGTTCGAGCCCTCGGGCCTCCGTTTCCAGCGCATCCGGCCTCCTCTTCTCGGTGCGGGATGGAGGCTCAGCCACGCTCACGGCCTTGGCCCCGGCGGCATCGTCCGGCGCGGCGGCAGCCCTCGCGTCCATCCCTTCGCTTTTTTTTTGCAAGCCTACCATCCGGCCCGAAAAGTGGAATCGTTTTCTGCATGCCAGAATAAGCGGGCCGCCGCTCCCGCCACGTCGTCAGGCTTTGAAATATTGCCGGCTGATCCACTCGGCCATCAGCGCGAGGCGGCCGCCGCCGTCGATCTCGACCTCGACCTTGTATTTCATGGTCAGCTCGCCGGGCTTCAGCTCCTCCGCCGAGATCACCGTGAACCGCCCCCGGATGCGCGAACCGGCCGGCACCGGCGCCAGGAAACGGATCTTGTCGAAGCCGTAATTGACTCCCATCCAGACGCCTTCGACGCGCGGCACCGCCTCCATCGCCATGGCCGACAAGAGCGACAGCGTCAGGAAACCATGCGCGATGGTGCCGCCGAAGGGCGTCGCCGCCGCGCGCTCGGGATCGACATGGATGAACTGCCAATCCTCGGTGGTGTCCGCGAAGGCGTTGATGCGCTCCTGGGTGACTTCGATCCAGCCGGACAGGCCGATTTCCTGTCCCGCCATGGCCTTGAAGCCGGCGGCGGGCAATGATGCGCGCTGGCTCATCGGGCGGCACCGGGGCAATGCGGATATGCGGTGGTCATAAGGGCCGGTCTCCTCTGCTGGCGCTTCATCATGCGCCAGCAACATCCGGGCGGCAATCGGCAGGGCGGCGCCTAAGCCGTCTCGGCCTTGCCGTCGAAGACCACGGAAACGCGGACATTGCCGCCGCCGCGCAGCAATTGCACCGAGACGTCGGTGCCGTGGCGGCGGACGACGAAATCGACGCTGGCATCGCCCAGGCGCAGGTCGCGGATGGTGACCTCGTCGAGAAATTCGGGCAGGCGCGGATTGCGCATGCGGATCTCGCGGGCCTGCGGGTCGAATTCCAGGCCGAGCGCGGCTTCGAGCAGGGCGAAGGGCGTGGCGCTCGCCCAGGCTTGCGGCGCGCAGGCGACGGGGTACAGCGTCGGCCCGCGCCCCTTGGAGCGCTGGAAGCCGCAGAACAGCTCCGGCAGTCGGCGCAGCTCCATATAGGTCGCCGCATCGGCGAGGCCCCGGAAGACGCGCTCGACCTCGTCCTTGGCGCCGTATTGGGCAAGGCCCATGGCGATCATCGCGTTGTCATGCGGCCAGATCGAGCCGTTGTGATAGGACATCGGATTGTAGCGCGCCTCGTCCTTGGCGATGGTGCGGATGCCCCAGCCGGAGAAGAAGCGCGGCCGCAGCAGCTCGCGCGCGACCATGGCCCCGCGGTCGGGGCGGACGATGCCGGAGAACAAGAGGTGCCCGGCATTGGAGGAGCGGACGCGGCAGGGCTGCTTGTCGCCGTCGAGCGCCAGCGCATAGGTCTCGAGCTCGGGCAACCAGAACGCCGCCTCGAAGCGCTCGGCCAGTTGCGTCGCCTGCTCGTCCAACTGCCTGGCGCGTTCGTGCTCGCCGAGCAGCCGGGCGCAATGGGCGGCGCGCCGTTTGGCCTCGTAGACATAGCCCTGCACTTCGCACAGCGCGAGCGGCCCCCGGGCGAGGCGGCCATCGGCGTGGAAGATGGAATCGTCCGAATCCTTCCAGCCCTGATTGGCGAGCCCGTCGTCGGTGGCGCGGAAATATTCCACGAAGCCGTCGCCGTCCATGTCGCCATACTGGTCGATCCAGGCCAGCGCGGCCTCGGCGGCGGGCCATAATTCGCGCAGCGTTTCCATGTCGTTGGTGCGCGCGACATAGCGGCCGAGCAGCACCAGGAAAAGCGGCGTGGAATCGACGCTGCCATAATAGCGGGCGAAGGGCACCTCACCGAGCGCGGCCATTTCGCCGCCGCGCATTTCGTGCAGGATCTTGCCGGGCTGCGCATCCGACGCCGGGTCCTCGATCTTGGCCTGATAGCGGGCGAGCCGCCGCAACACGCCGCGCGCGATGCGCGGATTGGCCCAGAGCAGCATGATCGCGGTGATCAGCCCGTCACGGCCGAAGGTGGTCGAGAACCAAGGGATGCCGGCGTAAGGGTACTGGCCTTCGGGGGTGTCGGTCAGCAGCATCGACATATCCGCCATCGACTGGCAGAGGATCTCGTTGAACAGCACGTTCGAGGTCTCGACCGTCGCCGCGGCGCGGCCCGGCGCGCGCAATTCGCGGCGCACGGCGAGGAAACCGGCGAGGAAGCGCGACGGGCGCTCGTCGATGGCCTGATCGCAGCCGACAGTGAGGAACACGGCCTTCTCTTCGTCCGGCTGCAGGGTGATCTGGTGTGAGGCGGAGTTGGTGCCGATCTCGGTCGGGGCGGGATCGAACATCACGGTTGAGCGGCGCGCCTGGCCGTCGAGGCCGAGATAGGTCATCACCACTTTATCCGGACCGGCGACGCGCCGGTTGACCACGCCGCGCTGCTGCCGCCGCATGCCGCGCACTTCGAAAATATCGGCGAAATCGCTGCCGAAATAGATGGTGGCGCGGAAATTCACCGGGCGATCACCATAATTTTTCAGCGACAGCCGTTGGTAGAGCGTGCCCCGCCAGACGAAGATGTTGCGGGTGATATGCACCGTGTCCTTGCGCAGGACCAGTTCGCCATCAGCGAAAATATCGGGATTGGTCAGTTCGACGGTCAGCAGCGAATTGTCGTCGCGGACATTGGAGCCAAGGAGCAGTGGCTGCAAGCCGTCGATGACGACTTCGAGATAGGACAGGAAGCGGGTGTCGCAGTGGAACAGGCCGTCCTGTCCGCCGGCGGAGGCGCCGATATCGCCGTAGCTGTCGAGCACCAGAAAGGCGTCGCCATGCTTCAGCGTTCGGCGCGCTCGCGAGGATTGCCCCCTCGCCGTTATGTAGAAGGGGGCTTCCGAGAACCCATCAGGACCTTTGGTTGTCTCTAACGCGCTCTCGGCTGTCATGGCACTCCAATCAATTCATGCTTTTTTGGTCTCTCCGGGAAGACAGCACACTGTCTCTTGCCGCCGGGCGCCGGCTGGCGGGCATCTGCGCCTGCTCCAGCATCCGTTCGTAGACCGTGACGTAATCCGCAGCCATCCGCGACGCGGAGAACCGTTCCTCGAACCGGCGGCGCACACGGCGGCGGTCGAGAACTACGGTGCGCTGCAGAACGCTGACCGCTTCTTCCTCGGTATCGACGATGTAACCAGATAGTCCATCATCTATAATCTCCGGAACTGAACCGTTCCTGAACGCCAGAACCGGAGTGCCGCAAGCCATCGCCTCGATCATCACCAGACCGAAAGGCTCGGGCCAATCGATGGGGAACAATAGCGCGCGAGCATTGCCAAGAAACGCGGTCTTTTGACGCTCATTGATCTCGCCGATGAATTCGACGCCCGGCTGGTCGAGCATCGGCTTGATCAGCTCGTCGAAATATTCCTGGTCGGCCTTGTCGACTTTTGCTGCGATCTTCAGCGGAATGCCCGCTGCCAGAGCGATGCGGATGGCGCGGTCAGGGCGCTTCTCTGGCGAGATTCTGCCGAGAAAGGCCACATAATCGCCCGTCTCCGACAGATTGGGCTTCAAAAGCTCGTGCGGCAATCCGTGATACACCGTGCCGGCGAAATTGGCGTTGGAGACCGGACGGCGCTGGCTGTCCGAGATCGAGACCAGCGGCATGTCGGGGAATGCGGTGTACAGCATCTTCAGGTCAGGAATGTCCTGACGTCCGTGCAGCGTGGTGACGGTGCGCCCGGCCAGTTGGTTGAACAGCGGGAACTGAAAATAATCGATATGGAAATGCAGGATGTCGAACTCGTCGGCCATGCGGCGGACGCGATCGAGCATCAGCATGTAATAAGGGATCTGCTCCTTGACGGCCGGGTCCAGCCGCAAGGCCATGCCGGCGCAACTGACGAGCTCGGCGGCGGTGGTTGAATCACCGCTGGCGAACAACGTCACGTCATGCCCCATCCGCACCAGCTCTTCCGTCAAATAGGAAACGATCCGCTCCGTGCCGCCGTAGTAACGGGGCGGGACGCTTTCGATCAAAGGCGAAATCTGGGCTATTTTCATTTGGTGTCATCCATCGTGGCAACGAACCTCACACAAACATTAGATAGAGCAAAAAAGTTCCCAAAAGAGGGCGCGCACAGTCTCAGGGACTTAACATAATCGTCTGTAAAAAGGCCGTAAAAAAGCAAGCAAAATTCGATGTCGAGTTTGAGGATACTTGCATCGTTTAAATTGAAGTCAGGCAGGCGTAATATTGTCGATAGACAGCAGAGAAAAAATCTAACGTAGCTATATTGTCGGTTGCACTGCACATTCTGTCCAAAATGCGTCGAAATGGCGCAGATGGGTACTGGCGAAATGCTTGTCATGCCGCATTACGGAAAGTCCGGTGTCTGCATTTCACGCTTGAGGTTGCAGGGTTAACTCTTTGGTATCATTTGAGCTTATTGCGCCATCCTTCCCCATGGTGCAGTGCAGCATGGTCGCAGATAATCCGCGCATTGGCGACTCATGCGTTCAGGAACGATTAAGAATCAATTGAAATGCGCCGGGGATTCGCCTCGCGGACGCCCGCTCGCCGTCGCGATGTCGGCCGTTTGCCGAGTGCGGCCGCCCGCCCTGCGCGGCTACGCTGTGGAGACCGGCAAATCCACCCGGTTGGCGCAAGCTAGCGATCTTATCGCAATTCAAGGCTGTGCGAAATCCGGCGCCATTCCCCGCAGCCGACGCCGCTTTGCAGGATCGCCATGTCCGCCTTCGGGGACCTCATGTTCAACAACAAGACATTGCTGATCACCGGCGGCACGGGATCTTTCGGCAATGCGGTGCTGAGGCGCTTCCTGAACTCGGGCATCCGGGAAATCCGCATCTTCAGCCGCGACGAGAAAAAACAAGACGACATGCGCAAGCACTATGGCAGCGCCAAGCTCAAATTCTATATCGGCGATGTCTGCCACGAGCCAAGCCTGGTGCAGGTGATGCGCGGCGTCGATTTCGTCTTCCACGCGGCGGCGCTGAAACAGGTTCCGTCTTGCGAATTCCACCCGATGCAGGCCGTCCGGACCAATGTGCTGGGCGGCGAGAACGTCTTGAACGTCGCCATCGCGAGCGGCGTGAAGCGGGTCGTGTGCCTGAGCACCGACAAGGCCGTCTATCCGATCAACGCCATGGGCACCAGCAAGGCGATGATGGAGAAGGTGATGGTCGCCGCCAGCCGCAGCCTGGACGACAGCGGCACCATCATCTGCGGCACCCGCTACGGCAATGTGATGGGGTCGCGGGGCTCGGTCATCCCCTTATTCGTGCGGCAGGTGCTGGACGGAATTCCGATCACCATTACGGATCCGGCCATGACCCGGTTCATGATGACCTTGGAGGACTCCATCGATCTGGTCCTGTACGCATTCAAGAACGGCTCCAATGGCGACATTTTCGTGCAGAAGGCGCCGGCGGCGACAGTCGAGACCCTGGCGACGGCCATCCTGGAACTGATGGACCGGCGTGGCCACCCGATCACCATTCTCGGCAGCCGGCATGGCGAGAAGCTGAATGAATCGCTGCTGTCGAGGGAGGAGTGCGCCTGCGCCGAGGACAGGGGCGATTATTTTCGCGTGCCGCCGGATGGGCGCGACCTGAACTACACAAAATTCGTCGAGCAGGGAAAGCCCCGCATCACGCTTGCCTTGCACCAGGAGGATTATAATTCCTCCAACACGGCGCGGCTCGATGTCGAAGGGATGAAGGCGCTCCTGTCGAGATTGAACCTGATGAAGACGGTCGCCCGGGGCGAGCCCGCCTTCGCCGAGGATGAGCGATGAGAGTGCTGGTCACCGGCAGCGGCGGTTTCATCGCCAAAAATCTCCTGCTGGTTCTGGCCGAGCGGGCCGATGTCGAGCTGCTGCGCTTCGACCGGCGGGACGATGCGGCGCGATTGCCGGAGCTGATGCGCGAGGTGGATTTCGTCTTCCATCTGGCCGGCGTCAATCGGCCGAAGGCGGCGTCGGAATTCGCTTCCGGCAACCGTGACCTGACCCGGGCGGTGTGCCATGCGGCGCGCACGATCGCGGAGACCTCGCGGCGCAGGATCCCCATCCTGCTGGCGTCGTCGATCCAGGCCGGCGGGGACACGCCCTACGGACGCAGCAAGCGGGCGGCGGAACAGGCCGCCTTCGCGGTCAGGCAAAGCCACGGCGTGCCCGTCCACGTCTTCCGCCTGCCCAACGTCTTCGGAAAATGGGGGCGCCCGGATTATAATTCCGTCGTCGCGACCTTCTGCAGCAACATCGCCCGCGATCTGCCGATCGACATTCGCGACGCCGACGCCGCTTTATCCCTCGTCCATGTCGACGACGTGATCGGGCGTTTCATCCAGTTGATGGATGGGGCGACCCCTTCCGAAAACGCCGAAGGGTACGAGACGGTCGCCCCGCAATATGAGACGACCGTCGGGGCCGTCGCGGCGCTGATCCGGAGTTTCAAGGCGAGCCGCGCCACGCTGACGACGGAGGCGGTCGGCTCGGGGTTCGCCCGCGCGCTTTATGCGACCTATGTCAGCTATCTTCCGCCGGCATCATTCGCCTATGCCGTGCCGCAGCACAAGGATGCGCGCGGCGCATTCGTCGAAATGCTGAAAACGCGCGACAGCGGTCAATTCTCCTATTTCTCCGCCTTCCCGGGGGCCACGCGCGGCGGCCATTACCACCACAGCAAGACGGAAAAATTCCTCGTCATCAAGGGCCGGGCGCGATTCAAGTTCCGTCATATGCAGACCGGCGAAACCTGCGAACTGCACACCAGCGGCGAGACATCCGAAATCGTCGAGACGCCGCCGGGCTGGGCGCATGACATCACCAATATCGGCGAATGCGAGATGATCGTCCTGCTCTGGGCGAACGAGGTTTTCGATCGCGCCAGGCCCGACACTTACGCGTTCGCGCTGTAGGCGGGCGGCAAAACCGATGACAAAACTCAAAGTCATGTCCGTGGTTGGCACCCGGCCCGAGCTCATCCGCCTGTCGCGCGTGCTGGCGGCGCTCGACGCGAGCTGCGACCTCACCCTGGTCCACACCGGACAGAATTTCGACTACGAGCTCAACCAGGTGTTCTTCGACGAGCTGGACATCCGCAAGCCCGATTATGTGCTGGACTGCGCGGCGGGAAGCGGCAGCGCCGCCCATACGATCGGCAGCATCATCATCGCGGTGGACCGGCTGCTCGCGGCGGTTCGGCCGGAGGCGTTTCTGGTCCTGGGTGACACCAATAGCTGCCTGTCCGTGATCGCCGCCAAGCGGCATAAGGTGCCGATCTTCCACATGGAGGCGGGCAACCGCTGTTTCGATCCGCGCGTCCCCGAGGAGACCAACCGCCGGATCGTCGACCACACCGCCGACATCCATCTGCCCTATAGCGGCATCGCGCGCGAATACCTGCTGCGCGAAGGGCTGCCGCCCGATCACATCATCAAGACCGGCAGCCCGATGTTCGAGGTCCTGCAGCATTACAGGCCGCGCATCGAGACCTCCGAGATCGTCCAGCGGCTGGATTTGCAGCCCGGGCGCTATTTCGTCGTCAGCGCGCACCGGGAAGAGAATGTCGAGGCCGACGACAATTTCGCCCGGCTGGTCTCGGTTATCAACATGGTCGCCGCGGAGCACGGCCTGCCGGTGATCGTCTCCACCCATCCCCGCACGCAGCAGCGGATCGCCGCGACGGGCGCGAAATTCCATCCGAACATCCGTCTGCTGAAGCCGCTCGGCTTCCTCGACTATGTCAGGCTGCAAATGTCCGCCAAGGCCGTGCTGTCCGATAGCGGCACCATCAGCGAAGAAGCGTCGATCCTTGGCTTTCCGGCCCTCAATCTGCGGGAGGCGCATGAGCGGCCCGAAGCCATGGAGGAAGCCGCCGTGACGATGGTCGGGCTGTCCGCCGAGCGGGTCCGGCAGGGCCTGAGCCTGCTTGCGGCGCAGCCGCGCGGCGGGGGGCGTCTCGCGGACGATTACAGCCGGCCCGACGTCTCCGAAAAGATCGTCAGGATCATTCACAGCTACACCGATTATGTGAACCGCGTCGTCTGGAAGAAATATTGAGGCGGTGCGCCGCCGCGCTCCGCTCGACAACACGCCATTCGGCGATCAGGACACGACATGCGGCGCAAAGCACGACGGATGACCGCCTCGCTCCTCAAGTCCACATCCCAGTTTTGGGCCGAGAGGAAACGCAAAGCCCTGGAAGGCGTCCTGCGCGGGCCGAACCTGAGATACAATAAGTGGCTGCGATGGAAGCAGGCGGAGCGCATCTCGCAACTGGCCCTCGCGCATCATCGCTGTAATGAGCTCGAGCAGGCCCTGTCGACCCTGGAAGCGGGCCTCGATGAGCACCCCGACTCGCAAAGGCTGCTGGCCGACTATCTGCGCATTTGCTGCGACCGTGAACAACTCGCGCGTGTTCTCGATTTCATCGACCCCGCGAAGACGCAACTTCGCGAGACGCTGGCCGCGATCCGCATTCTGACGGCGCCCCCGGACCGAAACGAGCGCCACCTGAAAAACGCCCCCGTCCGGCTGACGGCGGAAACGGTCGACAGGAATTTTGCCGGGGATGTCGTGAAGCTCTGGCGCCTCGCCGACCTGATGGAACATGCGGGCAAGGTCGATATATCCAGCCAGATCCATCGGCAGCTTTCAAGGCGTGCCCCCGTCGATCTCGACGACTATGTGTATGGCGGCGTGTCGGACATCCGGCTCGGCCAAGTCGAATCGGGCTTCAAAAAACTGAGCCTCGGGCTGGCCGCGTTTCCGGAGTCGGAACACCTCAAATCCGTGCTCAAGGACTGCTGCTACGCGCAGCTCGCCTTCGATCATTATCTGAGCGTGACGGGTATAATGCGCGAAACCGAGCCGGATAAGCCGGATTTCGTCCTCGATTTCTACCGCAACGCCTTGAGGCTCAACAAGCCCGAGGCCTTCATGGTCAAATTCAAAGACGCCGAAATCAACTGCGGCGGCGCCGCTTTCCCGGTCTTGCAGGATGAGTTCCTGGCGGCATTGCGCGACAGCAGCCCGTCGCTCGAACAGGCAAAGCGCTGGATCTTCCTGAGCCGGCTGCTCGGGCTCGAGGCCCAATTCACCGCAAAGCTGTTCCTGCTGCTTTATTCCCTGGATTGGGGCCAGCAGGATCAATCGGCAAAGTACTTACTGACGCTGATCTACAAGCTGACATTGGTGCTGGCGCCGCACCATGAGTTCGATCCTGACCACGCGGTCAGCCAGTTCGCGAACGATGCGCAAGCCTTCGCCCGGCAGCCGATGAGCATGTCCGAACCCATTGCCGATTTCGGACCCTATTGGGCGATTTGGACGAGCCTCTTATTCATCGTCCAGCCGAGACGGCACGGGCAGACCATGGCCGCCTTCGAGCAGCTTGCCTTCAAGCTTTGGCCGAGGCTGGACTACACCGCCCCCCATATTCGCCGCCGCATCAGCTTGCGGCGGATCGCGCGAAGCAAGATCCGCGTCGGCTTTACCGTTCTGGACTCGATGCCGATGATGTCGGGTCTGATGGACCGCCTGGACAAGCGCCGCTTCGAGACGGTGTTTCTGCGCGCGGGGCCAAGCGGGCAATCGCCGACCGCAAATGAGTGGATTGCGCGCTCGGGCAAGACGGTGGAATATTCCGACCGCGATGCCTACGCGGCAATCGCCACCATCGCCAAGCAGAAACTGGATATGTTGATCTCTGGCCCCTGTGTGCCGCAGATCTTCTTCCCGCTCATGGCCAGACTCGCGCACCTGCATATGGTGTTGCTGGAGCCGAACTGGCCGGATGGCATCAAGAACAGCGATTATTACATCTCATGGCAATTGGCCGAGCCGGAAAACTATCGGGATTTCTACAAGACGCCGGTCTCGCTGTTGCAACGCCCGCCTTATTGGATCGAAAAAACCCCCTTGCGCGACCCCTCGGCAAGCGCCGGCGAGGCCGGCCGGGATATTCGGCGTCGCCTGCTGGGTCTGACGCCGGATGAGCGCGTCTATGTCTGCGCCAATACGACGCCGAAAATCCATCCGCAGATGGATGAGATCTTGCTGAAACTTCTCGAAACGGATCCTGGCGGCAGGCTGGTCTTCTTGCGCGGCGACCAATCGCCGGCGCAGTTGCTGAAGGCAAGGCTGAGAGAAAAACTCGGCCGCCACTACGAGAGGGTGATTTTCGTCAATAGCCTGGAGAAGGACGATGCGCACGCGCTCTTGCTCGCGGCGGATTGCTGCATCGATTCCTTTCCGATCTGCGGCATGTCGTCGAGCTTCGACGGCATCATGCTCGGCGTGCCGATCGTGACGCTGCCCGCCGACATCCCGTTCGGGCGATGGACGGCGGCGATTTACCAATATCTGGGCATTACCGGCCTCACCGCCGGCGGCGCCGACGACTATATCGCCATCGCGGTGAAGCTTGCGACGGACAAGGACTGGAGACGTGCCAAATCGGCCGAGCTCACGGAGAAGGCCTCGCTTTATATCGAGAACCAGGCGGGCTTCGACGAGTTTCAACACTTTCTGCTCCAGGCGTGGCGCCGGAAGCAGGCGGGCCTGCCGCCCACGAGCTGGGTGGCCGGGGAATGGCAAGGCGGCTGAGCCGTCCCTCCGGTCTACGGCGACGCTTTGAGACCTCATTCCCGCCGCCGCCGGACCTGATCGTCCAGCCTCGCCGCCTGCTTTTTCCGCAGCTTCTCACAAACTATTACCTCGTTTAACCCCGGTCCGGGGGCCGGCGCTGCTAGTTTCTTGGAGTTTGCCGCAGTTCAGGCCCAGGAGACCAGACCATGAGCGAAAGCCCGAAACTTTCAGCATCATCGGGGCTGGCGTCCGCTTCCATCGCCGAAGCGCCAGCGCCAACATCGCCGCACCCGTCCTCCCGCAGCTCGATCCCGCATTCCAGCGTCTCGCTGCGAGTGAACGGCACCAGATACGCGCTGACCCTCGATACGCGCACGTCCCTGCTCGACGCGCTGCGCGAGCACTTGCATCTGACCGGCACGAAAAAGGGCTGCGATCACGGCCATTGCGGCGCCTGCACGGTGCTGGTGAACGGCACCCGCATCAATGCCTGTCTCAGCCTCGCCGCGATGCATGACGCCGATGAGATCCTGACCATCGAGGGTCTGGGCACGCCGGACGATCTGCACCCGATGCAGGCCGCCTTCCTGCGGCATGACGCCTTTCAGTGCGGCTATTGCACGCCGGGCCAGATCTGCTCGGCGGTCGCCATCCTCGACGAGATCGAGAGGGGCGTCCCGAGCCACGCAACCGGCGATCTCACCGCCCGGATGGAGGCCAGCCACAGCGAGCTGCGCGAGCGGATGAGCGGCAACATCTGCCGCTGCGGCGCCTATTCGAACATCCAGGCGGCCATCGCCGAGATCGTTGGAGGCGCCGCATGAGACCGTTCACCTATGAACGGGCGGCCAGCCCCGCCGCCGCCATCGCGGCCGTCACCGCGACGCCCGGCGCCAAATTCATCGCCGGCGGCACCAACCTGCTCGACCTCATGAAATTCGAGATCGAAACGCCGACGCATCTCGTCGACGTGCGAAGCCTGCCGCTTGCCACGATCGAGGACACCGAGGAGGGCGGGCTCCGGATCGGGGCGCTGGTCACCAATACCGACCTTGCCTCGCACCCGCGCGTGAAGCGCGATTACGGCGTGCTCTCCAGGGCCATCGTGGCCGGCGCCACCGGCCAATTGCGCAACAAGGCTTCGGTGGGCGGCAATCTCCTGCAGCGCAACCGCTGCCCGTATTTCTACAACACCGCCGTGCCCTGCAACAAACGCGAGCCGGGCTCGGGCTGCTCGGCGATCGGCGGCGTCTCGCGCTCGCTCGCCGTGATCGGCACCAGCGAGCTCTGCATCGCCCAGAATCCCGGCGACATGGCGGTGGCGCTGCGGGTTCTGGATGCGCGCATCGAGGCGATGAATGCCGCCGGCAAAACCCGCACCATCCCGATCGCCGAGTTCTTCCGCCTGCCGGACTTCACGCCGGCGGTCGAGTTCGCGCTTCGGCCCGGCGAGCTCATCACCGCCGTGACGCTGCCCCCGCCGATCGGCGGCTCCCATCATTACCACAAGGTCCGCGACCGGGCGTCCTACGCCTTCGCCATCGTGTCGGTGGCGGCCGTGCTGCACGAAGACGGGACCGGCCGCGTCGCGTTCGGCGGCGTCGCGCCGAGGCCGTGGCGCGTCGAGCGCGCGGAGGCGGAATTGCCGCAAGGGTCGGAGGCCGTCGTGGCGGCGGCGTTCGATGGCGCCAAGCCGACGCAGGATAATGCGTTCAAGATCCCGCTCGCCGAGCGCGCGCTCGCTCTGGTGATTGCCGAAGGGAGAGGTTGAGGCCATGCAGTTCACCACGCCCGCCGGCCGCAATCCGATCGACCAGCTCAAGGTGGTCGGAAAGCCCGTCACCCGCGTCGATGGCCCGCTCAAGGTCACCGGCAACGCGCGCTATGCCTATGAGCGGCACGAAGTCGTGCCGAACCAGGCCTATGGCTGGATCCTCGGCGCCACCATCGCCAAGGGCCGCATCATCCAGATCGACACCGCGGCGGCGGAGGCCGAACCGGGCGTCCTTAAGGTGCTGACGACACTCGACCGCGACCCGGTGCCGCCAGGATTTCGCGCCACGGTTCACCTCTTCGGGGGCGCCGAGATACAGCATTATCATCAGGCGATCGCATTGGTGGTGGCGGAAAGCTTCGAGCAGGCGCGCGCGGCGGCTCACCTCATCGCGGTCGAGTACGAGACGGCCCACGGGCGGTTCGATCTCGCGGCGGAGGCCTCGGGCGCCAAGCCCATCGCGGACCGGGACAGCCCGGACTCGCCGATCGTCGACCGCGTCGGCGATTTCGATGCCGCATTCGCCGAAGCGCCGGTCACGCTCGACGAGAGCTACGCCACCCCCGACCAGAGCCATGCCATGATGGAGCCGCATGCGACCATCGCCGCCTGGGCGGATGGAACGCTGACGGTGTGGACGTCGGCCCAGATGATCGGCTGGCACCGCGAGGACCTTGCCCATATGCTCGGTCTCGACAAGGAGGACATCCGCGTCGAGTCCCCGTTCATCGGCGGCGGATTCGGCAGCAAGCTGCTGCTGCGGGTCGACGCGCTGCTTGCCGCGCTCGGGTCGAAGGCCACGGGCCGGCCGGTGAAGGTGGCGCTGCAGCGGCCGCTCATCATCAATAACGGCACGCGCCGCGCGGGGACCATGCAGCGGATCCGGCTCGGCGCGACCCGCGACGGGCGGCTGACGGCAATCAGCCATCACAGCCTGAACGGCAATCTGCCGGGCGGCTTCGCCGAGGCGGCGGTCGCGCCGACGCGGCTGCTCTACGGCACGCCGAACCGCGACCTCGCCCTCAAGCTCGCGATCCTGGACCTCCCGGAAGGCAACGACATGCGCGCGCCGGGCGAAGCGTCGGGCTTGATGGCCTTGGAGATCGCGATGGACGAGATGGCCGAGAAGCTTGGCCTCGATCCGGTCGAGTTCCGCATCCGGAACGATACCCAGGTGGATCCCGCCAAGCCGGAACGGCCATTCTCGGAGCGGCACCTCATCGAATGCCTGAGGACCGGCGCGGAGCGGTTCGGCTGGTCGCGACGCAACCCGTCGCCGGGCGCGGTGCGCGACGGCAAATGGCTCGTCGGCCTGGGGATGGCGGCGGCGTATCGCGGCAATCTGGTGACGCCGTCGAAGGCGCGCATCCGGCTGGAGCGGGATGGCCGGCTTACGGTCGAGACCGACATGACCGATATCGGCACCGGCTCATATACGATCCTCGCCCAGACGGCGGCGGAGATGATGGGCTGCCCGCTCGGATCGGTCAAACTGGCGCTGGGCGATTCCGCATATCCCGCCTCGTCCGGCTCCGGCGGCCAATGGGGAGCCAACAATTCCACCGCCGGCCTTTATGCCGCGTGCGTCAAGCTGCGCGAGGCGGTGGCCGCGCGGCTCGGCTTCAACGCCGAGGACGCCGCGTTCGCGGACGGGATGGTCACCTCCGGCAACCGTTCCGTCCCGCTCGCCGAAGCCGCCAAGGATGGCCCACTGACAGGCGAGGACGGCATCGAATACGGCGATCTCGACAAGCGATATGCGCAGGGCACCTTCGCCGCGCATTTCGTGGAGGTCGGCGTCGACAGCTTCACCCGCGAGGTCCGCGTGCGGCGCATGCTGGCAGTGTGCGATGCGGGCCGCGTGCTGAACCCGATCACGGCGCGCAGTCAGGTGATCGGCGGCATGACCATGGGGGTCGGCGCCGCGCTGATGGAGGGGCTCGCCGTCGACAGGCGGTTCGGCTATTTCGTCAATAACGACCTGGGCGGCTACGAGGTGCCCGTCCACGCCGACATCCCGCATCAGGAGGTGATCTTCCTGGACTATCCGGACGACAAATCATCGCCGATGAAGGCAAAAGGCATCGGCGAACTCGGTCTGTGCGGCGTCGGGGCGGCCGTGGCCAATGCGGTTTACAACGCAACCGGCATCCGCGTCCGCGACTACCCGGTCACCGTCGACAAGCACTTGGCCGAGGCGCCGCAGCGCGCCTGACCGGGGAAGCCGGTCGAGACCGAGCCGCGTCCGAACTCTCTCGCGCCGCCGCTTGCCGATCGAAGTCCATATGAATGCAAGCTGAAGCGCTGAACCCTATTTGTAAAAATTGATGCAACGCGCTGAATCTGACAATTTTCTAGACATTTGTTCCTAACAGTTCTTAGTCACTGTCAAGCAAATGCATAATCATATTACAGGAAAATACAATTTCGGCGTTGCTGAAAACTGCCGATCTCTCGAAAATGGATCTACCGAGGAATCCAATGAGGAGATCTTGATATGGTTCGAAGCAAAATCGCGCTGAGCGTGGCCGCCTTTGGCTTTGCTGCCCTGTTGGGCGGCGCAGTCCAGGCCTCCCCTGCCCAGACGCTGCGCCCTTCGATCAGCGAGCAGTTCGGGCTGGAAACCCCGGCGGTGCAGAACGTGCGCTGGCGCGGCGGTTATTGCCGCGACTGGCGCCATACTTGCGCAAGCCGCTGGGGCTGGCGCACGAACCGCTTCTTCCGCTGCTTGGGCCGCCACGGCTGCTGACGGCCAGGGCGGGATGCCGCCCAGCCAGC
This sequence comes from Rhodomicrobium sp. R_RK_3, assembly GCF_002198715.1. GTDB lineage: Bacteria > Pseudomonadota > Alphaproteobacteria > Rhizobiales > Rhodomicrobiaceae > R-RK-3. Next base: position 30,592 of record NZ_MWLK01000008.1, on the reverse strand, counting down.
ATTGAGATCGCAATAAAACGGGCGAGTCCGCAGCGATGCGGGCCGCCCTTTTTTTAAGCGCCTCGCACCCAAGCCCATTCGCCGCGCGCAAATAGAAAGGCGATTGCCCGCCAGCAGAGCGCCGGAAACAGTCTTCGAAATACCAAGCCCGGCGCGCCATCAGCTTGCTTTTTTCTGCATTCATAAGTCAATTACCGGGTAAGCTGGGGCGGGTCGGAACGTAACCGGGGGCAGCACGGGAATGGAATTTTCGGCATTTCAGATCGCGAACTTCTTCCTGGCGGCGCTGATCTATGCCCTGCTCGGACGCTTCCTGATGTCGCTGCTTTTCGAGCCGCAAAGCGAAGCGCGCATCTGGCGGGTGCTCGTGATATCGACGAACCCGGTCGTCAAGGCCGTGCGCGTTCTCACTCCGCATCTGGTGCCGATCAATCTGGTGGTGCTGTTCGCCATCCTGTGGGCGCTGCTGGCGCGGATCGGCCTGTTCATGGCGCTCACGGCGGCGGCGCCCCGGCCGGGCGCGGGAGCCTGAGCATGGCGCAGGACGATGTGAGCCGGCGCTCATCGCTGCTGAAGCGGGATCTGCTGCTGGTCGGCATCGCCGCGTCCTCGCTGCTGAACGGCATTTACCTCTCGCCGCTTTTCGACCCGGCCTTCGCGACGCTTCGCCAATTCGCGCCGGGCTTCTTCATCTCCGCACCGCTGCTCCTCTTATATTTCACCTCGCTGCTGCTTGCCGCCGCCACCCTGGTCGTCGCCGGCGTGCCCGCCGCCTTGTTCGAGCGCCTGACCGGGCGCACCCATACGGATGCCGCCTCGCTCGGCGTCTGGCTGGCGGCGACGGCCCTGCTCGCGGCGCCTTCGCTGCTGGCGCAATTGGGGGTTCTCGATTGAGCCGCCGAGGCGGGCAAGTGCGGGACGCCACATCTTGCCGAACCCGATATTGCAGTGCATCATTGATCGAGTTGAGGCTGCGGAGCGGGCGTCCGGACCATGCAGAAGCTGCAAGATCTCGCCTGGGTTTCGGTGGCGCGCGGCTGCGGATTTGCCGCTCTCGGCATCGTCACCTTGATGTTCGCCATGTCGGGGCATCTGGCGAGCGCCTTCAAATCCGGCGGCATCCTCACGCTGATCACCAGCCTCGTGCTGCAATTTCGCGGCTGGCAGGCGCCGAAAATTCCCTATAAGCGCACCGAGCTTTGGCTGATGCTGGAGCCGCAGCACCGCCCCGACGATGCGCTCGCCCAAACCGTGATCGGCGAAACGCTGAAGCGCACCTATCTCGGCTTCGCCCTGCACTCGGCCCTGCTGGCGAGTTGCCTGTTCGCGCTGTCGCTGGTGCTGGGCCTCTTCGGCTGAAGTGGGCTTAACGGAAATAGACCGGGATGGTGAATTCGCGCTGGCCGGGCGATGAGCCCGCTGGAGCGCTCGGAAAGGGCGTCGCGCTGCGCAGAGCCGAGAGCACGGCCTGGTCGAGCCCCGCGTTGCCGCTCGAGCGGGCGATGCGGACATAGCGCAAGCCGCCGGATTCGGTCAGACCGAAGACGGCCACCACGGTGCCCTTGCCGGCGCTGCCGCGCGGACGGTTCTGGGCGACATGAGCGCGGACGCGGCTGGCATAGGAGATGATCTGGCCCGACGACGCCGAGACGCGGCTCGCGGACTTGCCGGCTGAGTTGGCCTGCGCCTGGGCCTGGGCTTTCGCGGCGGCCTTGCGCCGCGCCTCGCGCTCGGCTTTGCGGCGCTCGTCCTCGCGTGCCTCGCGCGCTCTCTCCTCGGCTTCGCGTCGCTCCTCGGCTTCGGCATCGGCCTTGCGCTTGGCCTCCTCCTGGCTGCGCCGATCGGCTTCGGCCTTGCGCTGCGCCTCTTCCTGCTCCTTCTGGCGAAGCTCGGCTTCGGTGCGCAGGCGCTCCTGCGCCTCCGCCTCCAGACGCGCCTGGGCCTCGGCCTTCAGTCTGGCTTCCTGCTCCGCCTGGATGCGCGCTTCCGCCTCGACCCTCTCGCGCGCCTCGGTCTCGGCCTTCTCCCTTGCATCCGCTTCCGCCTTGGCGCGGTCCGCTTCGAGCTTCTGGCGCTCCGCCTCGACGCGGGTGTCCTCCTCGGCGATCTTGGCGTCCGGCTCCGGCTCGGGCGCGGTCGGGTCGGGCTGACCGGCCGCCGCGCCGCCGCCGGCCTGCTCCGCCTGTTCCGGCTGGGCGAGCGTATCGACGGTCTGCGTGAAGGTGAGGTTGACGCTGATCGCGGTGGTCTCCTGCTCGATCGCGCCCTGCTGGCCCGAGCGCGGCAGGATCTGATAGAGCGCGACGCCATGCAGCGCCAGCGACACCGCCACCGCGACGCCCATCATCCAGGACGGCCGCTCCTCGGGAATGAGAATGCGCGGCACGGCCTGCTCGGGCTGAATCTCACGGGCCGAATTGTCCGCCGGAAGCGACGAGCCGTCCATGCGTGCCGACTTCCTCTCCGTTATGCCGAGCGTGAATTGTGACCATGCCAAAGGGGCCGCTAAACGAGCCCCGGCGCAATCAGTTAAAACGCGAAGGGCGCGGCAGACAAAACCGTTTCGCTCAGGGATATTCGTGAAAGCACTTCAAGCGTGCAATGGTCAAGCCCTCGCGGCCTCGCGCAGCAATCGAGCGCGCGAGGCCAACAGCATAGCGAGAGTTGAAGAAATTCATCCGTCCGGAGGCGGGCGGATGGCATCCGTGGCGGGAATCAGAACGAGACGTTGTTGACGACCCAGGCGCCGCCTGCGGCAACAAGGCCGGCGATCAGGATCGGCGGCAGCGTCTTGACGAAGACGGTGAGCAGCGCGGCGAAGGCGGACAGCACCTTCTCGCCGGCTTCGGCCAATTCACGCGCGGCCCGGTAGAGCAGATAGATCACGGCCCCGGCCACGATCACCAGCAGGAGCTGCTTCCACAAATCCAGCTCGCTCAGAGAACTCCACGGCACGCTCGAAATCTGCTGGATGGTCCATCTCCAGATCGACTCGACGAAACGGAAAATGAACTGAAGACCGGACCTTAAAAAATTCAAAAGCTGATCGAGAAACTGCATGATCCATTCTCCCCAAAAGGCTCTCGCCTACCCCCGGCGCCGCGATCTCGATTGAGATCGAGTTGCGGCCGGCGCTGGACGACACGTCGATGACTGCGATCGTCCGGACACCACGCGTGAGTGTGCCACGGAAGCCCGGCCCGGCAAGGAGAATCAGACGCCCCGCCGCAAGCTCCGCATGGTTTTCGCCCCCGCATGGGCCATCGTGAAACAGGTCCACCGCTCGCCTTTCCAATAATGGTCGGCGCGGCCCGCTGTTCCCTTGCCGGGAGGCCGATTGTGGGAATTTGAGTCAAGGCTTACGGGGCGAATTCATAATTGCGCGCGGGGGAGAAATTCGCCGCCGAGGCGGGGTGAACTCGGCCCTTGAACGCGCCGCAGCCCAGCCCTCTCCCATGGGGAGAGGGTGGCGCGCGAAGCGCGCCGGGTGAGGGGGTAATGCCTCTCGGTGTGGCGACGGCGACGCCCTGCCCTACCGAGAGGCATTACCCCCTCACCCTAACCCTCTCCCCATGGGAGAGGGAACTCGGCCGCGGTTTGGGTTGGAGGCAGCCAACTCCCCCAACCTGGCGCAGGCGCTAGCGCACTTCCTCATGCGGCGCGCGCGTGGAGGAGGCGGTCTCTGCCACCGGCTCGACGCGGTAGATGCCGCCTTCTTCGCTGTCGGTGCAGAAATAGATGAAGCCGTCCGGGCCGGTGCGCACGTCGCGGATGCGGCCGACCTTGTCCTTGAGGTAATGGTCCTCGCCGACCACCTTGCCGTGGTCCATCTTCAGCTTCACCAGCATCTGCCCGACCAGCGCGCCGAGCCAGATCGTGTCCTTCCATTCGGATACGTGGCCTTCGTAGACGGTCATGCCGGAGGGCGCGATCGAGGGCACCCAATAATGCACCGGCTGCTCCATGCCGTCCTCTTCGGTCTGGCCGTTATTGATCGGCGTGTCGTCATATTCGCGGCCATAGGTGATGACCGGCCAGCCGTAATTGGCGCCCGCCTTGATGATGTTCAGCTCGTCGCCGCCCATCGGCCCATGCTCATGCGCCCATAGCGTGCCGGTCTCGGGATCGATGGCCAGCCCTTGCGGATTGCGGTGGCCGTAGCTCCAGATGCCGGGGCGGGCGCCGGGCCTGCCGACGAACGGGTTGTCCTCCGGGATGCTGCCATCGGTGCGGATGCGGATAATATGGCCGTAATCCTCGCTGAGATTTTGCGCGTGGCGGCGGTCATAGCGGTCGCCGAGGGTGAGGAAGAGATAGCCGTCCTTGTCGATCACCATACGGCCGCCGAATTCCTCCAGCCCGAAGGTCGCCGGGGCGCTGTCGAACAGGATGACGCGATCCTCCAGCACCTGCTTGTCCAGATTGAGCCGCGCCTTCATCACCCGGACCGTCGAGGCCTCGCGTGTGCCGTGCACATAGGACAGATAGATGGTCCGGTTATTGACATAGTCCGGGTCCAGGATCACGTCCATCAGCCCCGCATGGTCCTCGGTCGGGCGCGGCGGCAGGCCGGTGATGGTTTCCAGCTCGAACGCGCCCGGCGTCACCACCTGCAATTCGCCCCAGCGCTCGGTGACCAGCAGACGGCCGTCCGGCAGAAAGGCCATCGACCAGGGATGATCGAGCGGGCCGGCAATGCGCGTGACGGTGAATTCCGGCTCCGAGCTATCTTCCAGAATCTGGGTCGTCGTCTCCGCGAGGGCGGGCGCCGCCAGGGACAGCGCCAAAGTCAGCGGGACGGCGACGGCGAGGGCAAGGCAGGACAGGCGGTGTTCGGCGATCGAGGTCATGATATGGCGGGTCTCTTCTGGAAATGCGGGGTGAACGGCAGGACGACCAGCCATGCCGCGCGAACTCTTTCGGAAAATCACCACCTGAACGCGTTGAAACTGAGGCCGCCGGACACCGGCGGTGGAAATCAGTTGCCCGCGCGCCCTCGAGGGGGCAAAGTCCGGCCCTCATTGCAGCGATCCTCCAACGACCCCAATTCTTGGCCAGTCCCAAGCTCTCACCGAAGCCTCAATCGCCCATGCATCCGATCATTACCGTTTCCCATCTGGAAAAGACCTATCGCGGCGGCTTTCACGCGCTCAAGGACATCAACCTCGAGATCAGGAAAGGCGAGATCTTCGCGCTGCTCGGCCCGAATGGGGCGGGCAAAACGACGCTGATCTCGACGATCTGCGGACTCGTCAACCCGACGAGCGGATCGGTCAGCGTGGACGGACATGACATCATCGCAGATTACCGCGCCGCGCGCAGCCTGATTGGCCTCGTGCCGCAGGAATTGACCACCGACGCCTTCGAGACCGTCTGGGCGACCGTCAGCTTCAGCCGCGGGTTGTTCGGCCAGAAGCCGGCGCCCGCCCATATCGAGACCGTGCTGAGGCAATTGTCGCTGTGGGACAAGAAGGACAGCCGCATCATAACGCTGTCCGGCGGCATGAAGCGCCGGGTGATGATCGCCAAGGCGCTGTCGCACGAGCCGCAAATCCTGTTCCTGGACGAGCCGACCGCCGGTGTCGATGTCGAGCTGCGCCGCGACATGTGGGAGCTGGTGCGCCAGTTGCGCGCGACCGGCGTCACCATCATCCTGACCACGCATTACATCCAGGAAGCGCAGGAGATGGCCGACCGCGTCGGCGTCATCAATCGCGGCGAAATCATTCTGGTCGAGAACAAGGCCGAGCTGATGCGCAAGCTCGGCCGCAAGCGGCTGATCCTGGACTTGCAAAAGGAACTCGACGGCGTGCCCGATGAGCTCAACGGCTACGGCCTCGAAATCGCCGACGAAGGGCGCCAGCTCATTTACACCTATGACAGCCAGGCCGAGCGCACCGGCATCACCACCTTGCTGAAGGTGCTGAACGAGACCGGCGTGCGGGTGAAGGACCTCAATACGACGCAGAGCTCGCTGGAAGAGATCTTCGTCAATCTGGTGAAGAAAACGGCATGAATTTTCAAGCGGTCAAGTCGATCTACCGGTTCGAGATGTCCCGGTTCGGGCGGACTTTGTGGCAAAGCATCGTGGCGCCGGTGGTCTCCACCGCGCTCTATTTCGTCGTGTTCGGCAGCGCCATCGGCTCGCGCATCGCCGAGATCGACGGCATCAGCTACGGCGCCTTCATCGTGCCGGGGCTGATCATGCTCAACCTGCTGATGCAGAGCATTTCCAATGCCTCGTTCGGCATTTATTTTCCCAAATTCACCGGCACCATCTACGAGGTGATGTCGGCGCCCGTTTCATTCTTCGAGATCGTGCTCGGCTATGCCGGGGCGGCGGCGACCAAGGCGATCATTCTTGGCCTGATCATCCTGGCGACGGCGGCGCTGTTCGTGCCGCTGCATATCGCGCATCCGTTCTGGATGGCGCTGTTCCTCGTCCTCACCGCGATCACCTTCAGCCTGTTCGGCCTGATCATCGGCATCTGGGCGGATAATTTTGAGAAGCTGCAATTCGTGCCGCTGCTGGTGGTGTCGCCGCTGGTGTTTCTCGGCGGCAGCTTCTATTCGATCCACATGCTGCCGCCCTTCTGGCAGACGGTGACCCTGTTCAATCCGGTGGTGTATCTGATCAGCGGCTTCCGCTGGAGCTTTTACGAGATCGCCGATGTCAGCCTCGGAACCAGCCTCGCCATGATCGCCGTGTTCCTGGTGCTGTGCATCGCCACGATCTGGTGGATTTTCAAGACGGGCTACCGGTTGAAGACGTAGGGCGCCGGGGATGCCTTCGGCGTAAAGACACGATTGGCGACCTGTAAAGACGTGGTGACGCAGCGCGGTTGGAGCTCCCGTCGCCGCTCTGCTTTTCCACCGCGACCATCAGCGGTCCCACCGGCGGTACGCACCTCTTTGGCATTCCCTCGAAAGCGGGAATCCAGTACGCCACAGCGGTCGTGATTGCGCGGCGCGTACCGGCAAGTGTCGCCCTTTACTGGATCCCCGCTTTCGCGGGGATGACAATTGCGGGGCGGCGGCGAAAGGTCGAGCAACTTGGCTCGGCAACCAACAAAAAAGGCCGGGTTGCATTCCACTCTGCCCAACTGCACTAGAGCGGATCGGTTCCGATGGAGTCAGCCGACACCGTCTGGGTGCTGTCATTCCCGCGAAGGCGGGAATCCAGCATCCTTGAGGAGCCCGCCGTGAGGCGTGGCTGGATTCCCGCCTTCGCGGGAATGACAAAAAGGTGGCGTCGCGCGCGCCTGACGTTTTCTCTAAAATGATCCCGCCCTAGCGCGCCGGCGCCGCGTCTTTCGGGGTCTTGGAGGCGGCGATCTCGCGCTTCTTCGAGATCGCGGAGGATTCGATGTTCAAGAACTCGGTCTTCATGATGTCGACCTGGCCGCTGGTCAGCACATTGTTGGGCGCCATCGCGCCGTTCTTGCCGGCCGGCGCGACGCCCGTGAAGGCGACCGTCTGCAGCGACTGCTTCGAGAAATCGAGCCGCGCGACCATCTCCGGATTGGGCTGGTAGGACGCGTTCGACACCACATGCACGACCTTGTAGCCCTCCAGCTTGAGCTGGGTCAGGAAGCCGTCCAACCCCGCCGCCGTCACCGCCTTCAGATCGTGGAACAGCACCACGCCGCCCTTCATCTGCCGGACCCGCTCCATCGCCTGATTGATGAGCTGCTCCGGCGTGAGGCCCGCCATGGTGTCGTCGGAGACCACGTCGACCGACCAGACGCTGATGTCGCGGCTGGCGAGATAGGCGTTCAGCTCGGGCGAATCGTTGAGGCCCGGATAGCGGAAGAACGGCGCGATCGGCTCGCCGAGCGCGTAAGAGGTGGCGACGAAGCCTTTCTCGATCTCGATCTTGGCTTCCTCGATCGGCAGCTTGCTCAGATCGCGGGGATGCGACCAGGTGTGGGTCGCGATGGTGTGGCCGCGCTTGGCCGCATCCTTCAGCGCCGCCGACATGAACAAGGCCATCCGCCCGACGGTGAAGAACGTCGCCTTCACGCAATGCCGGTCGAGCGTGTCGAGGATGGTCTTGGTGTAATGGGAATGCGGACCGTCGTCGAAGGTCAGGATGACCTCCATCTTCCGGACCGGCGCCGAATTCTTATATTGCAGCCGCCCGAAGGTTTTGCCTCCGGTGGAATCGACGGCGACGGTGCGGGAAAGGCCGGTGGTCTTGGGATCGTCGGCGCAATCCGCGGCACGCGCATGGGAAGACGCGGCAGCAAGAAGGGTTGCGGCCGCGACCACCTTCATTAACCGATCCATCCGACACCCTTCCACATGCTTACGCTGATCCATTGTGATGGCTGGAAGCCGCGTTACAAGTCACAAATCCCTCGGGACCAAACTTGGGGGCGCATTGTTGATTCTCGGCTACAGCTCTGGCGGGCTGCCACAAAATATGACTAAATCTGTGCCCTTCCGATTCGCTCGAAAGGCATGTGGATGGGTTTGAAGATCGCAAGCTGGAACGTCAATTCCGTCAAGATCAGGACCGAGGCCGTCAGCCAATGGATCTCCGAAGCACAACCGGACGTGCTGTGCCTGCAGGAGATCAAGTGTCAGGACAACAGCTTTCCGAGAACACTATTTGAAGATCTTGGCTATAATATTGCGCTATTGGGTCAAAAATCTTACAATGGCGTGGCGATCCTCTCCAAATGGCCGATCAGTGACGTGACATTGGGGCTGCCGACCTTCCCCGAGGACGAGCAGGCGCGCTATCTGGAGGCGGTGATCGGCCTGCCTGACGAGGCGGTGCGGGTGGCCTCGATCTACCTGCCGAACGGCAATCCGCCCGATACGGGGAAATACGAGTATAAGCTGCGCTGGATGGACGCGCTGCGCCAGCACGCGCGCACGCTGCTGACCTATGAGGAGACGCTGGTGCTCGGCGGGGATTACAACGTCATCCCCACGCCGGCCGATGCGGCGAACCCGGCGGCTTGGGTGGGAGATGCGCTGTTCTTGCCGGATACGCGGCGGCATTTCCGCGGCCTGCTGAATCTGGGTCTGCGCGATGCCCTCAGGGCCTGCACCAATGAGGCGGGTCTGTATAGTTTCTGGGATTATCAGGCCGGCGCGTGGCAACGCAATAACGGCATCCGCATCGACCATCTGCTGCTCTCGCCGGAGGCGGCGGGACGGCTCGAGGCCAGCGGCATCGACAAACATGTCCGCGGCCGGGAAAAGCCGTCCGATCACGTGCCGGTCTGGGCGGTGCTGAATTAGGCAGGGGACTGGTGCAGGCTGGCGTGGGCGGGTCTAGAGGCTTGCGAGGTGAGGCCACTCGGATCCTCGCGAAGGCCGGGAGCCAATAGTTTCGGACGCGAAATTAGACCTCTGCCCAATCCTTTGCGCTGCGGCGTGCTGATCCCCGCCTCGCGGGGATCTCGTTTTAGGGTTGGCGAGCCGGTGCATTCTTATCGCGCTTTGGTTAGACGCGCCGCAGCCGGACCGTGCTCGGCATGCTTCGCATACGCCTCTCGCAATTGATAGACTTGCGCAATTGCGTGGGCGCCTCCTCGCGTCGTCCCGGGCGGCCGTCAGGCCGGACCGGGACCCATTGGCGGACCAGCGAGCACCGTGCTCGCGCAGAGGCGAGTAGGCCCCGGCTCTGTCGGCCGGGGCGACGGAGTTGTCGGGAAGCGCAAAGTCTCCCCGAGGGGAGAGGGAAAGAATAGTGGCACCCAGCAATCTAACGCGAGAGCGGAGCTTTACCGTGGTTTGACGCCATGCGCCACCCCTCGCCGCAGCCTCACCCCTCCAAAGGGAGAGGGTGGCACGCGCTAGCGTGCCGGGTCACGGCTTGCGGACTCTCGAACCCCACCCCGCCTAAGAGAGATGGCGTTGATCGCGGTGGCGGCGCGCCGGCTGAGCAATCAACCCTTAGCGCTGCGGCTCCAGTTTCTGGTTGGGCTCGACACCGGGCGGCAGGTGCGCGCCGGTGGTCTGGTTGCCGAAATGGTCGGTGTCCTTGGCCAGGTTGAAGTTGAAATTCTTGGCCTCGCGCGCCGGCGAGCGGACCGGCGGTGGCACCTCGCCTTGCGCCACCTGATCGAGCAGCATGTTCTGGCGCTGAAGCTGGGGATCGCCCAGCGGCGGCGCGCTCTGGCGCTTCGCGGGGTAGACCGCCTTGTATTTTTCGACCAGATCGCGCGCTTCCTGCTCCAGCTCCTTGGAGGCCATCAGCAGCGCGTCCTCGACCAGGGGCCGAATCCAGCCCATGTCCTCGGGCTCGGCGTTTTCATTGGCGAGGATCAGCAAGGCCAGACCCGGCCCCTGCCGCTGCTTCATCAGCTTGCCCTCCCACATCAGCCAGCCGAGATAGGCCTGGGCCGGGGGATAGCGCTTGCGCGCGGCGGTCTCGAGCAGGTGAATCGCCAGCGTGGTGTTCTGCGCCGCGCCGTCGCCGGTCAGGTAGAGCTTGGACAGCTCCAACAGGCTGGCGGAATCGTCAAGCATGACACCGGACTGGAAATAAAGCTGAGCCGCCATGTTCATGTTGCGGTCCCAGCCGGGAACCGACAGCCCGGCCGCATAGCAGGCGGCGCAGCGGCGGAAAGCCTCGGCGACGAGCGGCGCGGACGGGGTGAAGCGGTCGGCGTCGGAATAGCGTTCGGCGGCAGCGCTGTAGAGCCGGCAGGCTTTCAGCTTGTCGGCCTTGACCAGTTGGCCTTCCTCGAAAATCCGGCCGAGGCGCAGCATCGCCGCCAGGCTGCCCTGGTCGGCCGCCCGCTGCAGCGCGGCAACACCCGTATCCGGACGCCCGGCTTTGAACGCCTCCTCCGCCACGGACAGATCGTCCTCGGCGGAGCGCGGGGACGCGGCCTGCGCTCCCGACTGATACAAGGGCAACGCCATCAGAACGAGCGCTGCAACGACCCCGAAGACTTGCCGCATCTTACTGATCCGCATAAACGATGATTTCGCTCTTCGCACCCGGATGGGTGACAGCCCCCATGCGCGCCGGCCCCACTTGCTGCGCGTATTTCCACAAGGCCCCACTCCGGTAGTCCGTCAGGCGCGGCTTCCAATCCGCCTGACGCTTCTCGAGTTCCTGCGCGGAAACCTCCAGATCGAGCCGTCCCGTCTCAGCATCGATCGAGATCGTGTCGCCGTCCCGCACCAGCGCGATCGGGCCGCCCCTCGCCGCTTCCGGGCCGACATGGCCGATGCAGAAGCCGCGCGTCGCGCCGGAGAACCGGCCGTCCGTGATCAGCGCCACCTTCTCGCCGGAGCCCTGGCCGTAGAGCGCCGCCGTGGTCGACAGCATCTCCCGCATGCCGGGACCGCCGATTGGGCCCTCATAGCGGATGACCAGCACGTCGCCGTCCTTGTACTGGCGGTCCTCGACGGCGCGGAAAGCGTCTTCCTCGCAGTCGAAGCAGCGGGCCGGGCCGCGGAATTGCAGCGCGTGCAACCCGGCCACCTTGACGATGGCGCCATCGGGCGCGAGCGTGCCGCTGAGGCCCGCGACGCCGCCGGTCGGCGACAGCGGTTCATCGACCGGGCGGATCACCACCTGATTCCTGGGGAAGGTGACGCCTTCCAAATTCTGAGCGATGGTCCGGCCGGTGACGGTCAGGCAGTCGCCATGCAGGAAGCCGCCATCGAGCAGCGTCCTGAGCAGCACCGGCATCCCGCCCACGTCGTACATATCCTTGGCCACGTACCGGCCGCCGGGCTTGAGGTCGGCGACATAGGGCGTGCGCTTGAAAATCTCGGCGACGTCGAACAGATCGAAGTCGATACCCGCCTCATGGGCGATGGCCGGCAGGTGCAAAGCCGCATTGGTCGAGCCGCCGGAGGCGGCAACCACCGTCGCGGCGTTCTCCAGCGATTTGCGGGTGACGATGTCGCGCGGGCGGATATTCTGGGCGAGGAGCTGCATCACGCCGCGCCCGCTGTCATGGGCGTAGCGCTCGCGGCTTTCATAGGGCGCCGGCGCGCCGGCGGAACCGGGCAAGGCCAGACCCATCGCCTCGGAGACGCAGGCCATGGTGTTCGCGGTGAACTGGCCGCCGCACGAACCCGCGCTCGGGCACGCGACGCATTCCAGTTCATGCAGGTCCTCATCCGACATATTGCCCGCCGAGTGCTGTCCGACCGCTTCGAAGACATCGGCCACAGTTACGTCGCGGCCCTTGAACTTGCCTGGCAAGATCGAGCCACCGTACAGAAAAATACTGGGGACATTAAGGCGAACCATTGCCATCATCATGCCGGGCAAAGACTTGTCGCAGCCGGCAATCCCGACCATCGCGTCGTAGCAATGGCCGCGCATGGTGACTTCTATGCTGTCGGCGATGACCTCGCGCGAGACCAGCGAGGATTTCATCCCCTGGTGGCCCATCGCAATACCGTCGGTCACGGTGATGGTGCAGAATTCGCGCGGCGTGCCATGCGCCTCGGCGACGCCTTTTTTGACCGTCTGCGCTTGGCGCATGAGGGAGATATTGCAGGGAGCTGCTTCGTTCCAGCAAGAAACGACGCCGACGAAAGGCTGGTTGATCTGCTCCTCGGTGAGTCCCATCGCATAGTAGTAAGATCGATGCGGCGCCCGTTCCGGGCCCACTGTTACATGCCTGCTTGGCAGGTTCTTCTTATCGAAGATCTTTACTTCCATCGTGAACTCTAATCCGCCCAAGGGGCTTTGCTCAACCGTAGCGTACGCCACAGACCGCGTGTTTCTTCTGCGATGAGAAACTTGGCAACGCTTACAGAATGCCGAATATGTCTTTGGTTTAAATGGTTTTCAGCCCAAGGCCATGCAACTACGCCATGCATCCAATCGATGATTGCATGGTCGAAAAGTTTTATGGCGTAAAGGAGGCAGGAATGCCGCAGTACGTTGCGTCCAGGCAACAGCGGCATTCAAACTCTGGTATGGCCTGGACAGATAACGCGCAAAGCCGACGTCATCCCGCTAAATCTTTTGGCATCTGTGGCGTACAAGCCACTTACGCCGCCGCCTCGAGGCGCTTCAAAGCATCGTGAAGGCGCTTTTCGGCAGCGGCGGCATTGGCCAGCCGCTCGCGATTCTCCTCGACCACATGGTCCGGTGCCCGCGCGGTGAATTTCTCGTCCGAAAGCTTCTGATCGAGCTTGGCGATCTCGCCCTTCACCCGGTCGATTTCGCGCCGCAGCCGGTCGGTTTCGGCGGCGAGGTCGATAATGTCGGCGAGCGGCAAAGCCAGCACCGCGTCCTTCATGACGATCTGCACGGCGCCCTTGGGCGGGGCGGCCTCGAATCGCATGGCGGAGAGGCGGGCGAGCCGGGCCAGCGTGTCGCGATGGCGTTCGGCGCGGGCCTTGACGGCGTCGCCGGCGCCGGAAATCACCAGCGGGACCTGCGCGGCGGGCGGCACATTCATTTCCGAGCGCACCGAGCGGACTTCGGAGACGAATTCGATCACCCAAGCGATCTCGGCGTCGGCCGCCTTGTCCTCGAGGCTGGAAAGCTCAGGCCAGGGCGCGACGATCAGCATGCTGTCGCGGCCGCCGACCGCCTCGCCGGTGCGCTGCCACAGCTCTTCGGTGATGAAGGGCATGAACGGATGCAGCAGCGCCAGGATGCGGTCGAAGGTCCAGGCGAACATGGCCTGGGTCTCGGCCCTGGCGGTCTCGCTGGCACCGGTCAGGATCGGCTTGGCCAGCTCCACATACCAATCGCAGAATGTGTGCCAGACGAACTGATAGGCCGCGTTGGCCGCATCGTTGAAGCGCTGCTGCTCGATGGCCTCGGTAACGGCCGCCGACGCGCGCTGCGCCTCGCCGGCGATCCAGCGGTTGATGGTTTCCTTGGCGGAGGACGGATCGAAATCCGCAACGCTCTTGCAGCCGTTCATCTCGCCGAAGCGGGCGGCGTTCCAGATCTTGGTCGCAAAATTGCGGTAGCCCTCGACGCGGTTCGCCGACAGCTTGATGTCGCGGCCCTGCGCGGCCATGGCGGCCAGGGTGAAGCGCAGCGCGTCGGCGCCATATTCGTCGATGAGGTCGAGGGGGTTCATGACGTTCCCCTTCGACTTCGACATCTTCTGGCCCTTCTCGTCGCGGACGAGGGCGTGGATATAGACCGTGTGGAACGGCACCTCATGCATGAAATGCAGCCCCAGCATCATCATCCGGGCGACCCAGAAGAAGATGATGTCGAAGCCGGTGACCAGCACCGAAGTCGGGTAATAGCGCGCGAGTTCCGGCGTTTCGTCGGGCCAGCCGAGCGTGGAGAATGCCCACAGGCCAGAGGAGAACCAGGTGTCGAGCACGTCCTCGTCGCGGCGCAGCTCGGCCGGCTTGCCGTAATGCGCCTCGGCCAGCGCCTGGGCTTCGGCCTCGTTGAACGCAACGAAAATCTCGCCGTCCGGGCCGTACCAGGCCGGGATCTGATGGCCCCACCAGAGCTGGCGCGAAATCGTCCAGGGCTTGATGTTGCGCATCCATTCGAAATAGGTCTTTTCCCAGTTTTTCGGCACGAAGACGGTGCGGCCGTCCTCGACCGCCTGGATGGCGGGACCGGCCAGCGTCTTGGCGTCGACATACCATTGGTCGGTCAGCCAGGGCTCGATGATGCTGTCCGAGCGATCGCCTTTAGGCACTTTCAGCAGATGCGGCTCGATCTTCTCGACAAGGTCCAGCGCCTCTAGATCGGCGACGATGCGCACCCGCGCGTCGAACCGGTCCATGCCGCGATAGGCTTCGGGCACGTTCTCGTTCATCGCGCCATGCTGGTCGAAGATGTTGATCAGCGGCAGGTCGTGGCGGCGGCCGACCTCAAAATCGTTCTCGTCATGCGCGGGCGTGATCTTGACCGCGCCAGAACCCTGCTCGGGATCGGCATATTCATCGGCGATGATCGGGATCTCGCGGCCGGTCAGCGGCAGCTCGACCATCTTGCCGATATATTTCGTCCAGCGCTTGTCGTCCGGATGCACGGCGACGGCGGTGTCGCCCAGCATCGTTTCGGGGCGCGTCGTGGCGACCACGATGAACTTTTGCTTCAGCTTGCCGGGGTTCTTGATCGGATAGCGGAAATACCAGAGATGACCCTTGGTCTCGACCGACTGCACTTCGAGATCGGAGATCGCGGTCAGCAGCTTGGTGTCCCAATTGACCAGCCGCTTGTCCTTGTAGATCAACCCCTGGCGGTAGAGATCGACGAAGACCTTGGTGACGGCCCGCGACAGGCCCTCATCCATGGTGAAACGCTCGCGCGACCAGTCGCAGGAGGCGCCGAGGCGCTTCAACTGCCCGGTGATGGTGCCGCCCGATTCTTCCTTCCACTGCCAGACGCGCTCGACGAAGGCCGCGCGGCCCATGGCGCGGCGGTCCGGGAGCTGGCGCTCCATCAATTGCCGCTCCACCACCGACTGCGTGGCGATGCCCGCATGGTCCGTGCCCGGCTGCCAGAGCACATCCTTGCCGCGCATCCGCTCGAAACGGACCAGCACGTCCTGCAACGTATTGTTGAGCGCGTGGCCCATATGCAGCGAGCCGGTGACGTTCGGCGGCGGGATGACGATGCTGAACGGCTCGGCGGGCGTGCCGTCGGCGTTCTTGCGGCCGCCGCGGAAGGTCCCGGCGTCGTCCCACTGCTGGTAGATCCGGCTTTCGATGTCGGACGGGCTGTAATGTTTCTCGAGCATGATGATTAAGCAATCAAAAGGAGATTTTGTGCTGACGGGTGCTGTCTCCGGCCGCATTGACCGAGAGAAATGCCTGTCCCGCACGATGTGAGCACTTAAGCGCCAGAGCGTTCGAGCGTCAACCCGCTGCCGGAGATTTACAGGCACCGATGCGGATTAGCGGCGCGGCCCGCGCTCGCCCGAGGCGCCATTGGGCAGGCTCAGATGCCCTGCCAGCTCTTCGCGTACCGCCTTTTCGACGATGCGCGGCAGGTTCTCGTTCAGCCATTCGACGATCAAGGGCTTGACCATTTCCTTGATGCTCTCTTCCAGGCCGCCCGCCAGCGCCAGCGCGATCGCCGGCTTGGCCTCGACGGGCGCGCCCGCCGGCTGGCGAACAGCCACGGACCGCGATAGGCCCTCGTCGCGGGGATGGACGAACATCGCCGCCTCCAAAGGGGCGGGCTCGTCGAATTCGTCGCGGGGCAATTCCTCGGGCTCGATCACCGGCTCGGCCTTGTGCAGCCGCGGCTTGGGCGGCGGCGCGGTCACGGCGCGCAGGGCGGGCTCGTTCATCGGCGAGGCGAAATGCGCCAGATCCGCGTCGGGCGGCAGCAGCGCCTCTGGCAGGTCGTCCGGGAGAGGCTCGCTATGCGCGGCCTCGTTCTCCGCCAGGGCGTGGGCGAGCGAATTGGTGATCGCGTCCATGAACGGCTTATCCGCATGCAGCGCTTCGCCGAGCGTCGGCGCGCGCAATTTGTCCGCCGCGAAATCGGCGATGGTGGTGCGTGCCAGTTCCTCGGCCTTGGCCTGCGGACCGGACGTTTCCACGGGGGGCGCTTCCTCGGTCTTCTTGGCGGTGGCGCCGAAGACCTTGGTCAGCATGTCGCCGACGAAGCTCTTTTCCTTCTCGATGTCGGCCTGGGGCGCGGCATCGGACGGGACCGGCAGCTCGGGTTCCGGCTCCTCGCGCGGCGATTGCGGGAAGGGCGCGGCGGGACCGGAGGCGGGCACCGGCATCTGCACGCCGTCCGCCCAATTGTCGCGGCCGGAGACGGCCTGGTCCTCGGCGGGGGGCGGCGGCACGGCGGCGGGCTTTTCGGTGCGGAATTGGGTGCTGCGGGCGCGCGGCGGCGGGGCATCGCCTTCGAGCCGGCGGGCGGACCAGACCGGACGCGGACCGGACCGCTCGGCGGCGTTCGCGGTGCCCCTGGCATGGGCAGGCCCCGGATTCTGGGCGTCGGCATCGTCGCGGGCGGGCAGGCGCGGCGCGGGAGGAACGGCACGAGGGGCCTTGGCCACCGGCTCGGGCCAATCCGGGCCGGGACCGGGTCCCGGCGGCGCCTCGGCCGATTTGGCAGAGGAGAGGCGGTTCACTTCGGCGACGACATTGGACAGGACCGATTCAAGCCCCGCCCCCATGCTCAGCTCTTCGGCCAGCGAAGGCGCCGCGCCGGCATAGCGCTCCTGATGCTGCGCCGCCGCCTGCGGTCCGGCCGGCTCGGCATAATCCGCGCCGCTCGCCGCCCCGGCTTCCTCCTCGAGCATGAAATCCTCGGTCAGCTCGAGGATCTCGTCATCGGCCTGGAACTCGACGGGCTCGGCTTCGTAAGGGTCGCGCTCGCGCGGCTGGCGGTCGTGCGAGGGGAACGGATGCTGCGTCACGTTCGGGCCGCTGCTGGCATAGATGGGCCTCGGCTGCGCGACCGGCTGCGCCTGTCCGCCATCATCCGCGATGATCTTGCGGATCGACGCCAAGATCTCCTCGATGGAGGGCTCGGGTGACTGCTCTGGCTTTCGCATCCATTCCTCCGCCGCTCGCGTAGCGACATAAGCTAGCCGGCGATCCGCCGGGCTGGTCTCCGTCCACGCACGAGCAACCGATTTCCGATCAAGTCAGCCAGCCACACGATCTTGCGCAGCTCTGCTCTCCCTTATTATGTGCGACTCGGCTGCTACACTCAACTACTGGGCGAAGAAATCGCGGAACGAGCCGGTATAGGCAGGCCCGTCGCCGGAAGGCTGGCCCGGCGTGCGTCCGGTCGCGGTGACCGGAGCCACTGCCGGCCCGGCTTCACTTTCCTCGACCGAGGTCGACCAGCCGATCCACTTCCACTTCACATTGCGGTAATGTTTCGTCGGATCGTACTGTTCCACCGGCAGCGACAGCGTGTTGATCGAAAGCCGCCCGATCGAGGCCAGCAGCGCGTAGGAGGCGACAGCCAGATCGCGGCGCGAGGTCACGAGATTGACCTGCGAGTTCAGCAATTCCTGCTCGGCGTTCAACACGTCGAGAACGGTGCGCTGACCGACCTTCTCTTCCTCTTTCACGCCGGCGAGCGCGATCTGGTTCGCATCCACCTGGGCCTGATCGGAGATGATCTGCGCCCTGGCCGATACCAGCACGCCCCATGCCGAAATGATGTTGGCGCGGACCGCCTCGCGGGCCTCGTCGATCTGGTGCCGCAATTGCGAGCGCGTCTCGATGTTCTGACGGATGCGGGCCGAGACTTCACCGGCCTGGTAGATCGGCACCGTCAGCACGCCCGTCACCGTGGTGATGTCCTCGCGCTTGACGCCGACGCCGGTCTCGCCGTTCAGCATGGTGTAATTGACCTGGAGATCGGCAGACGGCAACAGCTCGCCCTTCACCTGCTTGATGGCGTGGTCCTGGGCGCGCTCACGGAACAGCGTCGAGAGAATCGTCGGATTCTCGCCTTCGCCGATCTGCAGAGCTTCCTCCATCGACCGTGGCGTCACGCGGGAGGGTCCCGGGTCGCGCAGCGTGCGCGGCGCATTGCCGATGAGCTGGGCGTAGGTGGCGCGGCTGGCCTGAAGATTGGCGCGGGCCGCGCTGATGTCCGAGGTCGCGCCGCTGGTGCGGGCACGCGCCTGCGCCACGTCGGTCTTGGTCACCTCGCCGACCTCGAACCGGTCCTGCGCCGCCCTTAACTGTTCGCTAAGCACGCGCAAATTATTCTGCCGCAACTCCAGCACGGCGGTGTCGCGCACGACGTCCACATAGGCCGTGATCGAATTGAACAGCACCTGCTGCTCGGACGAGCGCAGATCCTCACGACCGGCTTCGACCAGGGCTTCGGCGCCCTTCACGGCGTTGATGGTCCGGAAGCCGCGGAACAGCGGCTGGTTCAGCGTGACGGAATATTCGCGCGGGTCCGTGTCCCCCTCGATGCCGGGAGCGGAGGGGTTGGTCTCGATGTGCTGGTAGGTCTGTAGGACCTGGCCGCTGACCGTGGGGCGAAAGCCCGAGATCGCCCGTGGCACCTCCTCATCCGTCGCGCGCAACTGGGCACGCGCCGCCTTGAGCGTCGGATTGTACAGATATGCCGACGACAATGCCTCGAGCAGGCTCTCGCTATGCGCTGCGCTGCCGGAAAGCCCCATCATAAATGCTGAAACTATAAGCGTCTTGCCCGCGTAGCGTCTTAGAATCGCACGCAAAGCGCTTGGTTTCCCTTCAGGTCTGCAACGCATCCCTGTCCGTTCCCTTCTGAGCACTTGTTAAAAAATGCCAACAGGGGCACCCCGAATCTTCGCCCGCCCTGACTTAACGAAGAAATAGAGCCCCATCTGGCCAGGGGGAAGGCGAAAGCCGTTGAAAGCCCGGTATGACTGGAGCTTTTTCCAGCTTCGTTGCCTTTTTGCCGCTGTTACAACTCAAGATTGTCAAAATGCGAAGATCTTGCGCGATTCGAAACCAGGCAGCAAATCTGCGTTGGCGTCGAACTCGATTGTCTCCTGCACAGACGAATCAACATTGGCGAAGATGCGCGCCTTGGCCGATGTTTCGCTGCCGGTAACGGCGATGAGCCGTCCGCCGGGCGCGAGTTGATCGAGAAGCTTGTCCGGCGCGCAAGCCAAGCGGCCGTTCATGAAGATCACGTCGTAGGGCGCCCGCTCCGGCACGCCGAGGTTGAGCGGCCCTATCGCCAGCTCTGCATTCTGGACGCCTTGAGCAGCCAGCGCGTCCTTGGCCAGCGCCGCCAGTCCGGCGTCGCATTCGAGCGCCACGACCGACTTGGCGAGCCTTGCCAGAATGGCCGTCGAATAGCCGGTCGCGGGGCCGACATCGAGCACGCGCTCGGTCCTGCGCACCCTGGCGATCTGGGCCAGCTTTGCGAACACCATCGGCGCCAAAAGATAGCGAGCCGGATTGCCGTCCCGCGCCGCCTCGACGCGCAAGGGCGCGTCCATATAGGCGAGGCTGCGCAGCGACGGCGGCACGAAGATTTCGCGCGGCGTCTCGGCCAACGCCTTCAGCAGTTCGGGATCCGTCACCGCATTGGGCCGGATCTGGGACTCGATCATGGTGTCCCTCTCAGCCTTGAAACTGGTCATCGAAACCTCTGCGGAAAATTGCGGCGAACGGCGCGGCCGCGCCTGCCGGGCTGGAGATTAACAAACCCGGACGCTTTGCCAAGCCCCCGCAAGGTGTTTCAGGCGCCGAGGGCGAAGGCAGACAGCCGGAAGGCACGGCCCGCTCAGGCCGCTCGCCGGCGATTCGGGGCCTGTCCAGCAAGGGATTTGCGGGCGCGGGCCGCAAGCGGGGCCGATGCGCCGGGCGTGGCAGAAACGACGCAGGTCCACAGGCGAACGGCGCATGCGCCAATATGTGCGATTGGGCCGCTTGATCGGCCGCCCCGCGCCCGCCGTCAAATGGCCGGGGACTATGTCCGCCGATCCGCTCCAACCCTGCCGCCTTGCGGGCGGTAAACCTAAGCTTCGAGAAGGATCTGGATGCCAAAGCCGAAGATGATCGCGCCGGCGATGAAGAAAAACGCCCGCGCCAACACTTCGCTTTGCAGCATTGTTCTTGCCGCTCGCCCGCCGCCCGCATAGAGCATCAGCGACAGGAATTCGATGAGCAGCAAGAGCGACACCAGCCAAGCCACCTGCGGCAGCAGCGGCCTGTCGGGCCGGATGAATGGCGGCAGCAGCGCGGCGTAGAACAGCCAGGATTTCGGGTTGCCGATGGCCACGAGGAAGCCCCGCGTCACGAGCGCGGCGGCGGCGGCGCCGGCGCTGGTAGGATCCGCCTTCGAGATCCCGGCAAGCACCTGAAAATCGGTCCGCGCGATCTGGACGCCGATATAGAGCAGGTAGAGTCCGCCGGCCGCCTTGCCGATGGCGTAGACATCGGAATGGCCCATCATGATCGCGGCGACGCCCGTGAGCGACAGCACGCTCACGAGCCCGAGGCCGATCAATTCGCCGATCATCATCCACATGGCGCGGCGCACGCCGATCGTCGCCCCCAGCGTCAAGGCCAGCATCATGCAGAGGCCGGGCGTGATCGATACCGCCAGCAGAACGGGCACGGCTCTCGCATCCATCAGAGCCATCCGTGATCAGGATGCATTGTCTTCGAGCCTCGTCTTGTTTGCGCTAGCGCGCTACGCCAGGCCAAAGCATTGAAAGGTCGCGACCTTTTGGAAGCCGATACGGCGGTAGACGGGCATCCCGGCATCGGTCGCGTGGAGCACGGCGCGGGTCAGCCCGGTCGCTCTGAACCCTTCGTAGAGCGCCTTGCGGGTCGTCGCCTCGCCATAGCCCTTTCTCTGCTCGGCCGGCGCGGTCGCGACCAGCGCCACGAAGAGGCAGCCCTGATTGGCGATCGTGGCCGCCGCCGAGACCGGCACGCCGTCCGCCAGCCCGAGCCAGGACTGCATCCGGTCCTTCCACAGGGGCGAGTTTCCGAGGCCCTCATGCCCGACGTCCGGTCCCCAGCCATAGCCTGCGGCATTGATCTCGCCATAGGCCCGCATGAGGTTCTCGGTGCTGGCCCGCACGAAGCTGAGCTCGGCGTGAGACGGCTCCGGGATGGGCAGGAAGTCGCCTTCCATGCCGTGGCAGGTCAGCGCATAAGCCAGCCCCGCCTCGGCGGCAATGGCCGGCAGCTCCTCCAGAGCGGGCGGCGTCAGATATTCCTGGCAGACCCAGATCAAACCGGACTGGCGCTTGCCCCGCATATAGGCGGACGCCTCCGCGAGAATTGCCGCCGCGCGTTTGCGGTCGGCATTCATTTCGGTGAAGACCAGGGTATTCCAGAAGCCAAAGCGGTTGTCGGCCCAGCGGACGGTAAAACCGGGCAAGGCGCGAAGGTCGGCATCGCCGCGATCGGCGACGATGACCTCCCACATCGAGACGAGCTGATCGAGCGAGCGGACGGCCTCGGGCGCAATGGCGGCCCGATTGGGGTTTTGCATGGTGAACTCTCTGGGTAGGAGGACGGCGTTGAATTGCCGTGGCTGCGGCAACTCCGACACGGTAACGGCTCCTCCAAATCGGGACATGGAGAGAGCGTGGAGGAAACGGGGACGAACCGTGGAGATTTTACGGGATTTGCTTTTGCCCTAAGACGCTCAGAGTTCAGGCACGCCCGCCGCCCTCAGCCCGGCGACATAGCGCGCCTCCAGATCCGGATCGTTGATGAAGAAGAAGTCGTCGCGGGCGACGGCGATGGAATAGTCCGGCTTGCGTTCGAGCAGGTGATGGAGCCCCTGATCGGCTTCGGGGCGTCCCTCGGCCCCGAGCACGGCCACCAGCGTCGCGAACGGCCACCGTGTCGCCCTCGGCTGACTGACGGAGCGCCGCGCGTAAAGTTCCGCCTTCGCAAGATCGCCCAACCGGAAATACGACAGGGCGCGCAGATTATCGCCGCTCCAGCCAAAGGGGTCCCAGGGGCTGAGCACCGTGAAGCGCTCGAAAAAACCGAGCGCCTCGTCCGGGCGGCCATGGGTGGCCCGGATGAAACCGAGCGCGAAATGGGCCTGCGCGAAGCTCGGATTGATGCTGAGCGCCGTCCGCAATGCCGTTTCCGCCTCGTTGAGCTGATGTTTCATCGTGTGCGCCCGCGCCCGCGCGTAATAGCCGAAGGCATCGCGCTCATCGGTCGCCACGGCGTGATGGGCGAAGGCCAAAGCCTTCTCGAGGCTCACGGCCCGGCTCGCGGGATCGCCATAGAAAGCCTCCTGGAGATTGACGCAAGAGTGGCCCGCATGAGCCCGTCCGAGCTGGGGATCGAGGACAATGGCGCGCGAGAACAGGCGCGCCGCCTCCGCGGAGCCTTCGCGGGTGAAGCGGAAGAGATGTTCGTACCCCTGCAGGCACAAGCGCCAGGCGCCGAGCGTCTCGGCCTCTTTTGCGTCGGCCGCGACCGCCTCGATCCTGGCGAGTTCAGGCTCGAGGGTCCCCGCGATCACCTGCGCCAACTCGTCCTGGACGTCGAACAGATCGGTCACGTCGCGGTCATAGCGTTCGCACCAGATCTGCGTGCCGTCGCCGGCATCGATGAGGCGGATATTCAGCCGCAGGCGCGTATCGGTCCGGTCGATGCTGCCATCCAGCACATAATGGAACCGGTAGGCTCCTCCGGGCGATGGAGCCCCGGGCGAGGGCTCATGCAGCGGGCAGAAGGCGCTTGCGACGACCTTCAGCCAGCGCGAGCGCGACAACAGCCGGACCAGCTCGTTGGTGATCCCCTCGGCCAGTTGCTCCGAGTCCGGGAGCCTGCTCAGGTTTTTCAGCGGCCGCACGATCAGCGACGGCTGTAGATCGGGTTCCGCGGATTCGCCGGCTTCCGCATTCGCGGCTGCCGTCGCCGTCCCGAGTACCGTGACCGGAGGCATGAATCGGAAGCCACGCCGGTGCAGGGTCTTGATCATCTCCTGATCCTGACCGTTGTCGCCGATGGCCTTGCGCACCGACTTGATGCGGCTGATCAGCGCCGAATCCGACACGATCCGGCCCCGCCAGATGGTTTCGAAGATCTGGTCCTTGGAGACCGCCACCCCCGCATTCTCGACGAGATAGCGCAGGAGATCGAAAACCTGGGGCTCGACCGGAACCGGCTGGCCCGCCCGCCGCAATTCGAGGCGGTCGCTGTCAAGTTCGCAATCCGCGAAACGGTACCGCATACTCAACCTGCCTCATGGTTCGAGGAAGCATAGGCTCCAGGCCCACACCGGTCATATCGGCCGCCGGTCGAGCCCGGCGCCCGAGCCGCGAAGGAGAACCATTCCATCCCCGGCAGGATCGCCGCCGTGCCGAGAAACGCGTCCGGCGGCCGGCCGACGATCTGGTTGAAATCGTGGATGAGATGGGCCTGGTCCTGATAGCCGCACGCATGGGCGACCTGCGCCCAGTTCGCCCCGCGCCGGCGCTCCACCAGCGATCGCCCGATCCGGGCGATGCGGGCGAACTGCTTCGGGTTCGAGCCGATGGCGGCGTGGAAGCGGCGCCGGAATTGCTTTTCGCTGATGTCCAAGGTCGAGGCGAGCCGCTGCACCGGGAAGGAGGGCGCCCGGCGGAGCAGCCCCACCGCCCGGCTGACGATGGGATCGGACGCGGGGCGCCGCGTCCGCGCCAGCAGAAAGCGCTCGACGCACGCCAACCGGCCGGCGCGGTCCCCGGACTCGGCCAGCATCTCCTCGAGCAGGGAGACCTCGCCGTCGCCGAAGACCTGGCCGAGCGCAATGCGCCGGTCCATGAAGTCCTCGACCGGCGCGCCCATCACGCAAGCGGCGGCCTCCGGCTTCAGGCAGACGATCAGCGCGCCGATGGGGCCGGTCGGGTAGATCGTGACGATGCCGGTCTCGAGCTTGGCCGCCGCATGCATGTCGCCCTTATGCGCAAACCCCTTCGGCCCGAACCGCCAGCGGCAATCCGCTTGCGTGTCCGGCCGGTAGAGCAGCACCAGCGCCGGGGCCGTGGTCGGCAGCACCTTGATCGTCAGCGCCTTTGCCGCCTCGCCGTCCGGGAAATCCAGGTCGACGATGCAATCCACGATTCCCGCCAGCGCGGGAGACGGGCGGTAGATCTTTGGCGATGGAAGCATAGAACTCGTGGGTTGGGATTTTGGGTGCCTGCCAGCAAGCGGCCACGCGGGGCTCTCTCCACACGGCTTGCGTAGCTCGAATCCTCGCCCGGGCTCAAGCCGCCGCGAGAATTATTTGGTTACAATTGTCGTTTTGAGCCGCCCGCCCCTCGCGAATGCCGACGCCCATCCCGCCCTTTTGTCCCTTTTCAACAATACGTCCCGCCGCGCGCCGGGCAACGGTCGCCCCTTCATTCGGGGGCCGCGCCCCCACCCGACGCAACGGCCATAGGGACGATTTCATGCGCATGATCGAGCAGATTTACATCAATGGCGGCTTCGTGACCCCGCATGGCGAAGAGATGTTCGATCTCTTCAACCCCGCGACCGCCCAGGTGATCGGCCGGGTGAGACTTGCGGACGCCGTGGATGTGGGCCGCGCCGTCGCCGCCGCCAAACAGGCGTTTCCGGCCTTCTCGCGCACCGGCAAGCAAGAGCGCATCGCCATCCTGCACCGCCTGCGCAATTGCGTGCTGGCCCGCGCCGATGCGCTGACCGAAGCCGCGATCGAGGAGTTCGGCGCGCCCCGTTCGGTGGCCGCCTATTGGCCTGAGTGGTCGGGCGGGCTGTTCATGGCAGCGGCGCAATCGCTCGAGGACTATGCCTTGACCCGCCGCATCGGCACGGCCGATGTGGTGATGGAGCCGGTCGGCGTCGCCGGCCTGATTACGCCGTGGAATGCCGACGCGCTCATCGTCTGCGCGAAGCTCGCGACGGTGGTTGCGGCCGGCTGCACCTGCGTCATCAAGCCGAGCGAGATGAGCGCCATCCAGACGCAGATCCTGACGGAGACGCTGCACGAGGCCGGGCTCCCCGCCGGGGTGTTCAATATCGTCACCGGCCGAGGCGATGTGGCGGGGGCGGAATTGACCCGCCATCCCGACGTCGCCAAGATCTCGTTCACCGGCTCGACGGTGACGGGCAAGGCGATCCTGCGCGCGGGCGCGGACACGATAAAGCGCATGACGCTCGAACTCGGCGGCAAGTCGCCGACCGTGATCCTCGACGATGCCGATCTCGGGCAGGCTGTCCCGCTCGCCATTACTGCGGGTTTCCTCAATAGCGGCCAGGCCTGCACCGCCGGCAGCCGCATCCTCGTGCCCGAACACCGGCTGGCCGAGGTCTCCGCCATCGCCAGAGATGTTGTCGCCACGATCAAGGTCGGCGATCCCCGCGAGGCCGACACCCAGATCGGCCCGATGGTCAGCCTGACGCAGTGGGAGCGCGTGCAGCGCTATATCCGGCTCGGCATCGAGGAGGGAGCGGCGGTGTTGATCGGCGGCGAGGGACGGCCGTCCGGATTGGCGGGCTATTTCGTCAAGCCGACTGTTTTCACCAATGTGAGCAACGGCATGACGATCGCGCGTGAGGAAATTTTCGGCCCCGTGCTCTCGATCATCACCTACCGTTCGGAAGAGGAGGCGATCGGGATCGCCAACGATACGCCCTATGGGCTACAGGCCTATGTCCTTTCCCCCGATGCGGAACGGGCGCGCCGGGTGGCGCTGCGGATCATGGCGGGCACGGTCATCGTCAACGGCCTGCAGGCGCACCCGCTGGCGCCGTTCGGCGGCTTCAAGCAGTCGGGCCTCGGCCGTGAGATGGGCAGCTTCGGGCTCGATGCGTATTTCGAGCCGAAGACGGTGATGAACGGCTGAGGGTGGGTGAGCGACCCACCCCGGAACAATCAATGTAAACCAACGCCGCCCCCCTGCTGTCGCATTGGCGGGCGGCGCTATCCTCACCGGTCCAAAGTGAAGGCGACTTCGTAAAGCCCCGGATGCGCCTCGCCATAGCGCTTGTTTCCGTCGATCAGACCTTTGCTTTGCAGATGGTCGAACACGCGACGTGCCGCTTCCAAATTGGCGCTCTGGGCGTAGTTCACGACGCGTGTGCCATCGAGGCTGCGATGAAGGCTCGCTGACAGCCAGCCGTCGACCTCTCGGGCGACCCGAGCGGCGCCGGCCAAATGGTCGATCAACGCCTGTTGTTCACCCTTTGGCACAGTGAACACGTTAATCTGCGTGATGATGTCGGTGTGGGACTGGATGATCGGCATTGGACTTGCTCCTCGCTGAGCGCGCCCACCGGAGCCTGCATGCGACGAGCAAACGCCGTGCGTCAAGCTCCGGCAGCGCGCGCCGGTTGCTTGTCGCGGGTCCGCCCTGGGGCGGTACGGAGCCTCTTGCGAGGGAACGGGCTTACCGACGCCGTTCTGGTCCTTCTCGACGCCGCGAACGTACCATATGCACGCCCGCTTTTCCACTGGCGTGGAGCGGACAGGGGACTAAGCGTCAGCGGAAACGTTGGCGAAGGCAATTGGTGGAGAGGGTTGGATTCGAACCAACGTAGGCTTAGCCAACGGATTTACAGTCCGTCCCCTTTAGCCACTCGGGCACCTCTCCAGGAATTGCCGCGGCTCGTATCCGGAGGACACGGCCGCCAGCCGAACCGGCCAGCGTTGCGGCTTGCGGTTCGTAGCATCACATGGCAAGGGATGCAAATGCGCTGTTGCCCTCGCCACGCCGGTTTTATAGGCGGAACGGTTTGGGATTTCAATGGCTCTTGCGCAGATCGATGACAGCCATTTTCCGCGAGGATGAGTGCCATGAAGGACCGCCGCGCCGCGTCGCATTTCAAGCCGGGCCGCGGGGCGCCGCGCGGCGGGCGGGGGCGTGCCGATGACGGCGTCATCCGCATTTACGGGCTGCACGCCGCCGAGGCCGCGCTCGCCAATCCGCGCCGCGCCATCCGCAAGGTCTACGCGACGCCGAATGCCGCCCAGCGCATCGCCGCCATCCGTCCCGATCTGCGCAATATCGAGAGCGTCACGCCGAAGGATCTCGACCGCAAGCTGGGCGAGGACACGGTGCATCAGGGCATCCTGGTCGAGGCCGAGCCGCTGCCGGACCTGACGCTCGACGATCTGCCCGATGCGCGCCTCCTGATCTTCCTCGACCAGATCACCGACCCGCATAATGTCGGCGCGATCCTGCGCTCGGCCGCGGTGTTCGGCGCGGACGGGCTGCTGATGACGGCGCGGCACAGCCCGCCGCTGCAGGGCGCGCTGGCGAAGGCGGCCTCGGGCGGCCTCGATCTGGTGCCGATCGTGCAGGTGCCCAATCTGGCGCGGGCGCTGGCCGATGCGGGCGAGCGCGGCTTCACCCGGCTCGGCCTCGATTCGGGCGGCGAGGTCGCGCTTGAGGATTTTCCGGTGCCGGACCGGCTGGTGCTGGTGCTGGGCGCGGAGGATCGCGGCTTGCGGCGGCTGTCGGGCGAGCATTGCGACGCCATCTGCGCGCTGACCACATTCGGCCCGATCGCCAGCCTGAACGTGTCGAACGCCGCCGCCATCGCGCTGCATATGATGGCATTCAAGATGCGCCGGGCGGCGGTTTAGAAGACGTTGCGGATTATGCGCCCCGCGCTTTGACCGGGATCGATCGCCGCATCGCTACGCCTTCGCGGGCCCTTCGCCCTGCCGCCGGGTTTTGGCGGCCGGCGCCGGCTTTGCCCGGATGCGCATCGCGCGGCCTTCCGGCTGGTCGAGGTCGAAGGCGGCGGTCTTGCGGACCAGATCGCTGAGCTTGCGGAAACCGTAGGTGCGCGGGTCGAAATCCGACGCGATGTTGGCGAGACGCTGGCCGACCACGCCGAGGCCGAGCCAGCCGTCTTCCGTCTCGATCTGGGCGATGGCCTTGTTGAGGATCGGGATGGCGGCGCTGGCAGGCTGCAGCGCGCGCGGCAGCCGCCCTTCCTCGGGGGCGGTGATCTGCGCCTCGGGCAGCAGGTTCTCGGTGTAGATGAAGCGGCGGCAGGCCTGACGAAAGCTTTCCGGCGTCTTCTGCTCGCCGAAGCCGTAGACATCGGCCCCCTGTTCGCGCAGGCGCGAGGCCAGCCGCGTGAAATCGCTGTCGGAGGAGACGAGGCAGAAGCCCTGCATCCGGCCGCTATGCAGGAGGTCCATGGCGTCGATGACGAGGGCGATGTCGGAGGCGTTCTTGCCGGTGGTGTAGGCGAATTGCTGATAGGGGTCGATGGCGTATTTCGGCAGGATCTCCGCCCAGGAGCGCAGGCGCTGGCTGGAGAAATCGCCATAGATGCGGCGCACGCTCGCCTCGCCGAACTTGGCGACCTCCTCGAACAGCCCGGCGGCGATGCGCGGCGAGGTGTTGTCGGCATCGATGAGGATGGCGAAGCGGGGCAGGCGGTTGTCGTCGGCCATGATGGCGCCTTGGGCTGAGGTCTAGCGAATCATGAATACCCCCGTTCGGTGCGATTGGAGAAGGGCTGAATGAAGGCTTGGCGGCGCAAGACCTCCCCATCCTCGTCGCCCCGGCCGAAGAGCCGGGGCCCACTCGCCTCTCCGCTTGCGCAATGTTTGCGGATCTGGGATTTGGCCCTGGCTCGCCGCTTCGCGGCGTCCGGGGCGACGGTGTCAATCGGCTGCCTCGAGCGCCAGGGCGATGCCTTGCCCCACGCCGATGCACATGGTGCAGAGGGCGCGTCTGGCCTTGCGGCGGCGCAGCTCATAGGCGGCCGTCCCGACCAGCCGCGCCCCCGACGCCCCGAGCGGATGGCCCAGCGCAATCGCCCCGCCATTGGGATTGACGTCGTCGGCGTCGTCCGGGATGCCGAGCGCGCGCAGCACCGCCAGCCCCTGCGAGGCGAAGGCCTCGTTCAGCTCGACCACGCCGAAATCGCCGATGGACAGCTCCAGCCGGCGCATCAGCTTCTCGCAGGCCGGCGCCGGGCCGAAGCCCATGATGCGCGGCGCGACGCCCGCCGTCGCCATGCCGAGCACGCGGGCGATCGGCCTGAGGCCATGCCGCCCGATGGCGGCCTCCGAGGCGACGATCAGCGCCGCTGCGCCGTCATTGACGCCGGAGGCATTGCCGGCGGTGACGGTGCCGCCCTCGCGGAACGGCGCCGGCAATTTCGCCAGCGCTTCCAGCGTCGTATCGGGGCGCGGATGTTCGTCGGCCAACACGGTGACATGGCCGCCGCGCCGGGCGATGGTCACGGGCACGATCTCCTCGGCGAGGCGCTCGCGCGCGGCCTCGGCCCTTTGCTGCGAGCGCAGCGCGAAGGCGTCCTGGTCGGCGCGGCTGACGCCGAATTCGGCGGCGACGTTCTCGGCCGTCTCCGGCATCGAGTCGACGCCATGGGCGCGCTTCAGTTTGGCGTTGACGAAGCGCCAGCCGAGGGTGGTGTCGTAGATCTCGGCGCTGCGGGAAAAAGCGGCATCCGCCTTGCCCATGACGAAGGGCGCCCGCGTCATCGACTCCACGCCCCCCGCGACGATCAGATCGGCCTCGCCCGCGCGGATGGCGCGCGCCGCCGTGCCGACCGCGTCCATGCCCGAGCCGCAGAGCCGGTTGACGGTGACGCCCGGCACGCTGTCGGGCAGCCCCGCCAACAGCAGCGACATGCGCGCGACATTGCGGTTGTCCTCGCCCGCCTGATTGGCGCAGCCGAAGATCACCTCGTCGATGGCGGCGGGGTCGAGCCCGGCATTGCGGTCGAGCAGCGCCCGCAAGGGCACCGCGCCGAGATCGTCCGCGCGCACCGAGGCCAGCGCCCCGCCATAGCGGCCGATGGGGCTGCGGATATAGTCACAGATCCAGGCGTCTCTCATGGCGTCTCCTTGGCGTGCGGCCCGGCCGGCTTGCGCGGCGCGGCAGGCTCCGTCCGATCTCCCCGCCGTCAGGGTAGCGCGAAGCCTTTTCCCTGTCCGCAGCCTTCGGCATCGTGCCGCCTGGAGCGGGATCACTTTGGCTGGAAACAACGCTTCTCTTGCCGCAGCTCAGCCCTCTCCCATGGGGAGCGCGCGTCAGCGCGCCGGGTGAGGGGGTAATGCCTATCCGCGAAGCAATGTCGCGGACCTAACAATAGGTATTACCCCCTCACCCCAACCCTCTCCCCATGAAGACCTTTGCAAAACTTCGATTCCTTCGCCCCGGCCGTAGAGCCGGGGCCCACTCGCTTCTCCACTTGCCGCAGCAATAGCGGAAATATGATTGGGTCCCGGCTCGGCCTGACGGCCGTC
>NZ_MWLK01000007.1 GCF_002198715.1 Rhodomicrobium sp. R_RK_3 | reverse complement strand
TCCGCTATTGCTGCGGCAAGTGGAGAGGCGAGTGGGCCCCGGCTCTAACGGCCGGGGCGAAGGAATCGAAGTTTTGCAAAGGTCTTCCATGGGAGAGGGGAAGGAGCCGGCCGATGCCATCTGATACGAACCTTCTCTGATGGCAGTCCCCGCGTTACCTCCCGGTCGCTGACGCGTGCGCCACGACGGAGTTGCGGCGAAGCCAGGCTCGGAATATGCCGCCACCCCGCACCGGGCCGCCGGACCCCACGCGGCATCGCCGGCCTCGCCTTCACGCTCTTTGAAGGTTCGCCGGGCATTCTGGATGGGACTGGTGTAATTACCTATCGGGCGGGTTTCGGGCTGGAACCGGCCGCGATACCGCCCCACTTGATGCTGAAGGCGCCCAGATTTTCGCTCAATTGCTGGGCATACTCGCGTGTGAGCGCTACGACTTTTGTCGGGAAAGCCGGCGTGCTTGCATATTATTTTTGCAGCGCAAACCAGTTCGATCTGGCATAAGTTGCGCCGCAACAATGCCTGTGTTGCAAGCCGAGCCAGCGCAAGCGGCGTGACCCGCCACGCGAGGGCCTTGGACGCCGGTCCCGAGGAAACGCATGCTGTTCAAGCGTAGAAACCCAGCCAGTGTTGCCGAACGTATCCGGCTCGTGCTTTGGCCGCGCCGGAGCTGGGGGCGGTCCATCCGCTACATCCTCTTGCGCCTGAACCGCCTGCCGTCCTCGCCGCATAAGATCGCCGTGGGCGCCGCCGCCGGGGTCTTCGCCGTGTTCACGCCGTTCCTCGGCGTGCAATTGGTGATCGCCGCGATCCTGGCCTGGGGGCTGCGCGGCAGCGTCGTCGCCTCGTTCCTGTCCTCCTTCGTCGGCAACCCGATCACCTATCCGATCATCTGGTTCGCCACCTTCAACCTGGGCAATGTGCTGCTCGGCGGCACCGCGTCGGCGCATATCGTCGACCTGCAGAGCCGGGCCGGCGCGCTCTATGAGAGTGTCGTCAATCTCCAGCCGGACGCCATCGCCAAATCCGCCGAGGGGCTGTGGCCGCTGTTGAAGCCGATGGTGGTCGGCTCGGTGCCGCTCGGCATCTTCGCCGCCACCGCTGCCTATGTCCTGGTGCGCCGCCTGATCGGCGCCGCCGAAGCCCGAAAGCGCCGCCGCGTGCGGCTGAGCCGAACCGCCTCCCCCCTAGCCGGACGTTGACCGCCCCATGCCGACCCTGCGCCTTGGTGTCAATATCGATCATGTCGCCACCATCCGGAATGCGCGCGGCATCGACTATCCCGACCCGCTGCGCGCGGCCGAGATCGCCGTTGCCGCCGGGGCAGACGGCATCACCGCCCATCTGCGCGAGGATCGCCGCCATATCCGCGACGACGATATTTCGCGGCTGAAATCGGCGCTGACCCGGCCGCTCAATCTGGAGATGGCGGCGACCGACGAGATGCTGGCCATCGCCACGCGCCACCGGCCCAATGCCTGCTGCCTCGTGCCCGAGCGCCGCGCCGAGCTGACCACCGAGGGCGGACTCGATGTCGCAGGCCAGCTCGCGCATCTGACCGCCTATGCCGGCGCGCTGCGGCAAGCCGGCATCCGCGTCTCGCTGTTCATCGATCCCGCCGCCGGGCAGATCGCCGCCGCCGCCAAGGCCGGCGCCGACATCGTCGAGCTGCATACCGGCCGCTATTGCGAAGCCGCGCTCGAGAACGATCAGGTCCGCCGCCAGCTCGAGCTCGACCGGCTGATCGCGGGCGCCGAACAGGCCGCCGCGCTCGGCCTCGAAGTCCATGCCGGCCACGGCCTCACCTTCGACACCACGCCGCCGGTCGCCGCCATCCCGCAGGTGGTCGAGCTGAATATCGGCCATTTCCTGATCGCCGAGGCGATCTTCATCGGCCTTGGCCCGGCGGTCGCGCAGATGAAGGCGGTGATGCAGCAGGCGCGGGGGGCGGCATGATCCTGGGCCTCGGCAGCGATACGGTGGACATCCGCCGCATCGAGCGCAGCATCGAGCGCTATGGCGAACGCTTCCTTAACCGCATCTTCACCGAGACCGAACGCCGCAAATCCGACCGCCGCCGTCTGCGCGCCGCTTCCTACGCCAAGCGCTTCGCCGCCAAGGAAGCCTGCGCCAAGGCGCTCGGCACCGGGCTCAGCCAGGGCGTGTTCTGGCGCGACATGGGCGTCGTCAACCTGCCCTCCGGAAAGCCCACCATGGCCCTGACCGGCGGAGCGGCCGAGACGCTGGCTTCCATGATTCCGCAGGGCCATAAAGCGCAGATCGACCTCTCGATCACCGACGACTTCCCGCTCGCCCAGGCCATCGTCATCATCTCGGCAGTACCGAAATAGCCTTGGCCCCGCGCTTTTTCATTTGCACACGTGCCCATGCAGGCTTATTTGCCATTGCCTAAGGACGTGTCGCGCCCCGGGCCATCCGGGGCCAGGTTGAGCAGGAACGGAAGCCATGAGCAGCGAGGCTGATGTGAAGGACAAGGATGCGGACGGCGGCAGCCTTTTGGATACGCTTCGCGTCATCTTTCACGCGCTGATATTGGCTCTGCTGGTCCGGATCTTCCTCTACCAGCCGTTCAACATCCCCTCCGGCTCGATGATCCCGACTCTGCTGGTCGGAGATTATTTGTTCGTCTCCAAGTTCAGCTACGGCTACAGCAAATATTCCTTCCCCTGGAGCCCGAACCTGTTCAGCGGCCGCATCTTCGGTTCCGAGCCCAAGCGCGGCGACGTCGCCGTGTTCAAGCTGCCGCGCGACAATGAGACCGACTACATCAAGCGCGTCATCGGCCTGCCCGGCGACAAGGTGCAGATGATCCGCGGCGTGCTGAACATCAACGGCGCGCCGGTCAAGCTGGAGCGCATCGCCGATTTCACCGGTCCGGCCTCGACCTGCAACCAGCGCCGCCAGGGCAATATCGAAGTCGCCCGCTTCCGGGAGACGCTGCCGAACGGCGTCAGCCACGAAATCCTGGATTGCACCACCAATTCCGACGGCGACGACACCGACGTCTTCGAAGTCCCGCCGGGCCATTATTTCATGATGGGCGACAACCGCGACAATTCCACGGACAGCCGCTGGTCGACCTATAGCGGCGTCGGCTATGTGCCGTTCGAGAATCTGATCGGGCGCGCCGACATCATCTTCTTCTCCATCGACGAAAATGCGAGCCTGTTCGCCCCCTGGCGCTGGCCGTTCGAGATCCGCTGGACGCGGTTCCTCGACCTGATCGATTGATGTCGGTGACACGGCGCCCGGACCTCAAGAAGCTGCAAGAGCGGATCGGCTATCAGTTCCGCAACAAGATGCTGCTGAACACGGCGCTGACCCATTCCAGCGCCGCCTACGGGCATAAGGGCGTGCCCGATTACGAACGGTTGGAATTTCTGGGCGACCGCGTGCTCGGCCTCGCCGTCGCCGAGCACCTGTTCCAGACCGACACCGACGCGCCGGAGGGGCAGCTTGCCCGCCGCTACAACAAGCTCGTCAATAAAGATAGCTGCGCCGAGGTGGCCGAGCATCTGGACCTGGGCGCCTATATCAAGATGGGCGACAGCGAGGCCTTGGCCGGCGGCCGAAAGAAGCGCAAGATCCTGGCCGACGCCTGCGAGGCGCTGCTCGGCGCCATCTATCTGGACGGCGGCTGGGAGCCGGTGAAGGGCGTCATCGTCAGCTTCTGGGCCTCGCGCGCGACCGATATCCTCGCCGTGCCGCTCGATGCCAAGACGACCTTGCAGGAATGGGTGCAGGGGCGCGGCGAGACGCGCCTGCCGCGCTATGTGAAGATCGCCAGCGCCGGGCCGGACCACGCGCCGAGCTTCATCTACGAGGTTAAGGTCGAGGGGCTGGAGCCGGCGCGCGGCACCGGCTCCTCGCGCCAGAGGGCCGAACAGGCGGCGGCGCAAACCCTGCTCCTCCGCGAAGGCGTGTGGGACATCGAACCATGACCGAAGACGCCATCCAGGACGGCCCCATGCCCGCAGCCGGCGCGGAGACGCGCTGCGGCTTCGTCAGCATCATCGGCGCGCCGAACGCCGGCAAGTCGACGCTGACCAACGCGCTGGTCGGCACGAAAGTGTCGATCGTCTCGCATAAGGTGCAGACGACGCGGGCGCAGATCCGCGGCATCGCCATCGCCGGCCACAGCCAGATCATCCTGGTCGACACGCCCGGCATCTTCCGCCCGAAGCGCCGGCTCGACCGCGCCATGGTGGAGGCCGCCTGGGGCGGCGCCCGCGAGGCCGAGGTGGTCGTCGTGATGGTCGACGCCGCCAAAGGCATCGACGACGAGGCCGAGGCGATCCTGGAAGGCTCCAAGGCGCTGAAAATGCCCGTTGTGCTGGTGCTCAACAAGGTCGACCGCATCGAGCGCGACGACCGGCCCAAGCTGCTGGGCCTCGCGGAAAAAGGCGCCGAATTCGGCCATTTCGACCGCACCTTCATGATCTCCGCCGAAAATGGCGACGGCGTCGCCGACCTCAAGGACTACCTGGCCAAGATCGTGCCCCTGGGGCCGTGGCTCTATCCGGAGGACCAGATCAGCGACGCGCCGCAGCGCCACTGGGCCGCCGAGGTGACGCGCGAAAAGCTCTATAACCGCCTGCATGACGAACTGCCCTATGCCTCGACCGTCGAGACCACCGACTGGAAGACCTTGAAGGACGGCTCGGCCCGCATCGAGCAGACCATCTATGTCGAGCGCGAGAGCCAGAAGAAGATCGTCCTCGGCGCGGGCGGCGCAACGGTGAAGAGCATTTCGATGTCCGCGCGCAAGGAATTGCAGGAAGCGCTCGGCGTGAACGTGCACCTGTTCGTCTTCGTCAAAGTGCGCGAGAATTGGGGCGACGATCCGGAAAGATACCGCGAGATCGGGCTGGACTATCCGAAGGGGTAGCCCCGCGCCCTGCCGCGCCACAATCATCCACCGAGGACACCCCATGCCCGCCGCCACCCTGCTCGAACTCGCCGGTGCGGACCTCACGCCCGCCAAGATCGCCGACGCCGCGCTGATCCTCATCGACATGCAGAATGAGTACCGCGCCGGGCCGGTCGCGGTGACGGGCTTCGAGCCTGCGGTCGCCGCCGCCGCAAATCTCCTTGCCGCCGCACGGAAATCCGGCTCGCCGGTCTTCCATATCGCGCAGAAGGGCCGTGCGGGCGGGCTGTTCGACCGGGCGGCCGAGCGCGGCCAGATCACGGCCGAGCTGACGCCGCAGCCAGGGGAGCCCGTCATCGAAAAGCCGCTGCCGAACGCCTTCGCCGGAACCGAACTTGCCGCGCTGGTCGCCGAAACCGGCCGCAAGAACCTCATCGTCGTCGGCTTCATGACCCATATGTGTGTCAGCTCGACCACCCGCGCGGCGCTCGACCTCGGCTACCGCGTCACCATCGATGCCGGCGCCTGCGCCACCCGCGACCTGCCGGACGGCCGTGGCGGCGTCATTGCGGCCGGCGTCCTGCACGACATCGCCCTTGCCGAACTCGCCGACCGCTTCGCCATCGTCGCGCGGGAGAGCGGCGCCCTCTTGTGACGCGCCACAATTTCCTGGCTTAAGCCGCCTCCCAGGCGCAACCTCTCCTCATGGACTGGACGGACACCGCCATCGTTCTGCAAGCCCGCCCGCATGGCGAGACCAGCGCCGTGCTCGACCTCTTCACGCGCGAGCATGGCCGCCATCATGGCCTCGTTCGCGGCGGCCGCTCCCGCAAGATCCGGCCCACGCTGCAGACCGGCAATCTGGTGAGCGTCGAATGGCGGGCGCGGCTGTCGGAGCAGCTCGGCTATTTCGTCGTGGAACTCGACCGGCCCTATGCCGCCCGGGCGCTCGACGACCGGCTGGCGCTGTCCGGCATCGGCACGCTCGCCGGCCATGCCGCCCTGCTCGCCGAGCGCGACCCGCATCCCAATCTGTTCGATCTGGCGCGGCTCATGCTCGACCATCTCGACGAGGAAACCCTCTGGCCGCAATTGCTGGTGCGCTTCGAGTTGCTGCTGCTCGCCGAACTCGGCTTCGGCCTCGACCTGGAGCGCTGCGCGGCGACCGGCGCGCGCGAGGGGCTCACCTATGTCTCGCCGAAATCGGGCAGCGCCGTTTCGGCGGAGGCGGGCGCGCCCTATAAGGACAAACTCATGCCGCTGCCGCCCTTCCTGCGCTCGGCGAGCGCCGTCGCCACCGACCCGCAAGAGGTCGCCGAGGGCTTTGCGCTGACGGGGTTTTTCCTCGAGCGCCATGTCTTCGAGCCGCGCGGCCTGCCCATGCCGCCCGCCCGCCAGGAGCTTTTGCGCCTGATGCGCCGGGCGGGATAGCAAATCCGGCCGAACGGTCCTACAAGGGCGGCGGCTCCAACCAGATCGCGGCCCCGCCAATGCCCCTGCAATTCCTCATCGGCTCGGCGATGATTTCGCTGACCATCATCATCCATGTCAGCTTCACCGCCGCCGCCGAATGGGGCTTGCGGCGCGAGCAGATCTGGCCGGGCAAGCGCGCCGGAATGTTCCGCTTCATCGGGCTGCTGGTCGGCATGACGCTCCTGCTGCTCGCCTCGATCAGCGTCTGCGTCTGGCTCTGGGCTTTCTGCCTGATCGCGGTGGGGGCCGTCCGGGACGTCGAGCCCGCCGTCTATTTCGCCCTGGTCTCCTTCACGACGATCGGTTTCGGCGATATCGTGTTGGAGAAGGAATGGCGCATCCTGTCCGGCCTGATGGGGGCAAACGGCCTCCTGATCTTCGGCCTGACGACGGCGGTTCTGATGGATTTCCTGGCGCGATTCCGGCGGAACTGACGCACCCGCAGCCCTTGAAGCCGACCGGCTCTGCAAATCTCTCTCCGTCGCCCCGGCCGTCAGAGCCGGGGCCTACTCGCCTCTCCGCTTGCCGCAGTGCCCGCGGATCGATGATTGGGTCCCGGCTCACCGCTTCGCGGCGTCCGGGACGACGGCGGGGGAGGCTATGTTATTTGCAGAGGTTTCAGTTGCTAATGCCGATGCTCGCCAAAGCATGATCGCTTTAGAGACCCGGATATGGGGGCAGCCCTTCCACTCCGCAGCCGGACTCCCTCTCCCTTGGGAGAGGGCGGGGGTGAGGGGTTCGTGAGCCAGCCGTCGAGTCTGCAACCCCTCACCCGGCACGCTTCGCGTGCCACCCTCTCCCCTTGGAGAGGGTAGGGCGGCGGCAAGCCGAGGCGCGATGCTTCCGCCCAAAAGATCCCGCTCGACCTGCGGATTGGGTTGGCGGTCGCGGTGGTTCCGCCTAATCTGGTCCGGCTCGAAGTTTTCGTCCCGCTGCCCAAGCAAAAGTGTTGTCGCAAGGGGGCATAATGCCGATTCATATTGCCTACGTCGCAGCCGATCACGAAGCGGCGGTCGACCTCGCCGACCGGCTGAAGCGGCTGGATTATGACGTCGCCCCGCGAACGCACATCCCCTTCCCGATCCCGGACGACGCCGCGATCAGCAAAGCAAGCGCATTCATCTTCATTTGGTCGCCAGCCAGTGTGAATGACGGCGACATGAAGCATCTGATCGGCCTTGCAGCCGTTCAGGCCAAACAGGTCTCCGTCCGGCTGCGGGCGACCGACCGTTCGAAAATTCCCGCGGCTGCCGGGACAAATATCATCCTGCACGAGGACACCGACGCCATCGACGCGGCGCTGCAAGTCCTGGGAGTGACGAAAATCACCCCGCCGGTGCCGACGCCGCAATGGGACCCCATCCTGGTCTTCTCGGGCTTGATCGCCGCTCTGGGAGTCCTCTTCCTGATCGCCGTCATGTAGTGGATCGGGTGGAGGGCCGCCCGGCCTTCCCGCTTGACCTTCCGCCGACTCCCGCTACCTTCCGCCCATGTCCGACGATACGATTCTCGAACCGGCCCCGATCGAGCCGGTCAATCTGCGTGAGGCGCTGGAAGAGCGCTATCTCGCATACGCCCTGTCGACCATCATGCATCGCGCGCTGCCCGATGTGCGCGACGGGCTGAAGCCCGTCCACAGGCGGCTTTTGCACGCCATGCGGCAATTGCGGCTCGACCCCGAGGGCGGCTTCAAGAAATGCGCCCGCGTCGTCGGCGACGTCATCGGTAAATATCATCCGCATGGCGACCAGTCGGTCTACGACGCCCTGGTGCGTCTCGCGCAAGGCTTTGCCCAGCGCTATCCGCTGGTCGACGGCCAGGGCAATTTCGGCAATGTCGACGGCGATAATGCCGCCGCCATGCGATATACCGAAGCCAAGCTGACCCCGATCGCCGCCGCTTTGCTGGACGGCATCGATGAGGACGCGGTCGATTTCCGCGACACCTATGATGGCGAGGAGAAGGAGCCGATCGTCCTTCCCGCCGATTTCCCCAATCTCTTGGCGAACGGCTCCTCCGGCATCGCCGTCGGCATGGCGACTTCGATCCCGCCGCATAATGCCGAGGAACTGTGCGACGCCGCGCTTTACCTCATCCACAATCCCGGCGCGCCCGCCAGCAAGCTGATCGACTTCGTGCCCGGCCCGGATTTCCCGACCGGCGGCATCCTGGTGGAGGACCGCGCCTCGATCGTCGAATCCTACCGCACCGGGCGAGGCGGCTTCCGTTTGCGCGCCCGCTGGACCAAGGAAGACAACGGGCGCGGCACCTATTCCATCGTCATCACCGAGATTCCCTATCAGGTGCAGAAATCACGCCTGATCGAGAAGATCGCCGAACTCCTGGAAGCCAAGCGCCTGCCGCTGCTCGCCGATGTGCGCGACGAATCCGCCGAGGACATCCGGCTGGTGCTGGAGCCGCGCGCCCGCACCGTCGACGCCATGGTGCTGATGGAGCAGATGTTCCGGCTGACCGATCTGGAAATCCGCTTCCCGCTCAACATGAACGTGCTGAGCCGGGGCCAGGTGCCGGTGGTGCTGGGCCTGTCCGAGGCGCTGACCGAATGGCTGGCGCATCGCAAGGTGGTGCTGAAGCGGCGCTCGGAGCACCGGCTGAAGCAGATCGAGCACCGGCTGGAAGTGCTCGAAGGCTATCTCGTCGCTTACCTCAATCTGGATGAGGTGATCCGCATCATCCGCCAGGAGGACGAGCCCAAGCAGGTGCTGATGAGCACCTTCAGCCTGACGGATGTGCAGGCCGAGGCGATCCTCAACATGCGGCTGCGCGCCTTGCGCAAGCTGGAGGAAATCGAAATTCGCGGCGAGCATGAAAAGCTCACCGCCGAAAAATCCGAACTGGTCGCGCTGCTCGGCTCCGATGCCAAGCAATGGAACCGGATCTCCAAGCAGATCACCGAGACCAAGAAGCGTTTCGGCAAATCCACCGAGATCGGCCGCCGCCGCACCAGCTTCGACGAGGTGCCCGACATCGACGTCAGCATCGAGCAGTCGCTGGTCGAGAAGGAGCCGGTGACCATCGTGCTGTCGGAGAAGGGCTGGATACGCGCCCTGAAGGGCCACCAGGAAGATCTCGACAAGCTGCAATTCAAGGCCGGCGACGGCCTCCGCCGGGCGATGCGCGGCCAGTCCACCGACAAGCTGGTGCTGTTTGCCTCGAACGGGAAATTCTTCACCTTGGAGGCGTCGGCGCTGCCGGGCGGCCGGGGCCATGGCGAGCCGGTGCGGCTGATGATCGACCTCGAGGAGTCGAGCGAGATCGTCGATCTGTTTGTCCACAAGCCGGGGCGGAAATTGCTGGTGGCCTCCAAATCCGGCAATGGCTTCATCGTCACCGAGGACGAGGTCGTGGCGCAGACCCGCAAGGGCAAGCAGATCATGTCGGTCGCCGCGCCGGACATGGCGGTTGCCTGCGTGGCGGCCGATGGCGACACCGTTGCCTGCGTCGGCGACAACCGGAAAATGCTTGTGTTTCCGCTGGATGAGGTCAATGAGATGAGTCGCGGGCGGGGCGTGCGCCTGCAGAAATTGCGCGATGGCGGCCTCGCCGACATCACGGTGTTCCGTCTCGCCGAGGGTCTGCGCTGGCAGGACGGGCCGCGCGTGCGCAGCTTCACGGAGCTGGCCGAATGGCAGGGCCACCGCGCCCAGGCCGGGGCCACCGTCCCCAAAGGTTTCCCCAGAATCAACCGTTTCGGCATAACCGGCCTCGTCACGCC
This sequence comes from Rhodomicrobium sp. R_RK_3, assembly GCF_002198715.1. Classification (GTDB taxonomy): domain Bacteria; phylum Pseudomonadota; class Alphaproteobacteria; order Rhizobiales; family Rhodomicrobiaceae; genus R-RK-3. The sequence continues at coordinate 20,166 of NZ_MWLK01000007.1, read as the reverse complement.
ATAATTCGGCAACAGTTCCGATTATTCTGACCGTTAACGATTTTTAATCTTTACCAGATGCCGATGGGTGCGCGGGTGGGTCTCCGTTTCGATGGAGACCGCCGGCGTGGCGGCTTTAGTGGGGAAGCATGCGTTTACGGGCAGGCGCTGCGGCATTCCTGTTTTTTCCGATGATGGCGGCGGGGGCCGAAGCCGCGGAATGCGGCCGTGAGGCTTTCGCGGCGGTGGTGGGCCAGGTCGGCGCGGAACTCGCGTCGATGAATGATGCCCAGAAGAAAATCTTCCAGGAAAAGCTTACGCTTTTGAAGACCCGGCAAGGCTGGTCCGACGCCGATTACGTGACCAATGCCACGCCTTACGTGCAGGACAGCCGCATCGCCGCTTTCGACGAAAGCAACAAGGCGCTGCTCGGCAAGATCCCTCAGCTCGGTGCCGGAGCGGCGGCGGCGCCGGCGCTTGCCGGTGCCGCCGCCTCGATCGGCGGCTCGGACGGCGACCCGCATTGCGCCATGCTCGCCGAGCTGCGGGCGCTGATGGGGACCGTGGTCGAGAACACCCGCGCCAAATGGAGCTACATGCTCGGCAAGGTCGATGGCGCGCTCGATGTGGCGCGGCAGGCCAAAGCGGAACATTGACGGGATTCCACATATCCCAAAACATCCCGCTGGCTTTGGGGGCGGATAACGGTGCGAATTCTCACGGACTATACGTATTTCCGGCGGGTGGCCGAAGCTTTTGCAATGAAAGCAGAAGTGTTTTCCAACGCTCTCAGTAAATCTGCGCGAATATTGCATTGCATTCAAATGCAGGGCGGGCGGCGCCTGGCGGAGAGCGAAGAGTTGGCCGGGGCCGGGGCGGCTTTGCTCTTGCGCCCGACAGGCCGGGAGAATCGGCCCGCGCCGACTGATCATCGTCGGGAACAGCTTGAAATTATCGAGTCTGTCCGCGCCAGTCTGTTAATCGTTCGTGTATCTGTGACACACCAAATGGTTGTAGCCATGTATTTATCAGCAACTTCAACGGGAAATACTGTGACTTTCGTGGCGATTCAGCCACAAGACGCTGTTGGATTCAGGCGCTGAGCGGGGTTGTTGTTGTCCGTTAAAGGCGTTTGCTCTAACAAACAATAGGTAAGCCCAACGAGCCGATGGGACGAAAAGCTGGCTCTAGGGATGCAGAATTTGGGTCGTCAGCACCATGGGGTTTCAGCTGGCTGACTTGGATGACAGAGGCTTCCGGCGCGGAAGTGTAGGCGTCTCTGTGATTGGGCTGGCCTTGCAGGTCTAACGCCTGGGGCTGTTTGGAGATAGAGATGATTGGGGGATCCATGAAGATGACCAGTCGCTTTGCTTTGGTCGTAGCAGCCGGCGCGCTGCTCGGCGCAGCGGTGACATCGGCGAAAGCTGCCGACCTCGGCAGCAAGGGCGTCGACGACCTTGAAGAGCGCGTTGCTGAACTCGAAGCCACCGCTGCTCGCAAGGGCAACCGCGTCGTTTCGCTGCAGGTCTACGGCCAGGTCAACAAGGCGTTGCTGTTCTTCGACAACGGCGTCGAATCTGATGCATTCATCGTCGACAACGACACCTCGGGCAGCCGCTTCGGCTTCAAGGGCGAAGCTTCGATCAAGCCGGGCTGGAAAGCCGGCTTCAACATCGAGCTGGACTACCAGGACGCCGCTTCGGACAAGGTTTCGGCGACCAACGACGATCCGGATGACGAAATCACCATCCGCATGAACAACCTGTACATCGAGAGCGAGCAGTTCGGTCGCGTCACTCTCGGCCAGCAGTCGACCTCGGCTGACGGCGCTGCTGAAGTTGTTCTCGGAAACTCGATCAGCAACGCGTCGGTCTTTATCGGTAACGCGATCCGCGTCGGCTCCGACAAGCGTCTTTCCGGCAGCAGCCTGCCTTCCGCTACCGGCTCGTTTAACCAAGGTTATGCGGGGTCCTTCGATGGTGGTCGCGAAGACGTAATCCGTTACGACTCTCCGTCGATCTACGGGTTCATCGTGTCTGCCAGCTGGGGTGACAACGACTATTACGATGCGGCCATCCGCTTCAAGAAAGAGTGGAACTCGATCCGTATCGCAGCAGCTGTTGCCTATCAGAATTTCGAAGGCAAGAGCGCTGTCGACTCCGGAGACGAGTTCGAGATCGTGAACGGATCTATCTCCGTCATGCATGTCCCCACGGGCATTTATGGCGCGTTTGCTGCAGGTAATCGTGAAGTCGACGGCGATGACGCTGGTGACTTCTGGTACGGTCAGCTGGGCATCGAGAAGAAGTTCCTGTCGTACGGCTCTACGACCGTCTATGGTGAGTATGGCAAGTACAACGACGAGCTTCTGACCAGCGTCAGCAGCGAAGCGGAACGTTGGGGCTTCGGCGTCGTGCAGAAGGTCGACAGCGCGGCTCTGGAACTTTATGCCCAGGCCAACTTCTGGAGCTTCGAAGACGGCAGCGCCGGCCCGACCGCACCGAACGAAGATCTGACGACCGTCCTGCTCGGCTCGCGCATCAAGTTCTAATTTGGCTTAAGTCAGCCGAATTTTGGGGGCCGTCCTTCGGGGCGGCCCTTTTCCTTTGCGCGGCGAAGGGATCAGTCACAGCCACCCCGAAGATATGATTTTGGCAACCGCCTCTCCCGGCATTATCTCTTAGCGAAATTCAGCGCCGGTGGGACATCCCCTCGCGCGCGGATCGAGGAGACGACGATGCCCGCTCTGTCCGAAAAGATCATGTTCCCCGGCTCGCAAGGCCATCTCCTTGCCGCGCGCCTCGAGCGTCCGACCGGCCCGGCCAAAGCCACCGCGATTTTCGCCCATTGCTTCACCTGCTCGAAGGACGTCTTCGCCGCCTCGCGGATCGCGCGCGAGCTGGCCGATCGCGGTATCGCCGTGCTGCGCTTCGATTTCACCGGGCTCGGCATGAGCGAGGGCGATTTCGGCAACACCAATTTCTCTTCAAACGTCCAGGACCTGCTCGCCGCCGCCGACTATCTGCGCGCGCAAGGCCAGGCGCCGGAAGTGCTGATCGGCCATAGTCTCGGCGGCGCGGCGGTGCTGGCCGCTGCCGGCGACATTCCCGAGGTGAAGGCGGTCGCGACCATCGCCGCGCCCTCGGATGCAGCGCATGCCATCACCCATTTTGCCGCGCATGTCGATCAGATCCGCGCGACGGGCGAGGCCGAAGTCACGCTCGCGGGCCGGCAATTCCGCATTAAGAAGCAGTTGCTCGACGATCTCGAAGCGGCCAGCTTCCATCACCGCATCGCCACAATGCACAAGGCGCTGCTGATCTTCCACGCGCCGACCGACGCGACAGTCGGCATCGAGAATGCCAGCGCCATCTTCCTGGCGGCAAAGCACCCGAAAAGCTTCATCTCGCTCGACGGCGCCGACCATCTGCTCAGCCGCCGCGAGGACGCCATCTATGTCGCCGATGTGCTGAGCGCCTGGGCGTCGCGCTATATCGGGGCGGATGCTGCCAGCGCGAAGACGGCGCCGGAGGCCACCGCCGAAGGCCATGTCAGCGTCTCGGAGACCGGGGCGAGCCGGCTGCAGCAGGAGGTCAATGCCGGCGGCCAGCGCTTTCTCGCCGACGAGCCCGCCAGTGTCGGCGGCGGCGCTACCGGGCCGACGCCCTATGATCTCGTCGCTGCCGGCCTCGGCGCCTGCACCTCGATGACCATCCGCCTCTATGCCGACCGCAAGAACATCCCGCTCGATCATGTCGAGGTGCTGGTTTCGCACGAAAAGCGGCATATGGCCGACTGTCTCGATTGCGAGAAGAACGACGCCGCCCGCATCGACCATTTCGACCGCACCTTGCGCCTCACCGGCGACCTGACCGAAGAGCAGCGGCAAAGCCTTACCGCCATCGCCGAACGCTGCCCCGTCCATCGCACGCTGGAAAAAGGCGCCAAGGTGGTGACCAAGCTGGAGCCATCGGCGAGATAGCGCCGGTGCGCGCCGTCGGCTTTGCTCTTCCTGCGCAAGCAGAATGACGCAACGCGAGGCGCAAACATTGCCCCTCAAACCTTCGCAGGTATGAGCGCCTGCGGGTTCACCGATCTGGCTCGCCCTCCGCGAATGCATTAGACTTTATGCATCGAAAGAATGCCCGGCGGCATGAATCGCGCGGGCGGCGGAGGAACCCCCATGCTTGACGGTAAGAACCGGCAAATCATCTTTGCATCCCGGCCTGAAGGCGAGCCGGTGCCGACCAATTTTGCCTATGCCGAGAGCGCAATCCCGGAGCCCGGCGAGGGGCAGGTGCTGCTGCGCAACCGCTATCTCTCGCTCGATCCCTATATGCGCGGGCGGATGAGCGTGGCGAAATCCTACGCCAAAGGGTTTGAGATCGGCGCGCCGCTCGGTGGCGGCACGGTCAGCGAGGTGATCCGCTCCCACCATCCCAAACTGGCGCCCGGCGATCTCGTCTCGGCCTTTGGCGGCTGGCAGGATTACGCCGTTGCCAATGGCGAGGGGCTGATCAAGATCGACCCGACCGCCGCGCCGGTGACGACCGCGCTCGGCGTGCTCGGCATGCCCGGCATGACCGCCTATACCGGCCTGCTCAATATCGGCCAGCCGAAGGCCGGCGAGACGCTGGTGGTCGCCGCGGCGGCCGGGCCGGTCGGCGCGACGGTCGGCCAGATCGCCAGGATCAAGGGCTGCCGTGCGGTCGGCATCGCGGGCGCCGACAAGCTCGCCTATCTCAAGGACGAGCTCGGCTTCGACGCCGTCATCGACCGCCGCTCCCCGCAATTGGCGGACGACCTCCGCGCCGCCTGCCCCGACGGCATCGACATCTATTTCGAAAATGTCGGCGGCGCGGTGCGCGACGCGGTGCTGCCGCTGCTCAACGATTTCGCGCGCATTCCGCTCTGCGGCCTAGTCGCCCATTACAACGACACGCGGGTCCCTGACGGACCGGATCGCCTGCCGCAGCTCATGCGCATGATCCTGACCAAGCGCTTGCGCATCCAGGGCTTCATCGTCTCAGATTTCAACGCGCAATACGGGGATTTCCTGAGGGATGTCGGCGGCTGGCTGCGCGAGGGAAGGATCAAATATCGTGAGCATGTGGTCGACGGGCTGGAGAAAGCGCCCGAGGCGTTCGTCGGCATGCTGCGAGGGGATAATTTTGGGAAGGTTGTGGTGCGGGTTGGGGAATAGAACGCGTGTACCAGTTGTTGTGCCATCAAATTCTTATTGACAACGTGCAAGCGCGACGCCTTGACGAGGGAGTCGCGCGATAGTAAACAGAAATTCTGCCCCTGGCGGGATTTGCACCCGCACGGACCGCATGGCTTCCTACGGCCGGTCCATCGGCTTCCAAAGCCGCCGCGTCTACTTGTTTCGCCACAGGGGCTAGCTGAGGAGGGATCGTGGGATAGCTCCTACGATCCCCATGCCCTCCGATGAGGGCTGCCGACTGCATCAGGAATTCTCATGCAGGCGGGAAGGCCGTTTGCTATGGCGGTTCGATTCTACCCTCCCTGATTGGAGGCATTTGGCGGAATGTGCGGAGCGAACGGTAGCGGTCGGTCCCGGAACCACCACGTTGAATTTCCATTCCATTTCACACTTATTAGCTGTTTAGCTAATGTCGTTTTCATGCCCGATAACTGGGAAACTAGGTTTGCCTTTTTGTCCGTTCCGCTCATTTCAGCTCCAAATATAGGTACCCTCTCCAAGAGTTGATTGGTTGTCAGGGGGTGGTTTGCCGCTTTTAGAGCTTCGTGGACTGCCGCCATAATACTGATACGCCCTCTTGGCCCACCACGGCGTTCCGGAATAGTCCCAGCCGACTCCTCTTTGGGCGAATTACTCCCGCGGATCGCTAAGAGTCTGGCCCTTGTCTCCTCCCAGAGCTTTAGCTCTTGAAAAATGGCGTCAGCTTCAAGTTGTGTTCTGAGTCTGGCCGCTTCTACCTCATGGGACCTGATTTCCTGATAAATGGGGTTGGCCTCAAGTTTCTTTTTCAGGTGGGCTATGAGGGTATCAAGGGGTATCTCAGACATGTTCGAACCTCTGATTCAGGCTTTTATCTCGGTGTGGGGTTGGCGTCAACGCGGGCTTGTTGGAATTCAGCCGTTTTCCACTGAGGTGCCAGTAAGCTGGCTGTACTGACGTCAGGTGCGGTCCTAAATGCAAGACACCCCCCACCCCCATCTTGTGCTACTCTCCCACCCCGCAACTTCCACAGCACAAGCCGCGTCGCACCTCATGTCACTCATCCTCGCCGCCCCGCGCCCCAGGAGCCCCGTGCCCGACCCAACCGTCATCATCATCGGCGGCGGCCTCGCGGGTCTGTTCGCGGCGCTCCGGCTCGCCCCGACCCCCGTCACCATTGTCACCCCGCGGCCCCTGGGCGAAGGCGCGTCGAGCGCTTGGGCGCAGGCGGGCATCGCCGTTGCGATAGGGCAGGGCGACAGTTTTGAGCAGCACGCGGCCGATACCATCCGCGCCGGCGCCGGGCTCTGCGACCTGGCCATGGTGCGCCTCATCGTTGGAGAAGGCCCCGCCCGCATCGAGGACCTGCTGCGCTACGGCGTGCCCTTCGACCGGGACCTCGAAGGCCGGCTGCGGCAGTCACGCGAGGCGGCGCACAGCGCGCGGCGGGTGATCGGCGTGCGCGGCGATCAGGCGGGCAAGGCGATCATGGCCGCGCTCATCACAACCGCGCGGAACACGCCCTCGATCACGGTGCTGGAGGAGATGGCGGCGGTCGAGCTGGCGCTGGCGGATGGCCGGGTCACCGGCGTGTTCTGCGCGCCCTCGGCCGGGGCGGGCTTCGTTCAGCCGGACTATCTGCCAGCCCGCGCGGTGGTGTTGGCGACCGGCGGCATCGGCCAGCTCTTCACGCTCACCACCAACCCGCCCGAGGCGCGCGGCGACGGCATCGCCATGGCGGCGCGAGCCGGCGCAGTGGTCGCGGACGCCGAATTCGTCCAGTTCCACCCGACCGCACTCGACATCGGCAAGCATCCAGCGCCGCTCGCCACCGAAGCCTTGCGCGGCGAAGGCGCGACGCTCGTCAACAGCGCGGGCGAGCGCTTCATGCTGGCCATGCATCCGGAGGCGGAGCTGGCGCCGCGCGATGTGGTGGCGCGGGCGGTCCAGATCGAGCGGGCAAGCGGGCGCGGGGCATTTCTCGATTGTCGCGGCGCGCTCGGCGCGGGGATGGCCGAGCATTTCCCGACCGTCTACGCGGCCTGTGCGGCGGCCGGCATCGCGCCCGCGATCGAGCCGATCCCGATCGCCCCGGCGGCGCATTATTATATGGGCGGCGTGGCGACCGACGCGAATGCGCGCAGCAGTCTTCCTGGCCTGTGGGCGATCGGCGAGGCGGCCTCGACCGGCCTGCACGGCGCGAACCGCTTGGCATCGAACTCGCTGCTCGAGGCGGTGGTGATGGCGGCGCGCGCGGCGGAGGATATTGCCGGGCTGGAGGCCGCGCCTGCGCCGGGCGATGCTTCGGAAGATGGGCCGGCCTATGCGGCGAGCCTCGATGCGGGGGCGGTCGCGGCGCTGCAGGAGATCATGACGGCGCATGTCGGCGTGGTGCGCTCGGCGGAGAGCCTTGTCACGGCGCTGCATTTCATCGAGGCGATGCGGGCCAAGCTGCCGCCTGCTTCGCCGCTCGCGAACATGACGGAAGCCGCACGCTTCATGACGGTCTGCGCGATGCTGCGCGAGGAAAGCCGGGGCAGCCATTACCGTTCGGATTTCCCCGAGACCGGCCCGCAGGCGCGCCGCAGCATGGCGACGCAATCAGCAGTGCTGGCGCTGTCGGCCGATATTCTGGGAGGCTACTGACGTCATGAGCGGCTTTCCGACCCACCTGATCGCCCCGGCGCTCGATGCCGCCTTCGCCGAAGATCTCGGCCTCGCGGGCGACATCACCACCAACGCCATCATCCCGGCGGAGGCGACGACCAGCGCCCTGCTCGCCGCCCGCAAGCCGGGCCGCATCGCCGGGCTGCCGCTCGCCGAAGCCGCCTTCCGCCGCCTCGATCCGGACATCGGCTTCCGCGTCGCCATTGCCGATGGTGAGGATGCGGGGGCCGGCGCGGTGATCGCCGAGATCCAGGGGAGCACCCGCGCCATCCTCACCGCCGAGCGCATCGCGCTGAATTTTCTCGGCCATCTCAGCGGCATCGCCACCCATACCCGCGCCTTCGCCGAGGCCATCGCCGGCACCAGCGCGCATATCTGCTGCACCCGCAAAACCACGCCCGGGCTGCGTGCCTTCGAGAAATACGCGGTGCGCATGGGCGACGGCATGAACCATCGTTTCGGCCTGTTCGACGCGGTGCTGATCAAGGACAATCACATCGCGGCGGCTGGCGGCATCGGCGCGGCCATCGAGCGGGCGCGGCGGGGCGCCGGGCATCTGGTCAAGATCGAGGTCGAGGTCGACCGGCTGGACCAGCTCGAAGAGGCGCTGCGGCACAAGGTCGACGCCGTGCTGCTCGACAATATGAGCCTCGACGAGCTGCGCCGGGCCGTCGCCATGGCGGGCGGCCGCGTCATTCTCGAAGCCTCGGGCGGCGTTTCGCTCGCCTCGGCGCGCGGCATCGCGGAAACCGGCGTCGACTTGATCTCTTCCGGCGCGCTGACCCATTCCTCGCCGACTCTCGATCTCGGCCTGGATTTTCCGAGCTAACCGTCCCAATAACCATGCGCATGTCCAAGTATTCATCCTGACGCCCCCTTGCCAACCCGCTGCTCCGGGTTCACCATATGCAATTCAGGCGTGCTATCCGCGCGCTCGCAACAAAATGGTGATAATTTTAGGGAGGTAAATTATGGGAGAGTCTGGCGGTCTAGCTGGCAGAAGTACCCGCTGCATTGCACTGGTCGGGCCGTATTTGAGCGGCAAGACGACTCTTCTTGAAGCGTTTTTGGCGCGAACGGGCGCGATCAACCGCCAGGGCTCGATCGCCGCGGGCAACAGTGTCGGCGACAACTCGCCCGAAGCCCGCGCGCACGCCATGAGCATCGAGCCCAATCTGGCCGAAGTCAGCTTTCTCGGCGACAAGTTCATCTTCATCGATTGCCCCGGCTCGATCGAATTCCAGTTTCAGATGCAGTCGGCGCTGACGGTGTGCGACGCGGCCGTGGTGGTCTGCGAGGCGGATGAGAAGAAAATCCCCGCGCTGCAATTGACGCTGAAGCAACTGACCGACCGCGGCATTCCGCATTTCCTCTTCCTCAATAAGATCGACAAGCTTGAATTGCCGATCCGCGATATTCTCCCGATGATCCAGCCCGCGAGCACGCTGCCGCTGGTGCTGCGCCAGATCCCGATCCGCAAGGATGGCATCTGCACCGGCTTCGTCGATCTGGCCCTGGAGCGCGCCTTCGTCTACCGCGAGCACGCGCCGAGCGAAGTCATGGCCATCCCCGCCGATTTGACCGAGCGCGAGGCCGAGGCCCGCTTCTCGATGCTGGAAAAGCTCGCCGATTACGATGACGAGCTGATGGAAGCGCTGCTGGGCGACATCGAGCCGCCGCGCGACCGGGTGTTCGATGACCTGCGCCAGGAGCTGAAGGAGGGCAAGATCTGCCCGGTGCTGCTGGGCTGCGCCGAGCGCGGCAATGGCGTAACGCGGCTGCTCAAGGCGCTGCGGCACGAGGCGCCCTTCGCCGATGCGACCGCGCGCCGTCTGGGCGTCGGCGGGCAGGCGTCCTGCGCGCATGTGTTCAAGACCTACCACACGGCCCATGCGGGCAAGCTCTCCTTGATGCGGATTTTCAGCGGCGCGTTCGGCGACGGCACCATGGTCGCCGGATCGCGCGGCGAGGAGCGGGCGGCTGGCGTGTTCACCTTGCACGGTCAGGAGCCGAGGAAATGCGGCGCGGGGCAGGCCGGCGACGTCATCGCGCTCGGCCGCCTCGAAGGCGTTGCGACCGGCGAAACGCTGACCGCCGGCAAGAGCGCCATGCCGCAGATCGATGCGCCGAAGCCGCCGCATCCCGTCTATGGGCTGGCGCTCGCCGCCGCCGAACGCAAAGACGAGGTGAAGCTCGCCGCCTCGCTGCACAAGTTGATCGACGAAGACCCCTCGCTGTCGCTGGTCCACAATAAGGAAACCGGCGAAATGGTTTTCTGGGGCCAGGGCGAAATGCATCTGCGCATCGCTTTGAAGCAATTGCAGCGCCGCTTCGGCGTGGCGGCTGAGACGCGCCAGCGCCAGATCCCCTATAAGGAGAGCATCCGCCAGGACATCGAGATCCGCGGCCGGCACAAGAAGCAGAGCGGCGGCCATGGCCAGTTCGGCGATGTGGTGATCGAGATCCGTCCGCTGCCGCGCGGCTCCGGCTTCGCCTTCACCGAGCAGATCGCCGGCGGCTCGGTGCCGAGGCAGTACATCCCGTCGGTCGAGATCGGCGTGCGCGATTTCCTGACGTCAGGGCCGCTGGGCTTCCCCGTCGTGGATGTGGCGGTTTGCCTGAAGGACGGCTCATATCACACGGTGGATTCCTCGGACATGGCGTTCCGCGCGGCGGGGCGTCTGGCGATGGCCGAGGGCATGCCGAAATGCGCGCCGGTGCTGCTGGAGCCGATCATGGCGGTGAAGATCGCCGTCCCGTCGGAGTCGACCGCCCGCATTAACGGCATCGTCTCCGCCCGGCGGGGCCAGATCCTGGGTTTCGACGCGCGCCCCGGCTGGCCGGGCTGGGATCTAGTCCATGCGCACATCCCGGACGCAGAAATGCAGGATGTCATCATCGAACTGCGTTCGGCGACGGCCGGCAGCGCAAGCTTTACCTCCGAGTTCGACCATCTGGCCGAGCTGACGGGCAAGCTGGCGGATCAGGTGCTGGCGCATAATTCGGTGGCGGCGTAGGCTTTTAGGCGCGTTCGCTCCGGCCTTCCTGCATACACGGCTTGCCTCAACGTAACAGAGTCCGGCGGCGCCTGCCTATGCGCCGCCGGGTGCGTGCTCACATGCCCGCTTGCGGCACGCTGACCAGACCGGCGCCGTAATCGAATTTGTCGTACGGACCGGCGAACACATCGTCGCGACGGGCGGTCGCCGTCATGCGCATGACCACGTCAGCCGCCGCCGCCTTGCCGTCGGGCGACCGCGCGCGCAAATGCTCCCACCACAGCGCGGCGATGCCGGCGACATGCGGGGTCGCCATGCTGGTGCCGTTCATGTCGATGAGTCCGCCGCCGCTCTTGGCCGAACGGATCGCCACGCCCGGCGCCGAGACGACAGGCATGGTGTTGGAGAAGAACGCCGCTTCGTGCTTGCCGGCCTTCTGCGCCAGGGCGCCGACCGAGACCATGCCATCGGCCGCCGCCGGGATCGAGACGGCGATGCGGATGTCCCTGGCGCGATTGCTCTCATTGCCGGAGGCCGCAACGATCACCGTGCCCTCATCGAATTCGGCGCGGGCGCGCACCATGCTCATCAGCGCATCGAACAGGCGCAGATTGGCGCGATAGGCGACGAGCGCATCGGAGGCCGCCTGCCGCGCGGACAGCCCGTCCTGGACGCGCCGCTCGACGAGGCCGGGGAAGTCGAAGCCGATCGACATCGAAACCACATCGACGCCTTTGCCGATTGCCCATTGCAGTCCCGAGAACAGCATGTCGGTGGTGCCGCTGCCATCGTCGCCGAGCACTTTGCCGATCATGGCCTTCTTCACGCCGCGCGCCACGCCGATGCGGGTGCCCTCGACATCGCGGCCAAGGATCGTGCCGGCGCAATGGCTGCCATGCCCGTTGCCGTCCCAGCCGGGCGCGGCGTCCACGGGCTCGCCTTCCGTGGCACCGGTGGTAAAGTCGCGCTTGTTGAGGGTGACGCCGGCGAAGGCGGGATGGCTGGCATCGATGCCGGTGTCGAGCACGCAGACGCTGGCGCCCTTGCCGGTGAAGGGTGTGGCGTCCGCGCCGACAGCCACGATGCCCCAGCTCGCATTGTTGGCGAGCGGGGCGGCGCCGTTGGCATCGAGCGTGACAGGGGCAAGCAGCACGGTCGGCATGACGCGGGCGACGCTGGCGACCTCCGGATCATTGGCGAGGTCCAGCGCCTCGCGCTCGGTCGCCGAGGCGGTTTCGATCTGCGGCGTGGGCAGCTCGTCCGGCGCCGACGCCCCGGCGCCGCGGGTTGCCTCGAAGGTGATGTCGCCCGGCGCTGAGCGGGAACGGGCGGCCGAGCGGCGGGAGGTTCCGCGGTTCATATCGCGGAGAATAGTATATTTTTGCATGGCAATCTCCTTGGGTTACGGCTTGTGAAAACGCCGCCGGATGCGTCCGGCGTGGAACAAATGAAGGTAATCTCAGCCGCTAGCCTCGCCAGCCGCGGTGAACTCCCCGTCAGTGCCACAAGCAATGTGCCGCCCGGGCGATCAATTCGCGCCGGAAGGCTGGGCGGCGGATACCCGGCAGCCGCCTGTCAGCTCGCTGACGCGGCACGCTCGAGGCGGAAAAAGCCGGAGCGCCGAGGATCCGTTCGGTAGAAAATGACGTCTCGCTTAACGGCCATCAGAAAAGGCGAACGCGGATAAATTGTCAATTCTGGATGTCGCTTATCCGCACGCGGAAATGCGTGTTGGATTTAACGGCCTTCTCTCTTTGAGCGATAGGCGGCGACGGCGCGCAAGGTCAGCTCGGGGGCGGCGCCGAGATGGTTTTCGGGGGCGAACAGGGCGTCGCGTTCGGCGGCGGTGATATGCGGGGCGATGTCGGGGTCGGCGGCGAGAGCATCGCGCAGGTGGATGTGCTCAGCCATCGCCTTTTGCGAGGCGCGGCCGATCAGCCGGTGCGCCTCGGCCTTGCCGGCCTTGCGGCCGAGCGCAATGGCGGCGGCTTCCGCCATGACGAGGCCGCGCGTCAGCCCGAGATTGGCGGCCAGCCTGTCAGGGTCGAACGTGCCGTGCGCCGCCAGTAACAGGGCCGCTTCGAGCGCGCCGCTCGTCAGCCGGAACAACTCCGGCAAAACCTCCCATTCGGCCTGCCAGCCTCCGAGGCCGCGCTCATGCTCCTGGTCCATCACGGAGAGCAGCGTCGCAGCGAGGCCGGGCGCGCGGGTGGCGGCGGCGATGATGCGGGCGCAGGCGACGGGATTCGCCTTATGCGGCATGGCGGAGGAGCCGCCGCGGCCGTCGCCGCCCGGCTCGCGGAATTCGCCGATCTCGGTCTGCGCCATCAGCGACAGGTCGCGGCCGAGCTTGCCGAGACAGCCGAGGGTCAGGGCTAGGCCGCAGCCCGCTTCCGCGACGCGGTCGCGCTGTGTGTGCCAGGGCAGGTCCGGGACTGGCAGGCCGAGTGCCGCGCCGAGCCCATCGGCCAGCTTTGGCCCATCCGGATGCAGCGCGGCGAGATTTCCTGCCGCCCCGCCGCATTGCAGCACCAGCACGCGCGGCGCGATTTCGCTCAGCCGGTCCCGCGCGCGGCTTAGCCCGGACAGCCATCCGGCGAGCTTCAGCCCGAGCGTCGTCGGGATGGCCTGTTGCATCAGCGTGCGGGCGATCATCGGCGTTGCGGCGTGCGCTTCGGCCAGATCTGCCAGTCGGTCGCAGAGCTGCGTGAGCTGGCGATCGATCAGCGCGAAACCGCGCCGCATTTGCAGCACGAGGCCGGTATCGGCGATGTCCTGGCTGGTCGAGCCCCAATGCACCCAGCGCGCGGCCTCAGCATCGCCCCCGGCGACCAGCGCCGTCAGATGCTTCACCAGCGGCACGGCGAGATTGCCGCTGTTCAGCGCCTCGCGCCCCAGCGCCTCAAGGTCGAAGCGCCCGGCATCCGCCATTTCGGCGATCGGGCCAACCGCGCTCGCCGGGATGATCCCGCAAGCCGCCTCAGCCCGCGCCAGCGCCGCCTCGACGTCGAGCATGGCCTGAATGCGGGCGCGGTCGGAGAAGATCGCGGCCATCGCCTCGGAGCCGAAGAACGGGCCGAGCGTCGCGGATGAAGCGGGCCAGCTCATCGTGCGCTAAATGTCGAAAAACACGGTTTCATTGTCGCCCTGCAAACGGATGTCCAGCCGGTAGGTGGTGCCATCACCACCGGGCGCGGCGATCAATGTCGCGCGCCGCTCCTCCGGCACCAGACCCAACACCGGATCATAGGCATTGGCTGCCTCGTCGGCGAAATAAAGCCGCGTCACCAGCCGGCGGAGGATGCCGCGTCCCATCACCGAGATGCAGATATGCGGCGCTTGCGGGGCGTTGTCGCGGCCGGGTACGGCGCCCGGCTTGACCGTGTAGAAGCGGAACCATCCCTCCTCATCGGTCGGCGTGCGGCCAAAGCCATCGAAATCGGGATCGAGCGGCTTGTCCTGGCTGTCCTCGGGATGGCTGTAGCGGCCGGCGGCGTTGGCCTGCCAGATTTCGATCAGCCCGTCGGGCACCGCCGCGCCGTCCGCGTCGAGCAGCCGGCCTTCGACGATGATATGGGTGCCGGGCGTGGCGCCTGTCGCCAGCCGCTCGCCGCCTTCGAAGGGCAGGGCGTAATGGAAGAACGGCCCGACCGTCTGCCACGGTGTTTCGACCAAAGGCGTCTCGGCCATGCTCAAGCCTCCATGGGGGTGGCGTCGCGCCCGCGCAGAACGATGTCGAAGCGGTAGCCGAGCGCCCAGTCGGGCACGGTCGTCGCCAGATCGAATTGCGAGATCATCCGCGCGGCGGCCTTCGGATCGGCGACCGAATTGTAGATCGGGTCGAAGGCAAGCAGCGGGTCGCCGGGAAAATACATCTGCGTCACCAGCCGGGTGACGAAGCTCGGGCCGAAGACCGAGAAATGAATGTGCGGCGGCCGCCAGGCGTTCGGGTGGTTGCGCCAGGGATAGGCGCCCGGCTTGATGGTGACGAAGCGGTAGACGCCGTTTTCGTCGGTCACCGTCCGGCCCGCGCCCGTGAAATTGGGGTCAAGCGGCGCGGGGTGCTGGTCGCGGACATGGATGTAGCGCCCGGCGCTGTTTGCCTGCCACAGCTCCACCAGCGTCCCCGGTTGCGGGCGGCCGTTCTCGTCAAGCACCCGGCCCGAGACGATGATGCGCTCGCCCAGCGGTTCGCCCTCATGCTGGCGGGTCAGGTCGGCGTCGAGCGGACCGATGCGGGCATGGCCGTAGACCGGCCCGGTGATCTCCGACAACGTGTGCGGCAGGATCACCAGCGGCTGGCGCGGCGAGCGGGCGATGGTCGAGACGTAGCCAGGCGAATGCGACGCGGGCTGGCTGCCCGGCTGTTCGCGGCGATAGGCCGGCGGCTGGGACATTTTCGGCACCTCCCCTTGGCCGTTTTGGCCAAGTGTAAGGGAAGCGGCGGCGATTTGCGACAGCCCGTCGCGGGCTTGCCATAAACGCGCTATGATCGAAAAAAGGGCATGGGAGGGGGACGGTGCGGACGCAGGTCGGGATTGTGGGGGCGGGCCCGGCCGGGCTGCTCCTGTCGCATTTGCTGCATCTTGCCGGCATCGGCTCGGTGATCGTCGAGAGCCGCAGCCGCGCCCATGTCGAGGCGCGCATCCGCGCCGGCGTGCTGGAGCAGGGCACGGTCGACACGCTGGTCGAAAGCGGGCTCGGCGAGCGGCTCGCTCGCGAGGGGCTGGTGCATCGCGGCATCCATCTCTCCTTCGGCGGCGCCCGCCATGCAATCGATTTCGAACAGCTTACCGGCCACAGCGTCACCATCTACGGCCAGCATGAGGTGGTGAAGGACCTGCTCGATGCGCGGACGCGTGCGGGCGCGGATATCGTGTTCGAGGTGGAGGAGACCAGCGTCTACGATCTCGACAGCGAGCGGCCGGTCATCCGCTACCGGAAAGACGGGCAAGACCAGGAAATCGTGTGCGATTTCATCGCGGGCTGCGATGGCTATCACGGTGTCTGCCGCCCTTCGATCCCACCCGGCGTGCTGCGGATTTTCGAGCGGACTTACACTTTCGCCTGGCTCGGCATCCTCGCCGACGCGCCCGCCACCAGCGACGAGCTGGTCTACGCCAATCATGAGCGCGGTTTTGCGCTCTACTCGATGCGCTCGCCCGAGCTGACGCGGCTCTATTTGCAATGCCGGGCCGACGAGGACATCGCCGACTGGCCGGACGAGCGGATCTGGGATGAGTTGCACCGGCGGCTGGAGACCGATGCGGGCTGGCGCGTCGCAGAGGGGCCGATCCTGCAAAGGGGAATCACGCCGCTGCGCAGCGTCGTGGTCGAGCCGATGCGTTACGGGCGGCTGTATCTGGCGGGCGACGCCGCGCATATCGTGCCGCCGACCGGCGCGAAGGGCCTCAACCTCGCCGTCGCCGACGTGCGGGTGCTGGCGAAGGCGCTGGCCTCGTTCTATCGCGCCGGCCGCACCGCGCTGCTCGACGCCTATTCCGCGACCTGCCTCGAGCGGACCTGGAGGGTGCAGCGCTTCTCCTGGTGGATGACGGCGATGCTGCACCGCTTCGACGCCTCCACCGAGTTCGACCGCCAGATCCAGCTTGCCGAGCTGTCCTATGTGACGAGTTCGCGCGCAGCGGCGCGCAGTCTGGCGGAGAATTATGTTGGGCTGCCGCTGAGCGTTTGAGCCCTCTTGCCGCAGCGTCTTCCATGCCGTCCGGGACGTTGAAGCATGCTACCCTCGGATATAAGCCGGATAGGCCGCGCGGATCTGGGCCACATGCGCCAGCGTGCCGGAGAGGTGGTCGCGCAGGTGGTCCTGCGCCTCGACGGCGTTGCCGGAGATAATCGCGGCGAGGATGCGCTGGTGGTCGTGCAGGATCTCTTGCGCCTTGCCGGGGGTGGGCAGATGCAGGCGGCGCAGGCGGTCGATATGGCCGCTGCGGCTGCGCACCAGGAGCCAGAGTTCGCTCATGCCCGCGGCCTCGTACAGCGTCCGATGGAACAGCCGGTCCATGGCCGAAAAGGTCTCGAAATCCTCCACGCGGGCGGCCGCTTCCTGCTGCGCAATCGCCCCGGTGAGGCTGGCGGCGAGCGTCGGCGGCGTGTCCAGCGCCAGCGTGCGGACGATCTCCAGCTCCAGCGAGCGCCGCAGGAAATGCGCCTGCTCGGCGTGATTGACGTCGATCGGGCTGACGACGGTCGCGTGCTGCGGATAGATCTCGACCAGCCCCTCCTTGTCGAGCCGCATCAGCGCGTCGCGCACCGGCGTCTGGCTGATGCCGAATTGCGCGGCGATTTCGGTTCGCGACAGCACCGTCCCCGGCGTCAGCTCGAGCGCGGTGATCGCTTCCCGCAGCCGCTCGAAAACCTGCGGCGCGGCCTGCCGGTCGCGGTCGAGGCGCGGACTCGGCGCCGTGCGCGAAATCGGAGAAAATTGCGGCATCGGTAGAATCCCGTTGGCTATCATTTGATCATATCAGCCCTTGCCAAATAGCGCACTAATGTATTAGTACATTATAGACAGCCGAAAACGGCCGATCACCAATAGGCTCTTCCGGCGGTACTCGCGGAGTTGCTCACCGTCACTCGTCATCGGCCTCGAGGTCGAGAACCTGATTTTCCGCACCATCCAGCGGAAAACCATCCGCAAATGGGGCCTGCACAGTTGAAACCGCGCCATAGGCTGCCGCAATGACACGAAAAACACCGGACACGCTCCGCAGCGCCCGCTGGTTCGCGCCCGACGACCTCAGGAGCTTCGGCCACCGCTCGCGCATCATGCAGATGGGCTACGCGCCCGCCGACTGGGTCGGCCGCCCGGTCATCGCCATCCTCAACACATGGTCGGACATCAATCCCTGCCATGCCCATTTCAAGAGCCGCGTCGAGGATGTGAAGCGGGGCGTGCTGCAGGCCGGCGGCTTTCCCGTCGAACTGCCGGCGCTGTCGCTCGCCGAGCAATATGTCAAGCCGACCACGATGCTTTACCGCAACCTGCTCGCCATGGATGTCGAGGAGCTGATCCGCTCGCACCCCATCGACGGCGTCGTGCTGATGGGCGGCTGCGACAAGACCACACCTGCCCTGCTGATGGGCGCGACCAGCGCCGGCCTGCCCGCCATCTATCTGCCCGCCGGACCGATGCTGCGCGGCAATTGGAAGGGAAAGATCCTCGGCTCGGGCTCGGACGCCTGGAAATATTGGGACGAGCGCCGCGCCGGGAATATTTCCGATGCCGAATGGCTCGCCATCGAGGGCGGCATCGCCCGCAGCTACGGCACCTGCATGACCATGGGCACCGCCAGCACCATGACCGCCATCGCCGAGGCCATCGGCATGACGCTGCCGGGCGCCTCCTCGATCCCGGCAGCGGATTCGGGCCACATCCGCATGAGCGCGGAATGCGGGCGGCGCATCGTCGAGATGGTGTGGGAGGAGCTGACGCCGTCAAAGATCCAGACGCGCGAGGCGTTCCTCAACGGCATCGCCGTCGCCATGGCGATGGGCTGCTCGACCAATGCCATCATCCACCTGATCGCCCAGGCGCGCCGGGCCGGGCAGAGCATCGGCCTCGACGATTTCGAGGCGGCGAGCCGGGTGGTGCCGGTGCTGGCCAATGTCCGGCCGAGCGGCGACGCCTATCTGATGGAGGATTTCTTCTATGCCGGCGGCTTGCCGGGGCTGATGTCGCAAATGCGGGATCATCTGCATCTCGGCGCGATGACGGTGACGGGCAAGACGCTCGGCGAAAACATCGCGGCGGCCGAGGTCTATAATGACGACGTGATCCGCCCGCTCGCCAACCCGATCTATGCCGAGGGGGCGCTGGCCGTGCTGAAGGGCAATCTCGCCCCCGACGGCTGCGTCATCAAGCCGAGTGCCTGCGATCCGCGCTTCCTAAAACATACCGGCCCGGCGCTGGTTTTCGACGATTACCCGTCGATGAAGGCGGCCATCGAGGATGAAAATCTCGATGTCACGGCGGACCATGTGCTGGTGCTGCGCAATGCCGGTCCGCAGGGCGGCCCGGGAATGCCCGAATGGGGGATGCTGCCGATCCCGGTCAAGCTGGTGAAGCAGGGCGTGCGCGACATGGTGCGGCTGTCCGACGCCCGCATGAGCGGCACCAGCTACGGCGCCTGCATCCTGCATGTCTCGCCGGAAGCCTATATCGGGGGCCCGCTGGCGCTGGTGCGCACCGGCGACCTCGTCAGCCTCGATGTCGACGCCCGCACCATCAGCCTCGATGTCCCGGAGGAGGAACTGGCCCGCCGGCGCGCCGCCTGGACCGCGCCGCCGCCCCGCTACGAGCGCGGCTATGGCTGGATGTTCACCCGGCATATCGCCCAGGCGCATGAGGGCTGCGATTTCGATTTCCTGGAAACCGGTTTCGGCGCGCCCGTCGGCGAGCCTTCCATCTACTGAGCGGAGGATCTGATGACCGAACTGAGCCCCGAGACCCGCGACAAGCTGAAGGCCGTCAGCACCGCCACCATCTGCACGGCGCTGTTCAAGCGCGGCCTCCGCAACCAGTTCATCCAGGATGTGCGCCCGCTCAATCCGGCGCTCGGCAACATGGTCGGCCCCGCCTATACGCTGCGCTACATCCCGGCGCGCGAAGACCTCAACCCCATCGGCGTCTTCCTCGACCGCGCCCATCCGCAGCGCAAGGCCATCGAGGAATGCCCGCCCGGCGCGGTGATGGTGATCGACAGCCGCAAGGACGCGCGCGCCGCATCCGCCGGCAGCATCCTGGTGACGCGGCTGATGAAGCGCGGCGTCGCGGGCGTCGTCACCGACGGCGGCTTCCGCGACTCGCCGGAGATCGCGCAGCTCAGCATCCCGTCCTACCACCACCGCCCCTCCGCGCCGACCAATCTCACCGTGCATCAGGCGCTCGACATCAACGTCCCCATCGGCTGCGGCGATGCGCCGGTCTGGCCGGGCGACATCATCGTCGGCGACGGCGAGGGCGTGGTGGTTATCCCGGCGCATATGGCCGAAGAGATCGCCGCCGAAGCCTTCGAGATGACAGCGTTCGAGGATTTCGTCACCGAGCAGGTGCAAGCCGGCAAGTCGATCCTCGGCCTCTACCCGGCGACGGACGAGCAGACCAAGGTGGATTTCGCGGCTTGGCGCAGTGCGAACGGTCGGTAAGAAATACTTGGGAGCGGTTTAACCGGAACAACTCTCGCAAGTAAACCAAGCCGCAGCCGAGCTCCCTCTCCCATGGAAGACCTTTGCAAAACTTCGATTCCTTCGCCCCGGCCGTTAGAGCCGGGGCCCACTCGCCTCTCCACTTGCCGC
>NZ_MWLK01000006.1 GCF_002198715.1 Rhodomicrobium sp. R_RK_3 | reverse complement strand
TAGCGGAAATAGGATTGGGTCCCGGCTCGGCCTGACGGCCGTCCGGGACGACGGGGAGAGGACCTTCGATACGCAAAGGTCTCCCAAGGGAGAGGGTTAGGCCGCACCGGATTATGGCGCGATCGGAATAGTCGCGAGGCCGCCGGGCCTGCTTAGTCCAACAACCCGCCGGTGCTCACCGCGCCGGGGAAGACCTTCTGATACCGGCGGATCATCACATTGCGGAACAGCAGGAAGATCGCGACGACGAAGAAGGCGCCGACATGGGTGATCAGGATGGTCTCGGTGCGATCGCCGTAATAAACATTGGCGAGCGCCGTGGCGGTTTGCGGCGCGCTGCTCATGTCGGCCTTGAGCCGGGTGATGAGGTCGAGGCGCATGGCTTCGATGAGATTATAGGTGCTGATCAAGCCGTTGCCGTTGATGAAGGCGAAGGCGCCATAGGCGAACAGGGCCACGCCGCGCTCGATCAGCAAGAGCGGGCGATGCACCAGGAAGAAGAACCAGAACAGCCCCAGATGCACGACGATATACATCTGCCATTCGCTGTCGATCTGATTGCCGGTCTCCACCATGGCTTCGAGCAAGCCTGCCGCGTCCATCGCAACTTCCCCCACACATTGCCGCCGCGCGCCAGACCGCGCCGCGCATATCCCCATCGGCCGGGACAGCCGGCCGCCCGCGGCAGTTAACCCGAAATCCCAAACTCGGCAAAGCGTTAAGAGTCGATCCGGCGGCTTCCGCGCTCAGAACATCGCCGGATGCACGCGGTCGGGCGGCGTGTGGCCGTCGAGGAAGGTCTTCACGTTGATGATGACCTTCTCGCCCATGTCGATGCGGCCCTCCAGCGTCGCCGAGCCCATATGCGGCAGCACCACGACCTGGTTGCTCTTCAAAAGGCGCGGATTGATCGCCGGTTCGTTCTCGAAGACATCGAGCCCGGCGCCCGCGATCTCCTTGGCCTCGATCATGCGGGCGAGCGCATTCTCGTCGATGACCTCGCCGCGCGCCGTGTTCACCACATAGGCCGTGGGCTGCAACAGCTTCAGCCGCCGCGCCGACAGCAGATGGAAGGTCGCGGGCGTGTGCGGGCAGTTCACCGAGACGATGTCGACATGGGCCAGCATCTGGTCGAGGCTTTCCCAATAGGTGGCGCCGAGCGCCGTCTCGATGTCGGGCGCGACATGGCGGCGGTTGTGATAGTTGATGTCGAGGCCGAAGGCCTTGGCCCGGCGCGCGACGGCCTGGCCGATGCGGCCCATGCCGATGATGCCGAGCTTCTTGCCGTAGATGCGGTGGCCGAGCATCCAGGTCGGCGACCAGCCGCGCCACTCCGCCGCGTTCTCCTTCAGGAAGCGCGCGCCTTCCGCCAGACGGCGCGGCACGGCGAGGATCAGCGCCATGGTCATGTCGGCGGTGTCCTCGGTCAGGACGCCTGGCGTGTTGGTAACGATGATGCCCCGGTTGCGCGCGGTCTCCAGATCGATATTGTCGACGCCGGTGCCGAAATTGGCGATCAGCTTCAATTTCGGGCCGCTCTGCGACAGCACCGTCCGGTCGATGCGGTCGGTGACGGTCGGCACGAGGACCGAGGCGCTCTGCACGGCGCGGACGAGATCGTCCCGCGTCATCACCCGGTCTTCCGGATTGAACTGGGCGTCGAACAATTCGCGCATCCGCGCCTCGACCGGATGCGGTAATTTTCGGGTGACGATGACGAGAGGCTTTTCGGAATTCATGCAAGATCTCTCTCGGGAGGGGGCGTCGTCTTCGAATGGAAGCGCGAATAGAACATCCGGCAAAAGCTGCCCTATTGTTTACCAGAAGCCGGCGGCGATGACAAAGCAGGAGATGGCTTGCCAGAAAGCGCGGCTCACCCCATTAAGGCGCCTGCATCCAGCGATCAGCGCCAAAGGAGGTGACCATTGAGCCGCATCGCGATCAGCCTGGCCCTCATTCTGTTCCTGACCGGCGCGCCGTTTGTGGGGCCGGCGGGCGCGCAGCGGGCGACCATCGACCTCAATTCGCGCAAAAAGGGGCCGAGCAGCGGCCAGCCGACGCCGCGCTTCGTCAGCCTGAAGGCCGATGAGGTGAATGTGCGCAAGGGGCCGGGCTGGGATCACGCCGTGTCCTGGGTGTTCCGGCGGGCGGGGCTGCCGGTCGAGGTGATCGCCGAATTCGACGTCTGGCGGCAGGTGCGCGACAGCGAGGGCGCGACCGGCTGGGTGATCGGCACGCTGCTGAGCGGGCGGCGGACGGTGCTGGTGGCGCCCTGGGAGGCCAAGAATCGCAGCATCGAGCTCTACGAATCGGCGGTCAGATCCTCGGCGGTCGAGGCGAGGCTGTCGCCGGGCGTGCTGGGCGACGTGGCCGGCTGCGACGGCGAGTGGTGCAAGATCACGGCGGGCGGCGTCGCCGGCTATATCCGCCAGGACATGGTCTGGGGCGCCTATCCGGGCGAAAAGCTCAATTAGAGGGCGATAGATGCCGGCTCGGCGGGCTGCAGGCGCGGCGACGTTATTCCGCGGCCTGCGCCTTGATCGGTTCGTCCGGCGGCAAATGATGTCCGCCATTGCCGTTGCTGCCATTGCCGTTCGCGGAGACCGCCGTGCCTTCGCCGGTTTCCTTGATGGTCTCCGGGCGCGGCATCGAGACGGTGTTGTAACCGCTATCCACATAGTGGATCTCGCCCGTCACCGCCGTCGACAGATCCGACAGCAGATACAGCGCCGAGCCGCCGACTTCGTCGAGCGTCGGGGTGCGGCCGAGCGGGGAGTGCATCTTCTGGAAATTGAACAGCACGCGCGCGTCGGAGATGCCGGCGCCGGCGAGGGTGCGCATCGGTCCGGGCGAGAGCGCGTTGACGCGGATGTTCTGCGGCCCCAGGTCCATCGCCAGATAGCGGACGGAGGCTTCCAGCGCCGCCTTGGCCACGCCCATCACATTATAGCGCGGCACCACGCGCATCGAGCCGGCATAGGTCAGCGTGATCAGCGAACCGCCATGCGGCATCAGGTCGGCGGCGCGCTTGGCGACCTCGGTGAAGGAGAAGCAGGAGATCACCATGGTGTTGGTGAAATTCTCGCGGCTGGTGTCGGCGTAGCGGCCCTTCAGCTCGTTGCGGTCGGAAAAGGCCAGCGCATGGACGACGAAATCCAGCGAGCCCCATTTCTCGCGGATCTCCTTGAACACCGAATCGACCGAATTGAGGTCCATGACATCGCAGGGCGAGATGATCGTGCCGCCCAGCGCCTCGGCGAGCGGCACCGCGCGGCGGCCGAAGGCGTCGCCCTGATAGGTGAAAGCGAGTTCGGCGCCGTGCCCGGCCAGCACCCGCGCAATGCCATAGGCGATTGAACGGTCGTTGGCGACCCCCATTATGAGCCCACGCTTGCCCGCCATCAGTGGGCCCGGCTTGGCGATATCGATGCCTGTCATGTTGCTCTCGGTGTCAGATTAATGCTTGGCGGCGGCTTGCCGCAGAACCGAACGCTCAGCCATTATAGCGAGTGAAGACCAGTGTGGCGTTCGTCCCCCCGAAGCCAAAACTGTTCGACATTACGCAGTTTAACTCGACGTTGTCCAGACGCTCCCGGACGATAGGCACATCGTTGAAGGCGGGGTCGAGTTCCTCGATATTGGCCGATTCGCAGATGAAGCCGCCTTTCATCATCAACAGCGAATAGATCGCCTCCTGCACGCCCGCGGCGCCCAGCGAATGGCCGGTCAGCGATTTGGTCGCCGAGATCGGCGGCATGTCGCTGCCGAACACCTCGCGGATCGCCTCGATCTCCTTCAGATCGCCGATCGGCGTCGAAGTGGCGTGCGGGTTGATGTAGTCGACCTTGCCGGGGAGCCCCTGCATGGCGAGCTGGATGCAGCGCACCGCGCCCTCTCCGGACGGCTGCACCATGTCATAGCCGTCGGAGGTCGCGCCATAGCCGGAGACTTCGGCGTAGATCTTGGCCCCGCGCGCCTTGGCGTGCTCCAGCTCCTCCAGCACCAGCACGCCGCCGCCGCCGGCGATGACGAAGCCGTCGCGCTTCAGGTCATAGGCGCGGCTGGCCTTGGCCGGGGTGTCGTTGAAGTCGGAGGACATGGCGTTCATGGAATCGAACAGCACCGAGAGGGTCCAGTCGAGCTCCTCGCCGCCGCCGGCGAAGACGATGTCCTGCTTGCCCCACTGGATCAGCTCGGTGCCGTTGCCGATGCAATGGGCCGAGGTCGAGCAGGCCGAGGAGATCGAATAGTTGACGCCCTTGATCTTGAACGGCGTCGCCAGCGTCGCCGAATTGGTGCTCGACATCGCCTTGGGGACTTCGAAGGGGCCGACCTTGCGCGGCCCCTTGGAGCGGGTCGTGTCCGCCGCCTGCACGATGGCGCGGGTGGACGGGCCGCCCGAGCCCATGATCAGGCCGGTGCGCTCGTGCGAGATCTCCTTGTCCTCGAGCCCGGCATCCTGGATCGCCTGCTGCATGGAGACGTAATTCCAACCCGCTCCGTCGCCCATGAAGCGGCGCACCTTGCGGTCGACCTGGGCTTCCCAGTCGATCGTCGGCGCGCCATGCACCTGGCAGCGGAAGCCCAGTTCGGCATATTCCTTGGCCCTGACGATGCCGGAGCGGCCCTCGCGCAGTGATGCAAGCACCTCCTGGGCGTTATTGCCGATCGAGGACACGATGCCCAAGCCTGTAACCACGACGCGTCTCATGGAAACCCCTCTTGCCTCCTCATTGCAGCCATGGCCTCCGCATCAGAGCCCGGCCACGCGCCGAAGCCCCTCAGCGCCGCGAGCGGCGTGAACGGCCCCAACTCTATCTCGTTGCACCGCCCGGGCAACCGCATGGCGATTGACCTGGAAATGCGCCGAAGCCTCATCCATCCTCGAAGGCGTGGGAATGGGACTCCGGCTGCTTAGCTCGCGCACAATCTCGATCGTAAAACCAGTGGACACTTTTGCGGATCACGCCCATTCGTCCCGGCGCGATCGGCTGCAAAACGGGCCACTCTCGACGGATCGATCCACTAAAGGCTGGCTGGGACGCTTCCCTCGGACGAGGCATCGAACAGACCGACCCGCAAATCCTTGGCCAGATAGATCGTGTTGCCGTCCGCGGTCAGACGGCCGTCGCCGATGCCCAGCGTCAGGCGGCGCCTGATCACCCGCTTCAGGTCGACGAAATATTCCAGCTTCCTGACCGTCGGCGTGACCATGCCGGAGAATTTCACCTCGCCGACGCCGAGCGCCCGTCCGCGCCCCTGGCCGCCGACCCAGCCGAGAAAGAAGCCCAGCATCTGCCACAGCGAATCGAGACCGAGGCAGCCCGGCATGACCGGATCGCCCTTGAAGTGGCAGGCAAAGAACCAAAGATCGGGCTTCACGTCCAGTTCGGCGACGATCTGGCCCTTGTCGTGCTCGCCCCCGGTCTCCGAAATATGGGTGATGCGATCGAACATCAGCATGGGCGGCAACGGCAATTGCGGGTTGCCGGGACCGAACATCTCGCCCCGCCCGCAGGCCAGGAGGTCGTTATAGTCGTATGCCTGTTGGCGTTCAGCCATCGTATCTCGATACCATTTCTGATCGGGAGAGGGACTATTCCCTTCGAGCGTCGTTATCTATCATAACCCGGCGGCGCGATAAAAGCCCGCCATTGCTCTTACGGGAAGGCGACAAATGAGCATATAGTTGCTATCACGGCGACGACACAATATATTTTTAGCGATCCCACGCAAGGACCATACCACGCCGATGACCCGACCTATCTCCGACCATGCGATGGCCGAGCGCCTCAAGTCGGCCGGTCTGCGCCCGACGCGGCAGCGCGTGGCGCTTGGCGTGCTGCTGTTCAGCGCGGGCGACCGCCATGTCACCGCCGAGATGCTGCATGACGAGGCCGTGCGCGATCGCATCCCGGTCTCGCTGGCGACGGTCTACAACACGCTGCACCAGTTCACCGAAGCCGGGCTGCTGCGCGAGGTGGCGATCGAGGGCTCGAAGACCTATTTCGACACCAACACCTCGGACCACCATCATTTCTATTACGAGCATGACGGCGTGCTGATGGATATCGAGGGCGACACGCTGCCGGTTCTGTCGGTGCCGCAGCCGCCCGAGGGCATGGAAATCTCGCGCATCGACGTGCTTGTCCGTCTCGTCAAGAAAGACGGCCGCGGCGTCGCGCATTAGGCGGGTGCGCGGCCATTCTCCACCGGCGAGCGCTCAGCCCTTCAGGCCGCCTTCTTGATGTGGATCGCGAGATCCTTGATGGTCGGCGCGGTGCCGTTCAGCGGGTTATCCGGGTCCCAGCCGTAATTCATCGTCTCGAACCGGCCGCCGAGCGCGTCATAGATCAGCAGCCGCCCGGTCAGCGACTGGCCGATGCCGAGCAATTCCTTCAGCACCTCCACCGCCTGCAGCGTGCCGATCACCCCGGCGACGGCACCGAGAATCCCGGCCTCCTCGCATGTCGCGACCGTGCCCGGCGGCGGGGCTTCCGGGAAGATGCAGCGATAGTTCGGCTTCGGATGGCCGTCCTCGCCGGTCTCGAAGGCTCGGAAGGTGGAAACATAGCCGTCGAACGGCCCGAGCGCGGCGAAGACCAGCGGCTTCCGGGCGAAATAGCAGGCGTCGTTGATGAGGTAGCGCGTGGAGAAATTGTCCGAGCCGTCGGCGACGATGTCGTAGCCGGAGATCAGCTCCAAGGCGTTCTCGGCGGTCAGCCGGTGCGGGATCACCTCGGGCGCCACATGCGGGTTGATGCGCCGGATGGTCTCCGCCGCGCTTTCCGCCTTCAGCGCGCCGATGCGCGGCGTGTCATGCACGATCTGGCGCTGGAGGTTGTCGAGCGAAACGCGGTCGTCATCGGCGATGCCGAGATGTCCGACGCCGGCGGCTGCCAGATAAAGCAGGAGCGGCGAGCCGAGTCCGCCCGCGCCGATCACCAGCACGCGCGCATCCTTCAGCTTCTTTTGCCCCGCGCCGCCGACTTCCTTCAGTAGCAAATGCCGCTTGTAGCGCTGGATTTCGGTCGGGCTGAGACTCATGACGGACGTCCTTTGATGCGTTCAGATTAGCAGAGAATGCTGCCTCGCTCCCTCTCCCTGGGGAGAGGGCCGGGGTGAGGGGTTCGTGCCTCAGCCGTGAGGCAACAACCCCTCACCCGGCGCTTCGCGCCACCCTCTCCCCATGGGAGAGGGAAAAAAAGCCTCACCGGCCCGTCGAGCCGAAGCCGCCGACACCGCGTCCGCTGTCCTCGAGCTCGGCGACGACGTCGAAAGCGGCGCGCGCCACGGGCGAAATCACGAGCTGCGCGATGCGGGTGCCCCGCTCGACGGCGAACGTGTCCAGGCCCAGATTGACCAGCAACACCTTCACCTCGCCGCGATAATCGGCGTCGATGGTGCCGGGGCTGTTCAGGACGGTCACACCGTAATTCAGCGCGATGCCGGAGCGGGGGCGGATCTGCGCCTCGAAGCCGTGCGGGATCTCCATGGCCAGCCCGGTCGGGATCAGCGCCCGCTCGCCCATCGGCAGAAAGATCGTCTCGTCCTCGGCGAGCGCGGCGGTCAGGTCCATGCCGGCGGCGCGCTCGGTCTGGTATTGCGGCAGCGGCAGGCCCTCGGCGTGCGGCAGGCGCTGCACGCGGATGACGGGCTGCCGAAAGCTCTGGAAAAACGGCCGGTTCAGCATGGGCTCACTCCGCCGCCGCCGCTTGGCCCCGGCCCCGCGCGCCGAAATAGGCCGCCGCGCGCTGCATCAGCGCCTCGGCCACGGCCTCTTTCGGCATTTGCGGCCAGTTCTCGACACCGCCCGCGGTGACGAGATGCACCTCGTTCCGACTACCCCCCATGACACCCTTCTCCGCCGATACGTCATTCGCAACGATCCAATCACAGCCCTTGCTCGCCAGCTTTTTTCTTGCGTGGCTCACCACATTCTCAGTCTCGGCGGCAAAGCCGATGACGAGGGACGGGCGCAGGGTTCTATGCTTGGCAATCGTGGCAAGGATATCTGGATTCTCAACCAGCGCGAGGGCTGGCGTCTTGCCTTTCCCAGCCTTTTTCAGCTTCTCCTCATGTTCCGCGGCCGAGCGCCAGTCCGCGACGGCGGCCGCGAAGACACCGATATCGGCGGGGAGGGCGTTCTGCACGGCGGCGAGCATGTCGCGCGCGGTCTCGACACGGACGATGTCGACGCCATGCGGGGCGGCCATGCCGACCGGCCCGGAGACCAGCGTCACCCGCGCGCCGAGCTTGGCGGCGGCGCTGGCGATGGCATAGCCCTGCTTGCCGGAGGAGCGGTTGGCGATGTAGCGGACGGGATCGATCGGCTCATGCGTCGGCCCGGCGGTGACCAGCACATACGCGCCTTTCAGCGGCATCGCCTCGCCGGAGCGCAGCAGCAATTCGGCGGCGTCGAGGATCTCCGCGACTTCGGCCATCCGCCCGACGCCGAATTCATTGCAGGCCATCGCCCCTTCGCCCGGGCCGACGAAATGCACGCCATCGGCGCGGAGCTGGGCGAGATTGCGCCGCGTCGCCGGGTTGTCCCACATTTTCCAGTTCATGGCGGGCGCGGCGAGGATCGGCTTGTTGGCCGCGAGCAGCACGGAGGTCGCCAGATCGTCGGCGAGGCCGTTCGCCATGCGCGCGAGCAGGTTGGCGGTGGCGGGCGCGACGATGATGATATCGGCCTCGCGCGACAGGCGGATATGGCCGATCTCGGTCTCGTCCTTGAGGTCGAACAGGTCGGTGAACGCCTTCTCCTCGCACAGAGTGGCGACCGAAAGCGGCGTCACGAAATGCTCCGCGCCCGGTGTCAGAACCGCCCTGACCCTCGCCCCGCGCTCGCGGGCGCGCCGGATCAGGTCGAGCGACTTATAGGCGGCGATGCCTCCGCCGATGATGAGCAGGATCGACTTTCCGTTCACGTGTGACAGCCCCGGTCCAACGGCAGTTTGCTAACGCTTATATCATAAAGCCGCGACGAATTTGCCAGTGGCCTCGCCCGGAACCCCGCCGCGGCTCGGAGTTTGTGCGAGGGGCGGCTTGGCCTTGGCCCGGCGCCGCGCTAAGCATCGTGGGCAAGCGGCATTGATTCCCGAACCGACAAGAGGACCGATTTTCGATGAGCAACGACACTTCCGGCAAGGATGACAGGTCCGCACCCGACGAGCAGGCCGAATCGCTCATCGAGCGCGCCATCCTGGCGAGCCGCTGGATCCTGATCGTGTTCTATTTCGGCCTCGCCTTCGCGCTCGCCCTCTATGCCGCGGCGTTCGTCTCCAAGTGCATCAAGCTGGCGGGCAACGTCTTCACCCTCAGCGAGAACGAAGTCATCCTCGCCATGCTCGGCCTGATCGACGCCTGCCTGGTCGCCAGCCTGATGGTGATGGTGATGCTGACCGGCTACGAAAACTATGTCAGCCGGCTCGACCGGGGCGATGCCAGCGAACTGACCTGGCTGGGCAAGATCGACACCGGCAGCCTGAAGGTGAAGATCGCCTCCTCCATCGTTGCGATTTCCTCGATCCATCTGCTGCAGGTGTTCCTCAACGCGCAGCAATATGACAATCAGAAGATCATGTGGACGACCTTGATCCACCTTGCCTTCGTGCTGAGCGCCTTCTCGCTCGCCGTGGTAGACCGCATTGCGGTCAGCTCCAAAGAGGAAGCGCCCAAGAAGCCGGACTGACCTCCGCCCGCGGAGGATTCGCGCACAGGCTGTGGATGCCGGCGCGATGCAGCCCGCAAATCCCGGAGCCGACGGCTTGACAAACTTAGAATAGTTCTAAATGTTGAGGCATGACCTCGCCGACCCGACAGACATGGTGGATTGATCGCTACGACAGCGTTGACCGTCCGTTACACCCATCGTCTCGTTGTAAGCCAATGGGAAAGCGCCTATCTGAACTGGATGCCGTCTTGAACAGTTTGGAAGGTATGCTTTTTGACGGACGACAGTTTGGTCACCGGCACGGTCATCCCGTTTTCGCGCGAGACAGCGCTGCCCCGCGAGGAATCGCCATTGGACGAGCGCACGCTCGCTCTGATCGGGGCGCTGCGCCGTCTGTGGCGCCGCACCCAGCTCACCCGCTGGGAGGAATTCGACCACGCCTGCTTTCTCATCGCCAGCGATCGCAACACCGGCAACGAGCGCTACTCGGCCGCCTTTTTTCAGGGCGTGCAGATGTTCGCTCTGCGGCGGCTGAAATTCTACACCGCCAAATCACAGGCTGTGAGCGAAGACGAGATGTGGCTGGCACGACTCTTGCTGGCCCTGCACAGTCAGGATCACACCAGCGCCCGCTATTTGATGGCGCTGCGGATCGCAGCTCCGGGGCACCGGCGGCTGATGTTTTTGGCGCAAGGGTTGGCGGCGGGGCTGTGTACCGAACTTTCACCACCAACTGGCCGCGATCGGGAGACAACCCCAGGCCTATCTTCCCAATAAAGGAGCAAAGCTCATGAAAAATATCGCAGTCGAAATCGCCCCGAACGCCAAGGCCGAGATCATCGAGGCGCTGCATCAGGCGCTGGCCGAAGTCTCCGTGGTCACGCTGAAGGCGCAGAACTTCCATTGGAATGTTACCGGCATGTCCTTCGGCTCGCTGCATGAGCTGTTCCAGAAGATCTACGAGGATCATTTCGAGGCCCAGGACGAGCTTGCCGAGCGCGTCAAGGCGCTGGACGGCTATGCCGACGGCCGCTTCTCGGAATATCTGAAGCGCAGCGCCATCACCGAGGTGACCGGCCGCCCGAACACCGCCGAAATGATCGCGACGCTGAAATCCGATCAGGAGACCATGTCGGCCACCTTGCGGGCGCTGGCCGAGCTGACCGAGCAGCATGGCGACGTCGTCACCAATGACATCGCCATCCGCCGCGCCGACCACCACGACAAATATGCGTGGATGCTGCGCGCCCATCTGAACGGCTGATGCTCTGAAATTCCGGTTGCGCCCTGGGGGCGCAACCGGCCTCGCCTGCCGCCGTCAGGCCTTTTCGACCTTGAGGCTCGGTTCGGCGATGTCGTCCAGCGGCCAGTCGGCGCCCTTCTTCATGCATTTGCGCCGATATTCGCGCAGCCAGAGCTGCTGCGTCCCGATCCGCGCCGTCGCCTCCACGCAGTCGCGCACCATTTCCAGCCGCTCTTCGTTGCTGTCGGCCCGCTTCCAGGCCTTCTGGTCTTTCTTGGTGCGCCCGCAACCGATGCAGACGCCGCGAATATCCTCGCAGACGTCGATGCAGGGCGATGGGATCTTGCGATATTTGTCCAAAGTCCGGTCCTTGGCTGGGGCAGGGGGCAGTGAGCCTTCGCGCATCAGATAAGCGCGACCAGGCTGGGGATCAACAATGCGGCATCTTCTCACGCCATGGAAAAGGATTATTCTATCCGTCTGCTGAAAGGGGGCGGCGATGGGCTTGCTGGCGCTTGCGGGACTGGTGTTTCTGGCCATTCACATCATACCGGCGACGCCGCTCAGGCAAACCGCCGTCCGGGCGCTCGGCGAGGGCGGCTATACGGGGCTGTTCTCGGTGCTGTCGCTGCTCTCGATCTGGTGGTGGGTCAACCGCTTCAACAACACCACCTATGACGAGGCCGTCTGGGCTTATCCGCAATGGTGGCCCTGGCTGAAGGCGGCGCTGCTGCTCATCGCGGCGATCCTGTTCGTCGGCGGCCTGTCCTCGCCCAATCCGACCCTGCCGCAAGGCGGCAAGCTGCTGGAGCGGCCCGATGTCGGCCAGGGCATTTTCGCCATCACCCGCCACCCGCTGATGTGGGCCTTCGGCGTCTGGGGCATCGCTCACCTCATCAGCCAGCCGAACTGGCGCGGGCTCTGGTTCTATGGCCTGTTCGCCCTGACCGCCATCGGCGGCGCCGCCCTGCAGGAGCGGCGGAAGGCGGCGATCTACGGCGCGAGCTGGGATCGTTTCGCGGCCAAGACCTCTTTCGTGCCCTTCCTCGCCATCCTGCAGGGCCGGGCGCGGCTCAGCCCGTCCGAAATCGGCTGGTGGCGCATCGGCGTCGCGGTGCTGCTCTGGGCGATGATGCTGCATTTGCATCCCTGGCTGTTCGGCGCGGCGCCCTTGCCGGGGCTGGGGTAACCCGTACCCGGCAGATCCTTGCACATACCGGCGGTTGCAGAGTATCATCACACCATGAGCATCATCCTTCCACGCGATTAGCAGAAATGGCTCGAAGACCAAGTCTCCGCCGGGCATTTCTCTTCCGTTGAGGACGCTGTCGCCATGGCGGTTTCCGACTTGCGCGCGGCGAGCGAGGACGTTCTTTCCTGTGCGAAGCCACTCGTCGACGAAGCGCGCGCCTCGGTCGCGTGCGGCGATGTTCTGACCGGTGAAGAATTATTCAAATTTCTCGGCGCTGAGATCGGCAAACGCCGGTCCAAATGATCCGCCTCTTCACCTCTGCCGAGACGGCGAACATAGCGGGATATTGCTGTGCAACTCGAGGAGAAGGCAGGGCGCGCGACCGTAGACCGCGACCTGCTGCAATTGGGAAAGCCGTGCAGCGCTTGACTGAGATGCCGCGCTGCGGTGCCTCCCGGCCCGGACCGGGGCCTCACACGCGGCGGCTCGTCATCCGGCCTTATATTCTGATCTACGACTATCGTTCTGCCGCCGACAGCGTGACGCTCCTGCGAATGGCGCATGGACGGCGCAGGATCACCGCCGCAATGCTACCCTCGGGCAGCGACCGGTAGAATCTGCGGTCAATCTGCGCGCGGGGGCCGTCTCGCGCGACAGAAGCCCTTTGCGCCCACGGCCTTTTACATTATCTAACGAGCATGAGCACACCGAGCCCGACTGTGACCGCCTCGGCGGCCGCGCAAAGCCCCAAGGCCGACGCGCTGCCGCAGTCGCGCATTCGCAACTTCTCCATCGTCGCCCATATCGACCATGGCAAATCGACCCTGGCCGACCGGCTGATCCAGATCTGCGGCGGGCTGTCGGCGCGCGAGATGAAGGCGCAGGTGCTCGATTCCATGGATATCGAGCGCGAGCGCGGCATCACCATCAAGGCGCAGACCGTGCGGCTCGACTACCGCGCGCGCGACGGCCTCGACTACCAGCTCAACCTCATCGACACGCCCGGCCATGTGGACTTCACTTACGAAGTCAGCCGGTCGCTCGCCGCCTGCGAGGGCTCGCTGCTGGTGGTCGACGCAAGCCAAGGCGTCGAGGCGCAGACACTCGCCAATGTCTACAAGGCGCTCGACAACAATCACGAGATCGTCCCCGTCCTGAACAAGATCGACCTGCCCGCCGCCGAGCCCGACCGGGTTCGCCAGCAGATCGAGGACGTGATCGGGCTGGACGCTTCGGACGCCATCGAGATTTCCGCCAAGTCGGGCCTCGGCGTCGACGAGGTGCTGGAGGCCATCGTGCACCGGCTGCCGGCGCCAAAGGGCGATCCGGACGGGCCGCTGAAGGCGATGCTGGTCGATAGCTGGTACGACCCCTATCTCGGCGTGGTGGTGCTGGTGCGCATCGTCGACGGCAAGCTGTCCAAGGGCCAGCGCGTCAAGATGATGGCGACGGGCGGCAACTACCTCGTCGACCGCGTCGGCATCTTCCGGCCGAAATCGGAGATCCGCGACAGCCTCAACACCGGCGAGATCGGCTTTTTCACCGCCGCCATCAAGGAAGTCGCCGACACCCGCGTCGGCGACACCATCACCGACGAGAAGCGCCCCGCCGCCCAGGCGCTGCCCGGCTTCAAGGACGCCCAGCCGGTGGTGTTCTGCGGGCTGTTCCCGGTCGATTCCTCGCAATTCGAGGATCTGCGCGAGGCGATGGGCCGCCTGCGCCTGAACGATGCCTCCTTCCAGTACGAGATGGAGACCTCCGCCGCGCTCGGCTTCGGCTTCCGCTGCGGCTTCCTCGGCCTCTTGCACCTCGAAATCGTGCGTGAGCGGCTCGAGCGCGAGTTCAAGATCGACCTCATCACGACAGCGCCGAGCGTCGTCTACCACCTCTACATGACCGACGGCACCATGCAGGAGATGCACAACCCGGCGGACATGCCCGATCCGGTCAAGATCGACCGCATCGAGGAGCCGTGGATCAAGGCGACCATCCTGGTGCCCGACGAATATCTCGGCTCGATCCTGAAGCTGTGCGAGGACCGGCGTGGGCGGCAGAAGGATCTGTCCTATGCCGGCAGCCGCGCCATGGTGGTCTATGAGCTGCCGCTCAACGAAGTGGTGTTCGACTTCTACGACCGGCTGAAATCCGTCACCAGCGGCTACGCCTCGTTCGATTACCAGATCATCGGCTACGAGCCGGGCGACCTCGTCAAGATGTCGATCCTCGTCAATGCCGAGCCGGTGGACGCCCTGTCGATGATCGTGCATCGCAACCGTTCGCAGCAGCGCGGCCGGGTGATGTGCGAGAAGCTGAAGGAGCTGATTCCCCGGCATCTGTTCCAGATCCCGATCCAGGCGGCGATCGGCGGGCGCATCATCGCGCGCGAGACCATCTCGGCGATGCGCAAGGACGTGACGGCCAAGTGCTATGGCGGCGACGTCAGCCGCAAGCGCAAACTTCTCGACAAGCAGAAGGAAGGCAAGAAGAAGATGCGCCAGTTCGGCCGCGTCGAGATCCCGCAGGAAGCCTTCATCGCCGCGCTGAAGATGGACGAGAATTAAAGCGTCCAAGCCGAATTCCCTCTCCCCATGGGAAGGGGAAATCGGCTTGGGCTTGGGCGCCGACGCCCTCTGACCATCCTCACTCGCATTTTCCCCGCTCGCTACGAGCTATTGCGTATTTCCCGTAATCTCCCACGCAACAATAATTGCCGGTCACAGAGCAGATTGGCACCATGCTTGGCGTGTTCGGCCGCAAGGATTGCGACGATTTCAGGCCCCTGAGCTTGCGGTCGCCCCGGGGGAGGGAGCCGGCATCATGAGCAGAATTCGCCTTGCCCAATATGCGGGGCATATTTTCCTCGTGCGCACGGCCATGACCCCGGCACAGGTGAAGATCGTGCAGGATAGCTTCCGCGCGCTCGCCCCGAAAGCCGCCGCCGCCAGCAGCTTTTTCTACGCCGAGCTGTTCCGCCTCTCGCCCGGCATCCGCCAGCTCTTCCCGCAGGACATGGCCAAGCACGAGCTGAAATTCCTGCAAATGCTGGCCACGGTCGTGAAGGCGCTGGACAAGATTGAAACCGTCTCGCAGGAACTCGCCGATCTCGGCCGCAGGCATCTGTCCTACGATGTCGAGGATGAGCATTACGCGGCGGTGGGAGCCGCGCTGATGTCGATGCTGGAGGAACTGCTCGGCGCCGATTGCACGCCCGAAATCAAGGACGCCTGGAACGCGGCCTATGACATGCTGGCGCGGGTGATGCAGGACGCGGCCATCCTGCCGGCGACGGCGGAGGCCTATTTCGGCGGCATCATCCGCAGCGTCATCGCCGCGCAATATGGGCTAACCTTGGCGGCCCCGGTCGGCAAGCCGGGCAAGACGCTGGTCTCGCGCAAGCCCGAACGCGGCCAGGTCGTCCGCTTCCCGTAACGCTGGAAGAGTTGCACTGAAGTCCCGAAAAGCGAAATCCCCGCGAAGGCGGGGATCCAGTACGCCGCAGCGTAAGCGGTTGGGCAGAAAGCCAATTCGAGTTTGTGACTACTGG
The DNA here is from genome assembly GCF_002198715.1 of Rhodomicrobium sp. R_RK_3. Classification (GTDB taxonomy): domain Bacteria; phylum Pseudomonadota; class Alphaproteobacteria; order Rhizobiales; family Rhodomicrobiaceae; genus R-RK-3. The sequence continues at coordinate 334,827 of NZ_MWLK01000006.1, read as the reverse complement.
ATCCCCGCCTTCGCGGGGATTACGAGAACGGGGGCGGCCTCGTCGAATCCCCCAAATCGCCACCTATCAGGGGCGCGCCGCATAGAGCTTCGACGATGCCGGGCCTGCCAGTTTGGCGAGGCGGGAGAGCTCGGCCGAGAGCGCGAGGGCGGTCGCCATGCCGGCGACGATCTCCGCTTCGGGACCGGCGAGCAGGCGCTTCAGGTAATCGTCAAGCGCGGTGGCGGCGCGGCTGATCTCGCTGAAGCCGGCGGTGCCGCTGCCGCCCTTGAGCTGATGTGCCAGCGCTTCCACTTCCTCGATGCCGGCCGCCGGCAGGGTCTCGCCCGCCGCGACGGCGGCGAGCATGTCACGCATCTCCTCCGCATTGCGCTTGATCGCCTCGCAATGCCTTTCGATGATCTCGTTGAGCTTGTCCTGCACGACTAGATTTGCGGCTCGTTCAGGACCTGGATCCAGATGGCCTGAATGTCGGCGGGAAGCGTGATCGGATTGAACGGCTTCGAGATGACGCCCGCCGCGCCCAAGAGCTTATATTGCTCAATTTCGTGGCTCTGCGCCTTGGCGGTGACGAAGATGATGGGCGTGATGGCGATCTCGGGCACTTCGCGCAGGGCGCGGTAGGTCTGGATGCCGTTCATGCCGGGCATCATGACGTCCAAGAGCACCAGATCGGGATGGAAGATCGGCGCCGAATCCAGCGCCTCCGCCCCGCTTTCGCAGACATGTAAAGTATAGCCGCCCAGTTCTTCTAGAGCGAGTTGCACGATCTCGCGAATATGGGGCTCGTCCTCGACGTAGGTGATCCGCTGTAATTCTTTCATACTTCATTCTCCTTCGGATCGGACGCCCTCAGTTACAGTTTTAGACCGGACACATTAAGAAGCGTTTGAGTTGGTCAAGCGGATTTGCTCGGTTTGAGGTCCGGTTTGGGGCTGGCCGGGCGAGATCCGGCGGCGATAGAGCGGCAGGTCGAAGAAAAAGCGCGTGCCATGGCCGGCGGCGGCGGGCCCGAAGCCGATGCTGCCGCCATGCTGCTCGACGATGGCCTTGGCGATGCTGAGGCCGAGCCCGGTGCCGCCCTTCTGGCGGGTGTCGGAGGAATCGGCCTGGGAGAATTTCTGGAAGATGCGGTCGCGAAAGCCCTCCGGGACGCCCGGCCCCTGGTCCTCGACCCAGACGCGCACATTGCCGCCGGCCGCCTCCGTGCCGATGGTGACCACGCCGCCATCGGGTGAGAATTTCGCCGCGTTCGAGATCAGATTGGCGAGCACCTGGGTCAGCCGGTCGGCGTCGGCCCGGATCAACGCGCCGCCGGCCGTCAGATGCTCGACGCGCAAACGGACATTGAACGGATCGGCAAAGCTGCGATTGGCTTCGACCGCGCGGTCGACCAGCGCCTCGACGGCGGTCGGCTCGAAGATGAAGCTCATCTTCCCGGACTCGAATTTCTCGATGTCGAGAATATCCCCGATCAGCCGCAGGAGCCGCTCGCTGTTCTCGAGGCCGATGCGGACCATGGACTGGGCGCGGGGCGGCAAGGCGCCGGCGACGCCATGATCGAGCAGCGCCAGCGAGCCGCGGATCGAGGTCAGCGGCGTGCGCAGCTCATGGCCGACCATGGCGACGAATTCATGCTTCAGCCGGTCGAGCCGGGTGCGCTCGGTAACGTCGCGGATGATGCCGGTCTGGATCGTGCGGTGGCGCAGCGCCACCGGGCTGATGGTCAGCTCGACCGGAAACACCTCGCCGCTCTTGCGCCAGCCGGTCACCAGCCGGGCGCCGGTCTGGCCCGCCTCGCCGCCATCCGGCGTGCCGATCAGCACCAGATGGTGGATATGGGTGCCGGTCAGCTCCTCGGGCGCGTAGCCGAACATCGCGGCGGCGGCGGGATTGACCGTCTCGATCAGCCCTTCGGCGCTGAAGGTGACGACGCCGTCGACGGCGCTCTCGAAGATCGCCCGCGCACGGTTCTCGCTCTCGCGCAGCGCATGTTCGATGGTCTCGCGGCGTTGGATTTCCTCGACCAGATCGGCGTTGATGCGCGACAGTTGCTCCGCCTGCGCGACCAGCGCCGCCTCGCGCAGCTTATCCGCCGTGATGTCGGTGGTTACCGTGACCATGCCGTCATCGGGCGTGCGGTAGCGCTGCATCTTCACCCATTTGCCGTCATGCTGCTGCTGCTCGAACGGCTCGCCATTGAGGAGCTGATAGGCCATCAGACGCTTCAGCGTGGTCTCGGCAGCGACGCCGGGGGCGGCGAACTGGCCGCGATCGAAGGCGGTGCGCAGGAGATCGGCATAGGCGATGCCGGCGACGATGTCGGCGCGGCAGCGGTCGAGGCTCGCCCGGTAGCGCTCGTTGCAGATGATGAGCCGGATGTCGGGGTCGAACAGCGCGACGCCCTGGTCGAGCGTCTCGATGGCGGCGGCGAGCCGATGCTCGGCGGCGGTCTTCTCCCGCCGGTTCCGCGCCAGCGCCAGTTCGCGCCCGACCGCCACCTTCAGCCGCGGCAGGTCGTCCTTCAGCACGATGTCCTGGACGCCGTGCTGGACGAGCCGCATGGCCAGATCGGGGTCGAGCCCGCCGGTCACCACGATGATCGGGATGTCGGGATTGATGTTGCGGACGCAGTCGGCGGCCTCGAAGGCGGTCAGCGCCGGCATGTTGAGATCGCACAGCACCAGATCCCAGCGCCGGCTCTCGACCGTCTCGGCCAGATCCTCGGCGCGGTCGACGCGCTGCCAGTTCGGATCGAAGCCGCAATGTTTCAGATAGCGCGCCAGCAGGACCGCGTCGTCTTCGCAATCCTCGATCATCAGGACTTTGAGCTGCATCGTCTCCCCGGCCCGCTCGGTTCAGAGGCTGAAGGTAATCGAGGTGCCTTTGCCCAGGCTGGCCTCGGCTTTGATGTCGCCGCCATGGCGGTGGATGATGCGGGCGACCACGGCGAGGCCGATGCCGGTGCCGGAGAATTCGGTCGCCTCGTGCAGCCGCCGGAAGGGCAGGAACAGCCTGCCGGCATGGGCCATGTCGAAGCCGACGCCATTGTCGCGGATGTAGTACATGGTCTTGGTGCCGCGCCGCTGATAGCCGAATTCGATCTTGGCGTTCTCCTGCTTGGAGGTGAATTTCCAGGCGTTCTTCAGCAGATGCGCCAGGGCGAGGCGCATCAGGTCGCGGTCGCATTCGGCCGTGGCGCCCTCGGCGATCAGCACGGTGACGACGCGGTCCGGCTCGGCGCGCTGCAACTCCTTGATGATGTCGGCCGCCATTGCCGAGAGGTCGACGCTGGTCATCTGCAGCGGCACCCGGGTCAGCCGCGACATGTGGATCAGGTCGTCGATCAGCGCGCCGGTGGTGATGCTGGTCTGTCGGATGCGCTCGAGCAATTCCCGGCCGGCCGCGTCGAGCTGGCCGCCATGCGTCTCGGCGAGCTTGGCGCCATAGGCGTTGATGCTGGTCAGCGGACGGCGCAGGTCATGCGAGATCGTGTAGGTGAAGGCGTCGAGCTCGCGGTTGGCGGCGGTCAGCTCGGCGTTGCAGGCCGCGAGCATGGCGTCGCGGTCGGTGACGAGCTTGGCCATCTCCCGGTTGGCGTCGCGCAGGCTGGCGAGCGTCGGCGCCGAGAGCGCCTTGGGGATCGCCGGCCAGAGCACATAGGCGGCGGCGACGGCGACGGTCGCGGTGAGCGCCTTCATGACGCCGTGCGCGCCATAGATCGGCATCCAGGTGGTGATCATGTCGATCAGATGGGTGATGCCGGTCAAAAGGATGACGGCCGCGAACAGGAGGAACAGGCCGCGAAATTCCAGATCGGTCCGGTGCCGGGCGAAATGCCAGAGCCCGGCGGGGATGATGACGAAGGCGACGGCGAGGACGATGTCCGAAACGGCGTGCAGGGTGACGAGATCCTGCCGCCACAGCAGGCAATAGCCCTGAGGCACGAGCGAGGCTGGGCCCAGATAGTCGGCGATCGCCCGCAGCATGCCGCTTTATTCCTTCAGGGCGCTGCGAAGCGGCAGCACGCGCCGCTCCGTCTCCCGCCCGCGCGCCCGTGCGGCGGTCCGCTGCGGTGCGAGGGGAAGCGCCGCCTCGCCGGCGCCGAGCTGGAAGTAGAAACTGGCGCCTTCGCCTTGCTTGCCCTCGGCCCAGACATGGCCGCCATGGAGCCGCACGATGCGCGCGACCGTGGCGAGGCCGATGCCGCTGCCCGGAAACGCCTCGGCCGAATGCAGGCGCTGGAGCGGCTGGAACAGCCTTTGCCGGTGGGCCATGTCGAAGCCGGCGCCGTTGTCGCGCACGAAGAAGGTGCGCTGCCCGGCTTCGGCGCGCTGGCCGAATTCGATTTCGGCGTGAGCGGTCTGCGCGGTGAACTTCCAGGCATTCTCGAGCAGATTGGTCAGCAGCACCGCGATCAGCCGCCCGTCGCAGCGGGCACGGAGGCCGGGTTGGATGGTCAGGCGCACGCTGCGCGCGGGCTCCTCCTCGCGCAAGGTCTCGCCGATGCGCGCGGCGATGGCGGAGAGATCGGCGTCGGCGAGGTCGGGCGGGCGCGTCAGCCGCGACAGGTTGAGCAGATCCTCGACGAGCTGGGTCATCTGCCCGGCGGCGCGGTGGACGCGGACGAGCATGGCCTTGCCCTCGGCGTCGAGGCGCGGCCCGTGATCCTCGAGCACGGCCTTGCTGAAGCCCGCGATGGTCCTGAGCGGCGCGCGCAGATCGTGCGAGACCGCATAGCTGAAGGCTTCCAGCTCGCGGTTGGCGGCCTCCAGCCCTTCGGTGCGCTCGGCGACGCGGTCTTCCAGATGCGCCTTGCTGCCGACCAGCTCCAGGTTGAGGCGGCTGAGCTCGCCCATCGATTGCAGCAGGCCGAGCCGCATGTGATGCAGCTCGCGCAGCACGTCGCCCATCTCGTCGCCGGCCGGGATCGGGATTTCGACGTCCAGATCGCCCCGGCCGATCGCCTGAATGATGCCCCGCAGCCGCAAAATCCGGTTCAGCAAGCCGGTCGCCAGCAAGAGCAGCACGAGGCCGCCGCCGAGCGCCAGCAGCATCAAGGCGCCACCGATGAGCAGGAACATCGCCTTGGTGGTGGTGTCGGCCGCCGCGATCATCAGCGTCTGCAACTCGGCGGCCCGCGCCTGGATCGCCGCCGACTGCGCCTGGGCGGTGGCGATCTGCGCGTCGCGGCCGCTGCCGGTCGCGGCTTCAAGGCTGGAAACCGTGGCTTTGAGCGCGCCGAGATCGCGGCCGAGCCTTGCGGCCAGCCGGTTGGCGCGGCCCCCCATGGGCGGCGCCCCGGCAAGCGAGGCGGCCAATGACTCATGCTGCCGGTGCCATTGCAAGGCCGCGTCTTCCGAGCCGCGCAGGAACAGCGCCGCGGTCCGCAGATTGAGCTCGGCCGCGCCGGACGTCACCCCGCCCGCGAAGGCGACGCGGCCCTGCGCCGCCCGCACGGCGACATAGGCGCTTCCCGCCGCCGCAAGCGCGAGAGTGCCGGCCAGCGCCGCGCCGATGATCGCCAGCCTCACCGCAGATTTCAGCGTCATGCCGTTCCTACCTGAACCCCAAGCCCGTCTCACCGCACGCGCCGTCCGGCCAGAGGGTTCCGTGCGCGCCGGTCGGCTGGCCATGCCAGCACAAGCGGCAGAGCTTGCGGGTGACTGACCCGCAAGGCGGGCGTCTCCGGCACCGGGGAAAGGGCGGTTTCGACTGTAGGGGCCATGCAACGGCTCACGATAAAATTGGATTGCACGCATTAGGTGTATTGCAGAGTTTTGCAATTAAAGGTAAAGGCCAGATTAGTGAGTCGAGATTTGCCTCAAGAAAGCCCTCGGACGTCCTTGGCGCGGCGCCCCGCCTTGATCCGGCTGCCGGAAGCGTGGGCGCTCGTAAGAATCGCGAAATTGTATTCGACGGGAGGCCGTAAGGGTCTGTTTGTTAAATGGTAATATGACGAATTTATCCAATAAAGAATTGAAAGAAGCCTCTGTGACCCAAGCGCAAACCTATAATATCGACGAAGACGCCCCAGCCCAGAAACGGGTTCTGGTGGCGGAGGACAGCCCGGTCACGCAAGATTTGCTGAAGCTGATCTTGGAGCAGCGCGGACATCTCGTCGATATCGCCCAGGATGGCGAGGAGGCCCTGAGCGCGCTGCGCCAGCACACCTATGACGTCGCCCTGATCGACTTCCGGCTGCCCAAGCTCGACGGGCTGCAGGTGGCCCAGAAATATCGCAGCGAGCGGGTCGGCGAGGCGCAGGCGCGGCTGATCGCCATCACCGCCGATGTCGAGGGGCTGCTGTCGCACAAGGAAAATTGCGAGAATTTCGACCAGATCATCCCCAAGCCGCTCGATGTCTACGAGGTCTGCGACGTCATCGAACGCACCACGCCGCTCGAGGCGCCGGCGGCGGGGCGCGAGGAGCCGCATAAGCCGGCCTCCGCCGCGCAGACCGCGCTGGACGCGCGCGGCGGCGCGGCCCTGCGCTCGGTGCGCGGCTCCGAGCCGTCCTGGGCGCTCGGCCTGGAATTGCTGCGCTGGCCGGAGGATTTCGACGCCGCCCGCTTCTCGCCGGGCCGCCCGCACATCTCCTCCGACCAGCTCGATATCGACGCCATCCTGGTGCGCGACCATGCCGACCCGACGGCCCTGGCCCAGATCTGGCAGCGCCGCCCGCTGCATCTCTTCCCGCTCATCGACCTGAGCGGCAGCCTCGGCGCGCGCGCCGATTACGACGCTTCGACCGCCTCCTTCGGCGATGGCGACGCCATCCGCGGGCTGGTGCAGGCCTTTCACCAGCGCCGGGCGCAGATCCACCACGATCTGGTGGTGACGGCCGATCTCGGCGAGAAGCTGCTCGGCCGCGCCTATGTGCGCGGCGAAAAGCTGACCGCCTGCTACGATCCCGGCGAGCCCTCGCTGATCCGCTACAATCTGGCGCTCGGCAATGCCGAGCTGATCCGCGAGGCGGAGAAACAGTGCAAAAACGGCTTCCTGCGCCGTGAATTTTTCGACCGCTTCCACAATTGCTACCGCTGCGGCTCCTCGCGCCTGCATATCCGCGAGGAATGCCCGCAATGCCGGTCATCGGACCTGCGCGAGGAGCAGTATCTGCATCATTTCCGCTGCGCCTATCAGGGCGTCGAATCGGATTTCAAGCGCGGCGACAAGCTGATCTGCCCGAAATGCCGCCAGGAGCTGACCCATTTCAGCGTCGATTACGACAAGCCCGGTTCGGCGATCATCTGCGGCAATTGCAATCATTCCAGCTCCGAGCCCTCGATCGGTTTCGTCTGCCTGGATTGCCACGTCCATGTCGATGGCGAGGCGGCGCAAACCCGCGACGTCTACTCCTATGCCCTCACCGACGAAGGCATCGCCTTCCTGAAGATGGGCGACGCCCTGCGCGGACCGGTGCAGCGCTCGATGCGCTTCTCCGACCTGCCGCTCGACCTCGTCGTCGCGCTGAACGTGGCGGCGAAGAAATACAATGAATCCAAGACCCCCTTCAGCGTCCTCAACCTTTCTTATGAGAATGAGCGCGAAATCATCCGCGAGGCCGGCCTTCGCCAGTTCAGCCAGGCGCGCGAGCTGTTTTTGGAGAATCTGCGCCATCAGATCGGCGACCGCGGCCTGGTGGTCAAAGGCCATTCCTATGATTTCGCCCTGCTCGACGGCGTCGCGCCCATCGAGACCGAACTGACCATCGTCAAGCTGCGCGAGGATGCCAGCGCCGGCTTGCGTCTCGATCTCGGCGTGACGATTCACATTTTCGGGCCGGAGGATTTTGCCTGATGCCGGCCGTCCCAACACCGGGACGCGCCGGACATTTTTTATCGATGGGAGACGACGATGATTCGCGCTTTGACGAAGCGGTCCCGGCCCGACACGCTGGCCAATGAGAAGCGCCGCGCGGCCAATCCCGTCGGCAGGACGATCTATCTGGGCATCCTGACGATATTCGTCGTCGCGGTGATGAACTATCTGTTCGGCGACCTGATTTTCCTGCGCGCCGACGGGCTGGTGCTGAAGGACCAGACGGTCGTCGCGACCACCTATGTGGTGCGCGTCCAGCAGGTCGACGTCAAGGAAGGCCAGCAGGTCGAGGCCGGCCAGGTGCTGATGCGGCTGCAATCCACCGAGATGCTGGAGCGGCTCGCCGATCTCTCCGCCCGCCGCGCCCGGCTGGTCGCCGACAATGTCGAATTCCGCGTCCGCTCCGAGACCGTCTCGGAATTGCTGCCGCTGGCGAAAAAGCGCGAGGAGGAGGCAACCCGCGTCGTCGGCAAGTTCGACCAGCTCAATCAGGCCGGCTTCACCACCGCCTCCAGCTACGACACCGCGCTGACAGCCAATTACAACGCCCAGCAGGACCGCGTCAAACTCGGCACCCAGCTCAAAATGCTGGAGCGGGAATTGATGACGCTGCAGGAGGCGCGCGACGATGCCGAATCGGCGCTGGCCAATCTGCAGGCGCATTATGCCGAAGGCATCATCACCTCGCCGGTCTCCGGCTCGATCGGGGCGACGGTGCCCTCGATCGGCAATGTCTACCGTATCGGCGACCCGATGCTGTCGATCTATTTCGGCGAGCCCTACGTGCTCGCCTATCTGCCCCGGCGCTACCTGTTCTCCATCAATGTCGGTCAGAACGTCACGCTTTCGGATGGGCGGCACGTCACGTCCGGCGAGATCATCGAGATTCTGCCGGTGACGGATGCGCTGGCCAAGGAGTTCCAGAACACTTTCAAGCCGCGCGACCGCAGCCAGCTCGCCAAGATCAAGCTGCTGGACACCTCGCCCTTCCCGCTGCTGGAGAAGGTCGAGATCACCTCGCGCTGGTTCTGATCGCCCGCGCCGAGCTCATCCATGGCCCCCGTCGCTCAGCCCCCGTTCCGGTCTTAGCCGGACGGGGGTTTTTAGCGTTCATCACGTGGTCTTTCCCACAGTCTGGCTTCCTCCGAAAACGCCGCCGCGAAACTTTGCAAATTTGTCACAGGCAGGGGGAGATTCCGGGGGCGGCGGGTGAATTAACATTGCCGCAACCATGGATTGCATATAAGCCAAATGGTGCAATAAGAAGTTGCAAATGCCGATTCCCACCAGCAGTGAACGCGTAAATCTCGGAAAGGCAGATGCAGGTGGACGCAGCCTGCAAATCTTAACATGGAGCCCGTTTGGCGGTGAAAATGATGATTCGCGGAATCACGCAGACAACAAGTCTAACGACTTTAGTCGCGGCGGCAGGCATACTCATGGGACATGCAGCCTATGCTCCGGCGTTTGCTGCGGATGTAGGCGGAAACTGCTGTTCGGATCTTGAAGACCGTGTCGCCGAACTCGAAGCGACCACGGCGCGCAAGGGCAACCGTGTTGTCTCCTTGCAGATTTACGGTCAGGTCAACAAGGCCATCTTGTGGTTCGACGCCGATATCGGCGGCAGCGATACCTACATCGTCGACAACGACACCTCCGGCAGCCGCTTCGGCTTCAAGGGCGAGGGCAGCATCCAGCCCGGCTGGAAGGCCGGCTACAATATCGAACTCGATTACCAGGACGCCGCCTCCGACAAGGTCGACAACGGCAACGTGCTGAACGGCGCCGGCGACGACCTCTCGGTCTTCGACGATCCGATCGACGAAATCCGCATCCGCATGAACTACGTCTATATCGAGAGCGAGCGGCTTGGCCGCATCACCCTCGGCCATCAGTCGCAGACCACCGACGGCGCCGCCGAAGTCGTGCTCGGCAACTCGATCAGCGTCGCCACGCTCTATGTTGGCAACAGCTTCACCATGGTGAACGGCAGCGCCACCGCCCCGACCTTCGCCAGTGCCAATCTTGCCGATTTCGCGAACAGCCTCGACGGCGGCCGTGACGACTTGGTCCGCTACGACTCGCCCTCGATCTACGGCTTCATCGCATCGGCAAGCGTCGGCGAAAACGATTATTGGGACGCTGCCCTGCGTTATAAGAACGAGTGGAACTCGATCCGTGTCGCCGCCGCGGTCGCTGTCGCGAGCTTCCGCGACAACAGCCAGGACGACTTCGATTTCTTTATCGATAACAACTTCGACCTCGGGCGCAACCTGAACGATTTCGATAACGTCCTGGGCTCGATCTCGGTCATGCACATCCCGACCGGCATCTACGTTGCTTTCGCGGCCGGCGCGACCCAGTTCAACACCGAGTTCGAGAACGATAGCGACGCCGATTATTGGTATGTCCAGCTCGGTCTCGAAAAGCGGTTCCTGAGCTACGGCTCCACGACCTTCTACGGCGAATACGGCCATTATAGCGACTTCGCGCGCGGCATCGTCGTCGGCAGCACTGCGGTTGGCGACGACGTCTTCGACAACGTCATCACCTCGAGCGACACCGAGCGCTGGGGCTTCGGCGTGGTTCAGCGGGTCGACAGCGCCGCGCTCGAACTCTATGCCCAGGCGACCTTCTGGGACATCTCCGCCGATGCGACCGACCCCATCGACGGCGGCAGCCTCGATCTCAGCTCCGACCTGACCACCGTCCTTGTCGGCTCACGCATCAAGTTCTGAGCCGGCTCCGCCTACCAAAGACCAAGAACAATTGATTGAAAACTGAGGCCGCTGTTCGCAGCGGCTTTTTTTATGCGCTCGGCACGGCTAAGCTCGGCGCTGGACTGGAGATTGACGGATGATGACCAATATCGGCGTGCTCGACGGCATGTTCCGCCTCCTTCTCGGCCTGGCGCTGCTGGGCTGGAGCGACGGCAAATTCGGCCCGCACCCGCCCGAATTCTGGGCCTGGCTGGCCTGGATCCCCGGTCTGGCGCTTTCCCTGACCGGGCTTTTCCGCTTCTCCCCGCTCTACTGGCTGCTCGGCACCGATAGCTGCGCGCCCTATCCGGGCCGCGACCGGCGGTAAGCACTATTCCCAGCCCGACTGGACATCTCCCCGGCTTTCTGCTTTGCCATTTTCAGAAAACGCCCCGAACACAACCGCTTCGAGACCTCGCGCATGACCTCCCAGCCCTGGCTTTCCATCATCCTCGCCGCCGGACTTGGCACCCGCATGAACTCGGCCCGGCCCAAGGTCATGCACCCGGTTGCCGGCCGGCCGATGGTCGCCCATGCGGTGGCGGGCGCGCTGCAGGCCGGCGTCTCGGAGCTCGCCTGCGTCATCGGCCCTGACATGGACGAGGTGCGCCGCGCCGTCGAGCCGCTGGCGCCCGCCGCGCAATTCTACATCCAGCCTGAGCGCCTCGGCACCGCCAACGCGGTGCTCGCCGCCCGCCCGGCGCTCGCCGATTTCGCCGGCGACGTCATCATCCTCTATGCCGACACCCCGCTGCTGACGCCCGAGACGCTCGTTCGCCTGCGCACCGCGCTCGCCGAAGGCGCGGCCGTCGCGGTGCTCGGCTGCGAGGCCGCCGACCCGGCAGGCTACGGCCGCCTCATCCGCGATGAAGCCGGAGCGCTCATCGCCATCCGCGAGGAGAAGGACGCCAGCCCCGCCGAGCGCGCCATCCGCCTGTGCAATTCCGGCGTCATGGCCTTCCGCGCCGGCGCCATCCTGCCGATCCTGGAGCGCATCGGCAATGCCAACGCCAAATCCGAATATTACCTCACCGACGCCGTCGAGATCGCCGTCGCGGACGGTCTCCCCGTGGCCATCGTCACCTGCCCCGAAGAGGAGGTGATGGGCGTCAACGACCGTGTCCAGCTCGCCCGCGCCGAGCAGCTCATGCAGAAGCGGCTGCGCGAGGCGGCCATGCGCGGCGGCGCCACGCTGATCGCCCCCGACACCGTCACCTTCAGCTACGACACCGTTATCGGCGAGGACGTCACCGTCGAACCGAACGTCTTTTTCGGCCTCGCCGTGCGCATCGAGAACAATGCCGAGATCAAGGCCAATTCCTATATGGAGCACGCCCATATCGGCGAGGGCGCGGTGGTCGGTCCGTTCGCGCGGCTGCGGCCGGGCGCCGAGATAGGCGACAAGGCCAAGATCGGCAATTTCGTCGAGATCAAGAAGGCGGTGATCGAAACCGGCGCCAAGATCAGCCATCTGAGCTACATTGGCGATGCCCGCGTCGGGGCCGGAGCCAATATCGGCGCCGGCACCATCGTGTGCAATTATGACGGCTTCCACAAGCACCAGACCGACATCGGCAAGGGCGCCTTCGTCGGCTCCAATTCGGCGCTGGTCGCCCCCGTCACCATCGGCGACGGCGCCTATATCGGCTCGGGCAGCGTCATCACGCAGGATGTCGAGCCCGGCGCGCTGGCGCTGGAGCGGAACACCCAGAAGGTCATTCCGGGATGGGCCGCGCGGAACAGGGAAAGACGGCAGAAATAGCCCTTCCCCTGCAACAGTCTGTAACTGGCTTTGATTTGGAATTCCGACGCCGCCGGATTAAACAGCGGCCGGCGGCGTTCGCGCGGTGCTTTTGCGATTTAGGGGATATTTTATGTGTGGAATCATCGGGATTTTGGGAAACGAGCCGGTCGCGGAGCGGCTGGTCGACGCGCTGAAGCGGCTCGAATATCGCGGCTATGATTCAGCCGGCGTCGCCACCGTCGAGAACGGCGTGCTGACCCGCCGCCGCGCCGAGGGCAAGCTGCGCAATCTGGAGACCCTGCTGCTCGAAAGCCCGCTCGGCGGCACCGCCGGCATCGGCCACACGCGCTGGGCGACGCACGGCGCGCCGAGCGAGCGCAACGCCCATCCGCATATGACGGCCAAGGTCTCGGTCGTCCATAATGGCATCATCGAGAATTTCCGCGAGCTGCGCGCCGAATTGCAGGAAAGCGGCGCGGTGTTCGAGACCGAGACCGACACCGAAACCGTCGTCCATCTGCTGACCCGCGAGCTGAAGCGCGGCGCCACCCCCGAGGCGGCGGTCGCGGAAACGCTGAAGCGGCTCGAAGGCGCCTTCGCGCTCGCCATGCTGTTCTCCGGCCAGGACAATCTGATGATCGGCGCCCGGCGCGGCAGCCCGCTCGCCGTCGGCTACGGCAAGGGCGAGATGTATCTCGGCTCCGACGCCATGGCGCTCGCCCCCTTCACCGGCCGCGTCACCTATCTCGAAGAGGGCGACTGGGCCATCATCTCGCGCGCTGGCGTCCTCATCCGCGACGAGAGCGGCGCCAAGGTCGACCGCCCGATCCAGCTCACCCAGGCCAGCGCGCTCCTCGCCGACAAGGGCAATCACCGCCATTTCATGGCCAAGGAAATCCACGAGCAGCCCGACGTCATCAGCCGGACGCTCGGCCATTACGTGAATTTTGCCGAAGAGCGCGTCACCCTGCGCGGCGCCGACATCGATTTCGCCAAGCTCTCGCGGCTGACCATTTCCGCCTGCGGCACCGCCTTCTACGCCGGCCTCGTCGCCAAATACTGGTTCGAGCGCTATGCGCGGCTGCCGGTCGAGATCGACGTCGCCTCCGAATTCCGCTACCGCGAGGCCCCGCTGCCGGCCGACGGCGTCGCCTTGTTCATCTCGCAATCGGGCGAAACGGCGGACACGCTGGCCAGCCTTCGCTATTGCCGCGAGCAGAAACAGGCCATCCTCTCCATCGTCAACGTCGCCACCTCGACCATCGCGCGCGACTCAGACGTGGTGCTGCCGACGCTCGCCGGTCCCGAAATCGGCGTCGCCTCGACCAAGGCCTTCACCAGCCAGCTCACCGTGCTGGCCTGCCTCGCCATCGCCGCCGGCCGCGCCCGCGGCAGCATCGACGCCCGCCAGGAGGCCGAACTGGTGCGGGCGCTGGTCGAGCTGCCGCGCCTGATGAACGACGTGCTGCGCCGCGAGGACGAGTTCGAAAAGCTCGCCCATGTGCTCTCCCATGCCAGCGACGTGCTCTATCTGGGGCGCGGCATCCACTATCCCATCGCCCTCGAGGGCGCGCTGAAGCTGAAGGAAATCTCCTACATCCACGCCGAAGGCTACGCGGCGGGCGAGCTGAAGCACGGGCCGATCGCGCTGATCGACGAAACCGTGCCGGTCATCGTCGTCGCGCCGCGCGACGGGCTCTACGACAAGACCATCTCCAACATGCAGGAGGTGGCGGCGCGCGGCGGCCAGATCGTCCTCATCACCAGCGAGGATGCCGGCGCGCCCGGCACGCAGCTTCTTGCCGACATCCGGCTGCCCAAAGCGCACGGCTTCATCACGCCGATCCTCTACGCGCTGCCGGTGCAGCTTATCGCCTATCACACGGCGGTGCTGCTCGGCACCGATGTCGATCAGCCGCGCAATCTTGCGAAGTCGGTGACCGTCGAATAAGAAGCGGGCATGACCTCGACCGTCCTGCCCGCCATCACGCGCTTCGCCGAGACCGACCGCGCCGACCTCATCGCGCTCTGGGAGGTCTGCGGCCTGATCCGGCCCTGGAACGACCCGGACAAGGATATCGACCGCAAGCTCGGCGATGCGGCCGGGCTGTTCCTCGTCGCCCGGCAGGACGGGGTTCTGATCGGCTCGGCGATGGCGGGCTATGACGGCCATCGCGGCAGCGTCAACTACCTGGCCGTGCATCCAGACCATCGCCACACCGGGCTCGGGCGGCGGTTCATGGCCGAAATCGAGGCCGCGCTTACCGCATGGGGCTGCCCAAAAATCAATCTCATGGTGCGCCGCTCGAACACGGATGTGACGCATTTTTACGAAAAACTCGGCTATCAGCAGGACGATGTCGTCGTGCTCGGAAAGCGTCTGATTTCCGACCTGTGACCAAACTGGCGCAGCTCCGGAAAATCCGCCGACCGTGGCCGCGCGTCACCAATCTGTCGTCGCATTTCTGTGCTGATATTATTGCGGCAGAGTGTTGCAATCCTGCGGTGTTTGCGTAAGAGTTCGCTTCGCAATGGCTAGGTGTATTCGCATTCGGCAGTTCCTTTCGGTGTTGCTCCTGGGCATGGCCGCGTCCGTCGCGATTGCCCGGGCCGACAGCGCCACGTCCGCTTTGACAGAAGCCGCCAAGATGATCGAGAAGGGTGTGCCGGTTAAGGCCATCGAGATCATCAACCAGACCTTGAAATCCGGCGAACTGCCGCCCGAACTCGCGGCCAAGGCGCTGCTGATGCGCGCCCAGGCGCAGGAGAAGGTCGGCAAGCAAGCTTACGCCCTGGCCGATTACAATCAGGCGCTCTGGATGCAGGGCCTGTCGGCGAATGACAAGGCCCTGGCCGAGAAAGGCCGCGACCGCGTGCTCGGCAAGCTCGGCGTCAACACCAAGACCGTGGAAGCCGCGCCCGCACCGGCCCCGGCTGCCGCCGAACCGGCCGGGGGCAAGCCGCGCGCCGCCCAGACCTGGGATACCGATGTGCAGACGACGCCATCCGAGCAGCGCACGGGCGGCATCGGCAGCATCTTCAGCGGCATTTTCGGATCGTCCGACTCCAAGGCGGCGGAAGTGAAACCGCAGCCCGAGCAGCAGCGGGCAAGGCCCGCCGCCTCGGCGCCTCCGACCGCCGCCCCGGTTCAGCGCGCCGCGCGCCCGCAGGCTCCGGCCAACCAGCCGCCGCCCAAGATCATCGCCACCGTCGACACGGCGGGTGCCGCTCCGGCGCGAGCCGATGCGGGCGGCAATTTCGCCATCCAATTCGCCGCGCTCCTGTCCGAGGACGGCGCCATTTCCGAGGTCAACCGCATCGCCAAGCGCTATGGCGGCGATCTCGGCGGCCGTTCGGCATCGGTGAAGATCGCCGAGACCGCCGATGGCGGCACGCTCTACAAGGTGATCGCCGCGCCGTATAACCGCAGCGAAGGCACCGCCATCTGCGAACTGCTGAAGACCAAAGGCGTCGCCTGCATGCTGATCACGAAGTGATCGGCGGCCGCTGACTTCACGGCGCTGGCTGCTCCTCTTTTGTCGCCCCGGCCACCGAGCCGGGGCCCATTGTCATCTCGTCGGATTCATCCTGATTGGTAAGGGGATTGGGCCCCGGCTCGCCGGCTTC
Source organism: Rhodomicrobium sp. R_RK_3 (assembly GCF_002198715.1). GTDB lineage: Bacteria > Pseudomonadota > Alphaproteobacteria > Rhizobiales > Rhodomicrobiaceae > R-RK-3. The sequence continues at coordinate 318,873 of NZ_MWLK01000006.1, read as the reverse complement.
GCGCCGTCCGGGGCGACGATGGGGGGAGGCCGCTCACCGGCGCGGTTCCCGCGCCCTCAAGCTGCGGCAAGGCGCTGTGCGTTGCTGCTTGCAACCGGATGCTCCCGCGCCGGGTTCGATGCGCTTCGTGCCGGTCAAGGCGACACCCCGCTTGTCATCCCCGCGAAAGCTGGGATCCAGTAAAGGGCAAATCCAGCCGTGGGACACTGCTGAAACACGACCGCTGCGGCGTAATGGATTCCCGCTTTCGCGGGAATGACGAGCGGAGTGTGGGGCTACCGTAAGGATGATAGTGAGCGCACTATGGCCATGCCTTCAATGGCGGGCTCTCCGTCAGCCTGCCCGCAGCAGCCTGATCGCCTCGTCGCGCTCGAACAGATAGAGGCAAATCCGCGCCGCCTTGCCTTGCTCCGAGGTCAAGTCCGGATCGCGCGCGAGCAGGTATTTCGTCTGGTCGCGCGCGGCTTGCAGCAAATCCTCGTCGAAGGGCAGATTCGCCACCCGGAACCCCGGATCGCCGGACTGCTTGGTGCCGAGAATCTCGCCGCCGCCGCGCAGCCTCAAATCCTCCTCGGCGATGCGGAAGCCGTCTTCGGTCTGGCGCAGGATGTCGATGCGCGCATGGGCGGTCTCGGTCAGCGGGGTGTTGTACAAGAGGATGCATGAGCTTTGCGCCGCGCCGCGCCCGACCCGTCCGCGCAACTGATGCAACTGCGCGAGGCCGAACCGCTCGGCATGTTCGATCACCATGATCGTCGCGGCGGGCACGTTGACGCCGACCTCGATCACCGTCGTCGCCACCAGAATCCGGAGCCGCCCTTCCGCGAACTCCTTCATCACCGCGTCCTTCTCAGCGCCCTTGGTGCGCCCATGCACCAGCCCGACCGTGTCGCCGAAATACTGGCGCAGATGCGCGGCGCGCTCCTCGGCGGCGGCGAGGTCGACCTTGGCCGATGTCTCGACCAGCGGACACACCCAGTAAATCTGCGCCCCCTCCTGCCGCGCCCGGCCGATGCCGCCGATCACCTCCTCAAGCCGGTCGATCGGCACGGCGCGGGTGAGGATCGGCTTGCGCCCCGCCGGCTTCTCGGTGAGCTTCGAGACGTCCATATCGCCGTAATGGGTCATTTGCAGCGTGCGCGGGATCGGCGTCGCGGTCATCACCAGGATGTCGGTGCCGCCGTTCTTGCCCTTGGCCTGCAAGGCAAAGCGCTGATGCACCCCGAAACGATGCTGCTCGTCGATGATCGCCAGCGCCAGATCGGCAAAGGCCACATCCGGCTGGAACAGCGCATGGGTGCCGATGGCGATGTCGATCTCGCCGCCGGCCAGCGCCTCGAGCAGCCGCGCCCGGGTCTTGCCCTTCTCGCGGCCTGTAAGCAGCGCCGCGCGCAGGCCCGCCGCCTCGGCGAGCGGCGCGATGGTCTCCAGATGCTGGCGCGCCAGAATTTCCGTCGGCGCCATCATCGCGGCCTGCGCCCCGGCCTCGACCGCCCGCGCCATCGCCATCAGCCCGACGACGGTCTTGCCGCTGCCGACATCGCCCTGCAGCAGCCGCAGCATCCGGCGGGGCGCGCCCATATCGTCGCCGATCTCCGACAGGGCGACCTGTTGCGAGCGGGTCAGCGTGAAGGGCAGGGCGGCGGTGATCCTCGCTGCGATCCGCCCGTCGCCCACGACCGAGCGGCCATTGGTGCGCCGGAAGCGCCGCCTGAGCAGCGCCAGCGCCAATTGCCCGGCAAACAGCTCATCGCAGGCGAGCCGCATCCTGGCGAGCGCGTTCAGCTCCATCTCGGCCTCGCCGCCCGGCCGGTGCAGCGCCCTGAGCGAGGCACCGAAAGCCGGCCACTCGCGCGACGCGATCAGCTTGCGGTCGAGCCATTCCGGCATTTCCGGTAGCCGCGCCAGCGACTGCGTGAAAATCTTGTAGAGAAACTTCTGCGTCACCCCTTGCGACAGCGGGTAGACGGGTTCGAGCTCCGGCAGCTTGTCCCGCTGCTCCTCCGGCAATATATAGTCGGGATGGGGCATCTGCAGTTTCTGGCCGTAGCGCTCGATGCGGCCAGACAAAATCCGTATCTCGCCGACCGGAAGCTGCCGCTCGATATAGGCGCGCTCGGTGTGGAAGAAGATCAGCTCGATCTCGCCGGTCTCATCCTCGCAGATCACGCGGTAAGGCGCCCGGCTGTTGCGCGGCGGCGAAGGAAAATGCTTCTTTACCCGCACCCGCAAGGTGGCGAGCTGGCCCTGCAGCGTCTCCTCGATCGAGGGCTCGGCGCGCCGGTCGGTCAGGCCGGAGGGCAGATGCCAGAGCAAGTCGATGATGCGCGCACCGCCGCCGCCGGGCGCGTCGAGCAGCTTGCCGAGCAAGGCGGCATAGCGCGGCCCCACGCCTTCGAGGCTTCCGACATCCGCGAAAAGCGGGTTCAGAAGCGCTGGGCGCGTGCCGCTTTTTTCCCCGGCCGGCGGGTCGTCTTGAACGTCTTGCTGGTATTCCACGACCATTTAGATATGGCTGCACGGACAATATCGCTAGCTGACACCGCCCTCAGAGCGCGCTATATCACGGCGAGGGATCGTCCGGCCATAGCGGCGCGTTCATCAGGCGGGACATCCACAAGCCTCTTCAAGCGCATCAGGGCATGACGGGTACGGATAGCCGGATCAAGCGCGCATTCTATCGCGCCCAGCATCGCGGCACGAAGGAATTGGACTTCATTCTCGGGCGCTTCGCACATGCGGAGCTCGCCGGCTTCGACGCTGCCGAATTGACGGCTTTCGAGGAGCTTTTGGCATTGCCCGACCCGCAAATCGATCTTTGGATCAAGGGCGATGCGGCGCCGCCGGGCGTTCAGCCGATGATCGCGCGCATCAGGCGGTTCCATCGCCTCGAAAGCTGAGACATGTTGAGCAATCCAGACGACCAAGCGAAGCCGAAGCAGGACGCCGCGCCGCGTTCCTCCGTCGCCATTGCCGCCTTGGTGGCGCAGGAGAAGCCGCTGGTCGCCGCCGGCGTGCCGGAAGGTTTTGATGCCTATCTGATCGCCCGCATGGCCGCCATGGCCCACAAGGAGACCGCGACGCCGGTCGCCGTGCTGCATGTCGCGCGCGACGACCAGCGCGCCGAGACCTTGCGCGAGCAGCTCCGCTTCTTCGCCCCCGGCGCCGATGTGCTGAATTTCCCGGCCTGGGATACGGTGCCTTACGACCGGGTTTCCCCGCATACGGAAATCTCCAGCCGCCGCATCGCGACGCTTGCCCAGCTTGCGCGGCTGAAGACGCCGAAGCGCCCGGTCATCCTCATCACCACCGTGAACGCCGCCTTGCAGCGCGTGCCGCCGCGCGAGGCGATGAAGAAGGCCCTCATCAAGCTGACGACCGGCATGGCCATCGACATGAGCAGCATCGGGCGGCGGCTCGAGCGCTGGGGCTATCGCCGCACCGGCACTGTCATGGAGCCGGGCGAATACGCCATGCGTGGCGGCATCCTCGACCTGTTCCCGCCGGCGAACACCCGTCCCGCCCGCCTCGATTTCTTCGGCGACACGCTGGAGGCGATCCGCTTCTTCGATCCGGTTTCGCAGCGCACCCAGGCCGCCAAGCAGCAGCTCATCCTGATGCCGGCGAGCGAACTGCCGACCGGCCCGGACGTCATCCGCCGCTTCCGCGAGCGCTATCTGGAGCTGTTCGGCGGCGCGACGAGCGACGACCCGCTCTATGAGGCCATCTCCTCCGGCATCGCCTATGCCGGTGCGGAGCATTGGCTGCCGCTGTTCTACGACCAGCTCGAAACCGTCTTCGACTACGTGCCCGACGCGGTGATCTCCTTCGATCATCTGGCAAAAGAGGCGCGCGCCGAGCGCATCGAGCAGATCGAGGACCATTATGAAGCGCGCAAGATGGCGCTGGAACAGGCCTCTTTCGGCACGCCGCCTTACAAGCCGGTGCCGCCCAAGCTGATGTTCCTCGGCGAGTCCGATTGGAACGCGGCGCTGGAAGGCCGCAAGCTGCGCATGTTCTCGCCGTTCGAGGACCTCGACGGCGTTCCGGGCGTCGCCAGCCTGCATTTCGGCGCCAAGCTCGGCCGCAATTTCGCGCTGGAGCGCGCCGAACAGGCCGAAAAGCTGTTCGACGCGGTGAACTCCCACATCGCCCGGCTACAAGCGGCCGGCAAGCGCGTCATCGTCGCCGGCTGGACGGCGGGCGCGCGCGAACGGCTCGGCTCGATGCTCGGCACGCATGGGCTGAAGGCCATGGAGCCCGTCGACAGCTTCGCCGAAGCCGCCAAGCTCAGCCGCGACACCGCCGCCTTCGCCGTGCTCGGCCTCGAAAGCGGCTTCGAGACCCCCGACCTCGCCATCATCGGCGAGCAGGACATTCTGGGCGACCGCCTCGTGCGCCGCCGCAAGGCCCGCAAGGGCAGCGACGTGCTCAGCGAAGCCTCCGCCCTCGCCCCCGGCGACCTCGTGGTCCACGCCGACCACGGCATCGGCCGCTTCCTCGGGCTGCAAGCCATCACGGCGGCCGGCGCGCCGCATGACTGCCTCGAGCTCGAATATCACGGCGGCGACAAGCTGTTCCTGCCGGTCGAGAATATCGACCTGCTCACCCGCTACGGCTCCGACGATTCCAATGCCCAGCTCGACCGCCTCGGCGGCGCGGCGTGGCAGGCCCGCAAGGCGCGGCTGAAGAAGCGCATCCGCGACATCGCCGACGCGCTCATCAAAGTCGCCGCCGAGCGCGAGCTGAAGGAAGCGCCCGCTCTGCCGCAGCCCGCGGGCGCCTATGACGAATTCGTCGCGCTCTTCCCCTACGAGGAGACCGACGACCAGCTCTCCAGCATCGAGGCCGTCATCGAGGATCTCGGACGCGGCCGCCCGATGGACCGGCTGATCTGCGGCGATGTCGGCTTCGGCAAGACGGAAGTCGCTTTGCGCGCCGCCTTCATCGCCGTGATGGCGGGCAAGCAGGTCGCCGTCGTCGTGCCGACCACCTTGCTCGCGCGCCAGCACTACAAAACCTTTACCGAGCGGTTCAAGGGCCTGCCCGTGCGCATCGACCACGCCTCGCGGCTGGTCACGTCGAAGGACCTGGCGACCATGCGCGAGGGCATCAAATCCGGCCAGACCGACATCGTCGTCGGCACCCATGCGCTCTTGGCGAAAAGCGTCGAATTCGCCGATCTGGGCCTGCTCATCATCGATGAGGAGCAGCATTTCGGCGTGGCGCATAAGGAGCGGCTGAAGCAGCTCAAATCCGACGTGCATGTGCTGACGCTGACCGCGACGCCGATCCCGCGCACCCTGCAACTGGCGCTGACCGGCGTGCGCGAAATGTCCGTCATCGCGACGCCGCCGGTCGACCGGCTCGCCGTGCGCACCTTCATCACGCCCTTCGATCCCGTCACCTTGCGCGAGGCGCTGCTGCGCGAGCGCTATCGCGGCGGCCAGACTTTTTACGTCTGCCCGCGCATTTCCGACCTTGACGAGATCGCCGCCTTCCTGCGCGAACACGTGCCCGAGCTGAAATTCACCATCGCGCATGGCCAGATGCCGCCGAGCCAGCTCGAAGACGTGATGACCGCCTTCTATGACCGCAAGTTCGATGTGCTGCTGTCGACCACCATCGTCGAATCCGGCCTCGACATCCCGACCGCCAACACGCTGATCGTCCACCGCGCCGATATGTTCGGCCTCGGCCAGCTCTACCAGCTTCGCGGCCGGGTCGGCCGGGCCAAGACGCGCGCCTATGCGCTGTTCACCATCCCGCCGAACCAGAAACTGACGCCCACCGCCGAGAAGCGGCTGAAGGTGCTGCATTCGCTCGACAGCCTCGGTGCGGGCTTCAGCCTCGCCAGCCACGATCTCGACATTCGCGGCGCGGGCAATCTCTTGGGCGAGGAGCAGTCGGGGCACATCCGCGAAGTCGGCTTCGAGCTATACCAGCAGATGCTGGAGGAAGCGGTTGCCTCCTTGCGCGAAGGCGGCATCGAGGAGCGCGCCGAGCAATGGTCGCCGCAGATCAATGTCGGCAGCGCGGTGCTGATCCCGGAGAGCTATGTCACCGATCTCCAGGCGCGGCTGGGGCTGTACCGGCGTCTGTCGGCGGTCACCGAGCGCGAGGAAATCGAAAATTTCGCCGCCGAGATGGTGGATCGGTTCGGGCCGCTGCCCGCCGAGGTCCGGCATCTGCTGGCGGTGGTGCAGATCAAGGGCTATTGCCGCAAGGCCGGCATTTCCCAGGTCGAGGCCGGGCCGAAGGGCGCGGTGATCAGTTTCCGTGGCAATAATTTCGCCAATCCGGCGGGGCTCGTGACCTTCATCAACGAGAACAAAACCGCCGTGAAGATGCAGCAGGACCATAAGCTGGTGTTCAAGGCGGACTGGCCGGACGCGGATGAGCGGCTGAAGGGGGCAAGGAATTTGGTGCGGCGCCTCGCCGAGCTGGCGGGCGATGTGAAGGCGGCGGCTTGAACGGGCACCCGGTTCCCTGCGTCCTCTGCCGTCGTCCCGGACACCGCGAAGCGGTGAGCCGGGCCCCAATCATCGATCGGCGGGCACTGCGGCAAGAGGAGAGGCGAGTAGGCCCCGGCTCTGACGGCCGGGGCGACGGACGAGAGGGTTTTTCGTTGATCCAGAGCGAGGCGGTGCAATGACCCTCATTTTCAAAGCGCGCGGCCTTGACGAGGGCGGAACCTGGTACGGCGTGTTGCCGAACTGGCAAGTGTTGTGAAGCGGCGGCTTGAGGTGCGGTGGAGCGAGGGGCTTACCCCTCACCCGGCCGCCTGCCGGCGTCCGCCCTCTCCCTCAAGGGGAGAGGGCTAAGCCGATGTGGGGCGACGCACAGTTTACCGCTGGCTTCCTTGCCCTCTCCCCTCGAGGGAGAGGGCGGGCGCGAAGCGACCGGGTGAGGGGGCTTTTTGTTGATCCAGCGCGAGGCGGTGCAATGACCCTCATCTTCAAACTCTGCGGCAGGGACGAGTGGCGCGCCGCCGAAGCCGCCGGCGTCTATGCCGGCTCGGCCGACGATCTCCGCGACGGCTTCATCCATTTCTCCAGCGCCGCGCAGCTCCCCGGCACGCTCGCCAAATATTTCGCCGGGCGCGACGATCTCGTGCTGGTCGCGGTCGATGCCGACCGGCTCGGCGGCGGGCTGAAATGGGAGGCCTCGCGCGGCGGCGCGCTGTTCCCGCATTTCTACGGCGCCTTTCCGGTCGCCTCGGCGCTTTGGGCGCATGAGTTGCCGCTCGGCGATGGCGGCCAGCCCATCCTCCCCGCCGAGGCGAGACCGTGATCGGCCGCTTCATCGATCTTGCCCAATCGGGCCTGTTGTTCCTCGATCCGGAGCGCGCGCATGAGCTGACCTTGCGCGCGCTCGAACGCGGGGTTTTCCCGCGCGGGCAGGCCGACGATCCGAGGCTAGCGCAAGCGCTATGGGGTCTCAAATTCCCGAACCCGCTCGGCATGGCGGCAGGCTTCGACAAGGACGCGCGCGTGCCCGGCGCGCTTTTGGCGATGGGTTTCGGCTTCACCGAAATCGGCACGGTGACGCCGCGTCCGCAGAAGGGCAATCCGCGCCCGCGCGTCTTCCGCCTGATCCGCGAGCGCGGCGTCATCAACCGGCTCGGCTTCAACAGCGGCGGCCATGCGGCGGCGATGGCGCGGCTGGCGACCCGGCCGGCTGGCGTTGTCGGCGTCAATATCGGGGCGAACAAGGACAGCGCCGAGCCGATCGAGGATTTTGCCGCCGGGCTTGCCGTGTTCTACAGCGCTGCCGACTACTTCACCGTCAACATCTCCTCGCCCAACACGCCCGGCCTGCGCGATTTGCAAGCGCCGGACCGTCTCGACGCGCTGCTCACCCGGCTGATGCGCGAGCGCGAGACGCTGACCGCCGGGAAGCCGCGCCGTCCGATCCTGGTCAAGCTCGCGCCCGATATCCATGACGATGATCTGCCGCCGGTCGTCGCCTGCCTGATGGCGCATCGGGTCGACGGCATCATCCTCACCAATACCACGATCTCACGCGCCGAAATCCCCCGCGCGTCCTATCGGGCCGAGGCGGGCGGCCTGTCCGGACGGCCGCTGTTCCAGCGCGCGACGCGAGTGCTGGCCAAGGTGCATCTGCTGACCGAAGGCAGGGTGCCGCTGATCGGAGTCGGCGGGGTGGATTCGGGCGAGGCGGCGCTGGCCAAGATCCGCGCCGGAGCGTCGCTGGTCCAGCTTTATACGGGGATGATCTATGAAGGCGGCGGGCTGATCGGCGGGATCAAGCAGCGGCTGATCGCGGCGATGGAGCAGGCGGGCGCCGCGAGTCTCGATCCGCTCAGAGGCCAGGACGCCGAGCGCTGGGCCGCGCTTGAATTGTGAGCGCCGCGTCACTTCCCTTGTCATTCCCGCGAAAGCGGGAATCCAGCCGGGTCCACGGCAGGCCCCTCAAGGATGCTGGATTCCCGCTTTCGCGGGAATGACAAGGAGGGTCAAGGGCGCGGGCCGAACGATGCCCGCTCCAGCGCCGGATAATACGCCCCCAGCGTCAGCGCCCGCGCGATGAAGAACACGATGATCGACGCCCACAGGCCGTGATTGCCATAGGCAGGCGTCAGCAGAGCCCACGCCGCCAGGAATAGCGCCAAACTCACCAGCATCATGTTGCGCATGTCCCGTGTCCGGGTTGCGCCGATGAAGATGCCGTCGAGCTGGAAGCAGGCGACGCCCGCGACCGGCGCCGCGACCGCCCAGGGCAGATAGAGCCGCGCCGTCTCGCGCACCTCCGCATTCGTCGTCATCGCGTCGATGATCGCGCCGCCGCCGAGGAGAAATCCGGCGCTTACCACCAAACTCACCCCCGCCGCCCAGACCGAAGACAGCCTGATCGCCCGCAGGAACGCCGCGCGCTGGCCGGCCCCGATCGCGCGCCCCGTCAGGACCTCCGTGGCGAAGGCGAAGCCGTCGAGCAGGTAGGAGGAAACATTGAGGAAATTCAACAGGATGGCATTGGACGCGAGGATGATCTCGCCGGCTTTCGCGGCCTGCGCGGTGAAGAAGGTGAAGGCGAAAAGCAGGCAGAGCGTCCGCACCATCAGGTCGGAATTGACCGCCAGCACCCGCATCAGGCCGGAGGTCCGGAGCGCCGCGCGCCAGTCGATCGGCGCGGCGCGGCGGCGCAATTCGCGGGCGGCGATGACAGCGCCGAGCACCGCCGCCATCGCCTCGGCGATGACTGTGCCGATGGCGACGCCCGCCACGCCCCAGCCGAGCCAGGAAACGAAGGCGATGTTCAGCGCCACATTCGCCCCGTTCAGCACCACCTGCAGAACGAGCGCCGTCCGCGTCTGGCCGAGACCGATGAACCAGCCGAGAAATGCGTAATTGGCCAGCGCGAACGGTGCGCTCCAGATGCGGATGGCGAAATAAGTCTGTGCCTCCGCTTCGACCGCCTGCGTCGCATCGAGCAGGGAGAAGGACAGCCAGTCGAGCGGCGCTTGCAGCAGCAGCAGCGACGTCCCCGCGCCCCCGGCCAGCAGCAGCGCGCGGGCGAGATTGACGCTGACCTCGGCCTGGTCGCCCGCGCCGTCGGCCTGGGCGGTGAGGCCGGTCGTGCCCATGCGCAGGAAGCCGAAGGCCCAGAACAGCAGCGTGAAGATGGTCGCTCCGAGCGCCACCGCGCCGATCAGATAGGCCTCACCCAACTGGCCGATGACGGCGGTGTTGGTGAGGCCGAGCAGCGGCGTGGTGATGTTGGAGAGGATGATCGGCAGGCTGATCGCCAGCACGCGCGCATAGGTCAGCGGCGCCGGGCCGCCTCGCTCGGTCGCGGCATCCATCAGCGGTCAGGAACGCGGTTTGGCATCGCCCTTATCGGTGTCGCCGGCGACGAATTTCAGGAAGCGCAGGATCAGCCACACCGGGATGACGATGACCGCGCCGAGCAGGAACCAGTTGAAGGCCGTCTCCACCCACTCGAAACCGAAATTGGCGATTCGGTGGATGAGGTCCGGGATGATGGACAAGAGGTCGCGCGGGTTGAAGCCGGCCGCGCTCAGCGCGATGCCGGTGATGGTCGAGATGATGATGAGCCGCACGAAGACCGCAAGCGGACTGCCGCCAAGAAACCGTTCCATAATCCACCCAAGCGCTGTGCCGACGAGCCGAAGCCAATGGAGTCTTTTCGGCGGAATCCGCCGCGCGGTCAATCGCCGCTTCGTCGGCGCCGGGGACGTTCCGGCTGCGGTGATTTGCGCGGGATATTCCGGCCTGATAAGATTCCCAACGTGCCAAATATGCCGCAAGCCGGCCCGAACGAATTAGGCACAAAGATGGCAGAAACGGCGAAGCGCCCGCAATAATTCGCTTCCCTTGGGACTTTTTCGTAACACAAACCGCCGCGAATCAGTCATAAATTCACGCATAATGTTACCAGGCCCGCCTTTAGTCCCTAGATTCGTTGCGGGCCGCTGCCTGACCGACTGCAGCAGTTAAGGGGCTTTGAGATCCATGCATAGCGCAGTCTATCTGCGAACCGTTGACGAGACCGCTCTCGACACCGGCTCGTGCCGCGTCCTGCTTTGCGGCAAATCCTTCATCGCCGATCGCACCGGCGCCCTCTATTGGCCAGCCGAAAAAACGTTGATCGTCTCCGACCTCCACCTCGAAAAAGGCTCTTATTTGTCCGAGGACGGCGTCGTGTTGCCGCCTTACGATACGGGCTCGTCCTTCGAAAAATTGGAAGAGGCGCTCGACCGCTTCGATCCGCACCGCGTCATCGCGCTGGGCGACAGCTTTTGCGGCGACAGCGACGTGCGCCTGACCGCTCATGACGGCGACTGGCTGTTCGACCTGATGGAAGACCGCGAATGGTTCTGGGTCAGCGGCCCGGATCAGGCCGAGGTGCCGGAAATGTTCGGCGGCACGGTCGTTCCGCATCTGACCGTCGGCGGAATCAAATTCCGCTATGAGCCGGTGAAGGCGCCCGTCAGCCACGAGATCGCGGGCCGGATGCACCCCGTCGCGCAGATCTCCGAATATGGCCATCTGATGCGCGGCCGCTGCTTCGTTTCGAACGGCAGCCGGCTGATTCTGCCGTCGATGGGTGCCTATTCGGCCGGCTCGAACGTGCTCGGCTCGGCTTTCGACCCGCTGCTCGGCCATGAAGGGCTGTTCGTCTGGTCGATCCATGCCGGCCGCGTCAGCCAGGTCGCCTCGGGTCAGTTGCTGGAAGAGATGGCCGCTTAACTTTGCCTGCGCCGGTCACGCGAGATCGAGATGCAGGAACTGGTTGAATTCCGTTGGAACGTAATCGCCGAACGGGCTTCCATCCAGGAAGCCGCGCCGGCGGTATAGGGCGAGGGCCGGTTCGAAGGCGGGCCCTGAGCCGGTTTCCAAGCTGACGCGGCGATAGCCCCGCGATTTTGCAACGGCGAGCAAGTGATCGAGCATCGCCGTAGCAATGCCCCGGCGCAGATGCGCCGGGTCGGTCCGCATCGACTTGATTTCCCCGGATAGAGCATCGAGCTCCTTTAGCGCGCCCATGGCGAGCAGCGTTTCGCCCTCCCAAGCCGCGTAGAAGCTGATGCTGGGCGCCTTGAGACCAGACAAGTCGAGCGCATAGACGCTTCCGGGCGGCGAACTCGCGTGCATTCCACCAAGATGCAGGTGCAGCAAGGCCTTAAGCCGAAGGTCGTCGAAGTCAGCGGGGATGATCATCATGGGCCGTCGCCACATCCTCCTATCGCGCCGCGATCGCAGCAGCGGCTCCCGCCATCATACCCGCACCGCAGCGATTTGCGAGACGTATGGCGCTCGGGCTGCGCAGGTAGCGCCGGGCGCGGGCCGCCATCGCCACCCAGATGATATCGACGGCCATCAGAACCAGGATCAGGGTCGCGGTGAGTTCCGCCCAGCCGAGCATGGTTAGGCGCGTCAGGTCGATGATCGAAGGCACCAGCGCCATGTAAAACAGCATGACCTTCGGATTGCCGAGCGTGATGGCGAGGCCTGCGGCGAACATTTTTGCGGCGGAGCGGCGCTCGGGGACGCTGCCTTCATCCAGATGGGACGGCGCATTCCACATGCGCCAGGCGAGATACGCAAGATAGGCGACGCCGAGCCATTTGATGGCGAGGAAGATAAGGTGGAAGGACTGCGCCACGGTGCTCATGCCCCAGACCGCCAGCGACAACCAGATCGCCTCGCCGATCCACATCGCGGCCAGGAACGGCAGCACGTCGCGATGGCCGCGCGCCAGAACGCGGGCGACGAGCGCGGCGACGCTCGGCCCGGGCGACCCGGCGGAGACGAACAGCGCGCCTGCGAAAATAAGCAGCGACGATAGCTCCATGGGGTGTTCCAATTCGATGGTTGTGACGAAAGCGGCGCCGGTACAGGAGGTTTACAATGGATCGCGGATCTGCGTCGACTTCTCCGATGCCATACTCCGTTGCCCCGGCCGACAGAACGGGGGCCCAATGCCGAACCGGCAAACGCTGCGGCAAGCGGCGATGCGAATAGGCTCTGACGGCCTGGGCGACTAGCAGGGCGGCAGGCTAACAAAAGCTTGCCGCGATCACATGCTATGACATGCGCCGCCCGACCCACCGATGGAGAAGCCCTTGGCCACCGCGCTTATCATCGTCGACGTCCAGAACGGTGTACTTGACTATTCGGGCTCGCGCGAACGGCAGCCGCTCATCGTGAAGGCGCAGACGGAGATGGTGCTGCGGCTGAAGAAGGTCCTGTCGCGGGCGCGGGGCACTGGCGTCCCGGTCATTTTCGTGCAGCACAATGAGGGGCCGGGCGAACCGCTCGAGACGAACAGCCCAGGCTGGCCGATCCGCGAGGAGGTGGCGCCCCTATCCGGGGAATCGGTCGTGCAGAAGTCGAGCCCGGACGCCTTCCACGACACGGATCTTCATGACCGGCTCCAGGCCGCCCGGATCGGCCATCTCGTCATCGGTGGAAATTCCACTCAGTTCTGCATCGACACGACCTGCCGCCGCGCCGTCGGCCTCGGCTACGACGTTACCTTGCTGGCCGATTGTCACATGACCGGCGACTGGGGCGACCTGCGCTTCGACCAGATCATCGCCCACCACAATGCGACACTGAACGGCTTTGCGGCCGGCGTGCGGCGGATCGCGGTGACTGCATCAGCGGACGTGCTGGCGGATTAATGGCGGTCTGCGGGCCGCCCTAACTCCGCCCGAACAGCATCCAACCGGTAAAACCGCAGGCGACGGCCATCAGCACGGCCATGAACCCGTAGAGCCAGGGCCGCTCGAAGGCCAGGGTTTCCAAGATCCGCTCCAGCCCAACCTTCTTCACCGTCAGGGTTACGTCGTCGCGGCTGAGCAGCTTGCCCGCCTGCAACAGGTAGATGGTCGCGGTGTAGTCGCCCTCGATCACCTTGACCGGCAGAGTGATGTTGCCCCGGAACAGGCTTCGGCCGAGGAACTTCACCGCGTCCGGCTTCTCGATATACAGCCCGTCGCGCTTCTTGATGCGGACGATGGCGTCGGCGAATTCTTCCGCCATTTTGGCGCCGCCCCAGGAGGCCGGATTGGGATCGAATTCGACGCCGTATTTGCGCAGCGTCTCCATGTCGGCGATCTCGGTGAGCGGGCGCGTCGAGAGCACGGCGTAAAAGCTGGGCAGTTCGGTGACGCCCTCCGAGGGGCCATTGACCCAGATCCCGGCAAAACGCTCCTTCTTGCGCGCGATCACGGTTTCGGCGGGGCCTCGGATCACGATGATGACGTCGTAATAATCGGGATCGCTGTCGGTCCGTTTGCTGCCGTCGACCGAGCCGAACACCACGATCTCGGCGCCGGTGAAATCCGATTTGATCGAGATCTCGCGCGAGGACATGTCGGCCTCGACGGCCTCGGCGCGGTCCTGGGCGGAGGACGGTCGCGCGAAGGCGAGCAGCGCCAAGCCGGCGGCAACGAGGATCGCGAGGCGGAGACGGCGCATCATAGCGAGCTTCTCGGCAGCACGTTTTGGATTGAGAACAACTCCGGCGGCGTCGTCAGTAGATCGACCATCAGCCGCACGCAGACGCCGAGCACCAGCAGCGCCAACAAAGCGCGCAAATGTTCGCTGCGCAGTTTGAGCCCCGCCTGCGTGCCGAATTGCGCGCCGATCACCCCGCCAACCATCAGGATCAGCGCCAGGAGGAGGTCGACGGCCTGGTTGGTCGCGGCATGCAAAATGGTGGTGACCCCGGCGACAAAGATGACTTGGAACAGGCTGGTGCCGATCACGACCTTGGTCGGCATCCGCAGCAGATAGATCATCGCCGGCACCATGATGAAGCCGCCGCCGACGCCCAGAATGCCCGATAGAAAGCCGACCGCCGCGCCGATCACCAGGGGCGGAATCGCGCTGATGTAAAGCTTCGACCGCTGGAAACGCATTTTCAGCGGCAGGCCGTGGATCCAGTGATGCTGCGCGGCGCGGCGCGCGGAGGGGGCGCCGCCATTACGCGCGCGGTGCATCGCGCGCAGGCTCTCGCTCAGCATTAGCACGCCGATGCTGGACAGGAAGACCGAGTAAAGCAGCGATACCGCCAGTTCGACCTGTCCCGCCTCACGCAGGACCTTGACCGCCTGCACGCCGCCGAAGGCCCCGACAACGCCGCCGAGCAGCATGATCGTGCCCATCTTGAAGTCGACATTGCCGCGCCGCCACTGCGTCATCGTGCCCGAGACGGAGCTGGCGACCACCTGATTGGCGCCGGTCGCGACGGACACGGCCGCCGGGATGCCGGTCAGGATCAGGAGTGGCGTGATCAGGAAGCCGCCACCGACGCCGAACATGCCCGAGAGAAATCCGACTGCGGTGCCCATGCCAAAAATGGTGAAGATGTTCACCGTGGTTTCGGCAATCGGCAGATAGATATGCATGTGACCGGCATCCAGTCGGTGCCTTGCGCCATGCCCCAGCGGCCTCACCGCGTGAGGATGCCGGGCCGGGCGCCTTTACGAGATTGCCGCCGATAAAGCAGAAGGAGGCCCGCTTCGTCAATGCGCGGCTCCGTCGCCTTGATCCCCAGCCCTTGTGTCGGTGCCCCGCCCGGTGGTCCTATTGCTGGGCAAATTTCATTTTTGCAACCAGAGCTTCGGTGAGCTGCCCGCTACCATGCTGGCCAACCCGTTGTTCGAATTCGTGGATCGCGGCGATGGTCTTCGGGCCGAGCACGCCGTCGACCGGGCCGGGCTTGTAGCCGAGCCGGGTCAGCAGCGCCTGTGCGTCCGCCACCATCGATTCACGCGGTGCGATTTCGGCCTTCCAGGCAGCATTGATCAGTTGGGTGCTGGGGAGTTTCGGCTGGATGACCGGCTGGACGCGTTGCGCCGTCTCTACGGGCGGCTCCGGCGCGACACCGTTGATGGCAGGGTCGATACGGGCGGCTTTCCAGTTGGACATGTTGAACTCTGCCGTCGCCCGCTGGATCTGCGTCAGCTTCGGGGCCAAATTGTCGCGCTTCTGCACGGCGTCGCCGTCGCCGTCGCGGGCTGCAAGCGCGAACCACTGATAGGCCAACGCCGCGTCTTTCGGCACGCCCAGGCCGATCTCGTAGAGGATCCCGAGATTGTACTGGCTATCGTGAACGCCGGCTTCGGCAGCCTTGCGGTACCATTTCGCGGCGAGGGCGTAGTTGAGGGTCGGATTGTTGCGATTGCTCAACAGACCCGCCAATCGGGACATGGCCTCCACATGGCCCTGCTCCGCGGCCAAGCCGTACCAGCGCGCCGCCTCGGCGAGACTCTTTGGCGCGCCCCGGCCCTTTTCATAAAGGATCGCCAGCCGGTATTGCGAGGGCGCATGGCCGTTTTCGGCGGCGCGGCGGAACCAGCGGGCCGCTTTCGACAGCCTCTCATCGACCGGCATCGCCTGGTCGGCGTCGCTGCCTTCGAGATAGGTTTGGCCGACGGAGAACTGCGCATTGGCGTCGCCGTCGACGGCGGCCTTGCGCAGGCTGTCGCCCTTGCCGGTGCTGCCGATGGACATGGTGGCGGCGGGCGCCGAGGTGTCGACCGGCTCGGCGGCGCTCAGCGCGGCAGGGGCGGTCTGCTTCGGGTGAAGCGTGGCAGCGGTCTTTTCGGCCGGAATGGTCACCCAGTGGTCCTGGGACAGGGCGATCCGGCTCGGCGTGGAACCGATCCGTTCGGCGCTCTTGCCCGTCGAGGACGTCGTCATCGCGGCGGCGGAAGCGGCACTGTCGGACAGCGCGGCGCTGGCCTGCGCGCCCGGGGGGATCCTGTCGCGCAGATTGAGATAGAGCATCGCGGCGCTGGCCAGCAGCAGGATGATGGCGGCGACCACGAGGCCGGTGCGGGAACTGCCGCGCTCATCCTCGGGGAGGAACTCGCCATAAGGGATTTGGTAGCGCACCGGCTCTCCGTGCTGGGGGAGTTGGCGGGCGGGACCGTCGGCGAGCCGGGCGGCCCGCTGCGCTGCCGCGATCAGCTTGCCGTCATAATCGTCCTCATCGTCGAAATCGCCGTGATCGGCCGGGGCGGCCTTCCAGCCTGGCTCGGGCGCGGCTTGCGGCTGCCGGCGCGCTTCGTCCTCGAGCCGGTCCAGGCTTTCGTCGAGGCAGCTCTGAAGCTGCTTCAGGCGCTCTTCCGTGCTGCGCGTGCCGTGCGCGGACTGCATCGCCAGATGCGAGACCTCGCGGCTGAGATCGGCGATCGAGGATTTTGGAGCCAGGGTGTCGAGCTTGGCCTCCAGCTTGCCGGCGACCAGATCCGCAGTGGCGCGCGCCAGGGTCGGTCCGGTGCCGCGCGCAACGATCTCCAGTCCTTTGGCCGTCGCCGAGATCGCCGCATGCGACTGCGCAACGAGGCCGCTCAACTGGTTCAACCGCTCCTCGACGCCGCGCACCCGCGCGTCCTGGGTGACGCTCCAGTGCTTATTGTCCTCGAGATAGGCGGCGAGCTTCTTAAGCCCGGCCTCGACCGGCACCATCGATCGGTCGGTCTCGCGGGATTCGAGCTTTTCCATCAGCAGGTGAAACTGCCGCTCCAAAAGGTCGAGGCGCTGCGTCGGGATCTTTTCCGCGAGCATGTCGATGGAGGAGCGCATCGTCGCGAACCGGTCCTCGAACCAGATCCGGTCGAGTATGGGCGCGTTTGGGGTAGTCCTGTGCAGGGTCGGGCGGGCCGAGCGTTCGCCAGGTTTGAAGGGCGTCAGCGGGATCTGGCGCGCGGGGGCGTCGGCGGACTCGGCGGGAGCTGCGGCCGGCGCGGCGGCGGCTTGCTGCGAGAGATCGGCATGCAGATAGGCCGACAATTCGCGCAGCCTGTCTTTCAGCGCCGGCCCGCGGTCGTCGGGCTGCTTCAGCGAGCGCTGCTTCAGGGGCGCCGCCGAGGCCGGTACGCCGCGCTGGGCAGGCAGCGGCTGAGCTTCGGCCGGCTGCGGCGACGCGATGGCGGCGAGCCGATCCTCCAACTCGCGCAGCGCCACATTGCCCAATTGCCGGTAGCCGTGAACTTCGGATAGGAAACGCCGCAGCAATTCCTCCGCTTCCGGGTGGTGCGCGCCAGGAGGGGATGCTCGGCCGGCGGCGGAGGGACCGGCCGGCGGCGATGGCACAGGGCGATCCGCCCCCACATTGGCATTTGAAGTCATGGCACGTCCCGAAAGCTCTCGCGAGCAATGATGCCCCTGTCAGCGGCGCAGACGCCTCGGGTGATGCGATGAGACGATTGACGGCCTTGCCTGGCGGGGCGTGAAACTGTGACTGGCGACACGACGCAAACAACTCTTTCCCAAATGTTGCGCGTGCGAGTAAATATTCAGTAAAGCATTGGATCTTTTTTGAATTTTCTGTGTCGGAATGGGACTGGAAAAGCGGCAAAAGCCCGCATCGCGACGCTGCCAATTTTGTGGAAAATGGCGATTTTAGGCTCCGCGCCGCTGCGTTCGGCGTTAGTCTGGAAGACCGATCCGGCAGGGGTCGTTAACGCGCTTGATGCAAGCTGATCGCATGACAGACAAATTGCCATCGGCGCCCGGCGATGACGGTGCGGGCGGCGGGCGGGTCTTCGCCCAGGCGAACCACGCGCTGCAAGTGCGCACGGCTGGGCCTGGTTTTACCGAGATTACGGAAAAAGTTCGCGGCTGGATCGATGAGATCGGCGCACAGGACGGGCTATTGACACTGTTCATCGCTCACACCTCGGCCTCGCTGACGATCCAGGAGAATGCCGATCCCGATGTTCGGCACGATCTGCAGCAGGCGCTGAATAGCCTAGCCCCGGAGGGCGCGGGCTACCGGCATTCGAGCGAAGGGCCGGACGACATGCCGGCCCATATCAAGGCGATGTTCACCTCGGTCAGCCTTTCGATCCCGGTGATCGACGGGCGCACGGCGCTCGGCACATGGCAGGGCATCTATGTGATTGAGCACAGAACCCGTGCTCATGCCCGCAAGGTAGAGTTGCATTTTATCGGAACGCGCCAAACTTCCGCCGCTTAGTAGCCCAACTCTGTCGAAAGCGTCACAGCTTATTAACCGTTACGAGTAAGGTTAATCCGATGATACCTCTCGATTTTGCCGTCGGATCGAGTAGTTTGAGGAAGGCGGGTCTTTATTTAAATTTTGGTCAACGCCGGGTTGTAGCGTATATTTCCACCAGGTGAGAACTCCTATCATGACGATGCCCTGTATTCTCCTCGCTGAAGACGATGAGTCGATGCGCCGCTTCCTGGTGAAGGCGCTGCAGCGCGCGGGCTATGACGTCGTGTCGTTTTCGAACGGGGCGGAAGCCTTTGAGTGTCTGCGAAATCGCCAGTTCACTCTGCTGCTCACGGACATCGTGATGCCGGAAATGGACGGCATCGAACTGGCCAAGCGGGCCTCGGAGTTGCAGCCCGAAATGAAGATCATGTTCATTACCGGCTTCGCGGCCGTCGCCCTGCATCCCGATTCCAAGGCACCGCGCGAGGCGCGCATCCTCTCCAAACCCGTCCATCTGCGCGAGCTCGTGCATGAGGTGGATCGGCTGATCGCCGCTTAGGCTTCTGCGCATCACCGGTCGCGGATTCTCGCTAACACTATGCGGTGCAAAGCGCCGAACGGTCTCGCGGGAGAAGTGAAAATGCGCCGATAGGCTAATGCCGCAGCACCTGACCGTTCACCGGCAAGCTGTTCCAGTCGAACGGCAGCGCTGATCCGTCCTCGCCGACAATCTCGCTGAGTTCCGTCAACAGGAACGGCTCTTCCGTATCGTCGCCCAAGAGGCTGACCTCTTCGCCGCCGGCATGGCCGATCAGCACACGCGAGGGCAGCGCGTCGAAGCCGTAGCGTGCGGCAAGGCCGAAATGCAGCGCTTCGCAAGCATCAAGCAGCAGCCGCACATCGACGCGACCGGCAACCTTATAGCCAAGCAGCGGATCGTTCTTACCGACGCCGTCAAAACCGAGAAAGCCGCGCGCTTCCAGAAACCGCTTCGGCTGCACCGCGCCGTTGAAGACGTTCTGGGCGTCGGGCAAAAGCGTGTCTTGCAGGTCCGAGCTGTTCACCGTCGCCAGACGGAAGGTGTCGATCTCGGGTCTAAGTTCGGGCTCGTACAGCCGCAGTTCCTTGGCCAGATCGCGGGCGCGCAGGATTTTGGCGAGCATCATCACTTCACAGCTCCACAGGCTGTGCGTGTATTGCCGGAAGCTCGCCAGCTTGCTGGCGATTTCCGAGCAGTCCATGCCGGGCGCAAGCTGCGGCATGTCGCAGACACTGAGCTGTAGCCGGTCGCCGGCTTCGATGGCGGCGCGAAGCGCCTCGCTCAGAAAGTAGACGATGGACTCCTGGTGCCCTTCATCATTGGTCGAAAGAATTCCCATTTACTCCGTTGCCAGCCGCTAGGCCGCCCCCCGCTTTGTTTCAGGAAGAGCCGAAACGCGCCAAACTCCGGATTGACGGCCGGGCCACTTTCCTCGCGGCCCAGCCGATGATCCGGCGGCATTCAACTTATGTGATACTCAGGAACATCCGCTGGTCGAACCGCAAGTGTCGCATTTCAGACAAGTGCCGTTCCGGACCAGGGTGAAATTTCCGCAATCGCCGCAGGCCTCGCCCTCATAGCCCTTGATTCGGGCCTCGACGCGAAGTGCGCTTTCGGATTTTTCAACTGGCGCGACATAAGTGTGTACATGGGCAGCCGGAGTGATCGCCATTGCGTTGTTGCCATGGACATGGCCGACCGACGCCGCTAGCGCCTGCCGGATCTTTGCAACGGGACCGTCTCCCTCGCCCGAAGAGACAGCCTCGCTCGAAACCATGACAACTTTATGGTTAAGAGCGCCGCGCATCATGCCGCGGCTCATATAGCGGTCGGCGGAGACGGCGGCATGGCCCTTATCTTCGGCGACGCCCGCGCCCACGGTCATATTGTCGATCTCGGATGGATCGACATGGGCGAGGTCGTTGCGGCCGAGATAGGAGACGGCGAGTTCGCGGAAAATGTAATCAAGAATGGAGGTTGCATTCTTGATCGTATCATTGCCTTGAACAAGCCCGGCCGGCTCGAAGCGCGTAAAGGTAAAGGCGTCGACATATTCCTCCAGCGGCACCCCGTATTGCAGGCCGAGGCTGATGGCGATGGCGAAATTGTTCATAAGTGACCGGAAAGCCGCGCCTTCCTTGTGCATATCTATGAACAACTCGCCGAGGCGCCCATCCTCGTACTCGCCGGTGCGCAGGTAGACCTTATGGCCGCCGACCACCGCCTTCTGGGTATAGCCCTTGCGGCGGTTGGGGAGCTTGGCCCGCGTCGCCAGCTCGCGCTCGCGCTCGATGATCCGCTCGACGATGCGCTCGGCCACCAGCTCGACATGCTTCTGGGTCGGCTTCTCCGCGATGATCGGCTCGCCGTCATCCTCGCTCTCCTCATCGCTGAGGAGTTGAGCCTGCAAGGGCTGGGAGAGCTTGGAGCCATCGCGATAGAGCGCATTGGCCTTCAGCCCGAGCCGCCAGGACATCATATAGGCGTTCTTGCAATCCTCGACCGTTGCGTTGTTCGGCATGTTGATGGTCTTGGAGATGGCGCCCGAGATGAACGGCTGCGCCGCCGCCAGCATGCGGATGTGGCTCTCCGCCGACAGGAAGCGCTTACCCTTGCGGCCGCACGGATTGGCGCAATCGAAGATCGGCAAATGCTCGTCCTTCAGCCCCGGCGCGCCTTCAAGGGTCATTGCGCCGCAGCAATATTCGTTGGCCGCCTCGATCTGCGCCTTGGTGAAGCCGAGATGGCCCAGCAGGTCGAATTTGGGGGAGTCGAGCTGCTCCTTGGAAATGCGGAGCGTGTTGACGCAGAACTCTTCGCCCAGCGTCCATTTGTTGAAGGCGAATTTGATGTCGAAGGCGCTCGCGAGGCCGGTCTCGACCTTGGCGATCACTTCCTGGGTCAAACCCTTCTTCAAAAGGCTCTGGTGGTTGACGTGCGGCGCGCCGTCCAGCGTGCCATGCCCGACGGCATAGTCGATGATGCCGTGCACGGTCTTCTTGTCATAGCCGAGCGAGTCGAGCGCTTCCGGCACCGCGCGGTTGATGATCTTGAAGTAGCCGCCGCCCGCCAGCTTCTTGAACTTCACGATGGCGAAATCGGGCTCGATGCCGGTGGTGTCGCAATCCATGACGAGGCCAATGGTGCCGGTCGGCGCGATCACCGTCGCCTGGGCATTGCGGAAGCCGTGCCGCTGGCCGAGCGCCAGGGCGCGGTCCCAAGCCTGGCGGGCCGCCAGGATCAGGCGCTGATTCGGGCAGGAATGCTTGTCGAGCGGCACCGGCAGGGTGTGCAGGCCCTCATAGCATGAGGTCTCGCCGTAAGCCGCGCGGCGGTGATTGCGGATGACGCGCAGCATGTGCGGGGCGTTCGATTCATAGCCGGCGAAGGCGCCGAGGCGCTGCGCCATCTCCGCCGAGGTGGCGTAGGAGACGCCGGTCATCAGCGCGGAGAGGCTGGCGGCAAGGGCGCGGCCCTCATCGCTGTCGTAGGGCAGGCCGGAGACCATCAGCAGCCCGCCGATATTGGCAAAGCCCAGGCCCAGCGTGCGGTAGCGGTAGGACAGCTCGGCGATTTCCTTCGACGGGAACTGCGCCATCGTCACCGACACTTCGAGCACGACGGTCCACAGCCGCACGGCATGGGCGTAGCCGTCGACGTCGAAGCGCTTGCTGGCGTCGCGGAAGCTCATTAGGTTGAGCGAGGCGAGGTTACAGGCCGTGTCGTCGAGGAACATGTATTCCGAGCAAGGATTTGACGCCCGGATCGGCCCCGAGGCAGGGCAGGTATGCCAGTCATTGATGGTGGTGTGGAACTGCACGCCCGGATCGGCCGAGGCCCAAGCGGCATGGGCGACCTTGTCCCACAGCTCGGCGGCATTCAATGTTTTGACCGTGCGGCCGTTCTTGCGCGCCTTCAGCTCCCACGGGCTGCCATTCTCAACGGCGGCCAGGAAATCGTCGTCGACGCGGATGGTGTTGTTTGAATTCTGGCCGGAGACGGTGCGATAGGCCTCGCCTTCCCAATCGGTGTCGAAGACCGGGAATTCGATCTTGTCATAACCCTGCTTGGCGAACTGGATCACGCGCTGGATATAGCTGTCCGAGACATGTGCCTTGCGGGCCGCACGGATCTCGCGCTTTAGCGCCGGGTTCTTGGCCGGGTCGAAGCAATCATCGCCATCGCCGTCGCAATGGGTGCAGGCGCGCATGATCAGGTTCAGGTGCTTGGCGCAGATTTTCGAGCCCGCCACCATGGCGGCGACCTTCTGCTCTTCCTTCACCTTCCAGTCGACGAATTCCTCGATATCGGGGTGATCGGCATCGACGATGACCATCTTGGCCGCGCGCCGCGTGGTGCCGCCCGACTTGATCGCGCCGGCCGCCCGGTCGCCGATCTTGAGGAAGCTCATCAGTCCCGACGACTTGCCGCCGCCCGACAGTTTTTCGCCCTCGGAGCGGACCATCGAGAAATTGGTGCCGGTGCCGGAGCCATATTTAAACAGCCGCGCCTCGCGTACCCACAGATCCATGATGCCGCTCTCATTGACGAGATCATCCTGGACCGACTGAATAAAGCAGGCGTGCGGCTGAGGGTGCTCATAGGCCGTGGAGGCGCGGGTCAGTTCGCCGGTTTCGTAATCGACATAATAATGGCCTTGGCTCGGCCCATCGATGCCGTAGGCCCAATGCAGGCCGGTATTGAACCATTGCGGGCTGTTCGGCGCGGCCATCTGCATGGCGAGCATGTAGCAAAGCTCATCATGGAAGGCGTGCGCGTCTTCCTCGGTGGAGAAATAGCCGCCCTTCCAGCCCCAATAGGTCCAGGTGCCGGCGAGGCGGTTGAAGACTTGGCGCGCGTCGGTCTCGGAGGTGTAGCGGTCGGCCTCGGGCAGCTCCTCAAGGGCCGCTTCATCGGCCACCGAGCGCCACAGCCATGACGGAATGGAATTTTCCTCGAACCGCTTCAGCCGCGCCGGGACGCCCGCCTTACGGAAATATTTCTGCGCCAGGATGTCGCTGGCGACCTGGCTCCATTGCGCCGGGACCTGGATGTTTTCCAGCCGGAACACGATCGACCCGTCAGGATTGCGGATTTCGCTGGTTGCGTTGTGAAATTCGATATCCGCATAGGGGGATTGTCCCGTCTTGGTAAACCGCCGCTCGATCCGCATCGTCCTGTCCCTCTGAAGCTTTGCCGCGCCGTTCAACTCTAAGAAAACGCACATACGCAACTCGCGCTGGAGGCGGAGGACCGTCTCGCAGCGAACGCAACTTCACAAAGGCGCACACGACAGCGCGGCGCCTGACGTCGGGAATTTTTACGCTGATGGCCTCCGCTCTCGGCCCTGAGCGGGCCCGAAGGCTCACAGTTGATAAGCTGACTGATTCACGCCCTTATGGCCAGCCCTAGCGCATAAAAATTTTTGGGCCACCAAATCTAGTTGCTTCGATGCACCAGCGCCTGTCCCGAGCTCCCCGTCCCCAGCTCGCAGGGGCAGGATATGGCGATTCCCACATGGCAAGCCCGAAGGAGTCGGGGATCGCCCGCCGCCATCAACAGGCAAGCGCTTGCCAGGGCATTTCGCTGATTCTGTATTGGCCTGATGCCGAATCGCAGGGCCGGAAGGGGGATGCGGGAAGCGCGCCCATCCGCTTCCGCTCGGCATGCCGCGCCAAGCGTAAGAACCCCATCACTATAGTGATCTGGACATCGGCCGGGCGCCGATGCGATAGTCGCGTCGACTTAGCAGTGGGCGAGATAGATATGAGCCTCTTCAGCGATCTCTTTACCTGGTGGAACGGCGCGACGCTTTCGACGCGGCTCTATACGGCGCGCCACGGCCGCGCCATCGGCGAAGATGGCTTCGGCAATAAATATTTTGAGGACAAGACCGGCATTGGCCCGGCCGGCAAGCCGCGACGCTGGGTGATCTACAATGGCGACGCCGAAGCCTCGAAGGTGCCCGCGGAATGGCATGGCTGGCTGCATTATAGCCTGGATGAGCCGCCGGGCCATGATTATCAGGCCAAAAGCTGGCAGAAGCCGCATTTGGAGAACCGAACCGGGACCGCTGAGGCGTATCGTCCTGCGGGCAGCATTCTGAACAGCGGTCGCCGCCGCGCACCCGCCCCGGATTATGAGCCTTGGCGGGCTGAATAGGCCCCATTGCTCCGCCGGTCGGCATTACCCCTCACCTGGCAAAACGGGACATCCGCTAAGTCTCGTCGTCCCGGACGCCCGCGAGGGCGAGCCAGGACCAATCCCGCATCCCCAAGCGCTGCTGCAAGCGGAAATGCGAGTAGGTCCCGGCTCTGACCTCCGGGCCGACGGATGTGAGGTTATTCGAATCGAGAAGGTCGGGCAGCGAAGAAGACGGAGGCGGCACCCACCGCCCTAAACCATCTCCACCGCGATCGCGGTCGCTTCGCCGCCGCCGATGCAGATCGCGGCGACGCCGCGTTTGCCGCCGCCACGCTTCAGCGCATTCAGCAGCGTCACCACGATCCGCGCGCCCGACGCGCCGATCGGATGGCCGAGCGCGCAGGCGCCGCCATTGACGTTGACCACGTCATGCGGCAGGCCGAGATCGCGCATCGCCGCCATCACCACGACGGCGAACGCCTCATTGATCTCATACAGATCCGCGTCGCCCGCCTGCCAGCCGGTGGCCTCATAAATCTTGCGCACCGCCTGTATCGGCGCCGTCGTGAACCAAGCGGGTTCCTGCGCATGACTCGCCGTCGCAATGATGCGCGCGATGGGCGTGACGCCGCGCCGCTCCGCCTCGCTTTCGCGCATCAGCACGAGAGCCGCCGCGCCGTCCGAGATCGAACTGGAATTGGCCGCCGTCACCGTGCCGCCCTCGCGGAAGGCAGGCTTGAGCTGTTGGATTTTCTCCGGCCTGGCCGAAAACGGCTGCTCGTCGCGTTCCACCACGCTCTGCGTCTTGCCCGAGATCACGGTCACTGCTGCGATCTCATCGGCAAAACTGCCATCCTCATTGGCCCGCTTGGCGCGTTCCAGCGAGGTGATCGCAAAGGCGTCCTGATCGGCGCGGGTGAACTGGTAATGCTGGGCGGTGTCCTCGGCGAAGGTGCCCATCAGGCGGCCCTTATCGTAGGCGTCCTCCAGGCCGTCGAGGAACATGCTGTCGAGCACCTGGCCGTGGCCGAGCCGCATGCCGCCGCGCGCCTTCGGCAGCAGATAGGGCGCGTTCGACATGCTCTCCATGCCGCCCGCCACGATGATGTCGCCGGGGCGTGCGTGCAGCGCCTCGTAAGCGGAGATGGCGGTCTTCATGCCCGAGCCGCACATCTTGTTGACGGTGGAGCAGGGCACCGACAACGGCAATCCCGCGCCGAGCGCCGCCTGCCGCGCGGGCGCCTGGCCCTGTCCGGCGGGCAGCACGCAGCCCATCAGCACCTCGCTGATATCGCCGGGCTTCAGCCCGCTCTTGGCCAGCGCCGCCTTGATCGCCTCGCTGCCGAGCTGCGGCGCGGTGAGGAGCGACAAGCTGCCCTGGAAGCCGCCCATTGCGGTACGCGCCGCACCGACGATAACGATGGGATCGCTCTGCCTGCCGCTCATGAAACGTCCTCACCTGCCTGATTTGAGGACAGAGTACCGCCGCAGGACGCGCCGCGCCATTCAAACCGCCAGGACGGTTAGCGCAGCAGCGTTTCGAGCGCGTCTTCGGGAATGGCTTTGTCGAGATGGTTGAAATGCCCGAACGCCAGCAGCTCCTCGCCCTTCAGCCGCATATTGCCGAGCAGCGAGCGCAACAGGCTGCCGCCGAAAGTGATGCAGGCGATGCCGATTCCGGCAAAGGCCTTGATCTCCGGCGCCGGGCTGTAGCCGACGGTAATCGCCAGCGGCCCGTCGACGACGCCCGCCAGCCGCTCCAGGATTTGCAGGTGCTGCACGCCGGGGACCATCACGCAATCGGCGCCGGCGGCGAAATAGGCCTCCGAGCGCTCGACCGTGGTCTCGAACGGCGAATGCACTTTCGGCCCGAGCAGAAACGCCTCGGTGCTGATGGTGATGACGGCCGGCATCTTGGCCTCCGCCGTCGCCGCCTTCACCGCGCGCACGCATTCGGTCATCTCTTCGATGGTCAGGATGCCGTGCGAGCCGTTGCGGCCGCCATCCGAAAGCGTGATGCCGACGCAGCCCGCCGCGATCGCCGCGTTGACAGCATATTTGATTTCTTCCAGCGACCGGCCCGCCGCGCCTTCGAGATCGGCGTTGACCGGAGTCTCGAAACCTTTGGTGATGCGTGCCGCCATGGTGAGCAGATCGTCCGTCGCGATGCGCTCCTGGGCGGTATAGCCGAGGCACCAGCCGATCGAGGTCGAGGAGGTGCCGATGAATTCGAAACCGGCATCCGCCATGACGCGCGAACTCGCCACGTCCCAGACTTCCGGCATGACGAAGGTTTCGGATTGTTGCAAACGCCGGCGGAGACGTCTGATTTTGTCTTTCTGGCCGCTCGCCGAGACCTGATCCATGAGTAAACTTTGGTCCATCGCTGTAACGCTTCGCACTTGATGACAGAGGCGACCCGGCAACAGACGAACTGTCAGATTCCGACGCGCTGGCTCATCATCTCTCCGGTCCGGCCGTCAAGCCCCACCTGCCCAAATTCTTATGGAAGGATAAATGCCCGACACGCAGGGTTGGCTTGGTAATTTGACGAATATTTGACTGAGCGGCAGGAAAAGACCGGCCGGCAGTTTCCTCCATTGTTTTATAGCGGGACGTTTTCGGGATGGGAAGATGGGGAATTGAGGTCGAGCTCGGGATCCGGCGCCGCGCGTGAGCCGAAATGGCGCGAAAAGGCGGAGGCGAGGGCGGTGTCGAGATCGTCCATCGACGCATTTTTTCCCAGATCCGTTAAACTTGTCACACCCTGATCGCGGATGCCGCAGGCGACGATGCCGTCATAATGCGTAAGTTCCGGATCGACATTGATGCTGACGCCGTGGAAGCTCACCCAGCGTCGCACGCGAATACCGATGGCGGCGATCTTATCCTCGGCGAGCGGCCCCTTCTCCGGCCGCGGCACCCAGATTCCGGTGCGGCCCGTGCGGCAGGTCGCGTCGACGCCCAGGCCGCCGAGCGCGTCTATCACCCAGCGCTCGATGTCGCGCACGAAGCGGCGCACATCCTTGCCCCGCCGTGACAGGTCGAGCATCAGATAGGCGATGCGCTGGCCGGGCCCGTGATAGGTGAACTGGCCGCCCCGCCCGGTCTGGAACACGGGCAGCCCCTGGGCGTCGAGCAGATCCTCGGGCTTGGCGCTGGTGCCGGCGGTGTAGAGCGGCGGATGCTGCAGCAGCCAGACCAACTCCCCCTCTTCGCCCCTGTGGATGGCGTCCACCCGGCGCTCCATCGCCGCGACGGCATCCTCATACGGCACCGGCTCGCGGCTCGTCGCCCAGGCCAGGAAATCGTCACCGCGATCCGCAAAATTTTCGCCAAACCCTTCAAATTTTACCAAATCGAAACTCCCTCGTGCGAGCTTAGAACTCGTCAAGCGTTGGATGGTGCGGCCCGCGACGATCAAGCCCCGCGTACGTTGCGGCCGCCCTCCTAATTCCAGCCCATTTTCGGCACAAGACCCTCAGGGTCCGCTTGCAATAAGACCGCCCCTTTGCTAAACGTTCGCACGCGCCGTGGTCGCCCTTAATCTCAAGCCATAAGCTTTAAGGGCGAGGCTATCCACGCGCAATATCGTGCGGTCGTGGCGGAATTGGTAGACGCGCAGCGTTGAGGTCGCTGTGGGGCAACCCGTGGAGGTTCGAGTCCTCTCGACCGCACCATTAGGCTTCTCGCCGGTGCTCGCTGAGTGCTGTTACAGCGGAGGCGGTGAAGGCGGCCTAGCAACTGTTCGCAGCGCAGCAATGCCGCGCAGTGAGATCCTCAATTGCTCCGCAAGCTTCAGACCCACGACGACGCGCCGAAACGGGCGGCAAGAATGTCAAGGATCTGAAGACGCGGATTACGCCTGTTGAGGGCAGCTTCGGGCTCGCTGCCCGCTTCGCGGAGAGCCGCCAACCCGGCGAGGCGCGGGGAAGATGATCTCAAACTGATCCCGCAAACCCTGCCAACTCGCCGACGGCCTCGCGAATTGCCGCCAGGCTGGTGAAGACGTTTCGGTCGAGGCCGTCCGTCCGGTGGCCGGCCGAGAAAAATACGAAACGTCCATCGACCCCCAGCGCGAGCCCAACCAGATATCCCCCGACATGGATTGCCACGGGGCCGCCCGATGGCCTTGCAACCGCGACCGGCAGACCGCGGGTGATCTCGGCAACGGCCTGGCTCAGGGAAGGCGGCGGCGCCTTACGGGCCTTTACGAAGCGCATTGGGTCGAGGCGCTTTCTTTTGTCGCGGTCCGCGAGACGCTTCGGGCGCTGGATCGATATTACAGGGGGTTCAAGTCTCATGTGTCAGCTCCCTTATCGCGCGGTGCCTATGTGCTGGCGCGCTTACAGTGATCTGACGAATTTACGAAGCCAATGAGCCCAATCAAACAAA
Source organism: Rhodomicrobium sp. R_RK_3 (assembly GCF_002198715.1). GTDB lineage: Bacteria > Pseudomonadota > Alphaproteobacteria > Rhizobiales > Rhodomicrobiaceae > R-RK-3. Next base: position 289,829 of record NZ_MWLK01000006.1, on the reverse strand, counting down.
TAAATTTCGATAAGCTGGGCCGTTATTTGATATATCGAAATAAATCGCGAACGTAAGCAGTAATTATTGAAAAATGTTTGGGTGGTCGCACCCTCGCGCGGCCACCCAAGCTTTTTCCCCTATCCGGCTATTAAGAGCCTGCCTTCCAGACGACTTCGGCCACGGAGATCTTCTTTGGCAGCAGGCCAAGCGCGTGGAACGTGTCGGCGATGTCCTGTTGAGCGGCGACAACCTGGTCGCCGATCGGCTTGATGCCGTAGGACTGCCGCGCCAACGCCAATTCGACGACGGGCGCCGGAATGCCGGTCGAGGCGCTGAGCTGGGTGGCCGCGCCCTTCGGGTCGGTCTGCACCCATTTGTCGACGTCGCTCAACTCGGCCAGCAGCGCCTCGATGATCTTCGGATTGGCTTCCGCGAACGTCTTGGACGAGAGATAGAACTGATGGTTCGAGACGGTGCCCTCGCCATCGGCCAGGATGCGCGCGCCGACCGCGACTTCGGCGGCGGCCTGGAACGGATCCCAGATCGCCCATGCATCCACCGCGCCTTTCTCGAATGCGGCGCGCGCGTCGGCCGGGGGCAGGTAGCTGGTTTCGATCTCCGAATATTTGACGCCGGCCTTTTCCAGGGCCTTGACCAGCAGATAATGGACGTTCGAACCCTTGTTCAGCGCCACCTTCTTGCCCTTGAGGCCGGCGACCGATTTGATCGGGCTGTCCTTGGGCACCAGAATCGCCTCGCCGCGCGGGGCGGGCGGCTCATGCGCGACATAGAGGAGCGGGGCGCCGGCCGCCTGCGCGAAGATCGGCGGCGCTTCGCCGGTATTGCCGAAATCGATGGCGCCGACATTGAGGGCCTCCAGCAATTGCGGTCCGGCCGGGAACTCAGTCCAGGTGACCTTGAAGCCGAACGGCTCGAGCTTTTTCTCCAGCGTCCCCCGGCTTTTCAGCAGGATCAGCTTGCCATATTTCTGGATGCCGACGCGGATCGTCTTGTCCTGCGCCATCGCGGGGAGGGAGAAGCCGGCGGCAAGCCCCGCCAGCGCCAACGCGCCCACCAATCGCTTCAGTCGTCCTGTCATTGGGATGCTCCTTTTCGATGAACGCCGCTGTCCCGCGACGAGGCAAAGTCCGGCAGGCTTTGCCAGCAGGGTTCCGGATTGCGCTTCATCGAGTCTTACGGGCGAGCATCCGGGCGGCTAACGAAGAAGTTCTCATAAGCTTATCACCCCGCGACCGGCACGACGTCGCCCAGTGTTTAGAACTTAGGCTGCTTTGCTTAGCTGATTTGATTGGTGGTCACCGGCGGATCATTGCCGGACATTGACATTCTCTGAACCTCCCGCTCAGACAATCCTATGGGCCTGGGCCGGTTTGCCGTGCGCAGGCCGGCCCTTTTTAGGCGATTGCCGCCGGCACGGATCGACCGCGCGCCGCAACTGATAAGCTTTGCAGATATTCTTCGTTCGCCGCGGCAGGGCGCCGGTTCGATACTGGAGGACCGTTGCGCGACCGGCTTGAGCCCCCGCGCGAAACAGTGGGGCCGTGGAGGCTTCCCGGCCAGGAAGGAGCTCAACGTGAGCCTCGACATTCGCAATCTCGATGCTTCTTCACGGACAAACTGCCCATGCACGGCTGTCGCCGAGACAGTTTGAAAAGGGGACGCGAATGGACGAGATCGTCGACGGCCTGTCCGAGGTTTCCTGCAACGTGCTGGTGATCGGCGGCGGCACGGCGGGCCCGATGGCGGCGCTCAAGGCCAAGCTGAAAAACCCCCGGCGGCACCGTCATCCTTCTGGAGAAGGCCAATGTGAAGCGCTCCGGCGCCATCTCCATGGGCATGGACGGGCTCAACAATGCCGTCATTCCCGGCCATGCGACCCCCGAGCAGTACACCAAGGAAATCACCATCGCCAATGACGGCATCGTCAACCAGGCGGCGGTGCTAAAATATGCCCAGCGCTGCTACGGCATCATCGAGGAGCTGGACCGCTTCGGCATCCGCTTCGCCAAGACCGAGAACGGCGATTTCGCGGTGAAGAAGGTGCATCACCTCGGCAGCTACGTGCTGCCCATGCCCAATGGCGACACGGTGAAGAAGGCGCTGTATCGCCAGTTGCGCCGGGCGCGCCTGCTGATCTCCAACCGCTACATGGCGACGCGGCTGCTGACGGGCGCGGATGGCCGCATCGCCGGCGCCATCGCGGTGAACACGCGCAGCGCCGAGTTTCTGGTCATCCGGGCGAAGACCGTCATCCTGTGCATGGGCGCGGCCGGGCGGCTGGGGCTGCCCGCCTCGGGCTATCTGTTCGGCACCTACGAGAACGCCGCCAATTCCGGCGACGGCTATGCCATGGCCTATCATGCGGGCGCGGCGCTCGCGAACCTCGAATGCTTTCAGATCAATCCGCTGATCAAGGACTATAACGGCCCGGCCTGCGCCTATGTCGCGGGGCCTTTCGGCGCCTACACGGCCAACAACGAAGGCGCCCGCTTCATCGAATGCGACTACTGGTCCGGCCAGATGATGCTGGAATTCTTCAACGAGCTGAAGTCCGGCAAGGGGCCGGTTTTCCTAAAACTCAATCATCTGCACGAGGACACCATCGCCGAGATCGAGAGCATCCTGCATAAGGTCGAGCGACCCTCGCGCGGCGAATTCCATGCCGGTCGCGGCACCGACTACCGCCGCGACATGATCGAGATGCACATCTCCGAGATCGGCTTCTGTTCGGGCCACAGCGCCTCGGGCGTCTTCGTCGACGAATTCGCGCGCACCACGGTGCCCGGCCTCTACGCCGCTGGAGACATGGCCAGCGTGCCGCATAATTACATGCTCGGCGCCTTCACCAACGGCGCCATTGCCGGGGAGGACGCAGCCGAACAGGCGTATGGGCTCGATTTCGCGGAGATCGACCCCGTGGACATCGCCAGGGAGCGCGAGCGCGTGCTGGCTCCGACCCGGCGCGAGGACGGCATTCCGCCGAACCAGATCGAGTACAAGACGAGGCGGCTGGTGAACGACTACCTGCAGCCGCCAAAAGTCCGGCGCAAATACGAGCTGGCGCAGGCCCGCTTCGCTGAGATCCGCGACGATCTCGAAAATCGCATGCTGGCGCGCAATGCGCACGAGCTGCTGCGGGCGCTGGAGGCGGCCTCGATCCTCGACTGCGCCGACATGGCGGCCTTCGCCTCGCTCTATCGCCAGGAGAGCCGCTGGGGCCTCTATCACCTGCGCACCGACTATCCGGCCAAGGACGAAGCCAATTGGTTCTGCCACACGCTGCTGTCCAAGCGGGATGGCCGCATGACCGGCGAGAAGCGCGCCGTCGATCCTTATATCGTGCCCGTCGCCGACGATGAGAAAGCCCTTTACGGCAAGCAGCGCCTGCGCGCCAGCGCCTGAGGCCGAGGAGTACCGACCATGCCGCTCGCCGCCACCCAGACCTCCGTTCCCGTCGTCGTCGATAACGACAAATGCATCGCCGATAAGGGCTGCACGGTCTGCGTCGACGTCTGTCCGCTCGACGTGCTGCGCATCAGCGAGATGACCGGCAAGGCCTACATGGCCTATGACGAGTGCTGGTATTGCATGCCCTGCGCCTGCGACTGCCCAACCGGCGCCGTCACCGTGAACATTCCCTATTTGCTGAAATAGAGGCGTTACATGGGCGGACCGTTCGAAGCCTATAGCGATCTGGACGAGAGCGCCGAGCGCCTCAAAGCCGCCGACGCCGGAGAGCGCCGCGTCGCCGTGATGGAGCTCGGCCATGCGGGCGATCCGGACGCGATCCCGCTGCTCGCCGGTGTGCTCGCCGATCCCGACGCTGGGGTGCGCCGGGAGGGGGCCCGCGCGCTCGGGGAATATGATGGCCTTGAAGCCGCGGAAGCCATCGCGCTCGCGCTCATCGATGCCGATCCGGACGTCGCCGCCGCGGCGGCTGACAGCGCCGCCGAGCTGAGAGATCCCGCCGCCGCCGATCCGTTCATCGCCCTCGCCGGCCACGCATCGGCATCCGTGCGCGCCGCCGCGTTGAGGGCGCTCAAGGAATTGCGGCGCGGCGATGCGCTGAAACCCGCGCTGGAGGCCTTGCGCGATCCAGACCCATCGGTTCGGGTGCAGGCGGTGGGCGTGCTCGGCTTCCTCAAGCGCGAGGAGACCATCCCGGCCTTGCGGATCGCGACGGCGGACGCCGACCCCCAGATCCGGCGGGCGGCCGTCAGCGCGCTCGCCTTTGCCCAGTCCGCCGCCGCGACCGAGGCGATCCACGCGGCGCTCCGGGACGAGGACTGGATGGTCCGCGAAGTCGCCGCCGATACGCTGGGGAACGGCGCTGCGGGTGCGCTGGTCGCCCCGGCTCTGATTGCCGCGCTGGACGATGCATTCTGGCAAGTCAGGCTGAAGGCGGCGCGTAGCCTCGGCCGTCTGCGGGCCGTTAACGCCGCCCCCCGCATCGCCGCCAGCCTGGTTGCGCCGCAGGTCAATCTGCGCAAGGAAGCCGCCGCCCTCGGCGAGATCGCGGCAGCCTCGAGCCGCCCGCATCTCGAAGCTGCTCGAGACGATCCCGATCCCGACGTGCGCAAGACCGTAGGCTGGGCCTTGAGGCAGATCGATCGCCGCGCCGCCGCGCGCGAGGCTTGACGTGGGTATCAGGCTGTTGCGGAGGTTCGGCTGACCTCTGTCCTCGCACGCGGCGATGGAAGTCGAAAACAATCGTGTCGCCTTGGAGATCGGCCGGAAGTTCGCAGGACTTTTAAGGCGTTGGCGGGCCGCCGGTTAGAACCGGCGGCCTTGAATTACGGTCCGGTGTTCGGCAGCTATTGCGCGGTCAGGAATCCAGCTTGATGTTGTTGTCCTTGATGATCTTGCCCCAGATTTGGATCTGATCGTTCAAAAAGGTCCGCAACTCGTCGGCTCCGCCGTTCACTAGCGTCATTTGCTGGCCGTCGACCAACTGCGAAACCACCTTTTCATCCCCGAGCACCGCACGCAGTTCCCCGGCGAACCTGTCGACCGTCGGCTGCGGCGTCCCCTTGGGAGCAAACACGCCCCACCACGCATGGGATTCCAGCCCGCCGAAACCGGCCTCGGCGAGCGTCTGCGTATCGGACAGCGCGGGCAGGCGACTCTTGCCGGTCTGCACCACGGGATGGAGTTTGCCGGCTTTCACATGCGGAGCGCCCAACGCCGCGCTGCCGACGACCAGATCGATGTGCCCGCCGATCGCATCCGTCACGGCAGGGCCGCCGCCCTTGTAGGGCACGTGAACCAGCTTCACGCCGGCGGCGTTGGCGAGCCTGACCATGGTGAGATGGCCGAGGCTGCCGATGCCGATGGAACCATAGGTGATGGTGTCCGGTGCCTTTTTCGCGGCCTCGATCACATCAGCGAAGGTCTTGAAGGGCTTGCTCGGGCTCGTCGCGAGAAGGTTCGGCGCCGTGCCGATCAGATAAACCGGAACCAGATCCGCCTTGGTGTCGAACGGCAAGTTGGGCATGAGAGTCGGATTGATGGCGTGCGTATCGAACACCAGGAGCCAGGTGTTCCCGTCCGGCTGCGCTCGGGCCGCTGTTGCCGCGCCGATGCTGCCGGATGCGCCGCCGATATTCTCGATGACGACATTGGCGCCGAGACGCCCCTGGAGACCGGGGGACAGCGCGCGGCCCACCGCGTCAACGGAACCGCCCGGCGGAAACGGCACAATGATGCGGATCGGACCCGAAGGCCAATTCGCGGCGCGCGCCAATGTACTGGCGAAAGGTAATGTCGAGAGTCCTGACACAAATATGCGTCTTGTGAGCGCCATGGGTCGTCCTTTTACCTTGGGTGCGTCAGAGGAAGCGAATGCCGGCCCAGCTTAACTCTGCGGGCGGCACCGTGGAACACAAACGCCGACTTTGTGAAAGTCTTGTGCCGCGTTTTCGGCGGGCAGCCTATTGCTGGGCGAGCGTCTCCCGACGTTTGCGCGCAATGGCATTTCGATGGCCTTGCGGTACCACTGCATTATCGTCGCACTATCGGGAGTGAGGTCCCACCATTAAATTCTGCCTGAGCATCTCGGAGTCTTAAGTCTGGGCCATCAGGATGGCAGCTTGCGCGGTGCCGTCGTCACTGCTTGAACATGACAAGGGGCGGCCCGACGCCTGGAAGGTCGGCAGCGTGATAGACTCAGGGTCGCCAGAGTTGATTTTATGTCCCGAATGCGGGCATGGCTTGCTGATTCAGGCTCAAGGGCCTCGAGCGGCCGCGATACAACGCCCGCAGGTGACAGAACAATCGGAGGACAGGCATGCGGATCGCGATCTTGGACGACTATCAGGGCGTCGCGCTGGACATGGCGGACTGGTCGGCCGTTGCGGCGCGCGCGGAGATCACGGTGTTCCGCGACACCATTCGCGATCCCGATGCGCTGGTGGCGCGGCTTGAGCCGTTCGACGTTCTCTGCGTCATGCGCGAGCGCACCCCGCTGCCGCGCAGCATCATCGAGCGCTTGCCACGGCTGCGCCTGATCGTCTCGACCGGGGCGCGCAACGCCTCCATCGATCTCGAGGCGGCAGCCGAGCGGGGCATCGCCTTCGCCAATACCGGCTATAACGCCACACCGACCATCGAGCTGACCTGGGCCCTGATCCTCGGCCGCGCCCGCAGCATCGTCGATGAGGCAACGTCGCTGCGAACGGGAGGGTGGCAGCGATCGGTCGGCACCGGCGTCAATGGCAAGACGCTCGCGGTCCTGGGACTGGGCCGGATCGGGTCGGAGGTGGCGCGGATCGGCAAGGCGTTCGGCATGGAGATAATCGCGTGGAGCGAGAACCTGACGGCCGAACGCGCCGAAGCCGCGGGAGCGGCGCTGGTGTCGAAGGACGAACTCTTCGCCAAGGCGGATTTTCTGACTATCCACCTCGTCTTGAGCGACCGGACGCGCGGACTGGTCGACGCGCGTGCGCTCGGATTAATGCGGCCGACGGCGTTTTTGATCAACACCTCGCGCGGTCCGATCGTCTCGGAACCGGCATTGCTCGAGGCGCTGCGGGAGGGCCGGATCGCGGGGGCTGCCCTCGATGTGTACGACGTGGAGCCGCTGCCAGCCGATCACCCCTACCGCTCCGCCGCCAACCTGCTGGCCACGCCCCATATTGGTTATGTCTCCGAGGAGGTCTACCGGGTTTTCTACGGCGACACGGCCGCCCAGGTCCTTAAATGGATCGAGGAGAATCCGGCTAAGTGATGCCCGTCGAGGCCAGATGGGCGGACATGCCGGCCGCTGCCACCGGGAGGCAAGATCGACAAGCAGCGGTGGTGTGTTGCATTCGACGAAACCCATCGGCTCTAGCGGGGGCTGCGATGCACCGGCAAGGCGGTGACGAAGTCGCATGCTGCGTGGGCATTGACCCGCGCAACGCGAATGAGGTTGTCGAAATGCCGCTGCATCGACAAGACGGACTCGCGTGAATTGAGCACCAGATACATCTCGCCGACGAAGATCGCGGCGCGGTACGGCCCGAACACGGTGTAAGGCACCGAAAAACGCTGTCGCCCGTCGAAGAGATAGAGTCTGAACGAAGGATAGAGTTCGTCCAGCAGCGAGGCCATATGCCGAAGCTGCTCCTGCCGAATATCGGGATGCAGGTCGCGCCAGACGCCATGCCCCGCCGCAAAATCCTCCAGCGCCTGCATCGGCATGCACACTTCCATATCGGTGCCGGGCTGGCGATTGTAATCCAGTCGGAACGCCGTCTCGCTGATCTGGATTTCGGGATTCACCCGGACATGCGCGGTTTCGTAAGCGATAACGGCCTGTGTCCGCACAAGGTCCGGCAGGCGCATCGGCACATAACGGATTTTCGTTCCGGCGGCTTCCGCGTGCCAATGCGCCAGCAACGTCTGGCGCTGCGCTCCAGCCGGCTCCTCCTCGATCTCGAAACTGGGCCGCAATCCGCCGGTGATGCCTTCATCCTGGCTGAGGCCCAACAGCCAGTCGAGCGAGACGCCATAACGTTCCGCAATGTTGAGCAACGTCTCCGCTCTCGGCAGGCGTGCGGACTGCCCCGCGAGGAGTTGAGACAGGGCCGAGCGATCGATCCCCACCGATGCTGCGAAACCCGACTGGCTCGTCGCACTCCGCCTCAAGAGCGTCTTGAGGCGCTCTTGAAAAAGACCAGCTAGATCGCGCTTGTCCACTTTCGTCCTCTTTTGCTGACTTTACGCAACAGATGCCATGTTTGCTGTTCAGAATTAACACATCATCACAATTCTCGCAGTGCCGCATGCTGCCTCAGGGTGAGAGTCTTAAAGTTCCGAACTTGCTGGAGCGGATGAGCCTTGGGGAAACGCCGAAAGATTGGACGACCGAATTCACCAATTCGGCGCGTGAGCCTCGGTGCGGTCGAATGGCCGACGGTCGGCTTGCTGCTCGTTTGCTACGGGCTTTGGTTCGCGACGGCGTCTTATCTTTATCCGCTCATGCCGGCGGCCGCCCTGGCGGTATTGGCGGTGGTGATCGCGCTGCATTCGTCCTTGCAGCATGAGGTTTTGCATGGCCATCCGACCCGCAACCGCCACCTCAATGAATGGCTGGTCGGGCTGCCGCTTGGCGTCTTCTACCCCTATCGGCGCTACAGGGCCGTGCACCTCCGGCATCATGCCGACGAGCGGCTGACGGATCCTTATGACGATCCGGAATGCTACTACCGGGCACAATATGACTGGGAGAAGCTTCCTCGCGCGCTGAAGATGCTGCTCCGCTGGAACAATACGCTGGTCGGCCGGGTCACCCTGGGCCCGGCCCTGGCTGTGCCGGGGTTCCTCGTCACCGAGGTCGGGCAATTCGGTTCCAGTCCAAGCATCCGGAAGGCATGGATGCTGCATGCCGCAGGTCTCGCTGTTCTCGCGGGTCTTCTGGAAGGTGCGTTCGGCATCTCGTTCTGGCTGTATGCGGTGAGTTCGGCCTATGGCGGGATGTCGATCATCTGCATCCGGTCCTATTGCGAGCATCAGTGGTCGGAGCGGCCGGAGGGGCGAACCGTCATCGTGGAGAAATCGTGGCTGGCCCTGCTGTTTCTCAACAATAATCTGCATCTCGTGCATCACAAGCGACCGACCGCACCTTGGTACAAGCTTAAGGCCCTCTATGCCGAAGAGAGCGAGGCGTGGCGGGCGATGAACGAAGGCTACGTGTTCCGCAATTATTTCGAGATATTCCGGGCATTCGCTTTGCGGCCGAAGGAACCTGTCGTGCATCCGGTTCTGCGCCGTGCCGTGCCCTCGTCGAAACCTGGTCATGCCATTACAGTCGAACTGGGAAATACCGATCCTGCCAAGGCGCCCGGAGAGGGCAGGACTTCGGAGCGGCCTCGCGCGGCGGCACATTCGGGTTGCTGAGAGCCGTCGCGAGATCGGCGCACGGAGATCGAATATGGCACCCGCCGCCATGCGGTATATCGCTTCACTTCCAATGTATGACTGGCCCGAGCGGTGCGGCGAGGTCGACGCCGAGTGGGCGGCGATCCGTGACCGGCTGAGGGCCTGCGGCGTCGACGCTCCCGAGCATTTGACGCGCCGTAATGGCGATATGCCGGCGGTACCGGACGGTATCCGCGACGCCCTGGGAGCTGTGATCGCTTCGGATCCCGCGGCGCTGCCCGCCGATGACCTTCATCTGCACACCTTGTGGCGGCATCCGGCGCTGCTGTTCGGACAGACCTGCTGGGGCCCGATGGAACTCGGCCTGCAACCGCATGTCGCGGTGATCGGCCTCCCGGACTATAGCGGCATCGAGGGCGGCGAGGGATCGCTCTATTCGAGCGCCATCGTGATGCGGCGGAGCGATGCCCGGGCGCGCGCCGATTGCCGCTCGCCCGAGGATGGACGCGCAATGGTCCCGCTCGGGTCGTGGCGCGGCGCCCGCTTCGCTTTCAATGGACCGGATTCAATGTCGGGCTACATCGGATTGAAACGGGACGTGGAGCGCGCGGGAAACAGTCTCTCGCTCTTTGCCGGGACCTTGGAAACCGGCTCGCACCGGACCTCGATCCGCGCCGTCGCCGGTGGTGCCGCCGATGTCGCCGCCATCGATGCCAGATCCTGGCACCTGGCCCGGCGATTCGAGCCATCTGCACAAACGCTCGCCGTCGTCGGATGGACGTCGCGCCGCCAAGGCCTGCCTTTCATCACCGCGCCGCGCCTGGCGCGTCTTTTCACGCCTTCGCGGCCTATTCTTTTCAATAACGAGCCGCCCCTCATTTAAAGCCGACGGCGTTATTTCGTGCAATCTCCGAGGCAACTGCTCAAATCGGCTGCATCGCTGTGCCAAAGCCCCGCGTTGCTTCGCCTGGATGTCGCGGGGTCCAGCAAGTATTGCGATCGATAGCAGAAAAGGCTTGTTGGACCCGCAATACCGCATGTTACAGTCCAACGGAGACATTTCTAATCTGCCGCGCCGGTGAAGAGGTTAGAGCCATGCGTAAGGACTATCGGACCATCGACGCAATCCGGCGTGGCCGCACGGAGATCGAAAACCATCTGATCGACGGTGTCGTCGACGGGAGGATCAGCCGCCGCGAATTCCTCCGCCATGGCAGTCTGCTTGGATTATCGCTGCCGCTGCTCGGACGCGTCGCCGCCGCGACCGGGTTCGGCGTCATGCCGGGCCTCGCCTACGCCGCCGGTGCGGCAGGCGCGACCATCCGCATCGGGAACAGCATCCCCTCCGCCGCGATCGATCCGGTCACGGTCGCGGATGCGGGCGGATTGTTGATGCTGCAGCAGGTGGGCGAATTTCTCTGCCTCGACGGCCCCGATCTGGTTCTGCGGCCGATGCTGGCGGAAAGCTGGAACCCGAATGCCGATGGGACAGTTTGGACTTTCAAGCTTCGGAAAGGCGTGAAATTCCATGGCGGTGGCGAGATGAAGGCCGACGACGTCGTCGCCAGCATCGACCGGCTGGCCGATCCCGCGAACTCCTCGAACGCCTTATCCGTCTTCAAGGGCACATTGCAAAAGGGCGGGGCGAGGAAGGTCGACGACTACACGGTGGCGTTCCACCTCGACAGCCCGAGCGGCAACTTCCCCTACCTCGTATCGTCAGACAACTACAACGCCATCATCATCCCGGCGGCCTATGCCGGCGATTTCGAGAAGACGTTCAACGGCACCGGACCGTTCAAACTGGAAAAATATACGCCGAAAGTCGGCGCGAGCTTCGTGCGCAACGAAGACTATTGGGGAGAGAAGGCCCTGCCCGCGCGCACCGAATTCACCTTCTTCGCCGACCTCCAGCCGCAGATTCTTGCGCTGCAGGGGCGGCAGATCGACATCATCAACCAGCTTCCGGCGCTCGCCGGCGTGGCCCTGCTCAATGATCCCAATATCGAGATCATGAGCCTCAAGTCCGTGGCGCATCAGCAGGTGCATATGCGCTGCGACATGGACCCGTTCACAGATGCCCGCGTGCGCCGCGCCGTGGCTCTCAGCCTCGACCGCAACAAGCTCGCCAAGGGGCTGATGAAAGGCCGCGCGGTCGTGGGCAATGACAGCCCGTTCGCCGCTGCCTATCCGTCCGCGGACAAGACTGTGGCGCAGCGCGAGCGGAACATCGCCGAGGCCAAGCAGCTCATGGAGGCGGCGGGCCTCGGCAAGGGCGCCAAGGCAAAGCTGACCACCGAGCGATATCTCGAAATCCCCGAATATGCCGTGCTGATCCAGAATGCGGTGAAGGAGATCGGCATCGAGCTCGAGCTCAGTATTCTCGACCAGAGCACCTATTATGGCGACGCCGTTTTCGGCAAGTCCAACTGGCTCGATTCGATGATGGGCATTACCGATTACGGCCATCGCGGCGTGCCCAACGTCTATCTGTCCGCCCCCTTGATGAGCGAGGGAAGCTGGAACGCCTCGCATTTCAAGAACGCCAGCTATGACGGACTGGCCAAAAGCTACATCGCGGCACTTGACCTCGAAAGCCAGAAACAGTCCGCCGGCAAGATTCAGCGCCTGCTTCTGGATGAGACGCCGGTCATCTTCGGCTATTTCTTCGACTTCCTGACTGCGGCAGCGAAAGGCGTGACCGGCGTTCAGCCGACCGCGATGTCCCAACTCTATCTCGATAAGGCGTCGAAGGCCTGACGGGCGGTCGCGTGCCATCTTTGCATTGGCGGGCTTGCTTTAACTGGCCTGTCTCCGGAAGGAGTGCGAGCCATCCTCAGCTTCCTCGTCCAGCGTGTTTCGCTATCGCTCGTGACCCTGTTCCTGCTCAGCGTGATGGTGTTCATCGCCGGTCAGGTGCTGCCGGGCAATGTTGGGCGGGCCATCCTCGGACCGCTGGCCGACATGCGTGCGGTCGAGTTGCTCAACACGCAGCTCGGCCTCGACCGGCCTATCCTCGTGCAGTACTGGGACTGGATCAGCAATTTCGTCCAAGGCGATATGGGCACGTCCTACATCTTCCGCGCGCCCGTCGCACCCTTCGTCTTCGAGGCGCTGGGCCATACGCTGAAGCTCGCCGCCGTCGCCCTGGTGCTTGTCGTGCCGCTCGGCATAGCCGCTGGCGTCGTAGCGGCCTTGAACGTCAATCGGCCGCTGGACCGCATCATCAGCCTCGGCGGGCTCTCGGCGACCGTGCTGCCTGAATTCGTCACCGGTATCGTTCTCATCCTCGTTTTCGGCGTCTGGCTGCAATGGCTTCCGATTTCCGCCGCCTGGCCGCCCGGCGCGGGCCTCACCACGCAGATCTATTACCTCATCCTTCCAGCTCTGCCGCTGTTTCTGGTGCTGTTCGGCTATATTGCCCGTATGGCACGGTCCGGCATGATCGAGGCGCTCGACAGCGATTATGTCCGCACGGCGGTGCTGAAGGGGCTGCCGTGGCGGACGGTGATCTGGCGGCATGCTCTGCGCAACGCGCTTCTGCCGACCATCACCGTGATCGCTTCGCAGACCACGTACCTGGTGGGCGGCGTCGTCGTCGTCGAGACGCTGTTTCGCTACCAGGGGATCGGGTCGCTGATCTTCACCGCCGCGCGCGGCAAGGATTTCCCAATCCTCGAGGCCGGCATATTGACGATCGGCATCGTGCTGTCGATCGCAACACTCCTCGCCGACCTGCTTTATTCCGTCCTCAACCCGCGCATCAGGCTGGGAGGCGGACGATGAGTGTGGAACCGGCGGACATCAGCCTTCCGGGCGATGAGGAGAAGCGGCGGGGCGGGCTGGCGCAAACGCTCGCCCTGCTCGGCCGTTCCGGGTCTTTCGTCATCGGGTTCGGCATCGTGGCATTTTGGGTCGTATGCGCTCTGTTCGGCCGGCATTTCGTGCCCTACGATCCGCTTGCCGACGACATCATCAATTCGCTGAAGCCGCCATCCGCCGAACACTGGTTCGGCACCGATCAGATCGGCCGCGACGTCTTCTCCCGCGTCATCGTCGGCTCACGCGATATCTTGATGGTCGCGCCGCTGGCGACGCTTCTGGCCACGGTCGCGGGAACGGCTCTTGGGCTGGTGACCGGTTATTTTCGCGGCATCGTGGACGAGGTCATCAGCCGCATCTTCGAAGCCTTCATGGCCGTTCCCGTGGTCATCATCGCGCTGCTGGTCGTCGTTGCGCTCGGGCCATCGACCACGACAGTGATCTGCGTAATCGGCCTCAGCTTCTCGCCGCTGATCGCCCGGACCGTGCGCTCCGCAGTCATCGCGGAACGCGAACTGGACTACGTCTCGGCGGCGAAACTGCGCCGGGAAAACACGCTCTACATTCTGTTCGTCGAGATCCTGCCGAATGTCGTCCCCTCGATCCTCGTCGAGGCGAGCGTCAGGCTCGGCTATGCCATATTCGTCGTTGCCACCTTGAGCTTTGTGGGTTTCGGCATTCAACCGCCATCGCCCGACTGGGGACTGAGCATCTCCAGCAATTACGGCATGATCGGCGGTGGCTATTGGTGGACCGTTTTGTTCGATGCGCTGGCGATCGCAACGCTGGTGATCGGAGTGAACCTCGTCGCTGACGGCGTACAGGGGGCGCTCGATGCTTGACCAGCCCGAGGTAGCGCAGATCGGCCGCGATGCGCTGACGATTGCAGGGCTGTCCGTGGCCTACCGGACGCAGGGGCGCGACAGGACGGTGCTGCGCGACCTCAGTCTGCGCATCGGTAAGGGCGAAGCCTATGGGCTGGTGGGAGAGTCCGGTTGCGGCAAGTCGACGGTCGCCCTGACGGCCGTCCGCTATCTGCCGCGCAATGGCAGCGTGACCGGCGGGCATGTCCTGGTCGATGGCGCCGACGTGATCGCGCTCGACAGTGTTTCCCTGCGCCGGATGCGGGCAAAGACGATCTCGATGGTCTATCAGGATCCGGGCAAGGCGCTCAATCCGTCGATGAGAATCGGCCGGCAGATCACCGAGATCTTCGAGCTGGCCGGTCTCGCCGCCGGCCCATCTAAGGACCGCGCCATCGATACGCTGAAGCGCGTGCGCATATCCGATCCGGTCCGCGTCATGCAGCGCTACCCGCATCAGCTTTCCGGAGGCATGCAGCAGCGGGTCGGGATCGCCATGGCGCTCGCCAGCGATCCCACCATGCTGATACTCGATGAGCCGACCACCGGGCTCGACGCCACGGTCGAGGCCGAAGTGCTCGACCTCATCGTCCAGCTTCGCCAGGAATTCCAGACGTCCTTACTGTTCATCAGCCACAATCTCGCGGTGGTGTCGCGCATGTGCGACCGGGTGGGTGTGCTCTATGCCGGGATGCTGGTCGAGGAAGGGCCGACGAAAGACCTGTTCGACAACCCGCGCCACCCGTACACGGTGGCGCTGCTGCGCTGCCTGCCGCGCGGCGGTCAGCGAAAGGATCTGGGGCGGCTCGACACGATTCCGGGCAATCTTCCCGCTCCAGGCGCGACGATCTCCGGCTGCGCGTTCGCGGATCGCTGCGCCCTGGCGGACGACCTCTGCCGCACGAAATTGCCGCCGCTGTTCGACCTGGGCGGGCGCCTGTCACGCTGCCACTATCATGACCGCGCGCTGACCCTGCCACGGACGCTGCCTGCCGAAGCGGCAAGTCCGGCCGCGGCGAAATACGACGCGCCGGTGCTCAAGGTGGACAACCTCAACATGACCTTCGGCAGCGGCAGCCATGCTTTACACGCGGTGACGGATGTGTCGCTCAGCCTGCTGCCCGGCGAGACGCTCGGGCTGGTGGGCGAATCCGGCAGCGGCAAAACCACCCTGGCGAGGATGCTCCTCGGTGTCATCGAGCCGGATCCGGGCGGACGGATCATGCTGGAGGGAAACCTCGTCGAGCCAAGCCTGGAGCGCCGGTCGTGGCAGCAGGTGAAGGCGATGCAGATCGTTTTCCAGAACCCTGACTCGGCGCTCAACCGCTCGCATCCGGTCAGCCGCATCATCGGCCGCGCCCTGCGGCGTCTCGCCGGACTGAGCGGCGCGCCTCTGAAGCAGCGGCTGCTGTCGCTCATGCAATCGGTGCGGCTGTCCGAAAGACACCTGCAGGCAAAGCCGCGACAGCTCTCGGGCGGCCTCAAGCAGCGCGTGGCGATCGCGCGGGCTTTTGCGGGCGATCCTCGTATCGTCGTTTGCGACGAGCCGACCTCGGCGCTCGACGTGTCCGTGCAGTCGGCGATCCTCAACCTGCTCGTCGACCTCCAGGCCCGCCATCATGTAAGCTACATCTTCATCTCGCACGACCTGGGCGTGGTCCGCTACCTGTCCGACAAGATCGTCGTGCTCTATCTCGGCCGCGTTATGGAGACAGGTCCCGCCGAGCAGGTGTTTTCCGGGCCGCATCATCCCTATACGGAAGCATTGCTTTCCGCGGTGCCGACCCTCGACGGGCCTGGCATGGCGCGCATCCGCCTCCAGGGGGAAATCCCGAGCGCCGTCAATCCACCGAGTGGCTGCGTCTTTCATACGCGCTGTCCGCGCAAAATCGGCCCCGTCTGCGAACAGGCGGAGCCGCCACTCGCCCGCAACCAGGCCGGCCACGCGATCCGCTGCCACATTCCGGCAGCCGAACTGGCGGAGCTGCAGACCGCGAAGACCGTTGGGCCGCAGCCGCAATAGCAATCGGAGGCGCCCGCTCTATTCAAGCTCGGCCATGTCGTCCGGCGTCGCCGCCTGCCGCGCGATCGGCCAGGGCCGGCGGTCGATGCCGGCGAACCGCGTAATGATCCAGTTCCGGAATAGCGAGATCAGCGGATCGTCGAGATCCTCGGGCCGGAGCGAGAGGAAATAGCCAAAACCATCCTTGATCTCGATCGTGCTCGGCACGCCGAGGCGCCCCTCTTGCATATCGTCGATGAACATGTCGATATCGCACAAGACGATGCCATCGCCGCGCTGGGCATATTGAACGGCGAGCGCCAGTGTGTCGAAGGTCATGCCGCGGCTGGTATCGAGCTCGACATTAACCTGCTGCGCGAAACGGGACCAAAGGTGGTTGGCCGGCTGTCCCTCGATACGGACATGCAGCAGCTCCGTCGCGCCAAGCAGATCTGCCAGCGGCCGGTCGGCGAAGCGGGCGGCAAGCTCCGGCGAACAGACGGGCGTCGCCCGCTCCATCCAAAGCAGATCGAGGATCGCGTCGCTGACCTTCGGCTTGTCGTAGAGCACCGCGACATCGACCTTCTTGGTGGGCAGCCAGGTGCCGTAGCTGCTGGAGACGTCGAGAGCAATCCCGGGAAACTCACTGCGGAATTCGTGCAGCATCTGCAGACCGAAACGCTGCAGGAAGGTCGGTGGCATGTGCACCCTCAAGACCCGCTCGTAAGCCGCGCCGTCGTTTTGGATCTCGTTGAGGATTTTTTCGATCTGGCTGAAGGATTTCTCGACGACGGGCAGCAACTTCGCGCCTGCATGCGTCAGAACCAGGCCATTGGGATTGCGGTGGAAGAGACGTTTGCCGAGGAGGTCTTCCAGACTGCCGACATGCCGGCTTATGGCGCTCTGCGTAACGCTCAGGCTTTGCGCGCCGACGGTAAAGCTGAGACGCCGGCCGACAGCCTCGAATGCACGGAGCGCATTGAGGGGGAGCCATTTCCGATCAATCACCTCGCCTCACCGGCCATGTCTTGCTGTCATGAAACGTGCTTTTGCACCCCGCCGCGGCCATGCTCCTTCCACACCACCTATCCGCGTATCATCGCCGGTCGGGACGCCGGCGACAATTGCTTTTTTCAGATGGAGGCATGAGCAAATTGAAATTGCCGGTGCCTCGGCCGCAATGAGATGCTCATTTTATTTACGGAGGATTTCAATGCGCCGCAGGCACGAACTTTGCGACCTTCTCGACGAGCGGCGCCCCGGATATTCGCTGCCGCAGCCATTCTACAATGATCCAGACATCTACGCGCTCGATATCGAGGGCGTCTTCAATGCCTGCTGGCTGATGATCGGTTTCTCGGTGGAACTGCCTAAGCCGGGCAATTATCTGGCCATGACGATCGGCCGCACGCCCGTCGTCGTGATCCGTGACCGCGCCGGCGCCATCCGTGGTTTCTTCAATAGCTGCCGGCATCGCGGCGCGCAGATCTGCCAGGACGGCACCGGGCGCGCCGCCAAGCTGGTTTGTCCGTACCACCAATGGACCTACGGCCTCGACGGACGCCTCTTGCATGCCGGCGCGATGCCCGAGAATTTCGACGCGAACGACCATCCCTTGCGGCCCATTCACGTCGAAGTGGTCGCGGGCGCGATCTATATCTGCCTAGCTCAGACACCGCCTGACTTTGCACCTTTCCGCCGCGCCCTGGAGCCGATGCTCGCGCCGCATGGCTTCGAGAACGCCAAGCTCGCCCACCAATATGTGCTGGTTGAAAAGGCGAACTGGAAGCTGGTCATGGAGAATGGCCGCGAGTGCTACCATTGTGCCGCCAATCATCCCGAACTCGGCATCAGCTTTCCGATCGGGATTTCGGCGAATATGAGCATTGAGGACGATACGCGGATGCGGGGCTATTGTCAGCGCATGGCGGCGCACGGCCTTGAGGTGGGACCGACCGACGGTTCATGGTGGCAGATTGCCCGCTTCCCCCTCAATGAGGGGATGATCTCGATGTCGCCCGACGGCGCGCCGCTGGTGAAGAAGCCGATGCTCGACCTCGACGGCGGCGACACCGGTTCGCTGCGTTTTTCGATCGAGCCGCATAATTTCTGCCATGCGCTTGGCGATTATGCCTTCATGTTCTCGGTCTTGCCGGTCGGGCCGGAGGAGACGCATGTCGTGGCCAAGTGGCTCGTTCATGAGGACGCCGTCGAAGGCGTGGATTACGACGTGCCCAGCTTGATCAACACGTGGGACATGACCAATCGCCAGGATCGCGACCTGGCCGAGAACAACCAGCGGGGAGTCAACGGCCTTGGCTATCTGCCTGGCCCCTATTCACCGAAAGCGGAGGGCCTCGTGCTGCGCTTCATCGACTGGTATTGCGAGCGGATGCGCGCCCATATCGGTGCGCCCTCGGCCAGGATCGCCGAGGTCGCATGACGGGAGAGGTGATGTTACAGCAGAGCGCAGCCGCTCATACGGAAGCCGGGATATCCGTGCGCATCCTTCCCTATGATGTGGAGGTTTTCGTGCGCCCGGGCGAGACCATCCTCGAAGCTGGCCTGCGCTGCGGCGTCGCGCTCGCAAGCTCGTGCCGCCAGGGCGTATGCGGCACTTGCAGGCTGCACAAGCTCTCCGGCGAGGTCGAGATGCATCAGAATGGCGGCCTGTTCGAGGACGAGGTGGAGGATGGCGATATCCTCGCCTGCTGCTCCTATCCGCTGACGCCGCTGGTTTTGGAGTGGGCATGAGCGAAGGCGCGCGGGTGAGCAACATGGACTCGGATGCCCCCGGTTTGCATCCCGAGACGCTGACGGTCGGGCATGGCTACGACCCGAAGGCCGCGAGCGGTGCTGCGAAGCCCCCGGTCTATCTCTCCTCGACCTTCGTCTACGGTTCCGCCGCCGAAGCGAAGCGCCTGCACGAGGCGTTTTTCGATGGCGCGGAGAATGGCGCCACCGGGCACATTTATGGCCGCCTCGGTCATCCCGGCCTGGATATCGTCGAAGCCCGGCTTGCCGCGCTAGATGGCGGGGAGGATGCGGCCTGCTTCGCCAGCGGCATGGCGGCGATTACTTCGATCATGCTCGCCTTTCTCGCGCCGGGCGACGTGCTTGCGCATACCGGCCCGATCTATGGCGGCACCGACGCGCTGCTGAATGGCGAGCTGACGCGGCTCGGCATCAAGCCTGTCGGCCTGCGCAGCGGCCTCGACCGGGAGACGCTCGCCGCCGATGCCGAACGCGCGATGGCCGAGGGCAGCGTCGGCGTGATCTGGGTGGAGACGCCGGCCAATCCCACCGCCGCCATCGTCGATATAGCGCTCGTCGCAGCCAGCGCCGGGGAGATAGGGGCCGCTCAGGGCCGCCGGCCGCTCGTCTGCGTCGACAACACCTTCCTCGGCCCCTTCGTGCAGAGCCCGCTGGCGCTCGGTGCCGATCTCTGCATGACCTCGCTGACCAAATATGCCGGCGGTCATAGCGACTTTCTTGCTGGAGGCGTCAGCGGCCCGAAGGCGCTGACCGGACGGCTGAAAATGCTGCGCACATTATTCGGCTCGACGCTCGACGCCCATTCGGCATGGCTGCTGGCGCGCTCCTTCGAGACGATGCATCTTCGCACCGCGCGCGCCGCCGAGAATGCCGCCAGGATCGCGGGCTTGCTCCGCGAGCATCCAAAAGTGTCCTCCGTCACCTATCTAGGTTTCACGCCGCCGGAGGCGCCCGCCGGAGCTGTCTTCGCGCGCCAGTGCCGCGGGGCGGGTTCGACCTTCTCCTTCCGCATCCGCGGCGACGAGGCGGCGGCTTTCCGTTTGCTGGACGCCCTCAAGGTGCTGCGTCTTGCGGTCAGTCTCGGCGGGACCGAGACGCTAATCTGCCACCCGGCCTCGACGACCCATTACGCCGTCCCGCGCGAGCGGCGCGAGGCGGTCGGGATCGACGACGCGACTTTGCGGATTTCGGTCGGTATCGAGCATGCCGAGGATCTCGCCGCCGATCTCCTCCAGGCCCTGGAGCGCGTATGATGTCCGTGATCGATGCCCACTCCATCGCAGGCAAACTGGCCGCCCCCGAAGCGACGGTCGACGTTCTCGTCGTCGGCGCCGGCGCGGCTGGGGTCGCGGCTGCGACGGAACTGGCCGAAGCGGGCCTCTCGGTTATGCTGGTCGACGAAAATCCGGTTGATGCCGCTCTGATCGGCATGGATGTTCCGCATTATTTCGGCGGGAGAGCCGGAGCGGCGGTGCAGAACAAAGGCCGCATGCTGGAGCAGGTCGTTGCCTCCGAGCCGGCTCTGGAAGGCGCATTGGCGGCGGGCGTCGAAATCCTGCTCGGGACGTCCTGCTGGGGCGTGTTCTTGCCCGGGCCTGCCACGCGCGAACTGCCCGGCGCGGTCGCCGGGCTGACGGACGATGCCCGCGCCTGGACCGTCGGCTTTCGGCGCATCGTGGTGGCGATCGGCGCGCGCGATCTCGTGGTCTATTTCGACGGCGCCGATCAGCCCGGCGTGATGGGCGCGGCGGCATTCCACGCGCTCGCCGCGCGCTATGATGCCTTCGACGGGCGCAGGCTCGTTATTTTTGGCTCGGACGAGCTGGCGCTGGCGACCGCCGAACTGGCCTTCGCGCGCGGTCTCGAAATTGCCGCCCTGATCGAGGTGGACGCAACCCCGCGGGGACCCGCGCAGCGCGTGTCGGCCTTGGCGGAGCGCGGCGTTCCCGTGCTTTGTGGACAGGTCATCAAGTCGGCTGGTCGCGGTCCGACCGGCGTCACCGGCGTTGAGATCGCGTCCCTCGATGGCGGCCCGGCGCGCACGATTGCGTGCGACACCGTTTGCCTTGCCATCGGACTTGTGCCGGTGATCGAGCTTTTCGACACGGCCGGCGTCCCGCTCGCACTGGACACCGATCGCGGTGGCTTCGTGGCAGGCAGCACTGACGGTGTTTCGACCGGCTCGCCTCTCGTCTTCGGCGCCGGGGATTGCATGGCCGTCTCCGCCGCCCTGGCCACGCGATCCGAGACGGAAGCGCATGGACGGCGCGCGGCGCGTGCGGTGCTGGCATCGCTCGGCCGGGCCGATCCGCTTGACACTTCGCCGCCCCCACGAAACGCCGACCAACTCGCCTATCAGCGGCGGGTGATGGAAGCGCTGTTGTCCACGGGCGGCCTGAACGTGCTCGCCTGTCAGTGCGAGGACGTCACCCGCGCCGATCTCCTTGGCGTTCGCGCGCCGCGTTATCTCGCCAGTCCCTCGGACAGGTCCGTCCACCGGGATCTCGCGACGCTGGCCGCCGACGGGCCCCTCAACCACGACCAGATGAAGCGCCTGACGCGTGTCTCGATGGGCCCATGCCAGGCACGGCGCTGCCGTGAGCAGGTGGCGATGCTGATGGCGATGGGCGGCGGCGTCCCACCCGAATCCATTCCCGTCGCTGGATATCGCGCGCCGGTCCGGCCGCTACCGCTCGCCGTGCTCGCAACGCTCGAGGAGACCGACGCCATGGCCGCCAACTGGCCGATCTGGTTCAGCATCGCGTCGCAATGGATCCCCTACGACCTGATCGGCACCGACGCCGAAGCGACCTTCATCGACGATCACACGCATCTGTAACCGGAGACCCCGCAATGAACCCAGGCATCGGCACCGACGCCCGGGGCCGTCCCGGCGCATCCGTCATCGTGGTCGGTGGCGGCGTCACCGGCCTTTCCTCCGCCTGGTGGCTGGCGCGGTCCGGGGTCGACGTGCTCGTCATCGACAAGGGCATCGTCGGCTGGGAGGCATCCGGGCGCAATGGCGGCGGTTGCACGCACTACCAAAGCGCGCTCTTCCACGAAGAGCAGCGCCTCTGGCCGCTGATGGACGAACTGCTCGGCTATCCGACCGAATATCGGCGCGAGCGGATCATCTTCGCGACGACGGAGCCGCTCCTCCGGATTTATCAGTCGATCGGCGAGACCATCGGCCGGCTCGGCTATGAGTGGGACCTCCTCGACGGCGACGCCGTGCGCGAGCGGGTGCCGCTGGCCGGTGACAGCGCCCTTGGCGGCATCCACCTCAAAGTCGGCGGTCACGCCAATCCTCAGCGCACGGTGCAGGCTTATGCCTGGGCGATCCAGGATCTCGGTGGCCGCATCCTTCAGCACACGCCCGTCCGTGCCATAAGGATGGCCGGCGGCAAGGTGACCGGCATCGAGACGTCTGCCGGGGTCCTTGGCTGCGATCACCTCGTCCTGGCGGCCGGACCGCAAACCGGACGGTTGATGGCGACCATCGGCATCGACGTTCCGCTCGCCGTCGCGCGCGCCGAGATGATCGTGACGGAACCGGTGCCGCTGATGCCGATCGGCGGCGTCGACGGCGAGGGGATCTACGGACGGCAGACGCTGCGCGGCAATCTCGCCTATGGTGGCGGGCCGCATGAATGGATCGAGCTGCCGGAGGATGGCGAAATGCTCTCGCGTCCTTCAACCCCGCTCCTCGGCCATCTGGCTCGGCGGCTCCGGCAGCTACTCCCGAAGGCTGGCCATGTGCGCGTGATCCGAAGCTGGGCCGGGCTCATCGAGAATACGCCAGACGGCCGGCCCATCGTCGAACGCCTCGCGGAGCCCTCCAACCTGACCTTATGCATCATGTCGAGCGTGGGCTTCGGCCTGTCTCCGGCAACTGGGCATGCCATCCGCGATCTGGTCATCGACGGCGCCTGCTCCTTCACCGATATCGCGAAATACAATCTGGCTCGCTTCGCCGGCATTCCGGCCGACTGGGCGGCACAGAAAGGCTGGAAGGCGCGCCCTTTGGAGACGGCGACATGAACAAGGCGAAAGTGATTATCGTGGGCGCCGGCATCAACGGGCTCGCCACGGCGTGGGCGCTCGTCCGCCGCGGCTATCAGGTCGAGGTCTTCGACAAGAGCGCCATTCCCAATCCCGTTGCCAGCTCCTATGACGAGCACCGCATCATCCGGCGCCACTATGGCGACTTGCAACTCTACGCCGACAGGATGCCCGAGGCTTTCCGCCTGTGGGACGAGATGTTCGCCGATATCGGCGCGCGCCATTTCGATCCGCTGCCGCAACTGCTGCTCGAGCGGGGTGACACCGGCTGGGTCAGCGCCTCGATCGCCCATCTCGACACCATCGACATCGCTTGGCGCGAAATCCCCCTCGAGGGCATCGCCCGCGCCTATCCGATGATCCGCGCGGACGGGTTGACGCGCGCCCTGGAATTCAGCGGCGGCGGCGCCCTGTTCCCGATCCGCATCCTGACCGATCTCGTCGTCCACCTCGCCGCGCGCGGCGTCGTCTTCCGCCAGGGGACGGACGTGACCTCGGTCGATCTGGAGGCCGGCCGCCTCGTCGCCAATGGCAAATCCCATTCGGCCGACCACATCGTGATCGCCGCCGGAGCTTGGGTGACGCGGCTATTGCCGGAATTGGCGCCGATCCTCGTGCCATCGCGCCAGGCGGTGATGTTTCTGGCTCCGCCACCCGCGCTCGCCCCGCTCTGGCGGGCGGCGCCGCTCATTCTCGACCTCGGCGAGCACAGCAGTTGCTACGTGCTGCCGCCTCGTCCCGGCACGCGGCT
Organism: Rhodomicrobium sp. R_RK_3; assembly: GCF_002198715.1. Lineage (GTDB taxonomy): Bacteria > Pseudomonadota > Alphaproteobacteria > Rhizobiales > Rhodomicrobiaceae > R-RK-3. The sequence continues at coordinate 266,191 of NZ_MWLK01000006.1, read as the reverse complement.
GAAGATCGGCGATCATGTGTTTACCCGCCAGGGCGATCCGGATGCCTCGCGGACGGCCACCGATGCAGATGTGGAACGGTTGATCACGGCCGGTCGCCTGGCCTTTGCCGATTTCGACAGCTACACGGTGCTGGAACGCAAGGCCTGCTATTACACGGTCACCGAAAATGAGCACTTCATCATCCGCTCTATGGGCCCGCGCGGCACAGTCATCTCAGCCTGCTCGGGACATGGCTTCAAACTGGCGCCCGTGTCGGGAGAGGAGGCCGCATCTTTGGTGAGCGGGTTTGGCTGAACGTGACGCAAGATGGGCTTGGCGCGTGGCCTTCGTGGCTCGCGCGTGCCAGGCATGTTAGGCCTTAACCGTACCATTCATCCGGTGCTTTGCGCCTATCTCGTAAACGTGATCTGCCTGCCAAGTCCTTGATAGCCCGGGGATAAGGTCTGTCTTATGGGCAAATCGCAGTTGGCGCGTACCGGCTCCCGGAACCATAACATTCCCTTTCCGTTCTATTTCAATACACGAGCAATTATATTGCCTGCGTTGGCACACGAGATGGAAAGGAAGATGGGAATGAGAGAATTGAAGCGGGTGGGAGCGGCCGCCCTGATGGCCGCCGCCCTCGCATTGGGCGCATCGGCGTCGGCAAGTGCGGCTCCGGCTGCCGGTATCGCCATAGGGCCGGCCGCCCCCACGGATGGGGCCTTGCTCCAGATCCGCGATGGCGGCGGCCGCTGGCAGGGTGGCGGCGGCGGTCGCGGCGGTCACTGGGGCGGACGCGGGCATTGGGGCGGCGGGCATGGCGGGCATTTCCGCGGACGCCATCATCGCGGCTTCCGCAATGACGGCGCCTGGATCGGGCTCGGCGTTGCCGGCGCGTTGCTGGCAGACGGCCTTTATGACGGCGACTATTATGACTACGATTCCGATGCGGGGCCGTCTTCGGGCGCTGCCGAGCGTTGCGCCGCGACGTTCAGATCCTTTGAGTGGGACACCGGCCTTTACACCACCTATGGTGGCCAGAAGCGGGTTTGCCCCTATCTCGACTGATAAGACTGAAGAAGACTGAGACTTCCGGCTGGCCAGCGCGCCAGCCTATTTTTTGCGCGGGCCCGGCGCAGCGTCGACGGCCGGAAACATGCAAATGGCCGGAGAAACCCCGGCCGTTTCAACGCGCGAAGCCCTTAAACGGCTAGCTGGTAAGATCCATCTGCGCCGGGGTGATCGCGACGGACTCGCCGCAACCGCAGGCGCTGGTCTGGTTGGGATTGTTGAAGACAAAGCCCGAGGTGAGCTTTTCCGTGCGGAAATCCATCTCGGTGCCCAGCAGGAACAGGATCGCCTTGGGCTCGATAAAGATTTTTACGCCCTTATCCTCGACCATGTCTTCATGAGGCTTTTGCGACTGGACATACTCCATCGTATATTCCATGCCCGCGCAGCCGCCCTTTTTCACGCCCACGCGCAAGCCGAGTACCGGCTCATCCGTGCTCGCCATGATCTGCTTCACGCGCGCCGCAGCGGCGTCGGTGAGGGTCAAAACCTTCGGTCGTTCCATTCTGGCCATGCGCACACCTCTTCGTCCCCTAATATGTGCGCCCTGCCGGCATGAATGCAAGTCTCCTCGTCGCGCAGGCCAGCTTTGCGCGATGTGAAAGGGTCCATCCCAAATATGCATGGCTAATTTATTGGCAGTATGATCCATTCGCGGCTAGTTTGGCCATCCGCCTTTATTGACGCCCGCATCCGCGCCGTTTCGCGCGCCTATGCTCAACCGCGACACCGCATAATGTCCCAGGCTGGTCCAGCCGGCGCCGCCCCGAACGTCCCTGTTCCGCAGGATTCCCCGCTCATCGGCATGGCCGCCGCCGTCGGCGCCTTTTTCATGCTGAGCGTGATGAGCCTGTTTGCAAAGCTGCTCAGCGCGCACCACCATGTCATCGAAATCGCCTTCTGGCGCAATCTGCTGGCGCTGACGCCGTTCCTGGTCGCCATCGTCTTCTTTGGGCAGCGCCAGCTTCTGCGAATCCAGAGCAAGCCGGGGATCGTCATCACCCGGTCGGTGGTGGCCACGGCAAGCATTCTGTTCCTGTTCGCGGCATTCTCCCTGCTGCCGATGGCCGATGCGACGTCCCTCGTGTTCACGGCCGCGCTGTTCGTGCCGATGCTGGGTTTCTTCTTCCTCGGGGAGCGCGTCGGCCTGTGGCGCTGGAGCGCGATCCTCGTCGGCTTCGTCGGCGTGCTGTTCGTGGCGCAGCCGGGCGGCGGCTGGAACCTACTCGGCATGATCTTCGGCCTCTGCGCCGCCGTGCTGAACGCGACGCTCAGCACCATGCTGCGGCTGCTCGGCCGCACCGAGAACCCGACCACGCTGACCTTCTACCTGCTGCTGATCGGTGCAATTCTCCTCGCCCCGATCATGCCCTTCGTCGCCACCATGCCCGGCCGCGACGAGATCTGGCTGCTGATCGGCCTCGGCATATCGGGCGTCTTCATGCAGCTGCTTTTGTCGACGGCGTTCAAATATGCGCCTGCCGCCCTCGCCTCGGTGTTCAGCTATACGCAGATCGTCTGGGCGACCTTTTTCGGCTGGGCGATTTTCGACGACTGGCCGTCGAGCAACATCCTGATCGGCGCTACGATCATCATCGCCTCCAGCGTCTTCGTCGTGCTGCGCGAGCGCTACCTGGCGCGCAAAGGCAAGCTGGCGCGGCCAGCCGCCGGGGAAGCTGCGGCCGGCGAATAGCTGGAGACGGTCGACGCAGCGACATCATCCCGCGCAATCGGGGACCCAATTGCGAGGCCGCTGAAACGTTTCTGGCTAAAGCTCGTCTTCGCTGTCGAGCCACTTCTCACGGACAGCCGGCGGCCGGTAATCGTGAAACCTTTCGAGCAGCCCGTTTGCGTCCTCGGCGACGAGCAGCCTGTCGCGGTCAAGCTGGGGCAGCAGGCGCTCGGCCACGGCGTGGTCGAGAAAGCCGAGTAGCCGGTCGAAATAGCCGTCGATATTTATCAGGCCGCAAGGCTTTTGGTGAAAGCCGAGCTGGCTCCAGGTGAGCACTTCGAACAGTTCCTCCATCGTGCCGATGCCGCCCGGCAGCACGGCGAAACCGTCGGACAGTTCCGACATCATCGCTTTGCGCTCATGCATCGACGCCACGATGTGGAGCGCGGTGAGCTCGTAATGCGCCAGCTCGCGGTCGACCAGCGATTGCGGGATGATGCCGATGACCTCGCCGCCGGCGGCAAGCGCCGCATTTGCCGCAACGCCCATCAGACCGACATGGGCTCCGCCATAGACGAGGCCGATGCCGCGGGAGGCGACGAGTTGCCCGAAAGCGGCTGCCGCTTGGGCGTAGGAGGCGCGGGCGCCCATGCTCGATGCGGCGAAGAGGCAGATCCGCTTCATTTCAGATTCGATTTGATGAATTGCGCCACGACGCCGACCGCCTCGTCTTCGATGCCGAGAAAGCCATGTTGGGATTTCGCCTCGCAGGGCTCCGAGATTGGCGGGCTCCCGCCCTCCAGCAGGCGGGTCTCGATCTTGGAGGCCTTGGTGAGGCGGGTCTGCAATTTCGGCATGTCCGCCGCCGGCGTGATGGCGCAGGCGTCGTCCTTGTGCGAGACAATCAGCACCGGCACGCTGACCTGTTGCAGCGCCATGCTGGCGACGCCGTCGCGATGGCTGGCGGCGATTTTCCAATCCGGCTTGGAGCGGGTGATCGTCGAAGTCAGCACGAGGCCGTCAATATTGCTCGCGCCGATGGCGCCGTTCGCCGCCGAGAACGTGCCCATGCTGGTGCCGATCAGCCAGACCGGAACATCGGCATCCTTCTTCAGATAGGCAGCGACCGCGGCGATGTCCTCGGCATGGGCCTTGCTCATGCGGAAGATGGCGTTCATGCGCTCCCTCTGATCGGACGGCGCGTCGATCACCGCCACCATCAGCCCGTGCGCCGCGAATGTCTCTCGCGTGCGCACCAGGAAATTGCCCGAGCCCCAATTCATGGCGGAGGCGCTTTTCAGCCCCAGCACGCCCTTGCCGCCCGCGAAGAGGACCACGGCGGCGACGGGCTTTTCCGGCTTGATGAGGATGAATTTCTCGGTGACGCCGCGCGGGGTCTTGATCGAGACGAGCGAGGCGTCGGCGGCCATTGCAGGCGACATGGCGATCGACAGCAAACAGATCGCCGTCAAGGCTGCAACACGACATCGCATCATTTTGTGTCCTCGACCGCTTAAATGCGCGAGGCGAGCGCCCTTTCGGGCGCGCCGCCTTTAGCGCTCGAACCGCCGGAACGTCACCCGGTGCGGGTCCGTTGCGTGCTCGCCCAATCTCCGGCGCTTGTCCTCTTCATAGGCCTCGAAATTGCCCTCGAACCATTCGACATGGCTGTCGCCCTCAAAGGCAAGGATGTGGGTGGCGATGCGGTCGAGGAAGAAGCGATCATGGCTGATGACGATGGCGCAGCCGGGGAAATCCTCCAGCGCCGCTTCCAGCGAGGACAGCGTCTCGACGTCGAGATCGTTGGTCGGTTCGTCGAGCAGCATCAGATTGCCGCCCTGCTTCAGCATCTTGGCCAGATGCACGCGGTTGCGCTCGCCGCCCGAGAGCTGGCCGACCTTCTTCTGCTGGTCGGCACCCTTGAAGTTGAACCAGCCGCAATAGGCCCGGCTCGGCACTTCTCGCTTGCCCAGCATGATCATGTCGTTGCCGCCGGAGATTTCCTCCCAAACGTTCTTCTTCGGGTCGAGGTCGTCGCGCGACTGGTCGACATAGCCCAGCTTCACCGTCTCGCCGAGCCGGATCGAGCCGCTATCGGGCTGTTCCTGGCCGACGATCATGCGGAACAGCGTCGTCTTGCCGGCGCCGTTCGGACCGATCACGCCGACGATGCCGCCCGGCGGCAGCTTGAAGGTCAAATTCTCGATCAGCAGCTTGTCGCCGAACGCCTTGTTGACGCCGTCGGCTTCCAGCACGACGCCGCCGAGGCGCTGGCCGGCGGGAATGGTGATCTGCGCCTTGCCGGTCTGCTCGCGCGCCGCCTGCTCGGCCAGTTCCTCGTAGGATTTGACGCGGGCCTTGGATTTGGCCTGCCGCGCCTTCGGGCTCGCCCTGATCCATTCCAACTCGCGGGACAGCGTGCGCTGGCGGGCCTCTTCCTCGCGGCCTTCCTGGGCGAGGCGCTTGGATTTCTGCTCCAGCCAGGCCGAGTAGTTGCCCTTATAGGGCACGCCCTGGCCGCGATCGAGTTCCAGCGTCCATTCGGTCAGGTTATCGAGGAAATAGCGGTCGTGGGTGACGAGGATGACGCAGCCGGCATAGCTTTTCAGGAAGCGCTCCAGCCAGGCGGTGGTTTCGGCGTCGAGATGGTTGGTCGGCTCGTCGAGCAGCAGGATGTCGGGTTTCGACAAGAGTAGCCGGCAGAGCGCCACGCGGCGCCGCTCGCCGCCGGAGAGCTTGGTGACGTCGGCATCGCCCGGCGGGCAGCGCAGCGCATCCATGGCCTGCTCGACCTGCGCGTCCAGATCCCACAGGTTCTGCGCGTCGATGATGTCCTGGAGCTTGGCCATCTCGTCGGCCGTCTCGTCGGAATAGTTCATCGCCAGCTCGTTGTAGCGGTCGATCAGCGCCTTCTTCTCGCCGACGCCCTCCATCGCATTGCCGAGCACGTCCTTCGTCGCGTCGAGCTGAGGTTCCTGCGAGAGATAGCCGACCTTGATGCCTTCGGCCGCCCAGGCCTCGCCGACGAATTCGGTCTCCTGGCCCGCCATGATCTTCATCAAGGTCGATTTGCCCGAGCCGTTGACGCCGACGACGCCGATCTTGGCCCCCGGCAGGAAGGACAGGCTGATGTCCTTGAGCACCTGCTTTCCGCCCGGATAGGTTTTGGAAAGTTTCTGCAGGACATAGACATATTGCGTGGCGGCCATGGGGGTCCATCGGTGCGTTGAAGGGGGTTTGACGCGGTTTTAGACCTGTGCGCGGCAATCCTCAAGGAAATCGCGCCCGTCACGGCCGAATTCGAGAAGTTTAAGGCTCGACGAAGGCGAATTTGATCCGGCTCTTGATCTGCGGCACCCGGCTCTCATGCAGCACATGCCGGATGAGCCGCTGCAATTCCGCTCGCTTGGCGCAGGTCGACTGATCCGATTGCAGCACCGCGCGGATCTTCACAAGCATGTTTACGGCGAGGAAAATATCGCCGCTGTCAAAGGCATGCGCGATGAAGTCGCTCATCGATTGCGAGGGCGCCCAGAAGCGCGGCGTTTGCCCGCTTTCGCCGGCGCCGCATTCGACCGAGATCGGAAACATCAGCGCCCGCGCTTCATTCAACTTACGCGAGAAATGCCCGTAGATCGCCTCCAACGGCAGATCGCGACCCGTATCGGGGCTTGCAAGCAGCTCGTCGAACCCTTCCGAGACCGATAGTTTGGCGGCCTTCATGTAGAGGTCCATCAGCAGCGAAGTGACTTTCGGATCAAGGATCTGCCGTCCATGCACCGGCGGCTGTGCCTTGCGCTGGACGATTCCCGCGGCGCCCGGCGGCTGCCAGCGCCAGACCAGCACCGGCTCGGCAATGTTCTTTAATTGCCGCTCTCCGATCGGCAGCAATTCTTCGCCTAGTGCATTCTTCGTTTGCATATGGATACTATGTGAGATGCAAATGCCACCCGGCGGCGCAATCTCTTCTAGCCGCACGGCAACATTAATTCCCTCGCCATGAAAATCGTTTTCCGTCAGAATAACGTCACCGAGATTAACGCCCATTCTGAAGTCGATTTGAATATCAAGCGGGGAAGCAGTCTTGCGTTCTGCCATGATGCGCTGTACATCCACAGCAAATTCCATGGCGTCCAAGGCGCTGTTGAATGCCAAAAGCGAGCCGTCCCCCATTAGACGGATCACCCGGCCCTTATACTTAGTAACCGCAGGGGTAATCACTTCCTGCTGTAGAATGCTGAGCTTAGACAGTGTGCCCAGCTCATTTTGACCCATAAGGATACTGTAGTTCACAACGTCCGCGGCTACGATGGCGGTCAACCTCCGCTCCATAGCGACCTCACTCAATGTATTTTAAATTTTGAAATTCTTGCGAGAGATACTTAGGATGAATAAACCATGGGTTGTATACAGGGATTATTTTACGTTCAATCCGTATTTGTCCGGACAGGCCCTTCGAAAGGCTGGCTCCGACTACGCGCAGTTTTCCATTAACTTTGAAGCGGGGACATCACATGCGGCAGGGTTCGGTGGGGGCAGAGATCATGAACCGTCAGTTCACAATCGCCGGTAAGACGCCGCTGAGCGCCATTCCGCTGCTTTCGACGATTTCGGCCGAGAGCCTGCGCAAGATCGAAAAGCACGCCAAGCGCATGAGCTTCGGTAAGGGCAAGGAAATCATCGCGCGCTCGGAAGATATGAACGACGTCTTCCTGCTGGTGTCGGGCATGGCGCGGGTCATGGTGTTCTCGGCGAGCGGCAAGGCGGTCGGCTTCCGGCGCATCGACGCGGGCGATCTGTTCGGCGAGTTCTCCGCCATCGACGGCGAGAAGCGCTCGGCCTCGGTCGAGGCGGCGACGCCCTGCGTGGTGCTCTGCATGGGTTCGGCGCTGTTCCGTGATCTGATGGAAAGCGATCCGGCCTTCATGAATGCGGTGCTGGGGCATCTCGTCCGGCTGCTGCGGTCGCTCACCGGGCGCATCATCGAGTTCAGCACGCTCGCCGTAAAGAACCGTATCCACAGCGAAATCCTGCGCATGGCGCGGCTGACCCATGACGGCAGCGGCGAATATCAGATCAGCCCGGCGCCGACTCATTCGGAAATCGCCGGGCGCATCAGCACGCACCGGGAGGCGGTGTCGCGCGAGATCAGCCGGCTGAAGGCGCTCGGCATCATCGAGCGGCGGGGTCGGGTGATGGCGGTGAAGGACTTCCCCCGGCTCGAGCGGATGGTGCACGAGGCGAGCGGCGAGTAACCCGACCGCGCGCTCCGATTGTGTTGGCGAAATGTCACAACCGTGCTCGAATGGGTTCGGTTGTGCAGATTGCCACTTCACACCTCCGCCCAATTGGTTAATCTCGCCTAACAACAAGAACACGGCTTAAAGCGAAAGCCCTTATCCAGCGTATTATGAATAAGGGATATATAATGCGGGTTGATTATGAGCATATTTCTTTCATAGCGCGATGTTTTTGAGGCGTTTGTAATACATAATGACCGGCCGCTTGGTCGGATGATTTGATCGAAAGCAATTAATACTGAAGCGTCCGCTTTATAAGGACCGAATATTAGATCGAAAATTGCTAGCAGCCCCCTCTGCAGCGCCACGCGCGGTGCTGCAGAACCTCCGGCCTCGGGCTGGCGGAGCTTTCCGCCAACCCGGGCTTTTCGCCTCCCGGCACCGGAAATGATTAAATCTGCTCTTCCTCCCCCGAGGGAGAGCAGTTTTTTTCTTGCAGCGTTACCGGGCCATCAGGCACATCCGGAATCTCTGGGATATGCTGGGCCCGGCCCCGGCATTCCTCATGAGACATTCACGATCTCGCCGTAGACTCGGCGGCCCGTGAGCGGGAGGGAGAGGGAGGGATGCGATGGTCGACGTGACGGCAGGCGCCAGCGGAGTGACCGGGCGGGAGTTCCGCATCGGTAAGGTGATCTCGAAATCCTTCAGCATCTTCGCCGCCCATTTCGGCACATTCTCACTCGTCGCCGGCGTCGTTTGGCTGCCGATCGCGCTCTATGGCTATTTCAGCCAGAGCGCCGATCCGAATGCCCAGGGCCTGCAGGCGCTGATCTCCTTCGTCGCGATCCTCTTCCTGCAACCGCTCTCCACCGCCATCATCCTTTACGGCGCCTTCCAGCATATGCGCGGCAGGCCCGTCCGGCTCGGCGAGTCGATCTCGCGGGGCCTCGCACGCTTCCTGCCCCTGGTCGGCGTGATGCTGCTCGCCTTGTTGGGGATCATGCTCGGCGCGCTCCTCTTCATCATCCCCGGCCTGATCTTGCTGGTGATGTGGTATGTCGCGGTGCCGGCCTGCGTGGTCGAGCGCATCGGGCCGATCGCCAGCCTCCGCCGGAGCCGGATCTTGACCAAGGGCCACCGCTGGAAGCTGTTCGGGCTCTATGTCCTTGTCGCGCTGATCAGCGGCATCGTCGGCGGCCTCTTGCCGATCGCCGGCAGGGCGGTCGGCGGCCCGGTTGGCGTGCTGCTCGCCCAATGGGTGTGGCAGGCCGTGGCGCAGGCTTTCAGCAGCGTGCTGATCGTCGTCGCCTATTACGATCTGCGCGTCGCCAAGGAAGGCATCGACATCGAGCGGATCGCCGTGGTCTTCGATTGAGGCTGAAAGCCGGCGGCGCTTTCGCCGCCGCCGCATTTGCCGGCGGGGGACCGGGACGGAGATGAGGCGTTGAAGGGTCTGGCGATTTCAGGCGCGGCGGCGCTGGCCGCTCTGGCTCCGGCATGGCGCGCCTGCGCCCAGACCGCCGCGCAGATCCAGCAGGCCGCCGCCGAAGCCATCGCCGAACTCGATTTGCAGACGGCGTTTCCCGCCAATATCGACCGCGACGCCGGCTGGTCGCTCGACCTGCCCTATATCAATTTCAGCACCTGGATGCTCTGGGCGGGCCTTGCCATCGCACTCGCCTGCGTGCTCTACGCCTTCCGCGACGAACTGCCGGTGCTGGCCGGGCTCGGCCGCTCGCGCAAGTGGCAGCAGGGGCAGAACGCCGGCGGCTCCGGCCAGGTCGACGCCGCCCGCCAAAGCGGTCTCGCGCCCGACCAGCTAGCCGCCGAGGGCCGCCATGTCGAGGCCATGCACGCGCTGCTTCTGGCCGCCATCGCCGAAATACGCCTTCGCCTCGGCGAGCCCTTCGCCGATTCGCTGACCAGCCGCGAAATCCTGCGCAGCGCCCGCCTGCCCGACGAAGGCCGCGCCTCGCTGCGCGACCTCATCACCCGGGTCGAGCTGTCCTATTTCGGCGCCTACCCGGCGGCGCAGCCCGATTATGCCGCCTGCCGCTCCAGCTTCGAGGCGCTGATGCGCGCGCTCGGCGGAGGCGCGCGCGCATGACGGCGCCCACCAACGGCCCGCCCGTCTTCGCCAGGCGATTGCTGCTCGGCTTCATCGCCGCCGCCATCGGCACTTTCGTGCTGTCGCTCTATCTGATGACTCGCGAGGATCACGGCGTCGACCGCTTCGGCCCGAGCAGTTATTCCTCGTCGGCCATCGGCTATGCCGGTATCGCCGCCGTGCTGGACACCCTCGGCCTGTCCGCCGTCAAGAGCCGCAGCAATTCGGTAAAAAAGGCGGAAGACGGCCTCTTGGTCGTCGCCGAGCCGCGCATCACCGGCGTCACCGAGACCGCCCTCCCGGCCCTGATGAAGGCCAAGAAGATCCTGTTGGTGCTGCCGAAATGGTCCGGCATCCGCGACCGCTCCAATGGCGGCTGGGTCGAGCATGTCATCGAGCGTACCGCCCTCGAAGCCGAGCGCACCCTGGCCCTCGCGCTGGCCGCGCCGAACGTCGCCCGCGTCGAGAAGGTGGAGGGCTGGACCACCAACACCATCGGCCCGGCGCCCGGCATCAGCGCGGGCGTGCATCTGATGAAGTCCGACAAGCTGACCCCGCTGGTCGCCGCCAAGGAGGGCATTCTGCTCGGCGAGATCCGCGACGGCGGGCGCCGCATCTGGGTGCTGTCCGACCCCGATGTGCTCAACAACCAGAGCTTCGGCGCCGAGGGCAAGGGCGCGCTGTTCGGCGTCGAGATGATGAAGGCGCTGCGCGGCGGCGCGGGCCCCATCGTCTTCGACGAGACCGTACATGGCTTCGTCTCGCGGCCGGCGGCGGCGGCGAAGCTGCTTTTCGAATTCCCTTATGTCGTTGTGACCATTCTCGCCGGCCTCGGCGCGGGGCTGCTGCTCTGGGCGACCATGGGCCGCTTCGGTCCGCCGGAAGCCCCGCCGGCTCCGCTGGTCGCGGGCAAGCAAGGGCTGGTCGACAATGTGGCGCGGCTGATGGAATTCGGCGGCCATGAAAAGCTGATGGTGCGCCGCTATGTCGAGGTCACCATCCGCGACGCCGCGCGCCAGTTGCACGCGCCGAAGGGATTGCCGCAATCGGAGATGATCGCCTGGTTGCGGCGCACCGCCGAGGCGCGCAATGTCGGCCGCGACAGCACGGCGATCTTCCGCCGCGCCGACGAACTGATCGAGGCCCGGGGGGCGGGCGACCTGTCGCCATTCGTCGACGTGGCCCAGGATATTTACCGATGGAAGCAGGAGATTTTGGATGGACCTTCAAGACATCCGCGCCGTGACCGAGGGGGTTCGCGGTGAAGTCCGGAAGGCGGTCGTCGGCCAGGACGAGGTGATGGACCTGATGCTGACCAGCCTGCTGGTCGGCGGCCATGTCCTGCTCGAAGGCGTCCCCGGCACGGCGAAAACGCTTCTGGCGCAATCCTTTGCGGCGAGTCTTGCCCTGCATTTCGGCCGCATCCAGTTCACGCCCGACCTGATGCCCGGAGACGTGCTCGGCACCAATCTGTTCAACTTCCAGACCAACGCCTTCATCCTGACCAAGGGCCCGATCTTCACCCAGGTGCTGCTGGCCGACGAGATCAACCGCGCCCCGCCCAAGACGCAGGCCGCGCTGCTCCAGGCCATGAACGAGCGCGCCGTCACCATCGACGGCAAGGACCATGCGCTCGGCGATGATTTCATGGTGGTGGCGACGCAAAACCCGATCGAGCAGCAGGGCACCTATCCGCTGCCCGAGGCGCAGCTTGACCGCTTCCTGTTCAAGATCGTCATCGGCTATCTCGGCCGCGAGGAGGAGCAGGATGTGGTGCGCCGCCACGGCCACCGCTCGGCCATGCCGCGCCTCGCCGATTTCGGCCTGCGCCAGATCGCCGACGGCCGCATCCTCGCCGACGCGCGCGCCTCGGTCGAGACCATCCGCCTGACCGACGCGCTCATCGGCTATATCGTCGATGTGATCCGCGCGACGCGCGAGCATTCCTCGCTGGAAGTCGGCGCCTCGACCCGCGCGGCCAATATGCTGGCCTCCGCCGTCCGCGCCTACGCCGCCTTGCAGGGCCGCGATTTCGTCATCCCGGACGACATTAAGACGCTCGCGGTCCCGGTGCTGCGCCACCGCGTGGTGATGTCGCCCGGCGGCGAGATCGAGGGGCTGACAGCCGACAAGGTGCTGCGCGACATTCTCGAACAGATCCCGGCGCCCAGATGATCCGGCCGACGCGCCGCGCTGTCCTCCTTTTCGCCTGCGGCATTCCCGTGGCGCTGATCGCCATCGCCACCGATCCGGCGCTCTGGCAGCTCGGCCTCTATGTCGGCGCGCTGGCGCTGCTGGCGGTGCTGGCCGACGCGGCGCTGGCCTATCCGACGCGCGCGCTAAATGTCGGCATCGTCACGCCGGAGAAGATTTTCATCGGCGAAGCGGGAGCCGTCGCCGCGACCGTCGCGCCATCCGGCTATCAATGGCCGGCCCGGTTCGAGCTGCTGCTGGAGCAGACCGGCGATGTGCAGCTCGCCCGCATTCTGCCGCTCGATGTCGCGTCGAAAAGCGGCGGCGTCATCGAGCTGCCCGTCATTCCCAGGCGGCGCGGCATCGTCAATGTGGAGCGGCTGTGGCTGCGCTGGCGCGGACCGCTCGGCCTCGCGCAGCTTTCGACCACCGTCGAGATCGGCCGCAGCATCGACGTCGTTCCGAACATTCGCGGCGTGCAAAAAGCCGAGCTGCAATTCATCGCCCATGACGCCATCTTCGGCGAAAAGGTGCAGCAGAAAGGCGAGGGCACCGAATTCGAGGCGCTGCGCGAATACCGCCCCGGCCTCGACATCCGCTTCATCGACTGGAAACATTCCGCGCGGCACCGGAAGCTCGTCTGCAAGGAATTCCGCACCGAGCGCAACCATCCCGTCGTGCTGGCCTTCGACACCGGCCATCTGATGCTCGAGCCGCTGAACGGCATCCCGCGCCTCGACCACGCCATCAACGCCGCGCTTCGGCTCGCCTGGCTGTCGCTCAGGAGCGGCGATCTCGTCGGCATTTACGGCTTCGATTCCGGCATCCGCCATTATTCGCAGCCGGTGCGCGGCACGCGCAGCTTCTCCCGCATCCAGCGCGCCACCGCCCAGCTCGACTACCACACCCAGGAAACCAATTTCACTCTGGCGCTGGCCGAGCTGAACGCCCGGCTGAAGCGGCGGGCGCTGGTCATCATCTTCACCGATTTTGTCGACACCACCACGGCGGAACTGCTGATCGAGAGCATGCAGCGCGTCGCCAACCGGCATGTCACCGTCTTCGTCACCCTGCGCGACAGCTATTTGCAGGAAACCGTCGACAAAGCGCCGAGCCGCTTCGAAGATGTGGCAAAGGCCGTCATCGCGCAGGATTTTCTCAATGACCGCACCATCGTGCTGGAACGGCTGGCCCGCATCGGCGTGCAATGTCTCGACGTGCCGAGCCATGCGCTGCCGGTCGGCCTCATCAACCGCTATCTGCAGATCAAGCAGCGGGGTCTGATCTGATGGACGGCACCGCCCGCAGCGAACCGGACGAGACGCGGATTAGCGCCGAGCCGCCGCGCCCGCAGGTCGTGCTGCGCTCGAGCGAGTTCCGCAAGAAGCGCGAGGAGGATTGGCGCGCGCTGGAAGTGCTGATCGACCGGGCGGAGCGGCGCGGCATCCGCTCGCTGAGCGCGGTCGATGTGCAACGCCTGCCGGTGCTCTACCGCTCGGCGGTGTCGTCGCTGTCGGTCGCCCGCTCGATCGCGCTCGACCGCAACATGCTGGCCTATCTTGAAAATCTATCCCTGCGCGCCTTCCTCGTCGTCTACGGCCCGCGCAGTTCGCTGCTCGACGGGCTGAAGCGCTTCTTCGCCCGCGACTTCCCGCGCGCCGTGCGCTCGGCCGGCCCGCATCTGCTGATCGTCACCCTCGCCATGATCGCGGGCGTCGCCGCCGGGTTCATCCTGACGGTCGGCGACGAGGATTGGTTTTCCGCCCTGGTCCCCGCGGGTCTGGCGGCGGATCGCGGGCCGGAAAGCACGCGCGAGGACCTGCTGACCAAGGAGATCTTCGCGCCCTGGCAGGGAGCGGCGCACGCCTTCGCCATCTTCGCCAACACGCTGTTCCAGCACAATACGATGGTCGGCATCCTGTCCTTCAGCCTGGGCCTCGCGGCGGGTATCCCGACCGTGCTGCTGATGGTCTATAACGGCCTGATCCTCGGCGCCTTCGTCGCGCTGCATTACAATCGCGGCCTGACCTACGAGATCATCGGCTGGCTCTCCATCCACGGCGTCACCGAGTTCACCGCCATCCTGCTCTGCGGCGCGGGCGGCCTGGTCATCGCCGACAAGATGCTGTTCCCCGACCGCTTTTCGCGGCTGCAGAGCCTTGCCGTGCACGGCCGCGTCGCCGCCCAGATCGTCATCGGCGCGGTGCTGCTGTTCTTCATCGCCGCGATCCTGGAAGGCGGCTTCCGCCAGTTCGTGCAGAGCACCGAATTGCGCTACGCCATCGGCTGGGGCATCGGCGGCCTGTGGCTGGGCTATTTCCTGCGCGCAGGACGGAGGCGCGGCTGATGGCGTCTCCCGCTCAACCCACCGACATCCTGCCCGCCGCCGGCCGCAATCACCGCGAGATCATCAGCCCGGAAGGCGTGCCGCTGTCGGTCGAGCTGGCCGATTTCGGCGAGCGCGCCGTCGCCTTCACCATCGATTTCATCCTGCTGAACGCGGCGATCCTGCTGCTCTATCTGCCGCTCTCCTATCTGGTGCTGCTGGATTTCGGCGGCGCCATCCTGACCGGCGTGATGATGTTCGTCGCCTTCCTGGTGCGGAACACCTATTTCCTGCATTTCGAGCTGGCCTGGCGCGGCTCGACGCCCGGCAAGCGCATCACCGGCCTGCGCGTCATCGACCGGCGCGGCGGCCCGCTCTTGCCCTCCGCCGTGATCGCCCGCAACCTGACCCGCGAATTCGAGATCTTCATGCCGCTGATCGTGCTGCTCTCGATC
The DNA here is from genome assembly GCF_002198715.1 of Rhodomicrobium sp. R_RK_3. Classification (GTDB taxonomy): domain Bacteria; phylum Pseudomonadota; class Alphaproteobacteria; order Rhizobiales; family Rhodomicrobiaceae; genus R-RK-3. Next base: position 251,141 of record NZ_MWLK01000006.1, on the reverse strand, counting down.
GGCGGCGTCGAGACGGGCAATGTCGCGCAATGGCTGTCCTTCGCCTGGATCCTCGCTATCGGCGCCATCCCCTTCCTCAACCGCGACCGCATGCGCGGCGGCGACCTGATCGCCGGAACGATGGTGATCGCCCTGCCGCGCCGCGCGCTCTTGTCGGACCTTGCCCAGCGCGACGCCCTGTTCAGCTTCACCGACAAGCATCTGACCGCCTATGGCGCCTATGAATTGCAGGTGCTGGAGGAGATCTTGCGCGGCGCCCAGACCGAGGCCTATTCCGCCGACATGCTGCGCCAGGTCGGCGAGAAGATCCGCCGTAAGATCGGCTGGCGCGAGCCGGTGCCGCTGGAGAGCGAGGCGATGTTCCTGCGCGATTTCTATACGGCCGAGCGGGCGTTCCTCGAGCGCGAGCAGCTTTTCGGGAAGACCAAGGTCGACAAATACAGCCAGCCGGTGCGGCGGGTCTGAGCCGGGAGCGGTGCGTGCTCAAACGACGCCATCCGCCCCGATTCGCAGCCGTTCCCTCTCCCATGGGCAGACGGTTAGGGTGAAGGGGGGAATGCCTATCCGATAGTTTGCAACTCCTCACCCGGCACGCTTTCAGCGCGCCACCCGCTCCCACTGGGAGACGGGAAGAAGCGGCGCGCTTCCGGACCGGCACTCAATGCCGCGGCTGCCGGTTGAGCGCCTTGAGCGCCCAGCGCAATTGGCGGTCGGTGGCGCGCAGGCGGACTTCGTCGGAGGCGAGCGCCGCCAGCGCCAGCAGGGTCTGCGCGCGCTCATCGTCGAGCCGGCGCGGCGCGTAGTCGAGGACGCAGATCGAGCCGAGCGCGAAGCCGTCCGGGTCGACGACCGGCGCGCCGGCATAGAAGCGGAAATTCGGCCCGCCGGCCACCGCCGGATTGTCCGCGAATTCCCGGTCGCGCGCCAAATCCTCGACCGCATACATGTCGCGCTGCAGGATGGTCCGGTTGCAGAAGGCCCAGCTTCGCGGCGTCTCCGTCAGCTCCAGCCCCTGGCGCGACTTGAACCATTGGCGGGTGGGCGTCAGCAGCGTCATCAGCGCGACCGGCGCCTCCAGCACGTGGCCGGCGAGCCAGGTGAGCCGGTCGAAGGCTTTCTCCGGCGCCGTATCGACGAGGCCCGAGCGCTCCAGCGCCGCAAGCCGCTGGCCCTCATTCGCCGCCAGCGGATAGGGCGGCGGTTCTCCGGTCCAGGCGGCGGCGTCCTGCTTCTGCATGCCGCGCAAGAGCGCGGGCAGCGCCTCCGGCGACGGCACGCGCGTCAGCCCCCGCGCCGCCGCATCCGGGCCGCCGACCAAAATTACGCGCGTATGCCCCAGCGCCGGATTGGCCGCCAAATGACTGCCAAAAGCCAAGCGCTCCGCGCCCTCGTCGCGCAGATCGATGATGACGGCGGCCGGAAGGCCCGATCCGATGGCGACGGAGGCCGAATACAGCTCGCTATGCGTCTCGAGGCTGTATCCGCCGACGGCCGAGAGCGCATCGTAGGAGGAAAGCCGTTCCGGCGAGGCGAGGACGAGCACGAGGGCCGATGCAGAAGCCTCGGCGGGCGCGGGCTGATCCATCAGCGCCAGCACATCGGCCCGGTCGATGCGGCGGTGTCCGCCGGGGGTCTTCCACGAGCGCAGCGTTCCACCTTCGACCAGCAATTGGGCGGTGCGCACCGAAATGCCGAGCAGCTTCGCCGCCTGCGAGGTGGTCAAAACCTCCCGCTCCCTGTCCGTCATCCGCTCCGAATCCAAACTTGTCTCGCCTTTTTCCACGCCGCGGGGACTGGCCGCAGCCCTTCATCTATACACCCGGCCCGCCGCGATCCAGTGCGCGCCGTTCGCCTTGCAACCAATTTAGGCGCATTTTGCCGCAACGCAAGAAATTTGATAGATTTGATAAAATTGCTAAATATGATACCGAGCTTGGCGTTGATAATTTCAATCGAAGGTGTGCCAGATGGTTTTGAATATCGTCACGGGATCCATTGCCGGCCCGGCCCGCATCGGCGGAGCGAAGGCCGACGGCCATTTTGATTTCATCGTTTGCGGGGCCGGCCCCGGCGGGTCGGTCGTCGCGGCGCGGCTGGCCGAGAACCCCGAGGTGAGCGTCCTGCTGATCGAGGCGGGCGGCAGCGACGACGTGCCGGAAGTGATGAATCCCGGCCAATGGCCGCTCAATCTCGGCTCCGAGCGCGACTGGGGCTTTGCCGCCGAGCCCAATCCGCATCTGAACGGCCGGGCCATCCCGCTCAACATGGGCAAGGTGCTCGGCGGCGGCTCGAGCATCAATGTGATGGTCTGGGCGCGCGGGCATCAGAACGATTGGGAGCATTTCGCCGCCGAATCCGGTGATCCCGCCTGGGGCTATGAGTCGGTGCTCGGGATCTATCGCCGCATCGAGGATTGGCGGGGCGAAAGCGATCCGCTGCGCCGGGGCGTGGGCGGACCCGTTCACGTGCAATCCGCCGCCGATCCGCAGCCCATCGCCCTCGCCATGGTCGAGGCCGCCCGCTCGCTAGGCCTGCCCGCCTTCGAGTCGCCCAATGGCGCGATGATGGAAGGGCGCGGAGGCGCCGCGATCTCCGATCTCATCATCCGGGACGGGCGGCGATCCTCGATATTCCGCTCCTATGTGCAGCCGCGCCTCGGGCAGCCCAATCTCACCGTCCTCACCCATGCCGTGGTGAGCAAGCTGTTGTTTTCGGGACGCTCGGTCATCGGCGTCGACGTCGTCAGGGGCATGGAGCGCTTCCGCTACATGGCCGGGTCGGAGGTGGTGCTCTCGCTCGGGGCGATCAACACGCCCAAGCTGCTGATGCAGTCCGGCATCGGGCCGCAGGACGAGCTTCAGCCGCATGGCATCGAGCTGATCCAGCATCTGCCGGGCGTCGGCCGCAACCACCAGGACCATGTCTCGTTCGGCTGCATCTTCGAATATACCGAGCCGCAGCCGGTCGGCCATGGCGGCTCCGAGGCCTCGCTCTATTGGAAGAGCGACGCCAGTCTCGACCTGCCCGACATGTTCCACTGCCAAGTCGAATTCCCCGTGCCCAGCGCCGAGACCGCATCGCTCGGCGTGCCCGCGCATGGCTGGACCATGTTCGCCGGATTGGCCCATCCCAAGAGCCGGGGCTCGCTGCACCTGACCGGGGGCGATGTCGATGATCCGATCCGGATCGAGGCCAACACGCTCTCGCACCCGGATGATCTGAGGCTCGCCTTCGCCAATATCGAGCTTTGCCGCGACCTCGGCAACGACGCCGCCTTCGCCGGGCTGGTCAAGCGCGAGGCTCTTCCCGGCAAGCTGGGCGCGGCGGACATGGAGGCTTACGCCCGCAATGCGGCGGTCACCTATTGGCATCAAAGCTGCACCGCCAAGATGGGGCGGGATGCGATGTCGGTGGTCGACCACCGGCTGAAGGTCTACGGCATCGATCGGCTGCGCATCGCCGACGCCTCGATCATGCCCGACGTCACCAGCGGCAACACCATGGCCCCTTGCGTCGTCATCGGCGAACGGGCCGCCGAGATGATCCGGGCGGAACACCGGATCTAGGCCGGGTTCGTATGAGAGACCCGGCCAGCAGGTCGCGATCTTTCGCAGCCTCCGAAAGGGCGCAGGCTTGCCCTCTCCCATGGGGAGAGGGCGGCGCGCGCCGGGTGAGGGGGTAATGCCTATCGATGAGGCGAGGCCCTGCCTTAACGATAGGGATTACCCCTCACCCTAACCCTCTCCCCATGAAGACCTTTGCAAAACTTCGATTCCTTCGCCCCGGCCGTTAGAGCCGGGGCCCACTCGCCTCTCCACTTGCCGCAGCAATAGCTGAATATGATTGGGNGCCGCAGCAATAGCGGAAATATGATTGGGTCCCGGCTCGGCCTGACGGCCGTCCGGGACGACGGGGAGAGGACCTTCTATACGCAAAGGTCTCCATGGGGAGAGGTCGGCGCGCCAGCGCCGGGTGAGGGGGTAATGCCTATCGGATAATCCGCAACGGGTCGCCGGGATGCGAATCGCGGCCGCGTTCGGTTGAACTTCACGCGTCTAAGAGCCCTCCACGATCCGCAGCCGGACTCCCTCTCCCTTGGGAGAGGGTTGGGCTGCGGCACGGAGCGGCGTGTCGCCTCAAACCAAAAGATTCCCGCGCGAACCCCACCGATCCCCCGCGTCGCGCCTAGCTCCGTCTGCGGCGCTCGCGGACAGGGTCGGTGGATTGGCGGTAGTCGCTCGGGAAATCTGCGCCGACGCCCCCGGACGCCGGGCGCATCTGCGGCGGATAGGGCGGCTGCTGTTGTTGCTGCTGTTGCTGCGGCGGCGACGGCGGCGACGGCGGCTTGCGGTCGCTCGAGGAGAGCAGCGGATCCATTTCCGAGAGACGGCCGCGCAGGGATTGCGCCTCGCGCGCGGCGTTGGCCGGGACCGGCTTCTGGCCGCCGCTGGGGCCCGCGGCGGGCTTCGGGGCGCCGGCAGGCCCGGAAGCGGGCTTCTGCTTCGGCTTGGCGGGGGCCGGGGCGGAGGAGCGCAGCGGGCTGAGCGCCTTCAGCGTGCTGCCGATGGCGGCGCCGGCCTTGGACGGAGCCTGCGCGGCGGCGCCCACCTTTTTCCTCAGCGAGGCGAAAAGGCCGGAGCGCTTCTTGGCGCGCGGGGCCGGCCGCGGTTGCGGCGGAGCGACCGGCACCGGCAGACCGTAAGTGCCCTTGCTGGCGGCGGGAGCCGGCGCGGGCTCCGGAGCCGGCCTCGGCAATTGCGGCACCTCGCGCTCGACGGGCGCCTCCAGCGCCAGGGTCTCGTCCTCGGGCTTCCGCTTCTTCAGCTCGCGCTTGGCGTCGCGCTTGTTCGACTTGGCGAGCGCATTCAACAGGTTCATCACCTCGCGCTCGGTCATCGGCTCGCCGAAATAGAAGCCTTGCGCGTAATCGCAGCCGAGCGCGCGGACATAGGCGACGTCCTCCTCGCGCTCCATGCCGACGGCGACGACATCCTTGCCGAGCTCGCGCGCCATGGCGAGGGCCGCGCGCAGCACGACGGCGCCGGATTTGTTGTCACTGCCATGGCTGATCAGCGAGCGGTCGATCTTGATGGTGTCGACCGCGAGGCGGTGCAGATAGGAGAGCGAGGAATAGCCCGCGCCGAATTCGTCGAGCGCGAGCCCCGCGCCCAGCCCCTTCAGCCAGTCGAGAATCTCGATGGCCTGTTCGGGGTTCTCCATGATGAGCGACTCGGTGACTTCGAGCCTCAGGCAGCCCTTAGGCACGCTCTCGCGGCCGATGATCAGGCGCAGATCCTGCACCAGCTCCTGCTTGAACAGGTGGCGGCTCGACACGTTGACGCTGACGAAGAGCGGATCGTCATTGCGCGGCAAAGTGCGGTGCCAGCGCGCGACCTGCCGGACGGCGCGCTCCATCACATAGGAGCTGAGTTCGGAAATCTGGCCGGTCTCTTCGGCGACGGGGAGGAATTCGGAGGTGCTGAGCGAGCCGAGTTTTGGATGCTGCCAGCGGACCTGCGCGGCAAAGCCGGCAAGCTGCTCGTCGCCGAGCCGCATGATCGGCTGATACAGCACGCGGATCTGGCGCTTCTCGATGGCCTGCTTGAGGTCGTTCTCGATGGTCTCGCGCTCGCCGCGCTCGCCGCGCATTTCCGGCTTGTACAGCTCGATGCGGTCGGCGCCGGAGCGTTTTGCGCGGTACATCGCGGTTTCCGCCTCGCGGACGAGGTCGGCGGGCGTCGCCTGCTGGCCGTCATAGACGGAGATGCCGATGCTGCCGGTCAGCACCACGTCGCGGCCGGCGATCTTCATCGGCGCGCGCAAGGAACGGCGCACGCGCTCGGCCAGCATGGCGATATGGCGCGGCTCGGTCTCGGCGGAAAGCAGCACGGCGAATTGCTCGGAGCCGATGCGGGCGAGCGTATCCTGGGGCCCCAGATGCCGCGACAGCCGGCGCGAGATGGTCAGCAGCATCGAGTCGGAGACGGCGAAATCGGTGGTGCGGCTGATGGTCTGGAAGGTGTCGATGTCGATATAGAGCACGGTCGGCTTGGAGCCGTCCTCATGCGCGCGGGCGATGGCGCAATGGGTGCGGTCGAGGAACAGCTCGCGGTTCGGCAGGCCGGTCAGGCTGTCGTGGATGGCGTTATGCAGCAGCCGTTCCTGCGCCCGCTTCTGGGCGGTGACGTCGCGCAGGAGGCCGGCGCAGCGCAGCGCGCGCGTCTGGCGGGTGGTGACGGCCTGGGCGCGCAGCTCGTAATGCAGATAGCTGCCATCGGCGCGGCGCAGGCGGAATTCGGTGGTGATCTCGCCGCCCTGCTTCTCGCGGATGCCGGCCAGGATCAGCCGCATCCGCTCGCGGTCGGAGGCGTGCAGATGCTGCAGCCAGTCCTCGGCATTGCCGCGCAGCGTGCCCGGCGGATGGCCGAGCGCGGCATCGACATCGGGGCCGACGAAAATGTCGTCGCGCCGCACGTTCCATTCCCAGACCGAGGCGCCGGAGGCTTCCAGCGCCACGACGCGCATCTGAAACTCGCCGGATTCGTCGCCATAGACATGCTCGCCGGTGTGGAAGGCGTATTGCGTGACGGTGAAGCTCAAGAGCGCGACGATCAGCACGAGGCCGGCGTCGAGCGCGGGCACGATCACGTCGCCGGAGAGCTGGCCGAGGATGGTGACCGCCGCGCCGAACAGCCAGACCAGGAACAGCATCCAGGTCGGCAAAAGCGACAGCGCGCGCTCCTGGCCTCGCAAGGCAAGCACCGTCATCAAGAGCGAGCCCATCACCGCGATCGGCACGTAGGAGATGCGGGCAAGGCCGGAGGCGAGCCGGGCGTCGATCAGGGCGAAGCCGATCAGGAAAAGCTGCGCGGCGACCCAGACGCCGAAGACCACGGCGAGCGAGGTGTGCCAGCGCCTGAGCTGCAGGAAGATGTAGATGAACATCACCACGCTGGCGGCGATGGCGGCCTCTGTCGCCGCTCGGTAGACGGCGTTATCGGTGGCGCTGAGCTGGAACAGCTTATGCCAGAAGCCGAAATCGACGCAGAGATAGGCGACGACGCTCCAGGCGACCAGCGCGGCGGCCGGGAAGATGGTGTTGTGGTTGGCGCCGAAAATCGCGGTCAGGTAGATCGCCAGCACGCCGGCGATGCCGAGCAGAATGCCGTTGAACAGCGTCAGGTCGAGGCTCTTCTTGCCGAAGATCGACGGGTTGGCGAGGTAGAGGCGCGGGAAGCCGGCGCCGCTCAGCTCGACGATATAGGTGACGGTCGAGCCCGGCTCGAGCACCAGCTTGTAGACGTCCGCATAGTCGTTCTCGACGCCCTCCGGCTTGAAGCCGAGCGAGACGGTGACGTTCTCGATGCGGGGCGCGTCGAGGTCCGGCCAGATCACATGCGAGCCGACCATGTCGTAGCGCTGGGCCATCAGCCAGAGCGTGACGGCCTGGTCGGTCGGATTGTTGAGGGCAAAGATCGCCCAGTTCGGATTGGTGCCCTCGGTCTTGGCGGAAACCGACATGCGGCCGGCGACGCCGTCCTGGCCGGCGGCGGTCTCCAGGCTCAGGCGGTCGCCGCGGCCTTCATAGAGCTCGCCGAGCAGCGTGATGTCGATGCGCTCCTGGTCCGGGCCGATGACGATGGCTTCGAGCGCCTGGGCCGGCACGGCAAGGCCGAGCCACAAGCCGCCGAGCAAAAGCAGGGCGAGCGGAAGCGCTCCGGCCCGCAGGCGCGCCACGGCACGCGCCAGCCCGATGACGGCCCTCATCCCCTTGGTGACAGACATCCCAACGGTCCCTTCGCCCCAGGCGCTCCCGGCATTCACGAACGCAAATTGTCGTCTATGGCCGCGTAGAGCAGGTGATCTTGCCATAGCCCGTTGATCTTGAGGTATTTACGAGCGAGCCCCTCATGCAGAAAGCCGCAACTTTCCAAAAGCCTTCGCGACGCCTCGTTCGTCGGCAGACAAGCGGCCTCGAGACGATGGAAGCCAAGGGTGTCGAACACGAACGGTACGAGAATGCGGAGCGCAGCCGTCATATACCCTTGCCTGCTATAGGGTGCGCCGACCCAATATCCAATCGAAATCGACTGGCTCACGCCCCTGCGGGCGTTGGTGAGCGTCGCCCCGCCGAGCAGTTTGTTATCACCGTTTCTCAACAGAAAAAAGGCATAGCCCACCCCATCGCGCATATCGCGCTGGTAATGGCGGAGGCGCCGCCGGTAAGCGGAGCGCGTCAGCTCGTCATAGGACCATTCCGGCTCCCAGGGCCGGAGGAATTCCTGGCTCATGCCGCGAAGCTGCGCCCATTCCGCGTAGTCCGACATTTGCGGCACGCGCAGCCATACACGGTCACCCCTGACCAGTGGGCCGCTCTCACTTAACGGAACCGAGCGCAAGAACGCCATGCGCAAAACTCCTTAGGCTCAATTTATGTCTTGTCACATATCCGGACGGAAAACCGAACTGAGCGCGAGCAGGTTTCCCAGAAATAACTAATGTATGGTTTCACGGGCGGAACTGTCCTCGACCGAGCCGCGCAGGCGCTCGGAGACGCCGGCGGGACCGACGCTCGCCGTGACGGGCTGTTTCATGGTGGCGAAGCTGGCGGCGAGCGCTCCGACATCGCCGGCGCTGACGCTGTCGATGCGCTCGATCAGCTCGGCGGTGGTCAATTGGCGGCCGAAAACCAGGGTGTCGCGGGCAATCTGCCCGGCGCGGGCTTCGGAGCTTTCCAGGCTCATCAGCAGGGAGGCCTTGAGCTGGGCTTTCGCCCGCTGCAATTCGGGGGCGTTCGGTCCTTCGAGCGCGACGGCGCGCAACTCCTTCATGATGACCTCGACCAGCTCTTCAATCTGGGTATTGCCCGTCGCCGCATGCACGCCGAACAGGCCGCTATCGGAGAACCCCCAGCCGAAAGCGTGAATATCGTAACATAAACCGCGCCGTTCGCGCGCTTCCTGAAACAGCCGCGAGGACATGCCGCCGCCGAGCAGCACGGAATAAACGAGCGAGGTGAAATAGGCGTCGTCGCGGAACGAGGGCGCCTCGAAGGCGATGACGATATGGCTCTGCTCGAAGCGCCGCGTCAGGCTGCGATGGCCGCCGCCGAAGCGGGCGGGCTCATAGGGGCGGCCCTCGGTTGCCGGGAAGGAGGCGAACAGCGCCTCGGCCTGGGCGGCGATGGCGTCATGGTCGACGGCGCCGGCCGCGCCCAGCACCATGCGCGGCGCGGCATAGGCGGAATGCCGATAGGCGGCCAGATCCTCGCGCGTCAAGGCGCGGACGCTGCCGGGCGTGCCGAGGATGGTGCGGCCGAGCGGCTGGTTCGGATATGCGGCTTCCTGCGCCAGTTCGAAGACGAGATCGTCGGGCGCATCCTGGACGGAGGCGATTTCCTGCAGAATGACCTCCTTTTCGCGCTCCATGTCCTCTTCGGCAAAGAGGGGATTCTGCAGGATGTCACCGAGAATCTCGAGGGCGAGCGGCACGTGCTCGCGCAGCACGCGGGCGAAATAATCGGTGGTCTCGAAGCTGGTCATGGCGTTGACTGCGCCGCCGACCGCCTCGATTTCCTCGGCGATCTGCAGGGCGCTGCGGGTGGGCGTCCCCTTGAAGGCCATGTGTTCCAGGAGATGGGCAAGGCCGTGCTCGCGCGCCAGTTCGGAGCGGGCGCCGGTGTTCACCCAGACGCCGAGCGAGGCGGTCTCCAGATGCGGCATGTTGCAGGTTACGACGCGCAGGCCATTGGCCAGCGTGGTCATTTCGATCGTCATGGTCAGGCCCCTTTCAAGGGCGTGCGGGCGCGCTCGCGGATGAGCCGGCCGACCGCATCGGTCTTGGCATCGGCGGTGATGAAATCTTCGCGGCCGGACAGCGCTCTTTGCAGGCGCTCCGGGATTGCGGGAATGCGGCCGGTCGCACGCTCGACCGCTTCGGGAAATTTGGCCGGATGGGCGGTCGACAGCACGATCATCGGCGCGGAGGCGTCCTGGGGCTCCTTCGCGGCCGCGGCGAGCGCGACGGCGGTGTGCGGGTCGGCGAGATAGCCGGTCTCGGCATGGACGCGGCGCATGGTCTGCGCGGTCTCGGCCTCGTCGGCGCGGTGGGCGGAGAAGATGGCGCGCATATGCGCCAGTTCGCCGGCAGCGAGGGCGAAGGCGCCGGTCTCGGCGAATTCGGCCATCAGGGCGCGCACGCGCTCGGGGTCGCGGCCGCTTGCCTCGAAGATCAGCCGCTCGAAATTGCTGGAGACCTGGATGTCCATGCTGGGGCTGGCGGTCGCCACCACGCCGCGCGGCTCGTAGCGGCCGGTCGCAAGCGTGCGGGCGAGAATGTCGTTGCTGTTGGTGGCGATGACGAGGCGGGCGACGGGCAGGCCCATGGCGCGGGCGGCGTAACCGGCGAAGATGTCGCCGAAATTGCCGGTCGGCACGCAGAAGCGCATGGAGCGATGCGGGCTGCCGAGCGCGGCGGCGGCGGTGAAATAATAGACGGTCTGGGCCATGATGCGGGCCCAGTTGATCGAGTTCACCGCCGAAAGCTGCACCGCGTCGCGGAAGGCCAGATCGCCGAACAGCGCCTTCACGATGCCCTGGCAGTCGTCGAACGTGCCCTTGACGGCGACCGGGTGAACGTTGGGCGCGCCTGACGTGGTCATCTGGCGGCGCTGGGCGTCGCTGACGCGGCCGTCGGGGAACAGCACGAACAGGTCGATGGCGTCGCGGTTCTTGAAGGCTTCGACGGCGGCGGCGCCGGTGTCGCCGGACGTCGCGGCGAGGATGGTGACGCGCTGGCCGGAACGCTTCAGCGAGCGGTCCATCAGCCGCCCGAGGAGCTGCATGGCCAGATCCTTGAAGGCGAGCGTCGGGCCGTGAAAGAGCTCCTGCAGCCACAAGTTGTCGCCAAGCTGCACCAGCGGTACGGTCGCGGCATGGGCGAAATCGCGATAGGCCGCCGTCACCAGCGCCGCGAATTCGTCAGCCGGGATCGCGTCCGCGACGAGCGGCTGCATGAGGCCGGCGGCGGCTCGCGGGTAGCTCAGACCGGCCAGCCCGGCGATTTGGGGCGGAGTGACGCTCGGCCAGCTATTGGGAACGTAGAGGCCCCCGTCGCGGGCCAGCCCCGCCATGAGCACGGCCTCGAAATCGAGGGTTTGCGCCTGGCCGCGCGTGCTGATGTAGTTCAAGCGAAAGTCCTTTGAGGAATTGGGAAACTGTGGCGGGAGACTATACGCTGGATTCCCGCTCCGCAATCTCCGCGTGACCCGCATCAGGGCCGGGCGCAATCCGGCGTTTGCGCGTGTAAATTATGAAAACAACCAGCAATGTGGCCGCCAGACCGAACCAGGTCAGCGCATATTCCAGATGCCGGTTGGGAATCTCCAGCCGGGTGACGCCCCCGCGCGGCCAGTTGCCGGGAACGGGGGCCGCTTCCGCCTCGACGACGAAGGGCTGCGCCTTCGCGGCCAGGTCCGGCGGCAGCGTCGCGATCATCGCCGGGATGTCGCGCCAGAACCAGCGATTGGCGGCGGGCGCATTATCCGGCGTAAACCAGCCCGGTGTCTCCGAGCCGCGGGCGAGGCCGACCAGTTCGACCGTCTCCTCGATCTGGCCGCGCTTGCGGTCCTTCGGCTCCTTCAGCCATTCTGGCACGAAACCGCGATCGACCAGCACGATTTCGCCATTGCCGGTCTGCAACGGCGTCAGGATCTGCCAGCCGGCCTGACCGTCGAGCACCGTATAGAGATGGCGCTCATAATCGTGCAGGAAGCGGCCGACCAGCACCACGCGGTAATAGTCGATGTCCCGGTCCTTGGCCCAGTGCTGCTTGGCCGTCGTCAGCGAGATCGGCTCGTCATGTACGCGGGCATCGATCCGGCTCAGGATGCCGAGCTTCCATTCGCGCCGGTCGAGCTGCCATTTGCCGAGCGCCAACAGCACGACGAGGCCGATCAGCGTCATCACCAGCGGCACCGACAGCAAGCGGTGGGAGATCGGGCTTTTCTCAGACATCGCCATCGGCGCGCCGTCCCTCCGCGGCCCTGTATCGATATTGCAGCGCGACGAGCGTCGCCTTGAACGGCCGCAGCAGAAGGAGCGGCAGCGCGAGTCCCAGCGGCAGCCAGAGCGCGGCGTGAACCCAGAGCGGCGGCTTGTAGGCGATCTCGACGAGGAGCGCGGCGCCCGTCAGCGCAAAGCCGGCGACCAGGATGATGAACACCGCCGGGCCGTCGCCGGAATTGGCCGCATCATAATCGAGGCCGCAGGCGTCGCAATGGTCGGCGAGGCCGAGAAAACCTTTGAACAGCTTGCCCTCGCCGCAGCGCGGGCAACGTCCCATCAGGCCGGCATAGAGCGGCGAAACGGTCGGCGGGCCCTGGCGGTCGATCTCATTCATCACGGCGATCATCAATAGGCCCCGCCTTGGCCGCCGTCACGCTCAATCCGCAAGGCGAAACTGCCTCGCCGTGGCGTGACGGGATCGGCGTCAGGCGCCTATTGCACGGAGCGGCCATTGTGCAATTGCGGCTGCGGCACGGATGTGGCGGCGTCCCGGAGCCGACCGGCGGCGGCGTCGCGCGACATGTCGTGCTCGATGAGGGCGGTCGCGACCATGGTCAGGATGACGGCAGCGGCGAACATATAGATGCCGGGCATCGAAGTGGCGTCGGCGATGTTGGTGTGCTTGGCGTAGAAGATCACCAGCGACAGGACCAGCACGTCCAGCATCGACCATTTGCCGAGCCAGGACAGCCGCCGGAACCAGATCCCGGCGCGGTCCGGCTCGACCTGGCGCATGGCGTAGAGCGCCAGCAGATAGAGCAGCTTGATGAACGGGAAGACGATGGAGAACACGCTGATGATCGCGGCGAGCACGACCTCATCGGCAAGATAGAGCTCGCGCACCACGGAAACCAGCGAATGCACGTCGGTCCAGATATAGAACCGCGTCAGCCGGATGATCGGCAGCGTCAGGCCGAGGACGAGACAGACCGTTGCGGCGACGATAAGAAGCCCGAGCAGAAAGGACTGCCTGCTGCTGCCGCTCATCGGGTCCTGTCTCTCCCGGCCATTGACGCGTCCTGCGGGCGAGGCCGGGATGCCGGCGCTCGCGGCGGGCATGGGAAAAGACGGGGGCGTCACGCCACCGCCTTGGAGACCTCCACGCCCTTCTCGGCCAGATGCTGCTCGAGTTCGCCCGACTGGAACATCTCCGAAATGATGTCGGCGCCGCCGACGAACTCGCCCTTCACATAGAGCTGCGGAATGGTCGGCCAGTTGGTGTAAGCCTTGATGCCTTCGCGCACGCTCATGTCTTCGAGGACGTTGATGTCCTTGAAGTCGATGCCGAGATAATTCAGGATCTGCGTCACGCGGCCGGAGAAACCGCATTGCGGCATCTCTTTGGTGCCCTTCATGAACAGCACCACATTATTGGTCTTGACCTGCTGATCGATCCAGCTCTGTACAGTCTCGGGGCTCATAGTGATCCTTTCGTCGGTGTAAACGCTCTCGCCGTCGCGCCTGCCGGCCGCGGCCCAGTCTCATCCGCGTTTGTTATATGGTACACGAGTTTGCGGATTACGCCCATCGGCTCGAAATGGCAAGCCGGAGCGCGGCGCGCAAGCCCGGATCGGTTTCATCGCCGCGGCCTTACGGCTAGTCCGGCGCGCCCGTCTGCAAGGCGAGAGCGTGCAGCGCGCCGCCCATATTGCCGCGCAGCGCATCGTAGATGATCTGGTGCTGCTGCACGCGCGACTTGCCGCGAAATGATTCCGAGATCACCTGGGCGGCGTAATGGTCGCCGTCGCCCGCCAGATCCTTGATGGTGATCTCCGCGTCGGGCAGTCTGGCGCGGATCAGGTCTTCGATTTCCTTGGCGCTCATCGGCATGGGAGTGACCTTCGAATGGATTCTGCCTTCGAGTCTAAACCAATTCAGCGCTCGCCGAAATAGCGCGGGAACCACGCTTCATGCTCGCCGCGCAGGCGCGCGAGCGGCAGCGGGTCCTCGCCGGGGAGCGCGATGCGGTCGCCGCCGGTCACGCCGATGATGCGGGCGGGAACGCCTGCTGCGCCCGCGCGGGCGACGATGGCGGCGGCGGCATCGGCATCGACGCCGAGCAGATAGCGGCCCTGGTCCTCGCCGAAATAAAGGGCGTGCAGCGGCAGATCGGCGGGCGCGGCGGTCAGTTCGAAGCCGGTATTGCCCGCGAGCGCCATTTCCGCGAGAGCAACCAGCAGGCCGCCGTCGGAGACGTCATGCACGGTATGGCACAGCCCCAGGCGGATCAGCATCCGGACGAGGTCGCCGGCGCGCTTCTCGGCGTCGAGATCGACCGGCGGCGGCGCGCCGTTGAATGCGCCGGTGGCGATCAACTGGTAGATCGACTGGCCGAGATGCCCGCTCGCCGCGCCGAGCAGCACGATGGTCTGGCCCGGCTCGAAGCCGATCGAGGCGCGGGCGGCAAGGTCCGGGATCAGGCCGATGGCGCCGATGCCGGGAGTCGGCGGGATGGCGACGCCGTTGGTTTCGTTATAGAGCGAGACATTGCCCGAGACGACCGGGAAGGCGAGCGCCCGGCAGGATTCCGCCATGCCTTGGATGCAGCCGACGAATTCGCCCATGATCTCCGGCCGCTCCGGATTGCCGAAATTCAGGCAGTCGGTGACGGCGAGCGGGTCGGCGCCGGTGGCGGTCAGGTTGCGCCAGCTCTCGACGATGGCCTGGCGGCCGCCTTCGAACGGGTCGGCAAAGCAATAGCGCGGCGTTACATCGCAGGTGAGCGCGAGGCCCTTCTTGGTGCCGTGCACGCGGACGATGGCCGCATCGCCGCCGGGGCGCTCGACCGTATCGGCCATGACCATGTGGTCATATTGCTCCCAGATCCAGCGGCGCGAGGAGAGGTGGGGCGAGCCCATGAGCTTGAGCAGCGCCTCGGTCGCCGAATTGGCGGCGGGCACCTCGTCCGCGCCGATCAGCGGCAGCGGCTTCCTGAGCTGATAGGGGCGCTCATAGACCGGCGCTTCATCGGCCAGCGCCGGGATCGGAATGTCGGCTTCCAGCACGCCGCGATGGCTGACCTGCAAGCGGCCGGTCTCGGTGGTCTCGCCGATGACGGCGAAATCCAGCTCCCATTTCTTGAAGATGGCGGCGGCCAGCGGCTCGGAGCCGGGGCGCAGCACCATCAGCATCCGCTCCTGACTCTCCGAGAGCATCATCTCGTACGCGTTCATGCCCGTCTCGCGCTGCGGTACGTGGTCGAGATTCAGCGCGATGCCGACGCCGCCCTTGCTGGCCATTTCGACCGAGGAGGAGGTGAGGCCCGCCGCGCCCATGTCCTGGATGGCGATGATGGCGTCTTCCTGCATCAGCTCGAGGCAGGCTTCCAGCAGCAGCTTTTCGGCGAACGGATCACCCACTTGCACGGTCGGGCGCTTTTCCGCCGAGGCGTCGTCAAACTCGGCCGAGGCCATGGTGGCGCCGTGAATGCCGTCGCGCCCGGTCTTGGAGCCGACATAGACGACCGGATTGCCCGCGCCCGCCGCCGCCGAATAGAAGATGCGGCCGGTCGGCGCGATGCCGACGCACATGGCGTTGACGAGGATGTTGTTGTTGTAGCGGGCGTCGAAATTCGTCTCGCCGCCGACGGTCGGCACGCCGATGGCGTTGCCGTAATCGCCGATGCCGCCGACGACGCCGGCCACCAGATGGCGCGTCTTGGGATGGTCCGGCGCGCCGAAGCGCAGCGCGTTCAGATTGGCGACGGGGCGCGCGCCCATGGTGAAGACGTCGCGCATGATGCCGCCGACGCCGGTCGCCGCGCCCTGATGCGGCTCGATATAGGACGGGTGGTTGTGGCTCTCCATCTTGAAGATGGCGGCGAGCCCGTCGCCCAGATCGACCACGCCGGCATTCTCGCCCGGCCCCTGGATCACCTGCGGCCCCGTGGTCGGCAATTGCTTCAGCCAGACGCGCGAGGATTTATACGAGCAATGCTCCGACCACATCACCGAGAAGATGCCGAGCTCGGTGGGGTTCGGATGGCGGCCGAGCAGCTCGACCAGCCGGAGATATTCGTCGGGCTTGATGCCGTGTTCGGCGATCTTGGCGGCGCTTGGCGCTGCTTGGGTCTTCTCGGGCGAATCTGCCGTCATGCCAGGGTCCAGTCTGATGGGTGCGCCCCGATGCGACGTCACATCCGACGGCTTTGGGCAATCGCGGCGGGGCAATGTGAGCGGGGCGGATTCAGCGCCGCCCTGCCTGGAGATCTATACGCGTTCGCGGCTCGGTCAACGGACAGGCTGCGGTTTGTGGCTCACCCCTCACCCGGTCGCTTCGCGCCCGCCCTCTCCCGGAGGCTTCGTCTTGTCGTTCGCCGTAAAGGCTCACGATGGGCGGAGAGGGCCAAAAAACGAGAGGCGCCTTACTTGCCCTCTCCCCTCGAGGGAGAGGGCTCCCGCCGTCAGGCGGGTGGGTGAGGGGGCTGCTTTTTCGTCCGCTGGCGAACCCAATGCTAGTCGACGTCTTCCTGATCGAGCTCGAACTCGGCGATGCCCTGCTTCAGCATTTCCGGCGCCTCTTCCAAGAACTCGTCCTCGTCGTAATATTCGACGTAAGGCGGGAAATAGCCGCCATCATCGACATCGTCCTCGGCCTGATCCTCGCCGAGCGTCGACTGGAAGGTGACGCTGCTATCCTCGTTGATGGTGATCGTCGCCAGCTTTTCCTTGCCGGGCAGATGGGTGATGGCGATGGACGGCTCGGCGCCATCGTTGAGGGTGAATTCCAGGCGGCGGCTCTGGATCTTGTCCTTCAGCTTGCCATGCAGCGCGGCGGTCGCGGATTTCAGGCCCGCCGCGTCCATCTTCGGCATCTGCAATTCGCGTTTCAATTGATCGACTTCGTCATCAAATCCCATAACAGCTCTCCTTGTGTGTTTGAAAGTCGTGAGCGGCAGAAAGCCGCTACTGAAGACCGTTGATCAGGGATTCAAAGAACGGGCGTCCATCGCTGCCGCCCAGATCCTTCTCGATCATGCGCTCGGGATGCGGCATCAGGCCCAGCACGCGGCGGCTCTCGTCGTAGAGCCCGGCGATGTTGCGGCGCGAGCCGTTCGGATTGGCCTCCGGCGTGATCTCGGCGTCGGGCCCGCAATAGCGGAAGGCGACGCGCCCCTCGCCCTCGAGCCGGTCCAGCGTTTCCTCATCGGCGAAATAATTGCCGTCCTTATGGGCGATCGGCAGGCGGATCGCGCGATCCGCCGGGTAGAGCTTGGCATAGAGCGTATCGGTGCGCGCCGCGCGCACATGCACATCCTTGCAGATGAATTTCAGCGAGGCGTTGCGCATCAGCGTGCCCGGCAGAAGGCCGATCTCGGTCAGCACCTGGAAGCCGTTGCAGATGCCGAGCACCGCGGTGCCCTGGCGCGCCTTGGCCGCGACCGCGCGCATGACCGGCGAATGCGCCGCCATGGCGCCGGAGCGCAGATAGTCGCCATAAGAGAAACCGCCCGGCAGAACGATCAGGTCGCTATCGGGAAGCTTGCTGTCGCCGTGCCAGACCATGCGCGGCGCCTTGCCCATGACGGCTTCGAGCGCCACCGCGACGTCGCGATCGCAGTTCGATCCGGGAAAGACGATGACGCTGGCTCTCATGCATCCCCCAGCTCATAGCGGTAATTTTCGATGACCGGATTGGCGAGCAATTCCTTGCACATCCGCTCCAGAGCGGCGCGGGCGCGGGCCGGATCGGTCTCGTTCAGCTCGACTTCGATGAACTTGCCCTGGCGCACGTCACTGACGCCCTCGATGCCGAGGCTTCCGAGCGCGTTGGCGATCGCCTTGCCCTGCGGGTCGAGCACGCCGTTCTTCAATGTTACAGTCACGCGGGCCTTCATGGCGCACCCTTTATGCCGATGCCTGTTCGATAGCGCCCGGTCGCTCCGGCCAGTCGGAACGGGGCCCTATCGTCTTGCGGATCATGGTCTTTGCCACAAAATCGGTCCCCGATCCTGCGGATCATGCCTAGCCTATTTGGAGCGCACCAGCACCGGGCCGGAGGCCTTGGGCTGGCCATTCTCCACAAGAATGCCGAGACGGCGCGCCACCTCCTGATAAGCCTCGACCAATCCGCCCAAATCGCGGCGGAAGCGGTCCTTGTCGAGCTTATTCTTGGTCTCGATGTCCCACAGGCGGCAGCAATCCGGGCTGATCTCGTCGGCGAGCAGCACGCGCACCATTTCGTTGTCGAACAGCCGGCCGAATTCGATCTTGAAGTCCACCAGACGAATGCCGATGCCGAGGAACAGACCCGAGAGGAAATCATTGATGCGCAAGGCCAGCGCCATGATCTCGTCGATTTCCTGCGGATTGGCCCAGCCGAACGCGGTGATGTGCTCCTCGGAGACCATCGGATCGCCCAGCTTGTCGTTCTTATAGTAGAACTCGATGATCGAGCGCGGGAGCTGGGTGCCCTCTTCCAGGCCGAGGCGCTGCGCGATCGAGCCGGCCGCGGTGTTGCGCACCACGACTTCGAGCGGGATGATCTCCAATTCCCGGATAAGCTGCTCGCGCATGTTCAGCCGGCGCATGAAATGCGTCGGGACACCGATTTCGCCAAGGCGCGTGAACAAATATTCCGAAATCCGGTTGTTCAGGACGCCTTTGCCCTCGATTCGCTCGTGCCGCTTGCCATTAAAGGCGGTGGCGTCATCCTTGAAATGCTGGATCAGGGTGCCGGGCTCGGGTCCTTCGTAAAGGATCTTCGCCTTCCCCTCGTAGATCTTGCGACGCCGGTTCATCGGGATCGAACCTCGCTATGGTCAAATGCAAAACGGCCGCGTAGCGTAAAGCACGCGGCTTTCGAGATATGGCATATATGGCGTGACGGCAGGGCGAACAAGCGGACAGCGTCATGGCTTCGCATGGGCGTTCGCGGTCCCCGGCTCGAGTCATGCCCCTAGGCAGGGCGACCCTAGCGGTTTTGAGCCCATGAAACAATCTTTTGATGAAATGCCGATGAACGGGTCCACCCGCGTTGAATTGCCTGGCGTGGCGCGTTATGTCACATCATTCTTGCCGGGGTGTGCGATTTGAGGCTGCGTGCGCCTTGGCCTGCAGGATTGGAGAGGATTGCCGATGACGACCTTCGAGGAGCGGGAAAAGGGTTTTGAGCGCAAATTCGCCCATGACGAGGAGCTGCGGTTCAAGGCAACCGTGCGCCGCAACAAGCTTTTCGGGCTGTGGGCGGCGCAGAAGCTCGGCCTGTCCGGCGATGAGGCCGAGGCCTATGCCAAGACCGTGGTGAAGGCCGATTTCGAGGCGCCGGGCGATGACGACGTGCTGCGCAAGGTGCGCGGCGATCTGGCCGCCAAAGGTGTCGATATGTCCGACAGCGAGTTGCAGCGCGTGCTGAGCGAGATGATGGTCGAGGCGATGCGGCAGATCGAAGCCGACAAGGCGTCCTAGCATGAATGCGGAGGTCGGCGGCGGCCCGATTCGCGCAAAAGTGGCGGCGGGCAAGCCGCTGTTCAACGCCTGGCTGTCGCTGGGCGCGGCCTTCGCGGTGGAACTGGTGGCGGAGGCCGGGGCCGACCTCGTCACCATCGACCAGCAGCACGGCATCGGCGGCCATGCCGAGATGATGGGCTGCCTGACCGCGGCGACGGCGGGCGGCGTTCCGGCGCTCGTCCGCGTCTCGGTGAATGACAGCGGGCTGATCGGCCGGGCGCTGGACGCCGGCGCGCATGGCGTGATCTGCCCGATGATCAACACCGCCGAGGACGCCGCCGCCTTCGTCGGCTCGGTGAAATTCCCCCCGCTCGGCCGCCGCAGCCTCGGGCCGTTCCGCGCCCGGCTCGCCATGCCCGATTATTTCCGCGCCGCGAACGGCTGGACCATCGCCTGCGGCCAGATCGAAACGCGGACCGCGCTCGGCAATCTCGACGGGATATTGTCGACCGCCGGGCTGGACATGATCTGCGCCGGGCCGAACGATCTGGCGCTGACCCTGTCCGGCGGCGCCCATAGCGACATCCGCGCGCCCGAAGTCATCGAGGCGCTGGATCTGCTGCTGGCGAAATGCAGGGAACACGGCGTCATCAGCGCCATCTTCGCGAACGACGCCGCCTATGCTAAATCCATGATCGCCAAAGGCTGGCAAGTGGTGACGATCTCGACGGAAGCGCGCTGGCTGAGCGAGGGCGCCAGAGCCGCACGCCGCGTGATCGACGGGGTGGAGTAAGAATACGACGGGCCAAGCGCTCTCTCCGAGTGGGAGAGGGAAAGAATGCCGATGCGGCGAGTACCGGCGCTATGGAAAGACGGGGCATATTCTGGCGGCGATGCCGCCGTTGGGGGACGTGTCATGAGTATTGTTTATAATCTGCTGCTGCTTGCGCTGGTCTTCGTCGTTCTGAAAACCATCCAGATCGCCTTCGATTTCAGCTACAGCACCTATAAATCCATCACCATCCATAAAAGCATGCAGCACGCCTTCAATCCCGGCCTCGGCTACCGGCTGAAGCGCGGGCTGGTCGGCGACATCGTCTATTTCATCGCCGGCATCGTCGTGGCGGTGAATGCCGACGCCATCCGCGCGCTTATTGCGGGAGCGTAGGCGACAGGCGGGTGACGACCGGCTGGGTGACGACGACCGCCTGATGCTGCTCGTCCTGGATCCAGCGGGCGAGCAAGCCGCCGAGCACGCCGCCGAGGATCGGCGCCAGCCAGAACATCCAGAGCTGCCCGATGACATCGGAGCCGCCGTACATCGCCGCCGCCGTCGAGCGCGCGGGGTTGATCGAGGCATTGTCCACCGGGATCGCGATCAGGTGGCAGAGCGTCAGCATGAGGCCGATGGCCAGCGGCGCGAGCATTTTCGGCGCGCGCTCCGAGGTCACGCCGACGATGACGAAGACGAACAGCGCCGTCAGCACGATCTCGGCGACGAAGACCTGCGACATGCCGAAGAACTTGCCGCCAAAGGCGTTGGAGACCTGGGTGAAGCTGTTGAAGGTCCCGTCCGCCGGAGCCCCCGACAGGATGAGCGCCAGCACGCCGGCGGCGGCGCAGCCGCCGAGCAGTTGCGCGACGATGTAGCCGGGCGCTTCCGATGGCTTGAACCGGCCGGCCGCGACCAGTCCCAGCGTCACCGCCGGATTGAAATGCCCGCCGGAAATATGGCCGACCGCGTAGATCATCGCCAGGATCGAAATCCCGGCGGCGAGCGCGACCGCGATCAGCCCGGCCGAGGGCGCGGAGAACAGCGCGGTGCCGCAGATCGCCAGGATGAGTGAGAAAGTACCAACGAACTCGGCAGCCAGGGCTTTGTGAAACACGTCCGGTCTCCTGTGTTCAGGAGCGGATTATTGCGGGGCGGGGTTAGGATTTGATGGGCGAATTGGGTGGGATTTTAAGGGCTGCGTAGATGAATGCGAAAAGCCCGGCGGGATGAACCGCCGGGCCGCTGTGAAGCCTCTATCGCCGCCAATTAGTAGCAATAGCGGCGGTGGTGCCACCAGTAATAGCCATCCGGGCATCCGAACGGGAAGAACCCGTAGAAATGGCGATGACGGCGGTGGCCGTAATAGCGGCGATGGCGATGCCCGCCGTAATAATGGCGTCCGCGATGGCCGCCGAAATGGCGGCGTCCGCCGCCGCGATGGCCCCAATGACGGCCGCGGCGGTGGTCGCGGACCTGTTCGAGCAGCGGCTTTGTCGCCGACGGGGCGACATCGACGGCCGGCGCCACAGCCGGGGCGGCGTTGGCGGCGGGAGTGGTGGAAAATGACGCGCCCATGGCTAGCAGCATGGCGCCAATAAAGATCGATTTTCGCATCTGGACCTCTCAATCGTAGCTACCCGCGTCTGCGCGCATCTACGTGCATGGGGAGCTTAGGTACAAATACGGACGAAAGGCAGCAAACGTTCCAGTTCTCACGGGAAGTTGACGGCATTGATACAAATACGTCCAAGGTTGCAGAGATTGCGGAGGATGCAACCCACGCAAATTCAAGCAGAATCGAGGCATATTTCCATAATTTATGTCATCTATATATGACAACGGCATAAATAATTACAAATTTACTCGGGAACCTACGGGGCGCAGGCAGGTTTATGAATTACGCCACCGCGAAACACCGTAATTACGGCAAGTGCTTTCGGGAAAATCTGCAAAGGCTGCGCGAGACCGCTGCCGAGGGGCCGGATTGAGCGATAGCCTTTGCAACGCTGGCGGTTTTATGCGGCGCCGAAGACCCGGCCGAAGATCTCGTCCACCGCCTTGGTATGATAGCCGAGGTCGAACAGCGCCTCGATCTGCTCCGGCGTCAGCGCTTTCGCGACCTCGGCGTCGGCCTTCAGCAGCGTCATGAAATCGCCGCCGCCCTGCCAGCTTTGCATGGCGCTCTTCTGCACCAGGCGATAGGCGTCCTCGCGGCTGACCCCGGCCTGGGTCAGCGCCAGCAGCATGCGCTGCGAATGCACGATGCCGCCGAGCTTGTCCAGATTCGCCTGCATCCGCTCCGGATAGACCACCAGCTTGTCGATGACGCCGGCGAGCCGCGCCAAGGCAAAGTCCAGCGTCACGGTGGCATCCGGGCCGATCATGCGTTCGACCGAGGAATGCGAAATGTCGCGCTCATGCCAGAGGGCGACGTTTTCCATGGCCGGCAGCGCATAGGCGCGCACCATGCGGGCAAGGCCGGTCAGGTTCTCCGTCAACACCGGATTGCGCTTATGGGGCATCGATGACGAGCCCTTCTGGCCGGGCGAGAAATATTCCTCCGCCTCGCCGACTTCGGTGCGCTGCAAATGCCGGATCTCGATAGCGAGGCGCTCGACCGACGATGCGATCACGCCGAGCGTCGCGAAATACATGGCGTGGCGGTCGCGCGGGATGATCTGGGTGGAGACCGGCTCCGGCTTCAGGCCGAGTTTTTCCGCGACATAGGCTTCGATGCGCGGGTCGATATTGGCGAAAGTCCCGACCGCGCCGGAGATCTTGCAGGTCGCGACCTCGGCGCGCGCCGCAACCAGCCGCTCCCGGCCGCGCGCGAATTCGGCATAGGCATAGGCGAGCTTGACGCCGAATGTGGTCGGCTCGGCGTGGATGCCATGGCTGCGGCCGATGGTGACGGTGTTCTTATGCTCCAGCGCCCGGCGCTTCAGGGCCGCCAGCAGTGCGTCGACGTCCGCAATCAGCAAATCGGCGGCGCGGACGAGCTGGACGTTCAGGCAGGTGTCCAGCACGTCGGAGGAGGTCATGCCCTGATGCACGAAGCGGGCTTCCGGGCCGACATGCTCGGCAAGGCTGGTCAGGAAGGCGATGACGTCATGCTTCACCTCGCGCTCGATCTCATCGATGCGGGCGATGTCGAAGCCGCCGCGCGCCCGCACCGCCTGCGCCGCCTCGCGCGGCACGATGCCCAGCTCCGCCATGGCTTCGGTGGCCAGCGTCTCGATCTCCATCCAGATGCTGAAACGGGTTTCCGGCGACCAGATGTCGGCCATTTGCGGCCGGGAATAGCGTGGGATCATGATGGTGTTCCAAAGCAGAATTCGTGGCGACCCCTCACCCGCCCGCGTCGGCGGGAGCCCTCTCCCGCAAGGGGGCAAGGCAGGGCCTCGTTCCTTTTGGCCCTCTCCCCTCGCGGGAGAGGGCGGGCGCGAAGCGACCGGGTGAGGGGGCTTTCGCGCGCGAGACTAATGAGTTTGTCCCTCATTGGCCAGCGCCAGGCGGTAAGCCTTCAGCAGCGCGGCCAGTTCCGGCGTCGGCGGCTTGCCTGAGGTGAAGATCGCCCGCCCCGGATCGCGCGCGGCGCCGACGCCGACGGCAAAGCCGAGATCGGCGAGCACATTGGCGGTGCGGCGAGCAATCGCGGGCGCCGGGTCGAGCCAGGCGACCGGCCAGGGCGCCAGCCGCTCGAACTGCTCCAGCAGCAAGGGATAATGCGTGCAGGCCAGCACCACGACGTCGGTGCGCGCGCCGTCCGCCTCGATGAAGCAGGGCGCGATCTCGGCCAGGATCGCGGCATCCTCGACCTCGCCGCCGGTCATGATCGTCTCGGCAAGGCCGGCGAGCTTCGAGGAACCGGCGAGCGTAAACGTCCGCCCCTGGCCGAATTCGGCGATCAGGGCGCGCGTGTAATCCCGCCGCGCCGTCGCCGAGGTGCCGAGCACGGAGACCAGGCCGCTGCGGCTCAGAAGCGCGGCCGGCTTCACCGCCGGCACCGTGCCGACGATGGGCTGGCGAAATGCCGCGCGCAGGGCCGGCAGCACGGCGGTCGAGGCGGTGTTGCAGGCGACGACGATGGCGTCGGGCGCGAATTCGGCGACTGGGGCGGCCAGAACCTCGCAGGTCCGCGCGATCAGCGCGTCATCGGCCAGCGCGGAATAGGGAAAGCGCGCATCGTCGGCCAGATAGGCGACGTCGGCTTCCGGGACGGATTGGCGGAGCGCGCGCAGGACGGTCAGCCCGCCCAGCCCGCTATCGAAAATCAGAAGGCGCGGCGCGCGCGATTGCGGCATGGCCCCTCGGCTTCGGTCAGAGTGCGATGAGATCGATCGCGCTCCCATAGCCCACAATTACGGCCACGGCAAACGGTGGGTCACGGCGAGATAGCGGCCGTCCGGCTCCTCGAAGCCGCGCTTGGTGTACAGCACCAGCACCGCCAGGGTGGTCTCCTCGTCGCCGTCATAGGCGTAGACGTCCGAAATCGCATAGCTGAGCGGACAGCCGCGGCCGGGCGGCAGCTGCTGCTCGTCGTGGAGAATGGCGGGCTCCTCCCCCTTGCGCTCCAGCCGCAGCGTAAAGCCTTTCGGCGGTATGTCGAGCTGCTTGGCGCAATCCTCCGAGGCGATCGGCTTCTCGTTCAGGATCAAAGTCACGGGCTCCTGGTCTGGCGCGGCAAAGCGATAGGTGACGTTCACCACCACCCGGTGCGGATCGGCGCTGAGCTCATTGCGGGGATTGCTGGCCAGATCGATGCCCGGTTCGGTGATGCGAAGCCTGCTCAGCAAGCGCTGCGCCTGACGCCGCGCTGCCC
The DNA here is from genome assembly GCF_002198715.1 of Rhodomicrobium sp. R_RK_3. Lineage (GTDB taxonomy): Bacteria > Pseudomonadota > Alphaproteobacteria > Rhizobiales > Rhodomicrobiaceae > R-RK-3. The sequence continues at coordinate 226,091 of NZ_MWLK01000006.1, read as the reverse complement.
TGCGCACCTGGGCGAGGCTCGCCCTTTGACTGACCGACGATTTGCGGATAGGGGTGCCGGGCACCGGGCTGTCATTCTCGCTGTCGATGATGAAAATTTCGGCATAGGCGCCATCGACGGCGTCGAACATCCCATATTGCTCGAAGGCGAAATAGCGCCCGTCGGTCGAGAAGCCGATAACGCTGCGCGAGGCATACTCGCCGCCACGAGCATTTGATGTGGAAAGGGCCGACAGAAGTAGGATAATTAGGACAGTGCGTTCGATATATCTGATCGCGGTCATGCGGGCAGCCTTTGCGGCGAAACGCGCCTTGCTCGACCGATGCGGGCGAACCGATCTTAGGCAGCCGGTCTAAACAAAAGGCAAAGGAACTTGTATGGTCGCAGTCGAGGGGGACGCGGCGAGCCAGCCGGTCGAGAGCCGCGCGCAATTGGCGGCCTATTTGGAATCCGGCGGCAAGCCGCAGGAGGCATGGCGGATTGGCACGGAGCACGAGAAATTCGGCTTCCATACGGCAGACCTGTCGCCGGTGCCTTATGACGGCCCCTCGGGCATCGCCGCGCTTCTGCATGAGATGGGCAAGCGCTTCGGCTGGGAGCCGGTCTATGAGGGCGAGAACATCGTCGCGCTGAAGGACCCGAGCTGCGATCTCGGCGGCTCGATCACGCTGGAGCCGGGCGGGCAATTCGAATTGTCGGGCGCGCCGGTGCGCGACCTGCACGAGACCTGCGCCGAAGTGAACACCCATCTCTATCAGGTCCGCGACGCCGGCAGCGCGCTCGGCATCGGCATGCTGGGCCTCGGTTTTTCGCCGAAATGGACGCGCGCCGAGGTGCCGCGCATGCCGAAGGGGCGCTATGGCATCATGTCGGCCTACATGCCCAAGGTCGGCAAGCTCGGCCTCGACATGATGTACCGCTCCTGCACGGTGCAGGTGAATCTCGACTTCGCCGATGAAGCCGACATGGTCAAGAAGCTGCGCGTCAGCCTCGCGCTGCAGCCGGTCGCCACGGCATTGTTCGCCAATTCGCCCTTTACCGAGGGCAGGCCGAACGGCTTTCTGTCCTTCCGCAGCCAGGTCTGGCTCGACACCGACAAGGCGCGCACGGGCATGCTGCCCTTCGCCTTCGAGGACGGCATGGGTTTTGAGCGCTATGTCGACTACGCGCTCGACGTGCCGATGTATTTCGTCTACCGCGATGGCCGCTATATCGATGCCTCCGGTGCCTCCTTCCGGGATTTTCTGGCCGGCAAGCTGGCGCAACTGCCCGGCGAGCGGCCGATCATGTCCGACTGGACCGATCATCTCACCACGCTGTTCCCCGAAGTCCGCCTGAAGAAGTTTTTGGAAATGCGCGGCGCCGATGGCGGACCGTGGCGCCGGCTCTGCGCCTTGTCCGCGCTGTGGACGGGCCTCCTCTACGACCGCGCCAGCCTCGACGCCGCCTGGGCGCTGGTCAAGGACTGGACCGCCGAGGAGCGCCAGGCCATGCGCGACGCGGTGCCCCGGCGCGCGCTCTATACGCCGTTCCGTGACGGGACGATCCTGCCGATCGCCCGCGACATGGTCGAGATCGCCAAGCAGGGGCTGGCGCGGCGCAACCGCCTGAACGGCTCCGGCGACGACGAGACCATCTTCCTGGAGAGCCTCGAAGAGATCGTCGCCAGCAAGATGACGCCCGCCGAATTGCTGCTGCAGAAGTTCGAGCATGAGTGGAAAGGCGATATCGACCGCATCTTCACGGCCGAAGCCTATTAGAGACACCGTTTGAAAAGCGTGGCGCCTTCGCAACTTGACGTTGTATCGCTACGTGAATCACGCATCTATGCCGAGAGCAGGCCGCAATCCGCGTCGAGCATCGAAGCGGAGGCCTACCATCGGAGGGCTGGATGCCGCGCAAGGACCGGGTTGCCGCGATTTTGATGGCGGGGTGCGTTTCGTGCGTTGGCGGGCTCGCTCCGGCGGAGGCGCAAGACGCCGGAACGCCGGAAGGCGCCGCGATCCTCCCTGGCGATAAGTTCGGGCCGTGGATCGAGTTCGGCGGCTTCGGCTCCAACCGCAGCGATGCCGAGCGCGGCGAGGCGACCTTATGGGCGCCGCTGATGCAGGACGGCCGCTCGCTGGTGTTCACCGACATTCGCGGCAGCTTCATGGACGAAACCACCCGGGAGGGCAATTTCGCGCTCGGCTTCCGCTATGTCGGCGACAATGGTTGGAACCCGGGCGTCTGGGTCAGCTATGACCGGCTGCATTCGCAATATGGCCAGGATTTCAACCAGATCTCCTTCGGCCTCGAAGCGCTGTCGGCCAATTACGATCTGCGCCTCAACGGCTACGCGCCTGTGAACACCTCCGAATTCGTGTCCAATACCACCACCGCCGGAACGGGCGGCGGTCTTGAGGTCATCGACGGCGATCTGCTGTTCGTGCCGGGGCTGTCGACGCTCAACAGCCTGTATGAGCTCGCCTTTTGGGGCCTCGACGGCGAGGTCGGCTTCCGGGTGCCGCTGGAGCGGTTCGGCTTCGGCTTCGGCCTCGAGCCCTCTGTCACCGGCAGCCTGAAGGATGGCGAGGCGCCGCCCGCGCTGCGCTATAACGATCTGCGTATCTTCGTCGGCGGCTATTATTTCGATCATGACGAGTTCCGCGATCCCATCGCCGGCCCCCGGGTCAGGGCGGAATGGCGGGTTGAGAACTTTTTGGAGGATTGGCAGGGTTCCCGCCTGACCTTCGAGGCCGGCTACCAGACCGATGACGTGCGCGACGATCAGGTCGAGGTCGGGCTGCGGCTGCGCATCCCGCTCGGCGGCAAATACGCGACGCCCTTCTACGCCCTCTCGCCGCAGGAACGGCGGATGACGGAAGGCCTGCGCCGCGACCGCGACATCGTCACCGAGACCAGGGTCGTGCGCAGCACGCTCGGCGGCGGACCGCCCCAGCCGGTCGAAGATGCCGTCACCGGCGTCGATTTCGACAGCATCACCTTCGTGCAGAACGGCGTCGACCTGACCGCCGCGCTCGCCGCCGCCGGGGGCAACGCGCTGCTGGTCGCGTTCGGCGGCGCCACCAATTTCGGCCCGACCGTGATGGTGGCCAATCAGACGCTGCTCGGCGGCGGCGGTCTGCTGCAGGTGCGCAGCCGCACCACGGGCCTGCTCTACACTTATGCGGCGCCAGGCACACGGCCGACATTCCAAGCCGATCAGGCGCCCGGCATCACGGCGGCCAACAACGCGCATATCAAGAGCGTGAACATTACAGGCGGCGCCATCGGCATCCTGGCCCAGGGTCCCGACCGGGTTGTCGTGGACGACGCCAATATTACAGGCTCCGTGTTCGGCCTCTCCAGCAATGGCAGCGGGTCCACCCTCACCGTGCGCAATTCGTTCATATCGGGCGGGAGCGCCGGCATCGTGTCGGGAGACTCGAACCAGACGCTGCTGATCGAGAACAATGTCTTTGACAATCTGGGGACGGGCGTCGTCATCGGCGACGCCTCCGGAGGGGTCACCAGCGCCAATATTACCGCGATCGGCAACACCTTTACGGGCGCCTTCACCAACTATCTCCTGACCTTCCCCAACGGCACCGTCAATCAGCTTGCCGGGAGCGTCGGCAATGTGGATGCCACCACCGTGAGCAATGGCATCTGCATCAGAGACTTCTTCATGACGCTGAACGGGTCCATCCAGTTCGTGGGCGGCCAGCGCGCCTCGGCAACGACCTGCGCCATCCCTTAGGGCATTGCCGCGGCCGCGAGCCGGGATCTGACGAAAACGCGCGCCAATGCAAGGAAGCCGGCGCGCGTTTTGTGTGAAATCTAAGGGTCACGGCTATTGAACGGGTTCGCAGCCAAGTCCCCTCTCCCCTGGGAGAGGGCTAGGATGAGGGGTTCGTGCCTCACCGATAGTCTACAACCCCTCACCCGGCGCGCTTCGCGCGCCACCCTCTCCCATGGGAGAGGGGAGGCTCCACGCATCGGATGCCGAGAATGATGTCGGCGCTGGACGATGCCGGCGGCGTTCCCGTCCGCGAAGCCGAGGGAAACGCGAACCCCGGCTCAAGGCCGGGGCGATGCGATAATCCGATGGACGTCGATGGGAAAAGCGGGCGCGGCGGTGCCGGCGGCCAGAGCACTAGGCTCCGGCCCTCGCACCGTCTTGCCGTCAGGCCGCGCGCTGGTTGTCCGTCCGCGCGAAGAGCGAGCTGATGACCTCGGAGAGGCTGGCGCGGCGTTCCTGCTGGCGGGCGCGGCTGGTCAGACGGTGGCGGCGGATCTCCACCGCCAGCGCCTTATAGGGGTTGGCCATCGCCACCTGATCGGCCCGGCCTTGCGAGATGCGGTGCAGGATCGAGCGCAGCGGCTGGCGCGTTTTTAGCTCGATGGCGCCCAGCGCCAATATGGCGATATAGGGCAGCATCCGCTCCAGCAAAGGCGGCGCGAGCGGCAGCACCTTGGCGCGGTTCTCGATGATCTTGCGCAGATGCGCCGCATTCGGGAACAGCGTCGCCAGGATCGCGCGCCCGTCGGCCTCGACCTGCGGATGGCCGAAAATGCCGGGATCGGCGAGATAGCGGTCATGCCGGCGGGTGCCGACGAAATCGAGGAAATTGATCAGCCCTTGCGAAGTGTCCATCCGCCGCGAGATGCTCTTGATCATGGGTGGGAGGAAATAACGAACAACCTGGGCGGCCAATTCATCATTGATGCCGAAGGCGGCTCCCATATTAGCGAACACCCGTCCCCCCTGGGCGCCGGCAATGGTGCGGAAAAGTCTCATCCGGTCTCTCTCGTAATGCCTGGCTGAGAGACGCCTATGGCGTCCCGAAAGCGCTAGTCACACGCAAGACGCAACGAACCGAACGCAAAGCGAATACATTGCAAACCAATACAACCGGCGGCCGGGCCGCCATCCCGAGCGGTTGCACGAAGCAGCCGCGAATCACACGCATTAAGGAAGTGTAAGGGAATTTAGGCGCAACCCGATGCGCGACCACCGCTATCCACAGGCACGGATGCCGATTGGCCACGCGACTGTGGCGCGCGGGGCACAGACGCTGGGGTGCGAATGGGCGGCTGATTTGGCGGAGAGGGCCTTGCCGCGAGCACAGCGCTTGTGGCGGCCCTTCCGGGCATTCGCCGAACGAAGCCGATACATCGGCGCCTTGCGCCGATGTATCTAAGTGTCCGCAAATCTCAGTTTAACTGCACCAGCCCGTCGGAAAAGCCGCCGAGCGAGATCGGCACGCCGATGCCGAATTCGGGCGTCTGGAAGATGATGAATACCGCGCTCTGGCCGGTCTTCATCTTCGAGATCAGCTCCTCATTGGCGACGACTTCCGCCACGCAGCCGACGGGGCCGCATTTCAGGAAAGGCGCATGGCCGACATCGACATTGTCGATCTTCAGGCCGAGCCCGGTCGGCAGCAGCACGCCGAGCGGCGCGACGACGCGCAAAATGCGGGTCTTGCCGTCATAGGAGCGCAGGAAGATCACCGTCAGCGACACGTTCGGCCGGTCCTCGGCCTTCACGCTCTGGACGAGCGCGCATTTCTCCTGCCGGGCGCCGGGCGGCTGGCCGCAGCGGAGCTGCCAGGAGCCGTGCGTCGCCTTGATCTGGCTGGAGCTGAGTTCGGGCCCCGCGGCTCGGGCCTGCACGGCGGCCGCAAGGATAAAGAGCAGCGTCCAAACCAACGAAGACCGTCTTGCCCTTATCACGCTCTGCTTTCTCCACTGACAATCATTCATATGCCGTCCGCGCACCGCTTAAACCGGGCGGGCGCTTAAGGTCAAGGCACGAATGGGAGGGAAAGGCTGTCTGCCACCTTTAAGGCCAAAGTGAGACTGCCTTGCGACAGCCCCGGTCCGCACGCAGCCCGACACGTGAAAATATGTCGCGAACGGGGGATAGGCGTTTACGCTCACAAATATTGTATATCTGGCTCGAACCGGCATAAGAAGGGTGCGCGTGCCGGTGAGGGCCCACGCCTGTTTGCAAACCGCCGCATTCTTTGCTTTCAGCAACGATAAGGGTTTCGAGGTGGACGGATGATGCTGATGAGCTTTCGAGGTTTGGGCCTGCGGTTGGCGGCGGGGCTTGCCTTCCTGATGCTGCCGGCTGTGGCGGCGTTCGCGGCCGAGGGGCGCCCGGAGAATTGGCAGATCGGTTTCCAGCCGGCCGCCACCCCCGTCGCCGAGCAGATGCACGGCTTCCATGATCTGGTGCTGGTCATCATGATCGCCATCGTGGTCTTCGTCACGGCGCTGCTGATCTGGGTGATGGTCCGCTATAATGCCAAGGCCAACCCGGTCCCGTCCAAGAACGCGCACAACACCACCATCGAAGTCGCCTGGACCATTATTCCGGTGCTGATCCTTTTGGTGATCGCGATCCCCTCCTTCCGGCTGCTCTATGCGCAATATGACGTGCCCAAGGCCGATGTGACGATCAAGGTGACGGGCCATCAGTGGTATTGGAGCTATGTCTATCCCGACCATGGCGGCTTCGGCTTCGATTCGCTGCTGGTCGAGCAGTCCGACATCAAGCCGGGACAGACCTACCTGCTCTCGGTCGACAATGAGGTCGTGGTGCCGGTGAACAAGGTCGTGCATCTCCTGATCACCTCGGACGACGTCATTCATGACTGGGCAATACCGGCTTTCGGCACCAAGGTCGACGCCATGAAGGGCCGCAATTCGCTCGCCTGGTTCCAGGCTACCGAAACCGGCACCTATTACGGCCAGTGCTCGGAATTGTGCGGCGCGCGCCATGCCTTCATGCCGATCGCGGTCCGCGTCGTCAGCGACGAGGAATTCGCGGCCTGGGTCGAGGGGGCCAAGCAGAAATTCACCGCCAGCATCGCCGCGCCGGTCCAGACCGCCGGGCATGAGGCGGAAGGTGCCAAGGCGGCCGGCAAGGCTCCGCTTGCGGTTGCCGCGAACGTTGATTGATAGGGCTGACCGGTCCAATCCGCGCGGGCGCAAAGCTTCAGGCCGGCGCGCGGGGGCCGCAATGAATAGAGGAACGGATCATGGCGACGAACGCTGAGGGTGGCACGCATGACAACCACGCGCCGGGCTTTGTCCAGCGCTGGCTTTTCTCCACCAACCACAAGGACATCGGCACGCTCTATCTGATCTTCGCCATTCTGGCGGGGATTTTCGGCGGCGCGCTCTCCGTCGGCATCCGCATGGAGCTGCAGGAGCCGGGGATGCAGATTTTCTCAAATCCGCATACCTATAATGTGTTCGTCACCTCGCACGGCCTGATCATGATCTTCTTCATGGTAATGCCGGCGATGATCGGCGGTTTCGGCAATTGGATGGTGCCCTTGATGATCGGCGCGCCGGACATGGCCTTCCCCCGCATGAACAACATCTCGTTCTGGCTGCTGCCGGCCTCCTTCACGCTGCTGATCCTGTCGCTCTTCGTCGAAGGCGATTCCGGCGGCACGGGCTTCGGCGGCGGCTGGACCATCTATCCGCCGCTCTCGACAACAGGCGCGCCTGGCCCCGCCATGGATCTCGCCATCCTGGCGCTGCACGTCGCCGGCGCCTCCTCGATCCTCGGCGCCATCAACTTCATCACCACCATCTTCAACATGCGCGCGCCGGGCATGACCCTGCATAAGATGCCGCTATTCGTGTGGTCGGTGCTGGTGACGGCCTTCCTGCTGCTGTTGTCGCTGCCTGTGCTCGCCGGCGCCATCACCATGCTGCTGACCGACCGCAATTTCGGCACCACCTTCTTCGATCCGGCCGGCGGCGGCGACCCGCTCCTGTTCCAGCACCTGTTCTGGTTCTTCGGCCATCCGGAAGTGTACATCCTGATCCTGCCCGGCTTCGGCATGATCTCGCACATCATCGCGACCTTCTCGCGCAAGCCCGTCTTCGGCTATCTCGGCATGGCCTACGCCATGGTTGCGATCGGCGTGATCGGCTTCATCGTCTGGGCGCATCACATGTATGCGGCGGGCATCAGCGTCGACACCCAGGCCTATTTCGTCTTCGCCACCATGGTGATCGCGGTGCCGACCGGCATCAAGATCTTCTCCTGGATCGCCACCATGTGGGGCGGCTCGATCACCTTCAAGACCCCGATGCTGTGGGCGATCGGCTTCATCTTCCTGTTCACCGTCGGCGGCGTGACCGGCGTGGTGCTGGCCAATGCCGGTATCGACCGCGCCTTCCACGACACCTATTATGTCGTGGCGCATTTCCACTACGTGCTCTCGCTCGGCGCGGTGTTCGCGATCTTCGCCGGCTGGTACTACTGGTTCCCGAAGATGACCGGCTACACCTACTCGGAATTCTTGGGCAAGCTGCATTTCTGGATCACCTTCGTCGGCGTGAACCTGATCTTCTTCCCGCAGCATTTCCTCGGCATGGCCGGCATGCCGCGCCGCTATGCGGATTACCCGGCCGAGTTCTCGGGCTGGAACTATGTCTCCTCGATCGGGTCCTATATCGCGGCCTTCAGCGTGGTGATCTTCATCGCCAGCATGATCTACGCCTTCCTGCGGGCGGAAAAAGCCGCCGCCAATCCGTGGGGCCCCGGCGCCACGACGCTGGAATGGACCTTGTCCTCGCCGCCGCCGTTCCACTCCTTTGAGGAACTGCCGCGGATCAAATAGACTGGCGGGCAGGCGGGGCTTCTCCCAGCCTTCTTGCCGCTTTGGACGGCCGGACGGGGCCGCGAAGCATCTCCTCTAGACCGGGCGGGGCCACCCCGCTCGGAAATGGTGGTCGGACATGAGCGACATCAGCGCAGCACAGACCCGGAATTTGCCTGAGGACGGCGGCGCGACGCAGGGCGCGCTGCGCGATTATCTCCTGCTGCTGAAACCGCGCGTCATGTCGCTGGCGATCTTCACCGCCCTCGCCGGCATGATCGCCGCGCCCGGTCCGCTGCATCCGCTGGTCGCCTTCACCGCATTGATCTTCATCGCGGCGGGGGCAGGGGCTTGCGGCGCGCTGAACATGTGGTACGACGCCGATATCGACCGCCAGATGAGCCGCACCGCGCTGCGCCCGATCCCGCAGAACCGCGTGCCGCCGGTGGAAGTGCTCAGCTTCGGCCTCGTGCTCGCCGCCGGTTCGGTGTTCTGCCTCGGCGTGCTGGTGAACTGGGTCGCGAGCGGCCTCCTGGCGCTGACCATCGCCTATTACATCGTCATCTACACCATGTGGCTGAAGCGCCGGACGCCGCAGAACATCGTCGTCGGCGGCGCGGCCGGGGCTTTCCCGCCGATGATCGGCTGGGCGGTGACGACGGGCAGCGTCTCGGTCGAAAGCATCCTGCTGTTCACCATCATCTTCCTCTGGACGCCGCCGCATTTCTGGGCGCTGGCGCTCTACCGGATGCGCGATTACGAGCGCGCGGGCGTGCCGATGCTGCCCAACGTCGCCGGCAAGGACGAGACGCGCCGCCAGATCCTGCTCTACAGCCTGCCGATGGCCGCCTCCGGCATCGCGCCCGGACTGATCGGGCTCGGCGGACCGCTCTATCTCGCCGTATCGACGGTGCTGGGCGCGATCTTCCTCTATCTCGCCTGGATGGTTTTCCGCCGCCGCGAAGGCCACCCGGCCGATAAGGCCGCGCGCGCCTTGTTCAGCTTTTCGATCTTCTATCTGTTCGCGCTGTTCGCCGTGCTGCTGGCGGAACATGGGCTGAGGCTGGTGTGATGCCCGAAGACAACCCGAACGACACCATCATCCTGACGCCGGAGGAAAAGCGCCGCCAGCGCATCCGCTCGCTCGCCATCGGCTGGGGCCTCGGCGTGCTGGCGCTGCTGTTCTTCCTGATGACCGTCGTCCGGCTGACGGGCAACATGGCCAGCCGGGGGCTTTGAGGTCGACACGATGAGCGATGAGGGCCGAGCCGCGAAAAACGCCAAGGCAGGCGCCGCCAACAAGCGGGTCGCGGCGAGCCTCGTGCTGTTCACCGCGCTGATGCTCGGCATGGCCTTCGCCGCCGTGCCGCTCTACCGGCTGTTCTGCCAGGCGACCGGCTATGCCGGCACGACGAAGCGCGCCGAGGCGCCATCGGCCAAGGCCATCGACCGCATGGTGACGGTCCGCTTCGACGCCAGCGTGTCCTCCTCGCTCGGCTGGAGCTTCCAGCCGGTGCAGCGCGAGCTCAAGCTGAGGCTCGGCGAGAACACCTTGGCTTTCTATCACGCCAAGAACCTGACCGACGAGCCCGTGACGGGCGTCGCGACCTTCAACGTCACCCCCGAGATCGCCGGCAGCTATTTCAACAAGGTCGAATGTTTCTGCTTCACCGAGCAGACGCTCGCAGCCGGGCAGACCGTCGACATGCCGGTCTCCTTCTTCGTCGACCCGGCCATCCTCGACGACCCGAGCGCCAGCCACGTCGAAGAAATCACGCTTTCATATACATTCTTCAAAGCGAATACGCCCGATCGCCCGGCCTCCGAGGGAGCGCCCAAAGGCGCGGCATCAAGGCAGTTGGAAAATGGGACACCACCCGGATAAAAGGGGCGGCAACGACGACGCGGACCGCCCGGGGACCAAGGGAACAGACATGGCCGACACTCACGCAAAGCATCATGATTACCACCTCGTCGATCCGAGCCCCTGGCCGCTGGCCGGTTCGGTCGCGGCGCTCGCCATGGCCATCGGCGCCGTCGCCTGGATGAAGACCAGCGCGGGCGGCGTGTTCGGCATTCAGGGGCCCTGGCTGTTCGCGGGCGGCTTCGCCGGCGTGCTGCTGGTGATGGCGATGTGGTGGCGCGACGTCATCGACGAGGCCGAGCACCGCCACCTGCACACGCCCGTCGTGCAGATGCATCTGCGCTACGGCATGATCCTGTTCATCGCCTCCGAGGTGATGTTCTTCGTCGCCTGGTTCTGGGCCTATTTCGACGTCGCCTTCTTCCCGGCCGACATCCACACCCTTCCCGGCACCAACGAAGTGCTCGGCGTCGTCGGCCGCGACGAGGTCACCGGCGGCAAGTGGCCGCCTATCCCGACCGGCGACGGCCGCTTCACCTCGACCTTCGATCCCTGGACGCTGCCGCTGGTCAACACCCTGATCCTTTTGACCTCCGGCACGACCGTCACCTGGGCGCATTACGCCCTCCAGGAAGGCGACCGCCGCGGCATGATCTGGGGCCTGTCGCTGACGGTGCTGCTGGGCATGCTGTTCACGGCGCTGCAGGCTTTCGAATACCACCACGCGCAGTTCCAGTTCGCCGGCCATATCTACGGCTCGACCTTCTTCATGGCGACCGGCTTCCATGGCTTCCACGTCATCGTCGGCACGCTGTTCCTGAGCATCATCCTGATCCGGGCGCTGCTGGGGCATTTCACCGAAAAGCACCATTTCGGCTTCGAGGCCGCCGCCTGGTACTGGCACTTCGTCGACGTGGTCTGGCTGTTCCTGTTCGTCAGCATCTATGTCTGGGGCGCGGGCACACCGGGCGCGCATCATTAGCGCGGGATCTTCTGGTCGGAGCTGACACGCTTCTCTTGCCGCAGTTCAGCCCTCTCCCATGGAAGACCTTTGCAAAACTTGCGATTCCTTCGCCCCGGCCGTTAGAGCCGGGGCCCACTCGCCTCTCCACTTGCCGCAGCAATAGCGGAAATATGATTGGGTCCCGGCTCGGCCTGACGGCCGTCCGGGACGACGGGGAGAGGACCTTCGATACGCAACGGTCTCCCAAGGGAGAGGGGGGAGCTGCGGCGAGGGTTGGCGCGGTGGTTCCGGCCAAGTGATCGAGCTCTAGCCCGGTGCGCTCTTTTCCCGGTCGAGCGCTTTCAGCCTGTAAAGCGCATCGAGCGCCTCGCGGGGCGACATGCTGTCGGGGTCGAGGGCGGCGAGCGCCCGGGCGAGCTCGGTGGCCGCCTTGTCCGGCTCGGGCTTCGGAGCGGCGGGCGCGAGCGCGGCGAAGAGCGGAAGGTCGCCCAGCGCCTCGGCATTCGGCTTGCCCTGTCCCTTCTCCAGCCGGGCGAGCACCTGCCGCGCGCGGGCGATCACCGGACCCGGCAATCCGGCAAGCTTTGCCACCTGGATGCCGTAGGAGCGGTCCGCCGCGCCCTCGACCACCTCGTGCAGGAAGACGATATTGTCCTTCCACTCCTTCACCGCGACCGTCACGTTCGTCGCGCAAGGCAGCTTTTCCGCCATCGCCGTCAGCTCGTGATAATGGGTCGCGAACAGGGCGCGGCACTTATTGACATTGTGCAGATGCTCGACCGCCGCCCAGGCGATCGAGAGCCCGTCGAAGGTCGCCGTGCCGCGGCCGATCTCGTCGAGGATGACGAGCGAGCGCTCGGTCGCCTGGTTGAGGATGGCGGCGGTCTCGACCATCTCGACCATGAAGGTCGAGCGGCCGCGCGCCAGATCGTCGGATGCCCCGACCCGGCTGAACAGGCGGTCGGCCACGCCGATATGCGCGGCGCGGGCGGGGACGAAGCTGCCCATCTGGGCGAGGATGACGATCAGCGCGTTCTGGCGCAGGAAGGTCGATTTGCCCGCCATGTTCGGCCCGGTGACGAGCCAGAGCCGTTCGCGGCTGAGATTGCAGCCATTGGCGATGAACGGCCCGGCCCGGCTCTTGGCCAGCGCCTGCTCCACGACGGGATGGCGGGCGGCCTCGATGGCGAAGGCGGTCGAGGCGTCGACCTCCGGGCGGCAATAGCCCTGCGCTTCGGCGAGTTCTGCAAGCGCGCAATAGACGTCGAGATCGGCGAGCGCGGCGGCGGCGGCGCTCAGCTTGCGCTCGTCCGCGAGGGCCTGGCGGCTCAGCGCGGCGAAGACCTCCAGCTCGATGGCGAGCGCCCGGTCGGCGGCGCCGGTTATGCGGGCTTCGGCGCTGGCGAGTTCCTCCGAGGTGAAACGCACCTGATTGGCGAGCGTCTGGCGGTGGCGGAAATTGTCCGAATGCGGCGGCTTCAGCAGAGGCCCGGCATTGGCGGCGGTGGTCTCGATGAAATAGCCGAGGAGATTGTTGTGCCGGATCTTCAGGCCCTTCACGCCGGTCTCGGCCGCGTAGCGCGCCTGCAAAGCCGCAATCATGCCCCGGCTGTCGTCGCGCAGGCGCCGGTTCTCGTCGAGATCGGCGCTGAAGCCGGCGCGGATGAAGCCGCCGTCGCGCTTCAGATGCGGCAGCTCATCGGCGAGCGCCGCCGACAGCTTCTCCGCCAGCGCCCCGTCAGCCGCCGCGAGCCGGTCTGAAATCGCGGCGATCTCGGCGGGGGCGCCGTCGGCCATCAGCGGTTCGGCGAGCAGGCGCGCGATCACCGCCGCGCAGGCAAGGCCATCGCGCAGTGCCCCGAGGTCGCGCGGGCCGCCGCGGTCGAGCGCGAGCCGCGACAAAGCGCGGGCGATGTCGGGCGCGGCTTTGAGGCAGTCGCGCAGCCGCGAGCGCAGCATCTGCCGGTCCTTGAGGAAGGCGACGGCGTCGAGCCGGGCATTGATGGCGGCGGGATCGGTGAGCGGGCTCGATAGCCGCGCGGCCAGTTCCCGGCTGCCGGCATTGGTCATGGTGCCGTCGATGGCGGCCATCAGGCTGCCCTGCTTGGCGCCTGCGAGCGAGCGCGTCATCTCCAGATTGGCGCGCGTCGCGGCATCGATGGCGAGGAACGCCCCGCCCCCGGCGCGGCGCGGCGGCCGCATCACCGGCTTCTGGCCGATCTGGGTGATCTCGACATATTTTAACAGCGCGCCGGTCGCGGCGAGTTCGCCCCGGCTGAAGCTGCCGAAGCCGTCCAACGCGTTGACGCCAAGCTCGGCCTTCAGCCCCGCCTCGCCGCTCGCCGCGCTGAAATAGGCGTTCGGCAAAGGCGTCAGAGCCGCGCCCGCATGGGCGATGATGCCGCGCAGAGCCTTGTCGCCGCTCAGCTCGTCGCTCATCAGCACTTCGCGCGAGGCGAGCCGCGCCAATTCGCCGGGCAGGTCCGCCGCCGCGCAGTCGCCGAGCAGAAACTCGCCCGTCGAGATATCGAGCGAGGCGAGCGCGAATTCCCCGCGTCCTCCGGCGGACGATCTGAACAGCGCGGTCAGAAAATTGTTCGCCGCCGCGTCGAGCAGGGTTTCCTCGGTGATGGTGCCGGGTGTGACGAGCCGCACCACGTCGCGCTTGACGACGGACTTGCCGCCGCGCTTCTTCGCCTCGGCCGGATCCTCGAGCTGCTCGCACACCGCGATCCGGAAGCCCGCCGCGATCAGCTTCTGCAGATATTCATCCGAGCGGATCACCGGCACGCCGCACATGGGGATATCCTCGCCCAGATGCTTGCCGCGTTTGGTGAGCTGGATGCCGAGCGCGCGCGAGGCCTGGACGGCGTCGTCGAAGAACAGCTCGAAGAAATCGCCCATGCGATAGAACAGCAGGCAGTCGGCGTGGGCCGCCTTGATCTTCACATATTGCGCCATCATCGGCGTTGCGGCGGCGTGGGACTCGTATTCGGCCGGCGTCACATCCCGGATGTCCCCGAATGTGCCGCTTTCCTCGTCAATCGCACGCCCAGCCGCGCGTTGCGTCATGCTCTGCCCCATCCGAACGCTGATGCAAATGCCACACAGATCGCCAGCGAAAAGGCATAGCGCGCTGCAACTGGGGCTGGAAAGTGCGGAGCTTAAGAAATGCACCGCTTGTTTCGTAACAATCCGGCAGCTATGGTCCAGCCTTAAAACACCAATGAATAAGAGGCTCTAAACGCCTCGAGGAAACCTCCAAGATCACCGCCATGACATTAGATATCCACGACAAAGCCGTCGCCAAGACCGCCATCGATAGCGAGCATGCATCGCCGGCGGACGTTTCGAAGCCGAGAAAGCCCGCCAAAATGCCCAAATCCGCCGACACCGCGTTCACGCGCCAGGACGCGCTGGAATTCCATCAGGTGGGCAAGCCGGGCAAGCTGGAGATCGTGCCGACTAAACCCTTGGCAACGCAGCGCGATTTGAGCCTCGCCTATTCGCCCGGCGTCGCCATTCCTGTCGAGGAAATCGCCAAGACGCCGAGCACGGCCTACGACTATACCGCCAAGGGCAACCTCGTCGCGGTGATCTCGAACGGCACCGCGATCCTGGGCATGGGCAATCTCGGCGCGCTGGCGTCGAAGCCGGTGATGGAAGGCAAGGCGGTGCTGTTCAAGCGCTTCGCTGACGTCGATTCCATCGACCTGGAAATCGGCACCGAGGATGTCGACCAGTTCATCAACGCCGTGCGCTATCTCGGGCCGTCCTTCGGCGGCATCAACCTGGAAGACATCCGCGCGCCCGACTGCTTCATCATCGAGCAGCAACTGCGCGAAATGATGGACATTCCCGTCTTCCACGACGACCAGCACGGCACCGCCATCATCGCCGCCGCCGGCCTCATCAATGCGCTGGACCTCACCGGCCGCGACATCCGCGACGTGAAGTTCGTCTGCAACGGCGCCGGATCGGCGGGCATCGCCTGCCTGGAACTCCTGAAGACCATGGGCCTGCGCCAGGAGAATTCGATTCTCTGCGACACCAAGGGCGTGATCTATAAGGGCCGCGAATTCGGCATGAACCAGTGGAAGTCGGCCCATGCCTCCGACACGCCCGCGCGCACGCTCGCCGAGGCGATGGTCGGGGCCGACGTGGTATTCGGCCTCTCCAGCGCCGGGTCGCTGACGCGCGAGATGATCGCAAGCATGGCGCCCAAGCCGATCATCTTCGCCATGGCCAACCCCGATCCGGAAATCACCCCGGAAGAGGTCGCCGGCATCCGCGACGACGCCATCATGGCGACCGGCCGCTCGGATTATCCGAACCAGGTCAACAATGTGCTGGGTTTCCCGTATATCTTCCGCGGCGCCCTCGACGTGCAGGCCTCGACCATCAATGACGCGATGAAGATCGCCGCCGCCGAGGCGCTGGCCGCACTCGCCCGCGAGGACGTGCCGGATAAAGTTGCCGCCGCCTATCAGGGCCGCCGCCTGCGTTACGGGCCGGATTACATCATCCCGGCGCCGTTCGATCCACGCCTCATCAGCCGCGTGCCCGAGGCCGTCGCCCGTGCGGCGATGGATTCCGGCGTCGCGCGCAAGCCGATCGCCGACATGGACGGCTACCGAGCGAGGCTAGACGGACGGCTCGATCCCGCCGCAGCCTTCCTGCATTCGATCTTCGCCCAGGTGCGGCAGAACCCCAAGCGCGTCGTCTTCGCCGAGGGCGAGGAGAACCGCGTCGTGCGCGCGGCCAATAATTTCTACAATTCCGGCCTCGGCACGCCGATCCTCGTCGGCCGCGAAGACCAGATCAAGAACGCCTTCCGCGTCAGCGGCCTCAATCACCGCGAGGGGATCGAGATCCACAATGCGCGGCTGTCGCATCAGAATCGCGAATATGCGGAGTTCCTTTATTCGCGTTTGCAGCGCAAGGGCTACCTCTTCCGCGACTGCCAGCGGCTCGTGAACAATGACCGCAATGTCTTTGCCGCCTGCATGGTCGCCTGCGGCCATGCCGATGCGCTGGTGACGGGCACGACGCGCAACTGGTCGACGGCTTTCGCCGACATCTCCCACGCGCTCGACCCGAAACCCTCGCATACGGTGATCGGCGTCTCGCTGGTCATTACGCAAGGGCGCAGTGTGCTGGTCGCGGACACCTCGGTGCATGACATGCCCAACGCTGAGCAACTGGCCAATATCGCGGTGGAAGCGGCGGCGGTGGCGGCGCGCCTCGGCTTTGAGCCGCGCGTCGCCATGCTGGCCTATTCGACCTTCGGCCATCCGCGCGGCGAGCGGTCGGAGCGCGTGGCGGAAGCGGTCAAGCTGCTCGACCGGCGCGGCGTCGATTTCGAATATGACGGCGAAATGGGGGCCGATGTCGCGCTGAACCGTGATGCGATGGCGCTCTATCCGTTCTGCCGCCTGTCCGATACGGCCAATGTTCTGGTGATGCCCGCCTTCCACTCGGCCAGCATCTCGACCAAGATGCTGCAGGAGCTGGGCGGCGGCACTGTCATCGGTCCGCTGCTGGTCGGCATGGCGAAGCCCGTCCAGATCGCCTCGCTCGGCGCGACCGACAGCGATCTAGTCAACCTGGCGGCGCTGGCGGCTTACGATATTTCGGGGTGCTGAGCGGGGAATGGCGGCGGCTTCACATTTGAGGTTGCCGCGTCCTCTCCTCCTTCGGCCCGGGCAGGGTGTTCTTGCGCTGTCCGGGGCGGTATTTGAACGCGTAGCCTTCGAATTTTCAAGTCATCGAGGCTACGAAAATACAAAGCGCGGACGGTCCTAACGAACCGGCCGCGCTCTCATTTCGGCTATACAGCCGCTCGCCGCGATCAGATCTTGTTCCAATCATGCGGCTGGTTCGCGATGCGGACGACGTCGGCGCGGGTCAGGCCAATATCCTTCAGCATGTGGTCATCGAGCTCCAGCAAAGCACGGCGCTGGCGCCGCTGTTCGGCATAGGATTCCAGCCGCAGCATCATACGGGACACCAGGCTGGGGCCCTGACGCGACGGCGCGGCGACCGAACGGCCCGCTTCGAAAGAGTCGGATCTCATCAACATATCTTGCACTCCTGCAATGGCTCGAAAATTTGGAGATGCGCGCGCAGTCCATAGATAAGGTTCCCCTTTGCATAAGCCAAACGAATGTTTATGATGATGATCATTAGCGATCGTTATGCAGGTGGCATCATGCGCAGAGATATCGATATCGGTTTGCTCCGGGCCTTCGTCGCCGTGGCGGAGACGGGCGGCATGACCAGCGCGGCGCGGGCTTTGAACCTCACCCAGGCGGCGGTCAGCCAGCAGATCCGGCGGCTGGAGGAGTTTTTCGACATCCCGCTTTTCACGCGCGGCAACCGCAAGCCCGAGCTGACGCCATCGGGCGAGCGGCTGTTCGCCTATTCGCGGCGGATGCTGTCGCTCAATGACGAGGTCTGGGGCATGATGACCTCGCCGGATTTCGAGGGCGAAGTGAAGCTGGGCGTGCCGCATGACATCGTCACCCCCTTCATCCCGCCGATCCTGAAGAGTTTCAACACCCATTGGCCGCGCGTGCGTGTCACGCTGGTTTGCCTTGCCACCTTCAAGCTCTTGAGATTGCTCGACGATCGCGAAATCGATCTGACGCTGACCACCGAGAGCCTGCCCGGCGACCGAGGCGAGTTGCTGCTGCCGGACCAATTGGTCTGGGTCGGCGCGCGTGGCGGCGATGCCCATAAGCGGCGGCCGCTGCCGGTCTCGTTCGGCGACGGCAGTTGTGCGTTCCGGGCCGCCACGGTCAAGGCGCTCGGCAATGCCGGCATCGACTGGCGGCTGACTTGCGAGACCAGTGACTTCAATCCATATTGCGCCACACTGGAGGCAGATCTCGCCGTCGCGCCGATGCTGAAACTGGCCGTGCCGCGCAGCCTGCAAGTGCTCGGCGCCGCGGAAGGGCTGCCGCCGCTACCGGTGTTCTACATCAACCTGCGGATGCCGGCTGCCGGTGGCAGCGAAATCGCCGACGAGATGGCCCGCTTCATCCGCACCGGATTCGCCACGCCCTATCAATCGCTTGCGGCTTAGGCCGGGGGCCTCGTCAGGCGGGCAGGAAGCGACCGGAGCAGTTCATCGGGGCGCTTCCCTTGCGCTGACGGACGGGGCGATGAATGGGAGAGACCCGCCGATCGCGCGGGGCGTCAGCCGACGTCGCGCTTCCTATCTCCGTCGCCCCGGACGGCGCGAAGTGCCGGGCCAGTGTCCAATCATCGCCCGACTCGGGAGTAGGCCGGGTGATATTCGTGCGCTCGGCATGCCTCGAATCGGCGCATCGAACCCCTTAATGCCGGTCCCCACCGAGACGATCAACCCGCACCAGTAAACTGCTGATTCTACTGCGAATACTGCCCTCACGGACCGGCCTTGCGCCACCCGTGCAACCGCGCCTCGCACAAAGCAAAACCTCCGCCTGATGGCGGAGGTTTGAAGACTTCAGGCTTTGGACTCGAGCTCGCGACGCTTATTTGCGACGCTGGCCAAGACCCATTTTCTTTGCGAGTGCAGACCGTGCCGCCGCATAGTTCGGCGCGACCATCGGATAGTCGTGAGGCAGGCCCCATTTGTCGCGGTATTCTTCCGGCGACATGTTGTAATGGGTGCGCAAGTGACGCTTCAGCGACTTGAACTTTTTGCCATCCTCCAAACAGACGATGTACTCAGGCGTCACCGAACGCTTGACCGGAACGGCCGGCTTCAGCTCTTCGCTGGGCGGCTGGGTCGCGTTCACAGACGCGCGCGACAAAGCGTCGTGCACATCGTTGATGATGTTCGGGAGGTCGCCAGCAATCACGGTGTTATTGCTGACATAGGCGGAGACAATGGTGGTTGTGAATTCAACCAGCTCATTGTTGTCTGATTTCATATCCATCATATGCGGTCTCCTGGCGTCCTTTGCGGACATCGTTCAGTTCATTCCATCAGCTCCGGGGGAGTCTGGGGTTCCGTCCGGAGCCTAATTCTCTAGGCAGCAAAGATGAAGATAATGGTCCCGCCGGATAGGCTCGCGTATTTTTGATAAAGCCCGAATGGACCTCACTATCTTCTCAGATCATAATATTCGAAATTGCTCGGTATTCAAGGAAAACTAATTAGTTTGGTCTAAAGAATAACCCCCACAAACAGTAAGTTGATAAGCGTGCCTGATAAGGCTCATATTTTACGGATGTTCTTATGGTAAAGCCGGAAATCGAGGGACAGAACGTACCGCTTCTGTGAATTTTTTCCGTTCAAAATCACCATATGCGCGGTGCATCCACCTCCAAACTCCTCATCTCATCTGGGCTGTCCCTGGTTTTTTTGAATTACGCGCACGCCGACGGGTGCGAGCATTCAGCCATACCGTAAAAAGTCGGAAATAGATAAATCTTTACCGGAGTTAGACCGGTAAGCGCTTGGCTTTCAACTGCCAAGCATTTGGAGCATTTTTGTGGAACGGCAATGCGGCGGTATGCCGCAGTTGATGAGTAGTAATGCTAACAGAGGCACAAATGCCGCAGCGTTGACGCCTTCTAGCGAAAAAATAGAAACGTGATCAGGGCAAATACGGGCAGCAGAAACACGGCCGCCCAGGCCATATAGCCGAAGAAGCTGGGCATCGGCACGCCCTGGCTCTCCGCGATGGACTTGACCATGAAGTTGGGCGCGTTGCCGATATAGCTGTTGGCTCCCATGAACACAGCACCCGCCGAGATTGCCAGCAAGGTGTTTGCCAGCGGCCCTTGCAACTCAGCCGGATCGCCGCCCGCGGCATTGAAGAAGATCAGATAGGTCGGCGCATTGTCCAAAAGGCTCGACAATAGTCCGGTCACCCAGAAATACATGGCGTTATTGGGGCCGCCGCCCGGCTCGCTGACGAGGTCCATCAGCGAGGCGAGGGCGCCGGAGCGCCCCGCATGCAGAATCGCGATGGCGGGTATGATGGTGACGAAGATGCCGGCGAAGAGCTTGGCCACTTCCAGCACCGGCTCCCAGGTGAAGCGATTGGCCTCGCGCGTCTGCCCCGGCGTCACCGCGAGCGAAATCGCGGCAAGCGCGACCAATGCCGCATCGCGCGCCAGTCCGGAAAGCGGCAGTTCGATTCCCCGCAGCGTCACCGCCCCCAAGTCCAGCGTTCCGCTCGCCAGCACGGCGCCCATCAGCAGAACCAGCAGCGCCATATTGGCAAAGCCGGTGACGAAGAGCGGCCGGTCCGGGCTAGGGTCGCGCGGCAGATGGCCTTCTCTCGCATAATAGGCGCGGTCGAGCAGGAAAAATGCCGCCAGCAGGATGCCGGACACGGTCAGCATCGGGAGGGCCATGGCCTTCAGCGGCCAGAAGAAATCGACGCCCTTCAGGAAGCCGAGAAACAAGGGCGGGTCGCCGAGGGGGGTGAGCGATCCGCCGATATTGGAGACCAGGAATATGAAGAAGACGACCGTGTGGGCGCAATGTTTGCGATCGTCATTGGCGCGCAGCAGCGGGCGGATCAGGATCATCGAGGCGCCTGTGGTGCCGACGATGCTGGCGAGCCCCGTCCCGGCGGCGAGAAAGCCGGTATTGACCAGCGGCGAGCCGTGCAGATTTCCGCCGACGAAAATGCCGCCTGCGATGGTGAACAGCGATCCGACCAGGATGATGAAGGGCAGATATTCCAGAAACAGCGTGTGCAGCAGCGTGTCGAGCGCCGGCGCGAAGCCGAATTGCACAGCGAACGGCGCCAGAAACGCCATTGCCCAGACCAGCGCCACCTTGCCATAATGATGGTGCCAGAAGCCCGGCGCGAGGAGTGGCAGCAGCGCGATCGACAGGAGGATGCCCGCAAATGGCAGCGTCCAGATCAGCCCCAACCGGCCGCCATCTGGCCCGTGCCGGGCAGCCTCCGCCGCAAAGGCAAGCTCCGGATCGAGAAAAACGTAGATGAATGCCAGCGCCGGCACCATGATTGCGGCGGGTCCGGCGAAACAGCGATAGAGGAAATGGCCCTGCGTCATGCTGTCCTGAGATCGATTGCTGCCGGGATGGTGGGATAACGCGCAGTTGACCGTAGAAGCGCGGCCGTCTGATCCGCAAGCACTTATAATGCAGCCGCTTTCGCCCCCATATCGGGGTGACGCTTCAGACACAGTCCAGGGAGTGATAAGCCGATGGGGAACGACCCGATCAAGAAGAGTGACGCGGAGTGGAAAGCCCAGCTTTCGCCCGAGGCCTATTATGTGACCCGCAAGCATGGCACGGAGCGCGCCTTTACCAGCCCGCTCAATGCCGAAAAGCGGACCGGCACCTATCACTGCGTCGCCTGCGGCGAGGCGCTGTTCTCCTCCGAGGCCAAATTCGAGTCCGGCACCGGCTGGCCGAGCTTCTACAAGCCGGCGGAGGGTGCGGCGGTCGGCGAGAAGGAGGATCGTTCCTTATTCATGCGCCGCACCGAAGTGCACTGCGCCCGCTGCGAGGCCCATCTCGGGCACGTCTTTCCAGACGGCCCACGCCCCACCGGGTTGCGCTATTGCATCAACGGCGTGGCGCTCGAATTTGCGCCCAAAGATTAGCCCGGCGGCTTGAATGCGGGGCGTGCCCGCGTCTATGGTCGCCAATGCCGCCTGCCCGCCGCGCGCCGCCCGGCCGGTCCCTCCCATTCCGCATCCGGTCGAGGACGCCATGTCAGACACCCAAAAAACGCAAAGACCCCTCGCGCCCACGGCTGAAAAGCGGCCGCTGCGCAGCCTGCATCACGGCATCGAGCGCTTCGACGATTACGCCTGGCTGCGCGCCGACAATTGGCAGGAGGTGATGCGCGACCCGTCCGTGCTGGCCGAGGACATCCGTTCCTATCTGTCCGCCGAGAATGCTTATACGGAAAGCGTGCTCGCCCAAACCGAGGCGCTGCTGGAGACGCTGTTCCAGGAGATGAAGGGGCGCATCAAGGAAGATGATTCGACCGTCCCGGCGCGCGACGGCCCCTGGGCATATTTCGTCAGCTTCGTCACCGGCGGCCAGCATCCCCTGTTCTGCCGCGAGCCCGAGGGCGGCGGCGAGAAACAGGTGCTGCTCGACGGCAACAAGCTCGCCGAGGGCCAGGCCTATTTCGATATTGCCAGCGCCACGCACAGCCACGATCACCGTCTGCTCGCCTATGGCGTCGACGACCGCGGCTCGGAATTCTACACGCTGAAGCTGCGCGATCTGGACAAGGGCGCCGACCTCGCCGACGTCATCCCGGAGACGACCGGACAGGGCGTCTGGAGTGCGGACGGGCAATGGCTGTTCTACACGCGGCTCGACGAAAACCACCGGCCGCGCCAGGTCTACCGCCACCGCCTCGGCACGCCGGCGGAAGAGGATATTCTCGTCTATGACGAGCCCGACACCGGATTCTATGTCTCCGTCAGCGAGACGTCCGACCGGCGCTACATCCTGCTGCAATCGGGCGACCACCAGACCTCGGAAGTGCACCTGCTCGACAGCGCCAATGTCGATGCCGAGCCGATCCTGGTCTCGGGGCGCGAGCAGGATCACGAATATTCCGTCGACCACCGCGACGACCGGCTGATCATCCTCACCAATTCCGGCGGGGCGGAGGATTTCCGCATCGTCGAGGGCGTGCCCGGCGCCAGCCGCGAAAGCTGGCGCGAGCTCGAGCCGCACCGGCCCGGCCGCCTCATCCTCGACGTGCTGGTGTTCCGCGATTTCCTCGTCCGGCTGGAGCGCGAGCAGGGCCTGCCGCGCCTCGTCATCCGGCGCTTCGAGGATGGCCAGGAGCATTCCATCGCCTTCGACGAGGAGGCCTATTCGCTGAGCGCCATGTCTGGCTATGAGTTCGCGACCAACAATCTGCGCTTCAGCTATTCCTCGATGACGACGCCGAGCCAGATTTTCGACTATGACATGGCGACCCGCGAGCGCCGCCTGCGCAAAACCCAGGAAGTACCGACCGGCCACCGCCCGCAGGACTACATCACCGCCCGCGTCTTCGCCCCCGCCGAGGATGGCGAACTGGTGCCGGTCTCGCTGCTCTACCGCCGCGATACCCCGCTCGACGGCTCGGCCCCGCTGCTGCTCTACGGCTATGGCTCCTATGGCATGGCGATGCCGGCGAGCTTTTCGACCAACCGGCTGAGCCTCGTGGATCGCGGCTTCATCTACGCCATCGCCCATATTCGCGGCGGCAAGGACAAAGGCTATGGCTGGTACCGCACCGGGCGGCGCAATCTGAAGGTCAACACCTTCACCGACTTCATCGCGGCGGGCCGCTATCTGGCCAGCAACGGCTTCACCAAGCCCGGCAACATCGTCGCCCACGGCGGATCGGCGGGTGGCATGCTGATGGGCGCCGTCGCCAATATGGCGCCGGAGCTGTTCAAGGGCGTCATCGCCGAAGTGCCCTTCGTCGACGTGCTGACCACCATGCTCGACGCCTCGCTGCCGCTCACGCCGCCGGAATGGCCCGAATGGGGCAATCCGCTGGCGAGCAGCGTCGACTACCTGACCATCGCGGCCTACTCGCCCTACGACAATGTCAGCGCCCAGAACTATCCGCACATCCTGGCGCTCGCCGGGCTGACCGATCCGCGCGTCACCTATTGGGAGCCGGCGAAATGGGTGGCGAAGCTGCGCGCCCTGAAGACGGACGGCAATCTCCTGCTCTTGCGCACCAATATGGAAGCGGGCCATGGCGGTGCTTCGGGCCGCTTCGACCGGCTGAAGGAAGTCGCGCTCTCCTATGCCTTCGCGCTAATGATCGCCGGCCGCGCCGGGCAACTGGAGGGGACCGCCAATGGCGAAGCGTCCGCGGCGCAAACCGGCGCCTGAGCCGGCGGAATTGCCGCTCGCCATCGCGACGGAAGCGGACCTGGAAGCCCATGTCGCGGCGCTGATCGCGATTGAGCCGTATTTCGGCACCATCCAGGCGTTGACCGGGCCGCTGCCGATGCGCCAGCTCGACCCTGGCTTTCACGGCTTGTTCTGGATCATCAGCGGCCAGCAGATTTCGGTTGCGGCCGGCCGCGCCATCTTCAACCGCGCCGAGGCTGCGCTCGGCACGCTCACGCCGGAGAATGTCGCTGGCGTCGATGATACGGTGCTGAAGACGGCGGGGCTTTCGGGGCCGAAAATCCGGACGCTGCGCGCGGTGTCGGCGGCGCTGCTGTCAGGCGAACTCGATCTGCCCGGCCTGCTCGAGCTGGAGCCCGAGGACGCCATCGCGCATCTCTCCGCCGTCAAGGGCATCGGCCGCTGGACGTCGGAGGTCTACCTCCTGTTCGCCCTCGGCCATCCCGACATCTTTCCCGCCGGCGACCTCGCCTTGAAAGAAGGCGCCCGCCTCGCCTTCGACCTCGCCGAGCGCCCCTCCGAGAAGGAGCTCATCGCCCGCGCCGAAGCGTGGCACCCGCATCGCTCCGCCGCCGCGCGCCTG
The DNA here is from genome assembly GCF_002198715.1 of Rhodomicrobium sp. R_RK_3. Lineage (GTDB taxonomy): Bacteria > Pseudomonadota > Alphaproteobacteria > Rhizobiales > Rhodomicrobiaceae > R-RK-3. The sequence goes on along the minus strand of NZ_MWLK01000006.1, from coordinate 201,200 downwards.
ATCTGGGCCTATTATGGCGCGGTGAAATCCGGCAAGCAGACGACGCCGGTTTAGCGGCCTCCTACGGTCCGATGGAGAAAGGGCGGCGCGCGTCGGCCCGCTGGGTCGGGGCCCTTTGCGCCGAGCTCTCGCAACCGGGAGGTAGCGCCGCGGCAATTGGCGGGTCGTGCCGCCGGCTTGCCCGACCATGTTTCAACGCCCAATCCTGCGCCCAAAGCCGCACCTGCCGCATCGGCGCTTCACAAAGTGGTGTCTGCCAGTGTAAGCGGAATGCGGGGATTCTTCCGCGCGATCGCTCAACAAACGAAAAGACGGATCAGCCATGGCCATCACGCTCAACAGCTCGACCTTGGTGACGGTGTTCGGCGGCTCGGGCTTTCTCGGGCGCTATGTGGTGCAGGCGCTCGCGCGCACCGGCTGCCGCGTCCGCGTCGCGGTGCGCCAGCCGCATCTGGCCGGCTTCCTGCAGCCGCTCGGCAGCGTCGGCCAGATCCACCCGGTGCAGGCCAATCTGCGTTTCCCGGCCTCGGTCCGGCGCGCCGCTGAAGGTGCGGACGGCGTCGTCAATCTCGTCGGCATCCTGCAAGCCTCGGGCAAGCAGAATTTCCGCGCCATCCAGGCCGAGGGCGCGGGTGTCGTCGCGCGCGCGGCGCGGGAGGCGGGCGCCCGGGCGCTCGTCCATATCTCGGCCATCGGTGCGAACCGGTCGAGCCCGTCGGCCTATGCCCGCAGCAAGGGCGAGGGCGAGGATCTGGTCAGCGCCGCCTTTCCGACCGCCAGCATTCTGCGCCCCTCGATCGTGTTCGGGCCGGAGGATGATTTCTTCAACCGCTTCGCCTCTTTGTCGCGCTTGTCGCCCTTCATGCCGCTGATCGGCGGCGGTCGCACGCGCTTCCAGCCGGTCTATGTCGCCGATGTGGCGCGCGCCGTCATCGCCGGGCTCGACGGCCGTGCTCGGCCCGGCGTGCCCTATGAGCTGGGCGGCCCCGCCGTCTACACGTTCCGCGAACTGCTCGACCTCGTCGCCGAATATACTGAGCGCAAGCGGCCCTATTTCCCGCTGCCCTTCTGGCTGGCCAAGCTCCAGGGTGCGATCCTGCAAGTGTTACCCAATGCGCCGCTGACCCTCGATCAGGTGCGGATGTTGCAGGTCGACAATGTCGTCAGCGAGGAAGCCGTCTCCGAGGCGCGCACCCTGCAGACGCTCGGCATCGAGCCGCAAGCGCTGGAGACCATCGTACCGCGCTACCTCGTGCGCTTCCGCCCCAAGGGCGAGTTTTCGACCCGGGCGATTTGAGGGGCGGGGCGCAGTGCGCTCCAAGGCAGCCCGCGCCCCAGCGCATTCGCGATGCCTCTCCCACTCGTCGTCCCGGACACCGCGAAGCGGTGCGCCGGGACCCAATGGCCGATCCGCGAGCACTGCGGCAAGAGGGGAGGCGAGTAGGCCCCGGCTCTGACGGCCGGGGCGACGGAGAATATTTTCTGAGTTGCCAGTTGTTCCGAGTCGGACGGGCTGCGGCTGGGTTTCAGCTCATCGAACCTAACCCCGCGCCAGCGCCTCGCCGAACCGGACCGGCTGCCCGTCCGCCTCGGCGGTGATTTCACCCTCGCGCATCACCACGCGGCCGCGCACCAGTGTCGCCACCGGCCAGCCCTTGACCGTCCAGCCGTCATAAGGCGTCCAGCCGCAGCGGCTGGCGCTGGCGGCATTCGTAATCACCCGCTCCGCCTGCATGTCGACCACCGTCAGATCCGCGTCATAACCGAGTGCGATCCGTCCTTTGCCCACGATGCCGTAGACGCGCGCGGGGCCGGCGCTGGTCAGGTCGACGAAGCGCGGCAAACTCAGCGCGCCGGCATTCACCCGGTCGAGCATCAAAGGCACCGTCGATTGCACCCCCGGCATCCCCGAGGGCGAGGCCGGATAGGGTTTCGCCTTCGCCGCCAGACTATGCGGCGCATGGTCCGAGCCGATCGTATCGACCACGCCCTGGCGCAGGCCTTCCCATAAGGCGGTGCGCTCGGCCTCGCCGCGCAAGGGCGGGTTCATCTGAGCGCGGGTGCTGAGCTGTTCATAGGCGTCCGGCGCGACCAGCATCAGATGATGCGGCGTCACTTCCGCCGTCGCCAGATCGCGATTGGCGGCGATCAGCGTCATCTCCTCCGCCGTCGAGACATGCAGGATGTGGATGCGCTTGCCAGCTTCCCGCGCCAATTGCAGGAGCAACTGCGTCGCCATGACCGCCGCTTTCGGGTCGCGCCATTCCGAATGGCTGGCGGGATCGTCCTCGCGGCGCAGGCCCTTCCGCGCATTCAGCCGCGCCTCGTCCTCGCAGTGGAAGGCGACGCGCCGCCCGACCACCGCCAGCAGCCGCCGCAGCAGGGCAGGGTCATCGACCAGCAGATCGCCCGTCGAGGAGCCCATGAACACCTTGATCCCGGCCGCGCCTTCCAGCCGCTCGAGCGTCGCCAGCTCCTCGATATTATGCGGCGTGGCGCCGGGGTAGAAGGCGAAGTCACAGTACATCCGGCCGCGCGCCCGCTTCACCTTGTCCGCCAAAGTCTCTGCGTTCACCGTCGCCGGATCGGTATTGGGCATGTCGAAAACGGCGGTGACGCCGCCGAGCACCGCCGCCCGGCTGCCGCTCTCCAGATCCTCGCACTCCTCGCCGCCCGGCTCCCGAAAATGCACATGGCTGTCGATCACGCCGGGCAGGATATGCAGGCCGGACGCGTCGAAGCTTTCGCCCGCCGCCCCCTCCGCAACAGTGCCAATATGCGAGATGCGGCCGCCGCGAATGCCGAGATCGGCGGCGGCGATGCCGTCCTGGTTGACGATGGTGCCGCCGCGAAGGACGAGGTCGTAGAGCTGTGCCATGAGATGCCGTCTGGAACGAGGAGCCGTGAGGCCCGTTTGATCCCTATGGATAGACGCGCGCGCCGCCTAGTTCAACGCGCAGCTCACAACATATAGGTTTGATGATGAGCGAGCACCGCAACAAAACGCCCGGCGATCCGCCGGACCCGAACGATAAGCCGCACAAGGAATATTGGCTGGACGAGGCGATCGCCGATTCCATGGTCGCGAGCGATCCGGTCTCAGCCGTCTCGAAAGGCGAGCCGACCGCGCCGCCGCGCGAGGGCGACGATGATGCGCCGGCGGACGAGAATGAGGAGGAGCCGCATGAGGAGCGCAAGCTCGACGAGGCGATCGCCGCTTCGATGGATGCGAGCGATCCGGTCGCGGTGATCACCAAGGGTGCCCCGACCACGCCGCCGCGCCGCCCGCGCCCGGACGACACGGCGCCGAAACCTCCGGACAAGATGGGCGGTTGATGCTCCCAGCGTGGGGCTTCGATTGCGCCTCGCCGTCAACTGTCATAGTAGAGAAGACGGCATTTAGGGATCGCGCATGTCTTATAGCCAAATCAGCCTGCTGCCCGACCGGGGCGTGATCGAGCTGCGGGGCCCGGAGGCGGCAAGCTTCCTGTCCGGCCTCGTCACCAATGATGTCGAGCGCGCCGAGCCCGGGCAGGCGGTGTTCGCGGGCCTGCTGACGCCGCAGGGCAAGATCCTGTTCGACTTCCTGATCTATGTCCGCGACGGCGAAACGCTCTGGCTCGACTGCGTCAAGGAGCAGGCCGAGACGCTTTTGAAGCGGCTGACCATGTACCGTCTGCGCGCCAAGGTCGAACTGGCAGACCGCTCGGCTGAGCTGGCGGTCGCGGCAGCCTGGGGCGACGAGCCGCGCGAAGGCAATGACGCCTTCATCGCCGCCTATGCCGATCCACGCTTCGCTCCGCTCGGCGAGCGGCTCATTCTCGAAGCCGATCCCGGCCAGCCGCATCATTTCGGCGACCGCGCCGGGGGCGACACGCTCTATCACAGCCACCGCGTCGCGCTCGCCGTGCCGCAGGGCGGCCTCGACTACGCCTATGGCGAGAGCTTTCCGCACGAGGCCTGCTACGACGATCTGCACGGCGTCGATTTCGAGAAGGGCTGCTATGTCGGTCAGGAGGTCGTCTCGCGGATGCACCACCGGGGCACGGCCAAGACCCGCATCGCCGCCATCGAGGCCAGCGCCCCGCTCGACCTGTCCGGCGCCGAAATCCGGGCCGGCGAATTCCCGGTCGGCACGCTCGGCTCGATGGACGGCACGCGCGGCATCGCCATGGTCCGGCTCGACCGCATCGACGAAGCCGCCCGCCATGGCATCCCCTTGCGCGTCGGCGAGGTGACTCTGACGGCGAGCCGCCCGGCCTGGGCGAGCTACGACGTCCCGGCAGGCGGGGTGCGGGCGTGAGCGAGCTGGTGCGATGCGGCTGGGCGGGCAGCGAGCCGATCTATGTCGAGTACCACGACAAGGAATGGGGCGTGCCGCAAGGCGACAGCCGCGCGCTGTTCGAGAAGATCGTCCTCGAGGGCTTTCAGGCCGGGTTGTCCTGGATCACCATCCTGCGCAAGCGCGAGCATTTCCGCCGCGTCTTCGACAATTTCGACGCGGAGAAGATCGCCGCTTACGGTCCGGAGAAACGGGCTGCGCTGATGGGTGATCCCGGTATCATCCGGCATCGGCAGAAGGTCGAGGCGGCGGTGACCAACGCGCAGGCTTATCTCGCCCTGTCGGAGCAGCAGAGCCTCGCCTCCTTCCTGTGGGATTTCGTCGATGGCAAGCCGGTGCAGAACCGCTTCACGAATTTGGGCCAGATCCCGCCGGAGACGCCGGTCAGCCGCGCCATCTCCAAGGCCTTGAAGGCGCGCGGCTTCCGCTTCGTCGGGCCGACGACGGTCTATGCCATGATGCAGTCGGTCGGCATGGTTAACGACCACATGATGCACTGCCACCGGCAGGAGCCGTGCTCGAAGATGATGCCGAAGTTGAAGTGAACTAAGTCGAGGGCTAGGCTTTCGCCTTTTTTGTTATTCCCGCGAAGGCAGGAATCCAGTACTCCGCAGCATTCGCATTTCAACCTGAGCAATCACTGTTTGCTTTGCCCTTTTACTGGATCCCCGCTTTTGCGGGGACGACAAGAGGGGGTGGTTGGAGGCGCGCCGGCTGACCCCTCATGCCGCGACCTGACGGCACTTCCCCACCCCGAATCCATCGGACCCGCGAACAAAATTTCTCACCCGAAGGGCGCGACACCTTGCGCGCGCCGCCATCTTGGTATACCAAATACCGTATGCCATGGTAACGTGCGAGGCAACCCAGGCTCATGTCCGAGAATCGCCTGAATATCGGTCCGCTCGGCGGCGCTGTCAGCCTCAGGGAGCGTGCCTACGACGCCATGAAGGCGGCGATCGTGCAGATGGATATTTACGCGCCCGACGCCGAGCTAAAATTCGACGAGCGCGACCTGTCGGCGCGCTTCGGGGTGTCGCGGACGCCGCTGCGGCAGGCGCTGGCGCTGCTCGACAATGAGCGCCTGGTCAAGATCGTCGCCCGGCGCGGCATCTTCATCGTCAGGAAGACCAAGGCTGAAATCCTCGACATGATCGCGGTCTGGGCGGCGCTGGAGAGCACGGCGGCGCGCCTCGTCACCGAGGTCGCCAGCGACGCCGACATCGAGGCGCTGCACGCGTTGGTCGACCCGCGCGCGCTAACCGGCATGCCCGAGGATTTAGGCGCCTACAGCCATGCCCATATCCGTTTCCATCAGGCCATCATCGAGGCGAGCCGCAGCTCCTATATCAGCGATATCACCAATGGCCTGTTCTTTCACATGCGCGCCATCCGGCACCGCATCATCGGCGACCGGGATCTGGCGTGCCGCTGCGTCGAGGACCGCTCGCAGATCGTCGCCGTGCTGGAGCGGCGAGACGGCGACCGCGCCGAGCGCCTGGTGCGCGAGCACACGCTGATGCTGCGCGACCATGTCGCCAGATATGTCGATCTGAACTAGCAACAACGCATTCAAAACATGGGAGGACTAGCGTGAACTTTTTCGCGAAGAGGCAATCGGCGGGGCCCGAACCGACGACCGCGCAGGAGTCCCCCGCGGCGCCCGCACCGGCAGCCCCCGCGGCCAATGGCGCGGCGGGTTTCATCCCCGCCTCCTATCCGCTCGGCATCGCGCGCGGGACGGGACCGGCCAAGGCGTTCGTCCCGGCATCCTATCCGCTCGGCATCGGGCCGAAACCCAAGGCCGAAGCCGAGCTGACCGACGGCTTCCACCTCGTCATCGACGCGCTGAAGCTGAACGGTATCGAGACCATCTACGGCGTGCCCGGCATTCCGATCACCGATCTCGGCCGTCTGGCGCAGGCGGCGGGCATCCGCGTGATCTCGTTCCGGCATGAGCAGAATGCCGGCAACGCCGCCGCCATCGCCGGCTTCCTGACCAAGAAGCCCGGCGTCTGCCTCACGGTGTCGGCGCCCGGCTTCCTCAACGGCCTCACAGCGCTCGCCAATGCGACGACCAACTGCTTCCCGATGATCCTGATTTCCGGCTCATCCGAGCGCGAGATCGTCGACCTGCAGCAGGGCGACTATGAGGAGATGGACCAGCTCGCCATCGCCAAGCCGCTCTGCAAGGCCGCCTTCCGCGTGCTGCATGCGGCCGATATCGGCATCGGCATCGCCCGCGCCATCCGCGCGGCGGTGTCCGGCCGTCCGGGCGGCGTCTATCTCGACCTGCCGGCAAAGCTGTTCTCGCAGGTCATGGACGGCGAGGCGGGCGCCAAATCGCTGGTCAAGGTCATCGACGCGGCCCCGGCCCAGATCCCCGGCAAAGATGCCGTCAAGCGCGCGCTGGATGTGCTGAAAAGCGCCAAGCGCCCGCTCATCATCTTCGGCAAGGGCGCCGCTTACGCCCAGGCCGACGACGTAATTCGCCAGTTCGTCGAAAAGAGCGGCATCCCGTTCCTGCCGATGAGCATGGCCAAGGGCCTCCTGCCCGACACCCATCCGCAATGCGCGGGCGCGGCGCGCTCGACCGTGCTCGCCCAGTCCGACGTCGTGCTGCTGGTCGGCGCGCGGCTGAACTGGCTGCTGTCGCACGGCAAGGGCAAGACCTGGGGTGAGGCGCCGAAGAAGTTCATCCAGATCGACATCGAGCCGAAGGAGATGGACTCCAATGTCGAGATCGCCGCGCCGCTCGTCGGCGATATCGGCTCCTGCGTCTCGGCGCTGCTCGATGGCCTCGGCGCCGATTGGGCGCCCGCTCCGGCCGCATGGACCGGCGCCATCAATGCCAAGAAGGAAGAGAACATCGCCAAGATGGCGCCCCGCCTGATGAACAACCGTTCGCCGATGGATTTCCACGGCGCGCTTGGCGCCCTGCGCGCGGTCATCAAGGAGCGGCCCGACGCCATCCTGGTCAATGAAGGCGCCAACACGCTGGATCTGGCGCGCGGCGTCATCGACATGTACCAGCCGCGCAAGCGCCTGGACGTCGGCACCTGGGGCGTGATGGGCATCGGCATGGGCTTCGCGGTCGGCGCGGCCATCGAGACCGGCAAGCCGGTGCTGGCGGTCGAGGGCGACTCGGCCTTCGGCTTCTCCGGCATGGAGGTCGAGACCATCTGCCGGTACAACCTGCCGGTCTGCGTCGTCATCTTCAACAATGACGGCATCTATCGCGGCCTCGACACCGACCCGACCGGCCGCGATCCCGGCACCACCGTCTTCGTCAAGGGCTCGCGCTACGACAAGATGATGGAAGCCTTCGGCGGCGTCGGCGTCAATGTGACGACCCCGGACGAGCTGAAGCGCGCGGTCGATGCCGCCATGGACTCGGGCAGGCCGACCCTCATCAATGCCGTCATCGACCCTGCCGCCGGCACCGAAAGCGGCCGCATCGGCAATCTCAACCCGCAAAGCGTCGTGAACCGCAAGAAATAGACCGGCGCGGCAAACAGACAGGAACGACAAGGAACCGCAATGACCAAAGCATTAGACGGCATCAAGATCATCGACTTCACCCATGTGCAGGCCGGTCCCGCCTGCACCCAGCTCCTGGCCTGGTTCGGCGCCGACGTCATCAAGGTGGAACGCCCCGGCTCGGGCGACGTGACCCGCGCCCAGCTCCGCGACATCCCCGACGCCGACGCGCTCTATTTCACCATGCTGAACTCCAACAAGCGCTCGCTGACCCTCGACACCAAGAAGCCGGAGGGCAAGGAAGTGCTGGAGAAGCTGATCCGCGTCTCCGACGTCATGGTCGAGAATTTCGGCCCCGGCGCGCTCGACCGCATGGGCTTCACCTGGGAGCGCATCCTGGAGCTGAACCCGAAGATGATCCTTGCCTCGGTGAAGGGCTTTTCCGACGGCCACCACTACGACGACCTGAAGGTCTATGAGAACGTCGCCCAATGCGCCGGCGGCGCGGCCTCGACGACCGGCTTCTGGGACGGCCCGCCCACCATCAGCGCCGCCGCCCTCGGCGATTCGAACACCGGGATGCATCTGGCCATCGGCATCCTCGCCGCCCTGCGCCAGCGCGACATCACCGGCCGGGGCCAGAAGGTCGCCGCCTCGATGCAGGACAGCGTCCTGAACCTGTGCCGCGTCAAGCTGCGCGACCAGCAGCGCCTCGATAAGGTCGGCTATCTCGAGGAGTACCCGCAATATCCGCACGGCCAGTTCACCGACGTGGTGCCGCGCGGCGGCAATGCGGGCGGCGGCGGCCAGCCGGGCTGGGTTTTGAAGTGCAAGGGCTGGGAGACCGACCCGAACGCCTATATCTACTTCACCATCCAGGGCCATGCCTGGGCGCCGATCGCCGACGCCATCGGCAAGCCGGAATGGAAGACCGATCCGGCCTACGCGACGGCGCAGGCCCGCCAGCCGCATATCGTCGAGATCTTCGAGACCATCGAGGCCTGGCTTTCCGACAAGACCAAGTTCGAGGCGGTCGACATCCTGCGCAAATACGACATCCCTTGCGCGCCGGTCCTGTCGATGAAGGAGCTGTCGGTCGATCCCTCGCTGCGTGCGTCGGGCACCATTGCCGAAGTCGATCACAAGGTGCGCGGCAAGTACCTGACGGTCGGCAGCCCGATCAAGTTCTCCGACATGAAGGTCGAGATCACCGGATCGCCGCTGCTCGGCGAGCACACGTCGGAAGTCCTGGCGGAACTCGGCTATTCCGAGGAGCACATCAAGAAGCTTCACGAAGCTCAGGCTGTCTGATTTCGCGGGAACCGGTCCGCAGGCGCCGCGATCATTCCCGGCGTCTGTAACCGCCGCAGCCTAGAGGGCGGCGCGCGTCAGCGTGCCGGGGTGAGGGGTTAAAACTATCGGTTAGGCATGACCCCCTCGCCCTAACCCTCTCCCCCATGGGAGAGGGGACCTGGCTGCGGATCAGGTTGGAGGTCCGAGGCGGCTCCGCCCAGAACATAACGGCCCCAGGCATTAGAGCAAACGGGCGGCGCCTCATGGGGCGTCGCCTTTCATGCTTGGCAATGCCGATCCGAGGAGACGAAGATGCAAACGACGGTTGATCTGAACGGCCTCGTCGCGGCCATGGGCGACGCGGTCATCGTCAGCGATGCGAGCGGCGCCATCACCTTGTGGAATCCGGCCGCCGAACGGCTGTTCGGCTATAGCGAGGCCGAGGCGCTGGGGCAGTCGCTGGACATCATCACCCCCGAGCGGCTCCGCGCGCGGCACTGGGAGGGCTACCGGAAGACCATGGAGACCGGCATCACCAAATACGGCACCGACCTGCTGCAGGTGCCCGCCATCGACAAGGCGGGGCGGTCGTTCTCGATTGCGTTTACGGTCGGATTGCTGCATGGGGCCGACGGCAAGGTCTCGGGCATCGCCGCCGTCATCCGCGACGACACCCACCGCTTCGAGCGGGACAAGACCCAGCGCAAGAAAATCTTCGAACTGGAATCCAAGCTGACGGCGCTTGGCAACGCCGCGCCCGCCGAGCCGCCCGCCGCGTAACCGGCGGGCCTTCCCACCTATTCGATGTGGTCGGCGAAATAGTGCCAGACACCGTCATGGCCGATGCCGATGCGGTAATCATCATATTTGCCGGCACTCTTCATCGCCTTCGCCCGCTCGGGCGAGACGATGGTCAGCAGTTCCACCTCCTGGGCGGGTGTCAGTTTGCCGAGGTCGAGGGCGGCGAAATAGGGCCAGACATACATCTCGTCGCCCGTGCCCGGGGACTGGCGCACGAAGCCGGAGCGGAAGAGCTGGATCATGCGCGCCATCATCTCGCGGCCCTCGCCGTCGCCTGATGCGGTGCGCAGATGGTCGATCGGATCGGAGATTTTTTCCCGCGCCACCATCGGCGGAATCTCGTTCATCTCAACCGGAATGCGCATGGCGTTGATCTCGCCGCTCATCGCCGCTTCGAGGATGGCGCCGCGCATCCGGTTGACCTCGGCGGGAAGAGTTGAAATGTCTCGCAAAATCTCGACATCGCTTTTCCCGCCTATCGCCTTCGGATTGGCGGTTTTTTCTGCTCTTACCGAGGGGGTGAGCGCGGGCAGGGCATAGACAAGACCCAGGCCCGCCGCTAGGAATAACATCGTAGCTGCGAGGCGGCGAATCGCGGTCGGTCCTTGTGGCTGTCGCATCCGGCACTTCTCCTAATGGTGCGTTCTATCGCTTCGCACCATCGTTCTTTAGCTTATGGATCAGATCGTGCTGACAATTCAGTGAGTTGGGTCTAAGCGTGTTGCGCCGGACCGGAACTGAAATGGCAGGTTTGAGCCAATAGTGCAGCAAAAATTTACAGAATGAAGGCAATTTGGGGACTGCCGATTGATGCAACCGACAGGGCTATCGACGAGCCAACCTAATGACGGGGCCAGCTAAGGGTGTTTCCTACTGAAGCCGTTACGTCCAGCACGCAGCTTATTGCCAGCGGCCTCGTTATTGGCGTGCTGATTGCTGCGCCTGTCGGCCCGGTCAACATCATCTGCATTCAGCGGACATTGGAGCGCGGCTTCTGGGGCGGCTTCGCCGCCGGACTTGGCGCGGTGCTGGCAGACGGGCTGATCGCCGCCGTCGCTGCATTCGGCATCACCGCGATCTCGGGAATTCTCGACGCGCACCGGCAGGAGATTCAACTCGTCGGCGGGCTGATCATGATCGCCTTCGGAGTGCGGCTCTATATGGCCAAGCCGCGCCTCGCCGTGCCGAAGCGGACGACCTTCACCCAGCTTCGACGCATCGTCGATTGGGTTCCGGAGAGCCTGCGTCCGGCGCTGCGCTTCCAGATCTGGCGGCTGTTGCCCCATGCGGGCGTGACCACCCAGACCTTCTTCCTGACCATCACCAATCCCGGCGCCATCCTCGGCCTGTTCGCCATTGTCGGCGGCCTAGGCTCGGTGATCGGCGGCATCGACAGCTACGTCGAGGCTTTGACGCTGGTCTTCTCGGTGATGGCGGGGAGCCTGCTCTGGTGGGCGGGCCTGTCGCGGCTGATCGAGAAGCTGCGCGGACGGCTGACGGAGAGCCGGCTGAAGATCATCAATCAGGTGGCGGGAGCGGTGCTGCTGGCCTTTGGCGGCCTGCTGTTCTTCCAACTGGCGATCGGGATGCTGGGTCATGCGGCCGGCGCCTCGACGGCGCCGCCGCTGATCCCGAGCCTGATCGGACGTCAGCTCGGCCTATTGGGTAACCCGGTTTAGCGTAAACTCGCCATTGTGGATGCGCCGGGGCAGCCCTTCCGTCATCTTGGCGACGGCATCCTCGCCGTAGCTGGAGACGAGATCCGACAGGGCGGCGAAGAAGGCCGCATTGGCCAGCATCTCGGGTTGGATGCCGTCATAAATGGCTTCCTCCCAAGCTTCCATAATATAACGCAGAGCAGCCTGCTTCTGCTCATCCAAAGCCGCCGTAGTTTCCCGTGGCAAGTCGTAATTTCTTATCCGATACACGCGCGGCTCTCCGATCTGACCTTACATTTGCCCGCACCCACGCCTAGCATAGCCGCCGGGAGAGCGTATCATTGGCGTGTCTTGTTGCTTAACGGGCCAATGGGATCGATGAAATCAAATGTCCTAACGATGATCTTCCACAAGACCATTAGCGATGCTTGAGCCTTGCTCCATGAAACGGTTGATGGCCAGGACCGCCGGCCGGGTGCAGGTCCGGTAGGTGCGGGCATAGCCGCGATAGCCCTTGTTGAAACTGTCGACCAGCCGGGCGCGGCGCAGCGCGCTGGTGCCTTCGGCATTGACGAGATCGCGCATCTGGTTGCGCCAGATCTGGCCCTCGGCAGCGCCGCACAATTCGCGCAGATAATGGACCGCGCCGAGAATTTCAGACAGCCGGTAGATTTGCGCATCATAGGGACGCGCATCGGGATCCCCGGACGCCGCTGGAGGCTGCGCCGCTTGCGCCCGCGCTGTGCCCGAGGGGAGTCCGGCCGCCGCCAACACCATGATCACCAAACTCGCAATGAACGATCTGAACGTCATATTACAAGCGCTCTATACCGGAGGTTGTAGGCCGGCGTCAATTTCAACCGGGAAGGAAAGAATACTTACCACCGCTTTTACATCTTCGCCCGGCCCTTTATGCGGCCAATCGGGGTGCAGCCGTCAGAAACTTTCCAATCGCAGGTTTTCCGCCGCGGCGTCAATCAGCGCTTCCAGCCCGTCCGTCAGGGAAAGCTGCGCGATTTGCGCGCGGTCGAACCAGCCCGCCACCTCGGCGTCGCTGTCCGCGCGCGCTTCGCCGGAGAGCCAGACGCCGTAGAACACGACGATCACCCGATGCAATAGCACGCCGCCGCTGTCATTTCGGTGAACGACGTCCTTGACGCCGGCAAGGCCGAGCAATTGCGCCTCGATGCCGGTCTCTTCCCGCAGCTCGCGGCGGGCGGCGTCGAGCGCCGGTTCGCCCGGCTCGATATGGCCGCCGGGAAAGCTCCACAAGCCGACGGATGGCGGCTGCCCGCGCCGCACCAGCAGTAGCTTGCCGCCGCGAAAAATCGCCGCGCTGACCGCCGCGCGGGGGATGATGCCCGCGTTATCGGCCGCGCTTGCCGGGCCACCGCTTCCATCGCTCGTTGCATCGCTGGACATGCTTCCAATATATCCCCTCGGGCGCTACAAGCGTTGCTGGCTCTCCGCTATCCGCCCGCCATCAAACATGTTTGAGGATCGATTGCCATGTTCAAATCGATTGCCGCATTCCTCGACGGCTTGTCGGAGCGGCAAGACAGCAAGGCGCTCGCCGCCGATGAGGTGCAGCTCGCGGTCGCCGCGCTGCTGTTCCACGCCGTCGCCATCGACGGCACCGTGCGCGAGGACGAGATGGGACGGCTGAAGCCGCTGCTCGCCTCGCATTACAATCTCGACGAAGCCGGCCTCAACCGCCTGCTCACCCAGGCGCAGCAGCGCGAGCGCGAGTCGGTCGATATTTTCCGCTTCACCTCCGTGCTGCGCGACCGGCTTTCGCCCGAGGAGAAGCGCGAGATCATCGGCATGATGTGGCGCGCCGTCTATGCCGATGGCGAGCTGACCGCGCTCGAGGACAATCTGATCTGGCGCACCGCCGAATTGCTCGCCGTGCCCGCGCGCGAGCGCATGGAGATGAAGCAGATCGTCCGCGCCGAGTACAGCCGGGCATGACCAATTGGCTGCAACGGCTGGAGACCTTGTGGTCGCGGCGGCATCTACGTGGCGCCGAGGGGCCGCTGCCGGAGGATGCAGGCCGCAAGCCCGTTTGCGTCATCACCGGAGGCAGCGAGGGCATCGGCCGGCATCTGGCCAATGAATTCGCCGCGCGCGGCCATGCGCTGCTGCTGGTGGCGCGCACCGTTGCAAGGCTCGAAGCCGCCGCCGCCGAGCTGCGCCGCGATCACGGCGCGGAGGTGCATGTGGCCGCCGTCGATCTGACCCTGCCGGATGCCGCCGCCGCTATTGGCAAGGCGCTGGACCGTCACCGCCTCTATGCCGACATCCTCGTCAACAATGCCGCCTTCGGTCTCGGCGGCGCCTTCGCCGGGCAGAAGGCCGAGACCATCCTGGCGCTCTGCCGGCTGAATATCGAAGCGCTGACCATGCTCACCCGCGCCTTTCTGCCGGCCATGCTGCTGCGCGGGCGGGGCGGCATCCTCAACATCGCCTCGCTCGGCGGCTACACGCCCGGCCCCTATCAGGCCGTCTATTACGCCTCCAAAGCCTATGTCGTCTCCTTCACCGAGGCGCTGGCCTATGAGAATGCCGGACGCGGCGTGCGCATCTCGGCGGCGGCGCCGGGCCCCGTCGCGACGCGCTTCCACGAGCGGATGGGCGTTGGCAAGGCGCTCTATCTGAAGCTTGCGATGATGCCGCCGGAGATGGCCGCCCGGATCATCCATAGCGGCTTCATCGGCCGGCGCACCATCATCGTGCCGGGGCTGATGCCCTCGTTCAACGCGTTCTGGACCCAGGTCATCCCGCACCGCTTCCTGACCCCGCTCGTCGGCACGATTTTGAAACGGCGCTATTGAGTTTCGGGACGCGATCGCTCAATCTGCCAAAATGCCCATGCGCCAGGTCGAAGACGAAAATTCCGCCGACGATGATGCCGGCGGCATTGCCATGCTCGGGTCCGGACCCGCAGCGCCAAAAAAGCTGCTGGTCATCGTGCACCGGCGCGAAACCAATCCCGGCGCCATCGGCCAATGGCTTACCGGCAACGGCTACCGGCTCGATATACGCTGTCCCCGCTTCGGCGATCCGCTGCCGCCGACATTGGCGGGACATGCGGGCGCCGTGGTGTTCGGCGGCCCGATGAGCGCCAATGATCCGGACGATTATATCCGCGCCGAAATCGACTGGCTCGCCGTGCCGCTGCGGGAGAACAAGCCGTTCTTCGGCGTCTGCCTCGGCGCGCAGATGCTGGCCAAGCATCTCGGGGCCGAGGTCAGCAGCCATCCCGGCAAGATCATCGAGGTCGGCTATTATCCGATCACGCCGAGCGAGGCGGGCGCCGCGCTGACGCAGTGGCCGGATCAGGTCTATCAATGGCACCAGGAGGGGTTTACGCTGCCGTGGGGCGCACGCAGGCTGGCCAGCGGAAGCCAGTTCGAGAACCAGGCGATTCAGTATGGCGAGAAGGCGTTCGGCGTGCAGTTCCACCCCGAGATGACGCTGGCCATGATCCACCGCTGGACCACCGTCGCCGCCCATCGCCTCGCCTCGCCGGGGGCGCGCTCGCGCGCCGAGCACATCATGGCGCATTGCGTGCATGGCGAGCCGCAGCGGGCATGGCTCGACCGCTTCATGCGGATCTGGCTGGGACAGGTCGCCGCGCGCCAAGGCTGAGGCTGGCGGGCGCCGTCAATTGCCGCTGAACGGATTGAGACTGTCCAGAAAACCCGACGGCTCCTGCGCCGGCTCCGCGGCGGCGCCTTCGGCGGCCGACCAGCCTTGCGCGGCCCCGGACCCGCCCGGCGGCGGGGCGGTCAGATCGATGCGGGCGACATTGTTCGTGGTGCCGTTCTGGATTTTGCTTTCCGCCGCCGCCGATGCCGCCGGCGTCTGAGCGGGACGGCCGTTCTGTGCCGAGGCCGCGGGCTTCTTTCCGGGCGCGGGGGCTGCGTCGGGCTTGGCGGCCGCTTTCGGCGGATTGGTCTGGCCGGCGCGCGGAGCCGCGCCATTCGGCGCCTGCGGCGCGGGCTGAGGCGCGGCGGCCTGCGGCTGGTCGGCCAGTGCGGCGGTGACATCGGCCGGGCTGAGATTGACGCCGATGCCGTAGATGCGCCAGTCGGTGCCGATGCGCTGGAAGATCAGCTCGAAATTCACTCGTTCCGGCGTCGTTGGG
The DNA here is from genome assembly GCF_002198715.1 of Rhodomicrobium sp. R_RK_3. GTDB lineage: Bacteria > Pseudomonadota > Alphaproteobacteria > Rhizobiales > Rhodomicrobiaceae > R-RK-3. Next base: position 185,476 of record NZ_MWLK01000006.1, on the reverse strand, counting down.
AAATAGCCCGAGAGCCGGAGCAGGCCATTGGGGTTCAATTGCGGCTCTGCGAGCAGCTTCGGCGTGAAGAAAAGGACAGGCGACAAATCGATCTGCCGCTGGCGCAGCGCCGCGAAGATCTGGGCCAGCCGGGCCGAATCATTGCCCGCGCGGAAAGCGGGCGCGCCGAGGTCCTGCAGCACGGTGTAATTGCCGGTCTGATTGGCCTGATTGAGCGCGATGATCGAGGAGCGGATCAGCAGATTGAGCTTGATGGCGTCGGGCATGGCCGGCGTCGTGGGCTGGGCCGGTTGCGCGGGCGCTTGCGGAGCGGGCTGTTTCCTCTGCTGTTGCTGGGCCGCCGCCTGTTCGGCCATGACGAGCATCAAGACGGCCATCGATAGCGATCCTGCCCGAACTCGCCCCATCTCCCGTCAGCCCTTTCGGTCGGAATTTCCATGATCCGGCCACACCGTTTCCGGGCGGTGAGCAGGCGAGAAAATGGGCCACCGGCAGATCCGGTGGCCCAAGCTTGATGGGCGCGGTCTTACCAGGAGACTTGCACACCGGCGCGGCCGGCAACCGTGCGATCGGTTTGATGGCCGCCATAATTGTTTTCGTTCAAGCTGACGCCGACGCCGCCTGAAATCGCCCAGCGCTCGTTGCCCCCCATGAAGTTCTGGCCGATCACGCCCATCGCGGCCACGGCCAGCGCCGAATTGCCCTCGAAGAAGCCGACATTTGCGGCAAGGCCGAAGGTCTCATTGCCGACGAGGTCGGGGTTTTCCAGCGCGGTGGCGATAGCGATGCCGGCGCCCTGCTCGCCGAGCTCACGGAAGATCTGGCCACCATCGGAGGCAAGATGTCCATTCGAGTCGGTGGTTACGACTTCCAGCGGGCCGGTCTGACGCTCGCGGCTGAGATCGGAGGTTATGCCGGGAGCGGTATAAGTGTGGTTCGCGGTGCCGAGCACGAACTCGTTCTCCTTCGAGGCGACGGCGCCATTGCCGGAGCTGTCGCGGCCGACGGCGACCGAGCCGTTCGCATTGGCGGACGTGCCCGCGCCGAGCGCCGTAGCGTTCTCACCTGCTTCCGACCCCGCGCCGATCGCGGTTGCGGCATTGCCGGAGGTGCGGGAAAACGCGCCATAAGCCGTTCCGCCTTGAGTGAACGCGGCAACCTCGGAGCCAAAGCCGCTTGCGGTGGCGAACGCCGTGCCGGAGACGTCGGAGAACGCGCCGTTTGCCGTGGAGCCGATGCTGAGCGCCGCGTTGGAATGCGCGCCGGTTGCCGTGGACCCGATGCTGAGCGAAGCGCTGGCATCGGCGCCGGTGGCGGTGGAGCCGATGCTCAATGCGGCATTCGCGCCCGCGCCCGTGGCGGTCGATTCGATGCTATAGGCGACATTCGCGCCCGCGCCGGTCGCGGTCGAGCCGATGCTGTTGCTGGCATTTGAGAAGGCGCCGGTCGCCGTCGAGCCGACGCTGTCGCTGGCATCCGACGAGGCGCCGGTCGCGGTGGAACCGAAGCTGTCGCTCGCATTGGCCAAAGCGCCGGTTGCGGTCGAGAACGCGCTATCGTCGGCCTGCGCGCCGGAACCGAATGCGCTCGATAGCAGCGCCTCCGAGGCGCTTGCGTTCGGACCAATGGCGGTCGCGCCGATACTGCCGCGGACGTCCGAATTCTGACCGCAGGCGAATGAATTGATCGAGCCTGCGTCGCTGGCCCCGCTGTATCTGGGCGTCACGCTGTTGATGACATTTACGTGAGAAGCAGTCACATTTGTTACAAATTCGCCTGTCTCAGTCGTCAAAGTCGCGTCTTCCAGCACCGGTGTTTCCGAGCTGCCGACATTGGTTACGACGAGACCTGCAGGAATGATCGTGTAGGTTCCCAAAAAGCCTAAGTCAGCCTTGACGGCTGGGTTCTTGGTCTGAGTCACCTCGTCCACGACGCTCACCGTGCTCGTCTCGAGTCCGACGTCGGTGATCGCTGAGCCTGTATCTACGTCGATATCCTTGACAACTTCCGTGGAGGTTGTGCTCACGCCCGTCGCGCAGCGGGCGGCGAAGGCCGGCTGTGAGAAAGCGGCCAAAAGTGCCACCGCGCTGGCGGAGACCGCCAGACGTTTAATCTGCTGCTTCATTATCATCCCTCACATAATGCCCCGGCAGCGGCGCCTAGCCCATAAGCGCGAAATTCGCTGCCCAGTCTTTGTTCAATTCAATTCCGTAAATGCCCCCGAAGGGGACAAGGAGCTTCCATAAACGCTTACAATGCACAGACGATAATCATTGGAATCCGTGTGCCGCAATCGAAACATAAACCCGCCACAATGAATACTTGCGGAAATTACGGACGGTGGCCGGAGCGCAACATAAAGCACGGAGTTTCTACTTTAGCGTGTGTTAACCTGTGAATTGAAGCTTGCGGTAATGCTTGCCGTAGAAATATTGCCGGGGGCCCCGGAAAAGCAGGGCTGCTGCGAAAATAAGGCTCCACTTGACTTTTTATGCTTAACCGAATATGAACAAAACAAGAACATCGGAGTGACGCGTATGACCGACGACAAGCCGGACAAGGCCGATCTTTTCGCGCATCCCAGTCTGACGGAGTTCGACTACAAGCCGCTGCTGGTGGCGCTGCGGGAGTGCCGGTTTCGGGTCGCCGAGTTCATGGGGCGGACCGGGCCGCGCAATCCGGCGCATATCGAGGGCGAATCGCTGCTCGCCTATATCGACGCGGTGGCGCGGCTGACCCGCGTGCCGGGCGCCATGAAGTTCATCAAGCAGAGGCCGAAAGAGCCGGGCGGGAAGTGGCCCGCCACCAAGCCGGCAGAGGATGAGCGCTAGCGCGCCACCGCCGGGATCAGCTTGTCGATCACCTTGGCCGAGCACAGCACGCCCGGCATCCCCGCCCCCGGATGCGTTCCGGCGCCGGTGAGGTAGAGGCCGTCGATGCCTTCGGCGCGGTTGTGGAAGCGGAACCAGGCGCTCTGGGTGAAATAAGGCGCGATCGAAAAGCCGCTGCCCTGATAGCTCAGATAATTCTGCTTGAAGTCGGCCGGTGTCAGCATCAGTTCCGCCGTGATGGTCTCGCGTAAGCCGGGCAGGATGGTGCGGTCGAGCGCTTCGACGATCTTGCCGCGCAGGCGCGGGCCCTCGACGCTCCAATCGAGGCCGGCGCTGAGATTGGGCACTGGGCAGAGCGCGTAAAAGCTGTCGCAGCCTTCGGGCGCAAAGCTCGGATCGGTCGCGGTCGGGCGGTGGATGTAGAGCGAGAAATCGTCTGCCAGCGTGCCGCGCTTAAAAATGTCGTCCAGCAATTCGCGGAAGCGCTCGCCCAGCCAGATGGTGTGATGCGCGACCTCCGGGTATTGCCGCCGCGTGCCAAAATAGAGAAGGAACAGGCCCATCGACAGCCGCGCCGCGCGCATCTTCAGCCGCGCACCCGCGCCGAGCTTGTTCGACGGCAGCATCTCGGTGAACAGATGCATCGGATCGGCGTTCGACACGACGATCTCGGCAGGCACCGTCCGCCCATTCGCCAAGCTCACCCCCGTCACCTTGCGGCCTTCCAGCGTCACGCGCGCGACGGTCTCGTTCAGCCGCACGTCGATGCCTGTCTCCTCCATCAGGCGTCCGATGCCGGCGATCATCGCGCCGGTGCCGCCCATGGCGAAATGCACGCCCCATTTGCGCTCGAGAAAATGGATCAGCCCGTAAATGCTGGTCGTGTCGAACGGGCTGCCGCCGACGAGGAGCGGCTGGATCGAAAAAGCCTGCCGCAATTTCGGGTTCTTCAGATATTTGGCGATCATCTGCCAGACGGTGCGGTGCGCGCCGAGTTTTACGAGCGCCGGGGCCTGCGACAGCATGGTCGAGAAATTGTGGAAGGGCTGGTCGGCGAGACCTGTAAAGCCGGCGTTGAAGAGCTGTTCGGAATGGGCAAGCAGGCGCAGATAGCCGTCGGCGTCGGCGGGCTCGAAGCGGCGGATTTCGGCCAGCGTGTCCTCGACGGTGCCGCCATAGTCGAAAGTGTCGCCGTCCGGGAAGCGGAAGCGGTACCACGGGTCGAGCGGCACCAGCGTGACGTAATCCTCCATGCGCCGGCCGAACAGCGCGAACAGCTCTTCGAACAGGAATTGCGCGGTGATGACGGTCGGCCCGGCATCGTAGCGGAAGCCGTCGCGCTCGAAGACCTGGGCGCGCCCGCCCAGCATTGGTCCGCGCTCGAACAGCGTGACGCGGTAGCCCTTGGCGCGAAGCCGGAGCGCCGCCGCCATGCCGCCAAGGCCGCCGCCGATGATGACCGCGTGCGGCGCGGCGCCGTTCCCGGCGGGTGAGTTCAGCATGGGGGGAACCTCAAGGGATGAGCGGCGCCTGCCGCAGGTCGTTCAATGTCGGGCTGCCGGTGCAGAAACAGGCGATGCGCAGCTCGGCGATGCGGTCCTCGAAATGCGCGGTGACGGCGTCGACGCCTTGCAACGCGGCCGACAGCACGCCCGCCGCCTGCCCGACCAGATCGGCGCCCAGCCGGATGGCCTTGGCTGCGTCGAGCCCGCTGCGGATGCCGCCGGACGCGATCACCACCGCGTCGGGGCAGGCCGCCCGCACATCGGCGACGGCGCGGGCGGTCGGAATGCCCCAGTCGCGGAAGGTCTCGGCGACGGCGCGCAGCCGGGCATTGGGCGCGCGCCCCGCCTCGACGGCGGCCCAACTCGTGCCGCCCGCGCCCGCGACGTCGATGATGCGCACGCCGGCGTCCCAGAGCCGTTTTGCCAGCGGCCCGGAAATGCCCGAGCCGACTTCCTTGACAATGACCGGCACCGGCAGGGTCTTGACCAGCGCCTCGATGCGGCCGAGCAGGCCCGACCAGTCGCGGTCGCCGCCATGCTGTACGGCTTCCTGCAGCGGATTGAGATGAATGATGAGGGCGTCGGCGCCGATCATCTCGACGACGCGGCGCGCCATCTCGGCACCGCCGGGCTGGGCGAGCTGAGCCGCGCCCAGATTCGACAGAAGCGGCATCTCCCCGACGAAGCCGCGCAATTCGCGCCCGAAGCCGAACGAGCCGCCATCCTCGATCGCTACGCGCTGCGAGCCGACCGCGAAGGCGATGCCGAGCTGGCCGGCGGCGCGCGCCAGCGTTTCATTGATGGCGGCGGCCTTGGCCGGACCGCCCGTCATCGAGCTGATCAGCAGCGGCGCCTGCATCCGGCGGCCCAAAAAAGCGGCCGAGAGATCGACATCGTCGAGATGCATTTCCGGCAGGGCGACATGCTCGAACTGCACGGCCTCGAAGCCCGTGGTTCCGGCCGTGCGGACATTCTGCGTCAGGACGACGTTCAAATGTTCGTCCTTGCGCCGGAGCATGTCGGACATAAAATTCCTTTTCCATTGCGTGCCGTGGACAAGGGGGCGTAAAGCTAAAACGGCGAAAGGTCAAATGGCGTTGAGTTAAGACGACGCATGGAGGCAGCCATTCGTCATCCTCATGCCGCGCTGCATCGGTAAAATATTTGTCACCACCGCCGCCCGTTCGACAAGAATTTCCGCGATAATCACGCGATAATACGGGACGCAATGAGGGTATATGAGCTTGCTCCATGCTGAGCAATGAGAACCTGACACAGTCGATGCGGGAGCTGCGCGATGCGGTCGAGATCAAACTCGACGCGCTCATCCCGCCGCCCGAGCAGCGCCCTGCCGACCTCCACCGCTCCATGCGCCATACGCTGCTTGCTCCGGGCAAGCGCGTGCGCGCGCTGCTGACGCTGTTCGCGGCGATGCATCTGGGAGGCGACGAGGAAAAGGCGCTGAGCTCGGCCTGCGCCTTGGAGATGGTTCACGCCGCCTCGCTGATCCTCGACGATCTGCCGGCCATGGACAACGCCTCGCTGCGGCGCGGCCGGCCCGCCAATCACGGCGTCTATGGCGAGGCGACGGCGATTCTGGCCGCCATCGGGCTGCTCAACCGCGCCTTCGGCATCATCGCCGAGGATGAAACGCTGGATGCCGGCGCCAAGGTCCGCCTGGCGGAGATTCTGAGCCGGTCGGTCGGCTCGGAGGGGCTGGTCGCGGGCCAGGAGCAGGATTTGAAATGGGCGCCCGCCGAGGCGACCCGCGAGGATGTTGCGCTGGTCCATGCAAGGAAGACGGCCGCCCTGTTCTCGGCGGCGGGCGAAATGGGTGCGGTCGCGGCGGGGGCGGATGAGGCCCATGTCGGGCTGCTGCGTGATTTCGGCCTGAAACTCGGCCTCGCCTTCCAGATCCTGGACGACCTCATCGATGCGACCGACAATCGAGAGAGCGCGGGCAAGGATGTGTCGCAGGATCACGGCCGGCCCTCGCTGGTGCTGACCATTGGGCTGGATGCGGCGCGGCGCGAGGCGCAGAACTATATCGAGGACGCCTCCTCGCTGATCTCCTGCAGCGGCGGCGATGAGACCGCGCTGAGACATTTCGCCATGGGCTTGATCGCGGGGCTGGAGAATAAGCTGAAATCGGTGCGGGGGCTCGGCTGAATTTGGCCGGGCGATGCGGTTCGGATAAGGGGTAAGCGATGCCCGAATGGTTGATCAGCCTGACGGTTTTCCTGGGCGTGTTTCTCGGCATGGAAGGCGTTGCCTGGGCGACGCATAAATATGTCATGCATGGCAGCCTGTGGAACCTGCATGAATCGCATCACCGCCCACGCAAGAGCTGGTTCGAGCTGAACGATTTGTTCGGCTTCTTCTTCACCGGCATTTCGCTCGCGCTGATTATCGCGGGCACCTTCTATTACAGCCCGTATTTCTGGGCGGGCCTGGGCATGGCGGCCTATGGCGCCGTCTATTTCCTGGTGCATGACGTGCTGGTGCATCGCCGCGTCGAGCATGGTTTCGTGCCGCGCAACGGCTATCTGCGCCGCATCTATCAGGCACACCGGCTGCATCATGCCGTCCCCGGCAAGGAGGGCTCGGTCTCCTTCGGCTTCCTCTATTCGCCGCCGCCGGAAAAGCTGGCCGCCAAGCTGAAGAGCCAAGCCGCCAAGGACATCGTCGCGGAGGACCGCACGGTCCATTAAGGCCCGATGGCCCGCATCTTGGCCTTTCACCATGCGTTTTCCGCCCGACGCCTTCCATTTATTCGCGGTAGATGGCAGTCTGTTGGACGTGCCTACCGAAAAGTGGAAGGTCCGATGGATCGTTTCGACTCCATGTCGATCCTGCTCAGCGTGGTGGAAGCCGGCAGCCTGTCGGCAGCGGGGCGCAAGCTGCGCATGCCACTGACGACGGTCAGCCGCAAGATCTCCGACCTGGAAGCGCATCTGAAGACCCGGCTCCTGAACCGGACCAGCCGCCAGCTCACGCTGACCGACGCCGGGCTCGCCTATGTCGCCGCCTGCAAGCGCATTCTGGAGGATCTGGGCGAGGCCGAGCGCGCGGCGATGGGCGAATATAGCGCGCCCAAGGGCAATCTGGTCGTCACCGCCCCGGTGGTGTTCGGTCGCCTGCATGTGCTGCCGGTGATCTCGGAATTTCTGAAAAGCTTCCCCGAGATCGACATCCGGCTGGTGCTCGCCGACCGCCTCGTCAATATCCTCGACGACCATATCGACCTCGCCATCCGCATCGGCCGCCTGCCCGACAGCAGCCTCGTCGCCATCCGCATCGGCGAGATCCGCCGCGTGATCTGCGCCAGTCCGTCCTATTGGGCGGCGCGGGGGCTGCCGGCCAGCCCTGACGAGCTGCGCACGCATGACTGCATCGCCTTTCAGGGCCTGACCGCGCCCGAGGCCTGGCGTTTCGGCAACGGCAATGCCGAGATGCTGGTGCCGCTGCATTCGCGGCTGGTCGTCAACACGGCGGAAGCCGCCATCGACGCGGCCATCGGCGGCGTCGGGGTGACGCGGGTGCTGTCCTACCAGATTGCCGACGCGGTGCGGGCGGGCCGGCTCGCGACCGCCCTCGAAGCCTTCGAGCCCGCACCCTGGCCGATCAGCCTCGTCCATGCCGGGCAAGGCCTATTGCCGCTGAAGTTGCGCGCCTTCCTCGATTTCGCCGCGCCCCGGCTGAAGGAGCGGGTGACACAGGCGGCGCTGTAGGTGGTCGGCAATGATGGAAGGGCTGACGCAACGGCTCGCTGCAATGTCCCGCTCGCCCCGCGGGCCCTCTGAGTATTCCGGAAACCTCTCATCCGTCGCCCCGGCCGAAGAGCCGGGGCCCACTCGCATATCCTCTTGCCGCAGCGATCGCGGATCAGCCATTGGGTCCCGGCTCACCGCTTCGCGGTGTCCGGGACGACGGGAGGGGCGAACGGTGGCCCAAGCGATCCCGCTCTTTACAGAAAGCTCGACGTGAATGCGGGCGACTCCGTCAGCGCGTGGGCCATGAACTCCAGCGCGCTGCGCACGCCGCTGCGCTCGGTCGGGCCGCCCAGGCAGACGCGCACGGCCTCGATGGGCGTGCCGTCGACCGTGAAGGCGTCGCTGGCGACGACGCCGATCCGGCTCGCCCGCATATGGCCGACAAAGGACGAGCGGGTCCAGGGCGGGCTGAGCGGTACCCAGAGATGGAAGCTCAGCGGGTCGGCGCGATAGCTGCCGGCGGGCAGCATTTCGGCGGCGAGCGCCTGCCGCGCCATGGTCTCCTTGCGGATGAAGCGCAGCAGGGCATCCGCCGTGCCGTCCTCGATCCAGCGCGTGGCGAGCGCTTCGGTGAGCGGCGAGGCCATCACCACCGCGCCGCGCAAGGCCGCCGCGAAGGGCCAGCCGGAGCGGGCGTCCGGCGTGATGACATAAGCGAGCCGCAAGCCTGCACCAAGGCATTTGGCGAGTCCCGCCACATGCCATGTGAGTTCGGGCGCGAGGGCCGTGAACGGCGCGGGGCCATCTACGGGGATGAAGCCATAGGCATCGTCCTCGACGATCGGCACGCCATAGCGCCGGGCGACGGCGACGATCTCGGCGCGGCGCTCGGGCGGGATGGTCAGGGTGGTCGGATTTTGCAGGGTCGGGTTGAGATAGAGTGCCTTTGGCGTCCGCTCGGCGCAGACCTTGGCGAAGGCGTCCGGGTCGATCCCCGCCTCGTCCATCGGCAGGCCGCGCAGCTCCAGCCCGAGCTGCGCCGCCAGTGCCCGCGCACCGGGATAGGTGATCGCCTCCGATAGGATCAGGTCGCGGCTGCGGGCGAGCGTTGTGAAAATGCCGAGCAGCGCCGGATGGGCGCCAGGGGTGATGAACAGCCGGTCGGCCGCCGGGGTCAGCGCGCGCTGGGCGAGCCATTTCAGCGCGCCGTCCTTGGCCGCGTCCGATCCGCCAAAGCCCTGATAGCGCATCAGCGCGACCAGATCCTGGCCGACCGCCTCCAGGCCCAATTCCATCCGCGCCAGCAGCAAGGGATCGTCCGGCTCCGGCGGCAGGTTCATCGAGAAATCGACCAGCTCCGGCCGCCGCGCCGCCGCCGCCGTCCGCACCTTTCGCTGCGCCTGGCGGACGAAGGTGCCCCGGCCGACGCGCGATTCGATCAATCCGCGCTTTTGCGCCTCGACATAGCCGCGCGCGACGGTGGTGAAATCCACGCGCAGACGGCGCGCGAGCTGGCGCTGCGGCGGCAGCCGGTCGAGCGGGGCGAGGCGGCCGCTCTTGATGTCCCTGGCGATAGCGTCCGCGATGGCGAGATAGCGGGGCTTGTCGTTGCCGGTCAGGTCTGGAAGCCAATCAGGCATCGGCGCGCTCAAAACCCCTTATCGACTATAGGCGATCTGCACCACCGCGTGCCCTGCGGCCCTGCGGCGCTTTCAGCCCGTTGCGATGCAAATATCGGGCCGCGCCAAGCATAGTCCAGAGCCTTCTGCACTGCCGGGAAAAAATGCAAAGGGCTGTTTCCGAGGCAGGCGAGCGCGGCGGCAAGGCGGAAGCGGGAATGCCAATTCCGCCTATTGACTGCATAATTGTATGCAAATTGACCGCATGTGCCAACGGAGTGAGCACGCGATCAATTGGCATGGAGTTTGCAATCCGTAAACGGCAACGCTTCCGGGCGCAGTGCCTGAGCGAAGCGGTTACGCTCACGACAGGAGAGGCTTATGCCCGCAGTCGCTTTTGCCCCGCACCAAAAAGGTGATTACCTCGTCGATTACGAAGAGAAGGTGTTTGAGGACGTCAAGGCGGAACCCGGCGAGAAGGCGCTCGTCACCTTCCACACGGTCGCCTTCGAAGGCTCGATCGGCTTCGTCAACCTGCTGCAAGCGACCCGCCTCCAGCGCAAAGGCTTCGAGACATCGGTACTGCTCTACGGTCCCGGCGTGACGCTGGGCATCCAGCGCGGCTTCCCCAAGCTCGGCGACGAGGCCTTTCCGGGCCAGCAGAATTTCAACAACACGCTGGTCAAGTTCATGTCCGAGGGCGGCAAGGTCTATGCCTGCCGCTTCGCCCTGCAGGCGCTTTACGGCCATGGCGAAGGCGCGCTGATCCCCGGCATCCGGCCGATCCACCCGCTCGACGTGCTCGACATCATCCTGCTGCACCGCAAGGACAATGCCTTCATGGTCCATACCTGGACCGTCTGAGCGCGATCTGACCAAGGCGGATCGAAGGGAGACCGGGATGGCCGAGAAACGAATGATCCGGGTTGCCGCCGTGCAGCTTTCGCCGGAGCTGGAGAGGCCCGGCGGCACGGTGGACAAGGTGCTGGCGGCGATCGCCGAGGCCGGCGCCAAGGGCGTCCGGCTGGCGGTTTTCCCAGAAACCTTCGTGCCCTGGTATCCCTATTTCTCCTTCATCTACCCGCCTTTCAAGACCGGCGCGGAGCATCTGCGCCTTTATGACAATGCCGTCGTGGTGCCGGGTCCCGTCACGGATGCGGTCGCCGCGGCGGCGAAGGCGCACGCCATGGTGGTCGTGCTCGGGGTGAACGAGCGCGATCATGGCACGCTCTACAACACCCAGCTCGTCTTCGACGCCGATGGCGCGATCGTGCTGAAGCGCCGCAAGATCACGCCGACCTTCCACGAGCGCATGATCTGGGGGCAGGGCGACGGCTCCGGCCTGACCGTCGTCGAGACCGCCGCCGGGCGCGTCGGCGCGCTGGCCTGCTGGGAGCATTACAATCCGCTCGCCCGCTACGCGCTGATGGCGCAGCACGAGGAGATCCACGTCGCGCAATTTCCCGGCTCGCTGGTCGGGCCGATCTTCGCCGACCAGATCGAGGTGACGATCCGGCATCACGCGCTGGAATCGGGCTGCTTCGTGGTCAATGCGACCGGCTGGCTGAGCGAAGCCCAGATCGCCGCCATCGCCCCGGATGAAAGTTTGCGCGGGCCGCTGCGCGGCGGCTGCATGACCGCGATCATCTCGCCGGAAGGCGTGCATCTGGCGCCGCCGCTCAAGGACGGCGAGGGCTTGGTGATCGCCGATCTCGACATGGGTCTCATCCTGAAGCGCAAGCGCATGATGGATTCGGTCGGCCATTATGCGCGGCCCGAATTGCTGCATCTCGTCCTCGACAGCGCCGCCGCCGTGCCCATGCGCGCCGCCGCCGCCACTGCCGCGCCTTTGTTTGCCGCCAGCCTTGGGAGTAATGCCGATGAGCCCGTCCCCGCAGAAGTCAGAGACGCTGGAGAAGCCGGTTCGGACGGAGACCCTCATCAACGAGTTGCAATCGCTGGGAGCGCGGCTGGCTGACCCGAAAGCCGGCGCCGAAAGCCGGCGCGGCGGGGCGGGCCCGTCCGACCACAAGGCGATGACGCTCGACGGCATGACGGTCATGGTGCCGGTGCACACCGCCCCCGCTTTCGAGAGCCCGTTCACCGTCGAGAAGCCGGACGCCGCCGGGCGCGGCCGCCTGCTGCGCGACGGCGTGCCGGTCAGCGAGGTGCTGTTCCCGAGCCGCCCGCGCTTCTACGACCTGACCACCGCCGACGGCATCCCCTATTGGAAGATCGCCGTCCTGCATGGCCGTGACGTGCTGGCGACCACCGTGCTGCAAAGCTGCATCCGCTATCAGAGCCGCACCAAGACCTGCCAGTTCTGCTCCATTGGCCAGTCGCTCGCGGCGGGCCGCACCATCGAGCGCAAGACCCCAGCGCAACTGGCCGAAGTCGCCAAGGCCGCCGCCGAACTGGACGGGGTCTCGCATATGGTGATGACCACGGGCACGCCGCGCGGCGAGGATCGCGGCGCGGCGATGCTGGCCGAAAGCGCCGCCGCCGTGAAAGCTGCCGTCGCGCTGCCGATCCAGGCGCAATGCGAGCCGCCCGGCGACGACATCTGGTTCGAGCGCATGAAGGCGGCGGGCGTCGACGCGCTCGGAATGCATCTGGAGGTCGTCACGCCGGAGCTGCGGGCGCGCATCATGCCCGGCAAGGCGCAAGTGCCGCTCGCGCGCTATTTCGAAGCCTTCGCCGCCGCCGTGCCGGTCTTCGGCCGCGGCCAGGTCTCGACCTATATCCTCGCCGGCCTCGGCGATACCAGGGAAGCCATCCTCGACATCAGCGCCAGGCTGATCGCGCTCGGCGTCTATCCCTTCGTCGTGCCGTTCGTGCCGATTTCCGGCACGCCGATGGAGAGCCACCCGGCGCCCGCGCCCGGCTTCATGCACGACATTCTGAAGCCGCTCGCCGAGATGCTGCACGCGGGCGGCTTGCGGGCGGCCGACGTCAAGGCCGGCTGCGCCAAGTGCGGCGCCTGCTCGGCGCTGTCGACCTATGAGCGGAGGGCGACGCTGTGATCTTCGACCCCTTCCTGCCCTTCATCGCCAGCGCCTACCGCGTCAAATACGCGACCGAGCCTTGGGAATTCCGCGATGCCGCCGCGCTGCGCCGCCGCGTCTTCTGCGACGAGCAGGGCCTGTTCGAGGACGACGACCGCGACGAGATCGACCGCATCGCCATCCCGCTGGTGGCGCTCTCCTTCCTCGGCCTTGACTCCGATGAAGTGGTCGGCACGGTGCGCATCCATGAGGCCGAGCCGGGGCTGTGGTGGGGCTCGCGCCTCGCCGTCGCCGAGCGCTACCGCAAGGTCGGGCAGATCGGCGCGGGGCTGATCCGGCTGGCGGTGTCGTCGGCCCACGCGCGCGGCTGCAAATGCTTCCTCGCCCATGTCCAGAGCCAGAACGCGCCGCTGTTTCACAAGCTGCATTGGGAGACGCTGGCCGAGATCGAGATCCATGGCCGCCCGCATCATCACATGCGGGCCGATCTCAGCCACTATCCGCCGATCGCCGATGCCGAAACCGGCTTCCTCTCGCTGCCGAAGAGGCTCGCCGCATGATCGAAAGCCGCCGCCTCGCCGAACTCGCCGAGCGCCTGCGCGACAGCCGGGGCTTCGCCGCCAAGCGCGACATTGCCGGCGCAATGGCGCGGCTCGGGCTGGCGGGCGGCGCGGCGGTCGCGGTCGGCGACGATTGCGCGGCGATCCCGGATGGCGACGGTTTCCTGCTGTTCGCCATCGAGGGTTTCATCAACGCGTTCGTCGCCGCCGATCCCTGGTTCGCGGGCTGGTGCGGGGTGATGGTCAATCTCTCCGACGTCGCCGCCATGGGCGGACGGCCGCTCGCCGTCGTCGATGCGCTCTGGGCCGATGGCGATGCCAAGGGCGAGCCGATCCTGGCCGGTTTGCGTGCGGCGTCGGCGGCGTTCGGCGTGCCGCTGGTCGGCGGCCATACCAATTTGCGCTGCGCGTCGAGCCAGTTGTCGGTCGCCGTCCTGGGCCGCGCGAAAAAGCTGCTGACCAGCTTCGACGCCAGGCCCGGCGACCGGCTGATCGCCGCCATCGATCTGCGCGGCCGCTATCGCGAGCCCTTCTCCAATTGGGAGGCCGCGACCACGGCGCCGGCCGAACGCCTGCGCGCCGACCTCGCTTTGCTGCCCGAGATCGCGGAGGCGGGCCTCTCGCGCGTCGCCAAGGACATTAGCCAGGGCGGGCTGATCGGCACCGCGCTGATGCTGGCCGAATGCTCCGGCGTCGGCGCGGCCATCGACCTCGCCGCGATCCCCCGGCCCGCCGAGGTCCCGCTGGAGCGCTGGCTGGAAACCTTTCCGAGCTTCGGCTATCTGATCGCCGCATCGCCGGCGGAGGCCGCCGCGATCGTGGCCCGCTTCGAGGCGCGCGGCATCGCCGCAGCCGAGATCGGCGCGATCACGGCCGGCAGCGCCATCACGATTTCCGAGCGAGCCCAGCGCGAAACCGTCTGGGATCATGCCAGGACGCCGTTTATCGGCTGTACAGTAAGGGAGCTGTCATGACCGCCACGACGCCACGACTTCGCATCGCCATTCTCGCCCATTCCACCAATCCGCGCGGCGGCGTCGTCCACGCCCTCGCCCTCGCCGATGCGCTGACCGAACTCGGCCATATCGCCGTGCTGCACGCCCCCGATCCGAGCGGGCGCGGCTTCTTCCGGCCCTCCGATTGCCGCACCGTTTCGGTGCCGGCCTCGCCCATCGGCAGCGATGTCGCCGAAATGGTCGAGATCCGCGCCGGCGAATATGTCAGCTATTTCGAGAACGCCGCCAATCGAGGCTTCGACGTCTGGCACGCCCAGGACGGCATTTCCGGCAATGCGCTGGCCACGCTGAAGGAGCGCGGGCTGATCCCCGGCTTTGCCCGCACCGTGCATCACATCGACAGCTTCCACGATCCGCGCCTGCACGCCATGCAATTGCGCGCCATCACCTCGGCCGACCGTCATTTCGTCGTCAGCCGCACCTGGCAGGACGTGCTCGCGCGCGATTTCGGGCTGGCGGCGCCCATCGTTGGCAATGGCGTCAGGCGCCGGGAATTCTCGCCCGTCCCCGACGGCACCGACGCCATTCTGCGGCGGACCTTGAAATTGACCGGGCGGCCGGTGTTCCTATCGATCGGCGGCGTCGAGGAGCGCAAGAACACGCTTCGGCTGTTCGACGCCTTTTGCCGCGTCCGCCTCACTTTTCCGGATGCGCAATTCGTCATCGCGGGCGGCGCATCCGTCCTGGATCATACCGCCTGGCGCTGCCAGTTCGACGCCGCGCTCGCCCAGAGCGGACTGCCGTCGGACGCCGTGCAGCTCACCGGACCCCTGCCGCAGCATTTGATGGCCGCCCTCTACCGCAGTGCCGACACGCTGGTCTTTCCATCGGTCAAGGAGGGTTTTGGCCTCGTCGTGCTGGAAGCCATGGCGAGCGGCGTGCCTGTTGTCACCTCGCGCATCGCGCCCTTCACCGAATATCTCGGCGAGGGCGATGTCGCGTGGTGCGATCCGCAGGAGCCGGCCTCGATCGCCGAGGCGATGGTCGCCTCGCTGGCGCCCGCCGCCCGCCGCACATGGATCGCGCGCGGCCATGAACTGGCGGCGCGGCACGACTGGACGACGGTCGCCGAGCGCCATCTCGCCGTCTATGCCGAACTCGCGGAGCCCGTCCATGCCTGAGATGCATTTCTCCATCCGCTGGCCCGATGGCAGCGTCGAGCGCTGCTATTCGCCCTCGCTTGTGGTGCGCGATTTCCTGGCCGAGGGCGCGGCCTACCCGCTGCCGAAATTCCTCATGCGCACCCGCGAGGCGCTGCTGCTGGCGAGCAATCGCGTCAAGGCCCAATACGGCTTCCCCTGCGGCCGGGCCCTGAGCCAGCTCTCGCGCATCGAGGAGCAGGCCGCGCGCTTCGCGCCCGACTCGGTGGTGACGGTCGAGCGGCTGGAGGAGGCCGCTGCCGTATTGCCGGGGGGCCGGTCATGACGGCACTCGCGCCGCATTACCCGGTCGTCATCGTCGGCGGCGGTCAGGCGGGGCTGGCGACGAGCTACCATCTGAAGGCGCGCGACATCGCCCATATCGTCCTGGAGCGCCATCGCATCGCCCATTCCTGGCGCAATGAGCGCTGGGACAGCTTCTGCCTCGTCACGCCGAACTGGCAGTGCCAATTGCCGGGCCATCCCTATCGCGGCGGCGAACCGCACGGCTTCATGCCCAAGGACGACATCGTCGCCTATGTCGAGGACTATGCGCGAAGCTGCGATCTGCCGGTCGCGGAAGGCATCGGCGTCGAGCGGCTCGAGCGCGACGGCGCGGCGTTCCGCCTGCAAACCAGCGGCGGCGCGATCACGGCGGACGCGGTGGTGCTTGCGGTCGGCGGCTATCACCGGCCGAATATTCCGCGCGGCGCCGAGGCGCTGCCGGCGGGCATCGCGCAGCTCCACTCCTCGCAATATCGCAATCCGGCGCAGCTACCTGACGGCGAGGTGCTGGTGGTCGGCTCAGGGCAGTCGGGCTGCCAGATCGCGGAGGATCTGCATCTGAGCGGGCAGCGGGTGCATCTGGTGGTCGGCAGCGCGCCGCGCTGTCCGCGCTTCTATCGCGGCCGCGACGCTGTCGACTGGCTCGCCGATCTCGGCCAGTACGACCTGCCCGTGCATCAGCATCCGCTGAAGGAAGGCGTGCGCAAGAAGGCCAACCACTATCTGACCGGACGTGGAGGCGGCCGCGACATCGACCTGCGCAAATTCGCCGGCGAAGGCATGCGGCTCTATGGACGCCTGCGGCGGATCAGCGAGGGTGTCATCGGCTTCGAGGACGATCTGGAAAAAAATCTCGACGCCGCCGACGCGGTCTATAACGGCATTTGCGCGCTGATCGACAAGCATATTGACGAGGCGGGCATTTCCGCGCCGCCCGGCGGCCGCTACGAGCCGGTCTGGCGGCCTGGCGATCCGGCGAATCCGGCGGCGGAGGCCCCGCCGCGCAGGCTGTGGCAGCGCGCCTTTTCCCCGGCGATCCCGGACAAGGCGCATCTGCAACTCGATCCGGTCGCGGCGGGCATCACCAGCGTCGTGTGGAGCACAGGCTTCCGCTCGGATTACGGCTGGGTGCGTCTGCCGATGTTCGACGGAAGCGGCTATCCGATCCATCAGCGCGGCGTCACCGCCATCGACGGCGTCTATGTGGTCGGGCTGCCCTGGCTGCATAGCTGGGGATCGGGCCGTTTCATCGGCGTCGGGCGCGATGCGGATTTCATCGTGCGGGCCATCGCCGAGCGCCAGAAAGCGGCCGTGCTCCCCGGCTATTACCATGTCCCCGCCATCGAGGGCGAGGTGGCGTATCATCCCTTCGCCAGCCACAGCTTTTCATAGAAGCGGCCCCGGAGAGGGGCCGCTCATGCCATGTCCTGAACAATCACCAATGGCGATGGCAACGCCAGCTATAGGAGTGGTCGTAGCAGTAGCGCTGATAGCGCCAATGGTCCTTGTGCCAATGGCGATGCCAGTAGCGGTGCTTGTGCCAGCGGTAATGCGAGGGCTTCCAATAATGCCGGTCCGAACCGTAATCGGAGTGGCCATAATTATAATGGGAGCTGTAGCCGTCGCCGTAATAGGTGACGGGGCGCGCGCCGTCCGCGCTGGCGGCCGAGCTGCCGGCAATCGCGGCCATGACCGCAAAGCCGAATGCGATGAAGGTCGTCTTCATGGGCTTTACTCCATCAATTGGATTGTAACGCAGGGTTGAGGTCGCGGCCGCCGGGGCTCAGCTCGGCAGCAGCACGCCGTCGATGACGTGGATGACGCCGTTCGACTGCAGCACATTCGAGATCGTGATGCTGGCCTTGCCGCCCTTCGCATCGATGACGGAAAGCTGCGTGTCCGAGGTCTTCTCGATGGTCAGGGTCCCGCCCTGCACGGTCTTCAGCGTGAAGCTGCCGCCCATTGCGCCGGCCTTGGCCATCAGCTCGTCGGCGGTAAAGCGGCCGGAGACGACGTGATAGGTGAGCACGCCCGCGAGCGTCTTCTTGTTCTCGGGCTTCAGCAGCGTCGGCACCGTGCCGGCGGGGAGCTTGTCGAAGGCGGCGTTCACCGGCGCGAACACCGTGAACGGTCCGGGGCCCTTCAGCGTGTCGACAAGGCCGGCGGCCTTGACGGCGGCGACGAGGGTGGTGTGGTCCTTGGAGTTGACGGCGTTGTCGACGATGGTCTTCGAGGGGAACATCGGCGCGCCGCCGACCATCACCGTGGTCTCAGGCTGGGCCGCCGATAGGCTGGTCGCCGCGCCGAAAGCCGCCGCGCCGATGGCCGCGATGGCGACGAGGGTCTTTGCAGATTTCAACATCTCACTTCTCCGATTTGCTTGGGCTCCATGTTCGGAGCTGGCGAAGTTACGGAGGCGGGACGGCAGGGTTTCAGATGCGGGGATCACGGAGTGGTGAGCGGGGCGGTGGCCCTGAACCTCCCCTCCCGTCGTCCCGGACGGCCGTCAGGCCGAGCCGGGACCCAACCCCGGCACCGCGAGCACTGCGGCAAGAGGAGATGCGAGTAGGCCCCGGCTCTGACGGCCGGGGCGACGGGGTGATTTGCCGAGTTTTGTAAAAGGTCTCCAACGAGAGAGCCTTTGGCCGCGGAGATCGGCCGTCAGAACGGCGCGCTGATCAGCGGGCCGCTATAGAGCACCGGGCCCGTCACCTTGCCGGTCGGCGAGCCGCCTTTCGGCTCGAGGCTGATGGCGACGGCGGAGGCTTCGATGGTGGCCGGGTCGTAGCCGTGCAGGCGCTGGCTGACGGTGAGCGGGGCCGAGATCACGCCGAGCGACCGGGGATCGCCGAGCTTGGCATTGATGAGCCAGAGTTCGTAGCTCTTGTCGGGCGCGGCCGGGCTGGTCAGCGGCTTGACCGTCAGCGTCCGCGTCGGCAGGTCGACGGTGACGAGGAAGGCGGGCGAGGCGGAATCCTTCTGCAGCACGGCGACGAGGCGGGTCTCCGGCGCGGGCGCGTGGATCCCCTGCCAAGCGATGAAGAATGCCAGCGAGGCCGCCAGCGCCGTGCTCGCCGCCGCAACCGACCGCCACAGGCTCAGCTTGCGGCGCAACTCGACGACATTGCCGGGGCGCTCACGCTCGGGCAGGCCGAGCCGCGTCTCGATGCGCGCGAACAGGTCGGCGGGCGGCGCTATCGGCTCACCCGCGTCGAGGAGCGGGGCGAACTGGCTCTCCCAGCGCAGGATGGCGCGGTCGAGCGCGGGCTCGCGCCGGCGGCGGGCGGCGATGGCGGCGCGTTCGGCCGCATCCAGCGTGCCGAGCACATATTCGCCGGCGAGGGCGTCGATATCGTCAAGCTCGTTCATCGCCGAGACACGCCCTGAGTTGCATGAGGCTGCGCCGCAGCCAGGTCTTGATCGTCGCTACCGGCGCACCGAATTTCGCCGCGAGCTCTTCCCGCGACATGCCGTGATGATAGGCCAGCAGCACCATTTCGCGCCGGTCCGGTTCGATGCCGTCGAGGCAGGCCATCAGCCGCGCCCAGGTCTCGCTCTTCTCGCGCGCATCGAGCGGGTGGACGAATTCGTCCGGCACATCCATCAGCTCCGGCCGCTCCTCGATCGAGACGGGCTGGGCGCGGCGCACCTCGTCCAGCGCCAGATTGCGCGCGATTACCGCCATCCAGGTGATCGGCGAGCCGGAGCCCGGATCGAACGACTCCGCGCGGCGCCAGATTCGCAAATACGCCTCCTGCACGATCTCGTCGGCGAGATCCTTCCTGCGTAAGATACGGAAGACGATGCCGTAGAGTTTCGCTGAAGTGGCGCGGAAAAGCATTTGAAATGCTTCGCGATCCTCCGCCGCGACGCGCCGCATCAGCACGACGAGATCCGTTGTCCCCGTTGGCGGTGCCACCAAACTCCCCTCCAGGCCGCGTCCGCCCGCGTTTTACCGGGATTTTATCGGACAGGGAAGGCCGTATGCGGAGCGCTTTCGCCGTGCCGGGCACAACCGGCGCAACCTGGCTCCCGCCTTCATCCCGATTCGATTGAGATCAATAATCAATAAATCGAAAATCCAACAACACGCCTTTTGGACGAATTCTCCAATAACTTTCCATCTTTATCAACGGTTTTTCCGCAATTTACTTTCACTGATTGCTTAGACAAACAGTATTTTTTGCGCCAGACAGGTCGATCGAGGAGTATAGGTGGCATGTGATAGTGTTCTGTGCTTTGGCGCTAGGAGTGTATCATGCGTCCTATGGTATTGATGTTTTCGCTGCTTTCGCTTTTGATGCTCGTTGGAGCGCCGAGCCCCAGCTACGCGGGCGATTGGTGTTTCTTTCGATCAAACGCGCCGAAATTAGGATTGCAGTGTCCGAGAGGCACATGCGCCTGCGGCTATACTTGCAAGTCATGTGACGGCTATTGCTTCGGTTGGCAGATGAGCCGTGGAATTCCGGGGCGTCTGGTCCGCCTCAACTAGTCTTTTCAAATGCGATGCGCCCGGCCAACCCGCGGCGCGTCGCTTTGCTCCGTTCAATACCGCCACCTGGGGAACCAAGGGGGGGTCATATTCCCGCATACCAGGAATAGCCGTTATCGGCCCAGTAGCTGCCATTGCCGCCGCCGATATTGGCAAAGCTCTCCACCGCCTCGATGGCCATCACATATTTCGCGTGCTTGTAGCCGAGCTGGCGCTCCACGCGCAGCCGCAGCGGCGCGCCATGGGCGACCGGCAAGTCCTGGCCGTTCATTTCATAGGCGAGGATGGTCTGCTCGTGCCAGGCGTCGTTGAGGTCGATGCTCTCGTAATAGGGGACGGGCGGGCTGAAATCGCCGCTCGGCAGGGCGTCGGCGCAGTGGAAGACGATGTAGCGCGCGGTGGGTTTGAGATCGGTCTTCTCCAAAAGCGCCGACAGCCGGGTACCGCTCCACTTGCCGATGCAGCTCCAGCCTTCGACGCAATCATGCCGGGTGATCTGCGTCCGCGACGGCAGGGCGCGCAGATCGGCGAGCGAGAACTGCGCCGGACGCCCGACGAGGCCGGTCACGTTCAGCCGCCAGTCGGAAAAGCCCTGGCCGGCGGCGGCTTGATAGGCTGCGTTGTCCGGATCGGTGCTGCCGTTCGGGCGGAACTTTGGCGACAGATCGGCCTCGTCGAATTCGGCGGCGAGCGCGTTGGGGCCGAGCGCCCGCTGCACGGTCTGGTCCACCGGGTTGGCCGCGCCGAGGATGCGGCGCACGGTCTGGTCCTGGGTGAGCTGGTCGCAGCCGGTAAGCAGCGCGGCGCCGAGGCCGCCTGCCATCTTCAGCAGCGCCCTGCGGTTAAGATTTTGCGCGATCGGCATGGCCGTCTCCCGTTTCGATGGCATAGCGGCCGGTGATCATCGACCGCAGATTGTTCCAAAAGCCCGAGGCCAGCACCATCGCAACATGCACGATGAAGAAGGCGAGCAGCCCCGAAGCGGCGAGGAAATGCACCGTGCGCGCCGATTGCCGTCCGCCGAACAGCGCGGGCAGCCATTGGAAATCGGCGTTGAGGCGCGGCGACATGCAAAGGCCGGTGACGATGACGAGCGGCACGAGGACGACGATCACCGCGAGATAGGCGAGCTGTTGCAGCACGTTATAGCGGCGCGCCTCCTCGCCCTGGGGGAAGCGGAGGCGGATATGCTCGCGGATCGCTTGGCCGACATGGGCGAGTTCGGCGCGCGTCGGCAGGAGGTCGCGGCTGAGATGGCGGCTGACGAGCGAGGCCAGAAGATAGACCGCGCCGTTGATGACGAGCAGCCAGGCGAAGAAGAAATGCCAGAGCCGCCCGCTGGCGAGATCCTGATAGGAGGGGAGCGTTGCCCAGCCGGGGAAGGGGCCGATGAGGGCGAGCGGGTTGTCGAAGGTCGAGATATTGCCCCAATAGAGGGCGGGATGAGCGTTGAAGATCTGCAACCCGCTCATCAGCAGCACCGCGAGGCAGAGCGCGTTGACCCAATGCGTCACGCGGGTGACGGCGGAATGCCGCCGAATCAGCAGTTTCGGCGATGGCTGGGGCATGGAAGCCTCCGTTCGGTCCTCGCGGGACTATACTGTGTCTGCCAGCGGAAGTTTCGCGCTGGATTGAGATCGATTGCGCACTTTTTCGTAATACGGGCGGAGGTCCGCTCCTGCCTCGCCCCGGCCGAAGAGCCGTGGCCCACTCGCCTCTCCGCGGGCACTGCGGCAAGCGGGGACGCCTGTAGGCCCTGGCTCTTCGGCCGGGGCGACGCTTCGGGAGGCGCATCGCAATGACGCAACGACCGGCCCCGTCCGCCACGGAGCCGGTCATCGAGAGCGGGCGGCCTCGCTCGGCCCGCCCGCACCACGCTACTCAATAATGCTCTTCGCGCTCGCAATTCGGGCCGCCGCGCTTGGCTTTGGGGGCGGAATAGGCGTCGCGCTTCATGCTGCGCTCGGTGCGGTATTGCGGCTGCTTCTCGTAGCCCGCCTTCATCTGCCCGGTGGGCTTCGGCTCGCCCGCGACCATGCCCTTAGGCGGCAGGTAGGAGGCGGTCATATCGGCGCCGGCTTGCGACTTCATCATCATGTCGCCGCCGACCCGCTTCATCCCCGCCGCCGGCAGCACGGCGATGTCGCGCACGTCGGAGGGAAGCCCGGCGATCGCCTTGCCGCCGCCTACCTTGCCGCTCGCCAGATCGACCGAATAGAGATTGCCCTTCGCCAGCAGCATCGCCGAATTCACGCCCATGCCGTCGGTCGAGATGTCGAAGGCGATGGTCTCGGCATCGATGCCGAGCAAGCCGATGCCGCTCAGGATGCCGTCATTCGGCGGCGCTTGGCGGAACAGGCCGCCGGTTGCGGCGTCGATATCGTAGAGCGTGGTTTCCTTGGCGCCCTTCACCGCATTCACATAGGCGCCCGCGATCACCATCGGCGAGCCGCCGATCGCCGGCTCGGTCGCGGCGAAGGTCAGAGGCTTGTCGGTCGCCACTTTGCCGTCATCGACATTGGCGCGCAGATTGGTGCCGTCGCTGCCGATGATGCGCATGCGGTCGGCGACCGGATTGAAATCGACGCTGATCTTCGCGCCTTCGGGCAGCGGCGTGTCGAGTTGGGATTTCGGCGTCGCGCGGCCGGATGCCGGGTCGATGGTCGAAACGCTGCCGTCGCCCGCAAGCGCGTAGAGCTGGCCATCCGCCGGGCGGATGTCGAGGCCGAGGATCGGCCCGGCGCCTTCGATCTTGGTGAGGCCGGTGGTCTTGCCGGTGCGGCTGTCGATGGTGGCCAGGAGGTCGGTGCCGACCAGGGCGAAAATGGTTTCGGCATGGGCGCTCGACACTTGCAAAGCCAGGGCCGCCGCCGCCGCGAGATAATAACGCATGGTGTTCTCTCCTCGAAAAACGGTCCGCGGGAATTCGCTGCCGTTGTCCGAGATACGGGGCGTTTCGGCGCGGGTTTTAAATCCGCGAAAAAAAATTTGCCTTAGCGCCGGATGTCGATTTCGCCGTCGAGCTTTAGGAGCTCGAAATCGGTCACCAGGATTTCGAGCTCGACCTGCCAGCGCCCGGCTTGCGGGATGGTGAGGCCGTCGACGGCCCAGGTGCCGTCGCCGGGGCGGGTGGCGGGGCGGCGGATCGGCTCGATGCCGGCGGTGGGGTTGGCGAGCACCAGCGTCAGCTCCCTGGCGGCGAGCGGGCCGAAATCGCCCGTCATCAGGAATATGGATGCGGTGGTGGTGCCGGCGCGGCCGGGGGTGAGGGTGAAATCGGCCATCGCCTTGGCGGTGTGGATGTGGATCGCGGCGGGCTTTGCGGCAGCTTCGGCGAGGGCGCGGGGCGGCGGCGTGAAGCGCCAGGCGGCGGCGACGCCGAAGATGGCGAGCATCAGCGCGGTTTCGATCAGGATGGAGCGGCGCAAAATGTGGAACGCGCCGACATCGCCGCCCAGCGTCCGATGCGTGAAGCGGTAGCGGTTGGCGGCGGCAAAGGCGAGCAAGGCGAGGAGCAAAGCCAGCTTGATGAGCAGGATCTGGCCGTATGCGGTGGTCCAAAGCGCATCGGGGCTCTGCACCTGGACGAAGGCGAGCAGGATGCCGGCCGCGAGCAGCGGCAGGATGGCGAAGGGGATCGACGCGGAGAAGCGGCGGAGGGCGGCGATCGAGTCGGGCCCGTTCGTGGCAAGGAGCGTGGCGAGCGGTATCAGCGAACCCGCCCAGAAGGCGATGGCGATGCCGTGCAGGAAGACGGCGGGGCGGGTGAGCCATTGCGGCGGCGCGGCGCTCGCATGTCCGCTGGCGGCGAGGGCCAGTCCGACGGCGATCAGGGCGAGGAGGGACAGTGCTTTGGCGGGCCAGCCCCTCGGCAGCAGGGCCAGCAATCCGCCGACGAGGGCGATAGCGGCGAGAGACGCGGTGTCGCCAAAACTCGTTGCGAAGCCGGTTGCCCAAACGATCCGCCTGCCGAGCCCGTCGAGCGAAGCACCGAGCGCATCGACGCCTTGCAGTCCGACCGAAATCCCAACCGCGAGCAAGCCCAGCCCCATCACACCGGCGGCGAGACTCCTTGCGCCTCTGCCGCCGTCGCCGATCCACGCCGCGAAAAACGCGCCGCCGACGCCGAAGAACAGCCCGGCATAGAGCAAGACCCTCGCGGCCCAAAGGGCGCGCCGCACCGGCCAATCGACGGCTTCGTCAATATCCGGCAGCGGCCCCGCGCTCGGCGCGCCGATCGAGAACAGCAGCGACCCGCCGACCGGATGCCCGTCCTCGGAGACCACGCGCCAGCTCAGCGCATGCGTCCCGGCGCCCAGCCCGGGCGGCGCGTCGATGCTGAGCCTGTTGCCCTCCAGCGCGAAATGGTCCAGCGCGACCGCGCTGCCATCGGGGCGGATCAGCTTCAGCACCAGCGGCGCAATGGGCTGGTTGAAGGTCAGCGTCAGGCGCTGTGGCGCCGCCGCGACGACGCCGTCATCCGCCGGCTCCGACCCCACCAGCGCCGCATGGGCAAAGGCAGGCGCGCCCGAAGCGAGCAGCGCCGCCATGGCCAAAAGGATCAGCGCGATCCGCCTCATTTCTTCGGCAAGAGCTTGACGCCCGGCGCCGGCTTTTCGTAATCCGCCGCCGATTTGCCCGCTTCCGGGATCTCGATCCAGCGCTCGACGCCCTGTTCGCATTCCTGCACGACGGGGAAGTAGAGCACCGTCTCCGGCGCCAGATCGGCGGTGAGGCTGGTCTGCATGACGAACTCGTCATAATAGTCATCGGGCAGTTTGCCGCCGCTCCAGACGACTTCCTTGACGCCTTCGCTCAGCGTCACCCCGTGATAATAGGGGTAGGACTTTGCATATTTGCCCTTCACGGTTTCCAGCGACCAGCCCGGCTTCGGCATCGGCTTGACGGCAATGACCCCTTCGGGGATCTGCACGCGCAGCTTGACCGTCGCCGCGCCCTTGCAGCCATGCGGCACGCGGAAGACCGCCTTATAGCCCGACGCAACCGGCGCTTCCTTGGCCTCCAATGTGACATGGGCGAGGGCGGGCGCTGTCCCGGCCGCGAGCAGCGCGGCCGCGAGAATGGATTTCAGCATCAATGGTCCCCGCGCGCTTAATGCTTGTGATGGCCGTGCGCTTCAGCGCCGGTCGCGCCGATCGCCTGCACTTCGAACTCCACGGGAACCTTGCCGGCCTTCTCGAAGGCGAGCGCGCCCTTGATCATGGCGCCCTGCTTAAAACCGCTCTTCAGGCCCATCATCATCAGGTGGTAGGAGCTGGGCTTGAACTCGACGGTTTCGCCCGGCTTGATCTCGACGCCGTCATCCAGCTTGCGCATCTTCATCAGGTCGTTCTCGACCGACATCTGATGCACTTCGACCGTCTCCACGCCGTCCGCCGAGCCGCCGACCAGCCGGTCGGGCGCGGTGCCGTGATTGGTGATGGTCATGTAGCCGGCGGCCGTCTTGGCGCCGGTGGGTGTCGCCCGCGTCCAGGGGTGATCGATTTCGAGGCTGCCGGCCTTGAATTCATGGGCGGCAAGAGGGGCGGCGGTAATGGTCAGCGCGGCAGATAAGAGAGAGGCGCGCAAAATATTGCGGAAATGCAGCATGGTTTAAGCTCCTGAGGGCTTTGGCGTATCGAATGATGTGCGCCCGGCTTATGTGTCCGGCCCGAAGGCAGCGGGCATAAGCATGGGCAGAAGTCTCAGGAGAAATACGGGGGTGCCCGGGCGCTGTGCGCGTCGAGACGGAAGGGCAGGGCGGCGTCCTGACCGGCGCGCGTGGCCAGGGCGGGCGCGAATTGTTCGCCTGCCGGGAGGGCATGATCGGCGGCGGTCGCCAGATGGCCAAGCGCGGAATAGGGGCAGAGCGTGGCAGCGTGTCGATGATCCGCGTTTTGGTCGTCGCTCGGATCGGCGGGCAGCGAGCGGCTGTCGCCGGAGCTGCAAAGCACGAGTTTGAACTCGCCCCGCGCGGCGGCGGCCGGATCGGGCATCACGCCCGGCGCGATCACAGCGCGCAGCAGCACGACGAACACGCCGAGCCATGCGGCCAGCGCTCCGAATGCCATGCGACGCGGATTTAGCCCAATCATCATGCGCTAAATACTAAGCAATAATGCGAAATTTGGGCAGTGTTTCTTTTGGCCGCAAAGGGCGCGCGTTGCTGGGCCGGACGGCTCCACCAACAGGCCCCCGCGCCAGGCGCGCCGGCTTGGACTTTAGGCCCACGAGCCGATCCTCGACAGTTTCCGCCAGCGCGCCGGCATGCTCTATGTCGGCTTCCTGGAAGCGCCGTTCTCGCGCGCCAAAACCATCACGCTCGTGAGCGTCGCGCTGGCCTTCTGCGCCATCACCGCTGTTCTAGTCAGGATTTAGCCTGGCCCGTGCCTCGCTTTCCGGTGTCATGACCGGAGGGCGGGGCATTTTTGTGCGGAGCTACGTCTTGACGATGGTGCGCGCGTCAAGCGGGCAAAGGTGGCGAACGTCACTTGGCGGCGGCGCGCATCCGCGCTATCGAATCGCGGGGCCGGACGAGGTTGCGGACCCCGGCCGGTTTCGCGGATTTTTGGAGCGTGCAAGCCCATGGCCCGGTTTTTTCGCCGCCTCCCGCGACGCAGGCCGCTCGCCGCCCTCGCCTTGCTCGCGCTGATCGCGGCGAGCGCCGTCGCCGTCACCGCGATGCTGGCTCACCTGCCGGGGCGCGGTGCGCGAAGCTCCGGCCTCGTCCTGGCCGATCCGAGGCCGGCCGCCGCTTTTCCGCTCAAGGTCGAGGCGGGCAAGCGGTATCTCGTCGATGCGGGCGGCGCCCCGTTCCTGATCCAGGGCGACGCCGCCTGGTCGCTGATCGCCGATCTGACCCGCGCCGAGGTCGACATTTATTTGGCCGACCGGCACGCGCGCGGCTTCAACACGCTGCTCGTCAACCTCATCGAGCATCAATTCGCCCGCAAGGCGCCGAGCAACGCCAATGGCGACGCGCCCTTCACCGAGCCGGGCGATTTCACCAAGCCGAACGAGGCTTATTTCCGCCACGCCGACTGGGTGCTGGGCCGCGCCCGCGCGATGGGCTTCATGGTGCTGCTGACCCCGGCCTATATCGGCTTTTCCGGCGACGACCAGGGCTGGTGGCGGAGCATGGCGAAGGCCGGTCCCGACGCGATGCGCGGCTACGGCGAATTTCTCGGCCGTCGCTATGCCGGGTATGACAATATCATCTGGGTCAATGGCGGCGATTACGACCCGCCCGACAAGGCGCTGGTCGGCGCCGTCGCCGCCGGGCTGAAAGCCGCTGCGCCCCAGCAATTGCACACCGCGCATAATGGGCCGGAGACCGTCGTGCCGGAATTTTGGCGCGGCTCGCCCTGGCTCGACCTGACCACCCTCTACACCTATCAGCCGGTCTGCCAGCGCGCCGCCGAGGCTTACCGGGAGCCCGGCGGGCGTCCGGCCTTCCTCATCGAGAGCACCTATGAGGACGAGCACGATGCCGGTCCCCAGCGTGTGCGGCAGCATGCTTATTCGGCGCTGTTATGCGGCGCGTCGGGGCAGGTGTTCGGCAACAATCCGATCTGGCATTTCGGCCATCCCGGCCTCTTCCCCGCCCCGACCGACTGGTGGCACGCGCTCGGCAGCCAGGGCGCGCAGAGCATGACGCATCTGGTGAACCTGTTCCAGGGCGTGCCCTGGTGGGAGCTGCGGCCGGATCTGGACGGCACGCTGGTCGTTGCGGGCCGAGCGGAGGGCATGGAGCAAGCCGTAGGCGCGCTGACGGCGGACCGGAAGCTAGCGTTAGTCTATTTGCCGACGGCGCGCGAGATTTCGATAGATCTCGGTAAGTTTGACGGCAAGGTGGTCTCGGCGCGCTGGATCGATCCGTCGAGCGGCAAGGAGACGGATGCGGGGGGATCGGTCGAGACGTCGGGGGGGCGTAAGAGTTTCACGCCGCCTGGGCAGAATGCGGCCGGCGATGGGGATTGGGTGCTGGTGCTAAGGGTCGCGAACTAGGCCATCGCGCGGATCAGAAATGGCGAACCGCGCCCGGCATGTCGCACAATTCAACAGCAGCGGACCCAGCTCAATACAAAGAGATATTTCGAAATCCCCGCGAAGGCGGGGATCCAGTACGCCGCAGCGCCAGAGGTCAGGCAGCAAGCCAATTCCGGCTTCGTGAATACTGGATCCCCGCCTTCGCGAGGATTGCGTTTAATTGATTACCCGCCCGCCGCAGGCCGAGCGCGGGCGGCGGCCCGGCGCGCCTTGGATGGATTCATCTTCTTGCGCGGCTTGCCGTCATCTCCGGCGCCGGGGCGGGTGGCCGCATCCGGCTGATGCCCTAACTTGCGCTTTGCGCCTTCCAGCTTGCCGCGCGGCGGACCAGCCTTCCGGTCGGCGAAGGACTTGCCAGAATGTGGAGGACGCCCGCGTCCGTCCTCGGTCTGCTCCGGCGCGGAATCCATGCGCTTGACCTTGATGCTGTTCTCCAGCGTGCGGCTCGGGCCGATGGCGGCGAAGAAGCGGTCGACGCTGTCCGCCGCGAGTTGGACATGGGTCTCGTCGGGCTGGATCTTGATCGCGCCGATGTCGCGCTTGGTGATCTTGCCCGCGCCGCACAGCATCGGCAAAAGCCAACGCGGCTCCGCATTCTGCTTGCGCCCGACCGAGATCGAGACCCAGACGCTGTCGCCGAATTCGGTGCGCTGGGGCTTCCTCGGCTCGGCCGCCGACCGCGGCGCCGGCGCGACATCCAGCAGATCCTCCGGCGCCGATTGCCCCGCCCGGTAGCGGCGCACGAAGGCGGCGGCGACCTGCTCGGCCCCGTGCCGTGCCAGCAATTCCTGCACGAAGGCGGTCTCGTCCTCCTTCAGCGGCTCGGTCAAGGCCGGATCGGCCAGGATGCGCTCGTCGTCGCGGCGGATGACGTCGTCGGCGGAAGGCGGCTTGGCCCAATTGGCATTGATGCCGGCACTCATCAGCAGGCGTTCGGCGCGTTTGCGCGCGCTTTGCGGCACGATCAGCACGCTGACGCCCTTGCGGCCGGCGCGGCCCGTCCGCCCGCTGCGGTGCAGCAGCGCCTCGCGATTGGTCGGCAGGTCGGCGTGGATGACCAGTTCCAGATTGGGCAGATCGATGCCGCGCGCGGCGACATCGGTGGCGATGCAGACGCGGGCGCGGCCGTCGCGCATCGCCTGCAGCGCGTGGGTTCGCTCGGACTGGCTGAGTTCGCCCGACAGCGCCACCACCGAAAAGCCGCGATTGCTGAACCGCGCCGTCATATGGCTGACGGCAGCGCGCGTCGCGCAGAAGACGAGGGCGGTCTTCGCCTCGAAATAGCGCAGCACGTTGACGATCGCATTTTCCTTCTCGTGCGATGCGACCAGCAGGGCGCGATATTCGATGTCCAGATGCTGCTTCTGCTCGCCGGCGGCGGTGATGCGCACGGCGTCGCGCTGATATCGCTTGGCGAGATCGACGATCGAGCGCGGCACTGTGGCGGAGAACATCAGCGTGCGCCGCTCGGTCGGCGTTGCCTCCAGGATGAATTCCAGGTCTTCGCGGAAGCCGAGATCGAGCATTTCGTCGGCCTCGTCAAGCACCACGGCCTTCAGCTCGGAGACGTCGAGCGAATTGCGGGTGATGTGGTCGCGCAGGCGGCCCGGCGTGCCGACGACGATATGCGCGCCCCGTTCCAGCGCCCGGCGTTCGCCGCGCATATCCATGCCGCCGACGCAGGAGGCAATGGTCGCGCCGGTCGGCTCATACAGCCATTCCAGCTCGCGCTTGACCTGCAAGGCAAGCTCCCGCGTCGGGGCGATCACGAGGGCGAGCGGCGCGCCGCCATGCGTGAAGCGCTCGGCCCCGTCCAGGAGGCCGGGCGCGAGCGCCAGGCCGAAAGCGACGGTCTTGCCGGAGCCGGTCTGCGCCGAGACCAGCGCGTCCTTGCCGGTCAGCTCGGGGGCGAGCACCGCGCGCTGCACCGGCGTCAGTTCGGCATAGCCGCGTTTGCTGAGCGCCTGGCCAAGCGCCGGAACGATGCCGTCGAACTCTGTCATGCGTAGGGTCTTTCAGAATTCGGGTGTCATTGCCCGGTTTCGGATCGCCTGATTGAGGCGCATCTCGGCGCGGCCGATGGTGCGGTGCGACAAATGCTTGATGCATTTGATACGTGGCGTCGGCTGAGTTGTACAGAGCACTTGGGCGCGTCATGTTGATTGCGCAGATCTGCGTTGCGGCGCCGCACAAGGCGGAAATTTCGGTCTAGGCAAGGCTGACGCCGCTTGCCGTCTTGTGTCCAGCCTCCGCAGCTATGTATTGAATTGTCTGCCGCAAGTCATTGATATTCTATGACGATCATCACAAGAATAGTTCCCCCTCTGTTCTTTGCACGCTCTGAGTGTCGTACCCGATTTGCCACTCTTATTGGCAAACCCGCCTGCTTTTTCGCCCGTGCGCGATTGCATTATGGTCCGCGCCGGACTCTTGCGATAAATTCCCGGCGGGGGACTTTGGGCGACGGATGGGATTTCGGTTTCCGTTGGCAGTTGCGTTCGGTGTGCGGCACCGGCCGCTCCCCCCGCAGAAAGCACGTTTGGGGGAGTGTGTTTTATGTCTGCTTTATCCGTTTCGTTCGCCGATTTGCGGCGCGGAGCCTTCGGGCGCAGTTTGAACCGCGCCTTCGCCAAATTTGCCGGCCTGCTGATCTGCCTGCCGCTCGCCGCCTGCGCCTTCACCGATTCGACCGTCGATGGCCGCTACGACACCATCAACCGCAGCACCGACGCAGCCCGCAATCAGGCCATCCTTTTGAACATCGTGCGCGCCTCCAAGGCCGAGCCGCTGAATTTCGTGGCCTTCTCCAAGATCGGCGGCACCACTTCGACCAGCCTGGGCGTCGGCCTGCCGTCCTTCCTGATCGGGCCGGACAAGGTACCGAACCAGCGGCAGGTGACGCTCGGCAACAGCACGTTGAACGGCAGCGTCGCGGCGAACAGCAATTTCGACATCGCCATCCTGGAGAACAAGGATTTCTACAGCGCGCTGCTGACGCCCGTTGACGACGTGACGCTGAATTTCTTCGAGCGCCAGGGCTATCCGCGCGAGCTGCTGTTCTGGCTGTTCGCCGATGCGGTCCGCGTGACGCAGGGCTCGAAGACCGTCGAGTTCCGCAACGAGCCGTCGGAGGAGAAATCCTGCGAGACGCTCGGGGCGCATCGCTGGTGCTTCGTCGATTATGTCGATGCGGCCATCGACACCGGCTTCCGCGTCGAGACGCGCGTCGTCGAGAAGCAGCAGCCGGGTTCGGATGGGCGGCCGCGCAGCGTCCCCAAGACCGAAGGCCGGCCGTGCTTCGATCCGGTGCTGGCCGACCGGGCAAGACGCGAAGTCCTCGAAGGGGTGCGCAAGCGCCCGCGCGGACCGCTGGCGCAAGGGCTCAATCCGATTTGCGGCAAGACGCCCTGGCCGAAGTCCGAGGACGGCGAAGGCCGGCGCGGTAAGTCCGCTGCCTCCGAGGGCCTTTCGGTCAATCGCCTGATCGTTCAATCGGCGCCGTCGCCGGCGCAGGATTATACGCCCCGGTCGCTGCGTCCGGGTGGCGAGGCGGCGCCGCAAAAATTCTCCGGCGCCAAGCAATATTATGAGATCTCGACGCGCTCGACCTACGGCATCTATCAGTTCCTCGGCCGGATCTTGGCCGAGGGCGCCATGGACCGCGTCCGGCTGGACGGCACCGGCAAGGAGGATTCCCGCGTGCTGACCATCGTCGAGGGCGGCTCGGTGCCCTGCTTCACGGAGGTCGAGGATTTCGGCAAGCATTACTGCGTCCCCGCCGAGGGCGCGGAGAATACCAAGCGGATCATCAGCTTGCTGGCCCAGTTGCTGGCGCTGAAGACGCCGCAGACCGATCTGCCCTTCACCCCGACGGTGCGGCTGACGCCGTAAGCGAGGAACCGGCAACCGGCGGGCGCTGGCCTGCCGGTCCCCAGGGAAGGGCCGCTCGGTTGCGGCCGGCCCCGATCAGCCCACCCATTGGCTCCGCGTCGGGCGGTCCATGGTGCGTCGGCCGAACAGGCTGGCGGCGAGATCGGTCATCAAGGTGGCGGTGCGGCCGCGCTCGTCGAGGAAGGGATTGAGCTCGGCCAGCTCCAGCGAGCTGACGAGGCCGCTATCGTGCAGCATCTCCATGACCAGATGCGCCTCGCGCACGGTGGCGCCGCCGGGAACCGTGGTGCCGACGCCCGGCGCGACGTCCGGATCGAGGAAATCGACATCGAGGCTGACATGCAAAAGGCCGTTGCGCTTGGCGATGCGCTCCAGGAACGGCGCCAAGAGACGGGCCATGCCGTGCTCGTCGATGGCGCGCATGTCGTGCACGGTCGGCCCGTGCCGCATCAGCAGCTCGCGCTCCGGCGGATCGATGGAGCGGATGCCGATCATCATGACGTTATGCGGGTTGAGCGGCGTCTCCAGCGGGCGGCCGAGCAGCGCGTCGAAGCCGGGCAGGCCGCATAGAAAAGCCACCGGCACGCCGTGCATATTGCCGCTGACGGAGGTCTGCATGGTGTTGAAATCGGGATGGGCGTCGAGCCAGAGCAGGAATTGCTCGCGCTCGCGCGAGGCAGCGAATTCGGCAAGGCCCGCGCCGATGCCCATCGAGATCGAATGATCGCCGCCGAGGCAGAGCGGCATCCAGCCCGCTTCCTGGATGGCGATGGTCTGCCGCCGCAAGGCGCGCGCCCAGGCGGCGGATTGCTCGAAATTCAGCATCCGGGTGATGCCGGGGCGAAAGCCTTCGAGCCGGTCGGGCGCGGCGTCGCCGAAATCCTTGACCTCATGGCCGAGCGCGGTCAGCGCCTCCGCCAGTTCGGCGGTGCGGAAGGCGGCCGGGCCCATCGCCGCGCCGCGCTGGGTAGCGCCGGTCTCGACCGGTGCCCCGAGAATGCCGATGCGGCGCAGGATCATATTAGCCAAGCCTCCAGATATTGCGGAATTATGCTTATATATGGCGCAATTTATGGCGTGGCGAGCCTGCCGGCGCATGCCGCCGCGGGCTTTCTCCACAGCCGATCCGGCGCCGAGGGAGTGCCTGCCATGGGAAAGGCCCTGATTATTGCCGGCATCGTGCTGATCGTCGCGGGGCTGCTCTGGGGCTATGCGGGGAGGCTCGGCCTAGGCCGCCTCCCCGGTGACATCGTCATCGAACGCGAAAATTTCCGGCTCTATTTGCCGATCGTCACCAGCCTGCTGATCAGCCTGGTGCTGTCGGTCATCCTATGGCTGATCGGCAGGTTCTGACGGCCGCGCGCCTATGCTTGCGGGAACATCGCGAAATACGGCTCGGCCTCCCGCAGGACGCGGGCGAAGGAGGGCCGCTGGCGCAGCCGCTCGAAATAGGCGGCGGCATTAGGATGGCCGCCGAGCGGCAGCAGCTTGTCGGCGTAGAACAGAGCCGGCGCGGCGGCGCAATCGGCCATGCTGAAGCTCTCGCCCATCGCCCATCGGCTCGCCGCCATCTGCCGGTCGATCATGCCATAGGCCTGCCGCAGCGCCGCCATCGCCTGTTCGACGCCATGCGGGTCTTTCCGCCCCTCCGGGCGCAGCCGGTCCTCGACCACCTTCTGCATCGGCGTATGGACATAGATGTCGAAGAAGCGGTCGCCGAAGCGGGCGTGGCGGGCCAGATCGGGGTCGGCCGGGATCAGCGGGGCGGGGCCGGGATAATGCTGCTCCAGATATTCGATGATGATCGAGGATTCCGGCACCGTCCGGTCCTTCGCCTCGTCGCGGAGCACCGGCATCTTGGCGAGCGGCCAGAGCGCCGCGAATTTGGCGCGGGCCTCCGGGTCGCCGAGATCGACGAGGTGCGGCGTGAACGGCGTCTCGTTTTCATAGAGCGCGATCAGCACCTTATGGCAATACGAGGCCAGCGGATGATAGTATAGCGTGAGCGGCATGGCGGCTCTCCGATTTGGCGGGCTCAGCCCGCATTGCGTTCCAGGTCGGCGGCGAGGGCGTCGAGCAGCCACTCGGTGCCCATCTGGCGCTGGTCGGCAATGTCGTGGCCGTCGAGAAAGACGCCCTGCTCGGTAAAGACCAGCCGCGTGCCCGTTCCGTCCGGCTTGAACTCGACCGTCATCAGCGAGACGGAAATGCGCGTCGCATCCAGATGCAGGTCGTAAGTGGCGATAATGCGGGTATCGGGGATGATATCCTGATAGCGCGCCTCGTAGATATGCCGCTGGCCGCCGGTGCGCCGGGCGGAATTGTACTCGCGCCCGCCGACGCGGAAATCCAGCTCGTAATGGCGCTCCTCCCAGCCGGCATCGCCGCCGAACCAGCGTTTCTTGGCGACCGGATCGGCCCAGGCGGCGAAAACTTGCGCGGGCGAGGCGGTGAAGCGCCGCTCGATGACGAAGGTGGCGTGCGAGGCGGATCTTTCGGTCATGCGGGATTCCTCTAACGGCGCGTTATATACCTATTGGTTAATTAGCGAGCTGGTTAAATACAAAGGCAGATCCAGGGAGTCAAGCGCTTCCTGGGGAGCGCGCCAATGCGGTGCGCCACGATGGGGATGGGTAGCGCACGCGGTCGCATCCGACGGTTCGGAGCGCGAGCGACTCGATCGGGTGTTACTGGATCACCAAAGCCGGATCACATGATTGTCCCAGCTCACGCCGGACCAGTCGAGCGAAGCGTCGGCGTGGCTGGCGCCGGTCTTTAGGGAATGCTCGATGACGCAGCCTTCGCCGCTGGTGAGGACGAAATTGCCGGCTTCGGCCGCGTCGGCGACGCCGCAGCCGTCGATCAGGCGCTCTTCGCCGAGGAAGCGGCGGCTTTCGGCGTCCCAGAAGGTGATGCGGCCGCCTTTGGGCGCGGAGGCTGCGATCAGCGTGCCCGAGGCATCCGCCGCGACCGAGCCGATATAGTTCTTCAGCCCGCGATGGATCTCATGCGGCGGCGCCATCAGCAGGGGCCGCTCGCCGAGCCGGTGGAAGCCCACGAGCGGCGGGAAGTCCTCGGCCGCGCCTTCATATTGGCAGCCGAACGCCACCAGATCGCCCGCCGCGACGGCCAGATGCCGGATGGAGAGCTTGTGCAGGGCCTTGTCCAGCACATGCTTCTCGATAATGTCCCCGGTCGCGGTGTCGATATAGACCAGTGAGGGCTCCATCGTCGCGAGGTTGAGCGGGGTGCGGCCGGTCTCGGGGTCCAGCTCGATGCCGCCATTGGCGACGACCAGCGTGCGGCCATCGGAGAGCAGCGCCATGTCGTGCGGGTCCATGCCGGCGCTGGGGAATTCGCCGACCGGCTTGTAGCCCGCGCCCGCGTCGCGCACGCCGATGACGCCGCGCGAGGCATCGCCGGTGAAATCGTTCTCGGTGGAATAGAGCAGGCGGCCGTCGCCGGAGAAGACGCCATGGCCGTCGAAATGGCGGCCCTCCGACGCGGAGAACCAGAGCGGCGGCCGGGCGGCGTCATCGCGCGAGAAGACGGCGGCGAAAGTGCCGGGGCGGCGGGCGAAGACGACGCAATCGCCGGTGCCGGGGCGGAAGGTGAGGTCGTGGCCGCGCGCCGGGAGGGCGAGACGCGCCCGGTCGCCCTCGGCGGTGAACAGCACGGCGGCGTAGGAGCCGTCGGCCTCGCGGCGGGAGGCGGCGTAGAGGCTCGGCGCATCGGCCAAAGCCAAGGCCGCTCCCGGCAGCATCGGCAGCGCGCCCGCGGCGAGCGCTCCGGCGAGAAAATCGCGGCGCGAGATGTTCATGCTCAATCTCCGTCCAGCGCGTTGAAGCTCATCGGCAGAGCTGCGCCGGTTACGATAGCCTGTCCACCCGTCACCTGAATGTTAATCAGGCCGAACACGACAGAATTCAGCTTCTCCCAGCTCGGCTTCGATGCCGTCACATCGGCGATCGGCGTGCCGGTCAGCCCGTCCAGCGCCTTTTCGATCAGGTCGAACTGGTCAAGCGTCGAGCGCTCCTCGCCGGTGCCGGCCTGCTTGACGATCTCGCCGAGCCCGGCATTGCGATACAGATCCTCGATGGCCTCGATATTGGCCTCGATCGAGGCGACGGCATTGCCGCTGCGCCAGAAGGCGGCGCGGCGCGGCCGGGCTTCCTGCGGATTGCCCATCAGCACGCGGTTGAGCTTGGCATTGCGGGTCTGCTGCAAGCCGGTGGTGAACGCCTTGAACAGCTCCAGCGTGACTTCCTTGTCGTTGTGATAGAGTTTTTCCGGCCCCGGCGCGGTCAGATTAGCGGCAAAGCCGTCATTAACGGCCCATTCGTCGCGCACCGCCGCCGCTACCCGCGTAAGATGCGCCGCGATGGATTTGGCGAACTGGCAGGCAAAGGCCTGGTCCTCGGGCGTGGAGGCGGTCACGCCTTCCGCGTCGCCGCTCCACATCAGCGCTTCGAAGGCGGTCAAGCCTTGCAGCGCCACGCTTTTCTCACCCAATGTCGCCGGGCTTAGCACGGTCTGATCCTTCTGGGCGAGCGCGGCATTGAGCTGCTTGCGGCCGAGGCTTTTCGGGTCCGGCCAGAACATGAAGCGCTCGAAGCGGTTGTCCGCCAACATCGGGCCGAAGCGCAGATGCTCGACGCCCGACCAGCCGAGAACCGCCTGCTTGAACGCGGCATCGAGCGCTGCGCGGTCCCCGCCGCCAGCGCAATACGCATTCGTCGCCGTGCTAAGATCGGCCATCGCGGTCGCCAGCCGCTGATAGGCCGGGCGGATGTGGTTCTCGACGGCCTTCTCGCCGATGGTCCGAGCGCTCGCCGTGCCCATGCCGGCGGCGAGGATCAACAAACCCAGCAGCGCACGCATCAAAACCTCACAGCGAATTCACGAATGCGATCAGCGCGTCACGGTCCACTTTCGGCAGCGCGGCGAAGGCATTGCGCGATGTCTGAGCCTCGCCGGAATGCCACAGGATAGCTTCGACAATACTCCTCGCCCGCCCGTCATGCAGGAAAAATGTGTGGCCGTTGACGGTCTGGGTCAGGCCGATGCCCCAGAGCGGCGGCGTGCGCCATTCTCGCCCGTTCGCCTCGCGCTCGGGCCGGTTGTCGGCAAGGCCCTCGCCCATGTCGTGCAGCAGCAGGTCGGTATAGGGCCAGATGGTCTGATTGGAGAGGTGCGGGGCGTTCGGCGCGTCGCCCGTCGTCGATGAGGGGGCGTGGCAGGCGGCGCAGCCGATGGCGCTGAACAGGCGCTTGCCTTGCAACACCTCTGCGGCGGCCGGGTCGCGGCGGGCCGGCACGGCGAGGTTTTGCGAGTAGAAGACGACGAGGTCGAACAGCTCCTTGTTGATCTCGGCGCCGGTCTCCGGCGGGCTGTTGCCGTTCGGCGCGCCGAGGCAGGCGGGCTGCTTCTCGGTGCACTCGCCCGAGGGCTTGTCGAGCAGCGGACTGGAAATGCCGATGTCGCCGGCAAAAGCTTCAGCGGATTGCTGGGCGATGCTCGGATTGCCCGCCTTCCAGCCGAACCGTCCCAGCCGCGCCGCGCCGCCGCCGCTCTCGCGCACCCAGTTCGGCCGACCGGAAATGCCGTCGCCATTCTTGTCGCCTGGGTCGGCGCGGGCGAGGATCGCGGCTTCCGGGATGGCTTCGAGCAGGCCGAGCCCGATCATCGGCGGCGCGATGCGCGGCGAGATCTGCGTATCCGGATGCAAGGGGCCGTAGCCGAGATTGTCGATGGAATAGGCCGGCTTGCGGAGGCTGACCTTCTCGCCGTCGGCCAGCACGACCTCGCTCTCGGCATAGTCGACATGGATTTTGCCCTCGGCGATCTGGCCCTGGATCGAGAGGTCCTGCAATTGCGTGCCGTAGGTCGGCTCAGGCTTGGTGTCGGCGAGGACGCCGAATTCGGCCTTGTCGGAAGGCTGCGCCTCGCCCGGGATCGACAGCCGCAGCAGCATCGAGATGGCGTCGCTCTCGGGCCAGTTCGCGCGGGGCGGATGGCCGCGTCCGTCCTTGATGTGGCAGGACTGGCAGGATTTGGCGTTGTAGAGGGGCCCGAGCCCATCGGAGGATTTCGTCGAGGCCGGCGCCGAGACCCAGAGCTTGGTGAAGATGCCATTGCCGATCTTGAAGTCGAATTCGCGCTTGAATTCGAGATTGCCGGAGGCGTGCGAGAAAGCGTCGAGTGTGTTGACGCTCTTGCGCGAAGTCGCCGCGCCGCCGGGCAATTCCTCGCCGGGCTCGAGCGCGGCACCGGCGGTGGCCTGCGCCTGCGGGTCGTCGAGTCCGGCCGCGCCCGCGCCGCGCAGCAGGCCGGCGGCAAGGAAGGCGCTCGCGAGAAAAACCAGCCGGCGGTCTCTGGCCCCCGGCATGCTCGATCGGCGTGGCCGGCGGGCGCCCCAGCGCATGGGTGTTTTCATCGCTCCTTATTGCAATGGATTCATGCGGCGCGGAAGCCTTGTCGCCAAAATCCGCCGCGCCGCGAGGGTGTTAGCCCTTTTTGCCCTTCATCGCCTTGCTGGGATCATCGAGACTGTCGGAGCCCTCGAAGGTGATCGCCTCGAGCTTCAACGCGGCGACGGCGCGCTCGACCGCCTTGGTCTGATCGAGCAGCTTGTCGATGACGGTCTGCACCACGGCGTTGCCTTCGGCATTGCCCTCGCCGATCATCTGGTCGTAGCGCTCCTTGCTCTCGGCGCGCTGCTTCAGGGCGGCGGCGGCGGCAAGGCTGGCATCCAGCGCCGCACGCAAAGTCTGGTCGCCCTCGGCCGAGGCGGCTTTCACCAGATCGGCCGGGCTGGCGCCCGCGACCGTGCTGCCATCGACGCGCTTATACGAGCCGAGATAGACATTCCGCATGCCGACAATGTTCAGGTGATGCGAATTATGCGTGTTGTCGGCGAAGCAATCATGCTCCTCCTCCGGATCGTGCAGCAGCAGGCCGAGCTTCATGCGCTCGCCCGCCAGCTCGCCGTAGGAGAGCGAGCCGAGCCCGGTGAAGATGGTGACGACGCCTTTGGCCGGGTCCTCGGTCACGGCCTTGCGCGCATCGCCCGTGGGTCCCCATTGCGCGGCCATCCATTCCAGATCCTCGACCAGCAGATCGGTGACGACGCGCAGATATTCGGCGCGGCGTTCGCAATGGCCGCCGGTGCAGTTCTTGACGTCGAAATCGGTGGCGGGGCGATCGCCGGCGCCGGGCCCGGTGCCGTTCAGATCCTGGCCCCAGAGCAGGAATTCCACGGCGTGATAGCCGATCGAGACATTGGCCTCGACGCCGCCCGCCTGATGCAGCTCGTCCGCCAGCAGGGTCTTGGTGATCTTGGAGGCATCGATATCCTTGCCGCCGAGCGTCAGCTTGTCATTGGCGATGACGTTGGCGGCATAGAGCGCGTTCTCTTCGGATTCGATGCCATAGGCGGTGTCGACATAGTCGATCAGCCCTTCATCGAGCGGCCAGGAATTCACCTTGCCTTCCCAATCGTCGACGATCTTGTTGCCGAAGCGGAACGCCTCCGTCTGCATGTAGGGAACGCGGGCGGCGAGCCAGGCTTCGCGCGCGGCCTTCTGGGTCTCCGGCGTCGGCTTGGCCAGGAAGGCGGTGATAGCGGCTTGCAGTGTCTTGGCGGTTGAGACCGCGTCCTCATAGCCGGCCTGCGCGATATCGGCATAAGTCTTTACGACGGCGGCCGGATCGGCGGCCTGGACGGCGGGCGCGGCGGCAAGCAGCAGGCCGGCAGCAGCGGCTAGAGTTCGGCAGAACTTGGCGCATGAGATTTTGAGTGTCATTGGATCGTGCTCCCGCGACGACAGAAAAAGCGAGTAGCCCGCGCGCGCCGCAGCCTGTCAACTGCATGGTGGGAAATGTGATTGATTAGCGGTGTAAAAGAATAAGGCGGATGAATAGCTTAGCCGCGCGGGCGAAGCCTCGGCGGGAGCAGGGGCTATCCCCAGTCACAGCCACCCGCTTCGCTTGAACCAATAGATCGGCACGATGGCGGAGATCACCATCAGGATCAGCGCGAACGGATATCCGAGCGCCCAATTGAGCTCCGGCATATATTTGAAGTTCATGCCGTAAATCGTCGCCACCAGCGTCGGCGGCAGGAAGACCACGGCGGCGATGGAGAACACCTTGATGATGCGGCTCTGCTCGATATTGAGCAGGTTGAAGGTCGCATCCTGCAGATGGCCGATCTGCGAGGCGAGGCGGGCCGAATATTCGGACAGCGAGGTGATGTCCCGGGTCAGCGACTTGGCCTTCGCCTTGGCGCTCTTCTGCAGCCACTCCTCGGTGCTTTGCTGGAAAAACGCCAGCACGCGGCTGAAGCTCAAAAGGCTTTCGCCGAGCTTGGCCAGCAAGGCGCTGAAATGGCCGAGCTTGCGGACGACGCGCTGCAAATCGATATGCGGCTGCAGCGCCTTGGCGCCGCCCTGCGAGTCATTCAGGTCGCCGAACAGTTCATGCGCGACGCCGTCGAGATCGGCGGTGACCTTCTCCAGCACGTCGGCGACGCGCTGCACGATCTGCTCGACCAGCGAGACGAAAAGCAGATCGCTGGTGGCGTGATCCTCCGGCTTGCGGGCGCATTTCTGCTGGAAGGTCTGAAAGGGCAGCGGATCGGAATAGCGGATGGTGACCAGATGCTGCGGCGTCACGACGAACATGACCTCGGCACGGACCGGACGGCGCTCGGAGATGCCCGCGATGACGATGCCGGTCATGAACAGCCCGCCATGCTCCTCGTAGATCCGCGAGGATTCCTCGATCTGCCGCATTTCCTCCCGCGTCGGGATATTGAGGCCCAGGGTCTGCTCGACCGTCACCTCTTCCTCGGCTGTCGGGTCCTGCAGGTCGATCCAGGTGGCCTTGCCGAAGCGGTCCTTCAGCTCCACCGTGGAGGCGAGCTTCTGCAAGCCGCTATTCTCGACTGCGTAGAGCGTTATCATGCGAGCAAATTCCCGGAACCGCCAGAACTGGCAGCTCTATAGCAAACCTTGACCGGACATTCGTGCGAAAACGATGGAGGACAGTCGCGGTTCCCAAACGCTGCGCGCGGCGGTCTGAGGGATCGCCGCCCCGCCAAAATGCTTACGGGCCGCCTGATAGGGCAGCCCGCAATCTGCGATGTCCGGCGAACGGGATCAACACACCGCCAGCGGTGCCCCGGCCCGGGTCAAGGCTTCAGGGCGCCCTGCACGCTGGTATAGACGGCATAGAGCGAGGTCGAGCCGCAAATATACAGCCGGTTCCGCTGCTGGCCGCCGAAGCACAGATTGGCGACGGTTTCGGGTATGTGGATCTTGCCGAGCAATTCGCCCTCGGCCGTGTAGCCGCGCACGCCGTCCTCGTTCGGATCGCCCCAGCCCACCGAGCACCAGACCCGGCCGCCCGTGTCGCAACGCACGCCGTCGGTGATGGCGGGCTTGGGCATGTCGGCGAAGACTTTGCTGTTGACCAGCTTGCCGCCCACATGCTCGACGTCGAAGACGCGGATATGCGAGGGGTTCTGCGGCCCGTCCGTGAAGCCGGTGTCGCAGACATAGAGCTTCTTCTCGTCGGGCGAGAAGCAGAGGCCGTTGGGCTCCACAAAATCATCCGCGACCACCCGGATCTCGCCCGATTTCGGATCCACCCGGTAGACATTGCGCTTTTCCTGCTCGGGATCGGCCTTGATGCCCTCGTAAAACCCGCCGATGCCGTAGACCGGATCGGTGAACCAGATCGAGCCGTCGGCGGCGACCACCGCATCGTTCGGCGAGTTCAGCCGCTTGCCATTATATTTGTCGGCGATGACGGTGATCGAGCCGTCGAGCTCGGTGCGGGTCACCCGCCGGCCGCTATGCTCGCAGGTGATCAGCCGCCCCTCCCGGTCGATGGTGTTGCCGTTCGAATTCATCGACGGCTGGCGGTAGACGCTGAGATGACCGTCATCCTCGCTGAAGCGCATGATGCGGTTATTGGGAATGTCGCTGAACAGCACATAGCGCCCGGCCGGGAAGTAGACCGGCCCCTCGGCCCAGCGGAAGCCGGTGGCGACGCGCTCGACGGCCATGGTGCCGGCGAAGGCGGGGAAGCCGTTCGGCCCGAATGTGGCGGCGGGCTTGGCGGATTCCAGGCGGGAATCCGGATAGCGGCTGCCCGGCAGCGGCCCCAGCGGGAGGGGCGCGGTCGACGGGGTCGGGGCCCCCGTTTGCCCGGGCGGGATCGCGGTTGCGGCAGAGGCCGCTTTCGCGGTGACGGCCGCCGCAGCCGCCGTCATTGCCAGAAATTTGCGTCTGTTCATTGCTACCTCCCTAGAATGTAACACGAATCAGGATCCGAACATCCCGGCTTGTTTTCAAACTCGGGCAGTTATTCGGACTTTTGGAGAGTAACACGAACGAAACTTACTGCGGAGACTTGTCGGGGCTTGTTCAGCCGGAGCGAGACGTCACTAATATTGTGAAAGCCTGGGGTTCTGGAAACTCAAAGACGATTATGACCAATGGCGGACAGGAGATCGTCTATTTCGCTCAGGCAGCGGATCGCTGGTCGCGGAGCGGTTCGCTAGCGCGACTTCCATAGGCGGATCGTGGCGATCGAGGCCTGGGTGTATCCGGGTGGATCGGTGTCGCCGCCGAAGGGCGCCTTGCTCGTCAGCGTGTTCGTCGTCAGAACCCCGCCGACATAGGGGGCCGGCAATCCGCTGAGGACGAGCTGACAGCGGACGGGAAACAGGCCGGCCTCGGGGAAATCGACCTTGAGCGCCAGGCACTCGCCGACGCCGCGAAAGGACAGCGAGCCCAAGCTCACCTCGGCATAGAAGTTTTGGCGCGGCCGTTCGCTGGTGGCGCCGAAGCAGGCGCGGAGTTCGGCGACCCGCCGTGCCTTCGCGTCGGCCACCTTTCCGTCCTCCAGATTGAGCTGGAGGCTCCAGAACGAGAAGAAGCGCTCGGCATCCGCTGGAAACGGCTCGAATCCCGTTCTGGCGGAGGCGCACCAGCCATCGGCGGGCTCGCGCGGTTCCCTGATACTGCGGAGAATGTAGATCTCCTCCAGCGACGCCGCCGGCCGGGGCGCGTCGCCGGCGAGCGCTGCCCCGGTGGAGGGCATCGTGACGACGCCAAATATCGCGGCGGCCGCGATCAATCCCAAGCGAGCCGCTCGCGCCAGCCTGTCAGCCATCCAATGCATCCCGAACGCCTCGGCTATCCGGTTGCCGCCAATGCCCCTCATCGCGGCAGCCAGCCGATGCCATGCGCATGCAGGCTATGGATATAGAGGCGCTCCGCCGTCTCGGTGGCGCCCGTGGTTTCCGGATAGGCGCCGCTCGGGTCTTGCAGATCCTCGGTGACCCGGCCGTCCTCGTCGATGGCGAAGACGTGGCCGTAAGACTCCCCGAGCGGCAGAAGCGATCGCGGCAGCCTCAGCAGCACCTTCCTCAGGAACGGCTTTTCGGCGAGCGAATCCGCCGCCGGATTGCGCGGCTTGAACAGCCCGACCCAGATGCGGCCATCGCGCCCGCGCATCAGGTTGTCCGGGTAGCCCGGCAGGTTGTCGAGCAGGATCCTCGCCTGTGGCGAGCCGCTCTGGACGTTGAGATTGCTCGCGCCGCCGTCGATCTTCCAGACGCGGTAGCGGCCGGTCTCGTTGACGAACAGGGTGCGGCCGTCGGCGCCCAGGGCGATGCCGTTGGCGAAGGAGAGGCCGTGCGCGACGATCCGCGTCCGCCCGGCGGCCGGATCATAGGCGAGCACGCGGCCGGTCGCCGATTGCTCCAGAATGTCGAGCACGCTGGCTTCATAGGTGCCGCCCCATTGCGGGGGAGAGAAGCGCGTCGAGGCATTGGTGAAATAGATGGTCCCGTCCGGCGCCACGACGACGGAATTGGCGTAGCTGACCGGATCGCTGGGGGTCACCTGATCGGCCAGCACGCTGGCGCGCCCGTCCGGGCCGATGGCGAGCAGCCCTTTCACGGCGTCGGCGGCGATCATGCGGCCTTGCGCATCGAAGGCGAAGCCGAGCACGCGTCCGCCCGTATTCGCGAAGACCTCCGGCTTGCTGCCGTCCGGGTCCATGCGCAGCAGATTGCCGCTCAACATCGCGG
Source organism: Rhodomicrobium sp. R_RK_3 (assembly GCF_002198715.1). Taxonomy (GTDB): domain Bacteria; phylum Pseudomonadota; class Alphaproteobacteria; order Rhizobiales; family Rhodomicrobiaceae; genus R-RK-3. The sequence goes on along the minus strand of NZ_MWLK01000006.1, from coordinate 141,265 downwards.
CATAGAGCTTGCCGTCAGGTCCGATCGCGATGTGCTCCGGCCCGATTTCCTGTCCGAGATCGATCGTCCGCAGCGCCGCCAGGCGGGTGTTGGGCGCGAAGGCCCCAGTATAGCCGGGCGGCGTCTGCGCCGGCCAGGAAACCGGTTCGGCCGGAATCGGCCAGAAGCAGAAATAGGCAACCGCGCCGGCCAGCACCAGCGCCACGATGCCGGCGGCCTTGTAGAGCACCGGAAGTGCCGCGCGCCTGCCTGTCCGCTCGTCGTTCAGCAAAGTCAATACGGCCTCCGGAAGTGCCCCAGCCTCGCGCAGTCGCAACCGGGCAGCGCTTAGCAGGTCGGGCGTTCCGCGTATTTCAAAAACTTGCGAATTTCTCCCCGGATGATCCCGCGCCTAGCGCCCCATTGCCGAGGCGGGCGCTCCGGTCTGCATGGCGCGCCGGTATTCGCCGGGCGTCGCGCCCAGATCGCGCTGGAAGGCCGTGGTGAAATGCGCCTGGCTGGAGAAACCGCAGGCCGCCGCCACATGCGCCAGACTGGTTCCGCCCCGGTCGAGCATCTCGCGGGCGCGCCGGATGCGCCGTGAGAGCACATAGGCGTGCGGGCTCATGCCGACCGTCTCCTTGAAGCGCCGGGCAAAATGATAGACGCTCATCGCCGCGACCCCGGCCAGCGACGCCAGATCGAGATCCCGGTCGATATTGGCTTCGATATAGTCGATGACATGCGCGACGCCGCGCGCCGGGATCTTGCCGAAGGACGTGCGCACCGGGCGTCCGGCGTGGCTCGAAAAGCGCCGCACCAGGATATCGGAGAGGATCAGCGCCCAGCTATCCAGAATGAGATTGGTCGGCTCGATCGAGGCAAGACCGTACTGGACAGTGCGCGCCGCGTTGCACAGGCGATCGTCCCTGATGCCCGACGGCATCCGCACTTCGGCATGGGCAAGTTCCCGGTCGAAGAGGCTCTCGCAGACGGCGCCGAGCAGTGTGAACGGCACGTAGAGATGCACGAAGCTGACGGGATGCTCGAAGCGCCAGCGCGCGCCTTCGAACGGTTGCATGGCAATCGCCCCGACGTCGGTCGGTGTCGCCTCGTCATTGCGCCAGACCCGGCCGCCGCCGGTGTTCAAGGCGACGCTGGCAAAGTCCAGGTCGCCGAGCTGCGCGGTTTCCTCGATGGTGGCGTGCCAGAAGGTCGCCTTCAGCGTGGTCTTGGCGCCGAGACCGATGCTCCGGGTCGGCGCGATGATGTCGCTTTCAAGATATCGGGGCGCGGCGTCGGACGCCGCCACATCGCAAAAGGCGAGGCCCTGCCTGTCGTCAGGATCGGCCGATGGAGAGTCCGGCATGGGCTGGCGCATCTCAAAATTGCAGGCAGGTGCATTACTCGAAAATGCCAATCTCTATTGCGACGTTGCTCAACGCCCCTGGCAAAGCTTAGCCGTGGTCGAGAGGACACGCAAGGTGAGCAGGCGCCCTCAAACGGGGTGTACGAGGGCCGCCAGGGCTAGCAGGCCGCCGCGGGCGGCGCGTCAGGTCGTCCCGGCCTTGCGGGCGCCAGGTCCGAGGACCCCGCCGATCTTCCGGGCAATGTCCTTGGCGAAAAGCGGGGTTTCTCCCTCCACATGCCAGCGCAGGAAGAGTGGCAGCAGGCCCATGGTCGCGACGAGCCGCAGCAGCGTCGGCATGCGCGCCTCGACCGTGCAGCGGAACCGAGCGCTGCTGGCATCCTTGGGCTCGACCTCGAGCGTCCAGATCACCTCGATCGTGGCGGGCGCGAGATGCATGATGTAGACGCGGCTATTTCTTGAATGCATGACGACATGATCGGGGGCGGTCTTGGCGGCGAGATAGTGCTGGATCAGCAAATGGCCGCCGACGCTCTCGACATTGACCGTCCCCAGCCTGCCATCCTCGCGGAAGGCTCCGGCGGCGCGATGGGCGGGCGAGCATGCCTGAAAGTCGCGGTCGGACAGGTTGGCCAGCCAGCCGACGAGGTCAATGCGGTCCGCCGGGTAATCGATCGATGTCTCGCTAGTCGCCTTCATCCTCGTCACACTTCCCCCGTGGAACGGCTGGCGGCCCTTGATTCGGGTACCGGCTTACATCGATTGCGAACACCTCATCCTATCGCAGATCTCTCGACGCGGAGGGTTCTGCATGCAAAAAAGCAAGAATTTGAAAAGCAGCCGCATCGGCGATCCGCTATGGTTGTTCCGGCGATCCCAGCGTGGCGAGGAGCCGGGCGAGGCTTACAAGCCACTGAAAGACTTGGACGATTGAAATGCACTGACCGGCATCTTCTCATCGGTGGTGTCAACCGCCCCGCTTTCCGCCTGACCCTTCTCACAGACATCCGTTCCGCGACCAGCTAAAGGACCGCCATCGATGACCCATGCCTCGCGCTTCCAGCCGTCTCTTTGGGCCGCCGCCGCGCTGACCGTCGCCGCCGGCGCGCTCATCGCCTCGCCGGCGCGGGCGCATGTGAAATGGTTCGCGCCCTATATCGTCGGCGCGCCGCCGCAGCCGATCGGGGCGACGCTTGGCAATGTCTGGTTCTGGACCGGGATCGCGCTCGTTCTCGCCTTTTTCCTCGTCACCCGCGCCATCGAGAGGTCGAGCGCCGGCGAAATCATCCTGACCCGCCTCGACCGTCTGACCGATCCGCTCTGGAGCCGGCTCGATGATTTCGTCCGCGTCGTCATCGCCGCCTTCTTCGTGGCGATCTTCGCCGTCGGCGGCGTCTATCTGACGCCCGACCTGCGCACCCCGGCGGAGTGGGTTTCGTGGACCCAGCTCCTGATCGCCGGCATGATCTTTTCCCGGCGGACGCAGCCGATCGCGGCGGCGGGCATCATCGGGCTCTGGCTGCTCGCCTTGCGCGATTACGATGTCTTCCACCTGCTCGACTACCTCGCGCTGGGGCTCGGGGTTGCCGCCTATCTGGTGCTCGAGGCATCCGCAAATCCGGAATGGCGCAAGCACCGCTTCGAGGCGCTGCGCTACGGCGTGGCCATCGCCCTGATGTGGTCGAGCCTGGAAAAATTCGCCTATCCGGACTGGTTCACGCCGCTGGTCGACGAAAAACCCTTCCTCACTTTCGGCATGCCGCGCGAGATGTTCATCCCGATGGCTGGCGTCGCGGAATTCACCATGGGATTCGGCCTGCTGTGGACCCCGCTGGTGCGGCGGCTGTCGGCGATCGCGCTCTTCATCATCTTCAATGCCGCCGTCTATCCGTTCGGCCGCACCGACTTGATCGGACATGCGCTCATCATGGCGATCATCGTCGCTATCGCCGCCGACCACACGCGGGAAATCCACGTCCTGCCGGCTCTGAAGCGCGCTCTCGCCGGCGTTCCGGCGGGCCTTGCCGTTGCCCTGGTCACCTTCGTCGCCGGATATTGGGGACTTCACATCGCCATTTACGGCATCGAGGGCGAAACCGGCGCGACGTCCGCCGAGCATCTGACCCATACGCCGAACCCGGAATATCCGCACGCGGCCCCGAGCGCGGCAGCCGCTGCGGCGACGGCCGAGGCCGCCAACCGCTTGGCGATGGAGCGGATGCACGGCCCGATGATGGAAGGCATCGGCCATGCCGACCCCGACATCGCCTTCGTGCGCGGCATGCTCACCCATCACCAGGGCGCGGTCGACATGGCGGAGATCGTGCTGAAATTCGGCAAGGACCCGCAGAACCACCATTTCGCGCGCGAGATCATCGAGACGCAAAGCCGGGAGATCGGCGAGATGCGCGAATGGCTCAGGCGGAAGGCTGTCGGCCAACCTTGAGGCCGGTTCCGGCGGTGACCGGTCAGAACCACATGTCCGCAACGCATCGCCCGTCGCGCGGCAGGTCTTCGAAGCTGTTCAGCCCGTCGAAATGGTCGACGACGATGGCGGCCACAGCCGCCGGCTCCGCGAGCCTGAGATTGACGGCGATGCGGCGGCGGCCATCCTCCCCCGGCGAGAGTTCCCGCCAATAGGCGACGCACCCGCATTCGGGACAAAAATGGAAGGCCAGGTTGCGCCCCCGGACGTAAGGCCGCGTCGCGCCCGACGCCCTTATCCGGCCATCCTCGTAATCATAGGCCCACAGCGTCCCATAGCGCCGGCAGGCCGTGCAATTACAGGCGGTGGCCGCCTCGGGGAGCCCTTCAAAGCTCCAGCGAACGGCGCCGCAATGACAAGAGCCTTCGATCATCTGGTGCCCTCATTCCTCCAACCGGCGTCCTCGTCGGCCGCCTTGGCCACAGCCTAGCTCGTAATGCCGATAAAGAGCATCCCGCCCAGCACGACAACGCCGGCCGCCACGGCGGCGGCCCGGCTGCGCGTCAGCCCGTAGGCGATTGCTGCCGCCAAAGCCGGAACGAGAATTAACGGAAGTATTGTGCGCATGGTCCCCCTCCCGATGCAGTTACCCCTCGCATCTTGCTATACGACAGCTAGGTGAGAGGTTGCCAGTCCTTAGAGTCCTGGGTGAGGGAAACCGCGCGCTGGGAAGAAGCTGGCTGGGGGACTAGGACTCGAACCTAGATTGACGGAGTCAGAGTCCGCTGTCCTACCATTAGACGATCCCCCACTAACCTACTGAAATCGCTGTATAGTTTGTTACAGTGTCTCTAAAATAGGCCGGGTTTCAGAAATAGGTACTTCGTCCGTTCCCTTCCGTCAACCCTGTTTTGAGCCCTTGCCTAGGGCTCCCCTCCGGCGGCGGATGCCGCGATGACGGGAAACTGGCCCCGGGCCCCGCCGCTTCTGGCAAATCGGGCGATGGCGCGCACCGTCCGCATCGCTATTCCCTGCTGGCTGGTCCCGATGGCGCCGGCGGCTTTTCCACCAGCCCTCTGCGCCTCGATGCAAGCGTCGGGGCGGCGCCCCATGCTCAAATCGCGGAAGGCAATTCCTAAGCGGTCGCGCTCTCGGAGCGTCAGTGCAAAGTCCAGCCTGTCAATGCGTCGCGCGCGGCAAATGCGGCGTGGCGGAGAACCCGCGCAGGGCCAGGGCGGTCAGCCTCTGGTCGGCGCTTTCCTCTTCCTCGAGACTGTCTTCCAAAATCTCGGCGATCTCGATCAGGTCGAGCTGCTCGGCCCAGGCGATCAGGGTGGCATAGCGCGCGATCTCATAATGTTCGATGGCCTCGGCGCAGCCGATCATCGCGGCATCCAGCACGACCGGGTCGCGCGAGCCGGCGATGGCCTCCTCGGTCTCCTGCACGAGCCCCTTGAGCGCCGGGCACTCTTTGCCTTCGGGCGGGCTGGCGATCAGGCCGAACACCTCCTCCAGCCGCTCGATCTGGTCCTTGGTCTCTTGCAGGTGGTCATCGAGCATGACGCGCAATTCGACCGAATTGGCCCTGGCCGCGAGCTTCGGCAGTATTGCCAGTACGGCGTGTTCGGTGAAGTAGATGTCCTTCAGCCCGGCTTCGAAAAGCGTCCTCATATCGTCCATGGTCCGGCTCCCGTGTCTCCCGCGCCATCCCGGGTTACCGCTGGGCAACACGCTGGCCTGAGCACGGTTCCTTGGCTGCGGCGAAGGGCGCGGGACTGTGGCCGAAGCGCCCGGGGCAAAGCTGGAACCATGGCGATCGGCGCCCGTTTCCCGGCTCGGGAAAGGGGGCAGGATCGCGGCCGAACCTCCAACGGACGCGGTCAGGGTTGACCGGCCCCCTTTCTCACCCCCACCCGATTGTCATTGGGCGCCGGCAGGCCGCAGCGAGCTCGTCTGCACAAGGCTGGCGAAGGCGCCGCCCTGGCGCACCAGCTCATCATAGGTGCCGGCCTCGACGATGCGTCCGGCGCGGAAGACCAAAATCTTGTCCGCGTTGATGATGGTGGTCAGGCGGTGGGCGATGATGAAGGTGGTGCGGCCGATGCGGACATTGTCGAAGGCGCGCTTGATATGCGCTTCGGTCTCCACGTCAAGGGCGCTGGTCGCTTCGTCGAGGATCAGGATGGGCGCGTTCTTCAGGATAGCCCGCGCTATGCCGACACGCTGGCGTTCGCCGCCCGACAACGCCGTTCCGCGCTCGCCGATGACGAACTGGTAGCCGCCGGGCTTGGCGATGATGAATTCGTGCGCCTCGGCCATTTTCGCCGCCGCCTCGACCTCCTCCTGGGTGGCGCCGGGGCGGCCGATCTGGATATTTTCATAGATCGAGCGGTTGAACAGGCCGACCTCCTGGAACACCACGGCGATCGAATGCCGGAGCGAGGCGAGTGTCACGTCGCGGATGTCGATGCCGTCGATGGTGATGCGGCCCTTGCCGGGATCGCGCAGGCGCTGCAGCAGAGCAAGCGCCGTGGTCTTGCCCGCGCCGGTATGGCCGACCAGGGCGACAGTCTCGCCCGCCTTGGCTTCGAAATCGAGGTCATAGACGCCGCTGGTCTCGGGGCCGAAGCGGAAGGTGACGCCCTCATAGCGCACCGAGCCGCTGACATCCTTCAACGGCACGGCGTCAGGCTTTTCGACGATGGTGGTGCTGGCGTCGAGCAGGTCGAAGAAAGCGCCCAGCGTCGGCACCTGGCTGAACAGGCGCGAGACGAAGCTGGAGATCTGGTCGAGCTTGCCGATGAGGAGGGCGGCGAAGGCGACGAAGCTGACGATCTCGCCGACCGTTACCTGGCCGGTCGAGGCGAGCAGCGAGCCTACGGCGAAGATCGCCACCATCGAAATCGTCGCCGCCGCGCGGGTGACGACGGTCAGGAGGCCCCACCAGGTCAAGACCGGATATTGCGCGAACAGCACCTGCTGCATCAGCGCCCGCAGCGCCAGTTGCTCCTCGGTCAGCCGCGCATAGCTCTGCACGATCGGAACGTTCGAGATGACGTCGCCGACGCGGCCGAACATGTCCTGGTAATGCACCTCAATGGCGGACTGCCCCGCTTCGGTCTGGCGGATGACGAAGATGTTGAAGAAGGTGTAAACGATGGCGAGCAGCAGCAGGATGCCGGCGAGCCGCGCATCGATCAGCAGCGCGGTCGGGATCAGCAGCAGAATGCTGATGATGGCGGACAGATGCTCGCGCATGAAGGTCAGCCAGAGCACGAACAGCGTGTCGGCGCCCGCCAGCATGATGCGCACCACCCGGCCGGTGCCCCGCTCGGCATGGTAGCTGATCGGCAAGGTGATGGCGCGGTCGAAGGCGGCGGCAAGCGTCGCAAGCTTCTGCCGGTGCGCCAGCCGGTCGGCCCAGACCGACAGAAAGACGCTGGTGAGCAGGCCGAAGAAGCCGAGCAGCGCCCACAGGCCGATCAGCGACATCGAGCGCTTGTTGCTGGCCAGCGCGTCGACCACCCGGCCGAACAGGATCGGCTCGGCGAGCTGCACCACGGCCAGCACGGCATTGGCGACGACGAGGAAAGCCGTCAGCCAATATTCGTTTTTCAGCATGCCGAGCGCGCGCCAATATGTCTGCAGAAGCGCCTTCATCGTCGCGGGTCTCCGCTCGCCCGGTGGAGTTGCTCGACCGAGCCCATTGGGCTTTGCTCACGCTTTCGCGAGGCTCGGGTGAGAGGAATTGTCTTTTACCGGGACACAGCTAGGCTTAAGCAAAGCTGAAATCAATGAAGGTTTTCCTTCGGATAGGGTGCAAATATGAGCTGGAACCCCGCTCTCGAGCCGCATTACCCCATGGGGGCCGAAATCGATGCCATCGAAACGGTGATCGTGCCGCGCGCCCGCGACCTCGGCGGCTTCGAGGTGCGGCGGGCGCTGCCCTCGGCGCAGCGGCAGATGGTCGGCCCCTTCATCTTCTTCGACCAGTTCGGCCCGGCCGAATTTCTGACCGACCAGGGCATCGACGTGCGCCCGCATCCCCATATCGGTCTCGCCACCGTCAGCTATCTCTATAGCGGCTCCATCCTGCACCGCGACTCGCTGGGGACGCAGAAAGAGATCTTTCCCGGCGACGTGAACTGGATGATCGCCGGGCGCGGCATTTCGCATTCCGAGCGCACCAGCCCGGCGGTCCGGGCGCAGCCGAAATCCTCGCTCTATGGCATCCAGACCTGGGTGGCGCTGCCGGATCGGGACGAGGAGGTCGATCCCGGTTTCGAGCACCGCCCGTCGGCCGAGCTGCCGCTGATCGAGGGCGAGGGCAAGACCGTGCGCCTGATCCTCGGCACCGCCTACGGCGAGCGGGCGCCGGTGAAGACCTTTTCCGAGATGTTCTATGCCGATGCGCTGCTGGAGGCGGGCGCGCGGCTGCCGCTGCCCGACGATCACGAGGATCGCGGCCTGTTCGTGCTGGAGGGCGAGATCGAGATCGCCGGCCAGACATTCGAGGCCGGCCGCCTGATGGTCTTCCGCCCGGGCGATGCGATCACGGTGACGGCGCTCAAGCGCTCGCGACTGATGCTGCTGGGCGGCGAGACGTTTCCCGGCCCGCGCTATATCTGGTGGAATTTCGTCGCCTCCTCCAAGGAGAAGATCGAGGCCGCCAAGGACGCCTGGCGCAGCGGCGACTGGGCGCATGGCCGCTTCCAGCTCCCGCCAGGCGATGAAGCCGAGTTCATCCCGCTGCCGGATTAGCGGAGTATTTTTTGTCATCCCCGCGGAAGCGGGGATCCAGTAAAGGGCCGGATTTGGCCGTGAGGCATCGCCTTACCGCTAGTGCTGCGGCCTACTAGTTTCCCGCGTTCGCGGGAATGACAAGGTGGATATTGACAAGCGGAGGGGAAACGCACTTGAGCAACGTCACCATCACCCGCGAAGTCGGCCCGAGCAAAGGCCGCTATGTGGCGCGCGTCGAAGGCATCGAAGGGGAGGGCGAGTTGGTCTACAGCCGCCTCGGCCCCAATCTCATCAGCGCCGACCACACCGGCGTGCCCGAGCAGTTTCGCGGTCTGCGCCTCGGTCTCGCGCTGGCCACCCGGCTCGTCGAGGACGCCCGCGCCGAGGGCGTGAAGATCATCCCGCTCTGCCCCTATGTCAACGCCGAGCGACGCAAGCACCCCGACTGGGCGGATGTGTCCAGGAGACCTGACATTGATTGGAGCCGCAGGCTTCAGCCCAGCTTCAGCCCGGCGATGCGGCGGATGGTGGTGACGTCGCCGTGGGTGGTGGCGATGCGCTCGACGGCGCGGCGGATCGGCTCGACCACGACCTCCATCTGGTGGCCGCTGGCGTGGATCATCCATTCGGCCGATTGCACCATGCCGACATGGCCGCGCCAGAATACCAGATCGCCGCGCGCGAGCTTATCGAGATCCTTCTCGGGCAGCGGGGCGCCGATCTCGGCCTCCTGCATGTCGCTGTCGCGCGGGGCGGAGAGGCCAGCCGCCTGCATTGAGGTCTGCACCAGGCCCGAGCAGTCGATGCCGGCGCCCGAGCGCCCGCCCCACAGATAGGGCGTGCCGATCAGCTTCTCGGCGAGGCGGACGAAATCCTTGCCCTTGTCCTCCATCGTCTGCAGGTGGCCGCCAAAGGCGAAGCCGCCGCGCCCCAGCTCCAGGAAGCGGCCCTCGCGGCCGACCACCGTCACCTTGGAATTGAAGCTCAGCCGCATGATCGGCGGCCGCTTCATGTCGGGCGCGGGATAGACGAAGGTGCCGCGCGAGGACACCCAATGGGTCGGCTCCTCGATGGTGGCGGAGAGATTGTCCATCGGCATGTAGCCGACATAGTTGTCCTGTTCGAGCTGCACCCAGGCCCAGCCCTCGGCGGCGTCATAGACGGTGACGAGTTCGCCGCACAGCGCCTCGGTCGTCAGCGGCGCGTCGAAGCGCGGCACGATGCGCACCGGCGCGACAGCGCCGACAACCTGGCGCAGCTCGCCCTGCGAATAGCGCGGCGCGCGGACCCTCTCCTTCAGCGAGGCGGCGGCCATGTCCTCCCGGATGACATGACGCCGCGGATCGAGCGGACCTGAATTCATGCTCTCGGAAACGTCCTCTTCAGATGATCGAACACCGCGCGGGCGGCCTGCGGCTCCCCGCCATGAGGCTTGCCCGGCTGCGGCTTTGGCACCCAGCCATATATATCGAAATGCGTATACCGCGTCGCCGCTTTCACAAAGCGCTTTAAAAACAACGCGGCCATCACCGATCCGGCGAAGGGTTCGGGGTAGATGCTGCTGACATTGGCGATGCGGCTGTCGAGCAGCATGTCATAGGGCTGCCAGAACGGCATCGGCCACATCGGGTCGCCGAGGCGGCGGCCGGTTTCGGTGAGCGCGGCGGCGAGCGCGGCATCGGTGGAATAGACCGGCGGCAGTTCCGGGCCGAGCGCAACGCGGGCGGAACCGGTGAGCGTCGCGAAGCTGAACAGGCTCTCGGGCTGCTCGGCATCGGCGAGTGCCAGCGCATCGGCCAGCACCAGGCGTCCCTCCGCATCGGTGTCGCCGACTTCGACGGTAAGGCCCGCCCGGCTCTTGAGCACGTCGCCGGGCCGGAAAGCATTGCCGGAGATGGAATTTTCTGCCGTCGGGATCAGCACGCGCAGCCGCAGGCCGAGCCCGGCGCTCATAATCATCGCCGCCAGCGACAGGGCCGTCGCCGCGCCGCCCATGTCCTTCTTCATCAGCGCCATCGAGCCGCCGGGCTTGATATTCAGCCCGCCCGTGTCGAAGCAGATGCCCTTGCCGATCAGCGTGACTTTCGGCGCGGCTTCGTCGCCCCAGCGGATGTCGATCAGGCGCGGCTCGCGCGAGCTGGCGCGGCCCACCGCATGGATCAGCGGAAAGTTTTCGGCCAGCAGGTCGTCGCCGGTGATGACGTCGCATTTGGCGCCGAAATGGCTGGCGACGCCGCGCGCCGCATCCTCCAGCTCGGCCGGGCCGAGATCGTTGGCGGGCGTGTTGATGAGATCGCGGCCGAGCCAGATGGCGGCGGCGATGCTGACGATATCGGGTTTGCTGACGCCCGGCGGCAGCCGCAGGCGCCGTTCGCCGCGCGCCCCGTTCGACTGGTAATGCTGGAAGGCATAGGCGCCGAGCGCCCAGGCTATGGCGGCCAGCTCCGGATTCTCGGCCGCGCCGGCAAAATGATAGCCGCCCTTCGGCAGCACCGGCGGCAGGCTGCCGGCCTGCAGCGGGCTCGCCCAATCATGCCCGTCCCTGCCGAACACCACGCCGCCCAGCCCGTCTTCGCCCGGCAGCAGCGCCCAATTGCCCGGCGCGGGCTTGAAGTCGATCGCCTTCAGCCAGGCGTGGTCGCGCGGCGCAAGCTCTTGCGCGAGCGCCTCGGGCTCCTTAAGGCTGTCGGCGAACCAGATCGGGCAGGTCGGCTCGCCGGCGTTCTCGTCGATGAACAGCGCGGCGACTTGGGTTGCGAGCTCATTGAGGGCGGGTAACATCATCTCTCTTTGCAACGATTCTGGTGTTGATCGGAAAGTCTTGGGTAAAAACAAATCTGGAGATGGGCGGTATGGGCGAAGATTACGAGCTGATCATCGGCGACAAGAGATACTCTTCCTGGAGCCTGCGTCCATGGCTGGCGCTCACCGCATTCGGCATTCCCTTCAAGGAAACCATGATCCGTTTGCGCCGGCCCGAAACCTTGTCGGAAATCCTCCCCCATTCGCCATCCGGCAAGATCCCCGTGCTGAAGACGGGCGGCCTCGCTATCGGGGATAGCCTCGCCATCATCGAGTTCCTGGCTGAACAGCATCCAAATAAATCCCTATGGCCGGCGGATCGCGACGCGCGGGCCATCGCGCGGTCGGTATCGGCCGAGATGCATTCGAGCTTTCAGGCACTCCGGAACGAGTTCCCGATGGATTTCACCAGCAGTTTGGGCTTCCCGGACAATGCCAGCGGACAGGCCCGCGCCGATATTGCGCGGATTGTCGCGATCTGGGGGGATTGCCGGCGCAGATTCGGCGGCGGCGGCGATTTTCTGTTCGGCGCCTTCTCGCTGGCCGACGCCATGTACGCGCCGGTTGCGAGCCGCTTCCGGACCTATCAAGTCGAGCTGTCCGAATTCGGCGACGATGGCAGCGCCGCCCGCTACCGCGACACCATGCTGGCCATGCCCGAGATGCAGGCCTGGGAAGAAGCGGCGCGGGCGGAATAATCAGCCTGTGCAGATTGCCGCGAGGATGAACGCCACCGGTCTGCGAGGCCGGTGGCGTTTGCCGTTGATTCTACTTATTTCTCTAAAATGCGAATCTCATTTTACTGAAGTCTATAATTCAAGGACTTTGGCAAAATGTGGATACGATTTGCGATGTTGGGCGCGTTTTGCGCCTTCGCCGCCCTCGCCGCCGGCTGCGGTGAACGATCGCCGGAGCCGGCCCTATGGCATCGCCTGAGCAACCCGCGTCTCACTTCGAACGCGGGTTTTCCTTCGCCCGCCGAGGCGGTGGAGAGCGCCGCCGCACTGCATGCGGCGGGCTCCGAGGCCGAAGCCTTCGCGCTGCTCGGCGCGGCGCACCGGCGCTACCCGGACGATCCGGGCCTGCTCTCCGCCTATGGCCGCCAGGCGGTGCTGATGGGCGAGGACGAGTTGGCCGAGCTGTTGCTGGCGCGCGCCCTGGCCGCGAACCCGAATGACTGGCGTGCCCTCTCCGCGCAAGGCGTGCTCGACGAGCGCGGCGGGCAGCATGTGGAGGCGCGCGGCGCGATGCTGCTCGCGCGCTCGCTCTCGGCGCAGGAACCCGTCGTGCTCAACAATCTCGGCATCAGCTATCTGATCGAGGCCCGCGCGGCGGAAGCGGCCGCCGTGTTGCGGCAGGCGCTGGCCTCGCCGGCGCTGAAGCCGGCCCATGCGGCGCGGATGAAGCGCAATCTGGCGGTGGCGGTCGCCGTGCAAGGCGATTTCGACCTCGCCGAGCGGCTGGCGGGCGAAAGACTGCCGCGCGCGCTGAAGCAGGCCGGCGGCGAGGCGATTGCCCGCTTCATGGGGCTCCCGGCCCGGACAGTGGCGCGGGCGGGTGGCTGGACGACGCGGCTGGCCGATGCGTCGCGCGAATTTCCGCGCCCGGGGCAATGAACTGGCGGCCATGCACGCGCAGTGCGTCGCCCGCCTCGATCAGCGCCGGTCCGAGAATGACGGTCAGCAGCACCGGCAGGAAGAACACGACCAGCGGCACCGCCAGCAATGTCGGCAGGGCGGCGGCCTTGCGCTCGGCCTCGGCGGCGCGCGCCTCGCGGCATTCGAGCGCGGCGGCGGTCAGCGCCTGGGCGATGGAGCTGCCATGCCGCTCGGCCTGGACGAGGGCGGTGGTGATGAGCTTTACGGCGGCAATGCCGGTTCGTTCGCCGAGATTGGCGTAGGCGCGCCAGCGGGCGGGCAGATAGCACAGCTCGGCCAAGGTCAAACTGAGTTCTTCCGCCAGAGCGGCGGATTGGCCGGAGATGTCGCGCGTGACCTTGGCGAGCGCGGCTTCGACGGACATGCCGGATTGCACGCAGATCAGCAGCAGGTCGAGCGCGTCGGGGAAGGCGCGCAGGATGGCGGATTGCCGCCGCGCGATGAGCTGGTCGAGGACGAGGCGCGGCAGGGCGTAGCCGAGGGCGGCCGCGGCGATAGCAAGCGGGACGGCCTGGACGGCAGGGAGCGGCGAGGCGGGGGAGAGCAGCGCGACGAGCGCTCCAGGGAATAGCAGGGCAGGGGCGGCGGCCGGCAGCAGCAGGAACAGCGCTTCCGGGCCGGGGCCGCGCAGTCCGGCCATGCGCAGCCGGGCGGCGAGATCCTGCGGTCCGCGCCTTGCCTCGCCGCGAAGCTTGCGCATCAGCCGTGCCAGCGCACCGGGCCGCTCGCGCCTGAGCTTGCCCGCCGGGCGTGCCGGCGGATTGGCGCGCCGCTCCTTGCCCGCGATGCGGCGCAGCCTCTGCCTCACGCGCTGGTCGGTATCGGCGGGCATGGTGAGCGCGGTCACGGCGGCGAATGCGGCGGCACCCGCCAGCAGCATGGCGAAATCGGCATTGCTCAAAAGCGGCGGCATGGCGGCCTCCTCACGGCTCGATCCGCGCCATGCGGCGCAGGACCAGGATGCCGAGCAGCAGCCACACCGCGCAGAACGCCGCGACCCGGCGTCCGGCCTCGTTCGACCAGAGCATCGAGATATAGGCGGGCGCGAAAATCGCCGTCGCCGCGATCACCAGGAAGGGCAGGGCGCCGATGACCATCGCGGATGTCCGCATTTCGGCGCTGGCGATGCGCACCTTGGCGGCGAGCCGCTGGCGGTCGCGGAGCACGCGCGAGAGATTGGCGAGCGGTTCGGAGAGATTGCCGCCGCTCTGGCTTTGCACGGAGAGGATCGCCACGAAGAAGCGGATTTCGGCGGCCGGCATGGCGGCGGCGAGTTTTTCCGCCGCCGCCGGGAGCGGCACGCCGGCCTTGAGCTGCGCCAGGATCGCGGCGAATTCGTGCCGCACCGGATCGTCGGCGTCGGCGGCGGCGATGGCGAGGCAGTCGATCAGCGGCAGCCCCGATTTTACCCCGCGCAGGATCATGTCGACGGCGGCGGCGAAGGCGGTGAGGAAGGCTTGCTTGCGCCGCTCGGCCCGGTAATCGAGATAGCGCTGCGGCAGGAGCACCGCCGCAATCAAGGCCCCCGTGAGCGCTGTCGCGGGACCGGATTGCAGCGCGAGGCCGGTGTAAAGCACGACACCGCCGACGATGGCGCACAGGCCGAGATATTGCCCGGCGGTCCAGCTCAAGCCCGCCGCCGCGATCTGCGCCTGAAGCCGCGACGCCCGGTCCGCCCGTCTTCGCAGGGCGATCGATCTGAGGGCCGTTGCCTGGGCGCGCCGTGTCGGTCGCGTGACGGGTACGGCTTCGGTGGAGCGGCTTTTCAGCAGGGCCTCGAATACCGCGCTGCGCTGGTCGCCAAGCGCCGCCGGAAACAGCACCGCGAAAAACGCTCCGCATACGACCGCCGCCGCGCTGATCGCCGCCAGCAGCGCCGCCCCATCCGCCTCAGCCATCGCCGCCTCCCGTGCGCGCCGCCAGAATCTCGGCAAGCTGCCGTTCCAGGCCGAAATCGCGCGCGCGTTCGGCAACGCGCGGCTTCGAAATGCCGGTGAAGCGATGCCGGCCGACCAGCGCGCCGTCCGCGTCCTCGCCCAGCACCTCGAAGCGGACGAGATCCCGCACGCTGATGGCGTCCCCCTCCATGCCGACCACTTCGGCGATGTGGGTGACGCGCCGCCGTCCGTCCCGCATCCGCGCCGTCTGGATGACGATGTCCACCGCGCCGGCCATCATCTGCCGGATGGCGCGCGAGGGCAGGGCGAAACCGGCCATCAAGACCATGCCTTCGAGCCGGTGCATGGCCTCGCGCGGCGCGTTGGCGTGCAGCGTCGACATCGAGCCGTCATGGCCGCTGTTCATCGCCTGGAGCAGGTCGAACGCCTCGGCGCCGCGCACCTCGCCGACGATGATCCGCTCCGGCCGCATCCGGAGGCAGTTGCGCACGAGGTCGCGCATGGTCACGGCGCCCTCGCCTTCCAGATTCGCCGGGCGGGTTTCGAGCCGCACCACATGCGGCTGCTGCAATTGCAATTCGGCGGCGTCCTCGCAGGTGATGATGCGCTCGGCCGGGTCGATATGGGCGGTCAGGCAATTGAGCAGGGTGGTCTTGCCCGAGCCGGCGCCGCCGGAGATCAGGATGTTGCAGCGGCAGCGGGCGATGATGCCGAGCAGCGCCTCGGCCTCCGCCGACAGCGCGCCGAGCGCAACGAGCTGGCCGAGAGTCAGTCGCTCGCGGCGGAATTTGCGGATGGTCAGCGCCGGGCCGTCGAGGGCGAGGGGCGGGAAGATGATGTTCACCCGGCTGCCGTCGGGGAGCCGCGCGTCGCAGATCGGCGCGGTGTCGTCGACCCGGCGGCCGACGCGGCTGGCGATGCGTTGGCAGATATTGGCGAGCTGCTGGTTGTCGGCGAATTGCACGGGCGCGGGGCTGACCCGCCCGTCGATCTCGACGAAGCACTCGCGGGCGCCGTTGATCATGATGTCGGTGATGGCGTCCTGCGCCAGCAGCGGCTCGAGCGGGCCGAAGCCGAGCACGTCGTTGCAGATGTCCTCAAGGATGTCATCGCGTTCGGTGGCCGTCAGCACCGCCGTCCCGCCGCGCAGGATGTCGCCCGCCAGCTCGCGGATCTCCTTGCGCGCCTCGGGGGCGGCCAGTGACGCCAGCTCGCCGAGATCGATGCCGTCGATCAGCGCCTCGAAGGTGGCTTTCTTGATCGCGTGATGCCGGTCCGAGCGGACAAAGCCGCGTCCGGCGGCGCGGGGTTTCACAGCTTCCGGCGCGGGCGCCATCTGCCCCAGCCGCTTTCCGAACGCCGCGCGGCTCATAGCGCGCGTCGGCGGCCGAGCCGTTCGATCAGCGGCCGGATCAGGCCGGAGGACTGCCCCGCCGCCGGGGCCTTGCCGCCGAGCGTCGCGGCGAGCGCGCGGAACAGCTCCAACACTTTCGCCTTCGGAGACGTCTCGCCGATCATCAGGCCGTTATTGGCCGCCGCGCCGAAAAGCTGGGCGTCGAATTCGACGATCGCCGCCGGTTCCAGATCGACGGCGGCAGCGAAATCGCGCGCGGAAATCTCCGGACGGCGCGGCGTGCCCGCCTTCGACAGCACCAGGATCGGCGGCTTGTCGGTCATGCGCAGGGCGCGGGCGGCGTCGATGATGTTCTTGGCGTTGCGCAGGTTGGCCAGATCCGGCTCGGCGACGATGACGATGTCGTCGGCCCGCGCGACCAGCGCCCGCGCCCAGCCGCGCCAGTCGCGCGGCAGGTCGAGCAGGGTGAAGGGCACGGTCTGGCTGAGCAGGTCGGCGAGGTGCTCGGCGCTGTCGGGCGCAATCTCGTCGGCCGCGCCGAGCGTGCAGGGCGGCGTCAGCAGGCCAAGCCGCTCGGAGCAGCGTGTCATCAGCTTTTCGAGCATGGCTGCGTCGAGCCGCTCGCCGGCGGCCAGCGCTTCGCCCATGCCGTGGCCGGGGTCCTGGTTGAAGTCGAGGCCGAGCGTACCGTAAGCGAGGTCGAAATCGGCGATCACGGTCTCGGATTTGAGCTGTTCGGCCAGCGTCCAGCCGGTGTTGTGGCAGATCGTGCTCGCCCCGCAGCCGCCTTTCGCACCGATGAAGGCGATCACCCGCCCGAGCGGCTCGGCGGATTGGCCCGACAGCGCGGCGGAGACGCTGTCGGCGAGTTGGCGCGGCTGGATCGGGGCCACCAGATAATCGCTGATATTGCGGCGCAGCAGCTCGCGGTAGAGCCGGACATCGTTGACATGGCCGATGACGATCAGTTTCGTGCCCGCGTCGCAAACCTCGGCCAGCGCTTCCAGGTCGGCCAGCATCGTGGCGCTGTCGAGCAGCGATTCGACCAGCATCAGGCCGGGCGTCGGGGCGGCGGCGAAGACATTGCGCGCGGCATGGACGCCGCCCATCTGCAGGGTGAGATGCAGCTTTGCAAAGCGCCGCTCGGCAAAGGCGTCGGAGACGGTTTTGGCCGTGCCGGTGTCCTCGCAGAAGGCGTGCACGCCGATGCCCTGTTCGGCCTCCGGGCGTCCTGGCGGGGCGGCGTTCATGGTTTCGGCCTCACGGTTTCGGCTTCGGCCGGCGCGTCCGCCCGCCTCTGCGCATATTGTCCGATGGCGGCGTCGCGGCGGAGGGCATCGCGCGGGGATTCGCGGCGGGGCAGAATGAGATCGTCGCCGTTCCCGGCCAGCGCCGCGACATTGCGCGCGGTCGCGGCGCCAGGACGCCACCCTGCCTCCGGCTCGGCACCGCAGCCGGCTAGCAGCGCCAGCGCCGCCATGGCGAAAATCCTTGCAACACCCCGTCTCATGCCGCCGCCTATTCCACGATGAAGCCGTAGTCGCGCCCGGCGCCCGCCATCGCTTCGGCCCCCGCCGCCCCGGCCAGCAAGGCCGGCGGATCGGCCAGCCCTTCGCCCTGCGGCTGCGACAGGGCCCGCGCCTGCGTCCCGCGCACCAGGATCGGCGTCACGATCACCACCAGTTCGGTTTCGGAGCGGACGAAATCCCGGCTCTCGAACAGCACGCCGAGCACCGGCAGCGTCCTGAGGCCGGGCAGCCCATCGACATTGCGCCGCGTCTGCGATGAGATCAGCCCGGCCATGACCAGCGAGCCGCCGCTCGGCAGCTCCAGCGTGCTGCTGGCGCGGCGCACCCGGAGCGCCGGGATGCTGATCTCATTCACCGTCACCGCGCCCTCATTGGTCAGCTCGCTGACCTCGGTCGCGATCTGCAGGCTGATCCGCCCTTCGGAGAGCACCACCGGCGTGAAGGACAAGCCCACGCCGAAGGACTTGAAACTGATCGCAGGCCCGTCGCGGTCGCTGCCCGTCGGCACCGGATATTCGCCGCCCGCCAAAAATTTCGCGGTCTCGCCCGAGACCGAGGTCAGGTTCGGCTCGGCGAGGGTGCGGGCAAGGCCATTGCGCTCCAGCGCCTGCAGGATGGCATCGATGCGCGCCTTGCCGTTGCCCCAGCTTCCCGCCAGCGCATGGCCCGCGCCGGGCATGCCCGCCTCGCCGGCCAGACTGTCGAGCGTCGCCCCGGCCACCATGGCGCCCGAGACCGGAAAGGCGGTTTCGGCCAGCGCCGCCGCCGCGACATTGCCGCTCGCCAGCGCCTCGCGGATGTCGACGCCGAGCCGCCGGATGACGCTGCGATTCATCTCGACGACGCTGACGCGCAGCAGCACCTGCTCCTTGGCCTCGACATTGACCAGATTGAGCACCTGCTCGCGCTTGCCCACGAACCGCCCGGCGATGTCGGCGATGCGGGCCGCCTCGAGCGGGCTGGCGACGCTGCCGGTGACGATGATGGTGTCGTTCATGGCCTCGAGGCGGATGTCGGCGCCGGGAACGAGGCGGCGGATCATCCGCGTGACGGGAGCCAGATCGCGCTCGACCGAGACGTCGAGGCTCAGCATCGGCTTGCCGTCGCGGGCGACGAAGCTGACGCCCGCCTGCCCGACCTGCTGGCCGATCAGATGCACCCGCCGCATGGTCCGGACCACGGCCTCGACGATGCGCGGGTCGGAGACGACGACTTCGCGGACATCGCCCGGCAACTCGATCAGCGTGGATTTGTTCAGCCCGACGGAGACCGAGCGGGCGGTCTCGCTCTGCTGGGGAGGCTCGGCGCCCGCCGCCTGAACGCCGATGGCGAGCATCAGCATGGCTAGGGCCGGGATCAATGCGCAACGCCTTGCTCTCCGGCTCATCGGGGGCCCCTGTCGCCGGACGAGCCGCTCGCCTGCCGGCCGAATTTCATGATCTTGACCGGTTCGCCCGGCGCCTCGTCCGCTTCATCCGCCGATGCCGTTTGCGCAAGGTCGGCGGTCGCCATCAGCGCCAGCGAAATCTCACCGCCGGTGCGCCTGGCCGCGAGGCGGCGCGCCTGTTCGGGCGTCAGTTCGAGCGTCGCCGTCCGCGCGCCGCCCTTGCCGGTGGCGAGCACCTTGGCGCCGTGCAGGATGGTGCGCGCCGCGGGCGGCCCGTTCTGCGCCTGCCGCGTCCAAAGCACATCCACCCGGTCATTGGCTTGGATCAGGCCGCCTGCCGCGCTCTCGTCCTTCATGGCGATGGCGACCGCGCGCATCCCCGGCGCGATCGACGCCGCCATGGCGCCGCCGTCGCCGGGACGGATGAGCTTGGCCTCCGCCACCGGCTCGCCCGCCAGCAGCGGGAAGCGCGCAAGGCCCGGCGCGAAATCCGGCGCAGGCCGCCCTGGGCCGCGCGCGATGGCAGCCTCCGGGATCGCCGCGGCCGGCCATGGCTGCCAGCGCAGATCGCCCGCCTCGACCCGCTCGCCGGCGGCGATCGCCCGACCCAGCACGAGCACTTCGCCGGCCGTCTGGCGCGGCTCGGGAGACGGCGCCTTCGCGGCGTTGCGCGCGATCGCCGCCGAGCCGGCGGCGGCACCGGCCGCAAGCGCCAAGACCAGGCCGCGTGCCCAGCGCATCACATATCCCCCCATTCCAAAGAGCAATTTCGCCGCTCAGCATCGGCCGGCAATGGTCAACGAATGGTTAATTTCCGCCTAGGCATCACTACGGATTCGGCGGCAGTTCCTTATGGGGCAAGGCTTTGACCTGGGGCGTCTTGATGCAGAAATGACACAGACGCGATGCCCGAATGCCAAAAATAGGATTTCCACTGATAGATGCCTGCAGGAATTCGTGAGCATTTTAATCAAATAAATTCTGCCGCCGTCGCGCCGATATTTGAATGTCGAATCAAACGACTAAGCAAAACTGCGTAAATCATTTCGTTTCTGTCAGTGTAGCGTAAGAGTATCTCCTCCATGGCCTGTTTTCGACCCTCTGCCGCGCATGCGTTTCTCGCCGCTTTGATCGCCCAGCCGGTCGCCGCGGTGCTGGCCCAGACGGCGCCGGCGGACCGGATCGAGATCGCGTTGCGCGGCACCATTTTGCCGAAATGCGAGATGGCCGGAATTGGGGCCTCGCTCGATCTCGGCACGCTGTCGCCGTCGGCCCCGCAAGGTCTGCGCGAGCTGAATTTCTCCATCAATTGCAACACGCCATTCGCCTATCGCCTCGTCTCGCTGCATGACGGTTTGCGCCATGAGAGTGCGGGCGAAGCTGGAGCCGGACTCGCGACCCGGCTGCCTTATAGCGCGGCGGTTATCTTCGGTACCGACGAGGGCACGCCGCTGCGTCTGGACTGCGCCAGCGTCCAGCTTGGCCCCGGGTGCCAGGGCGATTCCGGCGAGCGCAGCGCCGTCGGCAAGGACGCGCTCCTGCTGCTGAGCTGGGGGCCGGTCCCGGCGGCGCTGCTGTCGGGGCGCTACCGGGACGAGCTGCGCCTGGGCTTGAACCCGCGCGATTAGCGCCAACGGCAAGCAACGAGAGGAGAACACAGCCGCTTCAAGACAATCTTTTGTGTAATCAATCAGCAAATTAATAACATAGGGGCAATACCATGAAACGTTCGCTTATTCTTGCGGCAGCGATTGCCACGTTGGCCGGAACGACCCAGGTCGGCGCGGTCCAACATTCGGTGTCACTTTCTGCATTGGTAGCGGCAAGTTGCAGTGTTACCGGCACGCCCACGATTTCTGGCTCCGGCTTTACAAATCCAACCCTCGCCAGCTCGAATTTTGCTGCTACCGTGGTAAACGGGATCGCGCAGTCGACAATAGGGACAATTACGTTCCCCTCGGTTGTTTGTACCGGAGGAAATATCAAGGCGACTCTGGATCCCCTCGGCACCGCGATTGTGAATAGCATTGCGATGCCGAGCGGAAACAATATCAATAGAATAGATTATACTGCAGAAGTAAAAACTAGCGCCAACCAGCAGATTGTGGCGGTAAATACCGCTAATAATACTGCTAGCAGTTCAGCAAACTCCGGCATTGCATCGGATGCAATAACTCTCAAAATAACGATTGCAGCAACGCCTTCCGGAAAAACATTGTTGCCTGGAAGTTATTTGGGGACGTTAAAACTCGACATTGATCCGATCTAATAATTGAACCCGCGCTCCCGGTATTAAACATATTGGGAGCGCTCGGGAGCGTTCAGCATGTCAAGATTAGTCTCGATTGCGTTTTTGGCATTGACCGTCTTTTACGGACCGGCGCCGGCACACGCCATGTCCATAGAACCCATGCTGCTTGAGATTTCATCCAGCGGGCGGACCACCCAGCAATCCTTCAAGGTCGTGAATGACGGTCCCGCGCCACTCCCCATCGAAATCCAAGTGTCGAAGTTCGATTTGGGCCTCGACGGGGAACAGAAGCTGGTGAAGGTGGCGGACGGGGTGATGGTCTATCCCGTGCAGGCGATGATCCCTCCCGGAGCATCGCAAGTATTCCGCGTGCAGTGGATAGGCGATCCGGCAATCTCCAAGAGCGAAAGCTACAAACTCAGCGTCTTGCAAGTCCCAGTCAAACCCTCCAAGGGGGAAAGCGGCATCCAGATCGTGATGAGCTTTGGCGTCACGGTGAATGTCTCGCCGCCGCAAGGGACATCGGATCTCGTCATCACCCAGGCCGCGCCGGTGACCGGCAAGGACGGCAAGCGCGTCGCCTCGGTGACGCTCAAGAACCCGGGCAACAAGCATGCCTATCTGCGTAACGCCACGCTCAGCCTCACCGGCAATGGCTGGTCGGCGCAGCTCAGCGCCGGCGAGATCGCGCAGAAAATCGGCTTGGGCATCGTGCAGCCGGGCAAGGAGCGGCGTTTCCTTTTGCCCATCGAGGTGCCGGGCGCGGTCTCGGCGATCCAGGCGAGCGTGAAGCTGCAGCCCGAGGGCCGCTGACCGTCGCCTTCCCGCCCGCATCCGCTCAAGAGGTCGTTTCGGGATGGTCCTCGCCTATGGGATATGCCTGCGGCGCGCGGCGCTGCTCGCCGGCCTCTGCCTCGCCGGAGGCATGCACGCCCATGCTGGTGACGACGCCGCGGTGCTCAATCCGACCGGCCGGGTGCTGGAGATGATCGCACCGCTCAATTTCGGCCCATATTCCCTCGGCGATCTCGCCATCCGCATTCTGCCCAGCCAGGAGGTCGAGGTGCCGAAGGCGGCGCTGCTGGCCGCCGTCAAGCCGCTGCTGCGCGCCAAGGTCTATGAGGCTCTCGCCGCCGCGAGCGCCACCTGCGCGGGCGACCATTGCAATCTCGCCCGCCTGCGCGATGCCGGCTTCGATTTCCGCTTCGACCCGGCGGCGGTCGCGATCATCGTCTATCCCTCGCTCGATCAGAAAGCGGAGGGCGATATTCGCGTCCAGGCCGACAGCGCGATCACCGAAAGCCCCAATGCCGCCGAGGCGGCGGACCTGTCCGCGTTCCTCAATCTGCGCTCGGCTGTCGACTATATCGGCGACAGCCCGTCCGGCTGGGCAGGACTTCGCGCGCCGGCCTTCGACCTGGAGGGCGCGATCCGCTGGCAAAGCCTGGTGCTGGAAGCCGAGGGCACCTACGAGCCGGACGATTTCTCCTGGTTCGGCGAGCGCGGCGACGGGTTCCGGCGCCGCGGCACCCGTCTCGTGCGGGATTTCGAGGAGGATGCGGTGCGCGCCAGCCTGGGCGACGTCTACCCGATCGGCACCGGCCTGCAATACGCCCCCGATCTGCTCGGCCTGTCGCTCGAGCGCTCCTACAGCAAATTGCAGCCCGGCCGGAATATGCGCTCGACCGGCCGCCGCTCCTTCCGGCTGGAGCGCCCGTCCAGCGTCGATATCGTCGTCAACGGCCTGACGGTGCGCAAACTCCGGCTCGATGCCGGCGACTACAATCTGAGCGACCTGCCCGTCGCCCAGGGCGCCAACGACATGGTGCTGCTCATCGAGGACGATCTTGGCTCTCGCCAGCGGCTCGAATTCACCAGCTTTTCCGACGCGGCGCTGCTGCCGCCGGGCCTTTCTGAATGGTCCTTCGCGGCGGGCGTCCCGGCCGGCTTCACCGGCGGCGAGCCCGACTATCAGACCGATGCGCTGTTTGTCACGGGCTTTTACCGGCGCGGCCTTTCGGAGAGCGTCACCGGCGAGGCGCATCTGCAAGGCGACGGCGCGCGGCTGATGAGCGGTTTGGGCGTGATGTTTGGCGGCCGGCTCGGCTTCGTGGCGCTGGAGGGCGCGGCGAGCGTCGACGAGGACCGCTGGGGCGCGGCCTTCGACGGCGATTACGCATTGGCCGATATCGCCGACGGCGGCGGCCGCATGCACAGCCTCCGCCTGTCGGCGAAGGCGCGCACGGCCGATTTCGGCGCACCGCACCCGGCCTTTCGCCTGGACGATGACGCCATCCGCTCCGAATGGCTGGCGCTGTCGGCGAGCTACGCCACGACGCTGCCTTTCGAGGTTTCGGCGGCGCTGTCCGGCGGCTTCGGTTTCGGCTTCGAGCCCTGTGACGACAGCTATCATGCCGATCTCAGCCTCTCCCGGCCGCTCGGCCGCAAACTCAGCCTGGGGTTGAGCGGGGGCTATTATTACCGCGCGCTGGACGCCGATCTGAGCCTGAGTCTGAGGCTGCAATACCGCCCGGATGAAAATTCCAGCCTGTCCGCCAGCTTCGATGCGCCCGGCCGGCGCAGCAGCCTCGTCTATGACCGGCAGGTCGGCCAGGGCGTCGGCAGTTGGGAGACGACCGTCGATGTCACGCACCAGATGCCCGAGCACACGGCCTCCTATGAGGGAAGCGAGGAGAATTCGGTGAATGCGTCACTCCGCTATACCGGCAATCGCGGCACGGTTTCGCTCAGCCAGGACAGCCGCTTCGCCGGGCTGGACGCCGCGCGGATCGACCAGCGGACCTCACTCCGCGTCGAGACCGGCATCGCCTTCGCCGATGGCAGGATGGCGGTCGGGCGGCCGGTCTCGGGCGGCTTCGCCATCGTCTCGCCGGCCGACAATCTGGCCGCCAACGAAATTACCATCGGCGGCGACGGCTCGGGCGTTGTCGCGCATACGGATTGGCTCGGCCCGGCACTGGTGCCGAGCGTCGCGCCCTACCGTCTGACCCGCGTCGATTACGACGTCGCCGACCTCCCATCGGGCTACGATCTGGGCGACGGGCTGTTCGACCTGATGCCGAAAAACGGCTCCGGCTACAAGCTGACCGTCGGCTCGAGCTACACCGTCACCGCGCTCGGCACGCTGATCGGCGCGGATGGCGAGCCGGTCGCGCTGCTCACCGGCGTCGCCATCGAGGAGAAGGACCCGGCACGCCGCGTCGAGCTGTTCACCAACCGGGAGGGCCGGTTCAGCGCGCAAGGGCTCGCGCCGGGCATTTGGCTGATCGAGATGGCGAGCGAGCCGAGGACGCTGTTCCAGTTGACGGTCCCGCCCGATACGGTGGGCTTCTACCGGGCCGAGCCGTTGCGGCCACTGCGGGAGGGGAAGTGATGCGGGCGATGCGTGCCGCGCTGCTTGCCGCCGCCGCCCTTGCGCTCGGCCAGGGCCCGGCCTGGGCGTGCGCCGGGCAGATCACCGCCGCCCCCGAGCCGAGGCTGACCTATCAGCCGTTCGAGGTGGCCGGGGCCGCCGCCGAGCAACGGGTGACGGTCCGCAACAATGGCGGCGAGGCCTGCATATTCCAGCTCGATTTCGCGCGGCTCGACCATGCCGGGCAGGGGCTCGGCGGATTGGACTTCACGATCAAAGGCGTCTCGGGGGAAGTGCTGGCCGCTGCCGCGCCATCATCCGCCAGCGCCGCGGGCCTGACCAGCCGTCCGCTGGCGCCGGATGAGAGCTTCGATTTCGTCTACAGCGTATCGGTCCCGGCGGGACAGGTGACGCCGCCGGGCGACTATCAGCAGATGTTCGAGCTGCGCCTGCGGGGGGCGTCCGGCGCCCCCCAGATCCTCGACACCCGGCCCTTGCGGCTGAGCTGCCTGGTGCAGCGCTATCTCAGCATCAACATCGCCGGAGCGGGCACCCGCACCACCATCGATTTCGGCGTGCTGGCCGAGGGCGCGACGAGGCATGTCCGCATCGCGACGCGCAGCAACCAGCCTTTCGCGCTGGCTGCCACGTCGCAGAATGGCGGCGCGATGGCGATGGCGCCGCCGCTGCAAAGCTGGCGCGTGCCCTATGCGATGACGCTGAACGGCGCGGCGGTTGCCTTCCCCGCCAGCCTCGGCCCCTTCAACGGCACCGGCCTCGCGGGCCACGAGCTCGACATCGTCTTCACCATCGGCGACATCGCCAACAAACGCGCCGGGCTCTATGCCGACGAGATCACCATCGAGATCAAGCCCGCGATCTGAGGGGAGGGAAATAAGCCAGCCGGCCTGTAAGCCGGGTTCTGTACGGAGTTGCCTCCGCGATGACCATTCATCTGGGACGCGCATTGCTGCGCGCCTCTAGCAACCAACCCGGGCGGCGGCCTGGAAACAGGCTCGCCATCCCCCTTGCGGGCGATGGACATGCCGCCCCTATTCGGTCTTGCTCCCGGCGGGGTTTACCATGCCGCGACTGTCACCAGCCGCGCGGTGCGCTCTTACCGCACCCTTTCACCCTTACCCCGGCATGCCGGGGCGGTTTGCTTTCTGTGGCACTTTCCCTGGGGTCGCCCCCGCCGGACGTTATCCGGCGCCGTGTTTCCATGGAGCCCGGACTTTCCTCCACGGGCAAAACCCGCAGCGGTCATCCAGCCGACTGGCTGCCTCTGATAAGGGGAAAACGTCTGTCCAAGTCAAGCTTGCAGAGTGACGCTACGTACTCTCCACAAGCCATAGGTGTAAAGGGGAGCTCAATACGTGTTCGCACCTAGATTTGCAAAATTGCCACAAATTTGGCGATCTCGCGATGCTATGATGATTTTGGTGGGACATCTCGTATTGCGGGATGGCCTTTATCCCTTTCCTAATGTTAGTGGTACATCTAGGCGGGTGCCGCGAGGCTTCTGCAACCCGACTTTTTATTCGCGTAAGCAAAATCAATAACGAGCGTTTAAGAAGAATGGAGGACTTGGAATGAGTGCAGCACGAAGTAAAAATTTGGCCGCCTGGGTCGACGCTGCTCAGAAGCTCGGCATGAATTCTACCAAACATGTTGACTGCCCGGATTGCGGCAAGCCTGCTTTGCAGGTCCGGGACGTCGAATATGGCTGGGGCCACAGTAAAGGGCTCGAGCGTTATTTGGTATGCTCGCAATGCGGCGCTTACAATGCTGTCAACCTCCGCCATGCCCGCCCGGCCTTCGAAGCGCCGGCCGCCGAAGCCTATGCCGAAGACGAACAAGTGGAATTGCGCAAATCCGTCTCCGCTAAGTAAGCAGGGACAGACCGAGTTGCTTGCGGGCCTTTTCCCGCAGGACATCGATCGGTTCGAGCCCGGCATCCGTCCGCACATGCCAGAACGTCCAGCCATTGCAGGCCGGACGGTTTTGGATACGGGCGCCCATCTTATGGATCGAGCCCTGTTCGCCGGCCAGCGCTAGCGTCCCATCCGCCCGCACCTGCGCCTTCAGCGTTGCCTTGGCATCGTAGAGCGTCGCGCCGGGGCTGATCATGCCGAGTTCGAGCAGCGCGCCAAATGGGATGCGTGCCTCGCTCCGGCGGCTCCGCAGCAGCTTCAGATCCTCGCCGGTCAGCGGCTGCACGGCCGCGATTCGCTCCATGGCGGCGCGGGCATAATCCGGGTCGCGCTCGATGCCGATGAAATGCCGGCCGAGGCGCTTGGCGGCGGCGCCGGTGGTGCCGGTGCCGAAGAACGGGTCGAGCACGATTTCGCCCGGCTGCGTCGAGGCCAGGATGATGCGGTAGAGCAGCGCCTCGGGCTTCTGAGTCGGATGCGCCTTGCGGCCGCCATCATCCTTCAGCCGCTCGGGACCGCTGCAGATCGGGATTAGCCAGTCCGAGCGCATCTGCACATCGTCGTTGAACGCCTTCAGCGCCTCGTAATTGAACGTATAGCGCGAGGCCTCCCCGCGTGAGGCCCAGATCAGCGTCTCATGCGCATTGGTGAAGCGCCGGCCGCGAAAATTCGGCATCGGGTTGGTCTTGCGCCAGATCACGTCGTTCAGCAGCCAGAAATCCAGGTCCTGCAGTGCGCAGCCGAGGCGGAAAATATTGTGATAGCTGCCGATCACCCAGATCGCGCCGTCCGGTTTCAGCGCCCGCCGGCACTCGCCGAGCCATGCCCGGCAGAAAGCGTCGTAGCTGGCAAAGCTGGAAAACTTATCCCAGTCCTGATGCACGCCGTCCACCCGCGTATTGTTCGGGCGCAGCAGATCCTGCGTGAGCTGGAGATTATAGGGCGGATCGGCGAAGACGAGATCGACCGATGCACTGGGAATTTTCTTCAATTCCTCAAGGCAATCGCCCAGAACGATCTGGTCGGTGAGGGCGGATACGCGAGACGCCGAAACGGTCATGTACGAAATCCACTAAAACGCAACCTCGACGAGGCGGCCGGAAACCGGAAATCGGGCTCCAGGGCGCGGGGACGACGGTGCCACGAGTGCCGGATCGGCACAACTCAAAGCTGTCTTAAGTCGAAATTAAGCGGACGGGGTTAATGCCGGCTTAACGGCGTGCCGGTCTGGGGCCTTGACTTTTGCCGCCGATAGAAGGATATAAAGATATGTTTATATGAGGACGAATTCGTAATGCAAGGGGCGATCCCCGCGGCGGAACTGGTCGAGATCCTGCGGTCGGCGGGGGAGACCACGCGGCTGCGCCTGTTGATGCTCCTCGCCCATGGCGAGTTCAACGTCAAGGATTTGACCCAGATTCTCGGGCAGAGCCAGCCGCGCCTCAGCCGACACCTCAAGCTGCTGGCCGAGGCCCGGCTGATCGAGCGCTTCCAGGAGGGTAGCTCGGTCTTTTACCGCCTCGCCGAGCACGGCCCCGGTGCCGCCATCCTGACCCAGCTTCTCGCTGCCATCGACCCCAAGGATGCCCTGATCGGCCGCGACCTTGCCCGCGCCGATGGCCTGCGCCAGGAAAAGAGCGCCGCCGCCCAGGCCTATTTCGAGGCCCACGCCGCCGCCTGGGACGAGATCCGCTCGCACCATGCGCCTGAAGCCGCCGTCGAGGCCGCCATGCTCACAGCGATGGGCCAGGGGCCTTTCGAGCTGCTGATCGACCTCGGCACCGGCACGGGCCGCATTCTGGAGCTGTTCGCCGCACGCGCGGCCCGCCTCGCCGGCTTCGACGTCAACCGGGAGATGCTCGCCCATGCGCGGGCGCGCCTCGCGGCGGGCGGCGTCCGCAATGCCCAGCTCCGGCTTGGCGATATCTTCAACCTTCCGCTCGAAACTGGCGCGGCGGAGGCGGTGGTCATCCATCAGGTGCTGCATTTCCTGGAGGAGCCGGCCAAGGCCGTGGCGGAGGCGGCGCGGCTGCTGAAGCCGGGCGGGCGGCTGCTGATCGTCGATTTCGCGCCGCATGACCTTGAGTCCATGCGCGAAGATTACGCCCATCGCCGCCTCGGCTTCGAGCGCGAACTGGTCGAGGACTGGCTGAAGCGCGAGGGGCTGACATCGGGCCATTACGAGGCGATCCGGCCCGCCAAGAAGGCGGAGGGCAAGCTGACGGTGTCGCTCTGGATGGCGGTCAAGCCGCCGGAGCGGTCGAGGAAAAAGCGCGAAGCGGCGGAAACGGTTTTGGAAGGCTAGAGCCTATGAACGGCGATGATGAAAAGGCTGAAGGCGCGGGCAGGAAAGCGGCGCCGATGCGGGTGTCCTTCGAATTCTTTCCGCCGAAGACGCCCAAGATGGAGGCCAGCCTCTGGGAGGCCGTGCGCCGCCTCGAGCCGCTAAACCCGGAATTCGTCTCGGTCACCTATGGCGCGGGCGGCTCGACCCGCGAGCGCACCCATGCGACCGTCGCCCGCCTCGCGCGGGAGACCGATCTGCGCCCGGCCGCCCATCTGACCTGCGTCGGGGCGACGCGCGCGGAGGTGGACGAGGTGGTGCGGTCCTATTCGGCCGCCGGCATCCGCCACATCGTCGCGCTGAGGGGCGATGCGGCCAGCGGCGCGGGCGAGCCCTATGCGCCGCATCCCGGCGGCTATGCCAATGCGGCGGCGCTGGTCGCGGGCATCGAGGCCATCGGCGGCTTCGAAATCTCCGTCGCCGCCTATCCGGAAAAGCATCCGGATTCGCCGAGCATCGCCGCCGACATTGCCATGCTGAAGGCCAAGGTCGATGCCGGCGCCAACCGGGCCATCACCCAGTTCTTCTTCGACAACGAGCATTTTTACCGCTATCTCGACGCCGTCCGCGCCGCCGGCATCGAGGTGCCGATCGTGCCCGGCATCATCCCGGTGCACAATTTCGCGCAGGTCGCGCGCTTCGCAGCCCAATGCGGCGCGACCATCCCGGCCCGCATGGCCGAGCGTTTTGAGGGGCTGGACCAGGACGCCGAGACCACCCATCTGATGGCCGCGACCGTCGCGGCGGAACAGGTTCTGGGCCTTGCCGAGCAGGGCGTGCGCGAATTCCACTTCTACACGCTGAACCGCGCCAATCTCGTCTACGCCATCTGCCATCTGCTCGGCATCCGGCCGGCGGGGGAGAACGGCTCGCATATCGCCGCTTCGATCAGCCCGGCGCTCGCATAGTTTGGAGACTATCATGACACGCGAAACCCGTATCGAGGCCCTGAAGGCCGCCGCCGCCGAGCGCATCCTGATCCTCGACGGCGCGATGGGCACCGAGATCCAGGGCTACCGGCTCGGCGAGGCCGATTATCGCGGCGCACGCTTCGCCGACTGGCCCTCCGACATCAAGGGCAATAACGATCTGCTGGTGCTGACCCAGCCGGAGATCATCCGTTCGATCCACGAGGCCTATCTGGAAGCCGGCGCCGACATCATCGAGACCAACACTTTTAATGCGCAGGCGATTTCCATGGCCGATTACGGCATGGAAAGCCTGAGCTACGAGATCAATCTGGAAGCGGCGAGGATCGCCCGCGCGGCGGCCGACGCCTGGACCGCCAAGACGCCCGACCGTCCGCGCTTCGTCGCCGGCGCCATCGGCCCGACCAACCGCACCGCATCGCTCTCGCCCGACGTCAACAATCCCGGCTTCCGCAACGTCACCTTCGACGCGCTGGTCGCCGCCTATTCCGAGCAGACCCGCGCGCTGATCGAGGGCGGGGTCGATGCCGTCATGATCGAGACGGTGTTCGACACGCTGAACGCCAAGGCGGCGGGCTTTGCCGTTCTGGAAACGTTCGAGGCGACCGGCGTGACGCTGCCGATCATGATCTCCGGCACGATCACGGATCTGTCCGGCCGCAACCTCTCCGGCCAGACGCCGGAAGCTTTCTGGTATTCGATGCGCCATCTGCGGCCGTTCTCGGTCGGGCTGAACTGCTCCTTCGGCGCGGAAGCCCTGCGCCCGGCCGTGGCCGAGATCGCGGCGGTGGCGAGCTGCTACGTCTCGGCCTATCCCAATGCCGGCCTGCCCAACGCCATGGGCGAGTACGACGAAACGCCCCACGAAATGGCCTGCAAGATGGAGGACTGGGCCCGCGACGGGTTGCTGAACATCGTCGGCGGCTGCTGCGGTTCGACGCCGGCGCACATCGCGCATATCCGCGAGCATGTGGAGAAATATGCCCCGCGCAAGCTGGCAAGAGTCGAGCCGAAAATGCGGCTGTCGGGGCTGGAGCCGTTCGTGCACGCCTGAGGCTCAGCCAAGTTGGGAGAGCGTTTCAGTGCATCGCTAATGTTTTGCCGCGAAGATCGAAGGCTTAGGGCCGTCTTCTTCGTGATGAGCAATGCGTACCCTTTGTTTTGTCCTCTTGTGTCTTTGCACGATCTCTGACGCGAATGCGGCGCGAAAGAAAATCGCCTATAGCGACATAGAGGGGACCTGGATTTACGTCGGACCAAACGTAAGGTCGATAAAAGCGCCCGCGCACGATGCGTGCAATGGTTTTGCCCGCAAAGGGGATGATTGGCAAATTGGTGAGGAGACCGGGATATTCATTAAAGGGCGCCGGCTAAGCGGGTATGAGTTTAGCTGCTATATCGATAGCGGTGTTATCCGGCGCGGAGAGAGCATCGTGTTGCGCACGAGTTGCGGCATTCAAGGCGATCAAATGCACCGAACCTACTCGTTTTCGCGCTTTGGAGATTTACTCGTTGCGGACGTCCGAGAGACATCTATGGCGCGCCCTCGGAAGAAGCCGACGCGCTTTACCGAGGTTTATCAAAGGATTGATTGTGCCCCTCAAATCCGCCAACAAAATATAGGCCAAGAAACCAAGTCGAAACTGCGTTGCGATTGGACAGCCGCATCATTTCGCTCAAGTGCTCATGAAGGTATGTACACGGAGGTGCAGTTCTCGGCGATTGACTCTCCCGATGGCGTAACCTTGCGCAGTTTCGGACGAGACGGGGCCTTGGAATGGACACATCAGGCGCAATTCACCTGCGGCAACGGCATAGCTCTTTGCTGGCTAATACATCCAAGAGCGAGCGGAGCAAATGCTTCAGATGAGGATGATTCTGCCCCGACCACCGAGATCATTCCAGTAAACATCGCCGCCGATGATACCGATCGAGGGCAGGCAACTATAATCGTGTTGGCTGGTATTCCACTCCTGTTCCGGGGGCCTATAGAAGGGATAACTGTGGATATTAAGTTTGCGGACCCGTTCGGCGCGCTTAACAGGACGGGTTATATCTACGTCCCGGAGATCTACTACTTCCATCGATGTAACTGAATTTAGACGTCGTTCCCTACGCCACCCATATTTTCACCGCAATCGCCGCCAGCGCCACCGCGCCAAGCCAGAGCGCCGCGCGGGCGGGCCAGCTTCCGGCGGTCTGCGCCGCAGCCATCCGCTCGACCGTCGAATCATCCAGCCGGAACCCCGTTTCGCCGGCCTCGGTCAGCGCCGCGCTCACGCGCCGGGCCTGCTCGGCCAGTTTCGGCGCCTCGGCGACCAGCCCGGCGAGCGCGCCGACCCCCTCGACCGCCTCGGCGATCCGCGCGCGCGGGCCGATCTGGTCCTCCATCCAGCCCTTCACCACCGGCTCGGCGGCGGTCCAGATGTTCAGCCGCGGGTCGAGCGAGCGGGCGACGCCCTCGACCACCACCATTGTCTTTTGCAAAAGCAGCAATTCCGGCCGCGTGCGCATGTCGAACAGCTCGGTCACTTCGAAGAGCTGCGACAAAAGCCGGGCCATCGAGATTTCCTCGGCGGTGCGGTCCATCAAAGGCTCGCCGATGGAGCGCAGCGCCTGGGCAAAGCTTTCGACGCTGTGATGCGGGGGCACGTAGCCGGCCTCCAGATGCATGCGCGCGGTGCGCCGGTAATCGCGGGTCAGGAAGCCGTAGAGGATCTCGGCGAGGAAGCGTTTTTCCGGCGGCCCGAGCCGTCCCATGATGCCGAAATCGACCGGCACCAGCGTGCCGTCCGGCTCGACGAAGAGATTGCCCTGATGCATGTCGGCGTGGAAGAAGCCGTCACGCATGGCGTGACGCAGGAAGGAGCGGATGACGTGATTGCCGAGCGTTTCGCGGTCGATGCCGGCGCGGTCGATGGCGGCGAGATCGGCGATCGGGATGGCGTTGACCCATTCGATGGTCATGACGCGGGCGGAGGTGCGGGTCCAGTCGACCTTGGGCACGCGAAAGCCCTTGTCGCCGGCGCGGGCGATGTTTTCGGCCATCTCCGACATGGCGGCCGCTTCCAGCCGCAAATCCATCTCGAGCCGCGTCCATTCCGCGAGCGTATCGACCACGGCGACCGGGCGCAGGCGGCGCGAGGGCGCATGGAAGCGCTCGATCAGCCGGGCGGCGAAATAGAAGCTGTCGAGGTCGCTGCGGAAGCGCCTTTCGATGCCCGGCCGCAGGATTTTGACCGCGACCGCGCGCGCGCTGCCGTCAGGCTGGCGGACGCTGGCCTTATGGACCTGGGCGATGGATGCGGCGGCGACCGGCGGTCCGAAAGTGGCGTAGAGCGTGCCGGCATCGGCGCCGAGCGAGTCGCGGATGGTCTGGCGCGCTTCTTCCATCGAGAAGGGCGGCAGCCGGTCCTGCAGGCTGGCGAGATCGCCGGCGAGTTCCGGGCCGATCACGTCGCGGCGCGTGGCGAGGAACTGGCCGAGCTTGATGTAGCTCGGCCCGAGCGTCGTCAGCGCCTTGGACAGCCGCGCCGATTTGCCCGCCCGCTTGTCGCGAAAGGGCGCCGTGAGCCGCTGCAGCAGGCGCGCGGGCGCCGGCGCGTCGATGCCCTCGGGCACCACATGCACGCCATGCCAGACGAGGACGGTGCCCGCACGCGCGAGCCTGAAGAGATTGACGAGGCCGTTTACCATGCGCGCTATATAGCAAGGCGCGCGTAAATAGAGAGCCTCATTCTTCGCCGAGGGCGAAACGCCACGGGATTTTATCCGGGTTGGATGGCCCTATCGGTGCCTCGCGGCTCCTCTTTCGTCGTCCCGGACGACGCGAAGCGGCGAGCCGGGATCCAATCATATATCCGCGAGCGCTGCGGCAAGGGGTGAAGCTAGTAGGCCCCGGCTCTTCGGCCGGGGCGACGAGGAATGTATGCGGTGTTTTGAAAAGCAGATTGCCCGCTGAAGCCGCCCCGTCCCGCTAAATCCGCCAGCCCGAATGCAGCGCGGCGATGCCGCCAGTGAGGTTGCGGTATTGCACCCGCTCGAAGCCTGCCGCCCGGATCATGCCGGCGAAGCGCTCCTGGTCGGGGAAGCGGCGGATGCTTTCGACCAGATAGCGATAGGCCTCGCCGTCCTTGGCAACGAGTTCGCCTAGGCGCGGGATGACGTGGAAGGAATAGCTGTCATAGACGCGGTCGAGCATCGGCGTCTGCACCTCGGAGAATTCCAGGCACAGGAAACGGCCGCCGCGCTTCAGCACGCGGAAGGCTTCGGCGAGCGCGGCCTCGATATGGGTGACGTTACGGATGCCGAAGGCGATGGTGTAGGCGTCGAAGCTGCGGTCGGGGAAGGGCAGGATCTCGGCATTGCCCTGAACGAAGCGCAGCCGCTGTCCGTAACGCGAGGCCAGTTTGCCGCGCCCGGCCTCGAGCATTTCGGCGCTGATATCGCAGATGGTCGCCGTCGATTGCGGGCCGGTTGCGTCGAGGAAGCGGCGGGCGATGTCGCCGGTGCCGCCGGCCACGTCCAGCAGCGCCAGCGGCGCGACCTTGGACGGCGCCAGCCAGTTGATCATGTCGCGCTTCCACAGCCGGTGCAGGCCGCCCGACATCAGATCGTTCATGACGTCATAGCGGTTGGCGACGCGCGAAAACACGTCGTTGACGAGGCTTTGCCGCTCGTTCTGGTCGATCTTGCGGAAACCGAAGCTGGTTTGTGGCGTGTCGTTCATGGCGCGAACCTATCGCGTTTGCATGACCGCCGCCATAAGCCTGTGGCCCTTTGCCAGCGCGACTATGGATTTAGCCGAGAGGAGCCGTCAGTTCACGGCGCCGGTTCGTCTTGGAGCCTTTGACAGCTCGCCGTGGTTCTGGGTCCGCAGGCACTGGATTTTAACATAATCATTCGCGCTTTGCGGCGCGATCGAGGTTTGGGCCAGATAGGCTTGGCCGTCGCGCCCGCACAGCATTTCATTGGCGACTACGGGGCCGCGAACCACGTCGAGCGCCGTGTCGGATTGGCAATCCGGCTGTGCGGTGCCTATAGAGCAAACAAGGATCAGAATCTGAAACACAATAAGTCTCCGCTTAATGGCGCGCAGGGGCAACGCGTCCACGCTAATCAAAGCAAGTGGCATGCCATTATGCGGCGGTGCAATATAAGCGCGACGTTATGCTGCAGCGCAGCATGTCTAAGGGTGGGCGACAGCCAAGTTTCGGTTTCGCGCGAGGGGGCAGGGGGCTATGGTCCGCCCGCATAGAGCGGATGATGAGTGCCGATGCCCGAATTGCCCGAAGTCGAAACCGTGCGGCGCGGCCTTGCGCCGGTGCTCGAAGGGGCAAGTTTTGCCCGCGTCGAGCAGCGCCGGGCCGATCTGCGCTTCCCGCTTCCGGCCAATTTCGCCAAGCGCCTCGAAGGCCGCCGAGTCGAGCACCTGACCCGCCGCGCCAAATATCTGCTCGCCGAGCTCGATGACGGGCAGATCCTGACCATGCATCTGGGCATGACCGGGCGCTTTCTGATCGGCGGTCTGGTCAAAACCGAAGCGGGCGGCAATGCCGTGGTCGGCGATTTCCTCCACGAAACCGGTGGCGACGACAAGCACGACCACGTCATCTTCGAGATGAGCAACCTCGCCGTCATCCGCTACAATGACGCGCGCCGCTTCGGCTACATGGCGCTGCTCGCGCCCGGCGAGATAGAGACCCATCCGCATTTCCGCGATCTGGGCCTGGAGCCGCTGGGGCCGGAGATGAACCCGGTCTTCCTCGCCGCCAAGGCCAAGGGGCGCAAGACGCCGCTGAAAGCCTTTCTGCTCGACCAGCATGTGATCGCCGGGCTCGGCAATATCTATGTCTGCGAAGCGCTCTACCGCGCCAAGCTCTTGCCCGACCGTCCCGCCTCCATCCTCACCTTGGCCAGCGGTGCGCCCTCGGCGGCGGCGAAACGGCTCGCGCCCGCCATCCGCGCCACGCTCGAAGACGCCATCGAGGCGGGCGGCTCATCGCTACGCGACTATCGCCAGGCGGACGGCTCGCTCGGCTATTTCCAGCACCGCTTCTGCGTCTATGGTCGCGAGGGCGAGCCTTGCCTCCGGGCCGGATGCAAGGGCATCATCGCCCGCAAGGTGCAAAGCGGCCGCTCGACATTTTTCTGTCCCGTCTGTCAGACATAAGCGGTCCATAAGGGAGAACCCCATGGCTTACGCCACCATCAACGTCGAAACGCGCGGCCGCGTCGGCCTCATCACGCTGAACCGGCCCGAGGCGCTGAACGCGCTGAACGCCGCGCTGGTCGCCGAGGTGAACGCCGCGCTGGACGGTTTCGAGGCCGATGAGGGCATCGGCTGTATCGTGCTGACCGGCTCCGACCGCGCCTTCGCCGCCGGCGCCGACATCAAGGAGATGGAGTCGAAAAGCTTCATCGACGTGACCAACAAAGATTTCATCGCCCCCTGGGAGCGGCTGAGCCGCTGCCGCAAGCCGGTCATTGCGGCAGTGCGCGGCTTTGCGCTCGGCGGCGGCTGCGAGATCGCCATGATGTGCGACATCATCCTAGCCGGCGAGAGCGCCAAATTCGGCCAGCCGGAGATCAAGCTCGGCGTCATCCCCGGCGCGGGCGGCACCCAGCGCCTGACCCGTGCCGTCGGCAAGGCCAAGGCGATGGATCTGGTGCTGACCGGCCGCATGATGGGCGCCGAAGAGGCCGAGCGCTGCGGTCTGGTCGCCCGCGTGCTGCCGGATGCCGAGGTTCTGCCCGAGGCGATGAAGGCGGCCGAGCAAATCGCCGGACTGTCGCTCCCCGCCGTGATGACCGCCAAGGAAGCCATCAACCGCGCCTTCGAGACGACGCTGGCGGAAGGCGTGCGCTTCGAGCGGCGCGTGTTCCAGTCGCTCTTCGCGACCGAAGACCAGAAAGAGGGCATGGCCGCCTTCGTCGCCAAGCGCCCGCCCAATTTCAAGCACCGCTAGGGTTTCATGGACGAAAAACGCAAAGAGTTGACGGCGCTCGCCTATGAGCTGGCGCGGGCCCGCCTCACCGCCGCCCGCGACCCGCGCGAATTGTGCCTGTTCACGGCGCAATGCTTCAGCCAGGGTCCGGAGGATGGCGTCATCGCCGAGATCTTCCGGCGCATCGGAGTGCGCGACCGCTTCTTCGTCGAGATCGGCGCGGGGGACGGGCGCGAGAACACCACGCGGCTGCTGCTGACGCTCGGCTGGTCCGGCATCTGGATCGAGGGCAGCCCGGCAAGCTGCACCGCCATCCGCCGCGATTTCGCCGGTCCGATCGCCGCGGGCCGGCTGCGGCTGATCGAGGCCATGGTGACGGCGGAAAATATCGAGGCGCTGCTGGTCGAGGCCGGCGCGCCGGAGCGCTTCGACTATCTCAGCATCGACCTCGACATGAACACATATTATGTCTGGCAGGCGCTCGGCCGCTACCGTGCGCGGACGGCCTGCATCGAATATAACGCCTCGATCCCGCCGAGTTGGGAGTTCGTCGTGCCCTATGACCCGTGGGCGGTCTGGGACGGCTCGACCTGGTATGGCGCGGGGCTGAAATCGCTGGAACTGCTGGGCAAGAGCCAGGGCTACGAACTGGTCGGCTGCGATTTCTACGGCGTGAACGCCTTCTTCGCCGCCGCCGACGAGCCGTTAACCGAGTTCGTCGCTCCCTTCACCGCCGAAAAGCACTACCAGCCCCCCAACTATTTCGCCCCCTTCCGCCACGGCCACTGGCCTGCATCGCCGAAGCTGACCAATCCGGCCGGGGCTTAAAAGCCTCGTCGTGCCGGACGCCGCGAAGCGGCGAGCCGGGACCCAATGGCCGATCCGCGAATGCTGCGGCAAGATGAGATGCGACTGGGCCCCGGCGCTTACGGCCGGGGCGACGGGGGGATACGAATTCCCTGCCCCGCCTCTCAGACTCCGTAATAGTCCCGATACCATTCCACGAATTTCCCGATGCCCTCTTCGATCGGCGTATTCGGGGCGAACCCTACGTCGCGGGCGAGATCGTCGACATCGGCATAGGTGGCCAGCACGTCGCCCGGCTGCATCGGCAAAAAGTTCTTCTCAGCCGTCCGCCCGGTCGCCTTTTCGATGGCGGCGATGAAGTCCAGCAGCGCCACCGGATTGTGATTGCCGATATTATAAAGCCGGTACGGTCCGGGCGAGGTCCCCGGATCGGGCGCCGCGCCGTCCC
The DNA here is from genome assembly GCF_002198715.1 of Rhodomicrobium sp. R_RK_3. Taxonomy (GTDB): domain Bacteria; phylum Pseudomonadota; class Alphaproteobacteria; order Rhizobiales; family Rhodomicrobiaceae; genus R-RK-3. The sequence continues at coordinate 103,088 of NZ_MWLK01000006.1, read as the reverse complement.
AGGCCGGGTTCGGCTCCGGCACGCGGTCGAGCACACGGACGATGCCCTCGACGATATCGTCGATATAGGTAAAATCGCGGGCGTGATTGCCCTGATTGAAGACGTCGATCGGCTCGCTGGCCAGGATGCGCTTGGTGAAGGTGAACAGCGCCATGTCCGGCCGGCCCCACGGACCATAGACCGTGAAGAAGCGGAGCCCCGTCACCGGCATCCGGTAGAGATGGGCGTAGCTATGCGCCATCAGCTCGTTGGACTTCTTGGTCGCCGCGTAAAGGCTCAAGGGGTGGTCGACATTTTGATGCACGCTGAACGGCATCGCGCTGTTGGCGCCGTAAACGGATGAGGACGAGGCGTAAACCAGGTGTTCGACGCCGTAATGGCGGCAGCCTTCGAGGATGTGCAGGAATCCGGTGATGTTCGACGCGATATAGGCGTGCGGATCGGTCAGCGAATAGCGCACGCCGGCCTGCGCGCCCAGATTGACGACGCGGTTTGGACGCTCGGCGGCGAACAGCGCCTCGATGGTGGCGCGGTCGGCGAGATCGGCTTCGATGAAGTGAAAGCCGTTGCGGCCCTGAAGCTGGGCGAGGCGGTCTTTCTTCAGCGACGGGTCGTAATAATGATTGAGATTATCGAGACCGACCACTTCGGCGCCGAGGTCGAGCAGCTTTTTCGCGGTAAAGAAGCCGATGAATCCGGCGGCGCCCGTCACCAGAACCTTCATGGGCGGGCTCCAAGATTTAGGCAGGAAGATGAGGGTGAGGCCATGGGGCCGGGCGCTCTCTGATTGACGTCTACCGCGACCGGGATTATACACGCGATCACGTTTCCAATCCCCCGCCGTAGCGCCGCTATCTTGTCGGGCACGCTTTCGCGGCCGGCACGGGACGAGCTGAAGATCCGTTTTTCTAAGGTTTTAGGGACAAATGGCCAATACCAAATCTGCCAAAAAGGCGGTTCGTGTGATCGAAAGACGCACCGCCATGAACAAGAACCGCCGCAGCCGCATGCGCACCTTCATCCGCAAGGTCGAGGAAGCGATTGCGACCGGCGACAAGTCCGCGGCCGCGACCGCTCTGCAGAACGCACAGCCCGAGATCATGCGCGGTGCGCAGAAGGGCATCATCCATAAGAACACCGCGAGCCGCAAAATCTCGCGTCTTTCGGCCCGGATTCGCGTCCTCGGGGCCTGACGCGCGGCCCAATCGCGACTCGCGCGCACGCTGTGATTTTTCTGCAACGCCCAGCATTTGCTGGGCGTTTTTCGTTTTTGCGCTTGCTTCTAACTTCGCGTTTTGAATCAAGGAATTAACGGTTCATTAACCGTTTTCAATCTATGGTTGCGACAGTTAAGATTGTGCAATCAAGTAAAAAATTGGGCATCAGCGCCGGATTCGTGTTGACCCCTACCCCAAGATTGCCGACTCACACTGTCGTTGTTTTGTAGAATGAAATCAAAGACTTACTTGTCAGTCGCTGAGTCGGATGCAATGGGCGCTCTCGCCGGGCAGCGTGGCCGATCGGCCCCTCTCCGGCCCCTTCCGCGGGCGGGCAGATTGCAAGCCATGGGCCGCGCGTGTATAGTTCTGGCTATCCGAACGGGGACAGTTTCCCCTCCTGATATATTCTTCCTTTGTAATGCGTACCGCCATTCTCAACGTTTGCAAAATGGCATTTGCGAGCGCGCGGAATGAATTTGTCGAAGGTTTTTGTGGTTCATAAGGAGACTGCTTTCACGCCTGGACTGAGCTTCGAATTGTGCGGCGTAAAATAAAGAAGCCATGAAGCGCGAATGCGGTCGGCGAGCAGGAGGTATTTATGTTTAGCGGGTTAGAGCGAGAGCGAGCGGCTTTGCGCCGTCAGCGAAGTGTCGCATGGGCCTGGATCAAGGCTCGCGGCATCATCAATAACCGGCCTACGCCCTCACATGCGAAGCTGACGACCAGCGTTCTATTAACGAGCGACTGCAGCTCGGGCGAAGAGACCGCCAATTGGCGGGACAGTTTGGCCGCAATCACCCACCGTGACCTGGCGCGACAAGTTTGCGACCAGTTCTACGACCTTTCCATCCTTTACGCCTGGCAAAGCCGGAGCGCGCAAGCCATTGCCGAGAGATCGGCGAGCCCGGCCTTGCCGTCCTATTGCACGGCGCAAGCCAAGGATGCAGGTCCGCCGCGGGTCGACAAAGCGCGGATTTTGAAAGCGATACTCGCGGATCAGCCCGAGCGTCGCAGCGCGGTCCTTCTCTCCATAAAGTCAAAGGCGGCCTAAGTCCGTCGACGCTGATTTCAAAGCATGCATGACGACCGTCCATCAGAGACGGCGTGAACGATTTCGCGCGGCTTCTAGCTGTCGCGGAGCTCAACAGCGGGGTATTCCAGTGACGACATTAGAACTGAGCGCCAATGCTATCGAAGGCAAGTGGCGGCGGGTCCAGGCGAGGCTGCGCGCCGAGCTGGGCGAAGACGTATTCACGAGTTGGTTCGGACGGGTGGAACTCGAAGCCTGCGATGACGGTCTCGTTCAGGTCTCCGTACCGACCAAATTCCTGCGCAATTGGCTGCAGTCGCATTATTCCGAGCGGCTTTTGGCCTGCTGCAGCGCCGAGCTGGCCGGGGTCGAGCGCCTGGAATTCCGGGTTCGCCAGCCGCATGACGCGGCGGTCGCCGAACGCCGCGCCGCCGAGCGGCCCGCGCCCAAGCTCGACGCGCCGAAACCGGGCTCGACGCGCCATGACGAACCCGCAAGCCGGGACAGCCGCACGGGCTGGGACGGGTTCGAAGGCTCGCCGCTCGAAGCGCGCTTCACCTTCTCGTCCTTCATCGTCGGCGCCTCGAACCGGCTCGCCCATGCGGCCGCGCTGCAAGTGACCGAGGCGGTCGCCGATCATCCGCTGCGCTACAACCCGCTCTATCTCCATGCCAAGGTCGGGCTCGGCAAGACCCATCTGCTGCATGCGATTGCCTGGGAAGTCCGGCGGCGCAAGCCGAAGGCCAAGCTGCTTTATTTGACGGCCGAGCGCTTCATGTACAGCTTCGCCGAGGCGCTGCAGACGCGTGACGCGGTGGCTTACAAGGACATGATCCGCGCCATCGACATCCTCTTGATCGACGACATCGAGTTTTTGCAGGGCCGCACCTTCCAGCAGGAATTCTGCCACACGCTGAACTCGCTGATCGACGGCGGCAAGCAGGTGGTCGTCGCCGCCGATTGCCCCCCCATGCAGCTCGAAAGCTTCGATGCGCGCATGCGGTCGCGGCTGTCCGGCGGTCTCGTCGCCGAAGTCGGCGCGCTGGATTATGATCTGCGCTGCAAGGTGCTGAAGCGGCGCGCGGCGGAAAAGGCCGAGCAGGAGCGCGGCTTCGGCATCCCCGAGCCGGTGATCGAATTCCTCGCCTCGCAGCTCACCGAGAGCGGGCGCGAGCTCGAAGGCGCCATCACCCGCATCCATGCGGCCTTCCAGCTCACCGCGCAGCCGATCACCGTCGAGAGCGCCGAGCAGATCATCGGCGATCTGATCCGCGGCAAGGAGCCGCGCCGGGTCAAGATCGACGACATCCTGCGCGTCGTCATGAAGCATTTCGGCGTCAATCGCGGCGATCTGCTGTCCTCGCGGCGCAACCGCTCGATCGTCCGGCCGCGCCAGATCGGCATGTATCTGGCCAAGTCCCTGACCGCGCGCTCGCTGCCCGAGATCGGCCGGCGCTTTGGCGGGCGGGACCACACCACGGTGCTGCACGCCATCCGCAAGATCGAGTCGCTGCTGGCCGCCGACGCCGTGCTGAAGGACGAGATCGAAGTCTTGAAGCGGCTTCTGAAAGAGTAGTCGCGTGCGGCGGCTTGTCGCCTCCGTGCCGCGAGCCGCCTTACGCCATGCCAGGTCCGGGCCAAATCGAGCCGGGCCTGGCATCTCCATTCAAGGCACTGGAATGGCAAGGAAAATGCGCGCCCGCTCCTGCGTGGGAGGAAGCGCTTGTCAAACGGGCTTCACCAAGCGAAATTGCCGGATTGCAAATTCGCCTTGCGTGTAAGGCCGAATCGGCTGCGATCAGCATATGACAAGCTTTTCACGCCCATCAGGGCATCGCAGCGGTCAGGGGCAGCGCAGTAAGGGGATGTACCGATGCGATTGTTGATCGAGAAAAGTGCCTTGCTCAAGGCATTGCAGCATGTGACCAGCGTGGTCGAGCGGCGCAACACCATACCGATCCTTGCCAATGTCTCGCTCCGTGCCGACGGCGAGAGCCTGCATCTGAAAGCCACCGACCTCGATATCGAAGTCACCGAGACCGCCAGGGCCGAGACCACGGCGCCCGGCGGCACCACCGTTCCGGCCCATACGCTGCACGATATCGTCCGTAAGCTGCCCGACGGCTCACAGATCGAGCTCGCCAGCAAGGGCGATGAGGGCCGGCTCGCCATCACCGCCGGGCCGTCGCGCTTCCTGCTGGCCTGCCTGCCGGCCGATGATTTCCCCGATCTCGGGCTCGACGGCATGTCGCACAGCTTCCAGCTTGCCTCGCGCGATCTCGCCCGGCTGATCGAAAAGACCCGTTTCGCCATCTCGACCGACGAAACCCGCTATTATCTCAATGGCATCTACCTGCACGCCACCGAAACCGACGAAGGCTGGCGCCTGCGTGCCGTCGCCACCGACGGCCACCGCCTCGCCCGCATGGATGTGGCGCTCCCCGATGGCGGCATGGGCATGCCCGGCATCATCCTGCCGCGCAAGACGGTGCAGGAAGTGGCCAAGCTTCTCGCCGACCATTCCGACGAGGTTTTTGTCCATCTCTCGCCCAACAAGATCCGGTTCACCGCCGGCAATGTCGTGCTGACGTCCAAGCTGATCGACGGCACCTTTCCCGACTATCAGCGCGTGGTTCCGCAAAACAACGACAAGAACATGCGCGTCGGCAATGCGGCATTCACGAAGGCCGTCGACCGCGTTTCGACCCTCTCAAGCGAAAAGGGCAGGGCGGTCAAACTGAATATTTCAGACGGCAAGCTGGTTTTGTCGGTCAACAACCCCGAATCGGGCTCGGCGACCGAGGAATTGGAGACGGAATATAGCGGCGAACCCCTGGAAATTGGCTTCAACGCTCGCTATCTATTGGATATCTCGGCGCATATCGAAGGGGACCGGTCGGTCTTCAGCCTCTCCGATCCCAGCGCGCCGACGGTGCTTCAAGACGAAAACGACGCTTCTGCCCTCTTCGTCCTGATGCCGATGCGTGTCTGAGCCGCGCCGCTTGGCCGGTTGCATGCATTGTCCGGCAAAGCGAGGCGCGCTTTGCCCTTGCGACACGAAATGAAGTGACGATCCGGAGCATGCGGGAACCGGCTTTTGGGTGACGGGAGATGCCTTGGCGGTTCTGAATACACATGGGCTTTGCGCCATCGACGGTGATTTGGCGGCCAGAAATGTCTGGCTCGCCCGGATTGCGCTGTCCAATTACCGTAATTATACGCAGGTCGCGCTGCCGCTCGATCAGCGGCCGGTGGTACTGACCGGGCACAATGGCTCCGGCAAGACCAATATTCTCGAGGCGGTTTCGCTGCTGACGCCGGGCCGCGGGTTGCGCGGCGCGCCTTTCGCGGAACTCGCCCGCATGAAGGGCGATGGTGGCTGGGCCGTCTCCGCTCGCGCCTCGATCGACGGCAATGAGATCGCCATTGGCACCGGCCAGCAGCCGCTCAGCTCGGGCGCTGTGTCGAACCGGGTCGTCAAGATCGACGGCGAGGATGCCGGCGGCTCCGGCGCGCTCGCCGAATATCTGCAAGTGGTCTGGCTGATCCCGGCCATGGACGGGCTGTACACCGGCCCGGCCTCCGATCGCCGCCGCTTTCTCGACCGCATGGTCGCCAGCTTCGACGGCGCCCATCGCGGTCGCCTCAATCATTTCGAGCGGGCCATGCGCCAGCGCAACCGCCTTTTGGACATGGGTGAGCGCTCCGCGCGGCTTTTCGACGCCGTCGAAAGCCAGATGGCCGAGACCGGCACCGCCATTGCCGCCGGCCGCATCGAAGCCGTCGACCGGCTCGCGAGCGCCGCCAGCCGTCCCGGTTCCGCCGAGACCGGCGCCTTTCCGCACGCCCTTCTTGCCTTGGAGGGCACGCTGGAAGCCGGGCTTCAGCACAAGCCGGCCGTCGATGTCGAGGACGACTTCCTGCGAGAGCTGGCCGTCACCCGGGACCGCGACCGCGCGGCGGGGCGCACGTTGTCGGGGCCGCATCGCAGCGACCTTCTCGTCAGGCATGGGCCGAAGGACATGCCGGCGGGCCTCTGTTCGACCGGTGAGCAGAAAGCTTTGCTGATCGGGCTCATCCTCGCCCACGCGAAAGCGGTGAAGGACGCACGCGGCGGACTTGCGCCGCTCCTTCTTTTAGACGAAATTGCGGCTCATCTGGACGAACCACGCCGCGAAGCGCTGTTCGTCGAAATTGAACGGCTGGGCGCGCAGGCCTGGCTCACGGGTACGGATAAAGACGTATTCGGGCCGCTTCAGCACAAGGCACAATTTTTTACGGTCGCTGACGGGTCACTAAGCCGTCAGGGCCATGACGACGGGCGGATCGATGCCCGGCAGATTAGAGTGAGTTAAGGATTTGGACCCGATGAGCGCCCATGCCGCCCGCAAAATAGCCAATGAAGACGAATACGGCGCCGATTCGATCAAGGTCTTAAAGGGCCTCGATGCGGTGCGCAAGCGTCCCGGCATGTATATCGGCGACACCGACGACGGCTCCGGCCTGCACCACATGGTCTATGAAGTCGTCGACAACGCCATCGACGAAGCCCTTGCCGGCTATTGCGACCGCGTGCTCGTGGCGCTGAACGCCGACGGCTCGGTGACGGTCGAGGACAACGGCCGCGGCATCCCCACCCAGATGCATGAGGAAGGCGTCTCCGCCGCCGAGGTCATCATGACCCAGCTCCATGCCGGCGGCAAATTCGACCAGAATTCCTATAAGGTCTCCGGCGGCCTGCACGGCGTCGGCGTGTCGGTGGTGAATGCCTTATCCTCCCGGCTCGACCTAACCATCTGGCGCGGCGGCAAGGAACACGCGCTCTCCTTCGAGCATGGCGTACCGACCGAGCCCTTGAAGATCGTCGGCGATGCGCCGGACCGCTCCGGCACCCGCGTCACCTTCACGCCCTCGACCGAGACCTTCACCCAGGTCGAATTCGACTACGCAACGCTGGAACACCGGCTGCGCGAACTCGCCTTCCTGAATTCCGGCGTGCGCATTGTGCTGAGCGACATGCGCGGCGTCGAGCCCAAGAGCGAAGAGCTGATGTACGAGGGCGGCCTCGAGGCCTTCGTTCGCTATCTCGACCGTGCCCGCACGCCGATTCTGAGCGCGCCGGTCACCATGAAGACGGAGCGCGACGATATCGTCGTCGAGGCAGCCTTGTGGTGGAACAACGGCTATCATGAGAGCGTGCTCTGCTTCACCAACAACATCCCGCAGCGCGACGGCGGCACGCATATGGCCGGCTTCCGCGCCGCGCTGACCCGCACCGTCAACACCTACGCCGCCGAATCCGGTATCGCGAAGAAGGAAAAGGTGCAGCTCACCGGCGATGACGCCCGCGAGGGGCTGACCTGCGTGTTGTCCGTGAAGGTGCCCGATCCGAAATTCTCCAGCCAGACCAAGGAAAAGCTCGTTTCATCGGAAGTGCGGCCCGTGGTCGAGAGCACCATGGTCGAGGCGCTCAGCACTTGGTTCGAGGAGCATCCGAGCGAGGCCAAGGCCATCGTGCAGAAGATCGCCGAGGCGGCGGTCGCGCGTGAAGCCGCCCGCAAGGCGCGCGAGCTGACCCGCCGCAAGGGCGCGCTCGATGTCGCCAACCTGCCCGGCAAGCTCGCCGACTGCCAGGAGCGCGATCCGGCCAAGTCCGAGCTGTTCATCGTCGAGGGCGACAGCGCAGGCGGCTCCGCCAAGCAGGGGCGCGACCGCGCCTTCCAGGCGGTGCTGCCGCTTCGCGGCAAGATCCTCAATGTCGAGCGCGCGCGCTTCGACAAGATGCTGTCCTCGGAGCAGATCGGCACGCTGATCACCGCGCTGGGCGCCGGCATCGGGCGCGACGAGTTCAATATTGAGAAGCTGCGCTACCACAAGATCATCATCATGACGGACGCCGATGTCGACGGCGCCCATATCCGCACGCTTTTGCTGACCTTCTTCTACCGGCAAATGCCGCTGCTCATCGAAGGCGGCTATCTCTATATCGCCCAGCCGCCGCTCTATAAGGTCAAGCGCGCCTCCTCCGAGCAATATTTGAAGGACCAGCGGGCCTTCGAGGATTACCTGATCGCCGGCGGCATCGACGATGCGCTGTTCGAGCTCGGCAATGGCGAAAGCGTTGCGGGCGAGGATCTGCGCCATATCGTCGAGAAGGCGCGCGCCGTGAACGGCTATCTGGATGGGCTGCACAGCCGCTATGCCCGCTTCGTCGTCGAGCAGGCCGCCATTGTCGGCGCGCTCGACCCGAAAGTCCTCGTCGAGGAAGGCGCGGCACGGGCGCTGGCCGAACGGGTCGCAGCGCGGCTCGACACGCTGTCGGAAGAGACCGAGCGCGACTGGACAGGGCAAGTCACCGATGAAGGCGGCCTGATCTTCATGCGCGAAGTGCGCGGCGTAACCGAAGCCCATGTCATCGACCGCGCGCTGATCGCCTCGGCCGATGCGCGGAAGCTCAACCAGTTCGCCGCGCATCTGGAGGAGATCTACACGACCAGCGGCATGCTGAAGCGCAAGGGCATGGAGACGCCGGTTTACGGACCGGCGAGCCTGCTCGACGCGGTTTACGCCGCCGGGCGCAAGGGTACTTCCATGCAGCGCTATAAAGGTCTCGGCGAAATGAACCCGGAACAGCTCTGGGAGACGACGCTCGACAAGAGCGTGCGCACGCTGATGCAGGTCAAGATCGGCGAGCTCGACGAGGCCGACGAGATCTTCTCCAAGCTGATGGGCGACATCGTCGAGCCGCGCCGCGAATTCATTCAGGAAAACGCGCTCGCCGTAGCCAATCTGGACGTTTAGCCTGCTCAGACTTTGTTCTTGGCTTCGATGGCCTTGCCGCCGGGCCGCGGCGCCTCCGCGATTTCCTGGCCCTCCCGCGTAAGCGGCGAGGGCCGCGTTTGCCGCGCCGAAAAAACTCCGATCCCGCACCGAAAGCCGGATTTCTCTTGCCAGACACGCCATTCCGAGGGCAAGCGAAAGGGCGTTGCGCAGCATTTCGCGGGTAGGGTGATGAGTAAGCACGATTTGGCGCCGGCGCGCGCCGAGGAGAGACCAGCGGGCGCCGGCCGGGACGCCGCGACGCCGATCTCCTGCTATATCCGCACGCTGAACGAGGAGCGCCGCATCGGCGAGGTGATCCGGGCCGCGCTGCAGGTGGCGGACGAAGTCGTGCTCATCGACAGCGGGTCGAAGGACGCAACGCTCGCCATCGCAGCGGCCGAGGGGGCGCGGGTGGTCCATCAGCCCTGGCTCGGCAATGGGCGGCAGAAGCGGGCCGGGGAAGACGCGGCGCGCCATGACTGGGTGCTCGACCTCGACGCCGATGAGGTGGTCAGCCCCGAGCTCGCCGCAGAAATTCGTGCGCTATTCGCCGCCGGTCCGCGCCACCGCATGTATGAGCTGACGCTGATCACGGTGCCGCCTTTCGGCGAGCCGTGGTGGAACTTCAAGCATGCCGAGCGCATCAAGCTCTACGACAAGCGCCATATCCGCATCCCCGATCATGCCGCCTACGACCAGTTCGAGATCCCGCCAGGCGAGCGCCCGGGCAAACTGCGCGGTCCGCTGATGCACTATGCCTTCACCGGCATCGAGCACGTGATGACGAAGCTCAACCGGGCCAGCTCGGTGCGGGCGCGGGAGCTCAAGCTGAAGCCGCTCTGGCTGGTGGTGCTGCGGATCCTGTTCGGCTTCCCGACCTATTTCTTCAAAGCCTATATCGTCAACGGCCTGATCCGGGGCGGCGTCTATGGCTTTGCCTATGCCTGCGCGCTCGCCTTCGGCCGCTGGCTCCGCGACGTCAAAATGTACGAGCGGCACATGCGCCGCTAGGCGCGGGTGACGTCAGGACGGGCGCGTTTCAAGGCCGGGCCAGTGCGGTGGGCATCGGCATTGCCGGCCTCGAGCATCTTGGCCACGCGGCTGGTGCGCATGAAGGCGTGGCAGAGCGAGAAATAATAGCCCTTCCAGCCCCCGGTCAGATGCCGCCGGAAGATGTAATATTTGAGGAAATTCAGCGGGAATTCGATGCCGAGGCGCGGCACCAAATAGGACGTCGCCCGGCTCTTGGAGTGGCGCGAGCGGAAGCTGCTGAACTGGTTGTTCTTCTCGATGATATGGGCGAAGGACAGGTAGGAATGATGGAACACCGGGCCGCGCAATTGCTTGGGGACCGTATGGTTGAGCACCACGCGATCGAAGACCGGATGATCGCGGTAGCTGCCGGCTGACCGGTGATAGAGCCGGACGATGTTGTAATCCTTGGCGAAGGGTCTGGGTTTTTCATCGCCCGGATAGACGGTGAGGATGCGCAGCCGGTAGGCGCCCGGCTCGGGTACGGTCCGGCCGCGGAACAGCGCGCGGATTTCGTCGGCCAGCTCGGGCGTCACCACCTCGTCGGCATCGACATTAAGCACCCAGTCGTTGCGGCATTGCTGCTCGGCAAAGCGCTTCTGGCCGCCGTAGCCCGACCAGTCCCGGTGCAACACGCGCGCGCCCATCGAGCGGGCGATGTCCACGGTCCGGTCGGTGCTGCCGCTGTCGACCACGACGATCTCGTCGACCCATGGCCTCAGCGCGGCGAGCGAGCGCGCAAGCCGCGCCTCTTCATTCTTGGTGATGATGAATGCCGAGATGGGTAGTGCCACCGGATGCTCCGCAATCTTTGCGCGTATCGCTCCTGGATACCCGCAAGGATTGCTGGGTGCAATGCGCGGCATGCACAACTTCCACAGGTAAGCATGGGAGCTAGGAATTTCCCGGAGCGGGTGTGGCTTGCGGATCGCCGCATTTTGGCAGCACTGTCCAAGCTTTGCTGCTAAGCAATTGTTTTTATTGGAAATTGCGTCCGTTAAAGAAAGCACGCTATAATCCCAGACGGTGCTTTCGTCAACGGAAGAGGTGTGGATGACGGACCAACATTTGCTGTCGCAATTGCGGGGCTACAGCCTGACGACCGCGGAAATTCTCTACCGCATGCCGGATCATCCCGGCCTCCTGCAAAGTTTCGTCTGGCAGGAATACGACCTCGCCCCCCGATTTCCCCGGCTTGAGGCGTTTCTCACATATTGGACCGATTATATCGAAGGGCCGCTCTACCGGGTGAGGGTCTCGCATAAGAAGCTGGTGGCGCCCGCCGAATTCCAATTCATCGACGGCAAGTTTGTGCTGCATTAAGCGGCTGGACGGATTAACGGTTTTGCGTCCGGCCGGATTTGCGCGCTTGATCCGGCGGCCGAAGGCTTATATTCCAGCGCTAGAGTTGGATGCGGCGCATCGGTGGTAGAAACCGGGGGGGCATGATCAAATATACCAAGCGGCTGACGCGGCCATATGTGAGGGCCGTCCAGGGCGGCTACCGTTCGATGCGGCATTCCATTTCGGAGAAATCTCCGCCCTGGCTGAGCCGCCGGCTCGATCCGATGCTCGATTACGTCGACCTCATCCTGGTCGATCACGGCATTTTCCGAATGATCTATCCCAACCGCCACCGGCTCGCGGCGCACGCCTGGCGGTCGAGCCAGCCATCGCCGCGCGATATCAGGCGGATGGCGCGGCGCGGCGGCCTCAAGACCATCGTCAATCTGCGCGGCGACCGCGATTGCGGCAGCTACCGGCTCGAGACCGAAGCCTGCCGCCGATATGGCGTCAAGCTGGTCGATTTCTCGGTCAAGTCGCGACAGGCGCCGGCGAAGGATACATTCCGCGCGGCCAAGGAGCTGTTCGACAGCGTCGAATACCCGATCCTGCTGCATTGCAAATCCGGCGCCGACCGCGTCGGGCTGATGAGCGTGCTTTACATGATCCTCAAGGAGGGGCGGCCGGTCGCGGAAGCGCGGCGCCAGCTCAGCCTGCGCTATGGGCATATCAGGCAGGCCGATACCGGCGTGCTCGATCTGGTGTTCGACAGCTATCTCGCCCATTCCAGCCGCGAGCCGATCGCTTTCCTGGATTGGGTCGACCGCCATTACGACGAGCGCATCATCGCGCAGCGGTTCCGGGCCGAGGGCTGGGCCAATCTGATGGTCAACCGCATCATCAATCGCGAATAGCCCACGCCGAGCCGCACGGCTGGGAAGCCCTGCCGCTCGGCGCGGTCCTTCAGAGCGCCTTCACGGCCGCCAGCACCTCATCCACATGGCCCGGAACCTTCACCCCGCGCCAGATGCGCGCGATGGTTCCGTCGTTGCCAATGAGGAAGGTCGAGCGGTCGACGCCCATATAGGCGCGGCCATACATTTTCTTCTCCGCCCAGACCCCGTAGGCCTGGATCGCGGTTTTCTCCTCATCCGCCAGCAGCGTGACCGTCAGCCCGTGCTTGTCGCGGAATTTGCCATGCGATTTAACACTATCAGGAGAGATACCGATCACCTGCGCGCCGGCCTCGCCGAACGCATCGAGCCGCTCCGTAAAGTCGAGCGCTTCCTTGGTACAGCCCGATGTATCGTCCTTCGGATAGAAAAAAATCACCACCGGACGGCCCTTGAAGCCGCTTAGTTTGACGCTCTCGCCGCCGGCCTGCGGCAGCTCGAAGTCCGGAGCCTTGTCACCTTCGCTCAGCATTGTCGCAACGGCCTTCCTTTTGTCGCTTTTCCGCATTGGAATGCGCGCACATAGTTAGGCGACGCGGCTTTATCATCAAGTCCAAAGTTTGAGCTGGTTTTCCTGGGGATTGTCGTGCAGAGCTGATGCCGCCGGGGCGGGCGGCGCGGCGTTTCGGGCACCGGTCCCCGGCCCGCCGGGGACGGCGCGTCAGCAAGGCGCAAGCTGGGCCTGCTAAAAGGTTTTTGGGGCTGAGGTCCCTGGCCGGCGGGTAGATTTTAGGGGGCGGGAGCCCGTCGATCCAAAACGCTGGTCGGGCGCGAGCCCACCCAAATCAAAACGCCGGCGGGACTGTCGGGCATCCGGTCCGCCCGGACCGGGAATGGGCCAATCAGGGAAGGCAAGGCGGTAAGCGCGGATCATGTCAGGCGGCAAAGCAATGAATTCGCGAGGACGGGCGCTCACATCCTCTCCGCCGCCCCGTCCCCCCGCCGGACAATCGAAGGCCCTTGTGCCGGTCGGTCGTCAGGGGCTGCGGCCCGAGGCGCTGCGGATCGGCGCGACCGTCACCCAGAAATGCGCGTCGATCATCACCCGGCTCGCCATTACGCTGGCGCTGATCGGGCTGATCGGCTTTGCCGCGCTCTATGCCCGCCTCGTCTACGCGCCGATGTCGATGAGCTTCCTGGTGCCGCCGATCGAGAAGGCGGTGAACCGGACCCTGACCGGCATGCATTTCGATATCGGCGACGCGGTGCTGCGCCGCGCCGATAGCGGCCTCGGCATCGAGTTCCGGCTGACCAAGGTCAGTCTCGTGGACGCTGGCAACAATCCGATCGTCGAATCGCCGCTCGCCTCCGCCAATGTCAGCTTGCGCGCCCTGATGTCGGGACGCCTGGCCGCCGGCGAGATCGACCTGATCGGCCCACGCTTGTTCCTGCAATATTCCGAGGATCGCGGCCTCTCGCTCTCCTTCGCCGATCCGCGCGACGCCAAGGGCGACAGCAGCCCGCCCAGGAAGGATGGCGCGCAGGGCTGGGCGGTGTCGCCCATCGAACCCGATCAGACCGCCAGCGCGGCCCCTGGCGCGAGCCCCGCCGAGCCCCTGTCGGAGGGCATGATCCGGCAGGCGCGCGGGCGGGCGGTGAACCTCACCCAGGCGTTCAAGGAGCTGTTCTCCGCCACGCGGCGCGGCGAGTCCGCCTATCTCACCAGCTTCGCCATTCGCGACGCCAGCGTCTATTTCGATCGCGGCGATCAGATCACCCGCTGGGCGGTGCCCTCGGTCGAGATCGACGTGGTGCATAGCGACGAGACCAGCTCGGTCGTCGGCAATGTCTCGGTGCAGTCGCCGGCCGACGCCTTTAGCTTCCAGTTCCGCGCCGGGCAGAATCGCGGCACCGGCCAGATCAGCCTCAGCGTCGGCATCGCCGACATCGTGCCCCGCGCCTTCAGCGACGAATTTCCCGCCTTCCAGCTCCCCAAGATGTGGGACATGCCGGTGACGCTCGCCGCCGACCTGCAACTGGCCGGCAATGGCGACATTCAGAGCGGCACCGTGCGCGCCTCGCTGAAGAAAGGCAATTTCTACGCGCCCTGGGAGCAGCGCTTCCCCGCCCAGATCGACAATGGCACCCTGCAGCTCACCTATTCGCGCGAGCAGGGCATCATCCGGCTGACGCAATCGGACATCGTCTGGGGCGAGAGCCGCATCAAGATGCGCGGGCTGATCGAGCGCCAGCGTGATACCGGCCATTGGGCGTTCCATTTCGGCGCCGACGAACTGGTTCTCGGCGCCGAGGAATTCGGCGTGCCCTCAATTCCGCTGGACGGCATGGTCGCCAAGGGCGAGTACAATCCGCGCCTCGGCGAGGTCCGGCTGGACCGCTTCTTCCTGCAGGCGGCGGATGCCCAGATCAGCCTGACCGGCGCCTTCACCCAGGGCCGCACCTCGCCCGCCATCAAGCTCACCGGCACCGTCAGCCCGATGCCGGTCGCCTTCTTCAAGCTGATTTGGCCGAAATTCATCGCCCATGGCGCCTGGGAATGGATCGGGCTGCGCATCCCGTCCGGACGCATTTCCGGCGGCACCGTCAATATCGACATCCCGACCGATCTCCTCGCCAGCCTGCATGACGGCGCGCATCTGCCGCCCGAAGCGGTGGATTTCCGGCTCGAGCTGGAAGATATGGAAATCCACTTCGTCAAGTCGCTGCCGCCCATCCGCACGCAAAAGGCGACCGCCGTCGTCGCCGGGCAGCGCTTCTTCCTGACCGTGCCGGAGAGCAAGATCGCGCTGCCATCGGGCGCCGCCGTGACCTTCACCGACGGCCAGTTCATCATCGGCGATCTGCGCCCGCGCGTGCCGACCGGCGAGGTGCATTTCAAGAGCACCGGCACCGCCGCCAGCGTCATGGAGCTGCTCGACCAGCCCTCGCTCGGCTATATCAGCGCGCTGGATATGAAAGTGCCTGAAGTCATCGGCACCACGACGACCAGCTTCAGCATCGGCCTGCCGCTGATCGCCGATCTGAAATTCAAGGACATGAAGCTGACCGGCCGCGCCACGCTCGCCGACATCAAGGCGAACGACCTGCCGGGCGGCGTCAGCGTCAAGGGCGGCTCGCTGGACTTCGACGTCTCCGAGAAGGCGCTCGAGGCGCGCGGCGAGCTTGTCGTCAACGGCGTGCCCGTGCTGCTCGGCTGGCAGCGCATCTTCGACGCCGCGCCGGATCGCCAGCCTCCCTTGCGGCTGCGCGCCATCATCGACGAGAACGCCCGCGCGGGCATGGGGCTCGACGTCAACCATCTGCTGCGCGGCGGCGTGCCCACCGAGCTGATGGTGACCTTCAACGGCAAGGCGACGCCCGGCCTGCATTTCGATGCCAATCTGACCGATGCCGACGTGCTGATGCCGAGCATGGGCTGGCGCAAGGCGCCCGGCCAGCGCGCCTCGCTCAGCCTCGATCTGGAGCCGTCCGACAGCGGGCTGGAGGTTAAGAACATCAACCTGACGGGCGATGATCTGGCGGTTCGCGGCAGCCTCAAGGTCAATGACAAGCACAAGCCCATCGCCTTCAGCCTGCCCCAGGTCATGCTCAACCAGCAGACCCAGCTCGAACTGAGCGGCGAGCTCGACCGCAGCAATGTCTGGCAGGTGCGGGTGAAGGGCAAGACCTTCGACGGGCGCCAGTTCTTCCGCTCGCTGTTCTCGGCCGGCCAGATCGCCGAGGACCAGCCCGAGCCGCCCAAGGACGCGCAAGGGCTCGACGCCCAGGTCGATATCGAGAACGTCATCGGCTTTTTCGACACCACGCTGAAGACCGTCTCGATTACGGCCAAGCGGCGCAACAACCGGCTGAGCTATCTCGACCTGCACGGCCAGCTCAACGGCAAGAGCCCGCTCGCGGCGCGCGTCGATGCCAAGAAGGGCCAGCCCCGCCAGATCCTCGCCGAGGCGACCGATGCCGGCGCCGCTTTCCGCCTCGTCGGCTTCTACCCGTCGGCGCGGGGCGGCGAGGTCTCGATCAAGGTCAATCTCGACGGCACCGGCGACACCCAGACGTCGGGCACGCTTTACGCGCGCAATTTCTCCATCGCCAACGACCAGGTGGTGGAGGAGGTGCTGTCCGGCCCCAAGGGCGGCGGCAAGCGCCCGCCCGCGGCGCAGCAGCAGCCTCCGGCCAATTTCTACGACCAGCTCCAATTCGACCGTCTGCGCGTCGCCTTCTCGGTCGGCAACGGCCAGTTCATCCTGCAGGACGCCGCCATCAACGGCCCGGTGCTCGGCGCGACTTTGCGCGGCAATATCGATTTCAAGCGCGAGCGGGTGAACGTGTCCGGCACCTATGTGCCCTTCTACGGCCTGAACGGCGCCATCGGCCTCGTGCCGATCCTCGGCGACCTCCTGGTCAGCCGCAATGGCGAGGGCCTGTTCGGCATCACCTTCGCGGTGAAGGGGGCAACGTCGAACCCGGACGTGCTGGTCAATCCAATGTCGATGGTGGCGCCGGGCTTCCTGCGCCAGCTCTTCGAATTCGACCAGACCGAGCCCCCGCGCGTCATCCCGCCGGAGCAAAAGCGCAGCGAAGGCCGCCCGAGCAGCGTGCCCCGGTAGTCGACGCCTCGCTGCGGCGCCTAGCGCACGGCCTCGGGTGGCTTCTGTGAACTCCAAGAATTCTCCGTCGCCCCGGCCGTCAGAGCCGGGGCCTACTCGCCTCTCCGCTTGCCGCAGTGCTTGCGGATCGATGATTGGGTCCCGGCTCACCGCTTCGCGGTGTCCGGGACGACGAAAGGAGAGGATCTGGGACCGTCAGCGCCAACCGGACGAAAAGCCCCTCAAAACCGCCAATAGCCGCCGTCGACGAGGATGCCCTGGCCGGTCAGGAAGGCTGAAGCGTCGCTCATCAGGTAGACCGCGAGCCCCGCGAAATCGGCGGGCTGGCCCCAGCGGCGCATCGGCGTGCGGGCCATGATCGCCGAGGCGAATTTCTCGTTCGCCATCGACGCTTGCGTCATCTCGGTCTCGATCCAGCCGGGCAGGATGGCGTTGGCGGTGACGCCAAAGCGGGCAAACTCCACCGCCAGCGCGTAGGTCATCGCGTTGAGCGCGCCCTTGGTCGCCCCATAATGCTCGTTGCGGGCCGCGCCCGAGATCGAGGCCAGACTCGAGATGCCGACCAGCCGTCCGCCCGGATCGCCGCGTCCCGCGCGCTCGACGATGTGGCGCAGCACGGCCTGATAGGTGTGGAAGATGCCGTCGAGATTGACCGACATGACTCGCCGCCATTCCTCCCGGGTGATGTCAAGAAACGACCGCTCGCCGCGCCCGATCACCCCGGCATTGGCGAAACAGCCATCGACGCGGCCGAAATCGGCGAGCGTCGCGGCGAACGTCTCATTCACCGCGTCCGCATCGGCGACATTGCAGAGATAAGCCTTCGCCTTTACGCCATGCGCGCCAAGTTGCGCTTCGGCAGCGGCGTTCTTGCCGGCATTGGTGCCCCAGATCGCAAGGCCCGCGCCTGCTTGCGCCATTGCGTCGGCCATGGCAAGGCCGATGCCGCCATTGCCGCCCGTCACCAGCACCACCTTGCCGCTCAGATCGAACATGCCGCCGGCCATCGTCATCCTCCCTGGTCGCATTGCTTTGCCGTCCAGCTTGCCCGATCGCGCGCGGGTTGGCGATGACGGAGATGTCAGTTCTTGCGCGCGGCGGGCGGAGCGGTTTCTCCCGCCAAAAGCTCGCCCATCAGCCGGCCGAGCGCGGCGAAATCCTGCTTGCGCGGCGAGCTGGCGCGCCAGGCAAGGCCCAGCGTCCGGCTCGGGGGCGGGTCGGGGAAGCGGATGATGCGGACTTCGCCGCCGCGCACTTCGGCGGGCAGGCAGATCTCCGGCAGCAAGGTCACGCCATGGCCGTTGGCGACCATGCGCACCAGGGTGGACAGGCTCGAGGCGCCGAACGTGTAGACGCCGTCGACCTGCTGCATCCGGCAGAAGCTGAGCGCCTGATCGCGCAGGCAATGGCCTTCCTCCAGCAGCAGAAGCCGCTCGCTAGCGATCAGATCTTCCGCGCGTGCGGCCTTGCCCCGGCGGCCGGTGCCGGGCGGGATGGCCAGCACGAAGCGGTCCTCGACCAGCGGCATGGTCTCGATCTCCGGCAGGCCCGCCGGCAGCGCCAAAAGCACCGCGTCGAGCGACTGGCCGGAGAGCTCGGCGAGCAGGCTCGAGGTCTGCGTCTCGCGCAGATGCAGCTCGAGATCAGGGAAATCCGCGCGCAGGCGCGGCAGCAGCAGCGGCAGCAGATAGGGCGCGACCGTCGGGATGACGCCGAGATGGAAGGGGCCGCTGAGCAGCCGGCTCTGGTGCCGGGTGTAATCCACAAGATCATGGACTTCGGAGAGGATGCGCGCCGCGCGCGCCGCCACCTCACGGCCCTGCTCGGTGAGCGTAACGCCGGAGTGCCGCCGCTCGATCAGCGCGGTGCCAAGCTCCCGCTCAAGATCTTGAATCTGCATGGAAAGCGCCGGTTGCGAGACGGCGCAAAGCTCCGCGGCACGGCCGAAATGCAGCTCGCGCGCAAGCGTATTGAAATAGCGCAATTGCTTCAAGGTGACGCGCATTATCAGTTTTGCTTATCACTCTTTCAGTTAATCGTCTTGGACCTTATCATGCTTTGCAAGGATCATGCTGCATCGGATTTCATACCATCGGGAGACAGCCATGACCGATAAGCCCAAATTGACCACGACGGCCGGCGCGCCCGTCCCGGACAATCAAAACTCCATCACCGCCGGCGAGCGCGGGCCGCTTTTGATCCAGGATTACCAGCTCATCGAGAAGCTGGCGCATCAAAACCGCGAGCGCATCCCGGAGCGCACCGTACACGCCAAAGGCTGGGGCGCGTTCGGCACCTTCACCGTCACCAAGGACATCAGCCAATATTCCAAGGCGAACATCTTCTCCGCCATCGGCAAGAAGACCGAAATGCTGGCCCGCTTCTCGACCGTCGCCGGCGAGATGGGCGCCGCCGACCATGAGCGCGACGTGCGCGGCTTCGCGCTGAAATTCTACACCGAAGACGGCAATTGGGACCTCGTCGGCAACAACACGCCGGTGTTCTTCGTCCGCGACCCCTATAAGTTCCCCGACTTCATCCACACCCAGAAGCGGCACCCGAAGACCAATATGCGCTCGACGACGGCGATGTGGGATTTCTGGTCGCTGAGCCCGGAAAGCCTGCATCAGGTCACCATTTTGATGAGCGATCGCGGCATCCCGACCAGCCCGCGCTTCATGCACGGCTTCGGCTCGCACACCTATTCGTTCCTGAACGCGGCGAACGAGCGCTTCTGGGTGAAATTCCATTTCCGCACCCAGCAGGGCATCGCCTACCACACCAACCGCGAATCCGAAGCCATCATCGGCAAGACGCGCGAATCCTATCAGGACGATCTGTTCGGCTCGATCGAGAGCGGCGATTTCCCGAAATGGACGGTGTTCGTGCAGGTGATGCCGGAGGCCGAGGCGGGCCAGCATTGGTACAATCCGTTCGACCTGACCAAGGTGTGGCCGCATGGCGATTATCCGCTGATCGAAGTCGGCGTGATGGAGCTGAACCGCAATCCGGACAATTATTTCGCCGAGATCGAGCAGGCGGCCTTCGCGCCGAAGAACATCGTGCCGGGCATCTCCTTCTCGCCCGACAAGATGCTGCAGGCCCGCATCTTCTCCTATGCCGATGCGCATCGCTACCGGCTCGGCACCCATTACGAGGCGCTGCCGGTGAACCGTGCCAAATGCCCGGTGCATCACTATCATAAGGACGGCTCAATGCGCTTCTTCGAGCCGCTGACCGGGAGCCTCGACGCCTATTACGAGCCGAATTCCTTCGGCGGGGCGGTGCAGGACCCGAGCGCGGCCGAACCGCCGCTGAAGATTTCCGGCGATGCCGACCGCTATAATCACCGGCTCGGCAATGACGATTACAAGCAGCCGGGCGACCTGTTCCGGCTGATGGCCCCCGATGCCAAGGAGCGGCTGATGGACAATATCGCCGAAGCCATGGCCGGCGTGCCGGTCGAGATCATCAAGCGGCAGGTGGCGCATTTCTACAAGGCCGACCCTGCCTATGGCGAAGGCGTGGCGAAGCGGACTGGCCTCAGCGCCGCCGATCTGCCGAGCGCGGTTGCCGCAGAGTAGTCGCGGAGGGGGCACCCTTCAGCAAGAAGCCGCCGCGCGGGACCTCCCCGCGCGGCGGCTTTTTTTCTCCCACAGGGGACCTCTGCAAAATTCAGCAATTTATTCCGTCGCCCCGGCCGTCAGAGCCGGGGCCCACTCGCTTCTCAGCAAGCACGGTGCTCGCTGTGCGGCGATGGATCCCGGTCGGCCCGACGGCCGCGCGGGACGACGGAGGGGAGCGGCCCGTGGCATACGCAACGATCTCCACAAGGGAGAGGGCTGGAAAGCGGTGGTCATTCGCCACTATCTGAAGTCTTTCCAGCGTGCGCGTTTGTTTTTTGCCCTCTCCCCTCGCGGGAGAGGGCGGGCGCGCGAGGGCCCGGGTGAGGGGGCTTTGCCACGCCCCGATGCATGAATGCAGTCCCGTGCGAACTTTCGCCATCATGGCGCGTTACACGCCAGATTGAACCCCTTCGATCTCCATCGCGACAGACGGAAACACTGCGCGAGCGGCGCGGTTTTTGCGGAGAATCAGCCATGCACGGTGCGAACGCAGTCTCCAGACGCCCGACCCTGCTGACCATCCCGGCCCTCGGCGAGGCCTCCGATCATGCCAGCGAGGCGCCCGCGAGCCCGGCGCCGGCCCAGCCGCTCGATTCCGGCAAGGGTGCGGCCGCCGCCTTCTACCTGATCCTGTTCTCGATCCTCGCCGCGCTCGTGCTCGGCATCTTCATCCCTGCCTAGCCCTCGATAGGGATGATCTCCGGCTTCAGCAGGCTGCCGGCGAGCCGCAGCCTGCCGACCGTTACCGGCAAGGAGAAACGGCGCGGTCCGGCGGCGCCCGGATTGAAATAGGCCACGCCGTTCTTCTCCGCAATGCCGGGCTTGTGGCTATGGCCGTAGATGACGGCCGCGAAACCCGCCGCGGCCGGGTCGAGAGCCAGATCGGCGAGAATGTGCAGCACGTAAATCCTGTGTCCGCCGAGCGAGACGATCGCGCTCATCGGCAAAGCGTCCGCTCCGTTCGGATCGACATTGCCGCGCACCGCGAGGACAGGCGCGATCGACCGCAGGCTGTCCAGCACATCGAGTTGGCCGACATCGCCCGCATGGATGATGAAATCGGAGCCCCGCAATGCCGCGAGCGCGGAAGGCCGCATCTGGCCATGCGTGTCGGAGATCACGCCGATGACGGCGTGCGCGTCCAGCTCTGTCATGCGGGGACTCAATAGGCGCTCGATCTGGCGAGGGCTTCCGCCCGGAAATCGGCGGCGCCGAATAGATGCCGGCACATCCGCGCCCGCTTCATGAAAAAGCCGCTGTCCAATTCATCGGTTGTGCCCATGCCGCCATCAGTCATTGCCGCGCCGTCCTAATCGATCGTCACCACGACCTTGCCCATCGCCTTGCGGTCGGTGAGCCAGGAAATCGCCTCGCCCGCCCGCTCCAGCGGGAAATGCGCCGAAACCGTCGGCTTGATCGCACCCTTGGCGTAAAACTCCAGCAGTTCGCGGATATTCTCCGCGTTCTGGCTCGGGAAGCGTCGCGTCCACTCACCCCAGAATACGCCAACCACCTGGCAGGATTTGAGCAGCGTCAGATTGAGCGGCAGTTTCGGAATGCCCGCCGGAAATCCGACCACCAGGAACCGCCCCTCCCAGGCAATCGCACGTAGCGCCGCCTCGGCATAATCGCCGCCGACCGGATCGTAGATCACATCGGCGCCGTCCTTGCCGCAGACGCCCTTGAACAGGTCGGCGAGCGCCTTCTGCCCCTCCTTGTCGAACGGGCCGGACGGATAGACGACACCGGCATCGGCCCCATGCGCCTCCGTCAGTGCCAGCTTCTCCTCCGACGACACCGCCGCGATCACCCGCGCCCCCATCGCCTTGCCCAGTTCCACCGCCGCCAACCCCACGCCGCCGGCCGCGCCGAGCACCAGCAGCGTCTCGCCCGGTTTCAGCGACGCCCGCTGCTTCAGCGCGTAATAGGAGGTGCCATAGGTCATGATGAAGGCCGCGGCCTGATCGAACGGCATCATGTCGGGGATCGGAATGCAGCGGTTCTCCGCCACCGCCAGCCTCTCCGCCATGCCGCCCCAGCCCACCGAGCCGATCACCCGGTCGCCCGCCTTCAGCCGCTTCACGCCCTCGCCCACGGCGGTGACCACCCCGCTGACTTCGCCACCCGGCGCGAACGGCCGCTCCGGCTTGTACTGATAGAGATCACGGATGATGAGGCTGTCGGGAAAATTCACGCCGCAGGCTTTGACGTCGAGCACGACTTCGCCCGGTGCCGGCAGCGGATCGGCGATCTCCTCCAGAACCAGCGTCTCCGGGCCGCCCGCAATCTTGCTCAACATCGCCTTCATCCACGCATCTCCGTATGGCCTGGCACCCCGCTGGGCGATTCGCGCATTGCGGGCATCAGGCCGGCCTTCGCGCGCCATGGAGCCTGTGGAAATCGCACCGAAACGGGGCACGATCCACTCCGCCCGCACGCTGCCCAAAGGCTCCGATTCGAGGTCATTCTTGCCCGCGAACCGGCCCCTGGCAAGCGCATTGCGCCCAATTCCGTCCCGCGAAACCGATGCCGTAAAGCCACGGCTGGGGTGAAAACTCTTGATAAAAGGTAAAAACAGCTTCTGCACGTTGAGCGATTATGAGATCAGGTAGCGCAACTGGTTGGTGCAATTTGTCGTTTAGCTACTGCGGAGTGTGTTTTGCTTGGGGCGTTGAAAATCGTTGCGATGGTGGCCGCCGTATCAGGTCTGGCCGCCTGCGGTGGGACGGCCGAGACCGGCGATACCACCACAACCTCCGCCCTTCCCGGCACCGCCTATGCGCTGGCGCCGGGTGACAGGCTGAAGATCAATGTCTTCGATGAGCCGAACCTCACAGGTGAATTCCAGATCGACGAGAACGGCAAGATCGCCTTCCCGCTGGTCGGTGAAATTCGCGCCGGCGGCTTCGGGCTCGACGATTTCCGGCTCAGCCTGATCGAGCACTTGAAGGGCGGTTATGTGCGCAATCCGCGCGTGACCATCGATATTCTGAACTACCGGCCGATCAATATTATCGGCGAGGTCAAGAATCCCGGACAATTCCCGTACCGGCCAGGCATTTCTGCGCAAGACATTGCCGCGATCGCAGGCGGATATACTTACAGAGCAAATGAATCGACGATTTATATCATTCGCAATTCCAGCAAAAATCCTATTCCGGTGAAAGTCGATGACGGTCATTTCCCAATCCTGCCCGGGGACAGCATCAAGATCCCTGAGCGTTTCTTTTGATGTCATCCCATCATTTCAAAATCTCCTGAGGCAAGACAATCAAGGCGCCGGGTGAACTGAGAGGATTGTCGGTGCTCATGCTTGCGGCGACAGGAATCGATCATTTTCCGCGACAGAGTACCGGACGATCGGGCCCGTGGGTCTGGATCTTTCCGCGAGAGGGAGTTTGTGTGTTGGTGCAATGTTCGAGTCACGGAGTGGAGGCGCAGTTCGCGCTCTTGCCGATCGGCATCGCGATGCTCCTGTTCAGCGCTCTCGGCTCTCACGCCAGCCTCGCGGGCGACAGCGTCCAGGACGAGGCGAACGTGCCGGTCCGGCAGCGCGCGCGCCCTTATCTGGCACCGGCCGGGCTCTATTACGACAACATCTTCTTCTATCCGCGCGTTACGGTCGGCGGTGCCTATGACAGCAACATCTTCGCCGCGCCGAACGACCCTGTCAGCGACATGGCCCTGGTCATCGCGCCCGAGCTGACCGTCAGCAGCGCAAGCGAGATTGTCCGCCATACTTTCGAGGCCGGCGCCCGCCATTTTCAATATGACCGCTTCGACAGCCAGGACCGGACCGAGGCCCATGCGAGCCTCGCCTCCGCGCGCCAGATCCGGAACGATCTGCAACTGGATACGCGTTTCGAGGCGGCGCGCCGCTTCGAGCTCCCCGGCGACGGCTTTTCTCCTGGGGACAGCCTGGGGCCGATTCCTTATGAGGACCTGACCGCCGAAGCCTATGTGACCAAGACGTTCAACCGGCTGGGCGTCACCGTCGGCGGCAGCATCCGCGACCTGACCTATCAGAATGGCGAGACCTTTTCCGGCGCGACCATCGAGCAATCCTTCCGCGACGGCACCATCGCGACCGCCAGCGTCAGGCCCTTCTACGACTTCTCGCCCGGTTACCGCGCCTTCACCCGCTTTCAGGTCAATCAGCGCGACTATGAAGGGACCGGCGACCTTAACCGCGATTCCGAGGGCTATGACGCACGGGCCGGGGTCGAATTCCTGCTGACACCGATGCTGTTCGGCTCGGTCGATGCCGGCATCCTCGAGCAGAGCTACACCAATCCGGAAATCCCGGAGACCAACGGGCTCGCGGCCAACGGGCAACTGACCTGGCTGATGACGCCCTTGATGACGGTGACGGCTTTCGGCTCGCGCTCCATCGCCGAGATGGCGGCGCAAAATCAGGATTCGCGCATCGATGTCACCGGCGGCCTGCGCCTCGACTATGAGATCCGCCGCGACCTCATCGCGACGTTGCGCGGCAGCTTCACCGACGAGGATTTCTCCGGCTCGGACCGGCGCGACGATGTCCTGCAGCTCGGCGCCGGGATCGATTACTCGCTCAACCGCAACCTCAATTTCGGGCTCGACTATTCCTATTACGACCGGGATTCGACCCTCTCCGAATTTTCCTTCAGCCGACATGTGGTGATGGTCAATGTTACAGCACAATATTGAGCGCGGCCGCCAGCCGGTCCGGGCGCTGCCCGGCGCGCAAGGCCCCGCCAAGACGCAAATGGACGCCGAGCGCGAGGCGCTGGGCGCGATCCTGCAAAGCCTTCGGCGCAATGTGCGGCTGATCGCGCTCACCACCCTGATCGGCACGGCAGGCGTCAGCGCCATCGTCGTGCTCGGCATGACGCCGCAATCGCGGGCGACGGCAACGCTGCTGGTGGACAGCCGGAAGACCCAGATCCTCAAGGATCAGGAGGTGATCGGCCGGCCCGGCACCGAGAACAGCGCCATCGAAAGCGAAGCGGAGATGATCAAATCGCCGGCCATCCTGCGCAAGGTCGCCGAGCAGCTTCATCTCGACCAGGATGCCGAATTCATGGGCTCGCCGAGCCTTGTCGGCTGGCTGAAGACCATGCTGATCGCGCCCTTCAGCGCGGTTTTCAACCCCTCCGAGGAGGCCGTGCCGGTCGACCGGCTGGCGCTGGCGGCGGAGGCGCTCAGCGGCAAGATCAACGCCGCGCGCCGCAATCTGACCTATGTCATCGAGCTCAGCGTCTGGTCGGAAAGCGCGCCGAAGGCGGCATTGCTGGCCAACAGCATCGCCGACGCCTATCTGGCCGACCAGATCGGCGCCAAGAACGCCGCCACGCGTCAGGCCACCGGCTGGCTGAATGACGAAGTGGAACGGCTGCGCACCAAGCTCCTCGCCGCCGAGAACACCTATGAATCCTTCAAGGCCGAGGCCGGGCTTTTCAATCCCGATGGGCAGAACCTCGCCGACCGTCAGATTTCCCAGCTCAACGAGCAGCTCGTCATGGCCCGCGCCCGCGCCGCCGAGGCCCAGTCGAAATTCGAGCAGCTGCGCGAGATCAACGCCGACAAGCTGCGCTCCGGTGCCGCCTCGCCCGACGTGCTGCAATCGGCCGTGCTCACCAATATGCGCAATCAATATGCCGATGTCGCCCGCAAGCAGGCCGAGCTGACCAGCCGCTACGGCGCCCGCCACCCGCAAGTCATCAGCGTCAATGCCGAGCTGATCAATCTGAGCAGCCAGATCCGCGACGAGCTGGACCGCATCGTCGCCAGCGCCCGCACCGAATATGAGATGGCCAAGAGCAATCATGCCTCGCTGAATGCCAGCCTCGAAGAGCTGAAGCTCAGCGCCGCGACCTTCAACCAGAAGGCGGTGAAGCTGCATGAATATGAGCGCGAGGCGCAGGCGAACCGGGCGCTTTTCGAGGCCTTTCTGGCCCGCGCCAAGGAAACCGCCGCCCAGCTCCATATGCAGCTCCCCGATTCCCGCATCCTCTCGGCCGCCACCGTGCCGCTCTCGCCGAGCTATCCGCGCAAGAGCCTGATGATCGGCCTTGGCTTTTTCGGCAGCCTCGCCGCCGGGCTGTTCCTGGCGCTGGCACGCGGCATGCTGAGCGAAGGCTTCCGCCGCGCGAGCGACCTGCAGAGCGCATTCGGCCTCAGGCCGCTGGCGACCATCCCGCTGGTCGAGCCCTTGAACGCGCGGCATGCCGGCGCGGCCCAGCCGGTGGCGCTGAGGGCCGGCGCGGCGCGGCTGGCCCGGCTGGTGCCCAATGATCCCGGGGCGGAGGAGCGGCGCCTCGCCGATCTCGTCATCCGCGAGCCGGATTCGCCCTTTGCCGAAAGCATTCATTCACTCCGCTTCACCCTGCGGCAGGCGGCGGCCGAGCGGCAGATTTCGGTGATCTTGATGACGTCGGCGCTGCCAAGCGAAGGCAAGTCGACGGTCGCGATCAATCTGGCTCGGGCCTGCGCCATGTATGGCGACCGCGTGCTGCTGATCGACGCCGATCTGCGCCGGCCAAGCGTCGCCGCGCGGCTCGAACTGGTGCCGTCGCCGGGGTTGATCGGCGTGGTGCGGGGCAATTGCGAATTCCAGGGCGCGATACTGCGCGATCAGGCCACCAACCTGCATGTCATGGCCGGGGCCAGCGCCGCCTCCGGCGCCGAGGCGCTCACGCTGCTCGCCTCCCGCGATCTCGGCCGGCTGATCGCCGATGTCCGCGCAATCTACGATCTGGTGCTGATCGATGCCTCGCCGCTGCTGCCTGTGGCGGATTCCCGCTTCCTGGTCAATCAGGCCGACGCCGTCGCCCTGGTCGTCGCCTCGGAGCGGACCGGCCGCAGCGCCGTCCGCGCCGCCTTGCAGGAAACGCCGGGGCTGGAGCCCAAGATTCTGGGCGCGGTGATGAACCGTGTCGTCGACGATTTTGCCCATAATTATTTGGAATATAAATCTTTTAACAAAGTTGCTTAGTCATGAAAAACCCCGTCAAGCAGAACCCGTCGCAATCGAAATTGTTGATCCCGGCCAGCGAACCGGCAAACAGCCGCGCCATGGCCGACGCCGCCGGAGCGCTCGGTGACGCCGCTCCGTCAAGCGTTGCGGCGCATAGCGCGGATATTCTGACCTATGGCCTGCCGGGCAAGGTCGCGGTCGCCAATTTTTCCAAGCGCCGGCGTCGGCTGGCGAGGATATTGAACGCGCGCACGGTTCCCATTATCGCCATCGCGCTCGAATTCATGCTGGTCGCGGCGGCGATCTTTGCGGCGGGCGATGCCTATCATATGGCGATCGTCGGCTACCTGCCGAACGCCAGCGAATATCTCGTTGCCACCTTACTGCTGGCCGCGATCTTCGTCGTTCCCTGCGGGCTGAACCGCGACTATTCCATCTCCCGCCTGCCGCAGGGCCGCGAGCAGCTGCGCTCGGTCTTCCTGCATTGGAACACCGCCTATCTACTCTTCGCCTTCACCCTCTTCATCAGCCACGCCACCGAATTCTATTCGCGCGGCTCGATCGTCGCGCAATATGTGGCGGGCATCCTGGCGGCGCTCGCCCTGCGCCTCGTGCTGGGGCGCCTCATCGCATGGGGCCTGCAGCGCGGCGCGCTCGGCGGCAAGCGGATCATCGTTGTCGGCGACGCGGCGAGCGTTGCCTATATCACCCGGCGGCTCCGTGTCGATGCGCGCGGCGTCGATGTGGTCGGCACCGTCAAACTGCCATCGGTCGAGCGCGGCACCCACGGCCGGGCGGGCGAGGCGGGGCAGGATCTGCAAGGCGCCCTCGCAGCCGTCGAAGAGATCGCGCGCGGCACCGAGCTCGACGAGGTCGTGCTGTCGCTGCCCTGGTCCGATCCGGCCCGCATCCGCACATTCGTCGAAGAATTATCCGTCGTCCCCGCGACCATCCATCTGGCGCCCGACGCCAGCGCCGCCTGGGCCCACCATCTCAGCTCCGCCGGCGTCGGATCGCTGCCGACGCTCAAACTGTCCCGCGCCCCGCTGACCCTGCGCGACCGTATCCTGAAGCGTATCTTCGACCTGGCGGTCGGCAGCGTCTTCCTGGCCGTTGCCCTGCCGATCTTCGTGGTCATCGGGCTGATGATCAAGCTCGATTCCAAAGGCCCTGTGTTTTTCCGTCAGCGCCGGCACGGCTTCAACCAGGGCGAATTCCGCATCTTCAAATTCCGCACCATGACCACCCTCGACGACGGTCATCTGGTCCGCCAGGCCACGCGCGACGACAAGCGCATCACCCGCGTCGGCCGCTTCCTTCGCCGCACCAATCTCGACGAGCTGCCCCAACTCATCAACGTCCTGACCGGTCAGATGTCGCTGGTCGGGCCTCGGCCCCACGCCGTCGCTCACAACCATGAGTTCGAGGAGAAGATCCGCCTCTATGCCAAGCGGCACAATGTCAAGCCCGGCATTTCCGGCTGGAGTCAGATCAACGGCTATCGCGGAGAGACGGAAAAGCTTGAAAAGATGCAAAAAAGAGTTGAGTTCGACGTTTATTACATCGATAATTGGTCTTTATTGTTCGATATTCTCATTTTATTCATGACAATATTCTCCCTTAAATCTTACAAGAATGCTTATTGATATGAAAATTGATCATTGCACCCCATTCGATTCGCGATCGATCCAGACTGTTCATTCAACCGGCTTTACCGAGGATCGCGACGCGCCAATCACACCACCCGGCCAGGCCGGCTCGGACTGGCAGACCATTTCATAGGGCACTGGGGAGCCGATCACTGCAACGGGCGTGGCTGACGCCATGCGCCGAAAGGATTTGTTTTTCGTCAAACAAGAACCGATCGGACTTCGAAAGCCCGACTGCCGCCCCGGCCGCTGCGCCGGATGGATGCGGCTGCGTGGGGTCGAGCGGTCGGTGCAAAAAATGGATAAAGTCTATGCGGCGAGAATTACTGGGCCTCCCTATCGACTGCCTGACATTTCAGGAAACGCGCGACCGCGCCATCGAGGCCATGCGCGAGAGGCGGCTGACACAGCATGTGGCCATCAACGCCGCCAAGCTGGTCAAGGCTAGGCACGATCCAGAGCTGCGGCGCGACATTGCCGGCAGCGATATTGTCGGCATCGATGGCATGGGCATCGTCTGGGCGGCGCGGCTGCTCGGCATCCGGGTTCCCGAACGGGTCGCGGGCGTCGATCTGATGCTCGCGCTGCTGCGGGAATGCGCCGACAAAGGCTACCGGCCCTATTTCCTCGGCGCCCGCCAGCCCGTTCTCGACCGCGCCGTCGCCGAGTCCAAGCGCCGCTGGCCGGGCCTCGTTATGGCCGGAACCCGCGACGGCTATTTCGGGCCGGAGGAGGAACGCGCCGTCGTCTCCGCCATCCGCGACAGCCGCGCCGATTGCCTGTTCATCGGCATGCCGACGCCGCAAAAGGAGCGCTTCCTGCACCGCCATCGCGACGCGCTGGACGTGCCCTTCATCATGGGCGTCGGCGGCGGCCTCGACGTGCTCGCCGGCCATGTCCGCCGCGCGCCCGCCTTGATGCAGCAATCCGGCCTCGAATGGCTCTACCGCATCTATCAGGAGCCCGGCCGCATGTGGTGGCGCTATGCCAGCACCAATGCCGTCTTCGCCGGGCTGGTGGCAAGGGCCGTCGCCGCGCGCGCCTTCTCTCCGCGCGCCGTGCCGAGCAAAATCCGGGCGGAGGGCTGAGCCATGAAAATCCTCGTCGTCTTCGGCACCCGCCCCGAAGCCATCAAGCTGTTTCCGGTCATCTACGCCCTCAGAACCGACCCGCTTTTCGACGTCAAGATTTGCGCCACGGCCCAGCATCGCCAGATGCTCGACCAGGTGCTCGACATCGCCGGGCTGACGGCGGATTACGACCTCGATCTGATGAAGCCCAACCAAAGCCTCACCGACGTCACCGCCCGCATCATCGGCGGCGTCGGCAAGGTCATCGACGATTGCCGGCCCGACCGGGTCATGGTCCAGGGCGACACCACCACCGCCATGGCGGGCGCCATGTCCGCCTTCTACCGGCGCATTCCCGTCGATCACGTCGAGGCCGGCTTGCGCTCGGGCGATATCTATTCCCCCTGGCCGGAGGAAATGAACCGCAAGGTGGTCGGCTCGATCGCTTCGCTGCATTTCGCCCCCACCCGCCGCGCCGCCGAGGCGCTGATGCGCGAGAACCTGCCGCGCGACCGCATCTTCGTCACCGGCAACACCGTCATCGACGCGCTGCTCGACGTCAAGCAGCGTACCGAGAGCTACGGCTGGGTGCATGACGCGATCGACGGGCCGCTGCTCGAGGCGGGCGACGACCGGCGCCTCATCCTCGTCACCTCGCATCGCCGCGAGAATTTCGACGGCGGCATCCAGCGCATCCTGACCGCCGTCAAGCAACTCGCGCAGCGGGAGGACTGCTTCATTTTTTTCCCCGTTCATCCGAACCCCAATGTGCAGGAACCGGTCCGGACCGCGCTCGGCCAGCATCCGCGCATCCGCCTGCTGCCGCCGCTCGATTACGTGCCTTTCGTGCGCGTGCTGTCGCGCTGCCATCTGGTGCTGACCGATAGCGGCGGCGTCCAGGAAGAGGCGCCCGCGCTCGGCAAGCCGGTGCTGGTCATGCGCGACACCACGGAGCGCCCGGAAGGCATCGACGCCGGCACGGCCATCCTTGTCGGCACCGACACCAAGAAGATCGTCCACGAGGCGACACGCCTGCTCGACAACCCGGCCCATTATCAGCGCATGAGCCGGGCCCATAATCCCTTCGGCGACGGCAAGGCCGCCTTGCGCATTCGCGACATCCTGAAAGCCGAAGCCAAATCCCTTTTATCAACGCCCATTGAGAGATTGCGCCATGCGTCCTGATTTCCCCAAAGTCTGCATTCTCGGCCTCGGCTATATCGGCCTGCCGACCGCCGCGCTGATCGCCGGCCGCGGCTTGAAAGTCACCGGTGTCGACGTCAACGCCGCCGTGGTGGCGACTGTCGGCGCCGGCAATATTCACATCGTCGAGACCGATCTTGCCGAGGAGGTCCGCCGCGCCGTGCAATCGGGCTGTCTCACCGCGCGCGAGACGCCGGAGCCCGCCGATGTCTTCATGATCGCGGTGCCGACCCCGCTTTCGAGCGGCAAGAAGCCCGTGCTCGACTATGTCTTTTCCGCCGCCCACGCCTTGGCGCCGCATCTGAAACCCGGCGACCTCGTCATTCTGGAATCGACCTCGCCGGTCGGCACCACCGAGCGCATCTGCCAGCTTCTCGCCGACCGCCGGCCGGACCTGACCTTTCCGCTCGGCGGCCGGCGGACGGGCGAAACCGATCTCGCCGTCGCCTATTGCCCCGAGCGCGTGCTGCCCGGCCGCATCCTTAAGGAACTGGTCGAAAACGACCGCTGCGTCGGCGGCATGAGTCCCAACTGCACCGCCAAGGCGCGGCGCTTCTACGAGCTGTTCGTGCGCGGCAATTGCATCGAGACCGGCGCCCGCACCGCCGAAATGGTCAAGCTCACCGAAAACGCCTTCCGCGACACCAACATCGCCTTCGCCAACGAGCTGTCGATGATTTGCGACCGGCTCGACATCAATGTCTGGGAGCTGATCGAACTCGCCAATCTGCATCCGCGCGTGGAGATCCTCAAGCCGGGTCCCGGCGTCGGCGGCCATTGCATCGCTGTCGATCCCTGGTTCATCGTCGACGCCTGTCCGGACGAAGCCCAGCTCATCCGCACGGCGCGCGAGGTCAATGACGACAAGGCCCATTACGTGCTGGAGAAGATCTGCACGCTGATCGAGGCGCATCCGGATCGCCCCGTCTCCTGTCTTGGCCTTGCCTTCAAGGCCAATGTCGACGACCTGCGCGAAAGTCCGGCCCTCTCCATCGTCGAGACGCTCGCCGAAATCCATGGCGACCGCATCGGCGTCGTCGAGCCCTTCATCGACCGCTTGCCGGACACGCTAACAGGCCTCGGCGTCCGGCTGCAGGAGCTGGACCAAGCGGTCGCGGCGAAGGGCCTGCTGATCCTGCTCGTCGATCATGAGGCCTTCCGTCAGGTCGATGAGAGCCGGCTCGCCGGCGCCGTGCTTTACGACACGCGCGGCATCTGGGACAGCCTGCCGCCGACCGCCGATCAGCCCGTGCGCGCCGAACGCTCCGCCCCGCCCCGCCGCAATGCCGCGACCATGCGGCTTCAGTAAACGTCCGGGGGACATCCATCATGCAGTCGCTCCTGCGCCTCCACAAACTCTCCCGCTGGCTGCTTCGGCATCGCCTCAAAATGCCCTCGCGCATCATCGACGGCGTGATCCGCGTGCTGTTCGCGGCACGCATTCCCGCCGAGGCCGACATCGATCCGAGCGTGCATTTCAGCCATAATGCGCTCGCGGTCGTCGTCACCAAGGAATCCGAAATCGGCGCCCGCTGCCTGATCGGCATGCATGTGCTGCTCGGCAGCCGCTGGCCGCTAGAAGGCGGTCCCGTGCTGGAGGAGGACGTCATCGTCCACGCCGGCGCCAAGATCATCGGCCCGGTCCGCATCGGACGCGGCAGTGTCATCGGCGCCAATGCCGTGGTGCTGCACGATGTGCCGCCATTTTCGCTCGCGGTCGGAGTTCCCGCCGTGATCAAGCGGAGCGGCATCCAGATCGACGCCTATCGCGGCGAGACACAGGCGGCGGCGGTGTGACTTAAGTCGGATCCGTCTCGCCGACCGGTCGCCGCATCCGGCACTCATGCCGGCCGCGCCACCAGGGCTCGGCCGGCGCGCAGGAGATTGAAGGCTAGAAAACCGGCCGGTCCCAGCACGAAGGTCAATGCGAGGCAGGGCAGCACGGCGAGGA
Source organism: Rhodomicrobium sp. R_RK_3 (assembly GCF_002198715.1). Classification (GTDB taxonomy): domain Bacteria; phylum Pseudomonadota; class Alphaproteobacteria; order Rhizobiales; family Rhodomicrobiaceae; genus R-RK-3. The sequence goes on along the minus strand of NZ_MWLK01000006.1, from coordinate 69,722 downwards.
ACGGGATGTGCTCGGCGCGCGCGGTGCGTACCTCCCAGGCGCCGACCAGCATGTCGAAGGCGAGGTAATGCAGCCAGCCCGCCAGCACGACCTCTGGCCCTTGGAACAGGCGCATCAGATTGGGGAGCGTGTCGAAGCCGCCGTCGCTGGGTTGCCAGTACGCGATCAGCAGCGCGCCGTAGACCAGGGAAAGCAACAAAGGGAGCGCCAGTCCCGCGATGCGGTCGGCCGCAAGCGGAAACCAGGGCGAGGCAAGCAGCGCCAGCCGACGAGAGCGGTGAGATTGGCGGCCTGGAAAATCAAATCGGCGGTCATCGTCGCGCCTCTGGAATGATTCGATGGCTGAGGATAGCGGAAGGCCGGCCCCGTGACGACGAGCCGACAACGATGCGTCCGCGCAATCGCGAGCGTATATTCACGCCTTAACGGCGTGACCGGCCAAGCAAGAGACTGGCCTTTTTGATACGGCCCTGTGGGGCCGACGCACGCAACCGGTGTGACCGAGTTCCCGTGGTCGCAACCGCCGCTGTGATGCTTAAGGTATTCGATTCTCGGGTAGCGCTGAAGGCAGATTCAGGCCGCCTTCATGGCGACGCATATGATGATAACGCCAAGCCAATGCCCTCGAACCCGGTCCCATCGCAGTCCCCAGGCAATCTGCCGCTCCAACGCGCCGCAGTGAACGGATCGTCGACCTCCACCTGCTGCCGTGCGTTCTTACCGGGCCGCTTCCGGCCAATCGGTTTGACAACGGGCATGTTGCTGCTCATCCCGTGACATCGCATGTAGCGATCCGCCGCGATTGCCCCGTCATCACGCGGGACGCGGCAGGCGGAGGGGTGCCGATGCGGAAGCGGCAGAATAGATTAGCGTTGACTAATTCATTAGCGGGTGCTATTGGATCTTTCATGCCCGCTCCCATTCCCATCGACGCCGTCATCCAGGCGCTTGCCGTTCCGACACGGCGGGCCGTGTTCGAGCGGGTCATCCAGTCCGGCGAGATCACCGTGGTCGAGCTGACCCGGGGGAGCGGCGTGACTCAGGGAGCCATTTCGCAGCATCTGAAGTCGTTGAAACAGGCCGGTTTGGTTTCAGAACGCCCCGAGGGCCGCAAGGTCTATTACCGCGCCCGGCCCGAAGGTCTCGAACCTTTGGCGGACTGGATGGGTCATTACGGCGCCTTCTGGCGCGACCGGTTCGCCGGCCTCCGCGCCCTGCTCAAGGAGATCGATCCATGAAAGACGCCGCGTCCGGCACCAGGGAGATCGTGGTCGAGGAGGACTTCCCGCACGCGCCGGAGACGATCTGGAAGACGCTGACCACCGGCGAACTGATCGGCCGCTGGCTGATGGCGCCGGCGGGGTTCGAGGCGGTGCAGGGCAAGCGCTTCACCTTCCAGACCAAACCCGCCGGCGCCTGGGACGGCGTCATTCATTGCCAGGTGCTGGAGGTGATCCCGAATGAGCGCCTCGCCTATAGCTGGAAGGGCGGCCACGAGGGGAACACCGGCTACGGCTCGCTGCTGAATTCGGTGGTCACCTGGACGCTCGCCCGGACGGCGAACGGCACGCGGCTTCGCCTCGTGCATGCCGGCTTCGTGGTGCCGAGAAACCGGTCCGCTCTCGAGACCATGGGCAATGGCTGGAAGAAGATCATTCCGGGCATCGGCGCCATCGCCGGCGAGCAGGACTGACCGGGCACTCGGAGACGGACCCGATCGCCCCGGCCAGCAATCCGACCCACAGACGCTTCATCAAGGGAGAGTAGAATGAGCGATCCTTTTACCGGCGGCTGCGCCTGCGGCGCGATCCGCTATGAAATCGCCGCCGAGCCGATCTTCATGAACGACTGCCAGTGCCGCGACTGCCAGCGTGCCAGCGGCACCGGGCATGGATCCTACCTGACCTTCCCGTCGCGGGCGCAGGTGAAGGTCGCGGGCGAAGCGGCGCGCTGGGGCATGGTCGGCGACAGCGGCAATGTGAAGACGCGCGCTTTCTGTCCCGCCTGCGGGTCGCCCGTCTATTTGACCTTCGCGGCCATGCCCGATCTGTTCACCATCCACGCCGCGAGCCTCGACGATCCGAGCCGCTACGCGCCGCAAGCGGTGACTTACGGCGTGCGGGCCCACGCTTGGGACCATGTCGATCCGGCCCTGCCGAAATTCGAGACGATGCCGGCTTGAGGGCAGGCCGGCGGGTCCGTTCGCTCGACACCTATTGGCTCAAACCGCGCACTCTGGCGCTGCGCTTTGGCGACATGCGCGCAACGCCGCCGTTGGGGACAACGGCGGCGAGCGTCGAGCTCACGAATCGTGACGCAACTGAATGCGCCCGGCAAGACTCAGAACTCTAGTCTTCCGCGAGTGAAGATTTCCGCGGCCTTCATGGTGAGGCCCTCGGCGAGTATACCCCACTTGGTGGAGGGTGGGCCTTTGGCGTTCCTCTTCTCGGCAGCCTCTCCAAGGGTCCGGGACTCCTGAGCCCGACTGCGCTGGAATTCCCTTTTGTTATCTTCCGCAAAGCCGCACGCAATGACAGCGCATAGCGCCTTGGCGTCCTTCAGCGCCATGCTGATTCCTTGTCCGCCAGGTCCATAGGGATGGGCTGCGTCCCCGATCAAGATCATTCGGTCGCTGTACCACCGGCCGGGGGGCGTCCCATTGTAGATGGGACCGTAGGCCAGTATGGCTTCCGCATCCTTGGCGTACTGCCTGTATTTGCTTCCGAGCTCGGGACTCCATCGTTCTGCTCGTCTCGCCAGCTCTGCCTCGACGCTCGCCCGCGACGCCAGTTTCGCATCCGCTTCGGGCATGGCAATGTGCGTCCACATGAAGATGCTTTTCTTCCTCGCCGCCTCGTGCACTTTCCCGCAAGAGGCGATGCCCACCCGATGACCAGGATAATTGTGCAGCGTCATTTCGGTTTTGGTGTCGTCCCCGGTGATGAACCCCACGCCCAGATACCCGGCATAGGTCTTCGTTGAACCCTGCGCCGGGTTCAGCCTGTGTCGGAGCTTTGAGCCCACTCCATCAGCCCCGACGAGAACGGTTCCAGTCACCGTCTCACGCGAGTCCGATGTCACCTCGACTCGGTGGGCTGACTCACTCATGGCCGCAACGTTGAAGCCGGTCACCACGCGAATCCCCAGGGAGAGTGCCCGCTTCATCAGTTGCTCATGAAGCGCCAACCGTGTGACCACGATTGCCGTGGCGTCGCGCTGAGGGGCGGAAAAGCTGGCGGACAGAGTGCCAAAACGCAGGTCGAGTCTCTGCGTTTCCTCACCGATCGCATCCACCTTCATAAATCTCAGGAGCTTGACGCCTTCGGCGGATATCCGCACGCCGCTCGTCGGGCCATCGAAACGCTGCCTTGCTTCCAGAACCTGGCTTTCGATGTTCTGTTCCGCGAGCATGATGGCGAGGCTGAGCCCAGCCACACCTGCTCCAACGATGATGATTTTCTCGCTCATGGATATAACGCTGTATTTCCACATAACATCGTACGCATTCCATGCGTCGCTTGTCAACCATACGCACTGCGGTTAGCTTCGCTGCATGAGAAATCCCCGCAAATCAGCCGAAATCGCCGGAGTGCTTTGGGAGAGACCCGAGCCGAAAGGCCCCCTCTCTCCGCTGAGCCGCGAGATCATCACGAGGGGCTCGATCGCGCTCGCCGACAAGGAAGGACTGGCTGCCGTATCGCTGAGAAAGGTCGCGGCTTCCCTTGATGCGACCACGATGCGGCTCTACGGCTATCTATCCACCAAGGAGGATCTGCTGGAGCTGATGGTGGACGCCGTCTACGGAGAGATGCTGGCGGCCGGCGCGCTGGGACAACGGGGCTGGCGCGAGGCGCTCCGGACCATCGCCCGCCAGATGCGCCAAGCCACCCGGCAACACCCCTGGTTCATCGAACTGCTGGGCGGCAGGCCCCATTTCGGACCCAACGCGATTGCCTATCTCGAGGCGTCTTACGCGGCGCTCGCCGAAGCGCGCGTGTTCAAGGACATGGACGCCATCATGCAGGCCCTCGGCACCGTCAACGCCTATGTTCTCGGAGCTTTACGCAACGAAGCCAATGAGCTTCGGGCCCAAAGCGAGAGCGGCCTGGATCCGGCGGCGTGGCAGGCGGCCTTGTGGCCCTATCTGGAACGGCTGATCGCCACCGGCCGCTTTCCGATGATGGCAAGGATTGTCGGCGAGGCCACGCATCCGCCTCCCGAGATTGAGTTCGAACGCGGCCTCGACTGCGTTCTCGCCGGCATCGAACATGTTTTACTGGCGGGGCCCACAGCGAGATAGACGCTGGATGTCCCTTGCGTGGGCTGCCGCCGATCCGATCGCCGCGGACGGGTACCGGGTGGTCTTGCTGTCGCGTGGTCTCTGCCGCGTCATTCCCACTCGATCGTCCCCGGCGGCTTCGACGTTATGTCGTAGACGACGCGGTTGATGCCTTTGACCTCGTTGATGATGCGGGTGGCGGCGCGGCCGAGGAAATCGTGGCCGAAGCCGAAATAATCGGCGGTCATGCCGTCGGTCGAGGTGACGGCGCGCAGCGCGCAGACGAAATCATAGGTGCGCGCATCGCCCATCACGCCGACGGTGCGCACCGGCAGCAGCACGGCGAAAGCCTGCCAGATCGCGTCGTAGAGGCCCGCCTTGCGGATCTCGTCGAGATAGATGGCGTCGGCCTTGCGCAGGATGTCCAGGCGCTCGCGGGTGACTTCGCCGGGGATGCGGATGGCAAGGCCCGGGCCAGGGAAAGGATGGCGGCCGACGAAATGCTCGGGCAGGCCGAGTTCGCGGCCGAGCAGGCGGACCTCGTCCTTGAACAGCTCGCGCAAGGGCTCGAGCAGCTTCAGCTTCATCCGCTCGGGCAGGCCGCCGACATTGTGGTGCGACTTGATGGTGACCGATGGGCCGCCGGTGAAGGAGACGCTTTCGATGACGTCGGGATAAAGCGTGCCCTGGGCGAGGAAATCGGCGCCGCCGAGCTTAGAGGCTTCCTCGTCGAAGACGTCGATGAACAGGCCGCCGATGGTCTTGCGCTTCCGCTCGGGATCGGTGACGCCGGCGAGGGCGGCGAGAAAGCGCTCGGAAGCATCGACATGGACGAGCGGGATATTGTAGGCGCCGCGGAACAACGACACGACTTCATCGGCCTCGGCCTGCCGCAGCAGGCCATGATCGACGAAGATGCAGGTGAGCTGCTCGCCGATGGCCTCGTGGATGAGCACCGCCGCGACCGCTGAATCGACGCCGCCCGACAGGCCGCAAATCACCTTGGCGCCGCCGACTTGCTCGCGGATTTTCGCGATCATCGCCTCGCGGAAGCGGCCCATGGTCCAATCGCCTTCACAGCCGGCGATCTTGCGCACGAAATTGAACAGCAACTGACCGCCATCGGGCGTGTGCACCACTTCGGGATGGAACATCAGGCCGTAATAGCGGCGCGCATCGTCGGCGATGATGGCGAAGGGCGCGTTGCCGGAGACGCCGACCACCTCGAAACCTTCCGGGATTTGTGTGATGCGGTCGCCATGGCTCATCCACACCGGATGGTTCTCGCCCGGTCGCCATACGCCTTCGAAAAGTGGGCTGTCGCTTTGCACCGAGACATCGGCGCGGCCGAATTCGCGATGATGGCCGCCCTCGACCTGGCCGCCGAGCTGCGCCGCCATGAGCATCTGGCCGTAGCAGATGCCGAGCACCGGCACGCCCGCCTCGAAAATGGCTTGCGGCGCGCGCGGCGTGCCCTCCTCATGCACGGATTCCGGTCCGCCGGAGAGGATCACCGCTTTCGGCTTGAGCGCTGCAAAAGCCTTTTCCGCGTGCTGGAAGGGAACGATTTCGGAGTAGACCCCGGCCTCGCGCACGCGGCGCGCGATAAGCTGCGTCACCTGGCTGCCGAAATCGATGATGAGAATGCTGTCCGTCATGGCTGCCGGTAGCATCAGATCCGGCCTCCGTCAAGGCGGGGCGCGCGAAGCAAAGCAGAACCCGGGCGGATGCAGCGCTCGCGCCGCGCCCGCCTGGAAATTTACCGTGGGTTTACCGCTGTCCCGTAAGACAGGTCAGTTCCACGCGTCGGAGCAGCCGGTCGGGGCCTGCGCGGCGGCAACGCGGTTCTTCACCTCGTTGCAGGACCATTTGCGAAGCGGCTCTGGCAGACGGCTGTTCACTTCGACCCAGATCTTGTCGTCGCCCGAAGCGATCGTGTAGGTCGCATAGAGCCAATAACCAAAGACGATGATCGCCGCCAAAATGACGATCCCCAAAAGTGTCTTAATTGCACCCATATTCATTCTCGCTATTGATGAGGCCTGTGCGTCGCGGAACGCGAAACACCCGCAGGAAGCCGCGGAGCATAGGCAGAAACGTGTGACGCATGATTGACACTGCCGACTGGCATGGGTCTTTCACATCAGCCGCCCTATGTCCAGCGGCAGGGCCACACAACACAGACAGAACGGCGAGATTGGGGCGGAACCGCCCCAATTCTCAACAATGCGTGTCCGATTGACGCCCGAACTAAGCCCGCCGCTCTAAAACGCTGATATAGAAGCCATCGGTTCCATGGCTGGCCGGCGTCAATTGCAACGCCGCGCCGCTATTTCCGGCTACGGCGGGGGGCGGTGAGGGAAGCGGCGAGTCCTTCCAAACCTCCGTCCACGCCCGTTCGGCGAATTCGGGGAAATGCTCCAGGAACCAGCGCGTCTGCGCCCCGTTCTCGGCAGCGATCACCGAACAGGTGGCATAGACCAGCCGTCCGCCCGGCCGCACCAAGGGGGCGGCGCGTTCGAGCACCCGGCGCTGTTCCTCGATGCGCAGCGCCAGCGCCTCCGGAGTGAGCCGCCATTTCGCGTCGGGGCGGCGGCGCCAGACGCCGGAGCCGGAGCAGGGGGCGTCGGCGAAGACGACGTCCATCCGTCCGGTCAGCGCGTCGAGCGCGGCTTCCTCGCCCGCCGGGATCACCTGGACGTTGCGCGCGCCGGCCCGCTTCAGCCGCTCGAAGATCGGCCGCAGGCGAAGCTTGTCCGAGTCGAAGGCGTGGATCTGGCCGGTATTCTGCATCAGCGCCGCCATGCCGAGCGTCTTGCCGCCGGAACCGGCGCAGAGATCGAGCACCTGCAGGCGAGGCCCCGCGCCCGACAGCGCCACGGCGATCTGCGAGGCCTCGTCCTGGACCTCGAACCAGCCTTTGCCGTGCGCCGCTTCCGCCTCGACATTGGGGTTCTTTTCCTGCGAGCCGGGCGCGGCGATGCGGATGCCGAGCGGCGAGATCGGGGTGGCGGCGGGGCGGTATTTCTCGAGCGCCTTCAGCACGCGGGGCCGGTCGGCTTTCAGCGTGTTGGCGCGCAGGTCAATGGGCGCGCGTTCGGCGAGGCCCTGGCCTTCGGCGACGGCATTCGCCCCGAAAGCGGCCTCGAATTCGGGAAACAGCCATTCCGGCACGTCGGCGGCGATCCAGCCGGGCATGTCGCCAGCCGCCTCAGCATCGGCGCTCAGCCGATCCCTCTCCGCGTCGGACAAGGCGGCCGGCGCGTGCTCGGAGCCGTCGCACAGAGCGGCGATCTCTTCGGCGGGCAGGCCCCAGACATGGCGCAGCGCGCCAAGAACGAGGCCGCGCGGAGAATCGTCGCCCATACGCCAGCCGAGCGAGGCCCGCTTGCGCAGCGCGTCATAAACGAGGGTGCCGATGGCAGAGCGGTCGCCCGAGCCGGCGAAACGGTGGGCGCGGCCCCAATCGGCAAGCGCCATCGAGGCGGGGCGATGGCGCTCGAAACTGTCGGCGAGAACGTCGATGGCGGCGGAAATCCGCCCTGCGAGGCGCATGGAAATGTTGCCTTAAATGTTCGGGAAGAGGAGACGGAGCAGCAGGAGCGCGGTCATGGCGATGATGATGAAATAGCCGATGACGAAAGCGCCGCCGCGCCGCAGGACGATGTTGGTGGTGGTGTGGACATAGGCGTGCAGAACCCGCGAGATGACGAAAGCCCAGGCCAGCAGCACCATCAGGTAATCGGCATTGGCGGTGATCTGCGCGATCAGGCAGAGCACGTAGAAGATGACCGGCAGCTCGAACTGGTTGCTATAGCAATTGCCCAGCTTCCGGGCATCTTCCGGATAGAGCGAGGAATCGAGCGCGACGTCGGAGTGCTTGACCTGGCGCTCCCGGAACGCCGCCGAGCGCGCGCGGCCCATCGCCGTGAGCACCACCAGCGTCAGGATGATCTGCGCGAAGACCGGATAGAGAATTGCAATCTTCATGGCCCCTGTTCCCCCTGCGCCGGCTTTCGGGCGCGGGACAGAGATGATCCGGCCAGACGCCCGCCCGGCTGCTTAAAAGCATGATCGCCTTATACAGGATCGATCATGCTTTTGATTCTTGCATTCACGCACGAATTTTCCGGGAAACCGGCGCCCATCCGCTCCTTAGCTGCTCGTCGGATAGTTCGGGCTTTCCCTCGTGATGGTCACGTCGTGGCTGTGGCTCTCGCGCAGGCCCGCATTGGTGATCTGGATGAACTCGGCGCGCTCATGCAGTTCCTCGATGGTCGCCGAGCCGGTATAGCCCATCGCCGCCCGCAGGCCGCCGACGAGCTGATGCAGCACGCTGGCGACCGGCCCCTTATACGGCACCTGCCCCTCGATGCCCTCGGGCACCAGCTTCAGCGTGTCACGGACCTCCTGCTGGAAATAGCGGTCGGCCGAGCCGCGCGCCATGGCGCCGATCGAGCCCATGCCGCGATAGGATTTATAGGAGCGGCCCTGATAGAGATAGACCTCGCCGGGGCTCTCGTCGGTTCCGGCCAGCAGCGAACCGATCATGGCGCAGTTGGCGCCGGCCGCCAGCGCCTTGGCGAGGTCGCCGGAGAATTTGATGCCGCCATCGGCGATCGCCGGAACGCCGGCCTTCTGCGCTTCCTCGGCCGCTTCCATGATGGCGGTGAGCTGCGGCACGCCGACCCCGGCGACAATGCGCGTGGTGCAGATCGAGCCCGGCCCGATGCCGATCTTGACCGCGTCGGCCCCTGCATCAATCAGCGCCTTGGCGCCTTCGCCGGTCGCGACGTTGCCCGCCAGCACCTGCACCGAATTCGACAGCCGCTTGATGCGCGCGACCGCCTCCAGCACGCGGTTGGAATGGCCATGCGCGGTGTCGACCACCAGCATGTCGCAGCCGGCATCGATGAGCTGTTCGCTGCGCTCGAAACCGACATCGCCAACCGTCGTCGCGGCGGCGACCAGCAGGCGGCCCTGCTCGTCCTTGGAGGCGTTGGGATATTGCTGGGCCTTTGTGATGTCCTTCACAGTGATCAGGCCGATGCAGTGATAATCGGTATCGACCACGATCAGCTTCTCGATCCGGTGCTGATGCAGGAGCCGCATCGCCTCCTCGCCGGTCACGCCCTTAGTGACGGTGATGAGGTTGTCCTTGGTCATCAATTCGGAGACGGGCTGCTCCATATTGGTGGCGAAGCGCACGTCGCGATTGGTGAGAATGCCCACCAGCTTGCCCTCGCGCGAGCCGTTGACGGGCGGCTTGACGACGGGAATGCCGGAAATGCTGTGGCGGCTCATCAGGTCGAGCGCTTCGCGCAGCGTGGCGCGCGGCGCGATGGTGACCGGATCGACCACCATGCCGGATTCATATTTCTTTACGCGGCGGACATGCTCGGCCTGCTCGTCCGGCTCCAGATTGCGGTGGATGACGCCGATGCCGCCGGCCTGAGCCATGGCGATGGCGAGGCGGGCCTCGGTGACGGTATCCATGGCGGCGGAAATGATCGGAATATGCAGCTTGATGTTGCGCGAGACCCAGGACGACACGTCGACCGAGGTCGGCAGCACCTCCGAATGGGCCGGGCGCAGCAAAACGTCGTCAAAAGTCAGGGCGGTTCCCAGCCTGAGTTTTGCCATGTGCAGGTACTCTTTCTCGCGGGATTGCAAACGCCTAGAAAGGCGGCTTGCCGCGACTCTCTATCATTTCAGCGCCGCGCTGCATAGTCTGGGAGACTACCCCTCTCCGGTTGCGGCGGTTTTTCCTCTAAAACCCGTCGCCAGAACATAGAGTTCGGCGGAATCGGCGCGGCTCGCCTTCGGCTTGACATGGCGGACGGTGGCAAAATTCCGCTTCATGGTGTCGAGCAAATCCTGCGCCGTCCCGCCCTGCAGCACCTTGCATAGGAAGGTGCCGCCCGGCGCCAGCACCTCGACCGCGAAATCCAGCGCCGTTTCGCACAGACCCATGATGCGCAGATGATCGGTATGGCGATGGCCGGTCGCGGGCGCCGCCATGTCCGACAGCACCGATTGCGGCCGCCTGCCGCCGAGCGCGGCGATCAGGGCGCCGGGCGCGCCGTCATCCATGAAATCGGCATGGAGGAAGATGACGCCCGGAATGACGTCTATGTCGGTGACGTCGATGCCGACGACAAGCCCCTTGCCGTCCTCCGATTTGACCCGCGTCGCCGCGACCTGCGACCAACCGCCGGGCGCGGCGCCCAGGTCGACCACGGCGTCGCCGGGCTTGAGGATTTTATATTTGTCGTCGATCTCGATCAGCTTGTAGGCCGCGCGCGAGCGGAAGCCGTCGCGCTTGGCCGCCACGACATAGGGGTCGTTGAGCTGGCGCTGCAGCCAGCGCGTCGACGAGAGCGTGCGCTTGCGCGCCGTCAGGACGCGCACTTTCAATGCGCGATCGCTGCCGGCGGACGATTTTCCGCCCTTGCCGCCCGGTGATTTGGCCATGGGCCTCGCTATCACGCCCGCCGCCGCGAGGCAACGGGCGTCGGGGTTTATGATGTCCGACGGCCTTAAGATGGCGCGTGGGGCGGGGCGTGAAAAGTCCGAGCGCGAAACCCGCGTCAGCGCGGCCAGCCATTGCCGCTATTGCGGGCGTCCTCGGCCATCAGGCTGGTCAGGATGCCCTCGCGCAGGCCCCGGTCGGCGACCCGCAGACGGCGGCAGGGCCAGAGGCGCATGATCGCCTCCAGGATCGCGCAGCCCGCCAGGACCAGATCGGCGCGCTCGGGGCCGATGCAGGGCTGCAGCGAGCGGGCTTCGTAGCTGAGACCCAGAAGCTGGCCGCTGACCTTGCGGATTTCGCGGTCGCTCAGCCAGCAGCCGTCGACCTTGCTGCGGCTATAGGCGGGCAGCGCCAGATGCACGCCCGCGATCGTCGTCACCGTGCCCGAGGTGCCGAGCAGATGCGCGTTGCCCTTGGCTATGTCGCGCGCCAGGGCATATTCCGTCTCGAAGGGGGTGAATTTCTCCACCACCTCCTCGACCATCGCCTCGAAGATGCAGTGATCGACGATGCGGCCACCGAATTTTTCCGCCAGGGTGACCACGCCGACCTGCAGCGAGGTCCAGGCGGCGATCGCGGTGTGGACCTTGGCGCGGTCGCCGAAAGCCTGCCGGTTGCCCTTGCCGAGCCGGCCCAGATCCAGCCAGATCAGCTCCGTCGAGCCGCCGCCGATGTCGAAGACCAGCGCCCAGTCGCAATTGCGGTCGATCAGCGAGGCGCAGCCGGCGACCGCAAGCCGGGCCTCGGTCTCGCGGCCGATGACTTCGAGCTGAAGCCCGGTTTCATCCAGCACGCGGCGGACGAATTGCGGGCCGTTCTGCGCGGCGCGGCAGGCCTCGGTGGCGATCAGCCTTGACCGGCGGACATTGCGCCGATGCATCTTTTCCGAGCAAATTTTGAGCGCCTCGACCGTCCGCTCCATGGCCGCTTCGGAGAGCTGGCCGGTCTGGCTGACGCCCTCCCCGAGGCGGATGATGCGCGAAAATGCGTCAATAACCTGGAACCCTCGCCGCGACGGCCGGGCGACGAGCAGGCGGCAATTATTCGTGCCGAGGTCGAGCGCGCCGTAGACGAGCGCGGCACGTTCGGCCGCCGATGTGTGATTTACCACATGTGGTGGATCAGGACTCGGAGGGCTCAATCCGTGGGGCTGACCAAGGGTTTTGGCAATGAACGGTTCACCGGCCTGGCCGGAAAGGCCAGTTGCCGGTGTACTCGCGCTACCCAGCGCAGCACCGTCTTGCTCACTCCTCTGCGACACCCTAAGTCCTTCATACTCCCGGCGTAAGCCCGGTCAAAGCCCCGCTACTTTATCAGCCACAATGCTGCCGTAAAGCATTTCGAGTTGGCGGCCGGATTGTGGCGGCCGCCGATGCCGGAACTACGCGGCGACTCACTCATTTCGGATAGAGTGATTTTTGTCCCCGCCGGCGCGGCCTGCGGGGGGCTATCGATTGCGGCGGGCGCTGCCCGTCCGCACGGGGGAACGATGGGTCGCAAACGATGAATTCAGTCACGCCGAAAGCGTCCGCGCCGCGCAAGGCGCCTGCGGCCGCCGTCTCGCGCCGCGCCCGGATTCACAGGGTCGCGGCGGGGCTGACGCACGCGATGTTCGTGCTGCTGATCGCGCTGGCCTTCGTGAAGCAGGATGCGCCGCAACCTGCGCCGTCCGGCCCGGCGGTGACGGCGGCGCTGGGGCCGGAGCGGGTCGCCCCGGATCCGCCCGAGCGGGCGCCGCGCCCGGCCGCCGCGCCGAGCGTGCGGAAGAATTATGGGCGGCTGCCGAAAGAGGAGGTCCCCGAGGCCACCGAGACGTCCGAGCCGCAACCGGCGATTCCGGCGAGCCCCGCATTGCAGGAGCGCCGCCCCGAGCTCCAGGAGGCGAAGGCCAAGCCCGCCAAACAGCCGGTTCAGGAACCCGCGCCCGCACCGCCTGCCGAAAAGCCCGCTCCCCCCGCCGAGGCCGCGAAGGCCGCGCGCAACGCCCGCCTGCTCGACCGGCTCGTCGCCGCCTATCCGGACGCGCTGCAAGGCCATGACGGTGCCAGCCTGATCTGGCGCGACGGCACGCGCATGGTCTTCGACGACGGCCGCGAGAAATCCGCCGAGGAGCGCGTCACCGACGCCGACCTGGAGGATATGTTCGTGCCGCCCTATCCGTCCGGCGACACGCTGGAGGACCCGCGGGAGGATTTCGATCCCGGCCGGGCGCGTAACGAGGCCTTTTTGCGGAAGATGTATGGCGATTGCCGCAAGAAGGAGGTGCAGAAGAAGCTGGTGTCCGTCGCCTGGCTGCCGAAGAATGGCGGCAAGAGCGTGCAGATCACCTCGGCCAATGGCGTCGCCGAGAAGCTGAAGCAGGTCTCGGACGAACTCGACGCGTTGCCGAGCGAGATGATCAAATTTCTCAAGCCGGTCGCCGGCACCTTCAATTGCCGCGACATCGCCCGGACCAGCCGGTCAAGCGCCCACGCCTATGGTATCGCCATCGACATCAACGCCCGCTATGGCGATTACTGGCAATGGGGCAAGCCGAAACGGGCCGGCGCCTATGTCTACCGCAACCAGATCCCCTATGAGATCGCGGCCATCTTCGAGAAGCACGGCTTCGTCTGGGGCGCGAAATGGTATCATTTCGACACGATGCATTTCGAATACCGGCCGGAGCTGATCGGGGCGGACGACCAGATCGCCGATCCGTACGGCGCCTCGGTGCCGATGCCGGAGAAGCAGTGGCGCAACCTCAACTGAGCAGGCGCACCTGTGGCCGCCGCTGGCGCATCATCCCCCGCTTGAAGGTGAGGATGGTGAAGGCGAAGATGCTCATGCCGCAAACGGCGTAGGCGACGAGGGCGATGATGAAGGCGAGCTGGCCCTGCGCGCTGCCGGCCGGGACCGGCACGAGCGGCGAGCCCGCCGGCAGGAAGCTGACCGCCTGCATGCCGGCGAAATGCATTGAGGCCGCCGCGAGACCCAGTGCGATGGAAGCGACCGCCGTTTCCAACAGGCCGCGATTGCGGAAGGCGAACCACAGCACGAGGAACGCCACCTGGCCCGCGATGACGGTCGAGACCGCGATGGCGGGCCACCACAGGCTGAGCACGAAAGCGCCGCGCAACCCGCTGACGCCGACGATGTGCATCACCTCGAGGCCGGAGCCGAGGAAGATTACGCTCGCGGTCAGCGTATAGCGGCCGAACATGCGCTTTGCCATGACGGCGAGGGCGGCGGAGGTGAATAGCATCCCGATCAGAATCGAGAGCATGGCGATGCCGAGGGAATAGCCGGTCTCGACGGGGGCGATCACCGCGAGGATGCCGATCATCTGCATGGCCCAAAAGCCGCCGCCGAAGCTGAGGCCGCCCAGCCCGACCTGAAGCCGGGCGCCCGGACCCGTCGCTCCGCGCAAACCGCTGGTGACGATCAGCCCCGTGAAGGCGCCGAGAATGGCAATGGCAATGGACAGCGCGACGAGGCCGGAATCATGGGTAAAGCCCATGGGTTCACCCCATTTGATGAAAGCTGCCGGGACGGGCCGGAACGCACGCTCGCGACGCGGGAGCGGTGCTCAGGAAACGGTGACGCACCGCTTCAATGCCCCATAATGAGACAGAGTAACGGCAAAGTATGCATTCGTCAAATCTTGTGTAAACAAGCTAATATATCGTATTTTATTAAACTTATATCTAATACTACTCGGCGCGACGCTACAGTGAGTTGGGGCCGGAGTAAATCTCCGTATATTTACATACGGAAGACACCGAAGGGCGTATCGGGGATGGGCGCGTTCAGCGCGGCGGAGAAGGCCAGCGCCAGCACGCGGCGGCTCTCCATGGGGGTGATGATGCCGTCGTCCCAGAGCCGGGCGGTGGCGTAATAGGGGCTGCCCTCGCGGTCATACTGCTCGCGGATCGGCGCCTTGAACGCCTCCTCGTCCTCCGCCGCCCAAGCGCCGCCATCGGCCTCGATGCGCTCGCGCCGGACGGTCGCCAGCACGCTCGACGCCTGCTCGCCGCCCATCACCGAGATCCGCGCATTCGGCCAGGAGAACAGGAAACGCGGCGCATAGGCGCGTCCGCACATGGCGTAATTGCCAGCGCCGTAGGAGCCGCCGATGATGAGCGTTACTTTCGGCACATTCGCGCAGGCGACGGCCATCACCATCTTCGCGCCGTCCTTGGCGATGCCGCCCGCTTCATAGGAGCGGCCGACGATAAAGCCGGCGATGTTCTGCAAGAACAGGAGGGGGATACGCCGCTTGCAGCACAGCTCGATGAAATGCGCCGCCTTCAGCGCCGATTCCGAATAGAGGATGCCGTTATTGGCGATCACCCCGACGGGCATGCCTTCCAGATGCGCAAAGCCGGTGACGATGGTGGTGCCGTAATTGGCCTTGAACTCGTCAAGCTCGGAGCCGTCGACCAGCCGGGCGATCACCTCGCGCACGTCATATTGCACGGCGAGCCGCGCGGGGACGATGCCTTCCAGCTCGGCCATGTCATAGGCAGGCGGGCGCGGCTCGGCGAAAACGAGGTCGGTGGTCTTGCGCAGGTTGAGATGCGAGACGATACGCCGGGCGATGGCAAGCGCGTCCTCGTCATCCTCGGCATAATGGTCGGCGACGCCGGATTTGCGGGTGTGGACATCGGCGCCGCCCAGTTCCTCCGCCGTCACCGTCTCGCCCGTCGCGGTCTTCACCAGGGGCGGGCCGCCGAGGAAGATGGTGCCCTGGTTGCGCACGATCACTGTCTCGTCGGACATGGCCGGCACATAAGCGCCGCCCGCTGTGCAGGAGCCCATCACCACGGCGACCTGCGGGATGCCTGCGGCTGACATGCGCGCCTGATTGTAGAAGATGCGGCCGAAATGATCGCGGTCCGGAAAGACTTCGGTGTGATAGGGCAAATTCGCGCCGCCGCTGTCGACGAGATAGATGCAGGGCAGCCGGTTGGCCTCGGCGATCTCCTGGGCGCGCAGATGCTTCTTCACCGTCATCGGGTAATAGGTGCCGCCCTTGATCGTCGCATCATTGCAGACGATCACGCATTCGCGCCCCGAGACGCGGCCGACGCCGGTGATGAGGCCCGCGCCGGGCACATCCTCGCCGTAGAGCCCGTAGGCGGCGAGCGGCGACAATTCGAGGAAGGGCGAGCCGGGGTCGATGAGTTTCAGGACGCGCTGGCGCGGCAGGAGCTTTCCGCGCGCGGCATGACGTTCACGTGCGTTTTGGGAACCGCCTTCGGCCGCCGCCGCGAGCGCGGCGATCAGCTCCGCGTTCAGCGCCTGAAAAGCCGCGCGCTGGCTGATAAAATCATCGCTCGACGCCGAAATCCGGCTGTGAATCCTACCCATGCGCCGCTCCTTGCTTCTTCCGGCGGGCTGCCGCGCGCTGTCTTTTTCTGCGTCTCAGGCTTCCGCCGCAACCATCTCCACCGGACCATCCGCATCGCGCCAGGCCTTGAAGCCGCCCTTCATATGGGCGACGTTTTCTAGCCCCATGCGCTGCGCCGTCTGCGTCGACAGCGCCGAGCGCCAGTCCAGCGCGCAATGGAAGACGAAGCGCTTCTGCTCGCCGAAGACCGGCTTGAAATAGGGACTGCCCGGGTCGATCCAGAATTCCAGCATGCCGCGCGGGCAATGGAAGGAGCCGGGAATGCGCCCCTCGCGCTCGATCTCCCGGATGTCGCGCACGTCGATGATGACGATGCCGCCCCCGTCCATGGCGGCCATGACCTGCTCCGGTTCCAGCTCGGTGATCTCGCGTCTGGCGGCCTCGATCAGCGCGTCATAGCCGATTTTCATGGCTTTGGGCATGGGGGTGCTCGCTCTCATGGCCCGCGTGAAGCGGACAGTTTTTGGCCGGACTGTAAGAATTGCTTAAGTTTGCGGAAGTTTCGGCGGCAGTTCCTGCTTATTTTTCCATCGCTGCCAGAAGATGCGGAAACCTGAAACGAGTTCATCCGCGTCGGGCATGCGTTTGTGCTGTTCGAAGAAGCCGCGCAGATATTCGAGATAAGCCCGCCCGAGCCCATAGGTCAAGGCCGCAGCGGTTGTACCGGTGATGGCGGAGCCCGCAATGGTACCAAGACCGGGGATAAGTTTGGCGACCTGCCCGGCGATGAAGCGTCCGCCCGCCGTCAGCCCGAGCGCGCCGATCAGGGTCATCGCCATGGCCTGGAGGTCGGCGCGCTTCAGCTTCACGCCCATATTCAGGCTCACGGCGATGATCATGCCGACTTGGACGCCGAAAACACCGGCCGCGTCGGCCAGCGGGATCGGCGCGGCGCCCGCCGCCCCGGCCGCCGCCGCGGCGCGCCGGATGGTCACCTCGGAGCGCCGTAACATTTCGGTGAGGTTGCGCGAGGCGACATGCCAGGCGGCCTCGACCGAATCCGGGATGGCGGCTTCGGTCGCCTGCATCAGCTCCTCGATGCCCATCTGGGCAAAATTCTGCCCCTCCATGGCGATCGGCGCGGCGCGCACCCGCACGACGGCGACCGCGCCCGGCAGCAGCTTGCGCACCGTGTCCTTGAATTCGGGCGCCATGCCGGCCTTGGTCAGCACTACGACCACCGGGATGCCCTCGCGGCTCATCAGCTCGACCAGCGCCTCCTCGCCGGGCTGCACGGTGAGTGAAGGCTCATCGATGCAGAGCCAGGCGACATGGATGTGGTCGAAGGGGTCGCCCGAGGCATTGCGCTGCTCGATTTCGCGCTTCAGGCCGTCGAGCGTCTCCTTGTAGCGCTCCATTTCCAGCCCCTCGGTGTCGCAGAGACGCAGGATGTCGGCCTCGCCGGGGGTGAGCGGATACCAGATGCGCCCGCGCGTCCTCGGCCGGCCCATCAGCGTATTGCCGACCTCCTGGCCGAAGATGGAGCCGATCAGCGTCGTCTTGCCGACGCCGGTGCGGCCGGCGACGATGATGTTGAACCGGCCGATGGCTTTGCGCGCTTCGCTCAATTTGGCTTCCCATACCGACAGAGGCAGTCGCCCGGCCGCGCCCTGGATCATGTCCCAGAGCGCGTCGTCGTCGAAGGGCGAGGCGCCGGCCGCCTCATCGCCGCCGCGCCGGACCGGCAGCGGCTTTGCGGGACTCCGTGCGGCCGGCTGCGATGGCGGATGGCCGACCAGCCGGTCGAGCAGCGGACGCCACCAGCGCAGACGCCGCGCCTTCCTCTGTCTTAAATGCGCCAGTTTGATCGCGGTTTGCAGCAGATTCGAATCGCCGCCGCCCGGAAAGCGCAATTCCGCAGCCGCATCCGTCCCGCCGCCGCGCGACAAACGCAGGATTTCCCCGTCGGCCGCGCCGAGCGTGCGGGGGTCTTCGGCCGAGCCGAGACGCTGCGCGGCCCAGGCGGACAAGCGCAAAAGCGCCGGGCGGCCCGGGTTTTCCCCTGCCGCCAGGGCGGCAATCCGCTTCTCGATGGCCTGCGCCAGCTCGTCGACGGAGAGCCCGGCCGCCACATTCAGCGCCTCGCGCAAGGACGCCAGCTCAGCCTCGTTCGAGCCGAGCAGCAGCGAGCGCAGATCGTCCGGATCTTCGATGGCGACGGCTATGCGTTCATCTGTTCGCATTCGCCAAATACTTTCTCATATTATGGTCTCACGGGAGATGGAGAGCGGCGCCATGGTATTGAAGACCCTCGAGGAGTTGCGCGGCGGCTTGCGCGATGCGCTGTCGGCCGGAGAAAATGTCGTCGAGCGCCTCGCCATCGCCGAAGTCGATGCCGTCATCCAAACCCGCGTCGGGAGTATTTTGATCCCCTCGATCATCGTCGGGCTGCTGTTCGCGATTGCAGAACTGGCGGTCCTGTTGATCGGCGATCCGGAAACGCAGCGGCTGGCGGTCACTTCGATCCTGCTGGCGGCGGGCGTCTACGGCCTGTGGACGCTGGCGACGGGCATTATCGAGATCCTGCCGGTGATGGCGGTCTGGGCCTCGACCCGAGTGTCGCCGCACAAGCTTGCCCGGCTGCTGCTCTACCAGCTCATTCTCTCCCGCCTGCGCGACGCCTTCACCAATGCCGAAGGGCGTCCCTCCACTGCCGGGCATATTGCCCGCTACGCGCTCAAATTCTCCGGACGGCCGTCGAGCTGGGAAGGGCTCGCCTACCGCCTCGCCGACCAGATCGCGCCGCGCATGGTCCGCCATGCCGTGCTGCGGGTGGTGATGGTCATCATCCCCGTCGCCGCGGCCTGGGCCTATTACCGCTTCCAGATCTTCCCCGGCATCATCCGCTCCGAGACCGGCCTCGGCATCTGGAGCGCCTTCGCCTATCCGCTCGCCGCGCTTCTCGATGCCATCACGGGGACGGACCTGCGCGGCGCGCTGCTGCGGCCGTAAGAGCCAGATCATCCAATCCGCCTCGGGTCTTGCTCTATCCCCTTCATTCTAAGCCTTCATAGCCGCCTCGCACAGGCTAGGGGAAATTTTCGCTTGTCCCCCCTTTCGGGAGGTGCGACCCTGCCTCGGCTGGAGACGATCGCGGCACCGATCCTCCGGCGTCCTCGCGACCTGGCGAATGCGTTTTTCCCATGGCTGGCGGTTCAGGGGACTTTGGGCAACAGTCGCAGATCACTTCGATTCATGGGCTTCGCCGGAGCCCCCACGGCTCCTAAAGGGCATTGAAAAGCGTCTGGTGCCGACTTAGAACTGTGAGGCGCTGCCCCCCATCGGAATTTCGGAGAAGGTGCAGATGTTTACCAAAAAGCCAGAGAAGCCAGAAAAGCTAGAGAGCGAAATGAGTACTTTCGAGTCGCAGAAGCCGATTACCAAGACGACTAGCAAGGCTGTCGGTGGCCCCGCCCAACCGGCGAGCTCTGGCCCATTGTCTTCTCCCATGCCGGCGCAGCCGCCCGTGGGCGGCATGGCTCCGAGACCCGCCATGCAGCCGACCCCCGCCTACCGCGCCGACCGGATGGCCCCGTCGATCATCGGCGAGGATCTGACGGTCACCGGTAACGTGCTGTCCAAGGGCGAGGTCCAGGTCGACGGCCAGATCCAGGGCGATGTGCATTGCTCCTCGCTGATCGTCGGCGAAAAGGCGCAGATCACCGGCGGTATCGTCGCCGAGGACGTTGTCGTGCGCGGCCAGGTGATGGGCTCGATCCGCGGCGTTCGCGTGACCTTGCAATCCTCCTCGCATGTCGAAGGCGACATTTTCCACCAGTCGCTCGCCATCGAACAGGGCGCCTTCTTCGAAGGCAAGTCGCGCCGCACCGAGGACCCGATCGCGTCCGCGCCCAAGCTCGACATGCTGCAAGGCCAGGCGGCGGAGTAATTTTCCACGCGCCTCGCGTCGTTCTGATCCGTTTGGGGCAAGTCCAATCCGGGACTTCCTTCCGGGCGGGTGCGGGGCGAAGCTTTCAGCGTCTTGCCTGCCTATTCCGTCCGCGCTGACCGCCGCCTTCGCGCGGCGCGCTGGCGTTTTTCCATTTTTGCGAGCTATTGTGCAGCTGCGCGGCGCAAATGGCCTCGCCTCGACCTTCGCCGGAAGC
Organism: Rhodomicrobium sp. R_RK_3; assembly: GCF_002198715.1. Lineage (GTDB taxonomy): Bacteria > Pseudomonadota > Alphaproteobacteria > Rhizobiales > Rhodomicrobiaceae > R-RK-3. The sequence continues at coordinate 49,413 of NZ_MWLK01000006.1, read as the reverse complement.
TGCCGTCGCCCATGCCCGCCACATCCGACAGCGACAGCCAAGCGCCATCGACATCGATCGATGTCGCGGCGCTTGCGCAAGGGGTGGCGAGAGGCGAGCGGGCCGCGCTCGGCCGCGCCATTACCCTGGTCGAAAGCCTGCGCCCCGATCACCGGCGGCTGGCGGATGAGCTTTTGCAAAAGCTCCATGGCAGGACGGGCGCCGCCTACCGCATCGGCGTGACGGGACTGCCGGGCGTCGGCAAATCCACCTTCATCGACCAGTTCGGCACCAATCTGACGGCGGCAGGGCATCGCGTCGCGGTGCTGGCCGTCGATCCGACCTCGAACCGCACCGGCGGCTCGATTCTCGGCGACAAGACCCGCATGGCGCGGCTGGCGATCGATCCGAACGCCTTCGTCCGCCCGTCGCCCGCCGGCAAGACGCTCGGCGGGGTGACGCGCACCACGCGCGAGACGATGCTGCTCTGCGAGGCCGCCGGCTTCGACGTCGTGCTGGTCGAGACGGTCGGCGTCGGCCAGTCCGAGAGCGCGGTGGCGGGCATGGTGGATTTCTTCCTGGTGCTGCTGCTGCCGGGCGCCGGCGACGAATTGCAGGGCCTCAAGAAGGGTTTGATCGAACTCGCCGACATGATCGCCATCAACAAGGCGGATGGCGAGTTCGCGACACGCGCCAGCGCCACGGCCGCCGACTACCGCGCCGCGCTGCACATCCTGACCAGCCGCGATGGAGATTGGCAGCCGCAGGCCGTGACGATCTCGGGGCTTGAGAACAAGGGCCTCGACGAGCTGTGGGCCGCGATCGCCCGCCATCGCCAGATCATGCAGGGCTCGGGCGCCTTCGCGGCGAAGCGCCGGGAGCAGGCGGTGGCCTGGATGCATGACCTGATCCAGGACCGGCTGCGCGGCCTGATCCGGAGCGATGCCGGGATCAGGGGCCGGATGCAGGCGCTGGAGGCGGAGGTCCGGTCTGGGCAGAAATTGCCCGCTGCCGCAGCCGATGAAGTGCTCCGCCTCGCCGGCCTCGGCGACGCCGATATTTAGCGCGCCGATCCGGCCTAAGCGTTGGCGGCCTCGTGACGGCCCAGCTTAACTCCTAGCCCCGCCGCTCGAACTGGTCGACGTCGCGGGCGGCGCCTTCGGAGGCGGAGAGGGCGAAAGCCGCATAGGCCCGCAGCGCCGTTGAGACGAAGCGCTCGCGCTTCTCGGTCGGCTTCCAGGCCGCGGCGCCGCGCGCCTCCATCGCCGAGCGCCGTGCCGTAAGCGTCGCCTCGTCGACGGCCAGATGCAGCTTGCGGGTCGGGATGTCGATTTCGATGATGTCGCCTTCCTCGATGAGGCCGATGGTGCCGCCGGTCGCCGCCTCGGGCGAGATATGGCCGATGCTGAGGCCGGAGGAGCCACCGGAGAAGCGCCCGTCGGTGATCAGCGCGCATTTCTGGCCGAGGCCCATGCTCTTGATGTAGCTGGTGGGATAGAGCATTTCCTGCATCCCCGGCCCGCCGCGCGGCCCTTCATAGCGGATCACCACCACGTCCCCGGCCCGCACCTTCCTGCCCAAAATCGCCTTCACCGCCGAATCCTGGCTCTCGAAGATCCGCGCCGTCCCGTTGAATGTGAGGCAGTTCTCCGGCACGCCGGCCGTCTTCACGATGCAGCCCCCAGGGGCGATGTTGCCGTAAAGAACCGCAAGCCCACCATCCTGGCTATAGGCGTGGGCGCCGTCGCGGATGCAGCCGCCTTCGCGGTCTGTGTCGAGCGTGTCCCACAGGCGGTCGGTCGAGAAGGCTTCCGTCGTGCGCACGCCGCCCGGCGCGGCGCGGTAGAAGCGCTGCACATCGGCAGCGGGGGAGCGCATGATGTCCCAGCGGTCGATGGCATCGCCGATGGTTTGGGCATGAACGGTCGGGCGGTCGCGGTGGAGCAGGCCCAGGCGGTCGAGCTCGCCCATCAGCCCCATGATGCCGCCGGCCCGATGCACATCCTCCATGTGATAGACGGATGTCGAAGGGGCGAGCTTGGACAGATGCGGCACCTTGCGGCTGAGCCGGTCGATATCGGCCATGGTGAAGGGCACCTCGCCCTCGCGCGCCATCGCCAGCAGATGCAGCACCGTGTTGGTCGAGCCGCCCATGGCGATGTCGAGCGTCATGGCGTTCTCGAAGGTTCGGAAATCGGCGATGCCGCGCGGGGTGGCCGTCGCGTCGTCCTGCTCGTACCAGCGGCGCGCCAGATCGACGATGGTGCGGCCGGCCTCGAGGAACAGCTCCTTACGGAAGGCGTGCGTCGCCAGCACCGAGCCGTTGCCCGGCAGGGCGAGGCCCAGCGCCTCGGCGAGGCAGTTCATCGAATTGGCGGTGAACATGCCGGAGCAGGAGCCGCAGGTCGGGCAGGCGGATCGCTCGTATTTCGCCACGTCCTCGTCGGATGTGCTGGGATTGGCGGCCTGGACCATGGCGTCGATCAGGTCGGCCTTTTTTTGCGTCCCGTCCTCGAGGATGACCTTGCCGGCCTCCATCGGGCCGCCGGAGACGAAGATCGCCGGGATGTTGAGCCGCATCGCCGCCATCAACATGCCGGGGGTGATCTTGTCGCAATTGGAGATGCACACCATGGCGTCGGCGCAATGGGCGTTACACATATATTCGACCGCGTCGGCGATATGCTCGCGCGAGGGCAGCGAATAGAGCATCCCGTCATGGCCCATGGCGATGCCGTCATCGACCGCGATGGTGTTGAATTCCTTGGCCACGGCCCCCGCCCGCTCGACTTCACGCGCCACCATCTGGCCGAGGTTTTGCAGATGCACATGGCCGGGCACGAACTGGGTGAAGGAGTTGGCGATCGCGATGATCGGCTTGCCGAAATCGCCGTCCTTCATGCCCGTGGCGCGCCAGAGGCCGCGGGCGCCGGCCATGTTGCGGCCATGGGTGGAGGTGCGGGAGCGGTATTGCGGCATCGGGTTTCTCCTGTCGGCGGCGGGATCGGCGGCCTCGCCTCGTAAGCAGCGTGTTATCTTTGTCTCAAGGCGCCGGCGCGCAAGGTCGGCCCCGCGCGCGGCTTCAGGGCCGGCGAGGACCGCAGTCTGCGCCCGCTATACCGCAAGTCACTGCACCGGCGCAAATTTCGCTGAACCGGCTCGCGTCGATTCTGAGGCCGCCCGGCTCGTCGCGCCGGCCTAAAAGCGCAACCGGCTCGCCAGCATCACATTCGGCAGGCCGCGCACCGTCTCGAGCACCGCGTCGCTGATCTTTTCATCGACGCCCAGCAACGCAATCGCCTTGCCGCCCGCATCCTCGCGGCCGAGCGTGAAGGTCGCGATGTTGACGCCGGCCGCGCCAAGCACGGTGCCGATGGCGCCAATATAGCCCGGCTTGTCGGCGTTCTCGGTGTAGAGCATGTGCGGCGTGAGCTCGGCTTCCAGGTTGATGCCCTCGATCTGGATCAGGCGTGGGCGGTGATCGGAAAACACGGTGCCGGCGACCGAGCGCGCGCGGCCTTCGGTCTTCAGCGTGACGCGCATATAGGTCTCATAGGCGCCTTCCTGATCGCGGCGAACCTCCTCGACCATGATGCCGCGCTGGCGGGCGATCACCGGCGCGCTGACCATGTTCACGTCCTGCAGCAAGGGCTTCAGCACCCCGTTCAGCGCGGCGGCGGTCAGCGCCTTGGTGTTCATCTCGCCGATCTCGCCCGCATATTCGAGGCGGATCTGCTTCAGCCCGGACTCGGTGAGCTGCCCGGCGAAGGAGCCGAGCTGTTCGGCCAGCTTGACGAAGGGTTGCAGTCGCGGCGCTTCTTCGGCGGTGATCGAGGGGAAGTTGACCGCGTTGGAGATCGCCCCGTTCAGCAGGTAATCCGCCATCTGCTCGGCGACCTGCACCGCGACATTCTCCTGCGCCTCATTGGTCGATGCGCCCAGATGCGGCGTGCAGATGACGTTGGGCAGGCCGAACAGCGGGTTCTCCTTGGCCGGCTCGGTCTCGAATACGTCGAGCGCGGCCCCGGCGACGCGGCCCGACTTGATCGCCTCGGCCAGGTCGCCCTCGACCACCAGACCGCCGCGCGCGCAATTCAGGATGCGCACGCCCTTCTTCATCTTGGCGAAGGCGGCGGCGTTGATGATGCTTTTGGTCTTTTCCGTCATCGGCGTGTGCAGGGTGATGAAATCGGCGCGGCGGAACAGCTCGTCCAGCTCGACCTTTTCCACGCCCAGTTCGCTCGCCCGCTCCGGCGTCAGGAACGGATCGAAGGCGATGACCTTCATGGCAAGGCCGCGCGCGCGATTGGCCACGATCGAGCCGATATTGCCGCAGCCGATGACGCCGAGCGTTTTGGCCGTCACCTCGACGCCCATGAATCTGGTCTTCTCCCATTTGCCGGCTTGGGTGGAGCGGTCGGCCTCGGGGAGCTGGCGGGCGAGCGCCATCAGCAGCGCGATGGTGTGCTCGGCGGTGGTGATGGAATTGCCGAAGGGCGTGTTCATCACGATGATGCCCTTGGCGGTCGCGGCGGGCACGTCGATATTGTCGACGCCGATGCCCGCCCTTCCGATGACGCGCAGCCGGCCATTGGCCTTGCCGAGCACCTTTTCCGTCACCTTGGTCGCCGAGCGCACGGCGAGCCCGTCATAATCGCCGATGATGGCGGCGAGTTCGTCCTTGTCGAGGCCGGTCCTGGTTTCGGTCTCGATGCCGCGGTCGGCGAAAACCTGCTTGGCCAGCGGCGAAAGGCTGTCAGCGATGAGAACGCGAGGCGCCATGTCGATCTCCTGATCGAAAAATTCGTGGAATGGGCTGGATCGGCGGACGCAGGCAAAGGCGTCCGCCGCAGGATCAGCGGGCTCAGGCCGCTTTCAGCGCCGAGGCTTTGACATTGCTGAAGGCCCAGTCGAGCCAGGGCAGCAGCGCCTGGAGATCGGATGTCTCGACCGTGGCGCCAGCCCAGATGCGCAGACCCGCAGGCGCGTCGCGATAGGAGCCGATGTCATAGGCGACGCCCAGCTTGTCCAAGGTCGAGGCGATCTGCTTGGCGACGGCGGCCTGCGCTTCGGCCGGCGCGGAGGCAACTTGCGGATCGACGATCTTCAGGCAGACCGAGGTGTTGGAGCGGATGGCCGCCTTGTCGGCGAGGAAGGCGATCCAGGGGGTGCGCTCAACCCAGTCGGCGAGCACTTTGGCATTGGCGTCGGCGCGGGCGAACAAAGCCGGCAGGCCGCCGATGCTTTCGGCCCAGGAGAGCGCGTCGAGATAATCCTCCACGCAGAGCATGGACGGCGTGTTGATCGTGGCGCCCTCGAAGAACTCGCGGTCGATCTTGCCCTTCTTCACCAGACGGAAGAGTTTCGGCATTGGCCAGGCGGGCGTGTAGCTCTCGAGCCGTTCCACAGCGCGCGGGCTGAGCACGATCATGCCGTGCTGGGCCTCGCCGCCGAGTACCTTCTGCCAGGAGAAGGTAGTGACGTCGAGCTTGTCCCAGGCCAGATCCTGGGCGAAGGCGGCGGAGGTGGCGTCGCACAGCGTCAGCCCCTCGCGATTGGCGGGGATCCAGTCGCCGTTCGGCACGCGCACGCCGGAGGTGGTGCCGTTCCAGGTGAAGACGACGTCGCGGGCGAAATTGACCTGGGTCAGGTCGGGCAGCTCGCCATAGGACGCGGCGATCTTGCGGGCGTCCTCGAGCTTCAGCTCCTTCAGGACGTCGGAGACCCAGCCCTCGCCAAAACTTTCCCAGGCGAGCACGTCGACGCCGCGCGCGCCGAGTAGCGACCACATCGCCATCTCGAAAGCGCCGGTATCGGAGGCGGGGGTGATGCCGATCAGATAGTCCTGCGGGATGCCCAGGATCGCGCGTGTCTTGTCGATGGCGAGCTTGAGCTTGGCCTTGCCTTCCTTGGCGCGATGCGAGCGGCCGAGCACGGCGGTCTTAAGATTGTCGAGGGCGTAGCCCGGGCGCTTGGCGCAGGGGCCGGACGAGAAATGCGGCACGCGCGGGCGCGCGGCCGGCTCGGAAGTGGTCATGTGGATCTACCCTTTCAGATAGTTGCTCCTCGTTGGGGAGGAGTGGCCCAAGACGGGCGTACGCCTGGCCTGGGGCGAAGTCAAGCGGCGCTCGCGCGCTGGTTAGTTGCGGCGCGAGGATGTTGGAGTCATGCTCCAGTGGAACAGATTCGAGGTAAGCTAAATGCAAAATGCCGAAGACATAATTCGCCTTTTAGGACTTCAGCCGCATCCCGAGGGCGGCCATTTTCGCGAGACCTTTCGCGACACCCGCCAAGCCGAGGGGCGTTCGGTTTCGACGGCGATTTATTTTCTGCTGAGGAAGGGCGAGCGATCGCATTGGCACCGGGTCGACGCCACCGAGACCTGGCATTTCTACGCCGGCGCGCCACTGGAGCTGTCCATGCCGGGCGCGGAGCCTATCCGGCTCGGCAGTGATCTGGCGGCGGGCGAGCGTCCCCAGGCTGTCATACCTGAGGGCGTCTGGCAGAGTGCGCGGAGCCTCGGCGAGTGGACGCTGGTCGGCTGCACCGTGGCGCCTGGCTTCGAGTTCTCCGGCTTCGAAATGGCGCCCCCGGGCTGGTCGCCCGCATAGGCTCTTGCGAAATCAAGGTTTGCAGTCTGCCTTGAAGCGACAAAGCAGGGGCGCGCTATGGTTCAGGACGCCTTTATCCGTTTTCTTTTCACCGTCTCCCTGGCATTCCTTATCTTCTTCGGCCTGATGCAGGCCTATTGGCGGGCCGGGCTGCGCCGGGCCTCGAAAGGCCCCGCCGCTCTGCGGGAGGCGAATGGGCGTTCAACGGCAAGCTTTGCTCCATGCGCTCTCGCTGGTCGCCATCAGGAGGGCCATCACGGATCACGGTTACGATTGGAGCAACTCCGAGCTCTGGCGGGATTTCGCCATTGCGCTGCTTTTCGTCGTAACGATCACCTTTTCGCTTGGCTATATCGCGCGCCGGATTTGGCCGTCCTTCAGCAGCATCGACACGGCGCTCGCCGGGTTGAGCAAGACTGCAAAATGAGCCAAGTCATCACCCCGCTTTATTTTCCCGCCACGGAACGCTAAACGCAGGGCATCGTAATTCTGCGTGCAGTTTCGATGGGGGAAATGCCATGGCCGTACCGCGTGTGCTGCGCATCTTCAAGGTGCGCGAACAGGGCAATCTGGAATTCTGGGTGTCAAATGCCGTCATCGTGCTGTCGACGGTGCTCGGCGTCTATCTGGCCGCGCAGGCCGGCTACAAGACCGCACTCGATTTCGAGACCGTGCGCACCGAGCGCGAGAGCTATTTCATGCGCCGCGCGCTGCTCGACGAGCTGAAGGACAATCTCGCCCAGGCCGACGAAATCTCCAAGAACATGGCTGAGAACGGCTGGCGCTTCAAAAATTCGGACCCGGAAATCTTCAAGCTGCAGAGCTATGTCTGGGAGACGATGAAGGAGCAGAGCACCACCTTCCAGATCCCCTCCGAAGTGCTGACCGGCGTGCGGCGCTATTACGATAAGTCCGGCAATTATGCAAAGGCGCTGGCGATCGGGCAGGGGACGGCGATCGAGGCGGCCAGCAACTGGCTGAAGGACACGGCGGCACTACGCGAAAAGGTGCTGCCGGTGATAGAGAAGGATATTGCAGGCTTGCGCGAAAAGCTGGTCGGTCGGGGCATAGAGGTCAACTGAGTCATTTTCGTAACAGAATTAAGGAAATCCACAGGGGGTAAAGATTGCGGGTTGACTGTTGCTATTTCATGCCTCGTTCACGCGAATCGGTGTAGGCATGAATCATAAGAGGTAAAAAACCCGTTAACAGCGTCAGTAACAGTGGAGCGTCAAGTGGAGCACGAGTACCCGTCCGATTGGAAGCAATTGGGCAATCTGGCCAATGGGATCCTGCGGTCAGTTGCGGAAAAGCGAATGAAGCAGGCTGAATTCATGGCGACGGAATCCCTCAATTTCGACGCCGCATTGCATTCCCCGCGTGCGGAAAACCGTATTCAGCCCGAATTGCCGCTCTTCCGCGAGATCGCGCCACTGGCCGAAGTCAGGGCTGGCCGGTTCTAGCCGGCCGTCCCGCGAGCCCCCGAGTTGAGGCGTTGCGTTGTTGCGTAGAGTTGCGTTGGTTGAGTCGAGTGGCGTTCAGTTGCGTTTGTCGCGTTGCGTCGGTTGGTATTGCGTCGGTTGCGTAGCGTGGCGTCGAGTGGAGCGGCCGGTCTTGTAATGCGTGTTGCCGAGGAAATTTGCCGGGCGTTCGAAGAGTAGCGTATCGCCTGCCGCATCGGGTGTTTGCGATCGCGTAAAAATTCGAACGGGCGCTCCTGGTGGGCGCCCGTTTTTTTGTGCCGCCATACCGCCTTCGCGGGAATGACAAGAGAAAATAGTCCGTGGGAAGAGACTACGGCTCCAGCTCGGTGTCCCAATAGAGATAGTCCATCCAGCTTTCATGCAGATAGTTCGGCGGGAACAGCCGGCCATTGCGATGCAGCTCGTGGACGGTCGGGCGATAGGGCGTCTGATAGGGCCACATCTTCGCCTTTTTGGGCATGTCGCCGCCCTTCTTCAGATTGCATGGCGCGCAGGCCGTGACAACATTATCCCACCGGGTCAGTCCGCCGCGCGAGCGGGGGATGAGATGGTCGAAAGTGAGGTCATGCGGATCGCCGCAATATTGGCAGCTAAAGCGGTCGCGCAAGAACACGTTGAACCGCGTGAAGGCCGGATACAGCGCCGGTTTCACGAAGACCTTCAACGACACGACGCTCGGCAGCTTCATTTCGAAGGTCGGGCTGCGCACGGCCTTGTCGTAATGGGAAACGATGTTCACGCGGTCGAGAAACACCGCTTTGACGGTGTCCTGCCACCCCCAAAGCGAGAGCGGATAATAGCTGAGCGGCCGGTAATCGGCGTTGAGAACGAGCGCCGGAAACGCCTCCGGCGGAGAGGATGCGTGTGCTAGGGCGGTCACGTCTGCCTTTCCTGACGGTTGAACCCGTTGGCCTATGCAGAGACGCTCGCACGACGTCGTATGGTCTGGGATACTATATCTCTGTTGCGGTTCTGTGAAGGCCTCATCGGGTGTAACAGCGTGAAAGCTCGCGCTTCGCCGCCGGGCGCGTTGCTATGGCGGATCGGGCAGTCCCGCGCGATGTTGGCGCAGGCAATAGCGGCGCAGCCTTACGCGAGGCCTACGGAGACTGCATCGGAAATTCCGCGGCGGGCGTCTTTATCTCGGCCCATGGGCAGTATAAAAAGCGCAAGGAATTTGGGGTCCGGGCTCGGCAAGGGAGGTTTCCGATGAGCATCGACAATGCAGCGCAGCGCCGCCACGAGGAATTCGTCCGCCAGCAGCATGAGCGCAGCCTCGCCAACGCCGCGATGCAGACCAACAGTGCCGCCGCCGAACTGATCGCGGAGCGCATCGCCGCCAAGCTCGCCGAGCAGAACGATATTATCTATCAGATCGGGCAGAAGCAGGGGCGGACGAGCTTCGTCGCCTATCTGTCGCTGGTGATCGGCGGCGTCGCGGCGGTCGGCCAACTGTTCGGGCCGGTCTGGGAATGGCCAGTTTTCAAGGGTATTTTTGGGTAAAGCGTTCAGTTACAGAGGGGCACGGCATTGTCCTGCGACGCGCGCACATAATCGTAGAGCTGACGGTCGAGCTCGGTGAGCTGCATGATCCGGTCAATCTCGAGGCTCGACAGATCGTCAAGCTTGGGCCGCGATTGTGTCACGTTTGACGGCTTGCCGCGCGGGTCGATCTTAATGGCGAGTTTCCGGCGCAGGAGCTTGGCGAAGGCCGGAAAGTCCTCCGTGACGCCGACCGCCGCAAAATCCGCCAGATTCGCCTTCGCCCGCGCCAAAAGGCGGTCTCCCGGCATGTCGTGAAGGGCGGCGCGCGTCCTGTCATGATGGCTTGCCGCGATCTGCCAGGTCTGGGTGTTCTCGATTGCCTGGCGGATGGCCGGGTGGTCCGAGAAGATAAATTCGCGGAACGACAGGCCCTTGGCCAGCCCGTGGCCGCCCTGGGTGAGCGGAAATTCGCGCAGATAATAATAGACGGAGACCACCCGCTCCAGCGGATCGCGCAGGACGGTAATCATCGCCGCATCGATTCTCGAGGCGTAGGCATGGCCGAAATGGGCCTTGATCAGCCTGTAATTATCGAGCTTGCCGACATCATCGGGAAACTGCTCCTCCTGCTCCAGGGGACAGATTTCCGAGCGCCGGTAGCGGCGCTTGATCTGCCTGTGCACCCAGCTTCCCGCCGTCTTGCCGATATGCACGAAGACGATGCGCGGCGGTCGTCTCAATGGCCAGACCATGGGTGTGCGAGCTCCTGCGGGGGTTCGGGTGCCGGGGATGAAAACAGCCGGAGGTTGCACGCGATATACGGTGCTTCGGCCGCCCATCCAAGCGATCCCGGCGCACTTTCCGCCTTATAAACACCCGCACGGCCGGCAAGCCGAGCAACCGTGCTATGTCCAATTCTCCGCCAGCACGACTTCGCGCGCGCGGCCTATGTCCATGAAGAAATTGCGCAATTGCGGGCGGCGGTCGAGCTGGTAGCGGTAGATCTCGCCGACCGCGCTGGAAAACTGTCCTGGCCGGCCGAGCAGTTCCTCGCCCAGAGTGAGCATGCGCAGATTCGGCCAGGCCCGTTCGCGGATGCCGAGCACCTGATGCAGCACGTCGCGCGCGGAGGTTGCGGGCTGCGCCTCCGCAAGCAGCAAGGTCATGGCGGCGGTCGAGCGCGAAATGCCCATGTGGCAATGCACCAGCAAATGGCGCAGCGCTTCGGGGTCGCGCAGGATGTCGCGGCCGAAGGTCAGGACCTGCTCGACATGCTGGAGCTGCGGCGCATCGGCGCCGGGGAAATCCTCGATTTCGTCCTTGAAGCGCAACTCCAGCTTGGCGTGCTCGCCATAGGCGCCGAAGGCTTCGGGCTCGACATGATCCGGGTCGAGGATGGACAGCACGTGGCTGACCTTGCCTTCGGCGTGGCAGGAGAGCTCCTCGATCCCGCAAATGGTGATCTGGAAAGGCAATTTTGCGGCCGGCGCATGATCTTGCGGCGCGTTGTCTGGCATCGTTGAAAACCTTGTTTCCTCGATTATGACACAAGGACCAATGCGGGCGCATGTCAATATGCCAGGCGCCGCAGCGCCGCAGCTTGCGGAACTCGGCTTGGCCTGCCCGGTTTAACCTTCCAACACACGGAAACATGAGGACAAACGCACGGCATGTGCGGAATCTGCGGCGAGCTGAAATATTCCGGGGAGGAGGCCGATGCGGCGGCCATCGCCCGGATGATGCACGCCATGTCGCCGCGCGGGCCGGACGGGGCCGGAGAGATCATCCACAACGGCGTCGGCCTCGGCCACCGCAGGTTGAAAATCGTCGATCTCAGCGAGAAGGCCGCGCAGCCGATGTCCGACCCCGAGCTGGGCCTCGACATCGCCTTCAATGGCTGCATCTACAACTACCCGAAGCTGCGGCATGAGCTGATCGGCAAGGGCTACCGCTTCTTCTCCACCGGCGACACCGAGGTCATCCTCAAGGCCTATCACGCCTGGGGCCCGTCCTGCGTCGAGCGCTTCAACGGCATGTTCGCCTTCGCCATCCATGAGCGCGACACCGGCCGCGTCGTGCTCGCCCGCGACCGGTTCGGCATCAAGCCGCTCTATCTGTCCGAGACGCCCGGCCGGCTGCGCTTCGCCTCGACGCTTCCGGCGATCCTCGCGGCCGGTGACGTGGACACTTCGATCGATAGGGTCGCACTCGCTCATTACATGAGCTTCCACGCCGTCGTGCCGCCGCCACGCACCATTTTGAACGGCGTCCGCAAGCTACCCCCGGCGACGATCCGGGTCATCGAGCCGGATGGCTCCTCCAGCGAAACCCGTTTCTGGGAACTGCGCGCCGAGCGCCACGAAGGCGATCTCGAACGCAGCGCCGAGGAATGGCGCGACATGGTGCTGTCGGAGCTGCGCAAGGCCGTGGCGCGCCGGATGGTGGCCGATGTGCCGGTCGGCGTGCTGCTGTCGGGTGGCGTCGATTCCAGCCTGATCGTCGGATTGCTCGCCGAGATGGGGCAAACGGGCCTGATGACCTTCTCCGTCGGCTTCGAGGAGGCGCATGGCGAGAAGGGCGACGAATTCGTCTATTCCGACCTGATCGCCGAGCGCTTCGGCACCGACCATCACAAGATCTTCGTGCCCTCCGCGCGCCTGATCGGGGCGCTGCCCGGCGCCATCGCGGCGATGTCGGAGCCGATGGTCTCCTACGACAATGTCGGCTTCTACCTGCTGTCGCAGGAGGTCTCCAAGCATATCAAGGTGGTGCAGTCCGGCCAGGGCGCGGACGAGGTTTTTGGCGGCTATCACTGGTATCCGCCGCTGCTCGACTCGGCCGACCCCGCCGCCGATTACGCCCGCGTCTTCTGCGACCGCAATCTCGACCAGCTGCAATCCCACCTCGCCCCCGAATGGCACACCGGCCGCGACGAGGCCATGGCCTTCATCGCCGAGCAATTCGGGACGCCCGGCGCGGCGACGCCCGTCGACAAGGCGCTCCGGCTGGATGCGACGGTGATGCTGGTCGACGATCCCGTGAAGCGCGTCGACAACATGACCATGGCCTGGGGCCTGGAAGCGCGCGTGCCCTTCCTCGATTACGAGCTGGCGGAACTGGCCGCCCGCATCCCGCCCGGCCTCAAGCTGTCGCAAGGCGGCAAGGGCGTGCTGAAGGATGCCGCGCGCCTCGTCGTGCCCGCCGAAATCATCGACCGGCCGAAGGGCTATTTCCCGGTGCCCGCGCTGAAATATCTCGACGGCGCCTATCTCGAGATGGCGCGCGATGCGCTCTCATCCCCCGCCGCCCGCGCGCGCGGCCTGTTCAGCCCGGCCTATCTGGAAAAGCTGTTCGCCGCGCCGAAAGACCACCTCACGCCGTTACGCGGCTCCGAACTCTGGCAGGTCGCGCTTTTGGAAATGTGGCTGCAAGCCCATGGCATCTGAGCCGCCGCACCGACCTCGCGCCGCAATGGAGGCCCAATGCTGATGCGCAAGAAGTCCGCCAGCCGCCAGCGCGCCCGGCGCCTCCGCGCGCAATCGGTCCACGCCTACCGGCCATGGCGCCGCATCGTCGCGGAAGGCGCGGCCGGCAGGCCGAACGCCATGGTCGATTGCGGCTGGGGCCGCCTGCTGTTCGGCGAGACCTTCGCCGACCCCCGCGCCCTTTCCGACGCGCTCGGCGCCGAGGGCCCAGACCGCCGCGACATCGCCTTCCACATCAGCGACCCGCATGTGCTGCTCTCCGCCGCGCCGCGCGAGCTGTTCCTCGACCCCTCGCACACCTACCGGCTCGACCTGACGATGCAAATGGCGCCGATGCGGCGGCGCGAGCACGGCTTTTTCCTGCGCCGCCTCGTCTCTCAGGCCGATGCCGACGCGGTGAACCGCATCTATCTCGCCCGCAGCATGGTGCCGGTGCCGCCGGAATTCTTCTGGTCCAACCGGGGCAGCCGCGCGGTCACGGTGCTGGTCGCCGAGGATGAGCAAACCGGCCAGATCATCGGCACGGTAATGGGCGTCGACCATCACCGCGCCATGGACGACCCCGAATGCGGCTCGAGCCTGTGGTGCCTCGCCGTCGACCCGCAGGCGCAGCACGCCCGCATCGGCGAGGCCTTGGTCCGGCGCCTCGCCGACCATTTTCGCGCCCGCGCGGCGAGCTACATGGACCTGTCCGTGCTGCACGACAACAGCCAGGCCATCGCGCTCTATGAAAAGCTCGGCTTCCGCCGCGTGCCGCTGTTCTGCGTCAAGCGCAAGAACCCGATCAACGAGCGGCTGTTCATCGGCGCCTCGCCCGCCGAAAGCCTCAACCCTTATGCCACCATCATCGTCAACGAAGCGATGCGGCGCGGCATCCAGGTCGAAGTCACCGACGCCGAGGGCGGCTTCTTTCGGCTGGTGCATGGCAGCCGCAGCGTGCATTGCAGGGAAAGCCTGTCCGAGCTGACCAGCGGCGTCGCGGTCTCGATCTGCGACGACAAGACGGTGACGCGCCGGGTGGTCGCCCGCGCCGGCGTCCGCGTGCCTGAGCAGATGCAGATCGCGGCCGGCACCGAGACCGACGAAGAGATCGAGGCGTTCCTGCAAGCGCACCCGGCGGTGGTGGTGAAACCGGCGCGCGGCGAGCAGGGGCAGGGCGTCTCCGTCGGGCTGACGACGCTCGGCGAGGTGCGGCAGGCGGCCGAAGCCGCGCGCGCCTTCTCCAGCCGCATCATCATCGAGCAGATGGTGGAGGGCAGCGATCTGCGCCTCATCGTCATCGATTACCGCGTCGTCGCCGCCGCGATCCGCCGTCCGCCGCATATCGTCGGTGACGGTGCCGCCTCGATCCGCGCGCTGATCGAGGCGCAGAGCCGCCGCCGCTCCGCCGCCACGCAAGGCGAGTCGGCCATCCCCATCGATGCCGAGACCGAGCGCTGCATCGGCCGCGAAGGCTTTTCGCTCGACGATATCCTGCCCGCCGGGACCGAGCTGCAAACCCGCAAAACCGCCAATCTGCACACCGGCGGCACCATCCACGACGTCACCGACGAGTTGCACCCGAGGCTCGCCGAAGCGGCCATCGCGGCGGCGCGGGCCATCGACATCCCCGTCACCGGCATCGACTTCATCGTCGAGAACCCGCGCTTCGACCGTTACGCCTTCATCGAGGCCAATGAGCGCCCGGGCCTTGCCAATCACGAGCCGCAGCCGACCGCCGAACGCTTCATCGACCTGCTGTTCCCGCTCTCGATCCCCGCCCCCGTGCGCGCCGTCCGCCAGAACCAGGAGGCGCAACTCTAGCGAGCCCCATGTCCCGATTGCCCATCGACACCGACTATCTGCAAGCCTGCCTCCGGCGCTTCCTGGCCATTCCGAGCCCCACCGGCTACACCGACGTCATCGTGCGCGAATGCTGCGACGAGCTGGCCAAAATGGAGGTGCCGTTCGAGCTGACGCGGCGCGGCGCCATCCGCGCCGTGGTGAAGGGCCGCGACCATCGCGGCGCGCGGGCGGTGATTGCCCATCTCGATACGCTCGGCGCGCAGGTCAAGGCGGTGAAGGAGAACGGGCGGCTCGAAATCGTGCCGATCGGCACATGGTCCGCCCGCTTCGCCGAGGGCGCGCGCGTCACGGTGTTCACCGAGGCCGGCAGCTATCGCGGCACCATCCTGCCGCTGAAGGCGTCCGGCCACACTTTTGGCGACGAGGTCGATAGCGCGCCCATCGGCTGGGAGCATATCGAGCTGCGCGTCGATGCGCTCTCGCGCAACCGGCGCGAGGCGGGACGGCTCGGCATCGAGATCGGCGATTTCGTCGCCATCGACCCGCAGCCGGAATTTCTGGACAATGGCTTCATCATCTCGCGCCATCTCGACGACAAGGCCGGCGCTGCGGTGATGCTGGCGGCGCTGAAGGCCGTGACCGACGCCAAGCCGGATTTGCCGGTCGATGCGCATTGGCTGTTCACCATCGCCGAGGAGGTCGGCATCGGCGGCGCTTCGGTGGTGCATCAGGACGTGGCGTCCATCGTCGCGGTGGATAACGGCACGTCGGCCCCGGGGCAGAATTCATCGGAATTCGGCGTGACGCTCGCCATGGCTGACCGCGCCGGGCCGTTCGACTATCACCTGACCAAGAAGCTGGCCAAGCTCTGCGAGGAGCACGAAATCCGCTTCCAGAAGGATATTTTCCGCCATTACCGCTCCGACGCCGCCGCCGCTGAGGTCGCGGGGCATGATGTGCGCACCGCGCTGATCACCTTCGGCATCGACGCCTCGCACGGCTATGAGCGCATCCACATGCACGCGCTGCGCTCGCTCGCCGAGCTGCTGACGGCCTATATCATCAGCCCGCTCGACATCCGGCGCGACAAGCAGGAGCTGAGCGGCTTGCGCGGCTTCACCACCCAGCCGATGGACGAGGCGCCCGCAAAAGTGCCGGATAAGCTCGTCGAGGGGAAATAGGCGGTCGCTTGCACGACGAGAATCGTTGACTCAGTCAACTATCTCTCCGAGACTTCCCGGAAATAAGGGAGGCTCGCCATGCAGACTCAATCGCTCACCGCCGCTGCAGGGGCATTGCGGCATTTCAATCGCTTCTACACTGCGCAGATCGGCGTGCTCGACCGCGACTTGCTCGGCAGCGGGCGGTCGCTGTCGGAGGCGCGGGTGCTGTATGAACTGGCGACGCAGCAGGGGCTGACGGCGGGCGATCTGGTCAAATCTCTGGGGCTCGATGCGGGCTATCTCAGCCGGATGCTGGCGGGCTTCGAGAAGGACGCGCTGGTCGAGCGGCAGCGCTCGGCGCAGGACGGGCGGGTCAGCCATCTCGTGCTGACGGCGAAGGGCAGGGCGGCATTCGCGGCGCTGGACGGGCTGTCGCAGAAGGCGGCGGAGGGTCTGGTCGCGCGCCTGCCGGGAGAGTCGCGCGCCGAATTGCTGGGCGCGCTCGGCCGGGTCGAGGCGATGCTTCGGCCGGAGCAGCAGGCAGCGGAGGTCTCACTGCGGCCGCACCGGGTCGGCGACATGGGTTGGATTGTGCACCGGCAGGCGCTGCTTTACGCGCGCGACTATGGCTGGAACGGCGATTACGAGGCGCTGATCCTCGACATCACCTCGAAATTCCTGCGCGAGTTCAAGCCGGAGCGGGAGATGTGCCGGGTGGCGGAGCGGGGCGGCGAGATCGTCGGCTCGGTCTTCGTGGTCGAGGCGAGCGAGCAGGTCGCCAAGCTCCGGCTGCTCTATGTCGAGCCGTCCGCGCGCGGGGCAGGGCTGGGGCGACGGCTGGTCGATGAGTGCATCGGCTTTGCGCGCGAGAAGGGCTATGGGCGGTTGGAGCTTTGGACACAGGAAAGTCTCGGGGCAGCGCGCCGGATCTATGCCGAGGCCGGCTTCCGGCACATCGCCAGCACCCCGCATCACAGCTTCGGTCACGATCTCGTCGGCGAGACCTGGGCGCTCGATTTGCAGGCGGCCAATTAGGGGCCGCTCGAAATGACGCTGGCGGGAAGAGATGCATCGCGCCTATTCTGAGCCATGCGCCCTCAACCCCTCATCGCCGTCACCGATGTCGACGCCAGCGCCCGCTGGTATCAGGATCTGCTCGGGCTGGAGGGCGATCATGAAGGGCCCGAATATGCGCGCCTCACCGCCAATGGCGTGCTGGTGCTGCAGCTTCATCGCTTCGAGGTCGAACATCATCACGGGCCGATCGGCGACGTCAATGACAAGCCCTATGGCAACGGCTTGCTGCTCTGGTTCGAGGTCGACGATTTCGATGCCGCCATGGAGCGCGTCGCGGCGCTTAGGCCCGAGATCGTCATGCCCAGGCACCGCAATCCCGCCCCGAGCCATTGGGAATGCTGGCTGCGCGATCCCGACGGCTATGTCGTGGTGATCGCCAGCCCCGACGGCACCGCGCCGGGATAGACGGGGCGCCGCCGTTTTTCTGGGAGTTGGCGAGCCAATCCCGGTCAGCTCGCCGCGAGTGCCTGTTCCAGATCGCCGATGATGTCGGCCTTGTCTTCCAGGCCGACCGAGAGGCGCACAACGTCGTCGCCCGCGCCAGCCGCCGTCCGCTGCGCCGCGGTGAGCTGGCGGTGCGTGGTCGAGGCGGGGTGGATGATCAGGCTGCGGGTGTCGCCGATATTGGCCAGATGCGAGAACAGCCGCACATTCGAAACGAGCTTCACGCCCGCCTCGAAGCCGCCCTTCAGGCCGAAGGTGAACACCGCGCCCGCGCCCTTGGGGCAGATCTTCTGCGCCATGGCGTGGTACTTGTTCTCGGGCAGCCCGGCATAATTCACCCAAGCCACCTCCGGGCGGCTTTGCAGCCATTCCGCGACGGCGAGCGCGTTCGAGCAGTGCCGCTCCATGCGCAGCGGCAGCGTCTCGATGCCGGTCAGCACCAGGAACGCATTTAGCGGCGCGATGGCCGGGCCGAGATCGCGCAACGCCAGCACGCGGGCGGCGATGGCGAAAGCGAAATTGCCGAAAGTCTCGGCCATGACCATGCCGTTATAGGACGGCGAGGGCGCCGACAGCGCCGGATAGCGGCCCGAGGCCAGCCAATCGAAAGTGCCGCAATCGACCAGGATGCCGCCGACCGAATTGCCGTGGCCGCCGAGGAATTTGGTCAGCGAATGCACGATGATGTCTGCGCCGAGCTCCTTGGGGCGGCAGAGATAGGGCGTCGCCAGCGTGTTGTCGACGATGAGCGGCACGCCGGCCTTCTTCGCCACGGCGGCGATGGCGGGGATGTCGACGACGATGCCGCCGGGATTGGCGATTGATTCGATGAAGATGGCTTTGGTCTTCGGCGTCACGGCGCGCTCGAAGCTGGCCGGATCGGAGGCGTCGGCCCAGACGACGTTCCAGTCGAATTTCTTGAAGGCGTGGTTGAACTGGGTGATCGAGCCGCCATAGAGCTGGCGTGCGGAAATGAACTCGTCGCCCGCCTCCAAAAGCGTGTGGAAAATCAGCAGTTGAGCGCCATGGCCCGACGCCGCGGCGAGCGCCGCCGTGCCGCCTTCGAGCGCGGCGACACGCGCTTCCAGAACCGCCGCCGTGGGGTTCATGATGCGCGAATAGATATTGCCGAAGGTCTCCAGATTGAACAGAGCCGCCGCGTGATCGACGTCGTCGAACACATAGGAGGTGGTCTGGTAGATCGGCGTGATGCGGGCGCCGGTCGCGGGATCGGGCTGCGCCCCGGCGTGAATGGCGAGCGTGTCGAAGCCAGGCTGGCGCTCTTGCGTCATGGGGGTCCTCCGCAGTTAGGGAGGGAAGGAAACAACTTCTCCGCCAGGACGCAAGAGCTTTGTCGTCATAAGCAAATCATGAAATTTGCATTCGCAACCGATTAGCTGCCCAGGAACAGCGTGGCGGCGCGGATGGCGCGCTCGTCCTTCAGGATCGAGAGATGGCCCGCCTCCAGCTCCATCAGCCGGGCGCCGGGCCAGAGACGGGCAAGCTCCCGGCCTTCCGCGATAGGGCTAACGGGGTCGGCAAGGCCGTGCAGGATCAGCGCCGGCGCGGTCATCTTCGGCGCGCCGACGGCGGGGTGGATCTCGGTGAAGGGCACACCGAGCCGGCGCTCCGAACTGGCGAGCATGTGCTCCCATACGGCGTCGGATACGCCGAGGCTGCGGCGGAACAGCCCCCAGTAATCGTGGAATTGCGCGGGCGCGGCGATCAGCACCACGCGCCCCGGGGCAAGGCCGCCGAGAATGGCGCGGATCAGCCCGGCGCTGCCGAGCGAATGGGCGACGACGCCGTGCAGCGGGCCGAAGCGGTGCGCCGCGACGATGATCGCCGTGCCGAAATGCACGATCGAACTCAGCCGCCCGCCGGATGCGCCATGGGCGGGAAGGTCGATGGCGACGGCCCGATGACCCGCCGCGACGATGGGCGCGACGAATTCGGCCAGATGGCCGGCATGGCCGCCCCAGCCATGCACGAGCAGCACGGGCGGCCCGTCGCCCCAGCTATAGGCGGCGACCTTATGCCCTTCGGAGGTGAAATCATGCCGCTCCGCCCGGCTCAGGATTTCGCGCTGGGTTGGGCTGTAGCGGGGACGCGGCGGCGTGAAGAAGATCTGCCGGCCGAATTCGGCGCCCAGCTTTGGCGAAATCGCGCTCGCCGCGCGGAAGGCGAGGCGCAGAAAACCCGGGATCGGGACGGTAACAGCATGACCGCTCGTGCTTTTTATCGGGCGCGAAGGGGACAGGCTGACACGCGGTATCGCCATGGCTGGCTCCTATTCGGTCGAAGAGGGAGAGGTCGGCACCCGGCTGCGCGCGATCAGGCCATTGAAGGCTGCGCGCGCATAATCGTGGGCCTCGGGCAATCGCAGGAATTTCGACCTGTGCTGATAGGCCATTTCGATGCCGAGAAATTCGAAGACGAAAGCGCGCGGATCGAGGTCGGCGCGGAAATGGCCTTCGTCCATGGCGGCGCGGACCAGCCGCTCGAGCGTCGCCGAAAATTCGAGCTGGCCGGCGACCAGCTTGTCGCGCACCGCGCCGGGACGGTCGTCATATTCATGGCAGAGCGCCATGTAGATGCAGCCGCCGCCAGGGCGGCCATTGGCGATCCACTCGATATAGCGCTCGAAAAAGGCGCGCACGCGCGGTTCGCCGCGCGGCTCGGCCAGGGCAGGGCGGATGATGATCTCGGAGACCCGCTCCCCGATATCGTCGATGACGGCGAGCTGCAGCGCTTCCTTGGATTTGAAATGGGCGAACAGGCCGCTTTTCGACAGCCCGGCCTCGGAGGCCAGCGCGCCCAGCGACAGACCCTCCAGGCCGATATCGCCGGCCAGCAGGAAGGCTTTGTCGATGATGTCCTTGCGCGTGCGCTCGCCCTTGCCCATCCCACATTAATAGCACGACCGGTCGCTTTTAATCAAGCGGCCTCGCGGACGGCTATTTCTTGCCGATGGAGAGCTTCTGAAACCCTGCCGGCCCGAGGATCGGGCGCTGGCTCGACAGCATCCGCGTATTGACCCCCGCCCAGGCGATCTCGCCGGACATGCGGCCATATTCGATCTTCGGGCAGCGGTTCATGACCACCTTTAGCCCGGCCTCCTCGGCAAGCCGCGCCGCTTCGTCATTGCGCACGCCGAGCTGCATCCAGACCACTTTCGCGCCGATGGCGATGGCGTCCTTGGTGATCTCCAGCGCCACCTCCGAATTGCGGAAGATGTCGACGACATCGACCGGCTCGGGGATGTCGCGCAGGGTCGGATAGGCTTTCTGGCCGAGAATTTCGGCATGGCCCGGATTGACCGGGATCACGCGAAAGCCCTTGGCGAGCAGATATTTCATGGCGAAATAGCTCGGCCGCACCTGGTTCGGGCTGGCGCCGACCATGGCGAAGGTTTTGCAGTCCCGCAGAATGGAGCGGATATAGGCGTCGGAATAGCTGTCGTGGTTCATCAGGCGTCGATCCTGGGCTGGCGAAGCGCGCCCGATGCTTACAGATGGGGATCGCCGCGCGCAATCCCAGCTTTCGGCGAGGCGAGACCGTTATTTCTCATCCGGCCAGCGCGGCTGGCGCTTTTCGAGGAACGCGCCGATGCCTTCCTCGGCATCTGCGCGCAGCAGATTCTCCACCATGATGCGCGAGCCATATTCATAGGCGTCGGCGACGGGCATTTCGAGCTGGCGGTAGAACGCCTCCTTGCCGGTCCGCAGCGTCATCGGCGATTTCGAGGCAATGACATTGGCCATCTCCATCGCCACCGGCAACACCCGCTCGCGCGGCACCACGCGGTTGACGAGCCCCATCTCGGCAGCCCGCTGCGCCCCGATCATCTCGCCGAGCAGCAGCATTTCCATGGCGTGCTTGCGGCCGATATTGCGCGACAGGGCGACCATCGGCGTCGAGCAGAACAGGCCGATATTGACGCCCGGCGTGGCAAATTGCGACTCCTCGGAGGCAACCGCCAGATCGCAGCTCGCCACCAGTTGGCAGCCCGCCGCCATGGCAATGCCGTCGATGGCGGCGATGACGGGTTTGGGCGACATCATCACGAATTGCATGACGCCGGAGCAGAGCCGCATCAGCCCGTCGAAAAACGCCTGGCCGCCATCGGCGTCGGCCCGGTGCGCGGTGATCTCGCGCAGATCGTGCCCGGCGCAGAAAGCGGGCGGCGCCCCGGTCAGCACCACGGCATGCACCGATTTGGACTCGTCGATCTCGGCGAGCGCCGCGCCGAGCGCGGTCAACAGCTCGCCGGACAGGGCGTTGCGGCTCTGCGGGCGGTTGAGGGTGAGCAGCGCGACGGCACCGCGATCCTCGCGCAGGAGGCAAGGCTGGGACGGCGCGGCGTTGATTGTTTGGGCTTCGGCGCTCATGCGTTGAACCTGTGGTTGTTCCCCGCGGGCGACTCTAGCGCAAAACCCTGCTTACTTCATCACCGCATCGA
This sequence comes from Rhodomicrobium sp. R_RK_3, assembly GCF_002198715.1. GTDB lineage: Bacteria > Pseudomonadota > Alphaproteobacteria > Rhizobiales > Rhodomicrobiaceae > R-RK-3. The sequence goes on along the minus strand of NZ_MWLK01000006.1, from coordinate 27,438 downwards.
GCTGGGCGACCATCGGCCGGACGGCTTCGATATTTTCGGCCGGCGGCGGCTCGGTGGCGGCGCCCGCGCCCTTGCGCAATTGCTTGATCAGCTTCTGCTTATGCTCGTCGCTGAGGAAATCGGCTTTTTCGATCTTGGCTAGCGCCTTGTCGAGTTTCTTCTGCTTCTTGTCGTCGCCGCCGCCGGTCTTCAGATGCGCATAGGCCCGGCTGACGCTCTCGGCGACGGCGAGCCATTCCTTGGCGCCGGAAAAGCCGTGCGGCTTGACGGCCTTGTCGATGCGGCCCTTGACCTTGTCGTCCGAAGCGACCTCGATCAGGCCGGCCAGCACATCCTTATTGCCGGCGACGCGGGCGGCCTTCTCGGCGCCGTCGCTGACGATCACGGCCTTCACGTCGGGATAGCTGGCGATGAACTGGCGGACGGATTTCTCGTCGAGAATTTTCGCCTTGGCCTCGGCCACACCGGAAAAGGCGCTCGCCGCGAGCATCGCTACCGCAAAGATCAGCCAGCCGGCATCGAAAATGCGCGGCGCGGCGCGTATCGTAAGTCCTCTCATACCACCCTCTTTCTGTTGGAGACGTTGTAGCACGACCCTTTTCAGTTCCCTCCATCGTTTGAACGCGTAAAAATGGTGAAATCGTGAGGTTTGCGGCAACCCGGGAGATTAAAGGCATGACCGAGCCCCTGATCGCGAGAATGACGGCAGAGGAACTCGGCAGGTTTCTGGAGGATCACTTTCCGGGAATGAACAGCCGTGAGAGCCGCTTCACCGTCGAGGCGGTGAACGGGCGCTCGGTCCGCCTGCGCATGAGCTATCATGACCGCATGCTGCGGCCGGGCGGCACCATCTCCGGCCCGGCGATGTTCGCGCTCGCCGATATTTCCATGTACGCCGCCGTGCTGGCGCTGGTCGGCCCGCGCCTGCTCGCGGTGACGACCAGCCTCAACATCAATTTCCTGCGCAAGCCCGGCCCCGCCGACATGCTCGGCGAGGCGACGATTTTGAAGCTGGGCAAGCGGCTGGCGGTCGGCGAGATCGGCCTGCGCTCGGTCGGCGAGGACGAACTGGTCGCCCACGCGACGGCGACCTATGCGATTCCGGCGGAGTGATTGCTCACCTCTGTCCAATTCCAATTGCCAGAAATGCGCGAATATGTGTGGTAATATATTACCGTTCACGCTAAGTGATTGTAATTAAACAATATACGAAAAAATCCAGCACTTGCCGTTGCACAGGCAATCGGATAGAACGTGCACAGTTTGGTGCACACGTCGCCATCCTCACCTTTCAAATTGATGCCGAGGCGCGCCCCTTCCCATCGGCGGGCGGTCGCAACCGGCGGTGGATTGGACAATGAAAACTTTTTCGGCAAAACCCTCCGATATCGAGAAGAAATGGGTGCTGATCGACGCGGAGGGTCTGGTCGTCGGCCGCCTCGCCTCGCTCATCGCCATGCGCCTTCGCGGCAAGCACAAGCCCTCCTTCACCCCGCATATGGATTGCGGCGACAATGTCATTGTCGTCAACGCCAAGCATGTGAAGTTCACCGGCAATAAGCGCACCGACAAGGTCTATCACTGGCATACGGGCTATCCGGGCGGCATCAAGACCCGCACCGCGGACAAGATTTTGGACGGCCGTTTCCCCGAGCGCGTGCTGGAGAAGGCCGTGCAGCGGATGCTGGCGGGCGGACCGCTGTCGCGCCGGCAGATGAAGAATTTGAAGGTCTATGCCGGAGCCGAGCATCCTCACGAGGCGCAGCAGCCGACCAAGCTCGACATTGCCTCGCTGAACAAAAAGAACACCGGAAGGGATGACTGATGGCCACGACCGAAATCCGATCCTTGAGCGATCTTGGCAGCGATCAGGCCGTTGCCGCACCTGAAGCCCCCGTGCATGTGCAGAAGCTCGACGAGCACGGCCGCGCCTATGCCACCGGCAAGCGCAAGAACGCCGTCGCGCGCGTCTGGGTGAAGCCCGGGCCCGGCAAGATCACGGTCAACGGCAAGGAGCACAACGTGTTCTTCGCCCGCCCCGTGCTGCAGATGATTTTGAAGCAGCCGCTGGTTCTGGTGAACCGCGCCAGCCAGTATGACGTCATCTGCACGGTGTCGGGCGGGGGCCTGTCCGGTCAGGCGGGCGCTGTGCGTCACGGCCTGTCGCGCGCGCTGACCTATTACGAGCCCGAGCTGCGCACGGCGCTGAAGAAGGCCGGGTTCCTCACCCGCGACAGCCGCGTCGTCGAGCGCAAGAAGTTCGGCAAGGCCAAGGCCCGCCGCAGCTTCCAGTTCTCGAAGCGCTAACATGGCGAGCGGGGCCGGCATCAGGATCGGGGTTTTGGGCGCGTCCGGTTACACGGGCGCCGACCTCATCCGCTTGGCCGCCTGCCACCCGAATATGGAGATCGGCGTTCTCGCCGCCTCCTCCCATGCGGGAAAGCCCCTGGCCGGGGTTTTTCCGCATTTCGCTTTTCTCAAAGCGCCCGATCTGGTCAAGGCGGAAGACGCCGACTGGTCCGGCTGCGACGCCGTCTTCTCCGGCCTGCCGCACGGCACCGCGCAGGATCTCATCAAGCACCTGCCCGGCCATGTGAAGATCATCGACATGTCGGCCGATTTCCGGCTGCGCGATGTCGATGTCTATGCGCAGTGGTATGGCCGCTCGCATGACGCGCAGGATCTCCTGGCCGAAGCCGCCTACGGGCTGACCGAGCACAATGCCGAAGCCATCGCCGCCGCGCGGCTGGTCGCCTGCCCGGGCTGCTATCCGACGGCCGCGCTGCTGAGCTTGCTGCCGCCGGTCGCCGCTGGAATGATCGACGCCGGCGATCTCATCATCGACGCCAAGTCGGGCGTCACCGGCGCGGGCCGTTCGCTGAAGCAGAACCTTCTGATGGCCGAGGCCGGCGAGGGCCTGTCGCCCTATGGCATCGGCACCCACCGTCACGCGCCCGAGATCGAGCAGGAAATCGGCAAGGTGGCGGGACGCGCGGTGGTGGTGAATTTCACCCCGCATCTGATCCCGATGAGCCGGGGCGAACTGGTGACGTGCTATGTCCGGCTGCAAGGCGGCGCCACGGCCGACGACCTCCGCGCCTCGCTGAGCGCGGCCTATGCGGAAAAGCCCTTCGTCCATGTCGCCGCCAAGGGCGTCATCCCGGCGACGCAGAATGTGCGCGGCTCCAACTATTGCCAGATCGGCGTCTTCGCCGACCGGGTTCCCGGCCGCGCCATCATCATCGGCGTCATCGACAATCTGGTGAAGGGCTCGGCCGGCCAGGCGATCCAGAATTTCAACCTGATGTTCGGCCTGCCCGAAACCGCCGGCTTGCAGCAATTGCCGCTGTTCCCCTGACGCAAACGGCCAGAGCGCCGCGTTCCTCAGCCTCTAAATCCCTCGCAGCCCAGCCCTCTCCCATGGGGAGAGGGCGGCGCGCGTTAGCGTGCCGGGTGAGGGGTTAATGCCTCTCCGTGTGGCGATGTCTTGCCTTACCGATAGGGATTACCCCCTCACCCTAACCCTCTCCCCATGGGAGAGGGAATTTGGCTGCGGATTGCTTACAGCCGTCGGTTTTCCGCCCCGACCGATGCCCCTAAAACAGCTCCCTCAGCATCTGCTGTTCCTGTTCGGCGAGCGCGCTTCGATAATTCGCGGCCATCGCCGTGATCTCCGGGATATGCCGGTCGCGGTCGCGCATGAGCTGCTCGAATTGCAGCTTTAGCGCGTCGACATCCAGCCGCTCGATATGCTGGCAGAAATCGGCAAGGCCAGCCTCGGCCAGCAGCACGTCGTTCTTCCTGGCATAGCCGATGGAGATCACCGGCTTGCCGACCATCAGCCCGCAGACGACATTGTGGAAGCGCGTCGCGACCAGCAGCTCGGTCTCGGCGATCTGGCGCATCACGTCGGTCAGCGACTCCGCCGGCTCGGCGATGACGTCGCCCGCCGCGGTGCCCGGCCGCTTCGCCAGCGCCGCGCCGACATCGAGCACCGCCTGCCGGTCGCCCTTGTCGCCGACGATCAGCCGCACGCCGTAACCGCCATCCAGCAGCCATTTGCCGAATGCCGCCATCTTGGCGATATAGGCCCGGTAAATCGCCTCGCCATCGGCCTGGGCGTGTTTCCAGCCGCTATAGCCCATCATGCCGAGCCCGATCATCGGTTTCGCCGACGCCGCATTGCGCTTCTCGGGCAGCGGCAGCCGGAAGGCCAGATCCGGCGTCACCCGGTCGCCCGGCCGGTCGAGGCCGATGCCGGCCATATAGCGCTTGGATTGCTCGTCGCGATAGGAGCGATAGTGGGCCATGCGCGCCGCCGATTTCATCAGCCAGCGGCTGAAGGGATGCACGATCGGCCCGGCGCCGATGCTGACGAAGGCGAAAGGCGTCCCCGCGAGGCGGCAGGCGAGCGTCCAGTTGAACAGAATATAGGGCATGTCCTTCCAGCGCTCGCCGAAATCGTCGAGAATGCCGGTGCCGGGCACGAGGATGACGTCGAAGCCGCGCGCGATGCGAACCGCCCGGATCAGGTCGAGCAGCCGGTTGGGCGCGCCGAGCAGCAGCTTGTTGACGCCGCGGAACAGCGGGCTGCCGGGCAGTTGCGGCCGGATCGGCACGGTCGGGATGCTGAAGCGCTCGCCGATCAGCTCGGGCGTGTGGCAGATCGACACGAGCTCCGCGCCCGGACGGTCGGCGCGCAGGAAGCCGAGGAAGCTCTCCATCGAACCGTCATTGCCGAGATTGCCGCTGCCGAACTGGCCGAAAATGCCGATCCGCGTCGAAACCGGCTTGCCGCCGCCGCCGCCGGTGCCCGCGCCCGGCCGTCCCTTCGCGCGGGAAGGCGAGGAGCGCCGGGAGGCTGGGAGAAACCGCAGATTGCGCTGACTGGACGTGCTCACACTCTTCCCTCGGCAATTGGCCCGGCTGGTCTGGCGATCAACGAATCTTCGCTCAAACTATGCAAGGCTGAATTTTCCGTATGAATCGGAAAACTGCAATCAGCCTTAACGCGGGCGACGCCCGGCAACCTGTATTCTCCCGCATGGGCCGGCGGGGCAAGTTGTGGGCTGCGCCACTGCTTTTCCTGCGCAATCATGGTCTTTTCGGCTGGTTCGCGACACCCATGCGCCGATTGTCGCGGCCGCCTTGCCTCGCATACCGCTTTGGCGGTAGATCACGGAAGATTGCGGTGAGACGTTAACAGCCTGTCAATGTCGGCGCGATAAAACAACGCAATAGAAAGCGCCATGATCTCAGTTGTTTGGGGGGCGGCGCCAGACGACAACCTGCCTCGCTTCGAAGGCTGGCGCACCGCGTCCGCGGGCGTTTCTCCGTCGCTGTGTCCGGCAAGCTTCACACCAAAGGCAGATCTGCTATTGTCACGCCAAAGGAAAGCCACGCGCGCCCCGAGCGCTCGCGTCTTGAAGGGCCGCAGCGCTCCGCTTGAGCCTGGCCCCGTGCACCGTTTCGGAGCCCTGATGGACGATTTCGTAAACAGGCCGGCGCAGCAATATTCCTCCGACCGCCAACCGGGCGAGGTGGATCTGTCGCTGAGCGACATCGTGGCCTTCCTCTGGGGCTACCGCTTCCTGATCGGCGCCTGTGTCACTGTCGGCGCGGTGCTCTCCTTCCTCTACGTGCTGACCGCGACGCCGATCTACACGGCTAAGGCGCAGGTGCTGATCGAGAGCCGGCTGCCGCAGAATTTCCGCGAGCAGGTCTCCGAAAGCATCGCCACGCTCGACACGCCGGCAGTGGAAAGCCAGATCGCCATCATCATGTCGGAGAAGATCGCCGAGAAGGTGGTGAAGAACGCCGGCTTCCTCGACGCCCAGCCCGAGCCGCCGGGCGGCGTCTCGCTCAACCCGCTAAGCTGGCTGCGCACGCTGCTCTCCGCCTTCCGTTCGGCCGAAAGCAACGACGCGGCGGCCCAGAAGAGCCGCCTGCGGGACGCCATGGAATATCTTTGGACGGGCATGGGCGTCGGCCGGCTCGGCCTGTCTCATGTGATCGAGATTTCCTACAGCGCGCCGGACCGCGATCAGGCCGCCCGCGTCGCCAACGCCATCGCCGACAGCTATATCGAGGACCAGCTCGAAACCCGCGCCGAGGCCGCCCGCCAGGGCAGCATCTGGCTGGAGAAGCGTATCGATTCCCTGCGCCAGCAGATGAACGAGGCGGCCTTGCGGGTAAAGGAATTCAAAGCTCGCCGCGACTATCGCTTCCCCAGCAGCACCAGCGCCGAGCCGGCCGGCGAGGCGGCCAACGGCGCCGCGGCAGCCGGGGCCGACGAGCCTCCCGTCACCTACAGCCTCGAGGATCTGGAATCGCAGGCGACGACCTACCGCAAGATCTATGAGAGCTACCTTCAGGCCTATACCGAAACGGTGCAGACCCAGAGCTACCCCGTCACCAATACCCGCGTCATCACCCGCGCGACCCGCCCGAATGCGCGCAGCTCGCCGCGCGGCATGAAGGTGCTGGCGATCGCGGTCGCCCTCGGCATCATGGCCGGCGTCGGCCTGGCGCTGATCCACCACAGTTTTATGCGCGCCAGGGGCCGGGTGGAAGAAAGCTAGACCGCTATCGGTCCGGTTTGAGACCGCTCACGAATACGAAACATCTTCGCGCGCAGCGCGAAGCCCCTTCGGTTTCTTGGCTAGCGCTGCGACCGCCGGAATTGGCTCGGAGACAAGCCGAAGACGTCGCGGAAGCAGCGTGAAAAATGGCTTTGGTCCGCAAAGCCGGCGGCAATGGCGATCTCCGCCAGCGGCATCTCGGTTTCCGCCAGCAGGGCCCGCGCCTTTTCCAGCCTTCGGGACATCACGTAGCGGTGCGGCGTCTCCCCGAGCGATCGCTTGAAGGCGTAGGCGAAGTGGCAGCGGGACAGGTTGGCGATCTCGGCGAGCTCGGCAAGTTCGATGCGGGCTTCCAGGTTTGCATCGATATGCTCGCAGACCCGGCGCTGGATGGACGGCGGGAGCCCTCCGCTGGCCCGTGGTGGCGTCGGCTGAAGCGCGGTGGTGACGATGGCGCCGAGCCTTGCCCGCGCGTGCTGGCTGCGGTCGGCGCTGCGCCAGGATGGGCTCGACGATTCCGGCGGCGTCAGCAGCGCGGGCCAGGCTTGCCCGCTCCCAACCGGGACCAGCTCCGTGCCGATGTCGCCGGGATCCTTCGGGCGGAGCAGCGCCGGATTTTTCTCGAACAGGGCCCACAGGCTGATGCCAGTTGTGCGCGACGCCAATTCGGAAAAGCGCTCGGCCAGCATGGCGCGGCCATGGCGGTCCGCCGCGATGATCGTCTGGCAGCGGTCCACGACGAACAGCATCGTCTGGTGCGGGGCATGGCTCGGGCTGACGGCGAGGATATATTCGCCGCGATAACGCTCCCGGAACGCGCGCTCCTCGATGGCGCGGGCGGTCGTCGCCAGGATGGCGCGGGTCAGTGCGTCGGGCTTCTCATGAGCATTACGGTCGAATGGGCGGACATCCAGCCTGCCGACCAGATTGCCGTCCGCGTCATGAAGGGGCGCCGCGGCATCCGTCAGGCTGACCTGGCGTCGCCGGAGGGCTTTGCCAAAATCGACTGGCACGACATTGGGCTCGGGCACGGCGCCGGCCGTCTCGAATGCGGGCTGGAGCGTTTCTCGGCCGCCGATGTCCTGCGCATCGCAGACGACAAGCTCGCACCCCGCCTGCCGGGCGATGTGGTACAGCCGGTAAAGTTCGTCCCGCCCCTCCGCCAGCAGGCGTCGCAACCGGTCGGGCGCGCGCTCATTGGGAAGGCCGTCGGCGTCGATAAGGGCGATGGCGGCGGTCGGATTGTTCAGCATGTCATCTCTCCGGTTCGGAGCGATCATGCCGGCGGGCGGCCGCAGCTTCGAGTTAGCGGATGCAAAAGCTTGCAGCACTCGTCTTAGCGCGATTTGCGCGCAAAACCGTTGGCCGGCAACGGCTTGTAAGCGGGCGGGCGCCCCCGCCGGGCGCCCGCTTAACACCGCTTAACATCGGCTGTCGGGGAGAGGGCCGGCTCAGGAGAGCGACCGGCGGAGAGCGGCGGCATCCCTGACATCGGGCGTCGCGGCTGCGTCTCGCAGCCTGTCGAGAATCCCGAGCAGGCCGGCGGCTTCGTCGCACCGTCCCTGGGCGGCCCATAAGCGCGCCAGGGAGGCCGAGCTGCGCAGTTCCCAGGCCAGTGCGTCGTCCCGCCGGGCCAGCTCGATGGAGCGCCGCAGCAGCGTGTCCGCCAGGGCCGGATCGGCGCCCGCCACGCGGATCGCGCGCAGCCTCAGCAATTCCGGCAGGCACCAATCCGCCTTGCCGGCGTCGGCGCGCGCGAATGCGGTGTCCGACGCAAGATCGGGATCGAGCGTGGCGATAAGGTCGGCGAGATGCGGTGTGAGCTCGGCCGCGGCGACGTGGGCGGACAGATCGCTTCCCGCGCCGTCATCACGCCGGCTCGCCAACAGAAGCTGGTAGATCGTGCCATAGTCCCGCCAGGCGCTGAGCGAGTGCTCGGCCGTATGCCGCAGCAGGAGGGCGGTCCGCTCGGCCGCCAATCCGGCCTCGCCGTTCCAGATCGCGACCGGGCAGGCGCAGAAGGCGAGCGCGAAGGCCAGTGCGATGCTTTCCCCTTCGCGCCGGGCGATCTCGACCGTCTCGCCCGCCACCCGCTCGGCAGGCCCGGCATGGCCTTGCAGCCACAGCACGCGGCCGAGGATCGCACCCATCGAAACGCGGCGGTCGATCTGGGAGCCGGACAGAAAGGACGGACGGATCATCGGCGCCTGCAGGCTGCGCTCGGCGCACTCGCGCGCGGCGCGCTGCTTGCCAAGGAAATGCAGCGCCGGCGCTTTCATCCGGTCATACATCAACGACGGGGCGGCATCCGCATCTCGCCGCGTCCGGTCCTCGAACAGGCGCGCGAAGCGCATCATTTCCGCCGGCTCGCCGACAATGTAGCTGCCCATCCAATTGGTGCTGTAGGCCATGGCGAGCATGGCGGGGTCGTCCGCCTCATCCGCAAGCTGCAGCGCGCGCCGGAAGGTGGCGGCGGATTCGGGACAGGGCCCGCGCGTATGGAACAGGACGTGGCCGAAGACGATGTTGAGTTCGAATTCCAGGTTCGGCGGCACGGCGCGCAACCGGGCGGCTGCCTGCAGCGCCTTTTCCGCGTGCTGTCGACATTCATCCGCGAAGGAGAGGTGGAACAGCAACGGGGCCGCCTTGGTGGTGAGCTCGATGCCCAGCGCGGCGTCGCCTTCGGGCGAAAACGCCCAGGCCAAAGCCACGCGCACATCGTCGACCAGCCGGCCGAAAGCGGCAAGCCATCGCGCGGTGGTCGCGGCGGGCCATTCCGCTTCGGCGCGTCTCAACAGCTCGAGACAGTGCTCGGCATGGCGCCGGCCGAGCGCTGCCGCCTCGGCGGAATGCTCGATCTTTTCGCGGGCATAAGCGCGCGTCGTCTCCAGCAGGCGGAAGAAGGTCTCCTCGCGGCTGACATCGGCGGTCAGCAGCGAGCGGGCGACGAGGTCGGAGACGGCGTCGATGATGGCGGCGGAGCTCAGGCCGCCCCAGGCTGCGAGGGCGCAGGCCGATTCCAGCGTGAACTCGCCGGCGAAGACCGCCAGCCGCTGCAGCACGGCGGCGTCGCGCTCCGAGAGCAGGTTGAAGCTCCAGTCGAGCGTGGCGCGCAGGGTCCGGTGGCGCGGCAGGGCGGTGCGGCGGCCCTTGGTCAGCAGCGCGAAACGGTCGTTGAGCGCGGCGGCCAGCTCGCCGACGGTGAGCGTATCGACGCGCGCCGCCGCCATTTCCAGCGCAAGGGGAATGCCGTCGAGGCGGCGGCAGATGTCGATGATCGCGGGCACGTCCTCGTCGCGCAGGGCGAATGTGCCGGAACAGGCGACCGCGCGCTCGGCGAACAGCTCGATGGCGGAAAAAGCCAGCGCCTCGCCTGCCGTAGAGGTCGCGGCGGCGGGGATGGTCAAGGGCTGCAGGTGCTGCACCCATTCGCCTTCGGCGCGCAGCGGCTCGCGGCTGGTGGCGAGGATGTGGACCTTCGGCGCGCCGCGCAAGATCGCCTCGGACACGTCCGCGACGGCGGAGACGACATGCTCGCAATTGTCAAACAGGATCAAAAGCGCCTTGTCGTGCAGGAAGGCGAGCAGGCTCGGCAGCGCATCGGCGACGACGGCGGCAAGGCCGAGCGTCGAAGCAAGCGCGCTCGCCACCAGCCTCGGATCGGACACGGTGGCGAGGTCGACGAAATGCACATGGCTCCATTGCGCCTGCTCCGGATGCTCCATCAGGCTCGCGGCGACGGTGACGGCGAGCGTCGTCTTGCCGATGCCGCCGGCGCCGACCACCGTCACCAGCCGCCGCCTGGCGACCTGTTCGGTGAGCGTCTGGAAGGCATGGGCGCGTCCGATGACGCGGTGCAGCGCGGCGGGCAGCGAGCGCGGGACGGGCGGGGCGGGAGCGGCAGGCGCGGCGGCGGGTTCGGCGGGCGCCTCGGCCGGCCCGCGCTGGATGGGCGCGATGAAGCCATAGCCGCGATTGGGCACGGTGACGATGTAGCGCAGGCCTCCCCGGCCGTCGCCGAGCGCCTTGCGCAGCCCGGCGACATGCACCCGCAGATTGCCGTCGACCACATAGGTGTCCGGCCATACTCTCGCGACGATCTCGTCCTTGCTGAGCAGCTCGCCGGGCCGCTCGGTCAGCAGACAGAGGATGTCAAGCGCGCGGCTGCCGAGCTGGACCGGGCTGTTTCCGGCCAGCAGCACGCGCTGCGCCGGATGCAGCACGAAGGGGCCGAAGCGCAGCGATCCGTCCATGGCGGGCTGGTCCGTCATTTGTGATGTCATGCAGGAACGATCGGCTGGCGCATTGCGTCTCACGGTCTCGGCTTGAAGGGCGCAGGCGGCAGGTTACGGAGTTGCCGCCGGTCTCGCAGTCTCAGGGTTGCGAAACCCGTCGCCATCTTGCGATAGTCATGGCGCCTCCCAATTATTCGCCGCATGAAACGAAGGCGGGCTCCGTAAGCTCCCGCAAACATTGATTGTTCCCGTTCCGCCCGCAAAGCCTTCAGACCGGAACGGATCCGAGGAGACCGCATTTTGCCGACAGATTTGAATGACGAACCGGATGAGCAAACCATCATCGGAGAGTTCCGCTGCCTGATGGATGTCGCCCCGCCGCTCGCTCCCGAGAGCCTCGGCGGCGATACGCGGCTGACGCCGCGCTGGACGCTCGGCGCGGTCGACCATTACGTGCCGGGCATGTCGGCGCATGTCGTCAAGACCTATTACGGCGCCGAACGCGAGACGGTCTGGCGGCGCGGCGGCGTCACCCTCTCCGGCCTGACCCGGCCGGGCACCATCACCCTGATCCCCAAGGGGCATGACGGACATTGGTATGTCGGCGGGCAGAGCGAGATGTCGCACATTTTCCTGACCGAGCGGCGCCTGCGCTCCTGGGCGGATCAGATCGCCGGGGGGCGGCGCGTGGAGCTGGTCGACCGGCTCGCCTTCGAGGACGGGGCGGCGGCCCGCATCCTGGAACTGCTCGCCCGGGAAGCGGCGCAGAGCGACCCCGCCGCGCGCCTGTTCGTGGAGCAGGCCATCGATCTCCTCTGCACCCAGCTCATCCGGCGCCATTGCGTATCGTCGGGGCTCGGCGCGCCGGCTCCGAACCGCGGCGGCCTTGCCGACTGGCAGGTGAAGCGCGTGACCGCCTATATGATTGAGCATCTCGACAAGACCATCGGCCTCGACGAGCTCGCCGGGCTGGTCAAGCTGAGCCGCTTCCATTTCTGCACGTCGTTCCGGGTCGCGACCGGGCGCACGCCGCATGAATGGCTGACGCAGCAGCGCATGGACCGCGCCCGAGGGCTGCTGGCCGATGCGTCGCTGCGCATTACCGATGTGGCGCTGGCGGTGGGATATCAGACGCCCTCCGCCTTCACGGCAAGTTTCCGCAAATTCACGGGCGTGACGCCGTCCGAATACCGGCGGCGCCAGCTCTGACCGTCATCCCCGCTCGCGCGGGGATGACTTTTATTGGCCCACTAGACGTCCAGCAGGTTCTCGATCCGGATCGGCAGTTCGCGCACCCGTTTTCCGGTCGCATGGAACACGGCGTTGGCGATCGCGGGCGCCATGCCGACCAGCGCGACCTCGCCCAGGCCCTTGACGCCGAGCGGATTGACATGCGGGTCCTGCTCCTCGACGAAATGCGCCTCCAGATGCGGCACGTCGAGATTCACCGGCACGAGATAATCCCCCATATGCGCGTTGACCGGGCGGCCGTCGCGCGGGTCGAGGGCGGTGCGCTCCATCAATGCCATGCCGAGGCCGCCGACCATGCCGCCGATGCACTGGCTCGTCGCCAGCTTCGGATTGACGATGCGTCCGGCCCCGTAGGCACCGACCGCCCGGCGCAGGCGGACGAGACCCAGATCGGGATCGACGGAGACTTCGACGAAGACCGCGCCGAAAGCGTGCATGGAATATTGCTTGGCGATCGCGGCATCGCGCGCGGCGGACGCGCCCGCTTCGACCGGCGAGCCGCCGGCGCCCGTCACCAGCTCGCTATAGGATGGCCCGGCGGCAGCATCGCCCTTGCGGCTCAGGCGCCCTTCCCGCCATTCGACGCTATCGATGGAGGCGCCGAAAAGCTGTGATCGCCGGTCCGCGACCGCCCGCTTCGCCAGCTCCGCCTGCACGGCGAGGCACGCCGCGCGCACCGCCGACCCGACCGAGGACATGGTCTGCGAACCGCCATGCGACGGCGTCGCCGGGAAATCGGACCGGCCGAGGCTGAAGCGCACCTTGTCCAGAGGCAGGCTGAGCGTCTCCGCCGCGACTTGGGTCATGGACGTATAGGTGCCGGGGCCCATGTCGCTTGACGCCGCCTCGACCTCGGCGGACCCATCGGCGAGGAGGCGGACGCGGGCGCTGGCCGGCGAGAAGAAGCACGGATAGGACGCCGAGGCGACGCCCCAGCCGATCAGCAGCCGCCCGTCGCGCATGGCGCGCGGCCGCGGATCGCGGCTCGCCCAGCCGAAGCGTTCGGCGCCAAGTGCGTAGCATTGCATGAGCGAGCGGCTCGAGAACGGGAGCTTTTCGGCCTCGTCGATCGCGGGCTCGTTGCGCCGCCGCAGCTCGACGGGGTCGATGCCGAGCTTGTAGCTCAATTCGTCGATGGCGGATTCGACCGCGTACATGCCGCTCGCCTCGCCCGGCCCGCGCATAAAGGTGGGCGTGCCGGTATCCATCGGCAGCAGCCGGTAGCGGGTCCGCACATTCGGGCAGGAATACATGAAGCCGGAAGTCGAGGTGAGCGCTTCGACGAACTGCTCGTAGCGGCTGGTCTCGCCGCTGCCCTCATGGATCAGGCTGGTGAGCCGCCCGTCCGTGGTCGCGCCGAGCGCGACGCGCTGCAGCGTTCGCGGCCGATGGCCGGTGGTGTGGAACATCTGCCGCCGGGTGAGCACCAGCTTGACCGGACGCCCGACCTGCCGCGCCGCGATGGCCGCGAGCGTCACATGCGGCCAGGTCCGCAGCGAGGTGCCGAAACCGCCCCCGACGAACGGGCAGATCACCTGGACATTCGCCGCCGGCATGCCGAAAATGGCGGCGATCTCGGCCTGCTCGTTGACGACGAACTGGCTCTTGCTCCACAAGGTCAGGCGGTCGCCCGACCAGGCGGCGATGGTCGCATGGGGCTCCATCGGCGTGTGGTTCTCCCGGGCCATGTCGAAGCTGGCCTCGACGGTGACGGGCGCGGCGGCGAAGGCGGCATCGGCATCGCCGCGCGATCTGTCGGCCCCGGCGCGGCCAGCCTGAGGGGCGACCGGCTGCACCTTGGCATCAAGCGGGTCGACGACCGGGGTTTCGCCCGCGTAGCTCACCGCCAGGGCGGCGGCGGCGCGTTCGGCATGGTCGAGGCTGTCCGCGACGATCACGGCGACCGGCTGGCCGTAGAACCGCACCTGATCGTCCTGCAGCACATGCAGCCGCTCGCCGTTGGCGGGATCGGTGCCGCCCTTATGCGGCTGATAGGCGAGGCGCGGCGCGTTGAGATGGCTGATCACCGCCCGCACGCCGGGCATTTGCGCGACCGCCCCGGCGTCGATGCGCAGGATGCGGCCGAGGCCGACCGTGCTGCCGACGACCACGGCGTAGAGCTGGTCCGGCTGGTTGAACTCGGCGGCGTAGCGCGCTCCGCCGGTGACTTTCGCGCGGCCGTCGACGCGCGAATGCGGCTTGCCGATTGCTTGCATGGTCATGCGACCTCTCCCGCCATTTCGAGCGCCCGGACGATGGTCCGCGGCAACAGTTCGACCTTGTAGTGATTGCCGGATAGCGGCTTGACGCCCTCCGTTGCCTGGCGGGCCGCAGCCTCGAAGGCGGCCCGATCCGGCGCCTTGCCGATCAGCGCGCGCTCGACGGCCCGCATCCGCCAGGGCCTGGTGCCGACGCCGCCGCAGGCGATCCGGGCATCGCGGACGATCCCGCCTTCGACATGGAGCGCCGCCGCGGCGGAGACGACCGCGAACTCATAGGAGGAGCGGTCGCGCACCTTCAGGTAGCGCGCGCGCCGGGCGTGGGGGCCGCCCGGCACGCGGATTTCGGCGATCAGCTCGCCCGGCCGCAGCGTGTGTTCCAGATGCGGCGTCGTGCCGGGAAGCCGGAACAGCTCGTCCACCGGGAACGACCGCTCATAGCCGGGGCCGGTCACGCGCATCGTCGCGTCGAGCGCGATCAGCGCCACCGCGAGGTCGGAGGGATGGGTCGCCGCGCATTGGTCGCTGGTGCCGAGGATGGCATGGCCGCCGTTGAGGCCCTCGATGGCCGAGCAGCCGGTCCCGGGCGCGCGCTTGTTGCAGCCGGCGTCGAGCATCCGGAAAAAGGGGCATCGGCAGCGCTGCAGGAGATTGCCGCCGATGGAGGCGACATTGCGCAATTGCGGCGAGGCGCCCTCGACCAGCGTTTCGGCGATCAGCGGCTGCAAGCGCTGCGTCTCCGGGTGCGCCGCAACTTCCGACATGCGGGCCAGCGCGCCGATGACGAGATCGCCGCCCTCGGCGCGGATGTGCTTGATCGGCAGCGCGTTGATGTCGACGAGCTTTTCCGGCCGCTCGACCTCCTCGCGCATCAGGTCGATCAGCGTCGTCCCGCCAGCGATGTAGCGGCCTCCCTGTCCGGCGGCGGCAATCGCCTCGGCCTCCGTCAGGACTTTCTGCAAGGTGAACGGGATCATGAGCGCACCGCCTTGTTCGCCTGGGCGATCGCGGCGACGATGCCGGGATAGGCGCCGCAGCGGCAGATATTGCCGCTCATCCACGCCTTGATCTCGGCCGGCGAGCCCGCATGGCCTTCCGCGATGCAGCCGAGGCCGGACATGATCTGGCCGCCGGTGCAATAGCCGCATTGGAAGCCGTCATGTTCGATGAAGGCGGCCTGCAGCGGATGCAGCGCCTCGCCTTGCGCCACCCCTTCGATGGTGGTGATCTCGGCGCCGTCATGCATGGCGGCGAGCGTCAGACAGGCATTGACCCGCTGGCCGTTGAGAAGAATGGTGCACGCCCCGCAGGCGCCCTGATTGCAGCCCTTCTTCGTGCCCGTCAGGTTCAGCCTTTCGCGCAGCACGTCGAGGATCGACTGGCGCGGGTCGATGGCCAGCTCATGCGCGTGGCCGTTGACGGTGATGCGCAAACTGTGCCCGGCTGCCGCCCCGGCCTCCGCCGCCGCTGCTGAATCCGCCGCCCCGCCGGGCAAGGCGGCGAGCGCCACCGCGCCTGCCGTCGCCTGGAGCACCTCGCGGCGCGATACGGGGGGAAACGCCGCCGCGGCGGGCGGGATATGTGAAGTCTCCTCTGGCATCGACGCTCTTCCTTTCGGGTCAGATTCAAATCCAAGGCTTGGCCAAGAAGGTAATGGGCGGCCCGGCCCGCTGCTGTTCGGATGTTTCGGCGAATGTCGCAGCATTTCGGAGATCGCGGGCGCGGCCGCTACAGACGCCTCCGGTATTCCGTCGGGGTCACGCCCGTCAGTCTGCGGAAGCGCGCGGAAAAGGCGGAGGGCGTCTGATAGCCGACCGCCAGCGCGACATCGGTGATGCGCAGCGAGGGATCGGCCAGCAGCTCCCGACCTTGCGCGATGCGCTCCTCGATCAGCCATGCATGCGGCGTGCGGCCGGTCGCCTGCCGGAAGGCGGTGCAGAAATAGAAGCGGCTCAGCTTGATCAGCGCGGCGAGCTCGTCCAGATTGATCTCCTCGGCCAGATGCTCGCGCATATAGGCGGTCACGCGCTTGACCTGCCAGCCGGCGAGCCCGCGATACGATCCCGGCGCGCCGGGCGGTGTCTCGCGGCGCGCGAGCGGGGCTTCGAGCAGTTCGACAGCCCGCTCGATGAAGCGGCGGGAGGACGGGTCGCTCTGCGCCGCCTCGCGGCCGAGCACGTCCAGGATGCGGGCGATCTCCCCGAGCGGGTCGCCAAGCCCGCCGCCGGGTGGGGTCCCACCGCCGCTTCCTAATATTGATTCAGCCCCGTCGGGGATCCGCCAATCGGCCAATGTTCGCTCCATTCCAAAGCGTTAGTCCGCTCAAGCTCCCAGCTCAGGGCGTTGCAACGCAATGAAAGTCGGTGCACGGCCGGCGTGCAGAAATGTTTAGCGGCTCGCGCGGCGCCAGCACCGATATGCCGGCTGTGGCCCGCGAGGCCGGTCGTCCACGGATTAAAAAAAACACCAAAACCCCATGACAGCCGGCGGCCGCGGCCGGGCCTAGGATCCCGCCATCGCCTGAAGCCACGGGAGAAAGACATAGAAATGACGGCGCGGAATGGAAAAACAGCAATCGTCACCGGTGCGTCGCGCGGCATCGGTGCGGCCGTCGCCGAACGGCTGGCGGCGGATGGCTTCGCCGTCATCGTCAATTTCGCGGCCAATGCCGACGATGCCGAGGAACAGGTCGCGCGCATCCTCAAGCGGGGCGGCCAGGCGAGCGCCGTCCGGGCCGATGTCAGCGATCCCCGCGCGATGCAGGCAATGTTCGACAGCGCCGAGCGCATCTATGGCGGCGTCAACGTGCTGGTCAACAATGCGGGCATCGCGCAGCTCGCGACCGTCGCCGAAACCGACGACGCGCTGTTCGACCGCCATGTCGCGATCAACCTCAAAGGCGTCTTCAACGGCCTGCGGGAGGCGGCAAGGCGCCTGCGGCCGGGCGGGCGGATCATCAGCTTTTCCTCGAGCGCCGTCGGACTCTACCAGCCGACCTATGCCGCCTACGCCGCGACCAAGGCGGGCGTCGAGGCGATGACCCATGTGCTGGTCAAGGAATTGCGCGGCCGCAACATCACCGTGAACGCCATCGCGCCCGGACCGACCGCCACCGAGCTGTTCCTGCATGGCAAGCCGCAGGAGGTGGTCGACCATCTCGGCTCGCTGCCGCCGCTCGAACGGCTCGGCCTGCCGGCCGACATCGCGGCGGCCGTCGCCTTCCTCGCCGGACCGGACGGCGGCTGGATCAACGGCCAGGTGCTGCGCGCCAATGGCGGCATCATCTGAGCCCCCTACCGGCCTCAACCTTTCAAATCAACCTCTCGATGGAGCTGCCAATGTCGATGCCGACCAAATTCCCCAACGCCAAGACCGAAAGCCCCTTCACGTCGATGCGCGGCGACCATGCCGGCATCCGCGTGCCCGATTTCGATGCCGCCATCGCCTGGTACACCGAGAAGCTGGATTTCCGCGTCATCCATACCTGGCCCTATGGCGACCTGAAGCTGGCCTATGTCGCCCCGGCGGTCGATTCCGGCTTCAAGATCGAGATCCTGGCCGGCGCGGGCGCGGCCGGCCGGCCCTCCTACAAGGATCTCGGCGACAGCCTCAACCTCGCCGGCTGGCATCACATCTGCATCGGCGTCGACGATGCCGACGCAACCGTCGCCGAGTTGCGCCGCCGCGGCGTCACCATCGTCACCGAGCCTTTCGACCTTCCCGTCATCAGCCGCCGGCTCGCCTTCTTCGCCGACCCCTGGGGCAATCTGTTCGAACTGACCCAGGTGCTTGCCTGACGGGCATCGAGGGGGCGGCGCGCGTGCGGCGCGGCTCCCCCCGGGAGGCCGGTAAGCGGGTCATTTCGCGAGCCGGCCGATGATGAGATCCAGAAGCGCCCGCAGCCGCATCAGCCGCCGCAGGTCGCGGTGATAGCCCAGATAGGCGTCCCGGCCGGGCGGCTCTTCGCCGATATCCAGGCGGACGATGCCCGGCACGACGTCGCCGAGCGGGCAGGGGAGCACGGCGAGCCCGGCGCCTCTGGCGCACAGCGCCGCCTGCACGTCGCGATTGTTGCTGCGGCAGGCGGCATGGGCCCCCGGCAGCGCGCGCCGCAGCCAGATCGCATCCGGCATCTCGGCGAGCGCCAAGTCCATGGTGATGACGCGGGCGCCGTAACCGTCGCCCAGCCTTGGCGGCTCCGTGCCGGCCGGGCCGTACAGCGCGTAGGGCAGGTGCAGCAGCCGCCGCGAAACCACTTCCGGATCCTCGAACGGCCGGATGCGGAATGCCAGATCGGCCTCGCGGCGGGGCAGGCTGTAGTGGCGCGAATCCGCCAGCAATTCGACCCGCACCTTCGGATGCAGCTCCCCGAATTCGGCGAGCACCGGGGCCAGGATATGAATGCCGAACCAGTCGGGCGCGGTCAGCCGCAACATGCCCTCGAGCTGGGTGTCACGGCCGGCGAGCTGGCGCTGGAAGGCGAGCGCCTCCTCCTCCATGCGCTCGGCATGGACGAGCACCGAGTTGCCTTCGTCGGTCAGGAAAAATCCCTCGGTGGTGCGCTGGAACAGCGTGTGGCCGACGGCGCCTTCGAGCGCGCGCAGGCGGCGTCCCATGGTTGGCTGGGTCTGGCCGAGCTTGCGGGCGGCGGCGCTGAGCGTGCCCTCGCGCGCAATGGCGAGGAAGACGCGCAGGTCGCTCCACTCCACGCCGCTGTTCGAGCCCCAAAAAAATTGCATAGCCGAAGGACACTTATCGATTGTCTCCGCCGTCATGGCGGGTTCATCCGCAAAGATAGGAAGGAACCGGCAGCGGCGAGAGGGAGAATGCCGGGCGGCATCGTTGACTAAAAGGCAACATGCGGGCATTGCTTTTTGCATGGACAAGCTCCCGCCCCTCAATCCCTTGCGCGCTTTCGAAGCCGCTGGCAGGCTGCAGAGCATCCGCCGGGCGGCGGAGGAGCTGTCCGTCACGCCCGGCGCGATCAGCCGCCAGGTGCGCAGCCTCGAAACCCATCTGGGCATCCGCCTCTTCCGCCGCGCCCCGCGCGAGATCGTGCTGACCAACGAAGGCGAGCATTATCTCGCCGCCATCACGCAGCATCTCGACGGCATCCGCGAGGCCACCGAAAAGCTTACCGGCAGGCGGGCCAGGGACGTGCTGCGCGTCCGCGCCTATACGACCTTCGCCATGAAATGGCTGATCCCGCGCCTCGGCAGCTTCCACGCCGCCAACCAGACCACCGAGGTCCGCCTCACCACCTCGAACGAGACCGTCGATTTCGGCCGCGAGAGCGTCGACGGCGCGATCCGGCTCGGCGACGGCAATTGGCCGGGCGTCGAGACCGACCGGCTCCTGCCGAACGAACTGGTGCCGCTCTGCACGCCGGCCTTTCAGCGGGCGCATGGGCTGACGAGCGTCAACGATCTGGCCAAGGTGGTGCTGCTGCACTCGATCGTGCGGATGGATGATTGGCGCTACTGGCTGCGGGCCGCCGGCGCGCCGCATATCGACGCCTATGCCGGGGACAAATATGCCAGCTCGACGCTCGCCTATCAGGCGGTGCTGCAGGGGCTCGGCATCATGATGGCGCAGAAGGCATTCTTCCTCGACGATCTGCGCGAGGGGCGCCTGATCCAGCCTTTCGGCCCGGCGCTGGACCGCGGCAGCTTCACCTATTACTTCATCTTCCCCAAGGACCGGCTGCGCAACCCGGCCTTCCGGCGTTTTCGTGCCTGGCTCATCGAGCAGGCCCAGGCCGAGGCCGCCGCGAGCGCTGCCCAGGCGCCGTCCTCCTCCTAGAGGCGAGATCAATTCGGGAACGCCTGGCCTCACGGCACCAGAGCGCTGCTTGTCGTCTCCAAGGTCGCCGGCGACCTGCCGCGCGGGTGGCGCAAGCGCGTCGCAAACCATAGCCGCGCCTGCCGCTCCTCTGTTCCGTTCTTGCTGGAATGCGCCGCGATTGCGGCAACCTTGCCGCCGTCCTCGCGAGGAGACCGCATTTCCAGCCGCACGGTTTCATTTGCAATGCCCTGGTAATGCGCGTGCAGCGTGACTGACGTTTTTTCAGGAGGCCCGCGCGTATTCACCCGCGTCCGGCAAACTGCGCGTGCCGGGAATTGCATCCCGCGGCGCATGGATCTTGATTGTTCATCACTGACAGGAGGCCCCAATGCGGGCAATCGGCTTCAATCATCTTTCCGTCGCGGCGACGGATCTTGAAGCGTCATTGCGCTTTTACGAGACGGTGTTCGGAATGGAGCGCATCCCGACTTACAATTTCGGTTTCCCCGCGCAATGGCTGCGCTGCGGGACGCTGCAGCTCCATCTGTTCCAGCTTAAGGACGCGTTGGCGCGCTACCAGCATTTCGCGCTCGACGTGACCGACTTCCATGCGGTCTATGAGGCTGCGAAGGAGCTCGGAGCGCTCGATGAGACGACCTTCAGCAATTCGATCAATGAATTGCCCGGCGGCAGCGTTCAAATGTATCTGCGCGATCCCGGCGGCAATCTTCTGGAGGTCGACTGGCCCGATGTGACAACGCTCGACCGGTCGCGCATTCCCGAAATGAAGAAGCTCGCCGATTCCTTCACCCAGACGGGTGAGGCCCTGGCTGCCTCGCTCTATTTCGACCGGTCCGGCTTCGATCCTGCTTCATACCGATAGCAAGGCGGGGGGCAAGCGGCAGGCAGAAGCAAGCTGCCGCTGCCCCCTCCGGTGCGCGGGAAGTCCGGTTGCAAAATCAACGAATTGCCTTAGCGCGACTTGCCCACATCCCCCTCGGGGGTGCCGGCGGAGGCAAGGCCGCCGGTCCGGGGGCGGCCCTCGGGCGCGGCGCTGAGCTCGGAGCCGCGGCGCTTGCCTTTGGGAGCCTCGACCTTGATCGTGTCGCCTGGCAGCACAGGCGTGTTCTCGCCCGCCACGAATTCGACGGTCTTGCCGCCGGTATTGCGGACGATCTTGTAGACCATCTGCGCCGCGTCGCCCGTGTCGTCGTCGAGCAGCAGGCCCGGCGCGATGACTTCCGAATCATAGACGAGCTTGGCGGCGGTGTTGCGTTTGCTCTGGACCTGTTCGAGCAGGCGCTTGGTCTCGCGCAGATCGACGGTGACATCGGATTTGCGCTTGTTCTGCAATTCAAGAATGGCGATGTCGGTGCGGGAGATGTCCTGCTTGGCCTTGATGGCGCTGCCGTCGAGCCGCAAACCGTCGCCCTCGAGCTGGGCCGAGAGCCGCTCCAGTTCGAGCTGGCGCGTGCCGGTGGTCAGGCCCTTGCTGGCGAGCCCGCGCACCTTTTCCAGTTCCTCGGTCACCAGCCGCTGCTGGGTATTGTGGACATCGCGCTGGTTCTTCAGCGATTGGACTTCCTGCTCGAGAAAGACCTTGAGCTGCTTGGTCGCGCTCAACTGCGTCGCATAGGCGAAATTGCGGGCCTCGAAAATCAGCTTCTCCTGCTCCATCAGCCGCATGACATGCGGCTGGTCCTTCTGGTCGGCGAGGGCGGGCGGGAAGGTGATCTCGGTGGCGCCGGCCAGTTCGGCTTCGAGCCGGGCATTGCGCGCGATCAGACCGTCGAGCTCGCTGAGCAGAACATCGAGTTCGCCGCGCGAGGTGATGGCCTCGCGCTGCAGCCGCGGGTCGCGGGTACGCACCAGTCCGCTTGCCACGCTGACGGCGCGCAGCACCGTCATGCCCGGCTGATAGGGATATTGGCCGGGCTTTTCCACCTGCCCGAACAGGTACATCGGCCGGTATTCGACGATCTCGACGGTCGCATCCGGCGGTGCGGCGAGCCGCATCCGGTCCTTCAATTGCTCGGAAATCCGCTGCGCCAAATCGCCCGTGGTCAGCCCCAGCACCGGGATCTCGCCGACCAGCGGCAAGGCGAGCTGCCCGGCCGGCCCGATGGTATATTTGTCGTTAAGCGCTTCCCAGGCATAGATCTGATCGATGGACGGCCGCCATTCGACGACCTTGACGCTGATGACGTCCTGAGGTCCGAGCCGGTAGGGCGCGGATGCGGTCTGCTCCTCGGCAACGGGCATCTGGGCCGGCTTCATTTCCGCTGCCATAACAGGCCCAGAGCCAAGCACCAGGCCACCAATCGCGCAGCAGGCGAAACGCCGAAAACCCATATCCATCGTCGATACCCTCGAAGGTGAACCCCTTGGCGGGGCGCTCCCAGCCGGACGTTCATCGCATAAGTTGCCAATGCAACGTCTCGGTTTGCTTTCCAACACCGTAACACGTGACGCGGGCTGCGCCAGTTTGATCTGGCAACGCACTTAACCGGGGGCCGGCCCGGGCCGGTTGCGGAGCCCTCCGGCCTCGGTCGCGGGCGGCAGCAGCAGGCGCCAGAGGAAGCCATAGGCCCAGCTCAGATGCATCACCATCGCCGCCGGTCCGCTGAGCGCCGTGCAGACATTGCCCGCCTTGAGCGCCAGGGCGAGGCCCCAGCCGCAGCACAGGCCGGCATAGAGCAGAGGCACGAGCAGAAATTCCGGAACCAGCGGTGCGAGCAGCAGCGCTCCCGCATTGCCGACGAAAATCACCACCGGCAGGATCTGGCGCGGACGCGGGATCGCCCTGTGCTTCATCAGCGTATTGGCGCGGCCCCAGCCATAATTGCGGTATTGGCGGCCCAGCGCGCTGAAATCGGCACGCGGGAAATAGTCGATGGCGAGATCGCCGATCAGCCAGATGCGCCGGCCCGAGCGGAGGACGCGCTGGTCATATTCGGCGTCCTCATTATGGCGGAAGCTTTCGTCATAGCCGCCGAGCGCCAGATAGGCCTCGCGGTCGAAGGCGGCGTGATGGCCATGGTCGACATAGCAGGAGGCGCCCGCGCGGCGATGGGCCGAGCCGCCATTGCCGAGCCGGCTGTTGGACGCCGCCGCAATCGCCTTCTGCAGGCAGCCGCGCCCGACGCTGCGCATCGTCACCACCACCGAAGCGGCGCCCTTTTCCCTCAGCGCCGCGACGCAGCGCTCGGCAAAGCCTTCCGGATAATGCGAATGGCAATCGGCACGCAGCAGATATTGCGCCTGCGGCGAGGCGTCGCGCGCGGCGATGTTCATGGCGGCGGACTGGATCTTGCGCGGATTGGCCAGGAGCTTGATGCGGCCGTTCTCCTCGCCGAGCCGTTCGACGATCTCCGCCGTGCGGTCGGTGCTGCCGCCATCCATCACCAGCAGCTCGTAATCGATGCCGCCGTCATCCTCCGGCGTCACCGAGGCGATCGCGGCTTCGATATAGCCTTCCTCGTTCAGCGCGGGCATGATGATGGCGACGAAGGGCTTGGCATCCGCGCTCATCGGCTGCCGGCCTTGTCGCTAACGGGACCGCTCATGCCGCTCTCCCTTCCTGTCGATTGCTCCCGCGATCTGACGATGAAAGCCTTGATAAAGGTTCAAGCGGGCGCGAATACGCGTTCGCGTGGGGCCGCGTCCGTGCTCATTTGGCATAAACCGGATGGCGTGAACTGGGCAGACACTCTTTCGAGAGATGATTAATCATAAGGGGTATCCCCCGGCGATACCGAACCGGAACACATGCTAAAGAGGGAGGCCTTCGGCTTTTCCATTGTGAGTATCACGGCTTGGCAGATGAAATTTGACATCGTTTATTAGGGGCCGCGATTTGACGTGCTGGCTGCCTGCCTCGACGCGGGCGGCCAACAAGAAGGGTTCCGGCGCATGCAGTCCCTGATACGCGATCATCCGGCGCGAGCCGAGACGACCGGCGCGGCAGCCATGCCCGGCGCGGAACCGGGACCGCTGATCGCCTTTTTCGGACATGATTCGGCGGAGAGCACGGTCATCAAGCGGGCGCGCGGCTTTCAGGCGAGCGGCGCGCGCGTGATGGGCTTCATGTTCCGGCGCGAGCGCGAAGGACGCGACGCGGCGCCCGAATGGGACAATGTCGACCTCGGAACCACCGTCGATCGCAACTATCTGGAGCGACTGCCGAAATTGCTGCTGGGCGTGATCCGCGCGGTGCGCCGGCGGGCGCTTCTGCGCCAGTGCGACGCCATCTATGCCCGCAATCTCGACATGCTGCTGGTCGCGGTGCTGGCGAAGGCCCTCACCGGCGCCAAGGCGCCGATCGCCTATGAGGTGCTCGACGTGCGCCGGGTGTTTCTGGGCGACGGGCTCGCCAGCCGGCTGTTCCGCTGGGCCGAGCGCCGGCTGATGGCGGGCTCGAGCCTGCTGGTGGTCAGCGCGCCCGACTATATCCGCCATTATTTCGAGCCTCGTCAGAATTACACCGGCCGCTGGTTCCTGCTCGAAAACAAGCTTCCCGCCGCCGCCTTCCCGGAGGGCGGCGCTTTGCCGCAAGGCGGGCTGCCGCCCGGGCCGCCATGGGTGATCGGCATGTTCGGGGTGCTGAAATGCGCCCGCAGCATGGCCATCCTCACCCATCTGGCGGAGCGCCTCGGCGACAAGGTCGCCATCACGCTGCGCGGCATCCCGTCCGAAACCGATATTCCGGCCGAAACCATCCGCGCCGCCGCCGCCCGCCTTCCGAACCTGACTTTCGAAGGCCCTTACGTCAATCCGCGCGACCTGGCCGAGATCTACAGCAAGGTCCATTTCATCTGGACCGCCGATTTTCTCGATCCCGGCGGCAATTCCGAATGGTGCCTCGCCAACCGGCTCTACGAGGGCGGGCTGATGGGCGCCGTGATGATCGCCGCGAGCGGCAATGCCACGGGCGACATGGTCGAGCGTGAACATCTTGGCTTCACGCTCGCGGAACCACTGGAGGAGGAGGCCGTTAGGTTCTTAGAAACACTGACTGAAGACGAATATACCGCCGCCCGCCATTCCGTGCGCCACGCCGATCCGGCGCTTTTCATCGACACGACCGACACGGCCCGGCTGGTCCGGGCCGTTTGCAAACCCTGACCTTTTCGATCTCCATATGATTTTTCGACTGCGTTTTTCCGTTGCCGCGCATTGAGCCGTTTGTCTTTAAACCAAACTTTAGGTATTGCCATGAGCTTGCGCATTTTAGCACCGACGCGCTACCCCTGGTTGTTCAATGGTCCCCGCTATTCCGCCAATCGAGTCGACCGGCGCGGCTTCGTCCCCGTCAACCGGCTCTGGAAGCGTTTTGAAGCCGTGACCGTCTTCAACCCGCTGCCGCTGCAGGGGTTCGACCTGATCCATGCCTTCAACCGCATCCCGATCGAGCCGCTGCCCTTCATCATCGGTTTTGAATCGCATCTGCCGCGCGCCTACGGCCTTGAACACACCGGCTATTTCCAGAAGGTCAGCCAGTTGCTCGCCGGGCCGCGATGCAGGCGCATCATCGCCATCTCTGAGCACGCCCGGCGCACCTTCCGCGCCGTCCACCGGCAGAGCGGCCTGCTCGACCGGCTGGAGCCCAAGCTCGGCGTGCGCTATCCCAATATCGACATCCCCGACATCCCCGATCAGATGGCGGGCGAGGCGATCGAGCCTTTCATCATCACCTTCGTCGGCAATCATTTCGGGCGCAAGGGCGGCTGCGTGGCGGTGCGCCTCGCCCAGATCGCGCTGGAGCGCGGGCTGAACCTCCAGGTCAACATCGTCTCGACCCTGGAGGCTGGCGCGAGTGTGTGGACCGACCCGCTCCGGCCGGGCTTCTTCGAGCCCTATTTCGAGCTGTTGAATCTGCCCAATGTGCGTCACCGGTCCGGTTTGCCGAATGATGCGGTGCAGCGGCTGCTGCGCCGGTCGCATCTGTCGCTGCTGACCACCTTCTCCGACACGTTCGGCTACAGCATCATCGAATCCATGGCCAATTGGACCCCCGTCCTGGCGACCCGGCAAAGCGCGGTGCCCGAGTTCATCAATGCGGGGGAGAACGGCCTGCTGCTCGACCTGGAGACCAACGAGCTCGGCGACTGGGTGCATTCCGGCATGGCCGGGCGGGGCGAGCCCGGTTTCGAGGCGATCTATGCGGGCGAGATCGAACGGCTGGCGCAGGCGAGCGTCCAGGCCGTTACCGATTTGATACGCGACCCGGCCCGGCTGGCCGCCATGCGGAAGGCCGCGCGCGCAAAATCGGTAACGCTGTTCGATTCTCGCAAAGCCAACGTCTATTGGGATAGGCTATACCGACTTGTCGCGGAAGGACAGGAAGGTTGGCCAAAGGATGACGATTGAGCTAAGAAGCGGGCCGGTATTTGGCGTTATGTTGTTGAGTTTGCTCGCTGCGACTGCTTTTCCCGCCGGCGCGCAGGACGCCGAAGCGGGCGCCGGCGCCTCGTTCGTCGACGAATTCGACCGTATCGATCCGGCACGCTGGTACAAGTCGGATGGCTGGGCCAACGGCACGCACCAGAATTGCACCTGGTCCAAGAAGAACGTGCATATTGTCGACGGCACGCTGGAACTGGTGCTGGAGCCGGAGGATGCCGGCGCGGCCACCGAGGGCCGGCCCTATAGCTGCGCGGAGATGCAGACCCACGATTCCTATGGCTACGGCACCTATGAAGTGCGGATGCGCCCGGCGGCGGCGTCCGGGCTGGTCAGCGCCTTCTTCACCTATATCGGGCCGAGGCCGGATGCGCCGAACCCGCATGACGAGATCGATATCGAGTTCCTGGGCAAGGACCGGCACGCCGTCCAGCTCAACTATTTCGGCGAGGCCAAGGGCGGCCACGAATATATGGCGCCCTTGCCGTTCGATGCCTCGCAGACCATGGCCGATTACGCCTTCGAATGGGCGCCCGATGCCATCCGCTGGTACCTCAACGGCGAGCTGATGCACGAGGAGAAGCGCCAGGAGGGCACGCCCTTCCCGAACACGCCGGGCAAGATCATGCTCAGCATCTGGGGCGGCGTCGACCTGGATGGCTGGCTCGGCAAGTTTGACTATCCCGGCCAGCCCCTCATCGCCCGCTACGACCGCATCGCCTTCACCAAGGCCGGCGAAAAATGCCAGTTCCCGGAATCGATCGTCTGCCGCCGCCACGGCAAGAGCGCGCGGAATTAGAGCGCGGCCCGTCCGGCACATGCCCGAGCCCATGCCGCAGCCAACCCCCTCTCCCATGGGAGACCTTTGCGTATCGAAGGTCCTCTCCCCGTCGTCCCGGACGGCCGTCAGGCCGAGCCGGGACCCAATCATATTTCCGCTATTGCTGCGGCAAGTGGAGAGGCGAG
>NZ_MWLK01000005.1 GCF_002198715.1 Rhodomicrobium sp. R_RK_3 | reverse complement strand
TATGATTGGGTCCCGGCTCGGCCTGACGGCCGTCCGGGACGACGGGGAGAGGACCTTCGATACGCAAAGGTCTCCATGGGGAGAGGGTTGGGGTGAGGGGGTAATCCCTATCGTTAGTATAGGGTATTGCCACACCGATAGGCATTAATCCCTCACCCGGCACGCTTTGCGTGCCGCCCTCTCCCCATGGGAGAGGGCTGGGTTGCGGCAAATTTTGACGCGGAGGATCACGGCACAGCCGGAAGGGCGCTCGTGCAATCCGCCTTTTTTCCGGATTACCGGATCCATTTCCTCATGCGGAGGCGCTAGCGGACACGCTCTCCCTCTACTGCGTCATCCGCGTCACCGGCATGTCGGCGGGGATCTCGAAGCTCGTCGCAGGCACGGCGTCGGTGGAAATATCCGTTACCCTCATCGACAGGTTGGCGAAGCTGGAGACGATCTGCGCCAGCAGCGGGATGGCGGCCGCGCCGTCCTCGCCGCCCTCCAGCGCGCCCTTCATCGTCATCTCCAGCGTGATGCCCTTTTCCGCCACCGCCGCGACCAGCACCGTCGCCGGGCCCTCGGGCGAGGTCACCCTGCCGTAGAATGCGCTGGCGGCGCTGTAGAACGCCTTATAATCCTCCCAGCCCTTCACATCCGGCGTCAGGCAGGCGGTGCCCGACAGCGCCATCACCGAGGAGCCGAACATCTTCGCCATCTCCGGCGCGCCGGCATCCGCCGGCATCACCGCCGAAATCGGGAATCGGGCCGCGATCTCATAGACCTGGCAGGCCTTGCCGGAGACGTCCCGCGTCTCCCCCGACGGCTTGAAGCTGACCTTCGGCATCACCCTGGCATCGCCGCCGCTCTTGGCCGACTGGTCGAAATAATCCTTGTCCTGAATGATGGCGCGCTTCTCCAGCGCCGAGATGTTGATGGTCTCGTGCTCGTCCAGCTTGACGATGCGGGTGTTGGTGATGCTGTCCATGCCGAACTGGCGGGCGAGATTGCCGCTCAGCCGGCTGTCCTCGCGCATCTTCAGGCCGGCGATGGCGACGGTCGAGACCATCTCGCCGACCGGCGTCGTGCTGGATGTGGTGATGGTCACATCGGCGCGGGCGCTCTGCGCGCCGAGCCCGAGCCCGGCGGCGATCAGTGCGCCCGTTGTGATGGTTTTGGCCGTCATTGGTCGTGCCCCGTCCCCTGATGCGCCGCCCGGCCGCCCGCCTTCGCCCGCCAGTCACCGGCGGCCGGCTGCTTGCGCGAATTTGTTGAAACACTCACGATTCCTTGTCTTATCCAAGGCAGGGAAAATCTGCGCCAGGAATCGAACAAGAAAAAGGCCCCGGAACGGAGCCTTATATTTTGCCGGTCTTGAACATGCCGTTCCGCGTTTACGCGACGGCGGTCGCGGCGGACTCGGTGATCCAGGCCTTGAGCTGGTTCTTCGGCTGCGCGCCGACCTTCTGCGCCGAGATCTTGCCGTCCTTGAACATCAGAAGGGCCGGAATGCCGCG
This sequence comes from Rhodomicrobium sp. R_RK_3, assembly GCF_002198715.1. Classification (GTDB taxonomy): domain Bacteria; phylum Pseudomonadota; class Alphaproteobacteria; order Rhizobiales; family Rhodomicrobiaceae; genus R-RK-3. Next base: position 60,015 of record NZ_MWLK01000005.1, on the reverse strand, counting down.
AATGCCGAATTGCGTCGGGATGAGCGGGTTCTCGTCCACATTCATCTTGACGATCTTCACCTTGCCGGCGAGTTCCGTGGCGATCTCTTCCAGCGCGGGGGCGATCATCCGGCACGGGCCGCACCATTCCGCCCAGAAATCGACCACGACAGGTTCGGAGGCCTTCAGAACTTCGGCTTCGAACGTGTCGTCGGAAACGGCTATTGGCGCCATGGAACATCTCCTCTTAGTGGCCCTGCGGTGTAAAGTTAACTACAGCTAGGTGTGCGGTGTCGGCAGATCAAGGTGCCCCGATCTCAAAGATTCGTAAAGCAGCCTTTGGCCGCGGTCGAGCAGCGCGGACGGAATTGCCATGATCTGCGGCGTCTCCGTCCACAGCAAAGCCGCCCGGACGGTTTTGCCGGGAAACAGGCCCTGGAGAACAACTCTATAGGCTGCGAGTTGCACAAGATAGCCCTCCGGCGTGCCATCCGGCGTTTCCGGCATGCCTGCTCCGCTTTTGAAGTCGACGATCAAAATGTCGCTCTCGCCGCAGATCAGCCGGTCGACCTGTCCCGAAATGAGAATGCTTGGAGCCCCCTCCTCAAGCGGCGGCAGATGCATGGCGAGCGGCGCCTCGGCGCGGGCGCCCGGCTGGAAGATTGCGGCGAATTCGGCATTGCTCAGTATGCCGATGACGGCGGCGAGCAGGGCGTCGCGCTCGGCGGGCGGCAGCGCCTTGGCCTCGGCGGCAAGGAAGCGCGTGCCGGCCTTGAGCCAGTCCGGCGCGGGCCGCAGCGGCAGGATTTCCAGCAGGCGATGCACGAGGCGGCCGCGCAGCAGCGCTTCACCGCGCCGGCGGGGGGCGCTGGTCGGTGCGTGGGTGCCGGGGCGGTCGAGGCCGAGGCGCGACGGGTTGACGATGACGGGCCGCGAATCGCCGGGGGCGGCGCGCCCGTACCAATCCGGCATCGGGAGATGCGCGTGCGCGGCATCCGCCGTTTCGGCGACCCTGGCGGGGACGGTCTGCGCGCATTCCATGCGGCGGACCATATTGCCGAAACCGTCGGGCACCTCGGTCAGGCGGCCCGCCAGCCCGTCGCTGATGAGATCGTACCAGCAGCCCTTGTCGCGCGCATTGCGGCCTTCGAAGCCGGTCAGATAGAGCCGGTCCCGCGCCCGCGTCATCGCGACGTAGAGGAGCCGCTGATATTCCTCGCTCTCGGCCTGGCGCAGCGCCTCGCAGGCTTCGCGGATCGGCGGCACCAGTTGCGAGCCCGGCAACAGCCATGCGGGCAGCTCCGGCGTGCCGGGGCGCGAGCCGGGCGAGGGCGGCAGCATGATGAGGCCGCCGCGCGAATTGCTGCGCGCCGAGCAGGTGTCGGCGAGGAAGATGATGTTCGCCTCCAGCCCCTTCGAGCCGTGCACGGTCATCACCCGCACTTCGTCGCGCTCGCCCTCCATGTCGCGCTTGATCTCGGCTTCGGAGACGCGCAGCCAGTGCAGAAAACCTTGCAGCGAGGGCACGTCGCCCGCCTCGAAGGTCAGCGCCAGATTGAGGAATTCGTCGATGGCGTCGGAGGCTTCCGGGCCGAGGCGTCCTAGCAGTTTCTTGCGCAGCCCGTCATTTTCGAGCCGCGCCATGTAGAATTCGAACGGTTTTTCGCTCGCCGCCGCGCCCAGCCAGGATTGGAGCTGCCGCGCCGGTTCGGCATAGGCCGGGTTCGCCCGCAGCGCATCCCAGAGCGAGCCGGGGCGATCATGGCCGATGGCGAAGAGATCGTCGTCGCCGAGGCCGAAGACCGGGCTTTTCAAGAGCGCGGCGAGGGTCAGGTCGTCTTCGGGCAGTAGGAGGAAATCGCCGAGCGCCATCAGGTCCATGATGGCGAGCTGTTCGGTCAGCCGCATCCGGTCCGCGCCCGCGACGGGGATGCCAAGATTTTTCAGCGCCCGCACCATCGGCGCGGCGAAGGGCGCGCGCTTGCGCACGAGGATCAGGATGTCGCCGGGGCGGATGGCGCGGTTCAGCGAGGCCAGCCGTTCGCCGCTGTCGAGCCAGTGGCGGATTTGCAGCGCGATGCGGTTGGCGAGCGTCACGGCGGGCGGCGGCGCTCCGGCGCGTTCGGAAAACGGCTCCCAGGCGGGGACGGGATCGCGTGGCTCGGCCTTTTCCACCGGCCAGATCTCGACCAGCCCGGCCTCGCCGTCGCGATGGGCGTAGTGGCGGACCGAGCGGCCATCGGCGGTGAGGCCCGGCGTGCGGCTGCGGTCGGAGAAGACCAGATCGACCGCGCCGAGCACCGCGCTGGTGCTGCGGAAGGAGAGCGCGAGCGGCGCTTCGAGCCAGTTCTGCGCGGCGGCGATGGCGCGGGCGGAATAGTCGCGCCCGGTCTCGGCGAATTGGCGCGGCACGGCGCCCTGGAAGCCGTAAATGGATTGCTTCTCGTCGCCGACCGCGAACAGGGTGCGCGGCTTGTCCTCGACGCCTTCGCCGGCAAAGAACTCGGCGGTCAGCGCCTTGACCAGCGCCCATTGCGCCGGGCTGGTGTCCTGGGCCTCATCGACCAGGATATGGGTGAGGTCGGAATCGAGGCGGAACAGCACCCAGGCCGCGGCGTCGGAGCGCTGGAACAGGGCGGCGGTGCGCGCGATCAGCCCGTCGAAATCGATGGCGGTGCGCTGGGTCTTTTCGTGCTCGTAGCGCTGGAGCACGGCGTCGGCGAGGCGCAGCAGGGCGGCGGTCGCGCAGGCGACGAGGAGCGCGCGGCGCTGGCATTCGAGCGCGGCGAAGGCGTCGCGGGCGCGGCAGAGCTCTTCGGCGATGCCGGGCTGCGCGGCGCGCACGGCCTTGCTGATGAAGCGGGCGTCCGAGCGCGCCTCGGCCTTCTCGGTGAGGAACGCCTTGGTGAGCGCCGACAGCCGCTGCGCGCCCTCCGCCCCTTGCGCCTTGGCGAGTTCGCCCGCCAGCTCCTTGTCGAGCTTGCCGCCGAGACGCAGCGCCGCGACGGCATGCGCGATCAGCGTGTCGGTCGCGGTCGCCGCCTGCTCGTCGAGGATCGACTCCGCCGTGGCGTCGCGCCCCACACCGAGCGCCGTCCGCAGCGACTGCTCGATGCCGGCATAGGGATCGCGTCCATCCTGCTCGCGGATCAGCGCTTCGAGCTCCTTGCGGCGGCCGGCGACGGAGCGCAGCAGATCCTGAAAGCGATCCTCGCCGGCATGGGCGACGGCGGTCTTCAGCGCCATGCCGAGCGCGCTGTCCGGCTCGCGCGCGGCCTCGTGCAGCACGGCGTCGGCGGCCTCCTGCATGGCCGCGCTCTGCTCGTCCTCGGTGAGGATGGTGAAGCTCGGCGGCACGCCCGCCTCGAGCGGGAAGCGCCGCAGCACCCGGTCGCAGAAGGCGTGAATGGTCATGATCTTCAGCCCGCCCGGCGCGTCCAGCACCTTGGCGAACAGGCAGCGGGCGAAGGCGAGTTCATCGGCAGTAGGCGCGCGTTCGAGGATGCCGGTCAGCTCGGTGGTGAGACCGGCATCGGGCTTGGCCGCCCAGGCGCCGAGCCGGGCGATCAGCCGGTTCGACATCTCCGCCGCCGCCGCCTTGGTGAAGGTGAGGCAGAGGATGCTTTGCGGCGGCGCGCCGGACAGCAGCAGGCGCAGCACGCGCAGCACGAGCACATAGGTCTTGCCGGTGCCCGCGTTGGCCGACACCCAGGCCGAGCAGGCCGGATCTGCCGCCATCATCTGCTGGCGCCGGGCGTTTTCCCGCACGCTGGCAAGGTCCGGGGTGGGGAAGTCGAGGATGGTCGCGGTCATGGCGACCTCGCCGGTGGTTGGGGGCAGGCGGGGGGCTGCGAAAAAGCCCCCTCACCCGGCCGCTTCGCGTCCGCCCTCTCCCTCGAGGGGAGAGGGCTGCGCAGAGCCAGATCGGCGTCGCAGATTCGTCGCTCGCGCCCTTGCCCTCTCCCCTCGAGGGAGAGGGCTCCCGCCGTCAGGCGGGTGGGTGAGGGGGGCCGCACACGCAGGCCGCTGCAACGTGGCCGCTCTTGTGACGCGGGCGAGATGGGCGCAGCCGTCATAGAGGCCTCCGGCGAAGGTCGCGGAACCCGTTCGAGCAACATCATCTGCCGCTCCACGTCGTCATCCCTGCTTTCGCGAAACCTTCGCCCGTCGTCCCGGACGCCGCGAAGCGGTGAGCCGGGACCCAATGGCTGATCCGCACGCACTCCGGCAAGAGGAGAGGCGAGTAGGCCCCGGCTCTGACGGCCGGGGCGACGGAGGATAGAGTTGCAGGGCTCCGCGCAAGCGGGAAGCCGGGATGCCGCGGCGTCTCCGGGGATGACTGGATCCCGGCCTGCGCGGGGATGACAACGAAAAGCGGTCATGGCGCGCCCTCCTCCTGCGTGCCGGCCCATTCGGGGACGCGGGCGAGATGGGCGTAGTCGTCATAGCGGTAGGCGTCGGTGAAGGCGGCGCGGCGCATGGCGGCGTAGGGGGTGTCCGGGCGGTCGAAGCGGGCGATCAGCGCGAACAGGCCGTCGCGCGCGCCTCTCGCCAGTTCGTCCGGCGGGAATTTGACCAGCGCGCGTTCGAGCCCGGCCGGTTCGCCGCCCTTGGCCGAGATATAGGCGAGCTTCGCAACGCTCCGGCTGGCGATGCCCTCGAACCGGCCCTCGATGGCGATCAGCGCTTCCAGCGGCAATTGCGGAGCCTTGAAATCGGCGGCGGCGGCGTCGGTCGGCATCGACCCGCTCTTGTAGTCGTAAATGGCGAGCCGGCCATCGGGGGCGAGGTCGATGCGGTCGGCGCGGGCATGCAGGGTGAAGGGGCCGCCATCGGTCTCGAACACGAACTCGCCGCGCAATTCGCTGAGCACGGCGGAGGCGGCGCGGCGCTCGAATTCGGTCTCGGCGAACCAGCCGGCGAAACGTTCCAGGCGCGGCCGCCAGAAGGCGCTGATGCGGGCGCGGTCGCCATAGAGCGCGGCGCATTCGTCGAACAGCGCCAGCAATTCGCCCGCGCAGTCGCCCGGCAGCGCGTCGCCATAGCGGCGGGCAAAGCGGTGCAGCATGTCGTGAATGATCTGGCCGCGCTCGGAACCGCCCGGCTCGGCGTCGAGCGGGTTGAGCGGCGAGAGGCCGAGAATGCGGCGCGCGTAGATGGCATAGGGGTTGGCGATCAGCGTTTCGATCTCGGAGACGCTGAGGCGGCGCGGGCGGGCGTCGAGCGGCGGGCAGGGCGCTGGCGGCTTGGCCGGCGGGATGGTCGGCGCTTCGTTGCGCGCGGCGGCCCAATGCAGCCAGGGGCGGGCGGGCGCTAGAGCGTCCTTGGCGCCGACGCCTTGCAGCAGCGCCTGCATCCGCATCAGCCAGCGGCTCGGCACGGTCGGCGCGCCGCCGGATTTCAGCGCGCGAGTGAGGACGATTTCGGGCGCCCCCATGAGCTGGCAGACATCATGCGCGGCAAGGCGGGTGCGGCGCTCCGGCGGCGGCAGGCCGAGGGCTTCGCGCATCGCGCGGTTCAGCCACGGACCGGGATCGGCGGCCTCGGGCCAGACGCCTTCGTTCATGCCGGCGATGACGACCAGATCGGCGGAGGTCAGCCGCGCCTCCATCGCGCCGAGGATTTTTAAGCGCGGATGGGCGGGCGCGCCGCCGGGCAGCTTTTCCAGGCGGATCAGGCTACGGAACAGGGCGGGGTAGTCGGTGAGGGCGATGGCCGGGCCGGGGATGTCGCCGCAGAGCGCGGCCATGAAGACGGCCATGGCGTCGCTGTCCGGGCCGGTGCTCGGCACGCGCTCGCCGGTCTCGTCCGTGGTGAGCGCGGCGGCGGTATCGGCATGGGCGGCGGCGAGCGCGCCGAAGGCGGAGCTTTTGGCGCGGGCAAGGCGGGTCAGCGGTTGGAAGGCGCGCTTCAGGCGGCTGACCAGATCGGCGGCGGCGGCCCATTCCTCCTCGGTCAGCCGGTCGAGAACGGCATGGCGCGGCTTTTTCTTCTTCGCCAGATCGAGGCTTTTCGACAAGCCATCCAGCCCCTCGCCGCACCAGGCTTGGCGCATCCCGGCGATCTCGACGATGCGTGCGGTCCTGTGCGCCTCGCCCGCGGGCAGGCCGAGCCGGGTCAGAGGGTGTTTTAGGAGCGCCAGCAGCGGGATCTGCGATCCGGTCGCGGCGGCTTCGGCGATCAGGTCGTAGAACACGCCGGCCTGCGTCGTGCGCAGCATCTCGCCGCTGGTGGCGTCGAGGGCGAGGCCCCAGCGCCCCAGCTCGGCGGTGATGCGCCGGGCGAGCGTGCGGTCGGGCGTGACGAGGCTGGCGGTCTTGCCGGGCACTTCCATCGCCTCGCGCAGGATGAGGGCGATCGCCGCCGCCTCTTCCTGCTCGGTCGCCGCCTCGATCAGCGAGACCGGCGCGAGGCTGGCGCGGATGGCCTCGGGCTTGGCCGCCTCGGCGAATTGCGGCCAGACGCCGAGCGTCGATGCGGGCCGCATCGCCTCGCTGATAAATTGCGCCCGGTGCAGGCCGTCCTGCTGCGGTTCGGCGCCCGCGAGATAGGAAACGTCGGCGCGCTCTGCGCCCAACTCGCCGAGCAAGGCGTGCAGACCGGCCTGCGGGTGTTCGGGATGGTCGGCGACGGCGGCCCATCCGGCCTCGTCCAGCATCAGGTCGACGCCGGGCAGCACGATGGCGCCGTTCGGCAGTCCGAAGATGGCCTTCATCAGATTGGCCGTCGCGGGGATGCTGCCGGTCGAGCCGGCGACGATGACGGGCGTTTCCGGCGCGGTATCCTTAAGGCGCTGCGTTTCCAGCGCCATGATGCGGTTGCGGCGGTCGACCGGGTTGAGCAATTCCTGGCCGGCGAGATAGGCGGGCCACGCCTGTAAGACGATGTCGAGGAAGCTCAGCGAAAGCTGCTCATGCCCGGCAAAGCGCTCGGGTACCAGCTCGCGCAGGCGGCCGAGATCGACGCCTTCGGTCTCGGCCTCGTCCATCAGCCGCATCAGCTCCAGCGCCAGTTCGGCCGCGGCGGCGGGCGTGTCGGCGATGCGCAGGCCGGATTCGCCGGAAAACTGTCCACGGCTCAGATTTCGCGCCCAGGCGAGCACGAGCTGGGTCAGCGCCATGCGCCGGTCGAGCGCGCCGATGGAGGGGGCGACGGGCAAGTCCGGACGGCCATCGGCCTCGTCGTCGCCATAGAGGATGAGCAGAGAATCTTCCTCCGCGCTGCCGAGCGGGCGGATGCGCGGCAAGAGCGTCGCCCCGCTTTCGGAGGCGTGCAGGAAGGCGTCGGCGAGCGCCCGGCAGGCGGCGCGGTTGGGCAGATAGATTTGCGTATCGGCCAGTTCCAGCGGCCCAGGCGGACGTCCACCGGCGTGCGGCAGGTCCCCGCTCAGCACGGCGCGAGCGAGCACGTCGAGAAACGGCGCGGAGGGCGGAATAGTGACGATGCGCCCGCGCGCGCCGCTGTCGCGGGCGAAGAGGGGCAGCTCAGGCTGCGTTGAGGCCATCCAGGCATCTTTCCGCATCGGCCAGCGCCGCCGGGGTGCCGACATGCATCCACAGGCCGTCATGGGCGATGCTGGCGAGGCGGCCGGCGGCGAGCGCCTCGTCCCACACGCGATTGAGCGAGAAGGCGCCGTCCGGGCAGTCCGCGAATTGGTGCGGCTGGTTGATGGAGACGCCCGCGAACACGTAGGGCACCGTCTCCCCGCGCTGGCGACGGCGCACGCGGCCATCCTCGCCGACGGCGAAATCGCCGCTGCCGTCATAGCCGAGCGAGGCGGCGACGGGCGCGAGCAGCAAGAGGCTGTCCATGGTTTCCGGGTTCCAGGCGTCGATCATGCGGGCGAGTGTCGATCCTTGGCGTTCGATCCAAACCGAATCGGAATTGTGGACCAGGAACGGCGCATCGCCAAGCAGCGGAAGGGCTTTTTTCACAGCTCCGCCGGTGTCGAGGATCTGCGCGCGCTCGTCGGAAATGGTGATGCGCGGCACGGTGCGGTTGCGCAGATGGGCTTCGATCTGCTCGGGGAGGTAGTGGACGTTGACGACGGCTTCGCCGATGCCGGCGGCGGCGAGGCGTTCGAGCACATGGTCGAGCAAGGGCCGCCCGCCGAGGCGGACCAGCGGCTTCGGCAGTTTATCGGTCAATGGCTGCATGCGCTGGCCGAGGCCTGCCGCGAGCACCAAGGCGCGGGTTGGTTTGCCGGACATATCCTACTCCCCAAAGTCTTAAGGCACGCTCTTGCGCCGAGACGCCCGCGCGGAGCCAGAGCGAGGTCAGTTCTAAGTCTAAAGTCTCCGAAATCCCCGCGCAGGCGGGGATCAAGTATTCGCAAACTCGAAATTCAGGCTCTGCCTCACCTCGATTGCTGCGGCGTACTGGATCCCCGCCTGCGCGGGGATTTCGTCCGACGGGTGAGTTGGGCCATCGAAATCCGGTCCTGCCTTAGAGTCTTGCCGCGAGGCGGTCGCCATCGCCGAGCGAGTCGCCGCCCGGGACTTCGCGTTCATACCACAGGCGCAATTTGGCAAGATGACGGTCGGCGAGATTTGCGGCGAGCCGCCGCGCCGCGCGCGGCAGATGCCGAAGATAGAAGCGCTTGCCGTCGCGGCGGGCGAGGCGGGTGAACAGGCCGAGCAGTTTCGTCGCGCGCTGGGCGCCGAGCAGGCGGTAGGCGCGCAGGAATTCGGCGCGGTCGAATTGGCGGTCGGCCTTGGCGGCGGCGAGGCAGTAATGCTGCAGCAATTCAGCTTCGAGATCGTCGGGCAGGTCGAGCCGGGCGTCCTGCAGCAGCGAGACGAGATCATAGGCGGCGTGGCCGCGCATGGCGTCCTGGAAATCGATGATGCCGAGGCGGGCAAGGCCGGTCTCGTTCGGGCGCCAGAGCAGGTTGGGCGAGTGGAAATCGCGCAGCAGCCAGCCATCCGGCTGGGCGCGCAGCCAGTCGAATTGCTCGCTCCACAGCGCGGCGAATTCGGCGCGCAGGGCGGCAGGCGTCTCGGCGCCGCGCAAGGCGGGCAGGAACCAGTCCGGCACCAGTTCGGTCTCGATGGCGAGCGCTTCGTGGTCGAAATCGGAGAGGCTGTGGCTGATGCCGCCCGCCGTCAGCACCGGCGGCGGCGAATGCGGGCGCAAAGCGAGCAGGGCGTCGACGGCGAGGCGGTAGAGCGGGCGCATTTCGGCGCTGCTCGCGGCGAGGCCGGTGAAGGTCAGGTCGCCGAAATCCTCGAGCAGCAGAAGCCCGGCGTCGAGGTCCTGCGCGTAAATCTCCGGCACGGCGAGCCCAACCTCGCGCAGCGCCTCTGCGATGGCGACGAAGGGTTTTACGTCCGTCGTCAGATGCGCGATTTCGGTATAGGGCTTGCCATGGCGGACCGGCGGGCCGAGCGGTCCCTTCGGCCAGTCCATCAGCAGCGCCGTCTCGCCCTCGCGGTAGAGCCGCGTATAGCCGCGCGCCGAGGCGTCGCCATTGACGTAGAAATGACGGCTGCCGGACCAGTCGGTTGCCGCGATGAAGCGGTCGATGGCGGCGAAGCGGGCCAAGCGCGGCGCCCAGTTTCCGACGGCCTGGAGGGTGACATGGCGGCGGTCCGGCGCTGCGGCGTCCGCCAGGGCGACCTCGAGCCGGTTGGCGGGCAGGTCATCGCCCAGCCGCTCCGGCCATTCGGCGATGACGAGGCCGGTTTCCAGCGCCTCGCCGAGGCCGAGTTCCAGCGCCTCGGCGGGGCCGGACAGGCGGTAGAAGTCGAAATGGTGGATCGGGAAGCGCGCCGAATCGTAAGGCTGCACCAGCGCGAAGGTGGGGCTTGGCACGTCCTCGTCGGGACGCTCCAGCAGGGCGCGGATGAGGTGGCGGGCGAAGGCGGTCTTGCCGGCGCCTAGTTCGCCGCGCAGGGCCAGGAAATCGCCCATCCGCAGGCGCGGTGCAAGCACCTCGGCCAGATCGCGCAGGGCGTCCTCGCTGCAATCCCTGTGCTCGATGCGCCCCGTGGCGGACATGGCGTCCCTCAACCATCCGTCGGAAAGAGTTCGGGTTAAAGACGCCAGGCGGCGGCGGGCGTCAAGCGCGAATGATCGCCGGAAAGGTTGGGATTTGTGGGGGATGGGTCGCCTCGGTCAATGTGGAGCTAAGCTTATTTTCCGTAATAACCCGGAACGCCCCATCCCGTTGCGCGGCCTCAGCCAAAAATCGACGGCGGATGATGGTCGTGGCCCGCGCCATTGTTTCCCGCCGGGGCGTCCGTGCCGGATTGGCCGTTGGGGCCGGGCAGGGTGCGCCGCGACAGGCCTTGCGGGATCAGCGCCGTCACCGTGGTGCCGACGCCGGGCGCCGAGCGCAGCGTGATGCGGCCGCCATGCAGCTCGACGAGGCTTTTGACGATGGCAAGGCCCAGCCCCGCGCCGCGATGCTTCGACCCCTGCGACCGGCTCTCGAAGCGCCCGAAGACGCTGGCCTGATATTCCTCCGGGATGCCGACGCCGGAATCCTGCACGGCGAAGGCCACCATATTGTCCTCCGTGCGGCAGGACAGGGTGATGACCGAGCCTTCCGGCGAAAAGCCGATGGCGTTGGAGAGCAGGTGGAACAGCACCTGGGTCAGACGCTGGCGATCCGCCATCACCATGTCGAGATCGGGCGAGATCTGGGTTTCCAGCGTGATGCGCGATTTGGTCAGCCGCTCGCGCACGCCCAGCTCCGCGCCATCCGCGATGTCGCGCACCGAGACGGGGGCAAGCTTCAGCTCCAGCCCGCCGGCATCGATGGTGGTGAGGTCGAGAATGTCGTTGATGATGGCGAGCAGTTTCGTGCTCGATGTGCGGATGTCCTCGAGATATTCGCGCTGCTTGCCCTGCAGCGGCCCGATCGGCGGCTCGGCCATCAGGTCGGAGAAGCCGATGATGTTGGTGAGCGGCGTGCGCAGCTCATAGGAGACATGGCTGAGGAAGGTGTTCTTCAGCTTGTCCGCCGCCTCCAGCGCCTCGTTGCGCTGGCTGAGCGCGAATTCCACCCGCTTGGTGTCGCTGATGTCGATATAGGTCAGCACGGTGCTGCCGTCGGGCAGCGGCACGCCGGCATAGGCAAGGGTGATGTCGTCGGGGCGCGTCAGCGTGCCGTCAAAACTTTCGCGGGTCTCGAAGACGCCGGTCACCGCGCGATGCGCCGTCGTCCAGGGTTCCGGACCGTCGAGCAGCGGCTGGCACTGGCTGCGGACCTCATCGATATGCGGACCGGTTTCGAGGAAGGCCGGATCGAGCTTCCAGATCGCCGCGAACGCCGCGTTGAACAGCTTTAGCCGCCCGTCCGAGCCGAACAGGGCGACGCCCTCGCGCAGATTTTCGAGCGTCTCGCGCTGCACCTTGATGAGGGCGTTATAACGGCTTTCGAGCGACAGGCGCTCGGTCACATCGTCGATCAGATAGGTGACGCCGCCATCGGGGCGCCGGTCGCCGAGCACATGCACGGTGCGCCCATCCGGCAGATGCCACCAATCCTCGACGGCCTCCGATTCCTCGGCGGTCTTGAGCTGGGCGTCGCGCCATTTGCGGTAGTCGGATTGCTCCGGCAATTGCCGCTTCTGGCGCAGATGGTCGAAGAACTCGCCCAATTGCGGCTTGCCTTCGAGCCAGCCGGGTTCGAGCTTCCACATCTCGCGGAAATTCTGGTTGTAGAAGCTGAGCCGGTGGTCGGCGGCGAAAATGGCGACGGCGGTCGAGACCTTGTCGAGCGTGCGCTCATGCGCGGCCATCTGGCGGGAGAGCTTGTCCTGCACGTTCTCCAGCGGCGCGACGTCGATCACCGCGCCCGCGCTCGCCCGGCCGACCGGCACGATGATGGTGTCGAAACTGCGCCGCTCGCCCGCGACGACGGTTTGCAGGCGCTTGCGGAAGGTCTCGCCGCCGGCGAGGGCGGTTTCGGCGGCGCGGCGCTGGCGGGCTTCCAGCAATTCGCGCTGCTGCTCGATGACCTCGTCCGAGCGGGCGGCCTCGACAGCGGAGACATAGGCGCGGTTAACCCAGACCAGCGAGCCCTCCGCGTCGCGGAACCAGACCGGCATCGGCAGCGCGTCGAGCAGGGCCTTTTGCGAGGCGAGTTCTTCATTGGCCGAGCGCTGGGCGCGGAGCAGATTGGCGAGTTCGACGCGGCGTCCGGCGAGGTCACGGAATTTTAGGTAATAGCCGCTGCCCGAGGCGCGGCCTTCCGCTTCGATATGCGGTCCGGCCAGCGTTTTCAGCGTCTGCTCGAAAGGGCGGCCGCTGGCTTTCAGCTCCTTCAGCCGGCCTTCGAGGCCGAGCGCCGCGCCGCGTTCCAGCCAGGAGGCGAAGCGCATCAGATTGCGCAGCTTCACGGGCACGCCGAGCTTGCTGTCGAGCACATGATTGACGAGGCGGGGCGTGCCGTCGGCCTCGAAGGCGATCAGCACCTGCGGCTCGGCCATGACGATGGACTGGGCGACTTCCAGCTCCTGGCGCAGCGCCTTCATGGCGTCGGCGGCGCGGGTCTCGCTGAGCTTGGCGCGAGCGGCGGCGCGCAGGAACAGGATCGCCGCCCCGGCAGCCGCCATGATGACGCCGCTGACGATGGCGACGAGGAGGAGTTCGCTGACCGAGGCGGCCGCGCCGGCGGCGGCGGCGCGCGCCGAGCCGCCCGGCAAGGCGAGCCCCGCCAGGGCCATGGCGGCAATCATCGCGGCGCGCCGGAGCCCGCGATGTGCCAGAAGGTTCTCAGCCTGCATCAGGCTTCTCCGCAAGGCGCATTGGGAAGCGCGTCCACATTCCCACAGCGTCCATAAGGGACGAATCGACCGTTACTTTATCCTTAACGGGCGGGAGCGCCTAAGCGAGAGCGTGTATTGCGGCGGAATTTCGCGCGGGGCTGGGGATAAGCCGGGATCGGACAGTGGGGAAAATCATAGTCGGCGCCGAGCGCCTGCGCCGGTGAGGGCGCGCGAGGGGTTCGCGCTGGAACCCCTCGGCCTGCGGTCGGTACGGATCAGTAGCGATACTGATCGGATTTGAACGGACCCGTGTCGGACACGCCGAGATAGTCGGCCTGCGCCGGGGTCAGCTTGGTCAGCTTCACGCCGAGCTTGTCGAGATGCAGGCTGGCGACGCGCTCGTCCAGGTGCTTGGGCAGCGTGTAGACCTTGTTTTCGTATTTGCCGTTGTGCTTCCACAGCTCGATCTGGGCGAGCACCTGGTTGGTGAAGCTGGCGCTCATCACGAAACTCGGATGGCCGGTCGCGTTGCCGAGATTGACCAGACGCCCTTCCGACAGCAGAATCATGCGCTTGCCGTCCGGGAAGGCGATCATGTCGACCTGCGGCTTGATATTGGTCCATTTCAGATTGCGCAGCGAGCCGACCTGGATCTCATTGTCGAAATGGCCGATATTGCAGACGATCGCCATGTCCTTCATGGCGCGCATGTGGTCGATGGTGATGACGTCCTTGTTGCCGGTCGCGGTGACGAAGATGTCGGCCTTCGGCGCGGCATCTTCGAGCGTGACGACCTCGAACCCGTCCATCGCCGCCTGCAAGGCGCAGATCGGGTCGATCTCGGTGACGGCAACGCGCGCGCCCGCGCCGCGCAGGCTCAGCGCCGAGCCCTTGCCGACATCGCCATAGCCGCAAACCAGCGCAACCTTGCCCGCCATCATGACGTCGGTGGCGCGGCGGATGCCGTCGACAAGGCTTTCGCGGCAGCCATATTTATTGTCGAATTTCGACTTGGTGACGCTGTCATTGACGTTGATGGCCGGGAAGGACAGCGTGCCTTTCTTCTCCATCTGGTAGAGCCGCAGCACGCCGGTCGTCGTCTCTTCCGAGACGCCGCGTATATTGGCTTTCACCTTGGAATACCAGCCGGGCGTGCGCTCGAGGCGGCGCTTGATGGTGGCGAAAAGCTGTTCCTCTTCCTCGTTCTTGGGATTGGCCAGCACGGACGGGTTGGTCTCGGCTTCGGCGCCCAAGAGCACGAGGATGGTCGCGTCGCCGCCATCGTCGAGGATCATGTTGGCGGTCTCGCCATTCGGCCATTCCAGGATGCGGTCGACATAATCCCAATATTCGGCGAGCGTTTCGCCCTTCACGGCGAAGACCGGCGTGCCGCGCGCGGCGATGGCGGCAGCGGCGTGATCCTGGGTCGAGAAGATGTTGCAGGAGGCCCAGCGCACTTCCGCGCCGATGGCCTGGAGCGTTTCGATCAGCACGGCGGTCTGGATGGTCATGTGCAGGCAGCCCGCGACCCGGGCGCCCTTCAGCGGCTGCTGCGGCCCGAACTCGGCGCGCGCCGCCATCAGGCCGGGCATTTCGGTTTCCGCGATGTCCATCTCCTTGCGGCCCCAGTCGGCCAGGGAGAGGTCCTTCACCAGGAAGTCCTTGCTGCTGCTCATATCGTTCATCGCGTCGCCTCGAAGGTTGGGAAATCGACCTTAGCTATAGGGCGGATGGCCGATCAAGGCAACAACATATAAAGATGTCGTTATATCCTTGGATGAAGGGGCGGGTTTCGCGCCGACGCCGCAACGGGTCCGCATTGCTACGGATGGCGGGCGCGGAGGGTCCGGGTTGTTTGCAGAGACTGCCGAAGCGCTTGTCCGTCAATGCTTTGCAGAATATAAAAAGTAGATATTGCAGCTCTCGCCCGCATGGGCACCGACGCGTTTTTTGATTTTGCCGGCGACGACCCTTATTTAGGAGCGTTTATTCATGGATTTTGAAAAGCTTGTTACGAAATTCTTCGAGCAATTCACCGATCTGTCCGGCCGCTCGAACCGGGCCGAGTTCTGGAGTTTCGTGGCTTTCGTCGTCGTTGTCTTCGGCACGATCTGCGTCGTGGCCGAGGATCTGACCTTCAGCCCGGCGATCGCCTCCATCCTGACATCGCTTGCCTCGATCAGGCGGCTGCACGATACGGGCCGCAGCGGACGCTGGTGGTTCGTGTCGCTGGTGCCGGTCGTCGGCGGACTGGTTTTCCTATATTGGCTGGTCAGCCCGAGCATCAAGCTGCGGGAGACGCAATTCGAGTACAACCCCTACACCATCATCAAGGAGCCCGACGCCTCCCGGCTCTATCCGCGCGGCCGCCTGCGCCTGATCGACATCAGCACCAGCCTGTATCCGCTGATATTGATCAACATCGCCAAATATTTCCTGGTTGTGATATGCGGCGTGGCCGGCGTCTACATGCTCATGGTCGTTATCGGATTGCACTCCGACGTCGCCAGCGTGAGCGACGCGCGCTTCCAGCTCGTCATCGGCATCCTGTTCGTTTTGTTCTCATTCGTCGGCTGGAAGAACATCGGCAATATCGGCTTCTCCGGCAGCAAATCGGTCTGGCTGATCTTTGCCATTCTGCTGCTGACGGGGGTCTTGGGCCTGTGCGCCGTCGCCTGGGACCGCATATCGGAGAACACGGCGCAAGCCCAGCAGATGCGTGTCGAAGCCTGGGGCGGCATGATCCTCACGGCGCTAAGCTTAACCGGCTTGATGGGCCTGATCTGGATGGAATCGGTGCGCGTCGAGGATATTTGGCGCAAACCCGAAGAAATCATCGCATTCAGAAACGAATATTACAGCCATAGTCACGGCAAGATCTCGGTCGAGGCCAAGGACCCGGTGGTTGGCGTCTTCTATCTCGCCGGCGCTTTTATCCTGTTCGTGGTTGCCTATAAGATCAATGCCTTGGCGCTCGGCAGCAGGTCCGAATACGCCAATGCGATTGCGAATTATACGTTTCTGTTCTTCATACCGATCTTCACCATGATTATTTACGCGCGGCAGAAATTTCAGCCGTCGCTCAAAAAGCTGCTGGCCATGGACCGGCGTCCGCCGACCATCCTGTTGCGCTCCTTCGCCGATGAGGTGAAGCAGGTGCGCGCCGACCCGCTCGGCGTCTCCATTTTCGACTATTCGCTCGAAGACCGGCTGGCGAGCTATTTCATCTATACCGGGCCGTTCGTGGCGGTCGGCTCGCCGACCGACCATTCGCCCAAGCTGGGCGCGGTCCGCGCCAATCTCGCCGACGACGAGTGGCAGGCGCATATCAAGAAATGGATGGATTCCGCCGAGACCATCGTGCTGATGCTCGGCGTCAGCTACTGGCTGAATTGGGAGCTGGAACAGGTCATCGCGCGCCGCTACTGGCACAAGCTCATCATCATTTTCCCTGAGGAAACCCAGCGCTATCTGCGCGAGAACAGCCAGGATCGCGCCAAGGAGCGCCGCGACTATTTCCTCGCCGCAATGCGAGGGACGCGCTGGGCGTCAGCGCTGAACGAGCTGCAATCCGTCGACGCGCGCCGCATTCGCGGCATCGTGCTGCATACCGAGGGCGATGTGACCGCCATCGTCAGCAGCCTGCGCACCCGCGACGCCTACCATGCGGGCGCGATCCTGGCGCATTACATCTTGCTCAAATCGCGCAAGGCGGTGGAACAGCCGGACTATTCGATCCTAGGCAAAACCCCCGCGCGCGCCCAGCCCTCCGCCACCTTGCCGCCGCGCAAAGCCGTCTCGACGCTCGGCTGGTTCGAGGAGCTCGGCAGCGGCAGGCGCATCGCGCTCGACAAGCCGGGCATGAATATCGGCCGGCATGACGAAAACGACATCCAGCTCCATGCCCCGACTGTCCACCGGCGGCACGCCGCCGTGCAGCTATCGCCCAAGCGCGATCTGACCATCACCGATCTCAGCGGCTCGAACGGCAATGGCATTTTCGTCAATTCCGTCCGTGTGCAGAGCGCCGCGCTCCGGGACGGCGATGTCGTCCAGCTCGGCGATATCAGGCTGAAATTTCACGCCGCCTGAGGGCCGGCGCCAACATAGCGCAGCGTCAAATTGAACCTGCCGCCCTCGGCGAGCAGATCGGACGTGCCCGGCATGATCCGGTCGATGCCGTGATAGCGCAGCCGCGACGGACCGCCCATCACCAGCACGTCGCCGGAGGCCAGGATCATGCGCGTGGTCGGGTCGCGGCGGGCGAGGCCGCCGATGCGGAAGAGGGCGCTGTCGCCCAGCGAAACCGACAGGATCGGCGCGGAGAAATCGCTTTCATCCTCATCGCGGTGGAGGCCGAGCTTTGCCTTTCCACCGTAATAATTGATCAGGCAGGCCTGCGGCAAACGGCTATCCCCGGTCAGCGCGCTCCACAGAAGCAGCAATTGCGGCGGGATCGGCGGCCAGGGCTCGCCGGTCCCCGGATGGCGCTGCTCGTAGCGGTAGCCGCCCGCTTTGTCGGACACCCAGCCGAGCGGCCCGCAATTTGTCATCGCCACGGAAAAAGGCTTATCCGTCCGGGGCATGGTTGGTGTGTAAAGCGGGGCTTGAGCGATCGCCGCGCGAATCACCGCCAGCAATTCGGACTGCTCGGCGGGCCCGAGATGGCCGGGAAAGTAACCGCATCCGGCTGGGATTTTGGCCTCGTTCAATTCTTCTGTGCCTTCGCTGCCGCACCCTTGAAGAAACACGTCGCCACCATAATCTTTTGTCATAGCTTCAAGGAGCGTGCTTGAATTCGGCGGCTTGTACGCGCATACAGTGCGGCCTATATAACCGCCAACTTACTGGAGCAAGTGTTTAGGGGACTGGCGGTCGCGCAAGGTTCAAATTTGGCGCGGACGCGAGGGGTGCTAAGCAAGGCCCACCAGTCTGCCTGATGGAAGATATATAGAGGGTTATCGGATGTCGAAAGTCATAGGAATCGACCTCGGTACGACGAATTCCTGCGTATCGGTCATGGAGGGCATGACTCCGAAGGTTATCGAGAGTTCGGAGGGTATGCGCACCACGCCGTCAATGGTGGCTTTCACCAGCGAAGGCGAGCGGCTGATCGGGCTTCCGGCGAAGCGTCAGGCGGTGACGAATCCGGAAAATACGTTCTTCGCAATCAAGCGCCTCGTCGGGCGGCGCTATGACGACCCGATGGTCGAGAAGGACAAGAAGCTCGTCCCGTACAAGATCGTCAAAGCCGAAAACGGCGACGCCTGGGTCGAATCGCGCGGCGAGAAATATTCGCCTTCACAGATTTCCGCTTTCATTCTGCAGAAGATGAAAGAAACGGCTGAGTCCTATCTCGGCGAGAAGGTGACGCGCGCCGTCATCACCGTTCCGGCCTATTTCAACGACGCCCAGCGCCAGGCTACCAAGGACGCGGGCAAGATCGCCGGCCTCGACGTGCTGCGCATCATCAACGAGCCGACCGCTGCCGCGCTCGCTTACGGCCTCGACAAGAAGGAAGGCAAGACCATTGCCGTCTACGATCTTGGCGGCGGCACGTTCGACATCTCGATCCTCGAGATCGGCGACGGCGTCTTCGAAGTGAAATCGACCAATGGCGATACGTTCCTCGGCGGCGAGGATTTCGATATGCGCCTCGTCGAATATCTGGCAGCCGAATTCAAGAAGGAGAACGGCATCGATCTGCGCGGCGACAAGCTCGCGCTGCAGCGCCTGAAAGAGGCGTCTGAAAAAGCCAAGATCGAACTCTCCTCCGTCCCGCAGACCGAAATCAATCTCCCCTTCATCACCGCCGACCAGACCGGCCCCAAGCATCTGACGATGAAGCTGACGCGCGCCAAGCTCGAAAGCCTCGTCGACGATCTGGTGCAGCGCACGGCAGGCCCCTGCCAGGCCGCGCTCCGCGACGCCAATCTGAAGGCGGCCGAGATCGACGAAGTGGTGCTCGTCGGCGGCATGACCCGCATGCCCAAGATCGCGCAGACCGTGAAGACCATCTTCGGCAAGGAGCCCCATAAGGGCGTCAACCCGGACGAAGTCGTCGCCATGGGCGCCGCGATCCAGGCCGGTGTCTTGCAGGGCGACGTCAAGGACGTGCTGCTTCTGGACGTCACCCCGCTGTCGCTCGGCATCGAGACGCTGGGCGGCGTGTTCACGCGCCTCATCGACCGCAACACCACCATCCCGACCAAGAAGAGCCAGGTCTTTTCGACGGCCGAGGACAACCAGAACGCCGTGACCATCCGCGTCTTCCAGGGCGAACGCGAAATGGCGGCCGACAACAAGATGCTGGGCCAGTTCGACCTCGTCGGCATTCCGCCGGCGCCGCGCGGCGTGCCGCAGATCGAAGTCACCTTCGACATCGACGCCAACGGCATCGTCAACGTCTCCGCGCTCGACAAGGCCACGCAGAAGGCTCAGTCCATCCGCATCCAGGCCTCGGGCGGTCTCAACGAGGCTGACATCCAGCGCATGGTCAAGGAAGCCGAGTCGCACGCCGCCGACGACAAGAAGCGCCGCGAACTGGTCGAGGCCAAGAACCAGGGTGAGGCTCTCATCCACACCACCGAGCGCTCGATGGGCGATCTGGGCGACAAAGTGTCCGCCCAGGATAAGACCGCCATCGAGACCGGCATGACCGAGTTGCGCGCCGCGCTCGAGGGCGAGGACCGCGAGAAGATCATCACCAAGATCGAAGCGCTTGCCCGCGCCTCCATGAAGCTGGGCGAAGCGGCCTATGCCCAGGGCTCCAGCACCGATGGCGGCGCCTCGGCGGGTGCGGCCGGCGGCGCCCAGCAGCAGCCGGGCGGTGGCGGCGACGGTGTCGTCGATGCGGAGTTCGAGGAAGTCCGCGACGACGAGAACAAGAAGAAATCCGCCTAAGTCCGATCGGCTGTACCGCACGGTCTTACCGCAATCGGGTAAGTCTATGGATCAACGCAGCTCAGCATGGGACGCAGCGCCGCCAGTCGCGGCATTGCGTCTCGCTGCGGCTGGTCTTTCGGCTCGCGGGCGCGGCACGCCTCAGGTGACCGCCCGCGACACAGCAAACCTCGATGAGCTTGCGCGTCTTCCCGGCCTTGCGCTCCCGACGATTTTGGGAGAGCCTGGAGTCGGATCTATCGCCGTGTCCAGATCGGGCAACGTGCTGGGCACAATCCGAATGGAAAGACGCCGCATAGTGGCGAAGGGCACTTCGCTGGACATCAATGCCTGCCGTCCCGTCGCAAGCGGCACGGATCATCTGAATACGGAGAATGGGTAAGACATGGCCAAGCGCGACTATTATGATGTGCTCGGCTTGGGCAGGGGAGCTGGCGAACAGGAAATCAAGAATGCTTTCCGCAAGCTGGCCAAGGAATATCATCCCGACTGCAATCCCGGCAATGGCGACGCCGAAATGCGCTTCAAGGAGGTCAACGAGGCCTATGAAGCGCTGAAGGACCCGCGCAAGCGGGCCGCCTATGACCGCTTCGGCCACGCCGCCTTCGAGGGCGGCAACGGCAATGGCGCCGGCGCGCACGGCTTTGGCGCCGATTTCTCCGCCTCCATGTCCGAGATCTTCGACGACCTGTTCGGCGAGTTCATGGGCGGCCGCCGCCGCACCCGGTCGGGACGCGAGCGCGGCGCCGATATCAGCTACAACATGGAGATCACCCTCGCCGACGCCTTCATGGGCAAGGTGGCGCAGATCAGCGTGCCGACCTCGATCATCTGCGATAGCTGCTCGGGCAGCGGCGCCGAGGCCGGATCGAGCCCGATGGCCTGTCCGACCTGCGCCGGCTTCGGCAAGGTGCGGGCGAGCCAGGGCTTTTTCACCATCGAGCGAACCTGCCCGAATTGCCAGGGCCGCGGCGAGATCATCCAGAATCCATGCA
Organism: Rhodomicrobium sp. R_RK_3; assembly: GCF_002198715.1. GTDB lineage: Bacteria > Pseudomonadota > Alphaproteobacteria > Rhizobiales > Rhodomicrobiaceae > R-RK-3. Next base: position 39,422 of record NZ_MWLK01000005.1, on the reverse strand, counting down.
ACAATTGCTCCGGCATGGGCCGGGTTCTGCGCGAGCGCACGCTTTCGGTTAATATTCCCTCCGGCGTCGAGGACGGCACCCGCATCCGGCTAGCCGGTGAGGGCGAGGCCGGGGTGCGCGGCGGCCCGCCCGGCGATCTCTACATTTTCCTGTCGGTCGCCCCGGACGAGATTTTCCAGCGCGACGGCTCCGACCTGTTCTGCAAGGTGCCGATCACCATCACCACCGCCGCCCTCGGCGGCCAGCTCGAAGTGCCAACCATCGACGGCGGCCGGGCGCGGGTGAAAATCCCGGAGAGCACCGAGACCGGCAAGCAGTTCCGCCTGAAGGGCAAGGGCATGCCGGTGCTCCGCTCGACGCTGACCGGCGATCTCTATGTCCAGGTCGAGATCGAGACGCCGCAGAACCTCACCCGCAAGCAGAAAGAGCTGCTGAAGGAATTCGAGAAGGCCTCGACGGACAACACCAATCCCGGCCTCAGCGGCTTTGCCCAGCGGGTGAAGGATTTTTGGGAGCGGATGGGCAAGGACTGAACCTTGCTTGCCTGACGCCGCCGCGCACCGCGCACCGCGCATCGGGCGCCGAACTTCAGCCATGAGGCCAGCCATGCATGTCGATGCCAAGCGCGGCGCTGCGGCGGGGAAGCTGATCGTCGCGCTGGACTTCCCCTCGGTCGAGGGCGCGCGCCATCTGGTCGCCGCGCTGCATGGCGAGGTCGCGATCTTCAAGGTCGGCCTCGAGCTGATCTATGCCGACGGCCTGCCATTCGCCCGCACACTGGCCGATTCCGGCTGTCCGTTCTTCCTCGATGCCAAGCTGCTCGACATTCCCAATACCGTCGAGCGCGCGACCGCCAATGCCGCCCGGCTCGGCGCGGGGTTCCTCACCGTCCATGGCACTGACAGAAAGACGCTCGACGCCGCCGTCCGGGGGCGTGGCGGCAGCGCGACGAAGCTCCTGGCGATCACTGTCCTGACCAGCACGGACGGCGCCGATCTGGCGGAGCAGGGCATTGTCGCCACGCCGGCCGAGATGGTGCTGCGCCGCGCGGCGCTTGCCAGGGAGGCAGGCTTTGACGGCGTCGTTGCCTCCGCGCAGGAAGCCGCCGCCATCCGCGCGGAGGTCGGACCCGGCTTCCTGATCGTGACGCCGGGGATTCGCCCAGCGGGGGCCGCGACCGGCGATCAGGCCCGCGTCGTCACCCCCGCCGAGGCCATCGCCGCCGGCGCCGATTATCTCGTCGTCGGCCGCCCGATCAGCGCCGCCGCCGACCCGCGGCAGGCCGCCAACGCGATCATCGGGGAAATCGAAGCGGCGCTCGGCGGCTGAACCGCGTTCCGGCACCGGAATTTTCGCGTGGAGGGCGCGGCGCCGGCTATCGCCGCCTGCCGCGACCTTGTTTCGCTTGCCCGCCTCGCGCCGGCGGCCTACCACCAAGGCGGAGGATCGCCATGACCCAAGCAAATCCCATCATCCGCCGCGCCCTGATTTCCGTCTCGGACAAGACCGGCATCGCCGATTTCGCGCAACAGCTCGCGGCGCGCGGCGTCGAGCTGGTCTCGACCGGCGGCACGGCGAAGACGCTGCGCGATTCGGGCCTCGCCGTCCGCGACGTCTCCGAGCTGACCGGCTTCCCCGAAATGCTCGACGGCCGGGTCAAGACCTTGCATCCGGCGGTGCATGGCGGCCTCCTCGCCATCCGCGACAATGCCGAACATAGCGCCGCCACCGAGGCGCATGGCATCGCCGCCATCGATCTGCTGGTGATCGATCTCTACCCGTTCGAGGCGACCATCGCGCGGGATGCCGGTTTCGAGGTGGCGGTGGAGAATATCGACATCGGCGGCCCGGCCATGATCCGCGCCGCCGCCAAGAACCATGATTGGGTCGCCGTCGTCACCGATCCGCAGGATTACGCCGCGCTGCTGGCCGAGATGGAGAGGCTCGGCGGCGCGACCAGCCTGGACTTGCGCCGGACGCTCGCCGCCAAAGCCTACGCGCGCACGGCGGTCTATGACGCCGCCATCGCCAATTGGTTTGCCGGACAGGTCGGCGAGGCCGCGCCGCGCCATCTGGCGCTGCCCGGCACGCTGCGCCAGACCTTGCGCTATGGCGAGAACCCGCATCAGTCCGCCGCCTTCTATGTCAGCCCGGCCGATGGCCGTATCCGCGCCGGCGTTGCGACCGCGCGGCAGGTGCAGGGCAAGGAGCTGAGCTACAACAATCTCAACGATACCGACGCGGCCTATGAGCTGGCGGCGGAATTCGACCCCGCCCTCGCGCCGGCCGTCGCCATCATCAAGCACGCCAATCCCTGCGGCGTCGCGGTCGGCGCCTCGCTGGTCGATGCCTACCGCAAGGCGCTCCTCTGCGACCCGGTCAGCGCCTTCGGCGGCATCGTCGCGCTGAACGGCACGCTCGATGCCGAGGCCGCGCGCGCCATCGCCGAGATCTTCACCGAAGTCATCATCGCCCCGGACGCCACGCCCGAGGCCCAGGAGATCCTGGCGAAGAAGAAGAATTTGCGGCTGCTGCTCGCCGGGGCCTTGCCCGATCCGAAGGCGGGCGGGTTCACCTTGCGCACGGTAGCCGGCGGCTTCCTGGTGCAGTCGCGTGACAATGGCTCGCCGGATGCGCTGGAGCTTAAGGTGGCGACGGAGCGCGCGCCCTCGGCCCAGGAGCTGGCGGACCTCATCTTCGCCTTCCGCGTCTGCAAGCATGTGAAGTCGAATGCCATCGTCTTCGCCAAGGGCGGCGCGACCGTCGGCATCGGCGCGGGCCAGATGAGCCGGGTCGATTCCGCCCGCATCGCCGCCTGGAAGGGCGAGGCCGCCGCCAAGGCCGCCGGGCTGCCGGGTTCGCTGACCGAAGGGTCGGTTGCCGCCTCGGACGCCTTCTTCCCCTTCGCCGACGGCCTGCTCGCCCTTGCCGATGCCGGAGCGACCTCCGTCATCCAGCCCGGCGGCTCCATGCGCGACGACGAGGTGATCGCGGCGGCGAATGAGCGCGGCCTCGCCATGGTGCTGACAGGCATGCGGCACTTCCGGCATTAGGGCGGGGTCTCAATCGGCGCCATCTGTTTTGTCATTCCCGCGAAGGCGGGAATTTCGTTTTAGGGCTTGGCGACACGATCCGATCCGATTTCATCCCGCCGCTAGCTCTTCACCAGCCTTGCGGCGTAGAAGCCGTCCATGCCGGTGAGTTCGGGGTCGCTGAGCTGGAGGTAGTTCGGCAGGGTGCGCAGGGCGCCGTAGCGGTCGATCCATTCGGTGCGGCCGCCGATTTCGTCCGCCGCAATCGGCGAGATGCGGACGTCGTCGCGGATGGCGAGCAGGCGGGCGATCTGGTCCGGCCCCTCCGCCGCTTCCAGCGAGCAGGTGCAATAGACCAGGACGCCGCCCGGCTTCAGCATGGCCATGGCATTGCCGAGCATGTTCTGCTGCAAGCGGGAGAGCTCGTTAATGTCGGACGGGCGCTTCAAATAGGGGATGTCGGGGTTGCGGCGGATGGTGCCGGTGGCGGAGCAGGGCGCGTCGAGCAGCACGGCGTCGAGCGGCTCCTCGGGCTGCCAGTTCAGTGCATCGGCGGTGACGATTTCGGCGTCGAGGCGGAGGCGCGCGAGATTGTCCTTCAGCCGCTCGAGCCGCTTGGCGGAACTGTCGATCGCCACGACAAGCGCGCCGGCATGGGCGAGCTGCGCGGTCTTGCCGCCCGGCGCGGCGCAGAGATCGGCGACGCGCTTGCCCGCCACTTCGCCCAAGAACTTCGCGGGAAGGCTGGCGCCCGCGTCCTGCACCCACCATTCGCCTTCGCTGAAACCGGCCAGCTCCTCGATGCGGCCCTTGGCGGCGAGCCGGACGCTGCCGGTCGGCAGCACGACGCCGCCGAGCTGGCGCGCCCAATCCTCGGCGTCGGATTTCACGGTGAGGTCGAGCGGCGGCTCGCGCAGATGCTGGGCGGCGATGCGCTCGGCCTCGTCGGGGCCAAAGCTGTGGCTCCAGCTTTGCCAGAGCCAGTCCGGTGTGTTCAGCTTGCCCGCATCCTGCTGCGCCGCGAGCGTTGCCCCCTGCTCGGACACCCGCCGCAGGACGGCATTGGCGAGCCGGCTGAAACGGCGCGCCTGCGGATCGTCCTGGACCTGGAACACCGACAGATTGATGACCGCATGGGGCGGCGATTTCAGGAAGACGAGCTGGGCCGCCGCGCAAAGCAGAATGGCGTCGAGCCGGCCGCGCTTCTCCGGCAGCGGCTTCTCGATGAAGCGCTTGATGATGTCGGCGAGCTGCCCGTGCCGCCGCAGCGCCGTCGCCGCGATGGCGCGGGCGAAGGCCCGGTCGCGCGGCTCGATGGACGCATAGCGGTCCTCGGCGCCGATGCGCTCCAGGGCGTCGTCGAACGGCCGCCGGTCGGTCATGACCGCGCTCAGCAGGTCGACCGCCATGCGCCGCGCCTTGAGGCCGGCTCGATCCTGCGCGCTCAACCGGTCCTCACTGGGGCTAAAAAAGGAGCCGAACACATTTAGCCAATCTTGCAATTCTTAAAGGCCAGCATCATCCATGCGACGGGCGGGGGCGGCTTGCAACCCCCGCTCTAGCCCCAGGGGCCCTTTTCCCCGCTTTGCGTGTGGCTCCACGGCCCCTGGGCGGGGCGGGCAGTATTCATGCCGCCGCCGGCCTGACCCATCTCCTGGGCGATCTGTTGCAGGGCGGCGATGCGGTTCTCGGTGTTCGGATGGGTCGAGAACAGATTGTCCATGCCCTGGCCCGAGAGCGGGTTGATGATGAACAGGGGGGCGGTCGCGGGATTGCGCTCGGCCTGCTCATAGGGGATTTCCTCGGCGGCGCGGGCGATCTTGTTCAGCGCGGAGGCGAGCCAGAGCGGGCGCTGGCTGATATAGGCGCCGCCCCGGTCGGCCTCATATTCGCGCGAGCGGCTGATCGCCATCTGGATGACGCCGGCGGCGAGCGGGGCGAGGAACACCATCATCAAGGTGCCGACCATGCCGAGGCCGCCGCTATTGTTGTTGTCGCGGTGGCCGCCGCCGAACAGCATGCCGAAATTGGCCAGCATAGAAATGGCGCCGCCGATGGTCGCCGCAATGGTCATGGTCAGCGTGTCGTGGTTTTTGACATGGGCCAGCTCATGCGCGATGACGCCCGCGACTTCCTCCTGGGTGAGACGGTCGAGCAGGCCGGTGGTGGCGGCGACGGCGGCATTTTCCGGATTGCGGCCGGTGGCGAAGGCGTTGGGCTGGTCGGCCTGGATCAGATACACCTTCGGCATCGGCAGCTCGGCATTGGCGGCGAGCTGGCGGACGAGATCGTAGAATTCCGGCGCCGAGCGTGCGTCGACCTCCTGCGCATTGTGCATGCTGAGGACGATTTTGTCGGAATTCCAATAGCTGAAGATGTTCATGCCCGCCGCGATGACGAAGGCGATGACCATGCCCGACGCGCCGCCGAGGCCATAGCCGATCGCCATGAACAGCGCCGTGAGCACGGCCAGCAGCAGCGTTGTGCGAAAATAATTCATGGTCAGCCCCCGTTTTGACAAGGATCGTCACGCGCGCGTGATTGACCGGCGCGCAAGCCCTATATCATGGAATAAGGCCGGCTGTTCAAGACGTCGGGCCCGGATGGCGGGGTGATTAGGGCCCTGCAGGCATGGAGTGTGAATTGATGGCTAACGATAGCGGCAAGACGGGAGACGAGGCGGCGGATCGGGGATCGACACCGGCCGAACGGGCGCTCGCCGAAGCGGAAGAACGGCGCCGGAAGGCGGCGGCGACGGAGAGCGGGCCGAAGGAAGTCGGCCGGAAGGGCCCGGAGCCGACCCGCTATGGCGATTGGGAAAAGGGCGGCATCGCCTCGGATTTCTAGTGGGCGGGGCCGCATTCGGCCCGTCAGTTCTCGCTTTGCCGCCGTTCCGCGAGCCATTCCAGCGCCCCGCGCGCGGCGGCGGCGCCGGTCGCGAAGCTGGCTTGCAGCAGATAGCCGCCGGTCGGGGCCTCCCAGTCGAGCATTTCGCCCGCGACGAAAGTGCCGGGCTTCGCCTTCAGCATGAAACCCGCGTCCACCGCCTCCAGCGCGACACCGCCGGCCGTCGAAATCGCGCGTTCGATCGGCGCCACGCCCACCAGCCGTACCGGCACGCCCTTGATGAACTCCGCCAGCTTGTCGCGCGACAGGCCGGATAGCGGCGTGCCCTGACTGATGGCAACCTCATGCATCAGTCCGACGGCGGCGGGCGGCAGCTTCGTCGCCTTGCGCAACACCCCCGACAGCGACTGCTTTTCCCGCGACTTCGCCAGGCGGGGCTGGAGCTCATGCAATGGGATCAGCGGCAAGAGATCGATATAGAGCCGCGCCTCGCCGGTCGCCGCGATGGCCTCGCGAAGCTCCGGCGACAGCGCATAGATGCCGCTGCCTTCGAGGCCGGTTTGCGTAATCATCGCCTCGCTGCGCACGCGCGTCCGGCCGATGGTCAGCGCGATGCCTTTCAGCGGCTGCCCGGCAAAGCGCTCGCGGAAATGCGGCGACCAGTTCGCCAGGAAGCCGCTGTTGGACGGCCGCAACGGCGCGATCTCGACGCCCGCTGCGGCTAGCGCCGCCGTCCACGATCCGTCCGAGCCGAGCTGCGGCCAGCTCGCGCCGCCGAGCGCCAGCACGGTCAGGTCCGGCTTCACGGCCACCGTCCCGTCCGGCGCGGCGAATTGCAGCGCGCCATCCGCATCCCAGCCGAGCCATCGATGCCGCAGCTTGAACTGCACGCCGAGCCCGCCGAGCCGCCCAAGCCAGGCGCGCAGCAGCGGGGAGGTCTTCAACGACACCGGGAACACCCGCCCGCTGGACCCGACAAACGTCGTTTGTCCCAGCCCTTCGCACCAGCCGCGCAGATCCTCAGGCGAAAACGCCTCGATGGCGGGGCGGAGCGCCGCTTCGGCCTCGCGGTAGCGGCCCAAAAACGCCGCCAGCGGCTCGCTATGCGTCACATTCAACCCGCCGCGCCCGGCCAGCAGGAATTTCCGCCCCGCCGACGGCATCCGCTCATACACCGTGACGCCGATGCCGGCGGCCGCCAAAACTTCGGCGGCCATCAGCCCGGCCGGTCCCGCGCCGATAATCGCGGCCTGAGGCGACGTTTCAATTGTCATGAGTCTGCTTATCCCGCTTGACCGCGAACCCACTCCCTATCAGCTTGAGACGGCTGCCGAAAGCGAGGATCGCCCATGCGCCCGCGCTTTATTTTTGCAACACAGCCACATCGGCACCTATATAAGGTGCAAGATTTCGCGGCACCGGCCGGGCGGAGTTTCCCATGAAGATCAACGGCACACCCTATCGCACGATCTGGCTCGGCAAGGATGGACAATCCGCCGTCATCATCGACCAGACCAAGCTTCCGCATGTCTTTGAAACGCTGACGCTGTCCACGCTCGACGATGCCGCGCGCGCGATCAAGATCATGCAGGTGCGCGGCGCGCCGCTGATCGGGGCGACGGCGGCTTACGGCGTCTGCTTCGCCATGCGCCGCGACCCGTCCGACGCCGCGCTCGACGCCGCCATAGCCCAGCTCGCCGCCACGCGCCCGACCGCCATCAACCTGCGCTGGGCGCTCGACGAGATGGACCGCGCGCTGCGCCCGCTCCCCGCATCCGCCCGCGCCGACGCCGCCTATGCCAAGGCCGCCCGGATCTGCGACGACGATGTCGAGACCAACCGGCTGATCGGCGCGCATGGCGCTCAGCTCATCCGCGATCATTCGCAGCGCAAAGGCGGCGCCACCGTCAACGTCCTCACCCATTGCAATGCCGGCTGGGTCGCGACCGTCGACTGGGGCACCGCGCTGTCGCCGATCTATCAGGCGCATGATGCCGGCATCGCCGTGCATGTCTGGGTCGACGAGACCCGCCCGCGCAACCAGGGCGCGGCGCTCACCGCCTATGAGCTCGGCGCGCATGGCGTGCCGCACACGATCATCGTCGACAATGCCGGCGGCCATCTGATGCAGGCGGGGCAGGTCGATCTCTGCATCACCGGCGCCGATCGCGTCACCAGCAATGGCGACGCCGCCAATAAGATCGGCACCTATCTGAAGGCGCTCGCCGCACGCGACAATGACGTGCCGTTCCATATCGCCGTGCCCTATTCCACCATCGATTGGACCATCGCCGACGGCCGCACCATCCCGATCGAGGAGCGCGACCCGGCCGAAGTCACCCGCATGTCCGGCCGGCTTCCGAGCGGGGAGGTGGTGACCGTCGATATCGCCGCGCCGGGGAGCGGCGCCGCCAACCCGGCCTTCGACGTGACGCCCGCGCGGCTCATCACCAGCTTCATCACCGAGCGCGGCATCTGCCCGGCCTCCGCCGCCGGCCTTTTGTCGCTCTATCCCGAAAGAGCCGATGGGCAAGCAGCCGCCTGAACTGCCGGGTGACGTTGCCCTGCGCCGCGCGGTAATCGAGACGGCGCGCGCCATGAGCCGCGAAGGGCTCAGTCCCGGCCGCTCCGGCAATGTTTCCGCGCGCGTGCCCGGCGGGATGCTGATTACGCCGAGCGGCCTTGCCTATGACGGGCTCGGCGAGGCCGATATCGTCTTCGTCGGCGAGGGTGGCGAGACTTTGCCGGGGAGCCTCAGGCCGTCCTCGGAATGGCATTTGCATCATGCCATTTACGCGGCGAGGCCGGAAATCGCCGCCATTGTCCATTGCCACTCGATGGATGCGACGGCGCTCGCCTGCGCGGGCAAGCCGATCCCGGCCTTTCACTACATGGTCACGGCCGGCGGCGGCAGTGACATCCGGCTCGCGCCCTACGCCACCTTCGGCACGCCGGAACTGGCGGCGGCAGTGGTCGCGGCGCTGGACGGGCGCAAGGCGGCGCTGCTGGCGCATCACGGACAGGTGGCCTGCGGCAAGGACCTCGCCGCCGCCGCCGACCTCGCCCGCGATGTGGAGACGCTCGCCGGCCAATATCTGCGCACGCTGCAGATCGGCGGCGGACCGCTGCTCAGCGATGACGACATGCAGCGCGTGCTGGACCAATTCCGCGGCTACGGCCAGCAATGAGCCGCCTTTAGCTCAGATGCTGCCCGGCATCGACGCAGATCATCTGCCCGGTGATCGAGGGCGAATTCTGCAGGAAGTGGATCGCCGCCGCGATCTCCTCCGGGGCCGCTCCGTGCCCCAGCAGGGTCGCGGCGCGCTCGGCTTCGAATTCAGCCTCGGTCTGGTGGATGCTCTGCAGCACCGGCCCCGGCGCGACGGCATTGACCCGGATGGCGGGCGCGAGCGCCTGCGCCATGGTCTGCGTCACCCACCACAGCCCGGCCTTGCTCGCCGCATAGGAGAAGAATTCCGGCGCCGGCCGCGTCACGCGCTGGTCGATGATGTTGACGATATGGCCGCTCGCGCCGGCGGGCAGATGCGCGGCGAAGCTCTGCGCCAAAAGCACCGGCGCGCGCAGATTGACGTCCATATGCGCCTGCCAACTCGCCTCGTCGAGCGTCGCCAGATCGTCCTTCTGGAACAGCGAGGCATTGTTGACGAGGCATGAGGGGACGCCGAGCGCCTCGATGCAGCGGGGAATAAGCCCGCGCGCCTCGTCCGGCCGCGATAGATCGGCGGCAAGAATCGCCGCCGCGCCGCCGCGCGTGAAAATCTCATCGGCCAGAGCCTGCGCCGCCTCCTGCGAATGGCGGTGATGCAAGCCGATCTTCCAGCCCTGCCCGGCGAAGCTCAACGCGATCGCCCGGCCGATGCGATGCGCCGCGCCGGTGATCAGAACCACCTGATTTTGCGTGGTTTTTTGCCGTGGCTGGTTCAATTTCACCGTCCTTTGCGGCACAGGAATGGCGGCCGCTCCGCCGCTTTTTTCACAGCTTATCCGCGAAAAATCGAGCGCCGCCACTTAAAGTAGTTGCGTTCACCAAACGCACGTATTAAGTGTAATCCCAAGAGGCGCGATGAACCAGTTCCCGGTTAGCTCTGAAGCCAAATGCGGAGGCTGTGTTGCGCGCGAGCTTTGTAAGCGTAGCGTAGCGTAAGTGGATGGGAAGTGAAGACAACAAGTTTCGGCTTGTCTCTTTATGACCAATCCTCTCCCTCTCTAGTGCCCAAAAGGCCGGATCCTAGCCCCCATCGGGATCCGGCCACCCTCTTTCCACAACAATTCCGATTTTTCACGCAGCGGCTTCGGTCGCGGCGCGACACGTGTTGGTGGCGCGGCGGTGCTGTTGCCGGGGAATCACAGTTCGTCCGTCTTCGGAGTAAAATCTCCGGTAGTGTCATTTAGAACCGGCACGTCGACGGTGCATTAAGGATCTTCTCGTATTCAGGGCGTGGCCAGTCAATCGGGACCGGCGTTCAGAGATCTGCACCAAGACGCATATCAGAGGTTCTTATGGCCCCCCGCACCGCCCTCTTCGCCATTTGCATGATGTGGCTCGCCCATGAGGCCCATTACAGCCCCGCATTCTTCATGAGCACGGTGCGCGGCAGCATCAGCGACATCATCGCCGGCCTCGACGCCGCCATGGCGGGCGAATACGAACATCACCCCATGCTCACCGCCGCCAAGGCGCAGGGCGGCCTCACCGCGCGCATGGACTGACGCGCGGCGGCCTCGTGCTTAACGGCTCGGCAACCAAACCTTAGCTGATCCGCTTTTCCTCGACGACGCGAATGCTGTAGACGCCGCCATTCTCATTCGCGGCGGCTTCGGCGAGCATCCCCACCAGCCCCAGCATGGCGCCGGCCACGGCGGCCTCTTCGCGCGGCGTGATCTCGAGCACATACATCATGCCCGGCTTGGCCACGAGGTCGAGCTTGAAGACATTGGGATGCTGCCAATTGTCGACGACGATCTCATGCTTGCCGGCGGCGAGGTCGAGAATGGTCGAGCCGCCATTGTCGATCTCGGCGATCTCCCGCCCGTCGACCTTGACCCGCGCGCCCGCAGCGCTCGCCAATGTGGTGTCGGCGCGGAAGATCTTCACCCGCGATTGCGACTTGGCGAGCGGCTTGGCGGCGAGCTCCGCATTCTGCGCGATGCCCTGCGAGGCGCAGCCGGACAGAGCGCCGCCGAGCAGCAATGCCGCCAGCGGCAGAAAAATCTTCGAATGCTTGTACACGATGTCCCCCACATCATTCCCCGGCGCGAACCTATAGGGGCCGCCCGGTTCCGTCTGTCGCCCGCCGACCACAGGTGTGGAATATTACGGGCGGGAGTGCAGCGCCGTCCGGGCCGCGCGAATACCAGAAAAAGCCCTCTTGACTTAGAGCGCGCTCTAACCCGTATCCGTAGCTGCGTCGTGACGAGAGCAGGGGCTCATGAAGATCGGTGAACTGGCAAAGCGCTCGGGTCTGTCGGCCCATACCATCCGCTATTATGAGCGGATCGGGCTGCTGCCCTATGCGGACCGGGACTCTTCGAGCCAACGGGACTACGACGCATCGATCCTGATCTGGATCGAATTCCTCGGCCGTCTGCGCACGACCGGGATGCCGATCCGGGACATGCTGCGCTATGCGGCTCTGCGGGAGCGCGGCGCCGGCACCGAGGCGGAGCGGCGTGAAATGCTGGAGCGGCATCGCGACCGCGTCCGCGCCCATCTGGCCGAACTCGAAGCCTCGCTTCTCGTCCTCGACAGCAAGATCGCCGGCTATGCCGGCCCCGACCAGAGGATGAAGGACTATGACGCAACCCCACCAGTACGCCGCCGAAAGCCGGTTGGAGCGCGGACGGCGCGTGCTCGCTGAAATCGACGGCGAGGCCGGAGAGAAAGTCGTCGCCTCGCTCGCCGACATCGCGCCGGATTTTGCCACCTATGTGCTCGAATTCCCGTTCGGCGACATCTACAGCCGCCCCGGCCTCGATCTGCGCGCCCGCGAGATCGCGACCATCGCCGCGCTGACGGCGCTCGGCAATGCGGCGCCGCAGCTCAAGGTGCATATCGAGGCCGGCCTCAATGTCGGCCTGACGCGCGAGGAGATCACCGAGACCATCATGCAGATGGCGGTCTATGCGGGCTTTCCGGCGGCGGTCAACGGGCTGTTCGCCGCCAAGGAGGTGTTTGCGCAGCGGTCTGACAAGGGATAGAGCGTGCGCTATGGTTGCTTTGGATGTCTTGTTCACGGATATCGGGCCGGCAGCGTGATAAATCCGATGGTCGCAGTGTAGGGAGGCAAGCATGGTGAGACGGGCGCCGATGAAATCCGCACGGGGCGCGACGGCAACCGGGGCGCAGGCGACGGGAACCGCCGCTCTTGGATCGCTTGCTTTGGGCGCGATGGCGCTCGGCGCGATGGCCGTCGGCGCGCTGGCGATCGGGCGGCTCTCGGTCGGCCGCGCGCGGCTGCGGCGGGTGGAGATCGGGGAACTGGTGGTCGGGCGGCTCGACATTGCCGCGAGCGGCCCCCAAGCCGGAACGCTGACCGCCGTGACCCGCATCCGCGCGGCTCCGGGCAAAGGCGACGCGATGGCCGAGCTCTTGCGCGATCATCTGCCGCCGGGCAGCCCGGATTGGCCCGGACTGCTTTCCGGTCCGCCGCAACGCTCGACGGGCGATCCCGACCGCTTCGTGCTCTACCAGCAATGTCCCGACGAGGCGGCATTCGAGCACTACGCCCATGCGCGTCTCGATGTCCTGCGCCGGCAGATTGCCGAGCAGGGGCTCGCGGCGGATTCTGGCGCTGATGCGGTCGAGGTCGAGCTTTACCGGACGATCTGAGCGGGATCGCATAAGGCGGTATGGGCCAGCGCCGCGATCTGTCTCACCAGCCCAAGTCGCCGCAGCCTTTCCCTCTCCCAGGGGGAGAGGGTGGCGCGCGAAGCGTGCCGGGTGAGGGGGTAATGCCTCTCCGTGTGACACGGCGGCTCACGGAAAATCCTTAGGGACTTTGGTAAATCGCCCCGGCCGAAGAGCTGCGGACGGAAGGAGCCGCGCCATTTCACCGACAGGCATTACCCCCTCACCCTATCCCTCTCCCCATGAAGACCTTTGCAAAACTTCGATTCCTTCGCCCCGGCCGTTAGAGCCGGGGCCCACTCGCCTCTCCGCTTGCCGCAGCAATAGCGGAAATATGATTGGGTCCCGGCTCGGCCTGACGGCCGTCCGGGACGACGGGGAGAGGACCTTCGATACGCAAAGGTCTCCAAGGGGAGAGGGAGNCGGAAATATGATTGGGTCCCGGCTCGGCCTGACGGCCGTCCGGGACGACGGGGAGAGGACCTTCGATACGCAAAGGTCTCAGGGGACTGCTGCGGATCGGGTTTTAACCGTGGCTGCCCTAATACCGGTCGTTGCTCTCGTAATCGTCATTGTCGTCGCCGCCATTGTCGTCGTTGCGGTCCTGGCGGTAGCTGCGATTGCCGCCTTGTCCCTCGTTCCGCTCCGAGCCGTTGGATGCGCCGCGCCGCACCGGCGGCATCACCACCGTGGGGCTGTTGCACAGCTTATCTTGGCGCTCGTTGACGCCGCAGGCGCGCGGCTTGAGATCGCGGCTGAAGCAGATGCGCAGATCGCCGAGCCGCCGGTCGCGGCAGGAGACGCTCATCATATCGGCCGTCAATTGCGGATTGGCCTTCAGGAACTCGTTCTCGACCTCGCCGGGCGATATCGTCAGCGAGCCGTCCGGATTCTGGAACCGCGCCGGGATCTTGATGCTGTCGAACAGCCGCCGCGCGGTGCCGAAATATTCCTGCGGCGGCAGGCCCGAGCAGGTGCCGTGCTTGCGGTATTCATGGATCACCAGCCGCTTGCTCGGCATGATGTCGAGCATCTTGTCGATCAGCTCGTTCGGCACCCAGGGGCGCTGGGGCAGGCGGCAATCGCCGGGCCAGCCGCGCTCATATTGCGGCCACAGCCCATGCAGGATGAAGGAATAGGGGCGCTCGCCGCTGCATTGCGGTTCGCCGGGCCGGGGATTGGCGGCACGCGTCGCGCAATAGCTCGGCGACCAGTTCAGCACCAGCGCGTAATAGTCGAACTCGCCCGGCACGTTCTTGTCCTGGGCCCGCGCATCCGCCGGCGCCAGGACGATCAGCGCGAGCAAGGCCGCAAGCAGCCGCCCCATGAATGTCATTTGCCTTTACCCTCTTTTTCCGCCAGTGCCGCATAGGCCCCCGCGACATTGTCGATTGCGCCTTTCAAGGCGGTGTCGAAACTGACGCCCGTCATTTTCCATTGCGCATCCGCCGCCCCCGTCACCGCCATGTTGACGTTCCAATAGGCATTGCCGTCGAAATCCAGCGTGCCGTAGAGCGCCGCATCGGCCCCAAGCGCCTCGGCCGCCTTCATGAGCCTGGCCCTGTCGCCCACCGCCACCTCGTCATAGCTCACGGCGTTTTGAGTCTCCTCCGGCAGCACGATCGGCACGGCGCGTTTGGCGGACGCGCCCTTCAGCACCTCGCGCTGTCCATAGCCGTCGCGGCCCTCGCGGGACAGTAGGTATTTCCCCCGAGGCTCGCTGACGCCGACCCAGATCGCGACCACCGGGCGCTTCGCCGACCATTTCGCCAGCCCCGCTACCTTCAGCGCCGAGTCGAATTTTTCCGCGTCGAACCGCATGCGCAGGAAATGCGGCCGGTCGCGCGTGCCCTGCTCGTCATGGATCGGAATGCCCTTCATCCGGTCCTCATAGGTGAACTCGGCCATCAGCTCGGCGGCGCGCGCGATGATGGCCTTGCCCTCTCCTGTGCCGGCCAGTTGCGCCTTTCCGGTCAGCTTGATCAAGACATCCTCCGCGCCGATGGCAAAGCCACGGCCGCGCTCGCGTTCATCCGTGCCGGTGACAATGGTTTCGGCCTTGTAAAGTTCATCGCTCTGCGCGCGCGCCGGCCCGGCGGGCAAGGCGAGCATTGCGGACACCAAAGCGGCGGCGATCCTTGCGCCTTGAATGAGATGCATGATGAAGCCCTTGCTAGAAAATTAGCGCCTGGGCGGCTTGCGGAGCACGCGTTCCAGGATGCGGGGCAGCACCGTGCCGACCGAGCGGGCCAGCGATTTGAGGAACGTGTCGGTCGGCGTGTCCCGCCCGGATGAGCGCGCCGGCCGGTCCCTGACCTCACCCCTGCCTGGAATTTTCGGCACCCGGAACTCGCCGTGCCGCGCAAAGCCGTCCTCTCCCGTATCGGCGGAAGTTGATGCTTCCGTTCTGCGCTTCAGCATCTCATAGGCGGTGGAGCGATCCAAGGCTTCCTCATAGACGCCCTTCACCGGGCTCTGCGCGATCACCGCGCGGCGCTCCTCCGGCGTCAGCGGGCCGAGCCGCGATGAGGGCGGACGGATCAGCGTGCGCTGCACGATGGAGGGCTCGCCATTCGGCTCGAGCGTCGAGACCAGCGCCTCGCCGACGCCGAGCTCCATGATGACGCGCTCGGCATCGAATTTTGGGTTCGGCCGGAAGGTGCTGGCCGCCGCCTTGACCGCCCGCTGCTCGCGCGGGGTGAAGGCGCGCAGGGCGTGCTGGATGCGGTTGCCGAGCTGGCTCGACACGCTGTCCGGCACGTCGAGCGGGTTCTGCGTCACGAAATAGACGCCGATGCCCTTGGAGCGGATCAGCCGGGCGATTTGCTCAATGCGCTCGATCAGCGCCTTGGGCGCTTCGTCGAACAGCAGATGCGCCTCGTCGAAGAAAAAGACGAGCTTGGGTTTGTCCGGGTCGCCCGCCTCCGGCATCTTGCGGAACAGCTCGTTCAGCAGCCAGAGCAGGAAGGTCGAATAGAGGCGCGGCGTCGACATCAGCCGGTCGGCGGCGAGGATGCTGATATAGCCGCGCCCGTCCGAATCCTTGCGCATGAAATCGGCGATATCGAAAGCCGGCTCGCCGAAGAAATGCGCCGCCGATTGCTGCTCCATCACCAGGAGCCGCCGCTGGATCGCCCCGACCGAGCTCTTCGAGACATTGCCGTATTTCTGCGACAGCTCGTCGGCGCGCTCGGAGACATTGCCGATCAGCGCCCTTAGATCCTTCAGGTCGATCAGCGGCAGCTTCTCGTCCTGCGCGACGCGGAAGGCGATGTTGAGCACGCCTTCCTGCACATCGTTCAGCTCCATCAGCCGGGCGAGCAGCAGCGCGCCCATATCCTCGACGGTCGCGCGGACCGGATGGCCCTGCTCGCCGAACAGATCCCAGAACATCACCGGGAAGGCGCGGTAGGCATAATCCTCGAGCCCCACCTCCTTGGCGCGCTTTTCCAGAAACGGCTTCGACACGCCCGCCTCGGCGAGCCCGGCGAGGTCGCCCTTGACGTCGGCGGCGAAGACCGGGACGCCGGCATCGGAAAAGCCCTCCGCCATGATCTGCAGCGACACCGTCTTGCCGGTGCCGGTCGCGCCGGTGATCAGCCCGTGCCGGTTCGCCAGCCGAAGCAGCAGCCGCTCCGGCTTGACGCTCGCGCCGAGAAAAACCGCATCATCCGTTGGGCCGCTCATAATCCTGTCCTTGTTGATGAATCCGGTCTCATGCAGCTTCGCTGCTTCAAATTCCGATTGAGCTATTGCGCGAACTGCATAACATTTTCTAAGAGGTTCGCAATCTTATCGGTCCATTGCTGTAGGGGTGCGGGACTTTAAGGAAGACTGAGGAGGGCAGTGTGAACTACAAAATTGAAAAGATTGAAGGCATCGGTCCGAAATTCGCGGCAAAGCTCGAAAAGGTCGGCATCAAGAACACCCAGCAGCTTCTGGACAAGGCCGCGACCCGCAAGGGCCGCAAGGATCTGTCGACCGAAAGCGGGGTCGACGAGACCCTGATTTTGAAATGGGCAAATATGGCCGATTTGATGCGGATCAAAGGGGTCGGCGAGGAATTTTCCGAGCTGCTGGAAGTCGCCGGGGTGGACACGGTGAAGGAGCTGTCGAAGCGCCGCGCCGACAATCTGCACAAGGCGATGCTGGAGGCCAATGAGAAGCGCAAAATGGTCCGGCAATTGCCCGGCCTCGCGCAGGTCGAAAGCTGGGTCGCGCAGGCCAAGACCATCGAGCCGGTGATGAAATACTGATACGGCCGGGTTGCGCCGCCGCGTATTCGATAACCTTTCGGATACATCGCGCGCCCGCTTCCCGCATCCGTATTAGCCCTTAGACGTAAACACGGTAATCGCTGCGGCAATTTTCCGTAAAGGGTGATAGAGGCGTCGGCAGCCGGATGATTCCGCCGTCGGCGGTCCAGTGATGCTGGACGCTCGGGGGCGCCTCTGATTAAGATACGGGCATGAACGACTTGCATTTGGCCGGCGCGTTTCCGGGCGTTTCTTTCGCGGATTGGCAGCGGGCCGCGCTGAAGGCCCTGCGCGGCGGCGCGCTCGGCGAGCTGAATTCCGCGCTCTATGAGGGCATCGAGGCCGCGCCGCTCTACACTGCCGCCGATGGCGGGGAAGCCGCGCGCCTGTCGGGCCAGCTCGGCGCCTCGCCCTTCATTCGCGGCGAACGGCGGCCGGCGACGGAGCGCCCCTGGTCGATCATCCAGTTCCTCGACCATCTCGACATCGCCGAAGCCAACCGTCAGCTCAAGGAAGATATTGCGGGCGGCGCCAAATGCTTCTGGCTGCAATTCGGCGGGCAGATCCCCTATGGCGGCGCCACCATCGGCGCGCGCCGGGTCGAGACGCTGGAGAAGGTTTTCAGCGGCGTCGCGCTGGACGAAATCGGCATCCTGATTTCCGGCGGTTTCGACGCCATTGCCGGCACGGGCCTGATGGCGGCGCTGGTGGAGAAGCGCGGCACGCCGCCCGCCCGGCTCAAGGGCTCGGCCGGGCTCGACCCGCTCAGCCTCTATGCCGCCAGCGGCTCCGTCCCCGCCGAGCGCGAGCGGGCGCTGTCCGAGGCGGTCGACGTCGCCACCTATCTGCGCGAGAAATCCTACGGCTGGCGGCCGTTCCTGGTCTCCGACCGCGCCTGGCACCAGGCGGGCGGATCGGCGCGTGAGGAGCTGGCCTTCTCACTCGCCGCCGCCGTCGCCTATTGGCAGGCGCTGATCGATGCCGGCTGGCCGCTCGACGAGGCCGCCGACGCCATCGGCTTTTCGCTGACCGCCGACACCGACATTTTCGTCGCCATCGCCAAATTCCGCGCCATGCGGGCGCTCTGGGCGCGCGTCACCGAAGCCGCCGGCATCAAGCCGCGCCGCGCCCCGCTGATCGCCGCCATGTCCTTCCGCGCCATCACCGAGCGCGACCCGCATGTCAATCTGCTGCGCGCGACCGCCGCCGCTTTCGGCGCCGGCGTCGGCGGTGCGGATGCCGTGTTGCTGATCCCGTTCAACACCCGCCACGGCACGCCCGACGCCTTCGCGCGCCGCCTCGCCCGCAACACGCAGCTCGTCCTGCAGGAAGAGGCCTATATCGGCCGCGTCGCCGACGCGGCGGGCGGCTCCTGGTATGTCGAGAGCCTGACGCATCAGCTCGCCGCCGCCGCCTGGGGCGAATTCCGCGCGGTCGAAGCGACCGGCGGCCTGCTCGCCGCGCTCGAAGCCGGGCTCGTCGAGCGCAAGCTGACCGATGTGCTGTTGCGGCGCAGCGCCAACCTCGCCCGCAACCGCGACAAGATCACCGGCGTCTCGTCCTATCCCAATCTCGCCGAAGAGCCGATCTTTTCGCGCCCCGAGGATCTTGCCATCGACCTCGCCGCGCTCGACGAGGAAGGCGAAGTCCCGCAATTGCCGCCGGCCGGCAAGGGCAAGCGTTTCGGCGCCATCGTCGCCGCCGCCGCCAATGGCGCGACGCTCAAAGGCCTCGAGCGCGCTTGCGAGAACCTGCTCGAGCGCTTCGACTTCATTCCGCCGACCGCCGACCGTACCGCCGAGGCCTTCGAACAGCTCCGTGCCGCCTCCGACCGCGCCATGAGCCGCGTCCGCGCCCGGCCGCCGATATTCCTCGCCAATCTCGGCGCGCTCGCCGACTACAATGCGCGCGCGGGCTGGGCCAAGAATTTCTTCGCCGCCGGCGGCATCGAAGCCTTCGATGAGGGCGGCTTCACCGACCTCGCCAAGCTGACCCGCGCCTTCCAGCGCAGCCCCGCGCCGAGCGTGTGCATCTGCGCCTCGGACAAGACGCTCGCCGCCATGCCCGGCGTCGCCGCCGCGCTAAAAGGGGCAGGGGCGGTCGCGGTCTATCTGGCGGCGGAGCCCTCGGCGCTGGCGATGCTGGCCGATGCCGATAAGCGGGCCATCGACCGGATCGTTCACGATGGCTGCAACATGTTGAAGATGCTTACGGAATTGCATCATATCATGCGGGTGAAGGAACTCGGCGAGGTCGAGTCGGAGGAATTCGACGAGGATGACGACGCCGCCGAACCCCGCAGCCGATCATAACGGACCCGTGACGCCATGAGCCGCTTGCCGAATTTTGGTCAGATGGACTGGGCGCTTCCGGAATCGGGAGCAGCATCGGCCGCGCCGGGCGAAGGCTGGATGACGCCGGAAGGCATCGCGCTCGATCCGGTTTACGACGCATCGGCGCTCGACGGCCTCGACTTCCTCGAAACGCTTCCCGGCATGGCTCCCTATCTGCGCGGGCCGTATCCGACCATGTATGTCCAGCAGCCCTGGACCATCCGGCAATATGCCGGCTTCTCGACCGCCGAAGAGTCGAACGCCTTCTACCGCCGCAATCTGGCCGCCGGGCAGAAGGGCCTCTCCATCGCGTTCGATCTGGCCACCCATCGGGGCTATGACAGCGACCATCCCCGCGTCAAAGGCGATGTCGGCATGGCGGGCGTCGCGATCGATTCGATCTACGACATGCGCACGCTGTTCGACGGCATCCCGCTCGGCGAGATGACCGTGTCGATGACCATGAACGGCGCAGTGCTGCCGGTGCTCGCGCTCTATATCGTGGCGGCGGAAGAGCAGGGCGTGCCGCCGGAAAAACTCGCCGGGACCATCCAGAACGACATCCTCAAGGAGTTCATGGTCCGCAACACCTACATCTATCCGCCGACGCCCTCGATGCGGATCATCTCCGACATCTTCGCCTACACCTCGAAGCACATGCCGAAGTTCAACTCGATCTCGATCTCCGGCTATCACATGCAGGAAGCCGGGGCGACGGCCGACCTGGAACTGGGCTACACGCTGGCCGACGGCATGGATTACGTGCGCGCCGGCATCAAGACCGGCCTCGCCATCGACGATTTTGCGCCGCGCCTGTCCTTCTTCTGGGCCATCGGCATGAACTTCTTCATGGAAGTCGCCAAGATGCGCGCGGGCCGCCTGATCTGGGCGAAGATCATGAAGGACCTCGGCGCGAAGGACTCGCGCTCGCTTTCCTTGCGCGCCCATTGCCAGACCTCGGGCTGGTCGCTGACGGCGCAGGACGTCTACAACAATGTCGCCCGTACCTGCGTCGAGGCGCTGGCGGCGACCCATGGCGGCACGCAGTCGCTGCACACCAATGCGCTCGACGAAGCGCTCGCCTTGCCGACCGATTTCTCCGCCCGCATCGCCCGCAACACGCAGCTTTTCATCGCCCAGGAGACCGGCACCACCCGCGTCATCGACCCCTGGGGCGGCAGCTATTATGTCGAGCGGCTGACCTATGAGCTGGCGAAGAAGGCCTGGGCGCATATCGAGGAGGTCGAGGCGCTGGGCGGCATGGCTAAGGCCATCGACGCCGGCCTGCCGAAGATGCGCATCGAGGAGGCCGCCGCACGGACGCAGGCCCGCATCGACTCAGGCGCGCAGACCATCGTCGGCGTCAACAAATACAAGCCGCTCGCCGACCGGCCCATCGACGTGCTGGTGGTCGACAATTCGGCGGTCAGGGCCAAGCAGATCGAGAAGCTGAAGCGGCTGCGCGCCGAACGCAAGGAAAGCGAAACCCAGGCCGCGCTCGCCGCGTTGACCAAGGCCGCCGAAAGCGGGCAGGGCAATCTGCTCGAGCTATCGATCAAGGCGGCGCGGGCCAAGGCCACGGTCGGCGAGATTTCCGACGCCATGGAGAAGGCCTTTGGCCGCCACCGCATCGACACCCGCGCCGTGTCGGGCGTCTACCGGCAGGAGATCGGGCATATGAATGAGGATGTGCGCCGCGTGCTCGCGCTGACCGATGCGTTCGAGGCCAATGATGGCCGCCGCCCGCGTATCCTGGTCGCCAAGATCGGCCAGGACGGCCATGATCGCGGCCAGAAGGTGATCGCCTCGGCCTTCGCCGATCTCGGCTTCGACGTCGATATCGGCGCGCTGTTCGCGACGCCCGCCGAATGCGCGCGGCAAGCCATCGAGAACGACGTGCATATTATCGGCGTCTCCTCTCTCGCCGCCGGCCATCTGACGCTGGTGCCCGAGCTGAAGGGCGAACTCACGGCGCAAGGCCGCCCGGACATCATGATCGCGGTCGGCGGCGTCATCCCGCCGCAGGATTACGATGCGCTTTACGCCGCCGGCGCCAAGGCCATTTTCGGCCCCGGCACGGTGATCGCGACGGCGGCGACGGATCTGCTGTGCAAATTGAACGCACAGCTTGGCTATTCGACGCTGGAAGCGGCTGAATAGCGGCGACTGTTCATCTCGACTGCGTTAACCTTGGCTGTTATTGCCGCGCCGGTTTCGCGAGGAGGCCCCGGCGCCGGGGGAACGCGCATTGGCGCGAGCGCTGGGGGGACCGATGCAGGAGCGCAGACAGCAAGCAGGCGCCAGCCGGCCGCGCAAATTTCTCCTGTCGCTGAGCGGCGTGACGCTTTTGTTCCTGGCCGGGCTGATCGTCTATCCCGGCTGGCATCCGGTGTTCCGCCTCGGCCTCGTCGCGCTGCTGGCGCTCATCATGCTCACCGCGCTGACGACGACGCGCGGGCCGATCCTGTGCCGCTGCGTGCTGCCGCTGCTGATCGGGGTGTTCTGCGTCGAGAGCTATATCCTGCTGCATGGGTTGGATGTCGCGCCGGAGATCACGAAGTTCTTCGTTTTCGGCGACAAATATAACGAGATTTTCTATTCCGGCATCGCCACGCTCTACGCCATCATCACCG
This sequence comes from Rhodomicrobium sp. R_RK_3, assembly GCF_002198715.1. Classification (GTDB taxonomy): domain Bacteria; phylum Pseudomonadota; class Alphaproteobacteria; order Rhizobiales; family Rhodomicrobiaceae; genus R-RK-3. Next base: position 17,453 of record NZ_MWLK01000005.1, on the reverse strand, counting down.
CCCTGGCGCTGGTCAAGGGCATCGAGGATTTTGACGCCACCAAGCGCCACGTCTCGGACGAGGCCTATAAGGTGCGCGCCATTTCCGAGATGACGCATTATTTTGAGATCGACAAGGACGGCGAGGCGCGCAATGCCGTGCTCAGCCTCCGGCGCAATTTGCTTCGCTACACGGCGAACGTCGCGGCCTTGCGGGATCAGCGGATCGACGATGAGAATCTGCGGCTGCTGCGCGACTGCCAGCGCCACATCGCCAAGCTCGAGCCGCGCGACGCCAACGATCAGGAATCGCTGCAGGTCATGGTCTCGGCGCATAGCGAGCTGGGGACGCTGCGCTCGAAGCGGATCAACGCCATCGGCGAGAAAATCCCGCGCTATCTGATCGCCGCGCTCTGGCTGATGGCGCTGGCGCTGATCCTGCCGTTCACCGCTGAGCCGCTGGTCATTCCGGCCACGCCGCCGGAGCTCGGCCTCGTCGATAATCCGGCGCGCTTCGGGCAGTATTACATCATTTTCCTGCTCGGGGCGCTGAACAGCTTCCTGCTGCTCATGCTCTCGGATATCAGCGATCCGTTCGAGGGCTTCTGGGTGGTCAGCATGCAGCCCTTCCGGGTGCTGTCCGCCGCCCTTGGCGAGGATCTGGGTGAGATCTCCGCCGCCGGGCCGGTTCAAGCCGCATTGGCGACGGTCGCGTCGTCCTCGCCGGGGACTTTTGCCGGCTCGTCCAGCAGCTCGCGAATATAGAGCTTGGTGACCAGCACGTAGCAGAGCACCGCGAGCGGCGTGGCCAGCACGAGGCCCACCGGGCCGAACAGCAGGCCGAAGGCGAGGATGGCGAACATCGTGACGACGGGCGGCAGGGCGGCCAGCTTCTGCTGGATCAGCGGCATGATGAGGTTGGATTCGAGCTGCTGCACCACGACGACGACGCCGATGGTCCAGATCGCGGTGGTCCAGTCGATGGAGACCGCCAGCAGCACGGCCGGAATGGCGCCGAGGATCGGGCCGACGATGGGGATGAATTCGGCCAGCGCCGAGATCAGGCCGAGCGCCAGCGGCGAGGGCAGCCCGATCAGCCAGAGGCCGATGCCGGTCAGCGCGCCGACCATCATCATGGCGATGAGCTGCGCCAGCAGCCATTGCTTGAGCGCGGAGGCGGAGGTGTCGAGCGTATCGGCGAAGAGGTCGCGCTCCGAATTGGGCACCAGCATCAGCACGCCCCTGTGGTAGAGGTCGGGCTGCGCGGCAAGGAAGACGGCGGCGACGAAGACCAGGAGCAGGTTGCCGACGAGGTTGATCAGGAAGCCGGCGGCGGAGGTGATCTGGATCAGGATGCTGCCGGTATTGGTGCGCAGCTCCTCCATCAGCTTGCCGGTGATGTCGCCGACGCCGAGCCGCGTCTGCAAGCTGGCGATCGCCCCAGGCAGGCGCTGGGCGACATCGTCGAGCTGGGTCATGATCTGGCCGCCGAACTGGAACAGCACGCCGCCGAGCAGGCCGACGATGGCGAGGATGACCAGCGCCAGCGCAAAGGAGCGCGAGAGCGGCGTGTGGCGCTCGACGAAATCGGCGCCGCCGTCCAGCATCAGCGCGAACAGCACGGCGGCGAAGAGCAAGAGCAGGGCAGGCAGAAGCTGCCAGATCAGAAGGGCTAGGACGACGATCGCCGCCACGATCAAAACGCGGCGAAAAAATGTCCAGTCGCTCATTTTCGATTCCCCAGTGCGGCGCGTGGTCGGCATGGCGTTCGGTGCCCGGTCAGGTTGCTGTGACCGATCAAACCTTCGCGAGCGCTATGGTTTCCGCAAGGGCTGTGGTTTTGGCTCCGCACAAGGCCGGCGAGGGGGCAAATCTGCGGTGCAGCGATGCAACTTGGCGCTGAAAAGCGGCGGCCAAAGGCCGATCCGGCGACGTCCATTAAGACGGCGGACACCAGTTCGGGTTACATTGTATGCGAGATCAGCACGGTTAAGCTCGCGTCAATTTCCGGGAACCAAATACGAATTTGGCGCATTTATGGAGCGATACGGCCTTCGACAGGGCCGGGAGAATTCGGGAGTTAGAGTTATGACGATGATGAACGGATTTGACGCGGCGGAAATCGACATCCTCGACGAGGAGTATTTTGGCCCGCCCCCGCGCTTCCTGGTCGAAGACCGTCATGCCGACAGCTTTGCCTTGCCGCGCGTCCATGACGCGCACCTGCCGGCGCTGGCCCGCCTCAAGGAATTGCTCGGCGTTCGCTAGGCTGGCCGCGATTTCCCCTTCCTTGTCATCCCGCGAAGGCGTGGATCCAGTAAAGGCTAAGACGCTGTCGCTGCGGAGCACTGGATTCCCGCCTTCGCGGGATGACAGTGAGTACATCACCGGTGGCGCCTCGACGCTCGCAAATTTTGGCAATAGGGCCATACGAGCCGCAGCCAAGCTCCCTCTCCCTTGGGGAGAGGGCTGGGGTGAGGGGTTCGTGCCTCACCATTAACTCAACAACCCCTCACCCGGCTCGCTGACGCGCGCCGCCCTCTCCCCAAGGGAGAGGGCAAGGCTGCGGTCAAGCCGGGCACTGGGTACCAACACGAACGCTCGGCTGACGCGATCGCGTCAGCGCAGCTCGGCGCAGAAGCGCTGGATGCGGCGGCAGGCTTCTTCGAGCACGTCCGTCGAGGTCGCGTAGGAGATGCGGAAGAAGGGCGACAGCCCGAATGCCGCGCCATGCACCACCGCGACGCCTTCCTCTTCCAGCAGCGCCGTGACGAAATCCTCGTCCGTCTCGATCTTCTTGCCCTTGCCGCTGGTCTTGCCGAGGCAGCCCGCGCAGGACGGGTAGACGTAGAAGGCGCCTTCGGGCGTCGGGCAATCGATGCCCTTGGCCTGATTCAGCATCGAGACGACCAGATCGCGGCGCTCCTTGAACGCCTGCGCCCGCTCCTTCAGGAAATCCTGCGGCCCGTTCAGCGCCTCGACCGAGGCCCATTGGCTGATCGATGACGGGTTCGACACCGTCTGCGATTGCAGCTTGGTCATCGCCTTGATCAGCACTTCCGGCCCGGCGGCGTAGCCGATACGCCAGCCGGTCATGGCATAGGCTTTCGAGACGCCGTTCATGGTCAGCGTGCGCTCGTACAGGCCCGGCTCGACCTGGGCGGGCGTGACGAACTGGTAATCGTCATAGACCAGATGCTCATACATATCGTCGGTGAACACCCAGACATGGGGGTGCCGCATCAGCACATCCGTCAGCGCCTTCAGCTCGTCGCGCGAATAGGCGGCGCCGGTCGGGTTGGACGGGTGGTTGAAGATGAACCACTTGGTGTTGGGGGTGATCGCCTTCTCGAGCGCGTCCGGCTGAAGCTTGAATTTGTTCTCCAGCGTCGCCTCGGCGATGACCGGCGTGCCGCCGACCAGCGAGACGATGTCGGGATAGGAGACCCAATAGGGCGCGGGCACGATGACTTCATCGCCGGGATTGAGCGTCGCCATCATGGCGTTGAAGATGATCTTCTTGCCGCCGGGCGAAACGATGACCTGGCTCGGCTTGTAGGTCAGGCCATTCTCGCGCTTGAACTTGCGGCAGATGGCTTCCTTCAGCTCGGGGATGCCCTCGACATTGGTGTATTTCGTCTTGCCCTCGCGGATGGCCTTGATCGCGGCCTCCTTGATGTTGTCGGGCGTATCGAAATCCGGCTCGCCGGCGCCGAGCCCGATCACATCGTGGCCGGCGGCCTGCAATTCGCGCGCTTTCGTCGTGACGGCGATGGTCTGAGACGGCTGGACGCGGCCAAGCGCATCGGCGATCAGGCCCATGATAACCTCCGATCTCGTGGGGTGACGCGCAAAACTAGAGCAGGTTCGGGCAAAGTGGAAGCCGGTTTTGCCGAAATTCCGCGCGGCCCGTGGTCACGCGGGCGGCAGCCGCCCCGATCACCTCAGTCCGTCGGTGCGCCATTCGCCGAGACATGGGCGAGATCATCGGTCAGCGCCTCGATCATCTTGGCGCCGCCGGGCACCGTGCGGATGAACTCGCCATAGACGCCGCGGCTGGCGGCGCGGAAGGCTTGCGTGTCGACATGGGTGACTTCCATGTCGCGGTCGAGCTGGTCGACGAGCTCGCTCTCCATGTCGATGGCGAGGGTGGAGATCCAGCCCTCCATCGCCCGCGCCTCGGACATGATGACGGCGCGGATCGGCATCGGCAGACGCTCGAACTGGGTGCGGCTGGTGATGAGGAAAGCCGGGCTGTAGAGATGGTCCGACAGCGACAGCCGGTGCTGCACGTCGGTCAGATGCTGGGCGCTGATCTCGGTCAGCGGCGCCTCATAGCCGTCGACCACGCCGGTGCGCAGCGCATCGCTGACCGCGCGGGTGGCCATCGGCACAGGATCGGCGCCGAAGGCGCGCAGGGCCTTCTCGCGCCAGGGATTGGGCGGGATGGCGAGCCGCATGCCGCGCAGGTCGGCGGGACGGTCGATGCGGCGGACATCATTGGTGAACTGTCGGAAGCCGTTCTCCCAGATGCCGAGGATGCGCAAACCCTTCTTCGCCGCCTCCGGCTGTAGGTAATTTTCAAGCAGCGCGGAGCGGATAGTCTTCACCTGGGCGCGGTTGCGGATCAGGTAGGGCAGCTCGAAGACGGCGAAGGCATCGCTCACCGAGATCATCGCCGAGGAGGGCAGGGCGAACACCGCCGCGCCGCTGCGCACCGCATCGACCAGCGCCGGGCTGTCGCCGAGGGCGGGGTCGGAGATCACGCTAATGCGGTAGTCCTCCGGCAACCGTTCATTCACCCTACGGGCAAATTCATTGGCGCCGATTTCATAGAGCGAACCGGGCGCGCCGCTATGCACCAGCACCAGCTCGCGCGGCTCGGCCTTGGCGGGAGTGCCGGCGGGGGCGAGAAGCTGAGCGGCAATGAAGAAACAGGCTAAAGAAAAGCGCATAATGGCCTGCCAAAACGAGGAAAATTGCGTGTGGTCTCATGGATAGACCTTGCAACTTGCCGGGGCGAGGGGGATGCGCGGCTTTGCACATGAATCTGCGGGCTTGTGGGAAAGTGTGTGGAAGGCGGCCGGCTTCACGCTAAAGGTGAAGCGTTCACGGCTGCCATAGGGTCTCTAGCGTCTTGACAATGCCATGGCCTGTCCACTAAGCCCGAGATTAGCACTCGCGTAGAATGAGTGCCAAGCGGCCCTCGCCGCTCTTCTTTGAAATCAATTGATGAAACCGCGGGAGATGCAGATGAAATTCCGTCCGCTCCATGATCGTGTTGTGGTGAAGCGCGTCGAAGAAGAAACCAAGACCAAAGGCGGCATCATCATTCCCGACACCGCCACCGAGAAGCCGCAGCAGGGCGAAGTGATTGCCGTCGGTCCCGGCGCGCGCGGCGATGACAATGAGCTGGTCCCGCTCGACGTGAAGGTCGGCAACCGGGTGCTGTTCGGCAAATGGTCCGGCACCGAGGTCAAGATCGACGGCGTCGACCTGCTGATCATGAAAGAGTCCGACATCATGGGCGTGCTGGAATAAGCACGCCGGGCGGGCGAGCCGCCTTGCGGCGTGCGCCCGCCGCCCCATGGTCCACCGCACAGCCTGGCACCATTTTTCTCAAGAAAGAATTCGACAATGTCCGCTAAAACCGTCCGCTTTTCCTCCGATGCCCGCGACCGCATGATGCGGGGCGTCGACATGCTCGCCAATGCCGTCAAGGTTACGCTGGGACCGAAAGGGCGCAATGTCATCATCGACAAATCCTTCGGCGCGCCGCGCTCGACCAAGGACGGCGTGACCGTCGCCAAGGAAATCGAACTGGAAGACAAGTTCGAGAACATGGGCGCCCAGTTGCTGCGCGAGGTCGCCTCCAAGACCAATGACAAGGCCGGCGACGGCACCACCACGGCAACGCTGCTCGCCCATGCCATCGTCAAGGAAGGCATCAAGGCGGTCGCGGCCGGCATGAACCCAATGGACGTCAAGCGCGGCATCGACAAGGCCGTCGCCGATGTCGTCATCGCCGTGCGCAAGAAGGCCAAGAAGGTCGCCAATTCGGCCGAGATCGCCCAGGTCGGCAAGATCTCCGCCAATGGCGACGGCTCGGTCGGCGACATGATCGCGGACGCCATGCAGAAGGTCGGCAATGAGGGCGTCATCACCGTCGAGGAGGCCAAGAGTCTCGACAGCGAGCTGGAAGTCGTCGAGGGCATGCAGTTCGACCGCGGCTATATCTCGCCCTATTTCATCACCAATGCCGAGAAGATGATCTCCGAGCTGGACGACCCGCTGATCCTCATCAACGAGAAGAAGCTGTCGAATTTGCAGGCCATGCTGCCGGTGCTGGAAGCCGTCGTGCAGTCCGGCCGCCCGCTGCTGATCATCGCCGAGGACGTCGAAGGCGAGGCGCTGGCAACCCTGGTCGTCAACAAGCTGCGCGGCGGGCTGAAGGTCGCCGCCGTCAAGGCGCCCGGCTTCGGCGATCGCCGCAAGGCCATGCTGCAGGACATCGCCGTGCTGACGGGCGGCGAGCTGATTTCGGACGATGTCGGCATCAAGCTGGAAAACGTCACGATGAAGATGCTCGGCCGGGCCAAGCGCGTGCGCATCGACAAGGACAACACGCTGATCGTCGACGGCGCCGGCAAGAAGAAGGAAATCCAGGCCCGCGTCGCCCAGATCAAGGCGCAGATCGAGGACACCACCTCCGATTATGACCGGGAGAAGCTGCAGGAGCGTCTGGCCAAGCTCGCCGGCGGCGTTGCGGTGATCCGCGTCGGCGGCGCGACCGAGGTCGAAGTGAAGGAGAAGAAGGACCGCGTCGACGATGCGCTGAACGCAACGCGCGCGGCGGTCGAGGAAGGCATCGTGGCGGGCGGCGGCGTGGCGCTTTTGCGGGCGGCTTCGGCGATTACCGCCAAGGGGTTGAACGAGGACGAGACGGCGGGCATCAACATCGTGCGCCGGGCGCTGCAGGCGCCGATCCGGCAGATCGCGGAAAATGCCGGTGTCGAGGGCTCGATCGTCGTCGGCAAGCTCTTGGAAAACAAGAAGAAAGACAGCTTTGGCTACGACGCCCAGACCAATGAATATGTCGACATGATCGAGGCCGGCATCATCGATCCGGTCAAGGTCGTGCTGACCGCTCTCCAGGACGCGGCCTCGGTCGCCTCCATGCTGATCACCACCGAAGCCGGTGTCGCCGATGCGCCGAAGAAGAAGGAAGCCGGCGGCGGCATGGGGGGAATGGGCGGCATGGGTGGTATGGGAGGCATGGGCGGAATGGGTGGCATGGACGGCATGATGTAGGCCAGCCGCCGGCTTCTGCCGCCATGCGTCGTAATGCTTTTCCGGCTGCGGGAGGGGCGACCCTTCGGCGGCCGGTCGGCTTTCGCGGGGTTGCGTCGAGCGCGAAAAACGGTTGTCCCGATCCGTCACCGCATTTTCGCCGCAATAACCAAATATACAACTCTTGGTTGTAAGACTTGGGCGATGCAGAGCTTCGGAAGCCTGCTGATTCGGACCGGAATATGAACCTGAGGAGTTTCGATTACAGTTATCAAAAGAAATTATGATAGCTGTGAATCATTGCGGAACTTTGTGTGGCTTTTCTTTGTGGCCCGGGTCTTCGGTGGTATAAAGGAATTGTCTCTCGCGGGACGTCGCTGCTGGCACCCATCTCCGTGTCGAAAAACACGCTCAGATGGGTCCACGGAACGGATCCAAAGGGGACAACAGTGGCCCCCTGGCGATTTGTTTTGCGTCCGCCGGGCGGTCTCTGTTTTTCTAAGGAGTTCTACTCCCTTCCGCCGCGTCCTGGAATCGTCACAATGATTTTGTGATCTTGGGCTGGACATTCGGCGCTTTTCCACCAATGTGAACAGAGCGCGGACGAACAGCGACGTTAGAGTTGCAGCCTTTGTTTTCCTGCGGAGGAAATCGGATGAATTTGACGCGTGCCACCTCACTCCGGACGCCAGACGCTGCCCCCTCCACCAAGCGCCGCCTGCCCTGGCTCCCGCTCGGAGTCGGGCTGTTTGCCGGCTGCCTGAGCGCAGGGGTGATCGCGGGTTCGCCGAACAGCCTCATGCTCGGGCTCGGCCTGAGCGACGGCGATAATGCCGGCGCCACCCTGTTCGGCGCCGCTTTGCGCGACGACAGCCTGGCCCAGCCGCTGAAAGTGCTCTCCGGCGTCAGCGGGGAAACCTTCGTTCCCGGCGCGCCGAAGCCGGCGGTCACCGCCGAGGCTGAAGCCGTCACGCCCGCGCCGAATGTCGCGCCTGTGGGCTGGGATCGCCTCTCGGGCGGCGGCTGCATGACCGTCACCACCAAGAACGGCCAGACCTTCTCCTTCCGCATTCTCGGGGCGCGCCCCGGCGCCGCTCCCGCCGCCAAGCCGGCCGAGGATCTGCCGAAGGTCGATCTCGCCATCACGGCCTGCCCGGCAACCGGCGAGCCGATCGCCAAAGCCGTCATCGAGCCGACCGAAGCCCCCGTCCGCAAGATCTTTGCCGCCGAGCATAGCCTCTAGCCTGTCGCTGTCGCCCGATCCGCCTGTGATTGAGGCAGGCGAACGCGCCGCTCAGTAGATCAGCGCGATCAGGAAGCGCAATCCGACCAGCGACAGGAAGGCCGCGAAGGCGATCTCCAGCGCCCGCCTCGGCAGGCCATGCGCCAGCCGCACGCCATACGGCGCAGCCAGCACCCCCGTCGGGATCATCGCCGCCGCGCCGATCAGGCTGACATAGCCGACCGAGCCGACCGGCAAGCCCTCCGCCCCCCAGCCCGCCCAGACATAGCCGATCAGCGCCGGGATCGCGATGATGACGCCGAACCCCGCCGACGTGCCGACCGCCTGATGGATCGGCCGCCCGAGCAGCGTCATCACCGGCGTTATATAAGCCCCGCCGCCGACGCCCATGATCGTCGCCAGATAGCCCACGACCGTGCCGACCGGCAAGGCGATGGCCGGGTTCGAGATCTCGCCCGGAATGCGCCAATGGGCGCGCCGCAGCAGCAGGCTGATGCTGAGCACGCTCGCCGAGCCGACCCAGACCAGCTTCATCACGTCGTCATCGGAATATTTCGCCGTCAGCGCGCCGAGAATGACGCCCAGCAGCGCGGCGGGCGCGATCATCCGCAGCACGTCGCCGTCGATCGAGCCGCGCAGGTAATGCGAGCGCGCGGCGCGGAACGCCGTCGGTATGATGACGGCGAAGCTGGTGCCGACCGCCAGATGCAGCCGGATGTCCTCCGCCGCGCCCATCGCCCCGAACAGCTCATACAGCACCGGCACCAATATGCCGCCGCCGCCGACGCCGAACAGTCCCGATAGGACGCCGGCGATCAGTCCGCCGGCCATCAGCCCGCAGACGAGCAGCACGACCTCGCCCGCAGGCATGCCCAAATCCATGAAATCTCTCCAAAATCCCGCCGGACCTTAGATGCCCAGGGAATGGGCAGCAAGCATTTCCGCCCGGTCCCCGCATGGCGGAGCCCCGCGCGAAAAGCAAGATTGCGTGATCGGAGTTGGGCTTGCGGGCAGAGCGTGCCGCTCCTTCTACACAGCTTTTTCGGCGAGCGCCGCCAGTTGCCCGATGACGGTGCCCCAGCCGTTATAAAACCCGAGTTCGTCATGCATCGCCCGGTCCGCCGGGCTCTTATGCATGACATGGGCGGCGTAATCGGTGCCGAGCGGGTGGTCGCGCAGCGTGATGATCGCCGTCATGAACGCCTGCTCGGCCGGCCGCCAGCCGCCGGTGAGGGCATTGGTGAAGACGATCCGCTCCAGTGCGTCGACGGCGAGGAAGCAGCCGCTCAGATGCGGCGCGAAGGCGGCTCCGTTCTCGCTGATCTGCGTCACGAAGGCCCCGCCGGGGCGCAGCTCCATGGCGGCGACCTTGCATTTGGCCGGCGCCGGAATCCACCATTGCTCGAAGCTGGCGGGGTCCGTCCAGGCATTCCAGACGGCCGAACGCGGCGCCTTGATCACGCGCGATATGGTCAGGTCGAGATCGGGGTTCACAATTTGGGTCATTCCGGATGCTCCTGGCCTTGGGCGGTGACGAACTGCTCCAGCCGGTTGGTGCGGCCCTCCCACAGGGCGCGCTGCGCGGACAGCCAAGATTGAACGGCGGCAAGCGGCGCCTCCTCCAGCGCGCAGGTGCGCACGCGGCCCTGCTTGCGCGTCCGGATCCAGCCGCTCTCCTCCAGAGAATGAATGTGCTTCATGAAGGAGGGCAGGCTGATCCCGAACGGTCTGGCCAATTCGCTGATGCTGGCCGGACCCTCGCCCAGCCGCCCGATCACCGCCCGGCGAGTCGGGTCGGCAAGCGCCTGGAAGAGGCCGTCGAGCCGGTCTTGATACTGTTCCATAAGGCTAAGTATCACGGCGAAATACTTAGCGCAATGGCTAAGTATCTGGCGTCGGCGCGGGGCGCGGAGGGGACCTATGCCTTTGGTCCGGCAACGAGATCGGCGATGACTTCGGCGGCGCTGGTGGGGCCTTTGATTGTCTCGCCGCCGCCGTTCTGGAACCGGATCCAGCCTTCGTTGAAGCCGTCGAGCATCCGGATGCGGGGTTCCGGGTTCTTCATGCCGTGCCGGCGGAACAGCGGCTCCCAGCTCTCGCGCGGCACCGGCGCGGCGCGCACCGGCTTGCCGAGCGCGGCGGCGAAGGCGGCGGCAAGATCGTCCGGTGACACCCGCTCCGGGCCTTCCAGCTCGAAGATGCGCGTGCCGCTCCAGTGCTGCACGATGAGTTCAGCGGCGAGACGCCCGACATCCCTGGCGGCAACCATCGGCAGCTTCTTGTCCGTGGGCTGAAGGAAGCTGTGGATGATGCCGGTGTCGCGCGCCGAGGCGACGTCCCAGGCGACGTTGTCGATGAACCAGGCGGGGCGCACGATCGCCAGCGGCATCGGCAGATCCCGCAAGGCGGCCTCGAGCAGCGAGCGCTGGGAGAGCAGATTGTCCTCGACCGCATCCGCGCCGACCGTCGACAGGCAAACCACCCTCGCCGGGCGGGCCGCCATCAGCGCCGCGACCACGCTATCATTCACCGCCCGCGCTTCGGGATAGCCGGGCTCCGGGTCGAATTCCGGCGGCGGCAGGATGAAGACGCCCGCCGCGCCGGAGAACGCCGCCGTCAGCGCGGCCGTATCCTGCATGTCGGCGATGGCGAGTTCGCAGCCGTGCGCCGCCCACGCCGCGCCCTTCCTAGCATCGCGCACCACCGCGCGGATAGGCTGGCCGGCGGCGAGCAGGTTGCGGGCCAGTTCGCCGCCGACTTTACCGGTGATGCCTGTGATTGCGTACATGATCGGACTCCATCCTTGCCAGGGCGCAGGTCTTGCGGTCTCGCGCCGGGCGCCTTTACCGAAGACCAGCATTAGGCGCATTCCCTATGTTGCATTGAGTGCCATTAAGTCATATGATTGGTGATCTGAAATCAACGGATCGACCTTCATGGCTTTCGACGGGCGCGTGATCTCCAATGCCGGCGTGCTTGCGGCTGTCGTCGAGGGCGGCAGCTTTGCCCGCGCGGCGGAGGCGCTTGGCCTGTCGCGCTCGGGCGTGAGCCGCGCGGTGTCGCGTCTGGAGGCGCGGGTCGGCGTCCGGCTGCTCGATCGCACGACGCGCGCCGTCGCGCTGACCGACGAGGGCCGCAGGCTCTATTCCGAGATCGCGCCTCTCCTGACGGGCATCGAGGACGCAGTGACGGTCGCGTCGGGCTCTTCGGTGGCGGTGCGCGGCCGGCTGCGGGTGAATGTCGACGCGTTCTTCTCGCGCCAATTATTCACGCCGCATATCTTAGAATTCTTGTCGCTTTATCCGGATTTATCGCTTGAACTCGTGGCGCGGGACCAGTTGGGCGATCTGATCGGCGAAGGTTTCGACATCGCCGTGCGCTTCGGGACGCCGCCGGTTTCTTCGCTGGTGGCAAGAAAGCTGCTGGAGACGCGCACCATTACGGTCGCCTCGCCCGCCTATCTGAAGGCGAATGGCGTGCCGGCGGCTCCGGCCGATCTGGCGAGCCATGCCTGCATTCAGGTGCGCGATTCCTTGACCGGGCAGCCGATCGAGACATGGCAGTTCCGGCGCGGGGAGGAGCGGGCCGAGATCCGCACCAGCGGCCGGCTGATGGTGGCCGAGTTCGGCACCATGCTCGGCGCCTGCCTGGACGGGGTCGGCATCGCGCGGGTGAAGGCGATCGGCGTCGAGCCGCTGATCCGGCAAGGCGCGCTGGTCGAGTTGCTGCCGGACTGGCTCGGCGACAGCTTTCCGCTCTATGCGCTCTACCCGTCCCGGCACCTGCCCGCCGCCAAGGTGCGCGCTTTTATCGATTTCGTGCAGTCGCGGCTGGCCGCGGATGCCAACACAGCGCCAAAGCCGCGCCGCAAGCCCGCTTCCGCAGGGGTACCGCAAACCAGCGCGGATGCCTAAAGATCGGTCCGCCCGTAAATGTCCTCGTAGCGAACGATGTCGTCCTCGCCGAGATAGGCGCCGGATTGCACTTCGATCAGATAGGCCGGGATCCGCCCCGGATTGGACATGCGGTGCCGGGCGCCGACGGGGATGTAGGTCGACTGGTTCTCGTTCAGCAGCTTGACCTCGTCGCCGATGGTGACCTCCAGCGTGCCGAGCACGACGATCCAATGTTCGGCGCGGTGGAAATGGCTTTGCAGCGAGAGCTGCGCGCCCGGCTTGACCATGATGCGCTTGACCTGGAAGCGGTCGCCATTGTCGAGCCCTTCGAACCAGCCCCAGGGCCGGTAGACGCGCTTATGCAGGTCGATCTCCGGGCGGCCCTCTGCCTTCAGCCGCTCGACGACGGCTTTCACCGATTGCGCATGGGATTTGGACGACACCAGCACGGCGTCCTTGGTCGCCACCACCATGACGTCCTCGAGGCCGACGACGGCAACGCAGGCGTTTTCGGTATAGGCGAAGCTGCCGCGGCTCTCGTGGAAGATCACATCGCCGCGCGCGACATTGCCTTGCGCGTCCTTCTCGGCGATTTCCCAGATCGCGGGCCATGCGCCCAGATCGCTCCAGCCGGCGCTGAGCGGCACGCAGGCGACGCGCGGCGACTTCTCCATGATCGCATAGTCGATGGAAATGTCCGGCAAGGCGGCATAGGCGGCGGGATCGAGCCGCAGGAAATCGAGATCGGGCTGGGCCGAGGCAAGCGCGCGCTCGCAGCCGCGGAGAATATCCGGCGCGTGATTGGCGAAGGCTTCGATCAGCGCGCGGGCCTGCATCAGGAAAATGCCGGCATTCCAGAAGAAATTGCCGCTGGCGAGATAGGTCGCGGCCGTGCGGGCGTCGGGCTTTTCGACGAAGCGCTTGACGCGGAGCGCGTCCCCGCCCGGCGATGTCTCGATATAGCCGTAGCCCGTATGCGGCTCGGTCGGCTCGATGCCGAAGGTGACCAGCGCGCCGTCCATCGCCGCCGGCACGCCGCGCAAGACAGTGTCGCGGAAGGCGGCGGCGTCGGCGATGACGTGGTCGGAGGGGAGCAGCAGCAGGAGCGCGGTTTCGCTCTCGCGGGCAGCCATCAGGGCGGCGATGGCGGCGGCGGGTGCGGTGTTGCGCGCGGCCGGCTCCAGCACGATGGCCTTTGGCGTGATGCCGATCTCGCGCATCTGCTCGGCGATGATGAAGCGGTGATCGTTGCCGCCCAGAACGGTCGGCGCGGCGAAGCCGGGAGCCTCCAGGCGGCGGCAGCTTTGCTGGAACAGGCTTTTGGGCGCATCGGTCAGCGGCAGGAACTGCTTCGGAAATGCGCGGCGCGACAGCGGCCAAAGCCGCGTTCCGGACCCGCCGGATAGAATGAAAGGATAGATCGGGGCCATGCGCAGGTCTCCGTTGCAGGAGGCCAGATCTATCCGGTTTTCCTCACGGACACAATGAACACGGACCGCTAGGTAGCCGCCTATTGCCGGAATGCCGGATAGTCCACCTTGTCGCCGGACTTCAGTCCGAGGCGCTTGGCGCTGCCGCCATTCAGCTCGATCACGGCGCGCACCTTTCCGCCCGAACGGATGATGCTCTCCGAAAATGGCTCGGTGCGTTCCTCGATGCGATGGACGGTGCCATCGGCTTCGACGAAAACCATGTCGAGCGGGATGTAGGTGTTCTTCATCCACATGGTGATTTCCTCATCCTGCGGATAAAGGAAGATCATGCCTTCATCGTCGCCCATGGAGCGCCGGAACATCAGCCCTTTGCTGCGTTCCTGATCGTTATCGGCGACCTCGACGGTGATCGGGTGCCGCCCGGAGCTGGTGATCAGGGTCAGCGGCCGCTTTTCGAGATTGTCGGCGTGGGCATAGGCCCCCATAAGCCCGACGCCTATCGAAAGCAGGGCAGCGATGACCGCCCTACTGATCTGTTTGACTGACGTAACAGGCGTCACGTCAGTGGGACGTAGGGAAAGTTGAGGCCACCCCATCGGGCCGTAGTTCCGCTGCCATTAATCCCTTTTCGCCATGACCGAAGCGGACCAGGACGGTCTGCCCGGGACGCAGCTCGGCGAAGCCGAAGCGGCGCAAGGTTTCCATATGCACGAAGATGTCTTCCGTGCCGTCTCCCCGTGTCAGGAAGCCGAAACCCTTGAGGCGGTTGAACCATTTGACCATGGCGCGCTGCCAGTCGCTTTCCGCCGTCACGGTGACGTGGGTGCGCTGCGGCAATTGCGATGGGTGGATGGCCGTGCTTTCATCCATTCCCAGCACGCGGAAGGCCTGGAGGCCCCGGTCGCGATTGAGAACTTCACAAACCACGCGGGCCCCTTCATAGGCTGTCTGATAACCGTCCCGGCGCAACACCGTGACATGCAGGAGGATATCCGGCATTCCGTTATCAGGCACTATGAAGCCATAGCCCTTGGATGCATCGAACCATTTGATCTGTCCGGCGACGACGGTGACGTCGACTCCGGGTTGTTCGGACGCCTGACCGAACGATGAGACAACTGGAGGTAATTTTTCCCCCATTTTGTGATCCCCCGCTTACTTCAACTGTTATTCCTATTTGCTCGATCAGGTCTTCCGCCTAACCCTAATCTTTGCAAATCGTTAATGGACCATACCATTCGGCGAATTGCTTGCTAGCGAAATTTCCGCCGCACTGGATAAGTCTGCTTGCGAGGGTACCGGACCTGAGCCTGGCTGTGGCTCGCACGCAGTCGTAAGTTATTGTTCTACATTGTTTTTAACTCTTCACCCGGTGACGCCGGCGACCTGTTCTAGGGATTACCCATCCCTAGGATTCGGTTGCCTCAGAACCCCTTATACAACCGGACGTTGCATCACTGAAACGCTTTTTTCACGAATCACCGTCTCTTCACAGGTGAGATGTGAGCCAGTTTTTTTATTGAAGTTCCCCTGTCCCCGGATCGTTAACTATTTCGTCAGGATGGGGCAGAAATGTGGTTAAGCGCGGCTATCCACATGCAGGGGTGCCGAGTGGGGACGACACGGTTTTGTGAATTGCGCCCCGCATTGCCGTCATGCCCGCCGCGCGGCTAAAGTTGCAGCACGAGCGCCAAAGCCAACCGGCGCCACCGGCCCATGAGGATTGCCATGAAATATCTGCACACCATGCTGCGCATCACCGATATCGACCAGTCGCTGGATTTTTTCGTCAACAAATTCGGGCTGAAAGAGCTGCGGCGGATGGAGAACGAGCAGGGCCGCTATACGCTGATATTTCTCGCGGCGCCGGGCGATGAATCCGCCCAGGTCGAGCTGACCTATAATTGGGACGCCGAGGACTATAAGGGCGGCCGCAATTTCGGCCATCTCGCCTATGCGGTGGACGATATTTACGAGATCTGCGAGCGGCTGATGCAGGCCGGCGTCACCATCAACCGGCCGCCCCGCGACGGGCGCATGGCCTTCGTGCGCTCGCCGGACAAGATCTCCATCGAACTGCTGCAGAAGGGCGGGGCGCTGCCGCCGAAGGAGCCGTGGACTTCGATGCCCAATGTCGGCGAGTGGTAGCAGGCGGCCATCGGGGGGGTGACCGAGTGCAGAGGAAGGGGCGCCCGCGGCCGCGCCGATCGCGGCCGTCGCCTTCGCGCCTTCGAGACGCTAAATCGCCGTCGCCCGGGGCCGGACGCCGATGCCAAAGCGCGCCGGCACCCGCCCGCTCCGGGCCGTACCGTGGCCGCATATCCCCGCCTTCGAACTAGTAACGCCCGGTTACAAAAAAACCATTGAACCCACGCGCAAAACTCTGCACGCAGCCTTGGGCAGGGCGCTTCCGGCGCCCCTCATACTCCACATCGCCGCGGCTCCCGCGGCACTTATCGTTCTGAGGGATGACGTCATGTTGCGTATGTTGCCGCGTTTTGTGAGTTCGACACGGATGCTGATCGTCCCGCTCGCCTTGATCGCCTTCGCTGCGGGGGGCAGCGGGCAGGCATCGGCGCAGGAATGGGCCGTCAACAAGGCCAAGAGCAAGATCACCTTCGAGGTCGACGCGGGCGGCCAGTTGCTCACCGGCGAGTTCGAGACTTTTCAGGCCGAAATCCATTTCGACCCCGATTATCCCGACATGGCGGAAGTCGCCGCCGCCATAGACGTGAATACCGTGACGACCGGCCAGTCGCAGGTCGATGCCGCCCTGCTCGGCAAGGATTGGTTCGACGCCCAGACCTTTCCGGCTGTCGGCTTCCGCGCCAAGGCGATCAAGCCGGCGGGGAGCGGCGGCCGCTATGTGCTGGAAGGCAATCTGGCGATCAAGGGCGAGAGCGCGCCGATCTCCATGCCGTTCACGCTGAAGGTGGTCGAGGGCGAGGCGACGGTGCGCGGCATGACGACGATCAATCGCAGCGTCTTCGGCCTCGGGCCGAACGGCCCGGTCTCGGGCACGGTGATCGGCAATATCGTGACGGTGAAGCTCGACCTGGCCGCGACCCGGCTCGACAATTAGGGGGCCGGGGAGCGTTACAAAGGCGGAACGTAGCGTTCCGCCGCCGCGAAACCGCCGGTTAGGCAAATTAGCTTAAAATTAATGCCGCCTTTGCGAAACCGGCGGGGCGGCTTTAGACTTGTCGGCAGTACGGCTCGCGACAGCGAAGGGGCCTCCGCGTGTCACTCCTCGAAGCGTTCGAAAAACTCCTGGCGTCGTTGATTATCCTGGCGATGCTGGTTTTGATCCTGTTCCTGGCGTTCGACACCGATCGCGATCGGGTGGTCGGCGAGGGCGCGGGCGAACATTTCGACACGCGCATTGAGGAGCGGCCATCGGCCCGCACGGACGTGCGTCAGGCGGCCAAGCCGGAGGCTGCGCCCGCCCCGGCGCCTGCTCCCGCGCCAGCACCCGCGCCCGTTCCGCAAGCCCAGACCGGCGTGCAGCCGCCCGCCGCCGAGACCGGCAAGGCGCTGGTGCCCGACCCGAAATCGCCCCCGCCTGCCGCAGCGCCCGCGCCCTCGCCGACCACCCGATCGCGATCGGTGTCGA
>NZ_MWLK01000004.1 GCF_002198715.1 Rhodomicrobium sp. R_RK_3 | reverse complement strand
ACTTTCGGCGTCTTGCCGTCCATCAGCGCGACGCAGGAATTCGTGGTACCGAGGTCAATGCCTATCGCCTTCGCCATCGTACACATACTCCGCTTTGAACCGCCGATTGGGGCGAACTGTAACTATGGGCGTCAGTTCGAACTGTTTTTGGCCTCCCGGCCCTGACACTCATCAGCGCCCGAGGGCGGAAATTTGCTTCCCGGAGACCGCAAGAACACGAGCGGCAACGCGCGCGCCGACCGCACACTCATGCAGTCGGCGCGCAATCGCATCGGCGCGTTGCACGGTCCGCGCCCTCTGTTCAGCCGCTCAGGAGAGGCGAGTCGCCATCTTTGTCGTTCCGTGGGGATCGATGACGAATTTCTTGGGCGAGCCCGCGTCGAAGATTCGGTAGGCCTCGATTGCGTCCTCGAGTCCGATGACCTGCACGTTCAACAGCTTGCCCAGATAGGGCATGCGGTCCCACAGAATCGCCTCCATGAGTTCGCGGTGATAGTGCATGACCGGGCACTGGCCCGCCGTGATATGCGGAGACTTGATCCACGCCTTGCCGAAGCCGAGGCTGTACCGCCCCTGCTTTTCGTCCTCGTTCCTGGCCTGCGGATCGCCGGCCGTGTAGATACCGGGAATGCCCATCGCCCCATTGGCGCGGACCACCTCGAACAGCGTGTTGATCACAGCAGTCGGATCCTCCTCCGCGCCGGGGCCGTTGCCGTGGCATTCGAAGCCCACCGCATCGACGCCGCAATCGACCTCGCGCCTGCCGGTGATCTGCTCGATCTGGTCGGCGACCGGCGTCGAGCTGGAGATGTCTACGGTCTCGTAGCCCGCGTTTTTGACGAGAGCCAGGCGCTCCTTATTGTTATCACCGCAAATGATTGCCGAGGCTCCGAGCAGATGGGCGGATGCAACGGCGCACCGGCCCACGGGACCGGCCCCTGCGATGTAGACGGTCATGCCGGGCTGCACGCCCGCGGTCACGCAGCCATGGAACCCGGTCGGCAGAATATCCGACAGAAGCGTCAGGTCCTTGATCCTCTCCATGGCCTGGTCCTTGTCGGGGAACCTGAGCAGGTTCCAGTCGGCCCACGGGACGAGCATATATTCCGCCTGACCGCCATCCCAGCCGCCGAGATTGAAGCCGTAGGCCGCGCAGTCCACCTCGTCGTTGGCGTTCATGCACGTATCGGTATGGCGCTCCTTGCAGTTTCGGCATTTTCCGCAAGAGACATTGAAGGGGATGGTAACGAGATCGCCTGTCTTGATGAATTCGACGGCTGGCCCGACCTCGACCACCTCTCCGGTGTTCTCGTGGCCGAGCCTCATCCCGGACGGGGCCGGGAAGCGCCCGCGATAAATATGCTGATCGCTCCCGCAAATATTCGTCGCGACAAGCTTGACGATCGCCGCGTGATTGATCTTGCGGCCTTTCGGGTCGGCCATGTCGGGATAGGGGTAATCTACGAGCTCGAGCTCCCTCGGGCCCTGGAACACGACAGCGCGATTGCGTATGGCCATGATGGTTATTCCTTTTGATGATGTGAGCCGAGCATCTCGTGCGGCGCGGGGAATGCTTGCCCAATCGCAAGGAGCCACCATTCCAAGCGCGACGAACAATACCTCGCGCCTCACCCCAGCCCTTACATGAGAAGAGCCTAAGGTCAGGGATGGATCGAACCATGATGCGCCGCCCCCGACCATGACGGCTGTCACCTGGGTCATCATTGGAAGCAGCAAGACGGATGGAGGCACCGAGGGCGCGGGGGGCGCAGGCTGCGGCGCGCCGGCCGCGCTCCGCCCGTCTCAAACGGTGTCAGGGATGATGGCCTATGCCAGGCTGGCGAGGACGGCGTAGCGAACGGCCTGGGCCAGCCGCTTGGTGCCGAGACGCTCCAGCATCCGCCCCCGGTGGGCCTCGACCGTGCGCACGCTGATGCCCAGCTCATGGGCGATCATCTTGGTTGTATGGCCCGAGGCGAGCGCTTCCAGCACCTCATGCTCGCGCGGCGTGAGATTGACGATGCGCCTTGCGGCCTCGGCGGCTTCCTCGGGGGCAGAGCGCCGGGCCGAGCCGGCCAGAGCGTTTTCAATGGCGGCGAACAGCCGCTGGCGGTCGACGGGCTTTTCAATGAAATCGGTCGCGCCCCTCTTCATCGCGGCGACCGCCGTGTGCACATTACCATGGCCGCTAATGATGATGACAGGCAGCGCGATATAATTCTGATTGAGCCAATGCTGCACGTCCAGCCCGCTGAGGTCGGGCATTCTCATGTCCAGCAGAACGCAGCCGGCTTCGAGGCGTGGCACCGCTTCGATGAAAGCCCCGCCCGAGTCGAAGGTCAGGACGTTATACCTTGCAGTCTCGAGCAGGCATTGCAGCGACCACCGGACCGCTGGCTCGTCGTCCACGACATAGATCATCGATTGCGCAGACATTATTCACTCCTGGGCGGGAAAAGGGGCGGACGCCGGACCGATGAGGTCGCCGCCCGCCGCCTGCCGGCTGCCGGCGATCACGAAGCGGGCGGACAAGGCCGCCGGCCCCCTGAGATTGCACGCGGGCTTCGTCGAGGATCTCGCGCGGTAAGCGCTGCGCGAGCGGATGGCGCGCGGCCGTCAGTGGATTGGTGATCGCGGTCAGCGGCTGGGTTGGAACATGGGCCAGGGCGGCTGCCGTCGTGGTTGCGGCACCGGTGTCTCGCCGCGTCAAGGCCTCCGGAAACGGAGCCGTGTCGTTTCGATCAGGCAGAAACTGCCGGTACATGGCGCCCTTCAACTCAGCATTCATGCGCGAATCCTACCGCAACACGGCCGGGTCATGCCGTCGGTCGGTGTATATGAACAATAAAGCGTGAATGAAACTGGAAATGGGGTTTACAGAAGGCGGTCAGATCATGGGCAGCGTTCGTGGCCGAGGTCCCCTGGGGAAGGCGCGGTCGATCACCGCCAGGTCATTCTCACTCAGAAGCAAATCGCCAGCCGCGGCATTCTCGATCGCGTGGGCCGGCGTCGACGCCTTCGGAATCGCGAAAACCGTGGGATGCCGGACCAGAAAGGCCAGCGCAACCTGCATCGGGGTAGCGCCGTAAGCGTCTGCGATCTCTTGCAGAACGCGTCCACCGGGATCGTCCGTATCCGGAAAATCGCCGTGGCCGAACGGGCTATAGGCGGTGACCGCCACGCCATGCCGAGCGCACCAGGGCAACACGGCATGTTCAATGGCGCGCTCCTTCAAGTGGTACAGGACTTGATCGCAGGCGATCGTCTCGCCGATCCCCGATGCGATGCCGTAGGCTTCCTCCAGATCGTCCGTATCGAAATTGCTGATACCCCAGGAGCGGATCTTGCCTTCGCTTTCCAGATCGACGAATGCGGCAATCGTTTCCTCGAGCGGGACGGGACCGCGCCAGTGCAGCAAATAGCAATCCAGCCAATCCGTGCCGATGCGGCGCAACGACCGTTCACACGCCCGCTTCGTCTCGGAGCGGGACGCGTGCTGCGGTAATACCTTCGAGACCAGGAAGACGTCGTCCCGCCGGTTCCTGATTGCCTCGCCGACGAGGATTTCCGCGTCGCCATACATCTCCGCGGTGTCGATATGATTCATGCCTGCATCGAGGCCCGATTGAATAGCCTCGATCGCATTTTGCCGGTCCCCGGCGTCGATATACCAGGTACCCATGCCAATGATGGAAACGTCGTATCCTGTCGGCCCGAACGGACGATACCTCATGATCGGCTCCAGCGTTGAAATTTGGAGCTTAGGCTATCGCGCCTCGCCGCTGCGGGCGCTGACGACCGTCACGGAGGCGCGCGCGGCTGCCCGCCGCTGCCCGCCGCCATCTGGCGCTGCGGGGGTTTGCCGGCCGTCTGGCGAGACTGCGTAAATCTACGACAGAACTTCTGCGATATATTATTGCTATACGTATGATGCCAGTGTCCTGTACTCGCTCGATGCAAAGAATGTTGTTTTTTGCAAGTTGAGCGTCAGGAGGCGCAAATGGATGCAGGATACCGATTGCCGACCACGCGACCCGCCGGCGAAGATTGCAGGCAAAGCCTTCCTTCACCGCTCTACAAATTCGACAGCACAGCGATCACCAAGAAGGGGCGGCGAGGTCAGCAGATCTCTTCGCCAAGCGCCCATACAGGGCACATTTTCTTTGTCACCAGTGGCTTGGCGCGGAAATTTGCGATCCAGCCCGACGGCCACCGCCATATTGTCAACCTGCTGCTGCCCGGCGACATCGTCTGTTTAGATGGCGGGATCGAGGAAACATATTTTCTGGAAGCGGCGATCGACGATACCGTCATCGTGGGATACACGCGGCGCCGGATCGAAGAGCTGATCGCCGCCGATCCGCAATTCGGGCGCGAGATACAGAAGATGGTCCTTCATTCTCTCGCACGCCTGGAGCGTCAACTGCTCATACTCGGCCGGATCACTGCGATCGAAAAGGTGGCGGGCTTCCTGCTCGAGTTTGCAGCGCGGCTGAGCCAGGAGAAACCGAACACCCTGACCTTGCCGATTTCGCGCTACGATATCGCCGATTTCATCGGGATTTCATCGGAGACGGTGTGCCGCTGCATGACTGAGTTGACCCGGAGAGGTGCGATCGCCCTGCCGCAGCCGAGGCAGGTCACGATCATCGACCGGGACATCCTGGAGGATACCGAACACTAAAGGCGAGAACCGGCCAGTTTGTCATTGCTGAGGCTCAGCCTATTGCTTGAGATATATTTCAGATTGAGCGCGCCGCGGGCACAATTTGCACGGAATGTTGGAAATCCGTTCGTGACCCGCCGCCTCGTCCCGCTAAACCCGGGCCTTCACGCCAGCGACGATATCCGCAAGGTCGCGCTCCAGCTCATCTCTCACCGTGATCTCCATCATCGGCGTCATGAACGGGTGGACGGCCCGGCCGACCGATGATCTCGGATAGCTCCGGAAGATCAGCAGAATTCGGGAATCGGCGCCGAACACTCGGTCCATTAAGTGATCGAGCTCGTAGTGGATGTCTTGGTTCCAGGCGGCAACCCTCAAGCGATGGGGCCGATCGAAATCCACGACCTCCATCGTGTGGGTGGAGATATGGTTGAATATGACGCGGGTCTCACGGAAGACTGTCCCCCGGCCGACTGGCCCGTTGGTCAATTTCTCGGTCCGCAACACCGAGCGGATCAGTTCCGGCCAACGCGGCACATCGGCGATGGTTTCGAAAATGTCAGCCAGCGGTGCGTCCAGATGATGCTTTACCTCGATCTTCATAGGGCAACTCACGGTTAAGTTCGACGGCGAGCCGCGACCGGAGCTCGCTCATCCGATAGGTCCAGGCGATATTGGGCATCGAGGCTGTTGTATCGGTCAGCGACAATCTGCGGCTGGATAGGTGCCGTGCGGCAGCTTCAGCGGCCCGAGTTCATGCCCCGGCTCTGCCGCATTGCGTTCGATTCGCCCATTGCCGATGTAAAGCTCAGTCGGCGGCGCCCGCAGGCAAAGACCCGCAGGGCGCCGCCGCAGCAGCCAGGGCTAGCTGGCATACTCAAAAGCTGGGAGCGATTTGAGCGCTTCTTTCGTCGCGCCAGGAAGGATGACCCTGAAATCATCGTCCCCCCGCTCGATCTGAAGGCTGTCATATTCGATGGCAACCAGACGGCCGCCAATTCCAAGAAAGCCGCCGACTTCGATCACCGCGAAGGCGATGCGGCCGACTCTCTCGCGATCGACGATCAGATCGTCAATCGTGCCGATCTCCTCGTCCTTGCCATTTTCCACGGAAATGCCGAGAAGCCCGCTTACTCGGAACCCTCTGTGGACGGCTTTTACGTCCACAACGATAATATCAACCTCGTTCACGCTCATTGGTCCTCCTGCATGGCTCGGGCAGCGCCCTTTGCGTATTGCCGTGACGAACCTTAGCGGGCCGGCGCAGGCTTGCCCCTGATGAGCGTCAGTCTGTTACCGACATGACGTGTATGCTGGGGAGCTCTTCATTCAGGAAGACGTTGCTGGCAACAGCATCTGGCGGAGTGGGGGGGATTCGAACCCCCGATACGGGTTTCCCCGTATGACGATTTAGCAAACCGTTGCCTTCAGCCGCTCGGCCACCACTCCATGCGCCCAAATCGCTGCTGGCGGGCCGGTCGAGCCGTCCGTCAGCCATACCGCCGATCCGGGGTGCAGCGGTCCTTATAAAGGCATTCCCTATTGCGTCGCAAGCTTCCTGCAAGGCCGCCACCGCTTTTTGCGCCGCCGCGCCGCAGCCGCCACGCTTGCGCGCAGCCGCCCCCGCGCGCTATCTCTTGCCGCCAGCGCAGGAAAACCGGCGGCGAGCCAGAGCCATGACCATAAACCCGAGCGAAACCAAACGCGTACGCGGCTATTTCGGCATCGGCGCGGAGCGTATTTCCAAGCCGCTGAACCTGGGCAATCTGATCCGCTCGGCCCATGCTTTCGGCGCCAGCTTCGTCTTCACCATCGGCGCGCACCCGAACGCCTTCGATTTCATCTCCGATACTTCCAAATCCGGCAGCCACCTGCCCTATTACCATTGGGACTCGATCGGCGAGATGGCGCTGCCGCAGGATTGCCGGCTGGTCGGCATCGAGCTGATGGCCGAATCGGAAGAGCTGCCGAGCTTCCGCCATCCGGTCAAGGCGGCCTACATCCTCGGCCCCGAAATGGGCTCGCTGTCGCCGGAGATGGTCGCGCGCTGCGATCATCTTGTCCGTATCCCGACGGATTTCTGCATCAACGTTGCCATGGCGGGGGCGATTGTGATGTATGACCGTGTGCGAACGCTGGGGCGATTCGCGCCCCGCCCGCTGACGGCGCCGCCATCGCGGCGGCGGCCTGTATGAAGAGTTGGTAATTTTCCCTTGGCCGACTGGCCAAGCAGAGTGCATATCGATATAGATACCCCTTGCAACGACTAGAACGCGGAGACCTCAGAGAATGCGACTGGCCTCTGCCTGCTTAGCTGCTGGCTTGATAAGCGCCGCCTCGCCTGCGCTTGCTCAAAACGCAAAGCTGCTGAAGACCTTCGACGACTGGCAGGTGTTCGTTCATGAAGCAAATAATGAAAAGGTTTGCTTCGCTGCCTCCGCTCCCAAGGAAATGACGCCCAAGGGCGTCAATCGCGGCTCCGTCTTCCTCTATCTGACCACCTGGCAGAAGGATGGGGTGAGAAACGAAGTGAGCGTGAAGCTCGGCTACACGCTCAAGCCCGAAAGCACGCCGCTGGTCGCGGTGGGCACGACGGAATTCCAGCTTTATCCCAAAGACGACAAGGCGTTCATGCGCGATCCGGCCGAGGAGCGTAAGCTCCTGGAGACCATGCGCAAGGGCCAGGATCTGAAGGTGAAGGGCCAGTCCGCGCGCGGCACGGCCACGGAAGACAAATATTCTCTAAAAGGCCTCAGCGCCGCCTTGAACCATGTCGAGACGGCTTGCCCTTGAGCTTGACCGCCTGACGGCGCATTTAGGCATATATGATGAGTGACGCGTTCGAGATCGGGCCGGAGACGATTGTGCTGCCGCTGGCGGCGGATGGCCGGATTGCGCCCGCAACGCGGCGCCCGCTGATCGGGCTGACGCGGACCGAGCTTGCCGAGGCGCTCGGGCAGATCGGCATCGCCCCCAAGGAGCGACGCATGCGCGTCGCCCAGCTCTGGGGCTGGATCTACGGCCACGGCATCACCGACTTCGCCGCCATGAGCAATGTCGCAAAGGGTTTGCGCGCCACGCTCGCCGAGCATTTCGAGCTGGACCGGCCGGAGATCGTCACCGAGCAGATTTCTCGTGACGGCACGCGTAAATGGCTGCTGCGGCTGAAACCGTCGCGGCCGGGCGAGAAGCCGCCGGAAATCGAGACCGTCTATATTCCCGAAGCCGACCGTGGCACGCTCTGCATTTCGAGCCAGGTCGGCTGCACGCTGAATTGCACCTTCTGTCATACCGGCACGCAGCGTCTCGTGCGCAATCTGACCGCAGGCGAGATCGCCGGGCAGATCATGCTGGCGCGCGACCGGCTGGGCGAATGGCCCGGCGCGCCGCTCCCCGCCGAGACGCACGGCCTGCCCGAGGGCGAGCGCAAGATCACCAACATCGTGCTGATGGGCATGGGTGAGCCGCTCTATAATTTCGACAACGTCAAGGCCGCCATGGAGATCGCCACCGATGGCGACGGCCTCTCCGTCTCGCGCCGCCGCGTCACGCTGTCCACTTCAGGCGTGGTGCCGATGATCGGGCGGGCAGGCGAGGAAATGGGCGTCATGCTGGCCATCTCGCTGCATGCCGTGCGCGACGAGCTGCGCGACGTGCTGGTGCCGCTCAACCGCAAATATCCGATCGCCGAACTGCTGGACGCCTGCCGCGCCTATCCCGGGCTCGCCAACGCCAAGCGCATCACCTTCGAATATGTGATGCTGAAGGGCATCAACGACAGCGTCGCCGAGGCCAAGGAGCTGGTGCGGCTGCTCTCCGGCATTCCGGCCAAGATCAACCTGATCCCGTTCAACCCGTGGCCGGGCTCGCCCTATGAGTGCTCGGACTGGGACGTCATCGAGCGCTTCGCCGAAGTCGTCAACCGCGCCGGCTATGCCTCGCCGATCCGCACGCCGCGCGGCCGGGACATCATGGCCGCCTGCGGCCAGCTCCGCTCGGAAAGCCAAAAGCTCCGGGCCAGCCAGCGCGGGCCGCTCGCCCCCTTACCCGCAAATGCCGGTGGCCTTGCCTCATGATCTGGCCTGCACTCCGCCGTATCCTCGCTGTCGCATTCGGCTTCATCGTGGCGACGATGGCCGGGGCCATCACGCTGTTCTTCCTCGGCGCCCGCTGGGCCGCGCAGGAAGCGACCGCCTTCACGCCCGAGGCCGCCGACCAGACCTCGCATCTGCTGAATGAATGGCTGGGCGTGGTCGCCTTCTTCTTCACCATCGGCCCGGCGCTGACGCTGCTTCCGGCGATCACGGCGGCCGTGCTGGGTGAGGTCGCGCGCATCCGCTCCTTGCTCTATTACGTGCTCGCGGGCGGCGCGGCCGCGGCCATCATGCCGCTGATCGCCACCCGGCCCGAGGCGATGGGCAGCTCGACCTACGCCACGCCCTATTTCACCATCATCGCCACGGCGGGATTCGCCGCCGGCTTCGTCTACTGGCTGCTCGCCGGCCGCAACGCCTGACGGGCGCCTTCCTTTCCCGCCCATGCGGCATCTGGCCGTCTTCCTCGCCCGGCGATATCGGCGTCTACCTTCGGCGGCTCTCGGGGCCTAAAAGATCAGGAGACCGACAGGGATGGACGAATTCTTTCGCGCGCTGTTGCCGGTCTTGCTGCTTGCCGTGGGCGGCGTGCTGCTGCTCGGCCTCTGGAACATGCTGCGCGGCGGCAATCCTGGCCGCAGCCAGCGGCTGATGCGCTGGCGCATCATCCTGCAGTTCATCGCCATCGTCATCGCGATGGCCGCAATCTATTTCCACCGCTGATAAAATTTTATGGAAGCGTGGCCTTAATTCCGCATACCGAATAAATCGCCGTGTTTGCATCATCCTTGATTTGACTTCCGGGTCATCGATCTGCGAGATCGGAGCGGGCAGTTGCCGTGGGGGCAATGCGTGCGCGTCTTCCGAATTCCAGACCGAGAATCCCCATGCGCCATGCTGCCCACCGCGCGGCTTTCGCCACGCTTTGCCTGCTAGCGATCGGCGCTCCGGCCGCCGCCCAATCCCCGCCGCCTCGCCCATCCGGCTTCGGTCCCACCGTCGATGAATTCCGCCTCGGCTTCGTGTTCGAGGATGTCGAGGACGAAAATGACAGCCGCCCCGGGGAGTATGCCGCCAATGTCGAAATGCTGTTCACACGGCTCGACGGCAATTACGGCAATCGCTGGATCGATGTGTTCCTGCGCCCGCGCCCGCATTTCGGCACACTCATCAGTTTCGATAATGGCGTGAACCAGATCTATGGCGGCTTCACCTGGGATTATCACCTCACCGACTGGCTGTTCATCGAAGGCAGCTTCGGCGGCGCGGCGCATGACGGCATCACGACAGAATATGACGGCGATTCCCTCGGCTGCCCCGTCCAATTCCGCGAATCCGCCTCGGTCGGCTTCGAGCTGACCGAACGCCTGCGCCTGCTCGCCACCATTGACCACATGTCGAATGCGGGACTGTGCGACGCCAATCAGGGCCTCACGAATGCGAGTGTCCGTTTGGGCTTTCGGTGGTAGGCTACGCGGCGATTTGATGGACTGACCGCCGCATCATGGTTGTTCTGACGAAGATCTATACCCGCACCGGCGACGACGGCACCACGGGGCTCGGCGACGGCAAGCGGCTGCCGAAATATCATGTGCGCGTTGCGGCTTACGGCACGGTGGATGAGACCAATGCCGCAATCGGCCTTGCCCGCCACGCGCTCGCGCCCGAGGATCAGGCGCTTGACGCCGCACTGAAACGCATCCAGAACGACCTCTTCGATCTCGGCGCCGATCTCTGCGTGCCCGACCGCGGCGAGCCGCTCCCTTATGAGCCCTTGCGCGTGACCGATGCCCAGGTGACATGGCTCGAAACCGAAATCGACCGCATGAATTCCGAATTGCGCCCGCTCACCTCCTTCGTGCTGCCGGGCGGCACGCATGCGGCTGCTGCCCTGCACATGGCGCGCACCATCTGCCGCCGCGCCGAGCGTCATATGGTCGAACTGGCCGCGCTCGCCGATGAGCCGGTCGGTGCGCCGGCGCTGAAATATATCAACCGGCTGTCCGACCTGCTCTTCGTCGCCAGCCGCTACGTCAATGGCAAAGGCGCGGGGGACATCCTCTGGCAGCCTGGAAAAAATCGGTAGGGACAGGGTATTTAGGGATTGGGGAGAAGGCCGATGTTTGTACCTTTATGGGATATGAATCCCGTAAGGCGGATTCGCTTTCAATGGGTGACGCTGGGTCTGATCCTGGCCAATTGCGCGGTTTACTTCCTCCTGCAGATGGGCCTGCTCTACCCGGTCAGCACTGAAGCGCTGGTCGCCTTCGCGGTCGTCCCGGCCGAGCTGGTGCATCAGGGCTTTCTCAATCAGCCCGTCGTCCATCCGGTCGCGGGCGCCTTGAGGATCCCCGAGGGCCTGACGCTTCTCACCTATATGTTCCTGCACGGCAATATCCTGCATCTGGCCGGCAATATGATCTTCCTCTGGGTGTTCGGCGACAATGTCGAGGACGCCATGGGGCATGTCCGCTTCCTGTTCTTCTATCTGATCTGCGGCATCTTCGCCGGTTTGACCCACGCCCTGGTCAGCAACAATTCCGACGTCCCGATGATCGGCGCCAGCGGCGCGGTCGCAGGGGTGATCGCCGCCTACCTGATGCTGCACCCCAATGTCAGGGTCTGGGTGCTGGCCTTCTTCCGCATTCCGCTGAGGGTCAGCGCAGGGTTTGCACTGATCTTCTGGATCGTGCTGCAAATCATCAGCGTCATCTTCGACGATGGCAGCGGCACGGCCTGGTGGGCGCATATTGGCGGGCTGATCGCCGGCGCGGTGCTGGTGCTGTTCATGCGCGCGCCCGGCGTGCAGCTCTTCAATCGCGCAACCGGCCTCGAGCCGGGCGAGGCGCCGTCCGGCCGCGGCGCGGAACGGGCGTGATTTTCTAGGCAGCTGCGCCTTCTGTGTGCATTGACTAACCGAAGGCGCCGCATTAGCCTCAAATTTCTTTCGCAGTTGCGAAACCAGCTCTAGAGCGCTGGCCCGGCCCGGGTTCGACCGACCGTGGCCGGATGATGCGTTTTTGGGCGCGCGGGGAGGCGCGGTGAATGAAGATCCTGGTCCCGGTCAAGCGAGTCGTCGACTATAACGTCAAGATCCGGCTGAAAGCGGACGGGTCGGGCGTCGACACGGCCAATGTCAAGATGTCGATGAATCCGTTTGATGAAATCGCGATCGAGGAAGCTTTGCGGCTGCGCGAATCCGGCGCCGCCAAGGAAGTCATCGCCGTCTCCATCGGACCGCAAAAGGCGCAGGAGACATTGCGGACCGCTCTCGCCATGGGCGCCGACCGGGCCATCCTGGTGAAGACCGACATCGCCGTCGAGCCGCTGACGGTCGCCAAGATCCTGAAGCATGTTGCAGAGCAGGAAAAGCCCGACATCATCATCCTCGGCAAGCAGGCCATCGACGACGATGCCGCTCAGACCGGGCAGATGCTGGCCGGCCTGCTGGGCTGGCCGCAGGGCACCTTCGCCTCAAAAGTCGTCCCCGCCGACGGCGCGCTGCGCATCACCCGCGAGATCGATGGCGGCCTCCAGACGCTGACGCTGAAGCTGCCCGCCGTGCTGACCACCGACCTGCGCCTCAACGAGCCGCGCTACGCCTCGCTGCCGAACATCATGAAGGCCAAGTCCAAGCCTCTCGCTGAAATCGATCCCGCCAGCCTCGGCATCGATCTGGAGCCGCGGCTGAAAGTCGTGAAGACCTCCGAGCCGGGCGCGCGCAAGGCCGGCGTCAAGGTCACGAGCGTCGCCGAACTGGTGTCGAAACTTCACGACGCGGGAGTGATCTGATGTCGATCCTGCTATTTGCCGACCATATTCAATCCGCCCTCGCGCCCGCGACGGCCAAGGCGCTGACCGCCGCCAAAGCCATCGGCGGTGAGATCGACATCCTCGTCGCCGGCAAGAATTGCGGCGCTGCAGCGGAGGGCGCGGCCAAGCTCGCCGGCGTGCGCAAGGTGCTGATCGCCGAGGCCGATCATCTCGGCGAGGATCTGGCCGAGGAATTCGCCGCACTCGTCACCCCGCTGATGGCCAATTACGACGTGCTGCTCGCCCCGGCGACCACCACCACCAAGAATTTCATGCCGCGCGTCGCCGCTCAGCTCGACGTGCCCCAAATCTCCGAGATCATCGCCGTCGATGGGCCGCGCCGCTTTGCCCGCCCGATCTATGCCGGCAATGCCATCCAGACCGTCGAGGCGCCTGAGGGCCTGAAACTGGTTATCACCGTGCGCGCGCCCGCCTTCGCCGCCGCGCCCGATGGCGGATCGGCGGTCATCGAGACCATCGCCGCGCCCGCGCCGCTCGGCCTGTCCAAATTCGAAAGCGCCGAGCTCTCCTCATCCGACCGTCCCGAACTGACCGCCGCGCGCATCATCATCTCGGGCGGTCGCGGCATGCAGTCCGGCGACAATTTCAAGCTGATCGAAAAGATCGCCGACAAGCTCGGCGCCGCCATCGGCGCCAGCCGCGCCGCCGTCGATGCCGGCTATGTGCCCAACGATTACCAGGTCGGCCAGACCGGAAAGATCGTCGCCCCCGAGCTCTATATCGCGGTCGGCATTTCGGGCGCCATTCAGCATCTGGCCGGCATGAAGGATGCAAAAATCATCGTCGCGATCAACAAGGACGAGGAGGCCCCGATCTTCCAGGTCGCGGATTACGGGCTCGTCGCGGACCTGTTTCAGGCGCTGCCGGAGCTTGAGGCGGAACTGACGAAAGCGGGACTTTAAGCCGGGATAAACCCCTCGAGGCGGAATATGACCAATATGGAAACTCATCCCCCGACCGCCAGCCGCCAGCCCTCCGGTCCCGGCGTCTCCAATGCAGGCATCCGGACCATCGGCATCATCGGCGCCGGCCAGATGGGCAACGGCATCGCCCATGTGATCTCGCTCGCCGGCTATGATGTCGCCATCAACGACCTCTCCGAAGAACGCGTCGCGGCCGCCATGGCCACGATCAACGGCCACATGGCCCGCCAGATCTCGCGCGGAAAGCTGACCGAGGACGAGCGCAGCCAGGCGCTCGCCCGCATCCGCTATGCGCCATCGCTGGAGGATTTCGGCGACATGGACCTCGTCATCGAGGCCGCCACCGAGGACGAGGACGTCAAGCGCCGCATCTTCCAGGCGCTCTGCCCGCATCTGAAGCCAGAGGCGATCCTCGCCACCAACACCTCCTCGATCTCGATCACGCGCCTTGCCGCCGCGACCGACCGTCCCGAGCGCTTCATCGGCATGCATTTCATGAATCCGGTGCCGCTGATGGATCTGGTCGAGATGATCCGCGGCATCGCGACGGAGGAAGCCACCTTCGCCATCGCGCGGGAATTCGTCTCTAGTCTGGGCAAGACCATCGCCGTCTCGGAAGATTTCCCGGCCTTCATGGTCAACCGCATTTTGCTGCCGATGATTAACGAGGCGGTCTATACGCTCTATGAAGGCGTCGGCAATGTCGAGGCCATCGACACCGCCATGCGCCTCGGCGCCAACCATCCGATGGGGCCTTTGCAGCTCGCCGATTTCATCGGGCTGGATACCTGCCTGTCGGTGATGCAGGTGCTCTACGAGGGTCTGGCCGATTCGAAATACCGGCCCTGCCCGCTGCTGGTGAAATATGTCGAGGCCGGCTGGCTCGGCCGCAAGACCCAGCGCGGCTTCTACGACTATCGCGGCAAGGTTCCGGTGCCGACGCGCTAGCGCCGAATCGCCACCCCGGCTGCAAAGCCGGGGCCTCCCGCCTCACGTCTTAGGATGAATACGTCGTAATGCGAGCCGGTGGCGGCTGGCCGGCGCGATGCCGGGCTCGAAGATAGAACTTCCGCCCGCATCTCAAGATCTGCCGCCTGCTCCACCGTAGAAACGCGTCATATTGCGCGACGCATTGACTCCGGCTAGAAAACTCACCACTTTCGCTGCGCCGAAAGATCCACGATCCCACAGCAAGCTTCGCGAATACGAAACCCGCCGACGCGGGTCGAAATCATGCCGCCTCGCGCGCGAATTGGCTGCGCGCTTCATCGGCGGTTAAGGCAGCCTTGGCTAAAGCGAGCCCAGGTTGCGACTGACTTGAGCCGGGCCGCTCCCGCAACCCCGCGGCCCCATGGAAGAGGCATGATGTCGAGCGATGACGCCGGTCAAGGTCAGGTTTCGGGCGATGCCCCATTGTCCCTCTTCAGCGATACGGTTTTTGCACCCATGAGACGCGCCCCTTGCGACAGTTGGAAGGAGCCGGTCTTCACCGCCAAGCTCATCCTTGCCGATGGCACCGTGCTGCAAGGCTTCGGCCTCGGCGCGACCGGCCATGCGGTCGGCGAGCTGTGCTTCAACACGGCGATGACGGGCTATGAGGAAATCCTGACCGATCCCTCCTATGCCGGCCAGATCATCACCTTCACCTTCCCCCATATCGGCAATGTCGGCGCCAATCCCGACGATATGGAGACCGCCAATCTCGCGGCGGCCTCGGGCGTGCGCGGCTGCGTGCTGCGCGCCAACATCACCGGTCCGTCCAATTACCGCGCCATGCAGCATTTCGATGCCTGGCTGAAATCGCGCGGCATCATCGGCATTTGCGGCGTCGACACCCGCGCCCTGACCAGCCTCATCCGCGAGAAGGGCATGCCGAACGCCGTCATCGCCCATGAACCCTCCGGCGACTTCGACATCGATGCGCTGAAGGCGGAGGCGCGCGCCTGGCCGGGCATCGAGGGGATGGACCTCGCCAAGGTCGTCACCGCCGGCCAGAGCTATAGCTGGGACGAGACCGCCTGGGTCTGGGACGAAGGCTACGGCCGGCAGGAGAAGCCCGACTTCCACGTCGTCGCCATCGATTACGGCATGAAGCGCAACATTTTGCGCTGCCTCGCGACCGCCGGCTGCAAGGTCACGGTGCTGCCCGCGACCGCCACCGCCGAGGATGTGCTGGCCCGGGATCCCGACGGCGTCTTCCTCTCGAACGGCCCCGGCGATCCTGCTGCCATGAGCGACTACGCCGTGCCCGCCATCCGCAAGCTCGTCGGCTCGGGCAAACCGGTGTTCGGGATTTGCCTCGGCCATCAATTGCTGGCGCTGGCGCTCGGCGCCAAGACGCGCAAGATGCATCAGGGCCATCACGGCGCCAACCATCCGGTCAAGGACTTCACCACCGGCAAGGTGGAAATCACCTCGATGAATCATGGCTTTACCGTCGACCGCGACAGCTTCCCGCTCGGTGTCGAGGAGACGCATGTGTCGCTGTTCGACGGCTCCAATTGCGGCCTGCGCCTGACCGACCGCCCGGTGTTTTCCGTGCAATACCACCCGGAAGCCTCGCCGGGTCCGCAGGACAGCCATTACCTGTTCCGGCGCTTTATCAACCATATCCGCAGGGAGCGGGATCTGGAGCCGGTCGCGGAGTAGATCGCCCAGGGCGGTGCCGCGCATCCTGACATCTTCGCAAATGATCTGGCCTTGGCGGCGAGCACACTTTCTATGTGCTCGCAATGAACAGCGATGGCCGAGTAATAGTGCGTTTTGACACAAAGATATTGTTCAAAATGCATCAGTCTCACTGCAAATGGCGCTTACTGCGTCAGCTTCGCGGCAATTCTCTGTATTTAAGTAAAATTTGAATTAATTAGGACGTGGGCGACCCAGTCGCTGCATTCACGCATGTAGATTCATTCAAGTCCCATACCGGCTACGCAATTTCATCGAGGTTGACATGCGCTGCGCTGTATTGATCGGCATGGGCGCCGCTGTGGCATTTTCAGGCTGCGCCATTCATCCACGTCCGGAGGATTTTTCACGATCCGATACTTTCGAAATCGTGCAGCGCATCCGTTGCGAATCGCGGCAGGCGATCAAGACCTTCGCGCTGACCCCGGACAATTTCGCCAAGCTGCGTGACGACGAGCATGGCTCGGCCCCATTGAGGCCGGAGCGGGTCTCGCGCCTCATCAAGCCGGGCCTGCGCGACGCCGCGATCGGCTATACGTTCCAGTTCGACATTTTCGAATCCGATGGCACCGAGGCGAGCACATCATTCAACTTCCCGTTTTCAAACGGCAGCTTCTCTCTCGGAGTCGGCGGCGGGGAGACAAAAAAGCGGCAGGCGAAGCGGGATTTCGACCTCGCCGAACGCTTCGACGAATTGCTCTCCGATACCAGCCTGAAATGCGAGCCGGGCAGGGAGAACTGGAAATACCCGGTGACGGGAGAGGTCGGCATGAACGAGGTGGTCGAAACTTTCATTCGCCTCGCGGGGCTTTCCCCGGTCTTCGTCAATCCGGGTACCAGCAAGCGCGACGTCTATTCGTTCACCGACAAATTGACCTTCTCGACGAGCTATGACGGGTCGGTGACCCCGAGCGTCACGCTGCGGCCGGTGACCCATGATTTCCGGCTGACCCAGGCTTCGGCGAAATTCGAAGCGACGCGCTTCGACGTGCATAGCGTGACGGTCGCCCTGAGCGCTCCGCCCGTCGACAAGCCGACGAGCGAGCGCGTGGCGCGATCGCGCAGCCAGGCCGTCCAGCCCGGCGACTCCGACGATGCCAAAGCCTCGGTTCTGCGCACCCTGCAAAATCGCAGGCAGATCGATCTCCTGAGGGAAGGCGACTAAACCGGGATCGGTCTGGTTGGAAGACGTGTGCTGGTCCTTGCCGCCTTGCCCTCTCCCATGGGAGAGGGAACTCGGCTGCGAATTGATTATGGGCTCTTCCAAGCCGCTCCCACGCTAGCCCTGATCCCGCCGCACCCGCACCAGTCCCTCCTGCGCCACCGAGGCGACCAGCACGCCGTCGCGGCTGAAGATGCTGCCACGGCAGAACACCCGCGCGCCCTCGGCGGACGGGCTGTCCTGGACGTAGAGCAGCCATTCATCGGCGCGGAAATCGCGGTGGAACCAGACCGCGTGGTCGAGGCTCGCCATCATCAGCGCCGGGTCGAACGGCCGGCGGGCGTGCGGCACCAGCCCGGCGCTCAGCAGCGTGAAGTCCGAGGCATAGGCCAGCGCGCATTGATGCAGCTTCTTGTCGTCCGGCAGCGCGCCCTTGGTGCGGAACCAGATGCGCTGCTCCGGGTCGGCGGTCTCGGGCGAGAGGTAGCGGTCGAGGCTGACGGGGCGCAGCTCGATCGGCCGCTGCAATTCCCAGAAGCCGCGCATGTTCGGCGGCACGGCATTCTTCATCTCTTCCTCGGTCGGCAATTCGTCCGGCCCCGGCACCACGGGCATCCTGATCTGATGCGAGAAGCCGGTCTCCTGCTTGTGGAAGGAGACGCTCATGGAAAAAATCGCCGCGCCGTGCTGGATGGCGACGACATTGCGGGTCGTGAAGCTGGAGCCGTCGCGGATGCGGTCGACCTCGAAGATGATCGGCACTTTCGGGTCACCGCCGAGCAGGAAATAGCAATGCAGCGAATGCGCCAGCCGGTCCTCGACCGTGCGCGCGGCGGCCACCATCGCCTGCCCGACCACCTGGCCGCCGAACACGCGCTTCCAGTTGTTCTGCGGGCTGTAGCCGCGGAACAGATTGACCTCGAGCTGTTCGAGGTCGAGGACCGAGACGAGGCCGGTCACGTCCGGATTCATGCTTTCCCGCCCGCTTTGCAAGATTCTTCAGGGTTTTGACCGTAAAGGAGAGCCGGACCGTCCGCCCGCTGTCAAGCGGTAAGGAACCGGGCGCCCGGCACCGTTCGCCAGGCGGAATTGAATGCGCGGCCACGCGGCAAGCGGCGCGCTTTCCCCGGTCGGCGCGGCGGTCCATAGATCACGATGATTTTGGATTGTATCAATCCAAAATCATGAACAGTGATCTATTCTTACATTAGGCCGGGATGACGAGCGGAAAGCCGCCCACTTTTCCTCATCCCGCTCTAGTGCATCCGGCCAAAAGGAGACGGCGCGATGGATAGCCAGAGATATGACGTGATCGTCGGCGGAGGCAGCTTTGTCGGGCTGGCGCTCGCGCTGGGCCTCGCCAAATCCGCGCCGGGCACCTTCCGCATCGCCGTCGTCGAGCGGATGCCGGTCAGCGAGGCGCGCGCGGGCGGTTTCGACGGCCGCTCGGTGGCGCTGACCGCCGCCGCCAAGCACATGCTCGAAGCGCTCGGCGTCTGGCAGGCGATCGCCGCCGACGCGCAAGCCGTCACCGCCATCGACATCACCGACAGCAAGCTGGAAATCCCCATCCGCTCGGTGCTCTTGAATTTCGACACCGCGACCGAAGAAGACGGCGCGACGGCGTTCATCGTGGAAAACGCCATCCTGCGCCGCGCCCTCTACGCCGCCGCCGAGACCGTCGCCGACATCACCATCCTGGCGCCGGAGACCATCGCCGCCATCGACATCGCGGAGGCGAGCGCCACCGTCACCCTGGCCAGCGGCCGGAAGCTCATCGCCAATTTCATCGTCGCCGCCGACGGCCAGCGCTCGGCGCTGCGCAAGATGGCGGGATTCAAGATCGTCGAATGGAAATCCGACCAGCTCGCCATCGTCGGCACCATCGCGCATGAAAAGCCGCATGACGGCCGCGCGGTGCAGCATTTCCTGCCCTCCGGCCCCTTCGCCATCCTGCCGATGGTCGACAACCGCTGCTCGCTGGTCTGGACCGAGCGGGCGGATGTGGCGCGCCGCATCCTGGCGCTGGACGAGGCCGGGGCACTCGCCGAGATCGAAAAGCGCATGGGCGGGCGGCTCGGCCGGCTGTCGATCGTGGGGAAACTCTCGTCCTTCCCGCTGAGCATGACGCTGTCGCGGGGCTTCGTGAAGCCGCGCATCGCGCTGGCGGGCGATGCCGCGCACGGCCTGCACTGGATCGCCGGACAGGGCCTCAATCACGGCCTGAAGGACGCCGCCGCCCTGACCGAAGTGCTGGTCGACGGCGCCCGCCTCGGCCTCGATCCGGGCGACCTGACGGTCTTGGAGCGTTACGAGCGCTGGCGCCGCTTCGACAGCGCCTCCGCCGCGATGACCGCCGCCGCGCTGAACCGCCTGTTCGCCAACGATTCCGGCCCGCTGCGCATGGTGCGCCAGCTCGGCCTCGGCATGGTCGACCGGATGCCCCGCCTGAAGGGCTTCTTCATGCGCGAGGCCGCCGGGCTGACCGGCGAGCTGCCGAAGCTGCTGAAGGGGGAGCTGGCCTAGGGGTGCGGCGGGCCTTGTTCTCGCCGATGATCCTGATTCGGTCTCCCTTTGTGCTGCCGCCCCCTGGTCAGTCCTCCAGCTTGCGCGCCTCGTCCGGCAGCATGATCGGCACGCCCTCGCGGATCGGATAGGCCAGCTTGGCGGACTCGCTGATCAGCTCCTGGCGCTCGCGGTCATAGCGCAGATTGGTCTTCGTCAGCGGGCAGACCAGCACCTCCAGCAGGCGCGGGTCCACGGCGTTACTCTGGTCGGCCAATTCGCTCATTCGCATCCCTTTGTCGCAATCCCCTTGCCGCCACGCCGGGGTCAGGCTAAATGCGTTTGACGGCCCCGGCAAGCCGCCCGCGGCGGTAAAATCGGGCTGTCCAGAAAAACCTCAAATGGCTACGGGTTTTCCCGTAATATTTGCCGGCGAGCCGCTAGCGAGGCGTCAAGCTTAAGAAAAACTAACATTACCGGCCCGATTAAGATAAGATCTCCTTACGTTTCAGCTATGGGGAATTGTGTGAGCATCTTGCACGCGCGAGGGCCTGTCCAGCAACCAGAGCGACCGTTGGCATGGGCCCCAAAGCCTTTAAGAAGAAACGCCTTCCCGACCTGAAATTGATTGACGCTCCGGCTTGGCCCGCCCTATGGCTGCCACGCGCGAGGAGCCAAGACAGCCGGAAACCGCCGCTGTTTCGCGCGCGGCACTTGGCCTGCCTGCCTGAATGGCACATTGGGAGAAACGCATGATCTTAAGTCCTCGGCGCATCGTCAGTCGATTCCGTCCGCGCGCGCTCAGGGGCTTGCCGCCATTCTTCCTGCCTTTCCGCAACAAGCGCGGCAAGCGGATGCCGATCATTCCGATCGGGCGGATGCCCAAGATCTACGGGCGCATCGGCAATCTGGAAGTGCGCCTTGCCCGCTCGCGCGGCGACCTGCGCCGGGCGCAAAAGCTGCGCTATGAGGTGTTTTACGAGGAGATGGACGCCATCCCCAACGCCTCGGCGATGATCTCCCGCCGCGACGAAGACCCCTATGACGAAATCTGCGAGCACCTGCTCGTCGTCGATCACGGCGATCTCGTCGCCACCGGCAAGCAGCCCTGGCGCAAGCGGCCGCGCGTCGTCGGCACCTACCGCGTGCTGCGCCAGGACATGGCCCAGGCCAATGGCGGCTTCTACAGCCAGGGCGAATACGACATCAATCCGCTGCTGGCCGCCAAGTCGCGCGATTATGAGTTCGTCGAGATGGGCCGCTCCTGCGTGCTCAAGGCGTATCGCAACCGCCGCACCGTGGAACTGCTCTGGCACGGCATCTGGACCTATGTGCGCGAACAGGGCGCCGATGTGATGATCGGCTGCGCCAGCTTCCCGGGCGTCGATCCCAAGCGCCACGCCATGGCGCTGAGCTTCCTGCACCACAATTCGCTGGCGCCGAAGGAATGGCGGGTCAAGGCGCATGACCGGCTCTATGTGAACATGAACATGATGCCCGCCAAGGACATCGACCCCAAGCTCGCCCTGAAGGGCATGCCGCCGCTGATCAAGGGCTATTTGCGGCTCGGCGCCTATATCGGCGACGGCGCCGTGATCGACCGCCAGTTCGGCACCACCGATGTGCTGATCATCCTGCCGGTCGAGGCTATCACGGCGCGCTATCTGGGCCATTTCGGCGCGGCCGACGAGACCGAATCCGAACTCCAGCGCGCGAGCCGCAAGAAGCTGAGCTGACGCGGATTTCAGCCGCGCGGCGGCTTTTCCCCAGGCGCGCCGCGCGTCTTCCATCGCCCTGCCCTTGGCCTTACACTCCGGCCGGCAGGTTCGGGGGCATGATTTGCGCTAATGGACGAGCTTTGGTCATTCGGCGGCGTCATCGCGCTGTGGCTCGGCGTGAGCTGCAGCCTTTGGTGGCTGCACCGGCGCTCCGTGCATGGCCGGCAGCACCGCCAGATCCAGCAAGCCTCGCGGGCAGCCGGTTTCGCCCGCGAGGCGCAAGGCGTTTTCGACTCCGTACGCGGCGCTGAGCCGCCCGCCGATCCGGCGCGGCAGACCGCCGCGACGCACGCGCTGCTGAAGCGCATCCAGGCGCAGAGCGGGTATTTCGATAAGGTCAATAATCTGCGCGTGCAGATGCAGGCCTCGTTCGGCATCGAGGACCACGCCGCCCTCAGCGAAATCCTGCATATCCGGCGCGACCTGTGGGCGGCGAGCGAAATCCTGCTGGTCGAGGATCTCGGCAGTTTCGGCTCCGCCTTCTCCGAGCCGGGCGCCTATGAGCGCTTTCGCCAGGAGGCCGCCGCGCTGCTGTTCAAGCAGGCGCCAAGCGGTGAGGATGTCATCGATCTGCGCCTGTCGCTGGCGCGCGCCGATGCCGAGAGCTTCATCACCGAGCTCGATGAGGCGATCCGGGCCGCGCGGGAAAAGGACCGGCTGCCGACCCTGGCCGAAATCGTGGCCTATCCGGTCGCCTGGGTGCGGGCGGTGCCCCGGACGGTGCGGACCGCGCGGGCGTTCTGGCGGGAATTCTTCCTCTACGCCGCCGACATCGCGCGAACGATGCGGGATTCCGAGACAATGGCGCGCGGTGCCGGGCAATTGCGGCAGGCGCGGGAGCAATTGCCGCAGCGCCTCGCGGTGGGACTCGACCGCGCCTCGACGGCGGCGCGCGAACGGGCGGCCGGGTTGCGGCGGCATTATGATTTCCTCGCCACCGCCCATGATTTCCAGGCGAAATACGAGCAGGTGCTGCGCCGCGCGCCGGAAGTGACCGAGCGCGGGCGGCAATTCATCGCCCGGCTGGAATTGGCGGAACGATCCGAGCGGCTGCGGCTGACCTCGGCCAATGCCGCGATCTGGCTGATGCGGCGATCGGTCAACGGTTTGGGGCATCTGATCGCCGGGGTGCAGCGCACCCACGCCGCGCTGAGCCAGACGACGCCCTGGGCGCTCGCCGCGGCCGCCGTCGCGCCGGTGCCGGTGCGCGGGCGGGATATACCGGCTTTTGCCTCCTATCAGCGCGCGCTCGGCTATTGGGGTTTGACTGAGGATCGGCGCGGGCCGGTTCCGGCACATGTGGTGACCCCGGGGAAACGGGCGACGGCGAACGCCAAGGATGCCGGCAAGTGGGCAAAGCTGCCTGCCGAGGCGGTTGCGGCTAAGTTTCCTGCGAAGGCCGCCAAGCCGAAGGCCGCGCCTCCGAAAGCGCCACCGCCTCCCGCCAAGGGCGCGAAGGGCAAGCCCGCGACCCCGGTTCCGGCACCTGTGAAAGCACCCGCGCCGGCGCCTCAGAAGCCGGTCGGGCCGCCTGCGAAGGCTATTGTGGCCGCGCCCGCCACATCGGCGGCCAAGCCTGCGATCATTGCCCCACCGCCCGCCGTGAAGACGGCTGCCAAGCAAAAGGACACGCCCGCCGCCTCGAAGATCCAAGTGGTGCCCTCGGAGCCGCGTCCCTCGGCGCTGGCGCGGCTATGGCGTGGAAAGGCAGTCACGCCCCCCGCCGCCACGCCGAAACTGCCGGTAGAACTCGCGAAATCAGCGGCAGCCCGGCCCGAACCGTCCCCTCCTCGCGAGGCCAAGGCCGATATCGTCGTTGGCAAGACGGGGCCGCAACAATCCGAGCCGGTGCGGCCAGCGCCGGGCGAACGGCAAAAGCCAGTCGCGCCTGTCCTTGCCAAGAGCGCCCCCATCGCGCCCGCCCCGCCGCCGTCGGCCAAGGCTCAGCTACGCCCAAAGAAAGACGCCGTCGCCCGCGTCCAGCCCGATCCAGAGCCTGCCAAAATCGCGTCCGTCGCGGTCGTCGAGTCCGAGCCCTTGCCTGTCGCAGCCGAAGCCGAGACCCCACGCGAAAAACCGCGCTCGCTGCTTGCCCGCATGTTCGGGCGCCGCAAGGAACCGCCCGCCGAGCTGCCGCCTTACGTCTCCGAGGAGATCGCCGCCTATCTCGACCGCGCCGCTGCGCCTTCGCCCCCACCCGAGACAGCGCCGACGCTTCTGGCTAAACTGTCTGGCATCGGGGAGGGCGCACCGGAGGAAACCGTGGCCGCCGACGCCGATCCCATCGCTGAGGAGCCCGCCACCGGCGAGCCCCAAGACGACGCCGACGCCGATCCCATCGACGCCCCTGGCGAGCTGACCTTGAGCGTGATGGAATTGCAGACCAAGATGGCGGCCAAGCCGCCGCAAATCCGCAGCTTCCCCTGGCTACGGGGATAGGACGAAACGATGTTCGTGAATTTCTTCCACGGTCTGCGCGACGCCGGCATCCCCGTCAGCCTGCGCGAATATCTCTCGCTGATGGAGGCGCTGCAGGCCGACCTCGCCGACAAGCGCATGGAGGATTTCTACTATCTCTCGCGCACAGCTCTGGTGAAGGACGAGCGCAATCTCGACAAGTTCGACCGCGTCTTCGCCTCCGTCTTCAAGGGCATCGAAACGCTGGGCGAGGCGGCCAACGCCGCGATCCCCGAGGAATGGCTGCGCCACTTGGCCGAGCGGCTGTTCACCGAGGAGGAGAAGGCGCAGATCGAGGCGCTGGGCGGCTGGGAGAAGATCATGGAGGAGCTGATGAAGCGCCTCCAGGAGCAGAAGGGGCGCCATCAGGGCGGCTCGAAATGGATCGGCACCGGCGGCACCTCGCCCTATGGCGCGCACGGCTACAATCCGGCCGGCATCCGCATCGGCCAGAACAGCAACCGCAATTTCCGGGCCATCAAGGTTTGGGACAAGCGCGAGTTCAAGGATCTGGACGACAGCGTCGAGCTCGGCACGCGCAACATCAAGGTGGCGCTGCGCCGCCTGCGCCAGTTCGCGCGCGCGGGCGCGGCGGAAGAGCTCGACCTCGACAAGACCATCCGCTCAACTGCGCATAGCGGCTTTCTCGACCTCGAATTCCGCCCCGAGCGGCGCAACACGGTGAAGGTGCTGCTGTTCTTCGATGTCGGCGGCTCGATGGACTGGCACGTCAAAATCTCCCAGGAGCTGTTCTCGGCCGCCCGCTCCGAGTTCAAGCACATGGAATATTTCTATTTCCACAACTGCCTCTATGAAGGCGTCTGGCGCAACAACTCCCGCCGCCATGCCGAGCGCA
Organism: Rhodomicrobium sp. R_RK_3; assembly: GCF_002198715.1. Classification (GTDB taxonomy): domain Bacteria; phylum Pseudomonadota; class Alphaproteobacteria; order Rhizobiales; family Rhodomicrobiaceae; genus R-RK-3. The sequence goes on along the minus strand of NZ_MWLK01000004.1, from coordinate 21,410 downwards.
TCGCCACCTGGGACGTGCTGCATACCTACCCCGCCGATTACAAGGTCATCTTCATCGGCGACGCCTCGATGAGCCCCTATGAGATCGCCATGGCGGGCGGCTCGGTCGAGCATTGGAACGAGGAGCCCGGCGGCGTCTGGCTGGAGCGCGTCACTCAGATCTATAAGAGCGCCGTCTGGCTCAACCCCGTCGCACCGCATCTATGGGATTACACCCCATCGATCGAGCTGATCGGTCAGTTGATGAGCGGCCGCATGTACCCGCTGACGCTGGAGGGCATCGACGGGGCGATGAAGGAATTAATGCGCTAGATCACGATCTTCGATGCAAGGTTCTCATCGCGGCGCGGGGGCAGGCGCCGCGTCGCGGTCCATGGCCTTGAGCAGGAGATGCGTCAGGATCGGCTGGCTGGCCGCTTCGAATTCGATGGCGATGGGAAGGGTGCGGGTCTTGGCCTTCAGCTCGGAAAGGGCCAGGTCGCGGGTGTCGATGCGTACCCAGTCTTTCTCGGTCGTCACCAGCGTCGCTCCGGCGCGCGCGGCTTTGGCGAGCAGATCGGCGGCTTCGGGGCCGGTGAAGGCGTGGTGATCGGGGAAGGGAACAGTCTCCGCGATCTCCGCGCCGAGGCTCGTCAGAGTGGCGAAGAATTTCGACGGGCGGCCGATGCCGCAAAAGGCCAGTATCGGCGAGGATTTCAGCCAGCCGGTGTCGCCGGAAGGCTTGATATGGCCGCGCAGCAGCGGCACCGCGCCGGAGCGCCCGGTCAGGTCGCAGGGCTCGCGGCCGATGGAGACGATCACACCAGCACGCTTCAACTGGTCGCCGAGCGGCGCGCGCAGCGGCCCGGCGGGCAGCACGCGGCCATTGCCGAGACCCGCGCCCGCATCCACCGCGACGATGGCCAGATCCTTGTGCAAAGACGGGTTCTGGAAGCCGTCATCCATGATGATGAGGTCGGCGCCGGTCGCTTCGATGGCGCGCGCGCCGTCCGCGCGGTCGCGGGCGAGATAGGTCGGGGCGGCGCGGGCGAGCAGCAGCGCCTCGTCGCCGACTTCGGCCGCCCCATCGACGGAGGCATCGACCCGGTGCGGCCCCTCGATGCTGCCGCCATAGCCGCGCGTCAGGAAGGCGGGCCTGCCGCCCCAGTCGCGCGCCATGCGGGCAATCGCGATGGCGAGCGGGGTCTTGCCGGCGCCGCCTGCCGTGAAATTACCGATGCATATGACCGGCAGCGAGGAGCGGTAAGGGCTCGCCAGGGCAAAGCGGGCATTGGCGGCCGCGCCATAGACCCAGCCGGCGGGGGCGAGCAGCGCCGCTTTCAGCCGGTCCGCCGGGCGCGAACCGGTCCACCAGCTCGGCTGTTCAAGACGCATAGGCCGCCACCGTGGGACGCTTGGGCGGCAGGAACGGCTCCAGCGCCTCGAGCGTGCGGCCGAGCGCGCCGCTGAGTTCGGAGACGGTGCGTTCCGCGCGCGCGCGCATCAGATCGAGGCTCGCCCGGTCGTCCAGCAGCGCCCGCGCGGTGTGGATCAGGTCCTCCTGCGAGGTGACGAAGCGGCAGCCGCCCTGCTCCGCCAGCGCCTGATACACCTCGGGGAAATTATGCCAGTGCGGCCCGGTGACGACGCCAGCGCCGAGTTTTACCGCCTCGATCGGGTTCTGCCCGCCATGCGGCACCAGCGAGCCGCCGATGAATGCGATCGGGGCGACGGCGTAGAACATGCCGAGATCGCCGACCGTATCGCCGACATAGATCGCGGTTTCCGCGCCGAGCGCCGCGCCCTGCGAACGGCGCGCGGCGGCGAGGCCCTGCGCCTCCAGCATCGCCGCGATGTCGGCGCCGCGCTCGGGATGGCGGGGGACGATCACGGTCAGCAGGCCGGGATAGGATGCGCTAAGCGCCTTATGCGCTTCGGCGACGATCTCGTCTTCGCCCGGGTGGGTGCTGGCGGCCAGGAAGATCGGCCGTCCCGCGACCATCGCCTTGAAGCGCTGCAATTCAGCCGGATCGACCGGCGGGGGCGGCGAGTCGAATTTGATGTTCCCCGCCGAGATCACCTTGCGCGCGCCGAGCGTCGCCAGCCGCTTGGCGAGGCCGTCGCTCTGCGCCAGCACCACCGCGAAGCGCGAGAACAGCGGGCGGCTGACGCCCGGCATTTTGAGCCAGCGCTTGAAGGAGCGGTCGGACATGCGCGCATTGAGCAGGGCGAGCGGAATGCGGCGGCGGTCGGCGTCGAGGATCAGGTTCGGCCAGATCTCGGATTCAGTGAACAGGCCCATGTTTGGGCGCCAATGGTCGAGGAAGCGCTGCACGAAGGCGGGTGAGTCCAGTGGCACGAATTGATGCACCGCGCCGCTAGGCAGCCGCGCGGCGGCGATGCGGGCCGACGTCACGGTGACGGTGGTCAGCAGGATGCCGAGATCGGGGCGCTCCTTGCGCAGGGCCTCGATCAGCGGCAGCACGACATTGGTCTCACCGACGCTCGCCGCATGGAACCAGAGCAGCGTGCCAGCAGGGCGCGAGAGGCTGGCGATGCCCATGCGCTCGTTCAGGCGCTCGGGCACCTCCTTGCCGCGCTGGCTGCGGCGGCGCAGGAACATGCCCGCCGCCGGATGGATGGCGCGGCTGATCGTGCGATAGGCCCGGAGGCTCAGACCAGGCGCGACGCTGCCGCCCGCGCTGACCGGGGTCGCGGCGGCGGCGTCGCGTCCGGCCAATTCATAAGCGCGGCGCGTTGCGAGGTTGAGGCCGTCTTCGACGGCGGCGCGGGCGGCTTCCAGCTCGGTCTCGCCGGCGTCGCGGGCGACTTCGATCTTGGGGCCGGAGATCACGGCGATCTTGGAGAAGGGCAGGTTCAGCGTGAACCGGCTCCAGGTGTTGACGGTCGCGAACCGGCTCGTCGCGATGGCGACGGGGACGATCGGGCGCCCGGACAGGCGCGCCAGGGTGACGATGCCCATGCCGGCCTGGCGGGCGGGGCCGGGCGGAATGTCGGCCGTCATGGCGACCGTGGTGCCTTCGGCGAGCGTCGTCAGCGCGGCCCGGAGGGCGTGGGCGCCGCCGCGATCCTTGCGCCGCTTGCCCGCTCCCGCGCCGCGAATGAGGTCGAGGCCGAAGCTGCGCAGGGCGCGCCCGACGATCTCGCCGTCGCCGTGCCGCGCCACCATGCATTTGACGTCGAGGCCCTTGGGCGACATCGCCGGGATCATCAGGAACTGGCCGTGCCACATGGCGGCGATGAAGGGCGCTTCGGCGAGCAGTTCGGCTTCCTGGCCGTCCGGTTCGCGGATGATGCGCGAGCTTTTCGCGACCAGCCGGATATAGCCCGCCGCGAGGCTTCCGGCCGCCGTCAGAAACGCTTCGGAGCGTGTGAAACGCTTCATCATCAACCGTTCCCTCGACACGGCGCGGGGACACGCCGCTCTATGCTCAGTCTCCTGCCCTCTCCCTTGGGAGAAGGAGCGAGGCGCCGCCCCCATTCGCCTTGGTTTGCCGCACTTTAGCCGCGCAATTGGGAGAGGTCGCGGCAGAGCCGCAGGGCTCGGAAAGGGTTTGCGTTTTACCGTTAACCGATCCTTCCCGGCGCCGCCGGACGCGGCTAGCCGTCCTCGCGCGGGTCGAGCAGGCGGTGCATGTGGACGATGAAATAGCGCATCTGGGCATTGTCCACGGTGCGCTGGGCCGCGCTCTTCCAGGCGTCATAGGCCGTTTTGTAATTCGGATAGATGCCGACGATGTCGAGATTCTCGACATCCTTGAATTCGACGTCGCCCAGCTTCGTAAGCTCACCGCCGAATACCAGATGCAAAAGCTGCTTCGGTGTGCCGGTCATCGCGCCTCGCCGACCCCAATCGCTAAACCTCTTTGGCCGCCACCGGCCGGGTGCGCGCCACCAGCAGATCGTGCAGCGCCGGGGCGGCTGCGACAAGACCATTGATGCGCGTATTCGGCTGGTTGAAGGTGATGGCCGCGCCCGTGGCGTCCGTCACCTTGCCCCTTGCTTCCTGCACCAAAAGCGCCGGGGCCGCAAGATCCCATTCCGACTTGCCGGTCAGCGAAAGCGTGGCGTCGGCGCGTCCGGCGGCGATCAGGGCGAGGCGGTAGGCGACCGAGTTGAACCAGATGTTCTGAGTGTTCGGCCAGGGCTCGGTCCAGATCTTGTGCTTGAAGAAGCCCTTGGTGGCGATCATGCGGCATTCGGCGATGTCGTCGCGCGGTGTGACCGAAATCGGCATGCCGTTGAGAAAAGCGCCGCCGCCGCGCCGGGCGGTGAACATCTCGGCGGTCGCGGGATTGTAGACCGCCGCCAGCACCGGCTGGCCGTAATCGACGAGAGCCGCCGCGATGGTCCATTCCGGCGTGCCGGCGAGGAAGGCGCGGGTGCCGTCGATCGGGTCGACGATCCAGACCTGATCGGCATCGAGGCGCCGGGCATTGTCCACGGTCTCCTCGGACAGCCAGCCGTAATTGGGCCGCTCGCCGGTCAGCCGCTCGCGCAGCATCTTGTCGACCGCGTAATCGGCTTCGCTGACGGGGCTGTTATCGGCCTTATGCGTGCCGACGAGGCCGCGCCCGAAAAAACTCAGCGCCAGCGTGCCCGCCGCGCGCACCGCGCCGAAAAGCAGCGCCTCGTCAGCCGCAAGGCTGTCCCGGCCGATCTTACCGTCGGTTCCATCCATCAAATGTCGCTTTCATTGTTCATAGAGCCATGTCGGCCAGCAATGCGAGGAAGACAAGTGCGCCAAAGTCCCGATTGGAGCGGAAGCGCTTGAGGCAATTGGCCGGGTCGTCGACGTCCAGCGTCGCGGTCTGCCAGACCAGATGCAGGCTCGCGAGGGCGAGGCCCGCAAAAAACGGCCAATGCGCCCCGGCGCCGATTCCGGCAATTCCGAGGAGCACGATCGTCGCCCCGTAAAACAGCGTCAGCCAGGGCTTGGTTTTCGGACCGAATTTGAGCGCGGTGGATTTCAATCCAAGCAGCGCGTCATCATCCTTGTCCTGATGCGCGTAAATGGTGTCATAGCCGATGGTCCAAACAATGGCAGCGGCATAGAGAAATAAGGCGGGTGCGTCGATCCGTCCGAAGACGGCGGCCCAGCCCATCAGCGCGCCCCAGGAAAAGGCGAGACCCAGCACGATCTGAGGCCAATATGTGATGCGCTTCATGAAAGGGTAGAGGGCGACGATGCCGAGCGAGCCAATCCCGATCACAATTGCGAAAGCATTGAATTGCAGCAGCACGGCGAGGCCGGTAAAGCTCAGCGCGACCATGAAAACGGCGGCCGCGAAGACACTGACTTGCCCGCTGGGGATCGGCCGGGTGCGGGTGCGCGCGACCTGCGCGTCGAAATCACGATCCGCGATATCGTTGTAGATGCAGCCCGCCCCGCGCATCACCGTCGCGCCGATGGCGAACAGCAGCAGCAGCCAGAGATCGGGCCGCGTCGTCCCCGCTGCGACCCAGGCCAGCGCCGCGGACCACCAGCACGGCCAGAGCAGCAGCCATGTCCCGATCGGCCGGTCCGCCCGCATCAGCCGCAAATAGGGCTGCATGGCGAGGGGCGCAAAGCGGTCCACCCAATTGCCTGGCGGGGCATCGCTGGCTTGCATATTGCCGGTCTGTGCGTTGGGGACTGGCATTGCGCCGCCTGACTTGGAATTTGGCCGCAGTCTATCCCGAAGGGGTCTTGCGAGAAAGCGCCGCCCGCGTTTATCTGCGGCAGCATGAGCAAGAAAGCAATATTCGGGGATGGCGGCAAGGAGCATGAGGCTTCTATCCGCTTGTTTGTTGAGGCGCTCTTGGCCGCCGGAGCCGCTGTCGAATGCACGGCCGGCCAAGCGAATTACCTCGGCAATGTGCTGCGGATGCGCGCCGGGCAGCATGTCCTCGTCTTCAACGGGCGCGACGGCGAATGGCTGGCCGAGATCACCGCCATGAAGCGCAGCGCCGCTGTTCTGACCGCGCGCGAGCAGGTGCGACCGCAGGCGGAGGGGCCGGATCTGCATTACCTGTTCGCGCCGCTGAAGAAGGCGCGGCTGGATTACATGGTGCAGAAGGCCACCGAAATGGGCGCGTCGGTGCTGCGGCCGGTGATGACGCGGCGAACCAATGCCGAGCGGGTCAATCTGGAGCGGATGCGCGCCAATGTTGTCGAGGCGGCGGAGCAATGCGGCGTCCTGCGGGTGCCTGAGGTGCTTGCGCCGGTGAAGCTCGAGGCGGCGCTGGGAGACTGGGAGCCGGGCCGCGCGCTGATCTTCGCCGATGAGGCAGCGGCGGTCGCCTCACCGCTGGAGGTGCTGCGCGGCGTGCCGCAGGGACCGGCGGCGCTGCTCATCGGGCCGGAGGGCGGGTTCGACGACGCAGAGCGTCAGATGCTGCTGGGGCTGCCTTTCGTGCACGCCGTGTCGCTGGGGCCGCGCATCATGCGGGCGGATACGGCGGCGGTCGCGGCCCTGGCGCTGATGAACGCGGTTCTCGGCGACTGGCGCTGAAGGCGTTTCACGTTCGCAGCCGACCTCCCTCTGCCGATGCGATATTCTCCGCCGTCGTCCCGGGCGGCCGACAGGCCGGACCGGGACCCATGGGCAGAACAGCCGGCACAGTGCGCGCGGACAGACGAGTGGGCCCCGGCTCTAACGGCAGGGGCGACGCAATTAAATTGGGGGTCCAGCGACGTGCGACGGGGTGGTGCCTCGCGGCTCGCTCTCGCGCACATCGGCCTGCGGGGTCCTGCTCAGACCTTGCGAGGAAACACATCGCGATAAGCGGGCAGGTCGGACGCGCCGGGGATGCCACCGGCTTCATAGACACCGCGCGCGATGGCGCGGGCGAGCGTGTTCGCCGCATAGGCGCCGAGTTCGATGAGGCCGGCGGGCGGGGCGGCCATCGGGTGGTCGCCCACGGAGAGTGCGAAGGCGATGTCGCCATCCACAGGCGTATGCACCGGCACGATGGCGCGGGCCATGCCGGTCTGCGCCATGATCGCCAGCCGACGCAACTCGGAATTGGTCAGCGCGGCATTGGTGGCGATCACCGCGAGCGTGGTGTTCTGCATCGGACCGGCCTTCAGCACCGGCACCTGCCATTCCTCTTTCATCACCGCCGGTAAGCCGAGCCCGCCGAACTCGCCGCCGATCTCGAAGGGCGCAGCCCAGAAATGCGGCGTATCCCCGATGGTGACGGCGCCCGCCGCGTTCACCGCCGCCAGCGCGCCGATGGCCAGCCCGTCATCGCGGATCAGCGAGGCGCTGCCGATGCCGCCCATCATGCGCTGGCCAGATTTCGCCCAGGCGACCGCCGCGCCGAACCCCGCGCCTGCCGTCCCAAGAGCGAAATCCTCGGCAGCATCGGTCGCGGCCTGATAAGCCATGTCGCGATAGGGCGAATGCCGGCCCCAGTCCTTATCGCCGCCATTCAGCAGGTCGAACAGGATCGCTTGCGGCACGATCGGCACCCGCGCCGCGCCGACCGCGAAGCCGGCCCCCTGTTCACGCAAAAAACTCTGCACGCCGGTCGCGGCGTCCAGGCCAAAGGCCGAGCCGCCGGAAAACACGAGGCCATGCAATTCGTTGACGAGGCCGCCATGCGTCATGGTCTCGGTCTCGCGCGTCCCCGGGCCGCCGCCGCGAATATCGGCCGCGCCCCGCGCCCGTCCCGCCGGCAGGATCACCGTGACGCCGGAGCGCAAACCGGCATCCTGCGCTTGCCCGACCGTGATGCCGGGCACGTCGGTGATCAGATTCCTCGGTCCGGGGCGCCAGTTCATGAGGTGTCCGTCATTGTGATGCCGAGCCGCCGGCATTCCTGGTCTATGAAACTGCCAGTGGGGGGCGGCTTCAGCTTCAAATCCTTGATACGTTCGTTCCACAGATGCACGGTGATCGTCCGCTCGGAAAGCGCGGCGCGGATATCCTTATCGGGATCGAACGCATCGGCGGCCTGTTTCCAGTTATTCGGGTAAAACACCTCGGGAGCCGCCCCGTATCCTATAATGCAGTTCCGGCGCGCAAAATAGCTGAGCGCGGCCGGCCCAATGATACCCCATTCGAGCTGCTCGAGCGTCCGGGAGGCCCCGAGCGCCCAACGGAACCATTGGTGCGTTTTCTTCTTTCTCCGCCACCATGGAGCGATCACCGGGTTGGAACCGGCGAACCGGAGAATATCGTGCAAGGTCGGCGAGGTCTTCGGCAGCCGCAGCAATCCGTTGCAGATCGTGGTCTCGTCTTGGAAGCCGAAAATATGCTCCTGATCCGGAACGGGCCGAAGGAACAGGAAGTCGCAATCGCACCAGCAGCCGCCGCCCTTGGCGAGCAGATAGTAGCGAAAGAGATCGGCGCCGAGCGCGTAGCTGCCGTTCCGGGCCTTCAGCACCCTATGCTCGGGCATGATTTCGCGGCCGTCCCGGAGATCCACGCCCGCCGGGACGTTCGAGACGCCATGATAGGTGTAAAGCACTAAGGAATGGCCGCAGGCGACCGCTGACGTCAGGCACAAACGCTCGAGATAGCTGAGGGTGCCGCCGACCCAGAGCGCGTTCAATTGCAGCTTACTCACAGACAAGGACCGGGATCGATTTGCAGTCGGTGGGCAAAAAGAAGCCCGCACGCGGCGGGCCTCTCATTTCAGATTTTCACGCGGGCCAGCTTAAAGCTGGTCGTAAGCGCCGTCCTTCCAGCTATAGACGACGTAGGGGGGCAGGTTCGGGTCACCCTTCTTGTCGAAGCTGAAATTGCCGATGACGGTCTTGAACTCGGTGCCGTTCAGGGCGGCGACGACCTTCTCGGCATCCGTCGAGCCGGCTTTCTCCACCGCCTGCTTCCAAACCTGGAGCGCGGCATAGGTGTAGAGCACGTAGCCTTCCGGGTTGACCTTCTTGGCCTCGAACGCCTTCACGACTTCAGCCGCGGCGGGGTTCTTGCGCGGGTCGGGCGAGAAGGTGAAGAGCGTGCCTTCGCCGTCCTTGCCGGTGATCTGCCAATATTCGGTGGTGACCATCGAGTCGCCGCCCATCAGCACGGTCTTCATGCCCTGCGAGCGCATCTGGCGCACGATCAGGCCGGCTTCGGTGTGGTAGCCGCCGAAATAGACCACATCGACATTGGCCTGCTTCAGCTTGGAGACGAGGGCGGTGTAGTCCTTCTCACCGGCGGTGATGGCCTCGTAGATGGCCTCTTCCTTGCCGGCCGCGTTCAGAGCCTTCTTGGTCTCGTCGGCGAGGCCCTTGCCATAGGCGCTCTTGTCGTGGACGACGGCGATGACCTTGTCCTTGAAATTCTTGGCCAGATAGCCGCCGGCAACGCCGCCCTGCTGGTCGTCACGGCCGCAGACGCGGAAGATGCTCGGACCGGCGCGTTCGTCGGTGAATTTGGGATTGGTCGAAGCGGGCGAGATCTGGACGACACCGGCCTCGGCATAGACCTGCGACGCCGGGATCGACGAGCCGGAGCAATAATGGCCGACAACGAAGGGCAGTTTCGCGCCCGCCAGCTTTTCGGCGACCGAGCGGGCCTGCTTGGGATCGCAGGCGTCGTCGCCGACTTCCAGCTTCAGCTTCTTGCCGAGAACGCCGCCAGCGGCATTGAAGTCCGCAAGGGCCGCGTCCGCGCCGGCCTTGAACTGGCCGCCGAAGGTCGCTTCCTTGCCGGTCATCGGTCCGGCGACGCCAACGGTGATGTCCTGCGCCATGGCCGGGGCGGACAGCCCGAGCCCCAAAACAGCGGCAGCGAGTAAGTATCTTCTCATGAACTTGTCCCTTTAGTTGCCATCTGTACTTCGATTTTATGCAATCCGGCAGGCTTAGTCATTTGCGACCAACAAGGCAAGACAAAGGCGCGGCTCAGCGCTTCTTCCAGCTCAGCGGGCCGGTCCGTTCATAGAGCCAGCCATATTGCGAAGCCATCTGCCGGGCGCGTTCGAGCCGGTAGCCAAAAGCCGCCAGCGCGATCAGGATGAGGGTGTCGACGAGGTAGTAATGCGGTGAGATCAGAGAGCCCTGCAAAGCGCGCCAGCTCGCATAGGTGGCGTTCAGGAACAGGCCCCAATGCAGGAAGCGCACCGCGATGCCGAGCAGCAGCATGTAGACGACGAGGCGCCCGAAGGATTTCCAGGAGCGGGCCAGCGCCCGGCCGGTCAGGAACGCCGCGCCGCCGCCGAGCACGATGGTGACGAGCAGAAAGGCCACCCAGGATTTTTCGACGATCAAGCCCATCGGTTTAACGCCCGCCTTCGAGATAGGCGGCCTTAACTTCGTCGCGGGCCAGAAGCTCGCGGCCGGTGCCGGATAGCGTGATCTTGCCGTTTACCATAACATAGCCCCGATGCGCCAGCTTCAAGGCGTGATAGGCGTTTTGCTCGACGAGAAAAACCGTCAGCCCCTGCTTGGCGTTCAGCTCGCGGATGACCTGGAAGATCTGCTGCACGATCAGCGGGGCAAGGCCGAGCGAGGGCTCGTCCAGCAGCAGGAGGCGCGGCCAGCTCATCAGCGCGCGGCTGATCGCCAGCATCTGCTGTTCGCCGCCCGACAGCGTACCGCCGCGCTGATTGCGGCGCTTCGCCAGCACCGGGAACAGCGAGAACACCATCTCCTGCGCTTCGGCGAATTTGGCCTCGGGCGCCAGAAGCGCGCCCATCTGCAAATTCTCCATCACCGTCATGCGCGGAAAGATGCGCCGGCCTTCCGGCGCGTGGGCGATCGACATACGGGCGATCTCATGCGTCGGCAGCTTGGTGATGTCGGTGCCGTCGAAGACGATCTGGCCGTGGCGCGCCTGCGGCTTGCCGCAGACGGTCATCATCAGCGTGGTCTTGCCGGCCCCGTTGGCGCCGATCAGCGTGACGATCTCGCCCGGCGCGACATCCATGTTCACGGAGCGCAGCGCCTGGATATTGCCGTAGAAGGCGTCCACCCCGCGGACGCTGAGCAGCGGCGCGGTCATCGGCCGACCTCCGCTTCCACCAGTTCGACCTCGTCCTCGGCGACGCCGAGATAGGCGGCGATGACTGTCGGGTCGTTGCGGATGAATTCGGGCGCGCCGTCGGCGATCTTGCGGCCATAGTCGAGCACGACGATGTGGTCGGAGATGCCCATGACGACGCCCATGTCGTGCTCGATCAGGAGGATGGCGAGGCCGTGCTCGTCGCGGATCCAGCGCAGCGTGTCGTTGAGCCCGGCGGATTCGCGCGGATTGAGGCCGGCGGCGGGCTCGTCGAGGCAGAGGATGACGGGCCGGGTACACATCGAGCGGGCGATTTCGAGCCGGCGCTGGTCGCCATAGGCGAGATCGCCGGCGGCGTCGTCTGCACGGTCGATCAGGCCGAGCTTTTCCAGCCAGTAGGAGGCGAAATCGACGGCTTCGGCCTCGGCCTTGCGGTAGCGCTTCAGGCCGAGCAGCCCGGCGAAGGAGAAGAAGGACGCCTCGTTCAGCGGGCCGTGCTGGGCGACGAGCAGATTCTCCAGCACCGTCATGCCGCTGAACAGGCGGATGTTCTGAAAGGTGCGCGCGACGCCTGCGCGGGCGGCGATCTCGTGATCCTCCATGCGCTCCAGGAGGAACGGCTCCGGGTGCGCGGGATGGCGAAGCTGGATCATGCCTTCGGTCGGCTTATAGAAGCCGGTGATGCAGTTGAACACCGTCGTCTTGCCGGCGCCGTTCGGGCCGATGATGGCGGTGATCTCGCGCGGCTTGGCGGCGAACGACAGATCGTCCACGGCGACGAGGCCGCCGAAGCGCATGGTCACATGATCGACTTGCAGAATGGGGGGGCCCGCCTCGCTCATCCTGCGCCTTCCTTGACCAGCCCGCCCGAAATCACCTTGTGCTCCTTCAATACGACGGTCGGCGCGCGTCCCGAGACCAGCCCGCGCGGGCGCCAGACCATGATGACCACCATCGAGGCGCCGAAGATCAGCATCCGGTAATCTTCAAGGTCGCGGAAGAATTCGGAGCTGCCGATCAGCGCCACCGCCGCGACCACCACGCCGATCTGGCTGCCGAGCCCGCCGAGCACGACGATGGCGAGGATCAGCGCCGATTCATGAAAGGTGAAGGATTCCGGGCTGATGAAGCCCTGCCGCATGGCGAAGAAGGAGCCGGCAAAGCCGCCGAACATGGCGCCGATGGCGAAGGCGGTCAGCTTGGTGGTGACGGTGTTGATGCCAAGCGACCGGCAGGCGATCTCGTCCTCGCGCAGGGCTTCCCAGGCGCGCCCGATCGGCAGGCGGCGCAGGCGCTGCGAGGCGAAGTTCACCATCAGCGCGAGCGCCAGGATGATGTAATAGAGGAAGATGATGCGGTAGACCGCGTCATATTGCAGGCCGAAGAATTCGTGGAATTTGGTGCCGCTGCCGCCGAAGCGGTCGAAGCTCAGGCCGAAGAAGCTGGGCTTGGGGATCTGCGAAATGCCGTTCGGGCCGTTGGTCAGCGATTGCCAGTTCAGCAAGAGAATGCGGATCATCTCGCCGAAGGCCAGCGTCACGATGGCCAGATAATCGCCCCTGAGCCGCAGCACCGGGAAGCCGAGCATGATGCCCCAGAAGGCGGCGAGGATGCCGGCCAGCGGCAGGCAGATCCAGAACGACCAGCCGAACGAGGTCGAGAGCAGCGCGTAGGAATAGGCGCCGACGGCGTAGAAGGCGACATAGCCGAGATCGAGCAGCCCGGCGAGGCCGACGACGATGTTCAGGCCCCAGCCGAGCATGATGTAGGTCAGGATCTGGATCGCGGTGTCGAGCGCGTAGCGCTGCTGTGGCCCGGCGACCAGGACCGGCAGGATGACGGCGATCACGAGAAGGGCCGGGGCGAATTGCTGGCCGAATTCGGCGAGCGTCGTCTTCTCGGCCCGCGCGGCGGGCGGCACGGCTTCGCGGCTCGCCGGGATGGCGGCGGAAAACAGCCGGCGCAGGGCCATGATGATCCCCATCGCGCTCAGCACGATGAAGACCGCGATCACCAACTGGCCGGTCAGCTCGACGAAGATGCGCGAGCGCGAGCGCCATTCATTGTCGCCGAAAATGTCGGATAGGGTTTCGGCGAGAGCGAGGCGCGAGCCGGGGACGATGAAATAATAAGCGCCGAGCAGATAGGCGGCGATGACCAGCGCCGTCATCACCGTGCCGAGCGTCCCCGCGGGCAGCCAGCGCTGCATGATCTCGCGGCCGAGGCCCCGCCAGACGAAGAGGTCGAACAGGAAGCGGACGACGCCCACGGTCGCGGCCAGGCTGAAGGCGGCGCCGAAGCGGTAGATCAGCGCGAGGCCGCCTTGCGCATTTTCGGTCTTGATGCCGACGATGGCGATGAACAGGATCAGCGCGATGCCGGATGCGATGATCGCCTGCTTCAGCGCCTCGCCGACATCCGGCGCCTCTATGCTTCTTGCCCCCGTCGCCATCACCACCCCCTCGGCCATTCGGCTAAACCTTCTCGATCTCGGGCTTGCCGAGCAGTCCGGAGGGGAAGAAGATCAGCACGATGGCGAGGATCGAGAAGGCCGCCACGTCTTTATATTCGGTGCTGAAATAACCGGCCCAGAACACTTCGATCAGCCCGATGATCAGCCCGCCCAGCATGGCGCCCGGCAAGGAGCCGATGCCCCCCAGCACCGCCGCCGTGAACGCCTTAATGCCGGCGACGAAGCCGATGAAGAAATCGATCACGCCGTAATAGAGCAGGTACATCAGCCCCGCGACGGCGGCGAGGCTCGCGCCCATCACGAAGGTCAGCGAGATCACCCGGTCGACATTGACGCCGAGCAGCGCCGCCATGGTGCTGTCCTGCTCGCAGGCGCGCTGCTGGCGGCCGAGCGAGGTCTTGGCGATGATGAAGGAGAAGGCGGCCATCAACAGGGTCGTCGTCAGGATGATGACGATCTGGATGTTGCTGAGCGAGACGGAAAAGGTGCCGGTGTCGGTCAGGATATGGCCGCCCGTGATCACCGGCGGCAGCGGTTTGACGCGCGCATCCTGGGTGAGCTGGACGAAATTCTGCAAGACGATCGACATGCCGATGGCGGTGATCAGCGGCGCGAGGCGAAAGGAGGCGCGCAAGGGCCGGTAGGCGACGCGCTCCAGCGTCCAGCCCCAGGCGGCGGTCAGCAGCATGGAGAAGAACAACACCAGCATCAGCGCCAGCGGCACCGAGGTCACGCCGAGCGAGACCACCAGCAGGAACGAAATCAGCGCCATGAAGGCGCCGATCATGAAAATATCGCCATGGGCGAAATTGATCATGCCGATGATGCCATAGACCATCGTGTAGCCGATGGCGATCAGGCCATAGATGGACCCCAGCGTGATCCCATTGATGAGCTGCTGCAGGAAATATTCCATGGGAGTCGGCGAGGTCCGCGGGTGGGTTGGCTTGCTAAGGGCGCGTTCGAAACGGCCAGACGGAATTCTTTATTAGCAAGGCAGAACGCATTGGCGCAATGACTGAATTTAGGCGCGCCGCATCCGAAATAGGCAGCAGCGGGCCCTCGCAGCCCGCAACCGCTCCCGCCCCGGCGATCAGCCGACCTTCTGGTCTTCCTTGCGGAAGGCTTCCGCCTCGCGGCTGCGGCGCTCGGCTTCGAGCTCGAGCGGCGGCTTGGCGGGCGTCTGCGGCTCGTCCTCGTCGGCGATGCCCTTCTTGAAGCTCTTGATGCCCTTGGCCAGGTCACCCATCAGATCGGAGATTTTTCCGCGCCCGAACAGCAGGATCACCACCAGAAGAAGGATCAGCAAATGTGGAAAACTCAAACCCATGTCATGTCCTCGTTCGGCTGGAGCGACCGGCCCAGCTTGCCTCAGGCGGGGGGCCTGGAACAACCATCCCCCTCTCGTCCATGCATAATTAGCGCTTGTGACGGCCGGAAGCGAGACATAATCGCAGGGTCGGCCGATAGCAATCCCGCCGCAAGCGCCTGCTGAACAAAGCCCGTTGCGCGGGCGATTGTTCCGCCGCCCCGCTTCCCCGGCAGGTTGCGCGCCGGTCATCACGCTTCCCGCATTGGTAGCATGAAACGGCATTCGCCTCAACCAAAGCGGGGGGCGGCGTGCCGGAGTGCCATCAGGGCGACATGATCGCCTTGCGATTTAAGCCAATTCTCATCTCCCCGTGGCAGGATCCCGGGGCGTCGGGCCAGTATCTTCAATGGCGTGCGGGTCGCCTCGCGGCGGCTGGCGTGCTAGTCTCGCCGCCTCGCTTATCCGGAAAACGCCGGGCGATTTGGGAGACAGATACAGGTTGACGTTTGCGTCAATTGGCTCCACTTAAAGTCTCGGACATCGCCGTTCAGCGGCCAGCGATGGGAGGAAAATAACCATGGCGGCACTCGTTTTTCTGCTCCTTTGCCTCGGCGCAGCCATTGCCCTTGCCCTTTGGCGGGCCCCTTTATGGGGCTGGGCCGTGCTGGTCGCCGTCGCCACCTTCCTCATTCAGGCCGGTTTCGTCTTCGGCCCGATGGGCGGCTTCAGCCTCACCAAGCTGATCGGCTGGCTGCCCGCGATCGCCCTGGGCGTCCTCTCCTACCGTCCCATCCGCCAGCAGGTCGTCACCAAGCCGGCCTACCGCATGGTGAAGCGCATCCTGCCGCCGGTCTCGCCGACCGAGCGCGAGGCGCTCGAGGCTGGCACGCTCGGTTTCGACGCGGAACTGTTCGCGGGCGAACCGGACTGGACCAAGCTGCGCGCCGTCCGGCCGATGAGCCTCACCGACGAAGAGCGCAAATTCCTCGACGGCCCGACCGAAGAGCTCTGCCGCATGTCGAATGACTGGCAGGTCCGCGCCGAGCGCCGCGAAGTGCCGGAAGAGATCTGGAATTTCATCAAGCAGAAGGGCTTTTTGGGGATGCTGATCTCCAAGGAGCATGGCGGCCTCGGCTTCTCAGCCCAGGCCCAGTCGCTGATCCTCGGTAAAGTCTCCTCGCGCTCGCCGGACATCTCGGTCGTCGTCATGGTGCCCAACTCGCTCGGGCCGGGCGAGCTGATCGAGAAATTCGGCACGCCCGAACAGAAGGAGCATTATCTGCCGCGCCTCGCCAAGGGCATCGACGTGCCCTGCTTCGCCCTGACCGGCCCCTATGCCGGCTCCGACGCCGCCTCGATGCGCGACATCGGCGTGGTGACCAAGGGGATGCATGACGGCAAGGAAGTGCTCGGCCTGAGGCTGAACTGGGACAAGCGTTACATCACGCTCGCCCCGAACGCGACCCTGCTGGGCCTCGCCTTCCATATGTCCGATCCGCAAAACCTGCTCGGCAAGGGCGAAGATCTCGGCATCACCCTGGCTCTGATCCCCGCAGACCATCCCGGCGTGCAGATCGGCCGGCGGCATCTGCCCGGCGGCAACGCCTTCCCGAACGGCCCGACCTGGGGCGAGAACGTCTTCATCCCGCTCGACTGGATCATCGGCGGCCCTGAGCGCGCCGGCCAGGGCTGGCGGATGCTGATGAGCTGCCTTGCGGCGGGCCGGGCGATTTCGCTGCCCGCCTCCGGCACGGCGGCGACGAAGGCCATGCTGCGCGCGACCTCCGCCTATGCGCGGGTGCGCTCCCAGTTCAATATCCCCATCGGCAAGATGGAGGGCATCGAGGAGCCGCTCGCCCGCATCGTCGAGGCCGCCTATCTGCTCGAATCCGCCCGCGCGGTGACGGCGTCGATGGTCTCCGGCGGCGACAAGCCGGCCGTGATCTCGGCGCTGATGAAATACAAATGCACCGAATGGGCGCGCCAGGCGGTCAACGACGCCATGGACATCCAGGGCGGCAAGGCCATCTGCGACGGCCCGTCGAACTTCGCCCAGGCCGCCTATCAGTCGATCCCGATCAGCATCACCGTCGAGGGCGCCAACATCCTGACGCGCTCGCTGATGGTGATCGCGCAGGGCGCGCTGCGCAGCCATCCCTGGCTGTACAAGGAAGTCGAGGCGGTCCAGAACCCCGACGAGGACGAGGGCTTCGAGGCCTTCGAGACGGCCTTCGAAGGCCATGTCGGCTTCGCGATGGCCAATGTCTTCGGCGCCTTCTTCCACAATGTCACTTTCGGCCTGTTCGCCGCCGCGCCGAATGTTCGCTATAACGGGCATTGGTACCGGCAGGCCTCGCGTGCGGCGCGCAATTTCGCGCTCGTCACCGACCTCACCGTCGCCATTCTCGGCGGCGGGCTGAAGACCAAGCAGCACATCACCGGGCGCCTCGCCGATGCGCTCGCCGACCTCTATTTCCTCTGCTGCATGCTGAAGCGCTTCGAGGATGACGGCGAGCCGCAGGGCGACCGCGCCGTGCTCGATTATGCGGCGCAGAATGCGCTCGCCCGGTTCTATGCCTCTCTCGCCCGGGTGATCGCCAATTTCCCCAATCCGGTCGTTTCGGTGCTGATGCGGATCTGCGTCTTCCCGCTCGGCAACACGGCCTCTCCGGCCCGCGACCGCCGCTCGAAGGAGATCGTCTCGCTGGTGCTGGAGCCGAGCGCCACGCGCGACCGGCTGACCCGCGAAATCTTCGTCAGCCGCGACCAGAACGAGGCAACCGGCGCGCTGGAGGCGGCCTTCGCCAAGGTGATCGAATCCGACGAGGCCAACCACAAGCTGGAGCGCGCCGTCCGCAGGGGCGAAGTGCACCGCTTCCTCGGCAACGATTTCATCGGCGAGGCGGTGGCCAAGAACGTCATCACCCCGCAGGAGGGCGATCTCCTGCGCGAGCGCGAGCGGCTGGTCGCCAAGGTGATCGCGGTCGATCATTTCGACCCGGACGAGATCACCGGCAAAAGCGCCATCGGCCACAATTCACGGCCCGCAAGCGCATTCGAGAAGCCGCCCCATGTGGCCGGCGGCGAAATTCACGCGGCAGAATAGCGGAGAAGAACGATGGCGGAATCGCTTCTTAATCTGAAACATTGGCGTTTCGAGATCGATTTTGAAAAGCTCGCCTGGGCGACCTTCGATCAGGCCGGCGAGAGCAACAACACGTTCGGCGTCGAAACCGCGACCGAGCTTGAAAGCATCGTCACGGCGGTCGAGGCGGCGGTGAAGCGCGGCGAGATCCGCGGCCTCACCTTCCTTTCGGCCAAGAAGTCGTTCATCGTCGGCGCCGACATCCGCGAGTTCGACAAGCTGACGCGCGAGAAGGATGTCGAAGACGTCGTCCGCCAGCTCACCTCGGTCTTCGACCGCATCGAGCTGCTGACCATCCCGGTCGTCGCCGGCATCCACGGCTATTGCCTGGGCGGCGGCCTCGAATTGGCGATGGCCTGCCATTACCGCATCGCCACGCGCTCGGAGGAAACCCGGCTCGGCCTGCCCGAGGTCAAGCTCGGCATCATTCCGGGCCTCAACGGCACCGTCCGCTTCCTGCAACTGGCCGGCCCGCTCGACGCCATGCCCGCCATGCTGACCGGCCGCATGCTGCGCCCCGGCGCGGCCCGCGCCATGGGCCTCGTCGACCAGCTCGTGCCGAGCCCACTGGAGCTGCATTGGGCCTGCCGCAAGGCCATGCTGAAGAACCGGCGCTCGGCCGGCGCGTCCTGGTGGAAGCGGCTGATGACGCTGGGGCCCATCCGCAGCCTGCTCGCCAACCGGATGCGCAAGGAAACCGCCGCCAAGGTGCGCGAGGAGCATTACCCCGCCCCGTTCAAGCTGATCGACCTGTTCGACCGCTTCGGCGGCGACCGCCGCGAAATGGCGCTGGCCGAGACCCGCGCCTTCGCGCCGCTGATGGTCAGCGAGACCTCGCGCAACCTGCGCCGCGTCTTCCGCCTCTCGGAAATGCTCAAAGGCGAGGCGCCGAAGAACGGCCCGAAATTCCAGCGCGTGCATGTGATCGGCGCGGGCACCATGGGCGGCGACATCGCGGCCTGGTGCGTGATCTCCGGCTACGAGGTCAGCTTGCAGGACATGGCGCCTGAGGCGGTCGACAAGGCGCTGGCGCGGGCGAAATCGCTGTTCAAGAAGCGGCTGCGCGGCAAGATCGAGGTCGAGACCGCCGTGGCGCGGCTCTATGCCGACGTGAACGGCGACCATGTTCCGCGCGCCGACGTGGTCATCGAGGCGGTCGTCGAAAAACTCGACATCAAGCAGAAGGTGCTGGCCACGGCCGAAGCGCGGATGAAGCCCGGCGCGCTCTTGGCAACCAACACTTCCTCGCTCCCCATCGAGCAGATCGCCACCGGCCTTGCCGATCCGGGCCGTCTGGTCGGGCTGCATTTCTTCAATCCAGTGCCAGCGATGCCGCTCGTCGAAGTGGTACGCAGGCCGAACAGCCGCGAGGATGTGGTCCGGCAGGCCTGCGCTTTCGTGGCCGCCATCGGCAAGTTCCCGCTGATCGTCAAGAGCTCGCCCGGCTTCCTCGTCAACCGCGTGCTGGGCCCCTATATGTTCGATGCGCTGCGCCGCGTCGAGGCGGGCGAGGCCAAGGAGAAGATCGACGCCGCCGCCGAGAAGTTCGGTATGCCGGTGGGGCCGATCGAACTGGCCGACACGGTCGGGCTGGATATCTGCCTGAACGTCGCCGCCGTGCTCGGCTCACCCGCGCCGGCCAATTCGCAACTGGCCCGGCTGGTCGCGGCGGGCAAGCTCGGCAAGAAAACCGGCTCGGGCTTTTACGACTGGGTCGACGGCAAGGCGCAGAAGGCGCCGGGCGAATATGACCAGCGCGAGCTGGAGCAGCTCGGCAAGGAGCTGGTCAAGCCGCTGATCGACGAATGCGAGAAATGCCTCGCCGAGGGCGTCGTCGCCGATGCCGACCATGTCGATGCCGGCGTGATCTTCGGCACCGGCTTTGCGCCCTTCCGCGGCGGCCCGCTGAATTATCGCCGCTCGCAAGGCGCGCCCAAGCCGGTCAACTCACAGCATGAAGCGGCCGCCGCGCCCAGCGCCGCCGCCGAATAAGGAGCAACATCATGGTAGGACAATTGCGGCGCGTCGCGATCATCGGCGGAGTGCGCATCCCTTTCTGCCGCTCGAACACCGCCTATTCCGAGCTGAGCAATCTCGACATGCTGACCACGGCCCTGAACGGGCTGGTCGATAAATTCCATCTTGAAGGCGAGCTGATCGACGAGGTCGTCGGCGGCGCGGTCGTGACGCATTCGAAGGACTTCAACCTCGCCCGCGAGGCGGTGGTGGCGACCAAGCTCGACCCGCGCACGCCCGGTATCACGCTGATCCAGGCTTGCGGCACCAGCCTGCAGGCGGCACTCGGCAGCGGCGCCAAGATCGCCACCGGGCAGATCGAATCCGCCATCGCGGTCGGCTCGGACACCACGTCCGATGCGCCGATCGTCTTGCAGCGCAAGCTGGCGCAGCGGCTGGCAAAAGTGTCGCGGGCCAAGAGCTTCGGCGAGAAGGCCAGCGCCTTCATGAAGGGCTTTTCGCCCTCCGAGATCGCGCCCGTCGCGCCGAGCGTCGCCGAGCCGCGCACCGGCCTCTCAATGGGCGAGCACACCGAGCTGATGGCGCAGCAATTCCACATCAGCCGCGCCGCGCAGGACCAGCTCGCCTATGAGAGCCATAAGAAGGCCGCCAAAGCCTATGACGAAGGCTTCATGGACGACCTGCTCGTGCCCTGCGCCGGTGTCTACCGCGACAACAACCTGCGCGCCGACATCGACCTCGCCAAGATGGGCCAGCTCAAGCCCGCCTTCGAGCGCTCCGAGCGCGGCACGCTGACGGCCGCCAATTCCACGCCGCTGACCGACGGCGCCTCGACGGTGCTGCTCGCTTCGGAGGAATGGGCCGACCGGCATGGGCTGAAGCCGATGGCCTATCTGACCCACGGCTATACCTCCGCCATCGACTTCGTCGGCGGCCAGGGCTTGCTGATGGCGCCGACGATTGCGGTTTCGCGGATGCTGGATCAGGCCGGGCTGACCTTGCAGGATTTCGATTTCTACGAGATCCACGAAGCCTTTGCCGCGCAGGTGCTGGCGACGCTGCAAGCCTGGGAGTCGCCGGAATATTGCAAGGAGATCCTCGGCAAGGACAAGCCGCTCGGCAGCATCGACCGCTCGAAGCTCAACGTCAAAGGCTCCAGCATCGCCTTCGGGCATCCGTTCGCGGCCACGGGCGGGCGCATCCTCGGGACGCTGGCCAAGATCCTGCAGCAGAATGGCGGCGGGCGCGGGCTGATCTCGATCTGCACCGCCGGCGGCATGGGCGTCGCGGCGATCCTCGAAGGCGTCAACCCGACGCAGCATACGGTGCATTAGGCTGGGGGATCGGGAAAACCAGCCAACATTTAGTGCGAAATCCCGGGAAAGCGGGGATCCAGCACTCCGCAGCGCCAGAACAGGTGCGGACCACGGAGGGCTGCGCTGCTTTTTTGTCATCCCCGCGGAGGCCGGGATGACAAGGAAAAGAGAGGTCTTCCGCTCCAGATGGGGGTCATTGCCGTTGGACGCGCTGTTGCCCCTGGCCGCAGCCCCCACCCTTTTCCCCCGTC
>NZ_MWLK01000039.1 GCF_002198715.1 Rhodomicrobium sp. R_RK_3 | reverse complement strand
GCTTAAGCTTAATGTCAAAACCATCGCTCATGGACCGGCATTACGCCACCGCCTGAGCCCGGCCGATAGGTGGGAAAGAAGGCCCGCTTACGCATAAAGCGCCTCGATCACCGCCGCCCGCTTCTCCGACTTGCCCTCATTCAGCTCCGGCAAGAAATACGTCCGAAGCGTCCGCTCCGAGCAGCCGATGGCGTCGGCGATCTCGTCGCGTTCCATGCCGCCGGCGCGCAGCACTGCGACGCGGTCGCGTAATTCGTTGGTGACCTTAAGTTTTTTACGGCCGCGCGGGTCCCGGTACCCGCCGACCGGTTCACCGAACAGGTCAATATCCGGCGGCCCGGCGGCATCATCGATGTCGTCGGTTTGAGAATTTTCACTCACGGAAAAAAAAACCTCTGAATGGCTGGGGGCGCGGGCCTAGGCGAAAAAGGCAAAATGTTTCACACCCACCCCCTAAGAATGTTTCACAACCGTCTCGCCTTGGTTGCACCTATAGGCACACCACCATCTCGCTATGGCCGAGGCTGCGGCAGCCTGGTCGCGATCGGCATCGCGCGCGGCATTCGCAAGGCAGCGATCGATAGGTGCCTCGATAACCACCACGGCATGTGCCGACAGTTTCGCGAGCCACCACCGACGTCGCTCCGCGCTAGCCTCGGCAATGATGAACCAGGCCGCCGGCCAGCGTGGTTTGCCCGATAGCCTGCCGAGCAGATCGTTACGCTTGAACAGCGCGGGGTGCAGCCAGCGCTCGCGATCCCAGGCGTGTAGCGGCGCACCGGACAGGCCGGACGCAATGACGTCCAGGTCAATTACGAGATCGTCACGACCAGCATGTTCTGCCACGTAGCGCGACTTGCCGGACGCGGGGGCACCGCAGACGATGGTCAGCGGCACGTTCGATGGCCGCAGCCAATCGGGATAGAACGCAGCCTTCTTGCCCGCCCGATCGATGCGCTGCTTCTGCCCGTCGTGGCAGCCCTTGCAGAGCGTCTGGAACGGCCCATTCCAGAAGCGGTCCGGTTCACCACCGTGCGGCTCGATATGGTCGCAGACGAGCCTCGAGGTGTCGCCTTCGATCCGCCAGCAAAGCTGACATGTGTAGAGGTCCCGAGCGAGAATCGTCAGCCGCAGCCGTTGCCATCGGGCTGTCTTGTACCATTGCCGCCACGGCTGATCGTCGTCGCGCCGGCGATGCCTGACGCGCTCGAGCTCGGCGCGTGAGGGAGCAACGATCTTCGGCGCAGCGCGGGTCAGGCGCGGAGCTACGAAGCTTAGTCTGCTCATGCGTGAATGGGACCGATGGATTGCACCGGGTGATGAAGACAACAAAAAAACCGCCCGTCCTACGACGGCGGCTCACATGGACAATTCTTTGACCATACCACAACGTAAATTGTACTTGGCTGAGAAATCGTATTTTGTCAATAAGCAATTTGACAAGGCAAGGGCTCAGTTCGCGAGCGACGTGAAACTCCGAAAATTGCTTGCCGCTTCGCGCCCATCAAATTGCTTTCGGCGCGATGCCCCGCAGAGCCTTTTCTTCTACGAAATAAAGACTGCCTCGACAGCGCGTCATTGCAACGTAGAGCTTATTGCGGGTTGAGGGCCGCAACGCGCGAAGATTGGCGTGGCGATACAGCCGATACGAGGTTTGGTTCAGGACCACGCAGACGTCCGTGTAATGGTCCTCGCCCTTGGACGCCCCCCAATTCCGAGAATGGCAGGCGTGATGTCCGTCGGCGTTTTGATAAAAAAGCTTAATGACCGCGGGGTCATTGTAAATCTCGCGGATCTCGCTTTCCCTTTCGAGGAATGAGATCCCGGTGGTGTCTTGCCGGTGCGAGCCAATCGCAATTCCAAGACTGTCAGTGATGTAATTGCACAGTTCCGGGCCACAGCGATAGCTGTGTCTGAGCGTCTCTCGATCAACTGTCAGCCCTATCCCCTCACATTCGGCGATGTACCGGCCATAGTCCTTATGCAGATTTTTCCGAACCCCGCCGTCCCGGCTCGTATCGTACGTGTGCTGAAAGAAATCACCCACAAAAAGTGCGTCCGTCTCAGCTGAAGCGATAACCGGTAGAAAATTGAAATCATTTCCTGCAAAATCCTGAACCTCGTCAACCATCACCAGATCAAAATATTTGCCGATCCGCGCGGTCACTTCTGCCCCAGCTCCGGACTCCTGGATTAATTTGGCAAGTCGGTTGGCGTAAGCGCGCTGGTTGCTATCGATATACCGAGCGCGCCCAACGGCACGAATGTTGCCGCATCGGTCAAAATTGATGCCGCGCACGCCGGTTTTTTTTAACAGAAACGGCTTGAAACAAAATCCGTACAAAAATGAAAAGTAAGTCATCACCTGGATATTGTGTGGCAGGAAACCAAAAGTCGTCGCGATCCGGGAATTGATATTCCGGAAATTGTTCGTTGTGTGGGTTATGATCAGGGCCCGGCGCTCTCTGTCTAGTTTGTCGATTAGCAGCTTAGTTTTGCCGGCGCCGGCCACCGCAAGGACTAACTGCTTATCCATTGGATTGCTTCTTGGATATACGCTGGACAAGTGACGTCGCGTTCCGTCTCGAGCAGCGCAAGCGCCGCGTCAGTCTTGTGCTTGATCATATACTCCTGCACACTGAGAGATCGCCGCGCCTCTCCAAAAATCTCGTCACAGATACCCCTATTATCACAGTATAAGCAAACCTCGAACGTATAACGTTCCTCGTCCCGGTCCGCGAAGACTTTGATCGTTTCTCCCACATAAGCCCTATACCGATCTTCGCAGTGCAAAGAATAATTTTTATCGTTATCGCGAATAACTGCAACTTTGATGTTGAGAAGCTTTGCAATATCGAGATAGCGCTTAAAGCTCGTCCCGTCCACTGACAGAATATGTATGTCGTCCTGCTCCAGAGTCCTACCAGAAATTTCGCTATAAAATCGCTCCATAAGGATGTACTCGGCGTCACCCTCTACGAGAATGGACTTTTTCGAAAGAACGAAATCCAGAATGCCGTGGTCGGGAGCTTTAATAAAGAACCTGCCTGTCTCTTTTGGCAAATCGTTTAGCGAGATTGCTTGGTCGGTTGCAGAATGTAGTAAAATTGTATTTCGCAAATTGAGGCGAGCGCTAATCATGTTGCTGTGGGTTGCGATAAGTAATTGTTGGTTATGCGCGCCTCGAATCTTACCTATAAGCTTCCGCATATTGACGTGACTTAAGTGTGTCTCAGGCTCCTCGAGCAGGAGCAGGTCCACTTGGCGGGGACCGGTCGCCCGCGCGAGCGCAAAGTCAGTCTTAACGAAGCACTGCTTGCCCTTGCCCTTATGATCGATGGGGACGCCACCCTCGAGCACAGTTAAATCCGTATCGAGATTGCTTTTAGGATCGCTTTTTATCGAAAAAGCATAGCCCTCGACCCGCTCGTTTAGCGTGGAAAGGGCGCTCCGCGAAAAGTCCTCCTTAGCTTTTCGATACAGATGCTGATGTTGCTGCCGCTCCGCGCCCTCTAGGTTCGCTTCATAAACGTTGCGGACGTATTCGCGCGTGGCGCGCTCGTGCCCAATCAGAGTCGTATCGATACTGAGATGTCGCAGAAATTTTTTATAGCCACTATAGGCGTTGCCCTGAAAAGTATTGAATTTCACTTCATAATATTCAAAAGGAAACATGCGATCATTACTTTGCAGGATCTCGCGAATTTCGGGGCCGAGTTCATTGTTTGGTCCGCATTCCATCCTAAGGCCATCATAATCGACGTCGCGGCTATTATTTTTCCCGCTCAACTCATGATTATTCTGCTCATTAAGCCAAATTTCGACGAACATGATCGGTAGACTGTTGTAGTCTTTGTTGGAATTCAGAAACTCCTCAACCGCATCGCAATTAAGCAAGCGCTCGACGCCGATCGCTTCGATCTGGGTCCTGCTTCCACTGAGCGCCAAGTTTACCGCAGACAGGACGCTGCTCTTCCCCGTCTCGTTCTCGCCAATTAAAATGTTCAATTTATCGTTCAGCGCTAGGTCCAGATTTCGGAAGCGCTTGAAATTGTGAAGGACAATTTTTTCAATTAATTTCATGATCCAGGCCCCTAAGCCGATGCATTTCTTTTAAGACAAAAGTATTAAATTTAATCTAAGAATTTACAGACTTGGGGTAATATCAGCAGATCGCCCGCCCATCTAAAATAAGGCGCAGCTAGGACCCGCTGACCCAAGGCTGCCACACGGCACCAGTTCGACCGACCTTCCAACGCGAAAGTCGCTCTTCCGTCCACATGCGCCCGCGCAGGTATCGCAGCGCACGCCACCATCGATCATATAGCTTGCGCGCGTTCTCCCGGATCTCCCGCGCGGCCTGAGGCGGCACACCGTCGTAGGTGATGGCGCAACCAATAGCATTGCCCGATTTGCTCCAGATCCGCACGATCGCACCGCTTCCACGTTTCCGGAGGGGTATCACACGCAGCGGCGGAATAGCTGGGTCCCATTCGGGCGGTTGCCCAATCTCGGCCGTGGCGATGATGATGTCGCGTTGTCCGGCGGACAAGCGCTGGACGTGGGCGTGCACGACATGGGCGTCGGCATGCGCTGTGGTGCCAGCGCCGACAATGCAGCCCCGCGGCTCTGAATAGCCCGTACGGGCGTCTAAGAGCTCCCGGAAGAGGGTATTTCCGTTCCCTCGGTAGATGGTGGCCCGATCGACCTCGTACCTAACCATTTGCCGCTTATAGGCCCAGACGAGCAACTCCCACATGGTGACAAGCTTCCTATCATCGACTGGCTTAGGGTTAGTTAGAAGCAACAAGAAACCACTCCCTAAATAAGAAACTGTCATGACACTTTTACGCGTTAGTGCGGGTTCCTTGACCCTTCTAACTAACCCGCACGACGTCCCGCAGCTGCCAACGTGTGGCGTTCTTGTAGCTGCCATCCTGATAGAAGGCCTTGACGATGGGCGGCTCCCCGTCATCGCCATCGAGGCTGACCGGCACGCCCTCGTTGGCGGTTAGGTAGTTGGTCAAGCGTCTGGAATTGGGCTCGCCGGCATGCTCGCCTGCGACGGCGCTCAAGGCCGCTGTGAGATCGCCATTGCCATATTGAGCATCGTGAATGGCCTGCTTGCAGGTGACCGACTTATCGCGGATCTCCGTGGCCCAGGCGGCGACCAACACCTTCAGACGCTGACTGGTCGGGTCGGCCGCGCGGACCTCATCGAGGGCCAGGACCGGATCGATGCAGCCGAGCTCGACCAACGGATCCCGCACCCGCCGGCACCAGGTCTCAAAGCCTGCAAACGGCTTGCCGAGGCCGGGATCGTCGAGCGTCCAGTCGGACTTGCCCTTGCGAAGCAGGAAGCCCCAGCGGGCGATGGTCAGCGCCGCCGAGACCAGCTCGGCGCGGCGCCGGCGCACCTCGCCGAGCAGATCGGATTCGAAAGTCCGCTCCTCCGGCCGCTCGAGGCGTGCATCAAGCCGGCAGAGCAGCGCCCGCCGGGTGAGATCGCCCTGCAGCTTCAGGTTATTGCCTGTCGCAAACAGCGCCGTCGTCGTCGGCAGATTGGCGGTCTTGCTGAGCCCGAGCACGCGCATATCGATGCGCTCCTGCGACAGCGCCATGCAGATCAGCTGGCCGGTCAGCGGCTGCACCATGTTGTCGAGCGAGAGCAGCGGCAGGCTGGCGAGCAGGATGGCGCCGAGGCTCTTCTCGAACTCCTCGGGCTTGATGCCGCTGACCAGGCAGGTCGCCCGCCGGCCGGTGGCGATCATCGCGATCAGATCGACCAGATAGCTCTTGCCGGTGCCCGCCTTCGGCGCAGTGACCCCGATGAGCGGCGCCGATGGCAGCGTCGGCCGCAGCATCGCTCCGATCAGGCCCGCCAGCGCGACGCTGAGCCCTAAGCCGGCCCGCTCGCCATCATCGCGATCGGCATAGGGGAAGCCTTTCAGAATCTCAGTCAGCACCATCAGCGCGGTTTCGGCGTCATCCCGCGTCGGCTTATCCGGCACGTTTAGCCCGCGCAACTCCCATGTCAGGTAGAGCCCGGTGTCGACGTCGTAGCCCTGGCGCGACAGGATGGACCCATCCGGGCGCATCGTCGGCGTCGCGATCAGATGGTGCAGGTTGGGCAGCCGCCAGGCGCGACGCCCATAATAGGCCTCGGCGACCTTCGCCGGCGGATCGGTGGGGATCCAGCCTTTCGCGCGCACATCAAAGCGCTCGAAACGGGCGATATAAGCCAACTCCTCGAGCAGCGCCGGTTGCTCGACATTGACCACGGTTTCCTGTGTTTCCTCGGAGCCGTCGCTTCGCCGGACCGGGCGCCGCGCGATATGCACCAGCTCGCCGGAACGCTGATAAATGGGGCCGGGGCCGGCCTCGATCAGCGCCGTCTCCGCTTCGGCAACCGCCTCGGGAAGTCGGCCGGCCTTGATCCGGATGACCTTGCGCGTGTCGTCGTCTTCCGGCGGCAGGATGCCGGGCGGCGCGCCGGGGCCGCCTGACCTGGGCTCAGATCCGCTCGAGGCGCTGCCGCCTGGTGGCTCGACCGGCTCCGGCGGCTCCGGCATCGCCGGCGACGTGCTGCGTCGCCCGTCATCATCGAAGCGCACTCCTCGCCGATCGGCTTCCTCGCGGATCTCGCGCAAGCGCCGATCGAGATCACCGATGTTTTGGGCGCCCGCCGAGAGACCGCGCCTGATCTTGGCGTCGCGCTCCTTTGCCCCATCGGTCGAGGTCAGGCCGCACAGATCGGCGCCATCCTGCAGCGCGGCAATCACCTCGCGCTCGGACAGCGCGCCGAGCGCGACGAAGGGCGCCATGCCGTAGGCGGCCGCATTCAGCTCATGGCCGCGCGAGCCCTTTGGGCAGCGCGCCACGTCACTGCGGGCCCGGTCGAGCGCGGCTTGCGCATAGCGCCGGACAGCCTTGTCCCCTGGGCTGTCGACCGAGATCGGCCGCGCCGGCGTGCTCGGCGCCGCGTCGCCGCCCCGGCGCTTCTCCGGCGCGAAGTCGCCGCGCTGAAACACCAGGTCGAGCAGCCGCGGTGTCGCGGCCGGAAAGGGCAGCTCGCGGGGCATCACCCGCCAGCGATAGGCCTTACCATCGGCCATCACCGATGGCGGCACGATCACGTAACCGCCATGGCCGCGCCAATCGACGCCGGGAATACGCTTGGCCGAATTGTGCGGCAGTTCGCCATCGGGATTGCGAAACCAGATATGCATGCCGCCGGATTGCGTTTCCGACACCGGCCCGTTCGGGAATTTGCCGACAGCGTCCCACAGCCTATCAAACACGTCCTTTGCGGTTTCACCCTCGGCCGGGTCGAGATCGACTACGAAGAGGCCGCTGCGCGCGCCGGTCGGCACGCCGATCAGGGCTTTCGGGTATTTGCCCCACCATTTGCGGATCTGCGCTTCATCGGTGGTCGCGCGCCAGAGGCCTCCGGTTTCGGGAATGGCGTTGCCGTCCGCGTCCTTATCTGGCCCCGCGACCAGCGGAGATTTCGATTTCCGCTTTTTGCCTTTGACGGCCGCGTCCTGGATCGGATTGCACGGGAACACTGGCCATCCCATCCGCGCATATTCGAGCGCTGCCTCGAGCATCGAAACAGCTTGTGTCGTCCCCCCAGTCATAGACCTCACATCCCCTTCTGCAGCGCGATATCTTGCGCCGCCGGGCCGGAGATGGTAGATCTCGGCTCGGCTGCGCGCTCACGCAAATGAGTACTTGCGATGTACGCCGCACCACTTGGAAACCCTTTAGTTCAACTCGAACAACACGATACAAAGCCGCGATGAGATGGCAGTCTCACGCGGCTTTTTCATTGAGCGCCGGGCGCTCGCTTCCCTTCTTCAAGGAAATTCTCTCGATCACCGCCGGCCCGCGATGCGCCCTGTCCCAGACGAACCAGGCGTAGCAGCGCGACGAGCTCGCGTGCTTTCCGACCCATCCATGCCGATGCATCATCGGCAGCCGCTCCCGAAATGGCAGCACGCGGGCTAGGTGGCCGCCGTCGATCAGGCTGTCGCGCCGCCAGTCCTTCTCGCCGCCCTCCATGTACTGCAGCGGCAGCAGCATGTAGACGCGGGGCACAAGCTCGAGCGCGTTATAGATGAAGGCGTTGGCGACCATGTAGGGCGGGTTGGTCACGATCGCCTGGATGTGGACCGGCGCCCGCCGCTCCATCAGGAAATCGACCCGAGCCAGGCTGTCCGGGCAGGCCCAATCATTGAGATCGGAGGCAAAGACCGTGAAGCCTGAGGCTCGCAGGACCCGCACGATCGCGCCAGGTCCGCAGGCCGGCTCCCAGATACAGCGCGGCAGCGCGACGTGCTCGAGCAGCGCCCTGACCGCTTCAGGCGGCGTCTCATAGAGATCCGCGCCGCGAACCTTGTGCGCATGCCGTTTGCCACCTGTCGCCAGCGCCATCAGGCGGCCTCATCGAGCATATCGGCCGCGGCCGCGAAACTTTCGGCGCCCGCATCCACCTTCATCGGGCTTAGCACGTTGACGCTGTCCTCGGAGCCCTCGACCCGGAACACCACCGGATCGGAGCTGGAGTTATAATGCACCTCGAGCGTCGCGCCGGAGAGGCTGGCGAGGATAGCCGCCATATAGCGGTGGTTGATGCCGATCGCCGCTCGCTGCCCGGTGGTGTCTGCGCCGACCAGGTCGCGGCCCGATCCGAGAGCGGCACGATCTACCGCGATGGTGATCGGGCCGCCCGGCTTCATGATCATGACGATGCCCGCATGGTCGGCGTCGCAGAGCGTCGCAATACGATCGATCGCACCCGCCAGCGAGTCGGCCGCTGTCTTGGCCCGATGCGGATTATCGGTGGGAATGACGCGCGGATAGTCCGGAAACGTCCCCTCGATCAGCTTTGAGCTCAGCATCCAGCCGCCCGCGAGCTCGAGGCCGATGAGGCGGCTGGAAACGGTGAGCGTCACCAGGCCGGATCCGGTCGGCAGCAGCTTCATCATCTCGCCGATGGTCTTTTTCGGCACGATGACGCCGGCCATGCCCTGACTCAGCGGCGGCGCCTCGCAGGCGACCATTGCCAACATGTGGCCGTTGGTGGCAACGGCGCGCAGATGGCTCGGCTCGGCGTCGGTGACGTGCAGGTAGATGCCGTTGAGATAGAAACGCGTCTCGTCATTGGCGATGGCATGGCGCACGCCGGCAAACAGGCTGCGCAGCCGCTCGGCCTCGATCTCGAAGCGCCACACCGGCCCCTCTTTGACCTGGGGGAATGGATAGTCATCGGCGGGCAGCACGCCGAGATCGAATTTGGAATTGCCGCAGACGAGCCGCAGCTTCTCTTTGAAGATGGAGACGGCGATCTGCGCCTTCGACGGCATCCGCTTGACGATGTCGGCGAGCAGCCGCGCCGGCGCCGCGACGCTGCCCTTTTTGATGACATGGGCCTCGAACGGCGCGCAGATCTCGAGGTCGGTATCGGTGGCCCTGACGAAGCCGCCCTCGCCATCGGTGCCGATGACCAGGCAGTTCAGGATCGGGATGGTGTTCTTGGTCTCCGGCACCGCCGCCGCGTGGGAGAGCACCTTCAAAAGCACGTCCCTCTCGACCGTCATCTGCATGCTGTCCTGCCCCTGTTCACTTCGCCCGGCCGCCCGCCACGCGGAGATGCTTGGAGCCCTGCGCGCGCTCGGCGGGAGTCTTCAGCCGGAGGTTCATGTAGAAGATTTTGCCGTCGCTCTTGACCTTGGTCAGGCCGAGCATGTTGGTCAGCACGTTGCCGAACTGATTGAGCGTAATCGGGTCGCCCGGAAGCGATTGATTATACTCGCAATAAGTCATGTAGAGCGTGGTTGAATTCACCCGCTCGCCGCCCGCCCGCTCGGTGCAATCGCCCAGAAACGCGGTCAGTTCGGCCGAGTCCCGTTTCGCCTTCTCGGTGAGGCCCCGCAGGGGGGGCTTTGGAGACGTCTCCTCGGCCGCCGGAGGCTCAGGGCGCGCGACTGGTTCGGCCGGCGGATTCTCCCGGCGGCGTCCCTCTCCGAAGGCGGACCCGACGAGCATCGGCACGAAGATGGCACCGCACTCGACGATCATCATCAGGAGGTCGGCCATGAACTGCGACCAGCTAGCGATGTGGTAGCCGATCAGCCCGAGCAACGCCGCGACCGGCCCGGCGCTCTCGCTCGTGGCGCCGCCGGCGCCGGTCGCCTTGGCCGAGAGAGCCGCGATCGCGGCGGGCAGCTCGGCCTCCGCGGCATCGCGCGCCTTCGCTCGAGCGAGCTCGCCGCGCAGCACGTCGACCTTGGGACAGACTTTTTTGGTGACCTCGCCGTTGAGCGGCCCATTGCAGCCCTCGGTCAGCGGATCCCGCAGCAATGCGTTGATGTCGTTCTGGATGACGCTGACGAGGCGGACATCGGCATTGCCGGCAAGCGTCCGCCGCAGCGCCTCGACCTTCTGGGTGGCGATCTCGTAATCGGTCGCCGCGGTCGTCGCCGCCGCCTCGTGCTTACCAAAGTTTTCGGCCGCGAAGCGGTTCGCGGCCGTCAATTTATAGACCAGGCAGAGCCCGAAGAAAGCAATCAGCACCGCCTTGCCGAGCAGCTTGAGGCGATGCCAAAACAGCGGCATCGAGAGATCGGCAAAGCCCTCAATGCCGATGGCGACCGCCGCAAAGATCAGCCCGTGGCCGGAGGGCTTGCCAAGCTCATAGCCGAAGCTCACGCTCATCATGCCCGATGCGCCGATGAAGATGCCGGCAATGGCGAGGCCCGGCGCCGCCGCCGCGCGGGCGCGGATCCGGGGCCAGTTTATTCCGCTCGAGCGACGCATACGCCCTCCATGCCGATCGAGAGAACGCCGGGGTTAGGCGCATTGAAGCGCGGCATGCGCTTTGACAGCGCCTCGATCCGGGCCGCGAACGGGGCGAAGATCATGGCGACCTTGCCGACGCGTAGCCGCTTGTCGAGCCAGCGCCGATCGACGTAGCCATATTCGGCGATGAGATCGCGAGGCACGCCGGCCCGCTCCATCAACAACCAGACGGTCCAGTCGTGCGGGATAGTCAGAGGCCCGACAGAGTGGCGGACACCATAGAAGCTGACCAGATGATCGGCGCGTACCTTGAGCATGATCGCCTGGGCACGCTGTTCTTCGGTGAAAATGCTTGTCGCCGCGTGGGGCATGTGTTCTCCGCCCGCGCTTAAGCGTCGGCCGGCTCCCTCTCAGTGCCGTAGGCATCCTCGCCTTCGGGATCGGGGACGCCGCCCTTGCTGCGATCAAGCCGCTCCAGGCGCGCATTGAAACCCTGCAGCACGATCTCGGTCGTGTACCGTTCGATGCCCTTCTCATCCTCCCAGCGCCGGCTGGCGAGGCTGCCCTCGACCCAGACCTTCGAGCCCTTCTTCAGGCGCTCGACGAACTCCAGGAGGTTCTCGCGCCACACCACGATGCGGTGCCATTCGGTGCGCTCATGGCGATTGCCGGCTTTGTCGCGCCAGCGCTCCGTGGTTGCGAGCGACAGGATGGCAAAGGGTTGGCCGCCGGAGGTTTGCTTCAGCTGCGGCGCCTGGCCGAGATGGCCGATGAGCAAGACTTTGTTCAGCACGTGCGATCTCCTAGCATCCTGTCGCGCAGGCCGGATGGGAGAACGGGAAACGCCCATCCGGCCGGACGCGAAACGACAGCGGGGTTGACGGCCACCCGCTCACGCACGCAACGAACACCACTGACACAACTCGCACTGATGATGCGCCGGTGCGGACTGGCAGAAGTCCGCGGAGAGGCGGGGGCACCTCCAGAGGGGGCCCGGCGCATCACCAGAACGCATTGACGCAACGAGGGAAAAACGCCCGGCGGGAACCAATGACGCCGCCGGGCAAAGGCACTGATGGGAGGCTAGAAACTCGTACAGGTGCCGGTCTCTCCCGGCTGTCACGCCCATAATCTCAGACGTTGCAGGCGCCGTCCGTGCGGGCCTCGCCTACTAGGGAGCTCCTGCCAGGGTTCGCTGCGTCCGTTCCTCCTGGCACTCAACACTTCCGTTCGCATGGGATTCAAAACCGCATCAGGTGAGCATTCAGGGCTCCGATCGGCCGGGTCTGAGAGCCATTCACGCGCAGCGGTAGTCTTTGCGCTTGGCCCTAAGTGCACGCCCCATGCGGTCACTCGGCCGCCATTGGAAGCATTCGCTGCCGATCGCCCGCTGCAATAGCCAAATCGTCCGCAGTGACCCCGACTAGCTCTGGCGCGATGGTTAGGCCACGCTTCATGCACTCCACGTAAATTCGCATGTGGATGCTCGGCGGAAATGCCTGCCTCGCCCGACAATTGGAGAACCTACTCGGAACGCCACCGAACATGCGCGCCATGGCGGATGGGCCGCCTAAAGCGTCAATCACCTCCGATACTGTCGAAAGCGAAACATTATGAACCATGCTGGGAGTAATCTCACACATAGTGAGATTTGTCAAGCTCGAGTCTGTGAGTCGCTTTCACCAACTGTGCATGCGACGGAACTGTCATGATAAGCCCCGTACATGTAACCAGGCCAGAAGCGCTCGGAAAGCGGCTGGAAATCACGCGGCTCGCGCTCGGCCTGGATCAAAAGACGTTCTATGCCCCGACCAGGCTTGGCTCGAGCGCCTACAGCATGTGGGAATCGGGCGCCCGGTATCCCAGGGTAGAGCACATAATGCTGCTTTGCACCGCGTATGGTCTGACATTGGACTGGATCTACCGTGGCGATCTTTCAAGCCTATCGCATCGCCTTGTACTGGATATTCAAAAGATAATTTCGAGCCTGCGTGAGACAGGGAGTGAAATTTCCAATCTCACCAACGGTGAGACTGGTTCTTGACAATCTCACCGCTGGTGAATTACCTTTCCCCCCGAGACGATGTCCGAGGGGCCGCCCATGCGCGAGAAACACGCCGATATATTTCAGCTGCCGGCAGTAGCTCGCGGCCGGCGTTGGCAAGATAGAAGCTGCGGCCTTCGCGGCACGAACGGCTCAAAAACTTCAATTCAAGGTGCGATTGGTAAGCCAGCCGGCGATATCTCCGCGCGGCACCATCTCGCCTGTCCGATCGTCCACAAGCTGCGTCATGCGGTGGACCGGAATACAGCGAAACGCCGGCATCGCCTCGCACCACCCATAGAGATAAAGGCAGCCGCCTTTCTCCGTCAGCCTTTCCGGCTCGACGTATTGCAGCACGACCTCCCCATTTTCACAGACGTGTTCGACGTAAAACGAGCCGCTCAGATGACGCCGATGCTCTCTTGTATTCGGCACCATCTTCGACCCGCGCAGAATGTCGCCGAACAACGCACGAAACAAACGTTTCACAATCCATCCCCAATTGTACGCGCAGTCCAATTTCCAAACACATCATGCAACGCTGAAGCGTTGGAGAAATTACTGCCCAGCAATTCCTTTTTTTACTCATGAATACACGCGTCTATCATGAGCATTGGCATCATAAGGCGTTAACTTACTCTGCATATACGACTTTAGTTGCAGAATGGATACCTAATCAATGCACTACGACATCACCGATCTCTCCCGCTTACCGATCCCGCACGCCGCGCTAGCCGACACCATGGCGCAAGCCTGGGCTGCTGCCAAAAACCCCCGTCTCGGCATCTCCGACTGCCCTTATGGCCGGTCCCGCCATGCCGAGGTTCGACGCCTCCGGATTGTCTGGCGAACAACGTTCCGCCGCCTCCGGCAGCGCCTCCAGCATCACAACGCGAAGGCCGAGCCGCCCGCCGAATTGAAGAAAGCCGCCTGACCCTGAGAGCCCGCAGAGGT
Source organism: Rhodomicrobium sp. R_RK_3 (assembly GCF_002198715.1). Classification (GTDB taxonomy): domain Bacteria; phylum Pseudomonadota; class Alphaproteobacteria; order Rhizobiales; family Rhodomicrobiaceae; genus R-RK-3. The sequence continues at coordinate 166,326 of NZ_MWLK01000039.1, read as the reverse complement.
CCAAGATGTAACAAATTGTGTCATATTTCCCTCTCTAAAGTGTTCCTGTCAGCGTACTGAGTAAACCAAGGACCAAAGCGCCCAAATGGCATAGCAATCTTCAGGATATCACATGGGTAAACCTCAGAGCACCGTTCTGACGTCTCACGCTAGGCGCGCTAATAAGCCGCAGATTATAAAAGAAATCTGCGCACGAGCCTATTATTTGCGTGCTTACAGTGGGTTGACGCCGGTAATTTGGCCGCCGATTGAAGGTGGCGATCAGTTTGCGATCACGGATCTCGCGTACCACCTCGGCCGGACGTTCTATTTCCCGGAGAGCCGCCATGCCCCCTTTGCGGCCGCGCAGTATGCGGTGGAGCTGGCGACGATCCTTCGGTGTCGGGGGCCGCTGGCGCAGCTGCATGCTCTGCTGTTGAACGCGAGCGATGCCTATCTCGGGTATGTGCCGCCGATCGCCCGCGCCGCCGAGATGGGTATGACGGTGCCGGCGCTCGCCTTTTGCTGGCGCGATCAACTGCGCGAGAGCCTAAAGGGCCGCATCATGGCCGCCCTCGAGGTCCCGGACTTCGGCCGGCTCCAGGGGGATTTTGCGAACGCGATCCTCTACGCCCGCGACCGGCTCGACGCCACCCTCGAGCGCGACATCGGCGCGTTCATCCATCGATCGCACGCGCTGACGCAGGAGCCGCTGCCCTACGTCGTGATGCCGGAGCGCTGGGATCATACGGTCACCCGCTATCTCAACACCTACGGCCAGCTCATCGCGGCCTGTGGCCTCCCGGACAAGAGGTGATCCCATGCTGCGATATGCCCTCAGCGTCCGGCAACCCTGGGCCTGGGCCATCCTGCACGCCGGTAAGGACATCGAGAACCGCGACTGGCACACCAACCTGCGCGGGCCGTTCTTGATCCACGCGGCCAAGGGCATGAGCCGCGTCGAGTACGCGGACTTCATCGTTTTCTACGACAACGTCATCCGGCCGGAGGCGCCCGAGTTGCCGCCCTGCCCGCCGCCGGACCAGTTGCAGTTCGGCGGCATCGTCGGCGAGGCGAAGATCCTCGACTGCGTGCGCAGGCACCCGTCACCCTGGTTCGCCGGCAGGTATGGCTTCGTGCTGACCGAGGCATGCGCTGTGCCCTTCCGGCCGCTGAAGGGCAGCCTCGGCTTCTTCAACCCCGACGTGATGGACAAGCCATGAGCGAGCATCTCACCGAAGTGATCGACGAAACCAACCTGGCCGATGCCCGCAAGGAATTCCAACGGCTGACGCCTCGCCAGCAGCAGGTCCTGCGCGAAGTCGACAATGCGGTCGACGGCTGGATCGAGCGCGGCTTTTCGCGCAGCTGGGGCATCGCCCCGAATGCCGTCCACGCGCTTGTCTCGAAGGGTCTTCTGGAGATGCCACACGGCCGCGGGAGAGCCAGGCTGACACAGCGGGGACTGGAGCTGGTCGAGCGGGCAATCCAGTAAGAATTCCATCCAGGGCGGGCAGTTTGCAGCTTCATCGCATCAACGACTCGAAAGGCACACCCATGATCTCGCACCGGCTGGGCATCGCGCTGAAAGAGACCATCCGCGATCACGCGAACCAGTATCATCACGGTGCGCAGGACATGGAGCGTATCTTCTCCGCCCTCGGCGAAATCGCCTCTTCGTACCTCGCCGAGGTGCCTGATCCGATCCAGCGTCACTCGCTGTTCGATTACCTCTGCACCGGCATTGGCAAGGCGACCAACGCCAAGACGCAGGGCCAGGAATCGGCGGCCGTGCTCATCAGTTAAGCCCCCACCCGAACGGGTTCCCAGCAACCTGGGGGCGGGGAGCGGCCGACGCGGGGCGTTGCCGCTCCCTCCAAATTTGTAATGCGTTCAGCCCAACCAGAAGGACGAAAACATGGCGACGAAAGTCACAGTGCAAACACACGACTGGCCTGTCCGGCTCGTGATCAATGACAAGGTCGATGGCGGCACATCAAGCACCCATGAGGAAATCGCACCTCATAGCGAGCAGGAGCTTCACCTCACCGACACGCGATCCGTCGAGCTGATCGAACTGCCCCTCCCGGCGTCGGCCGAGGCGGCGGACCCGCATCCGGCAGAACAGGCGGCGACCGACAACGCGGCAGCTTAAGCGGCTGCGGCGCCTAAACCGCGAAGCGGCTGGCACACAGCCGCTTCCGAGCGCGCCGAGCCCATGCCTGGTTAGACGAAATCTCAGGATTGCTCAAATGACTGTCCCCACACGCATTCAGCTCCGCCGCGCCAAGGGATGGCGCATGCCGGAAAACACTGTGAAAGTCGATCGCGCGACCAGATGGGGCAATCCATTCATCGTTGGGCAGGACGGCAGTCGGGCAGAGTGTGTCGAACTCTACCGCGCGCTCCTGGCAGGCCAAACCTGCCCGACCTGCAAGACGCCGGTCGCACAGCAGCGCGCCGCGCGCGACCATGTCTTCAGCCATATCGCCGAGCTGCGTGGCAAAAACCTCGCGTGCTGGTGTCCGCTCGATGGGCCGTGTCATGGCGACGTGCTGCTCGAGCTAGCCTACAAGAGCGAGATCGGGGACCGAGATGTCTCGAGCTGCGATTGAGCCGCGCCTTCTGTCGCAGAGCCAGGCGGCCGCTTATTGCGGGCTTTGCGTATCGAATTTCAAAAAGGCCTGCCCGGTGCGGCCGGTCAGTCTGCTCGCCAGGATTCCCCGCTACGATCGGCATGCGCTCGATCGCTGGATTGACAGCATCAACAATTTCCGCCCTATCGTCGAGGGCGACGATTTAGAGCGGATGTGGCATGCCGGCAACCGTGACGCGCGTCCAGGGCATTAAGCGCTATTTCGAGCCGAAGGCCGGCAAATACTACTGCTATCACCGGGCAACTGGTCGACGGATGAAAGAGGAGTTCGGTTCGCCCGAATTCTTTTCGCGGCTGGCCGAGCTGGACAAAGTTGCCAAAGACCGGGCCGAGCTCGATGCCAAGCCGGGCACCCTCAAAGAGCTGATCCTCAACTACAAGCTCACCGATGAGTTCAAAGATCTCACAACGCGCACGCGCAGCGATTATGAGAAGGTCTTCGATTTCCTAGGGCCACTCTGGAAGGCCAATCTCAGCGCCTTCACCCCGCCCACGCTGAACGCGCTGCGGATCCAGTGGCGCCAAGAGCGAGGCAGGCGCTTCGTCAATTACATCCGGAGTGTGCTCTCCATCCTCTTTGTCCATGCCATGAGCATGGGCACGATGTCAGCGAACCCCGCCCGGGACATGAAAAAGATCAAGCGGCCGCGAGATGCCCGGACGGTCAATCGCCCCTGGACGATGGCCGAACGAAAAGTGGTCCTGGAGAACCTGGCGCCGCACCTTCGCCTGCCGGTCGCGATCGCGCTTTATACTGGGATCCGCCAGGGCGATGTGCTGACGCTGCCGCGAAAGGTCGTCGCCGGCAATTGCATCAACATCACAACCAGCAAGCGCCTGGTCGCCATCGATATCCATGTGCTCGCAGATCTGCGCCAGGCGCTGCGGGAAGCGCCGACCCATGACGCCATTACCTTGTGCGCGAACTCGCGAGGCAGGCCGTGGACAGAGAGCGGCTTCCGGGCGTCCTTTCGCAAGGAGCTGAAAAAACTGGAGGCCAAGAAGCTCATCGGCGCTGGGCTGACATTCCATGGCCTGCGCCACACGGTCGCGACCGTGCTGGCGGAAGCCGGCGTGACGGCCGAAGACATCGCCGCGGTGCTCGGGCAGCGCTCGAGCAAGATGGCCGAACATTACTCGCGTGAGGCCGATCGCTCACATCGCAGCAAGGCGGCCATCCGGAAATTGAAACCATTGGAGAGAGGAGGGCGTAAGGGGCGAACTGGAACGAAATGAGAAGCGTGCTTGTCTAGAAACACCGGACAAGCCTGTCTAGAAAACCTGGACGGTCGCGCTAAGTCATTGAAAAGAATGGTGCCCAGGGGCGGAATCGAACCACCGACACGCGGATTTTCAATCCGCTGCTCTACCGACTGAGCTACCTGGGCAATGGCGCGGCGCGAAGGGCCGGCCGGATTGGTTTATAGGGAATAGGCGGCGACCTGTCCAGACAAGATGCGTCGGTATTTACACTCCGTCCGGCGCCAAATCTTATGCTCCGCTCTCGTCCTCCGAACGCCGCGATGTGGCCGGGGCGCCTTCGCCATCCTCGTCGGCATCGATGTCGCCGGGGACCACGTAGCGCTCGTTCAGCCAGCGGCCGAGATCGACATCGGCGCAGCGCTTGGAGCAGAAGGGCCGGTAAGCCACCTCGCGCGGCTTGCCGCAGATCGGGCAGCGCGGGGTGGGCTTGGCGGCGGCTTCGCTCTTGTTGTCCTGCTTATCGTCGCCAGTCTGATGGTTCATACGGCATCGACCTCGGCTCGGTTCAGCCAGTTGAAATAGACCGGGAAACCTTCACCGGCCAAGAGGCTGACAACTTCGATCAGAGGCAAACCCACGACGTTGGAATAGGATCCGACGATTTTTTCGACAAATGCGCCCGCCACGCCCTGGATCGCATAGCCGCCGGCCTTGCCGCGCCATTCGCCGCAGGCGAGATAGCTGTCGGTCTCCTCGCGGTTGAGGCGCTTCAGACGGACCCGCGTCTCGACCGTGCGCATCCGCACATTGCCCTCGGGCGTGGCGATGCAGACCGCCGTGTAGACCTTATGCGTGCGGCCGGACAGCGTCGCCAGCGCCTTGGCGGCCTCGTCGAGATATTCCGGCTTGCCGATCGAGTGGCGGCCGATGGCGACGACGGTGTCGGCGGCGAGCACGAAAGCGTCCTTCAGCTCCGGCTCGCGCTGGATGCGCTCCCGCGAGGCGAGCGCCTTGGCCTTGGCGAGGCGCTGGGCAAGGCTGCGCGGCCGCTCGCCCTTCTTCGGGGTCTCGTCGATCGAGGCGGGCCGCAGCGCGTTCGGCTCGATGCCGACCTGTTCGAGCAGCGCCAGCCGGCGCGGCGAGGCGCTGGCAAGCACCAGCAGATGGCTGGCGAGGGCGCGCTTTTTCGATTTGCCGCCGGATTGCACCGGCTGCGCGCCGTCCGCATTCGCGCCCAGCAACGCGGCATTGGGAAGAATCATGGTGTGCCGTTTCGGAAAACCGTTCTTGACGCGGGGAGATTGGCCGCCCCGCCGGGCAAAATCAAGCCTCTCCTCCGCCGCCGCCCGGTCGCCGGCCTGCTTTCCCCCCGCCCCCGCCGAGCCCGCCAAGCTCAATGCGGCGGGCGCGCGGCAAATCGCCGGTTAGCCTTCAATAATCAGTCAATTTGCGTTAGTCTCGATCCTTAGCCGACAATGAGCCCGCCAGTCAGCCGATGAGAGTTACGGCAAATGATGCGCCTGCAACGGAAGATGTCGCAGCTTCTCATCGTGGACATACAAGATAAAGTATTAGCGCCCATTTCCGGCGGTAAAGAACTGGTGCAAAACGCGTCGCGCTTGATCAAGGCCGCCAAGCTGTTGAAGGTTCCGGTCACGGTTTCGGAACAGGCGCCGAAGGAGCATGGCCACACCGCCGCCGCGCTCCGGCGCGAGCTTGCCGGTGACGCCGCTGTGCTCGCCAAGATGCACTTCTCCTGCCTGCATGACGAGGCCCTGCGCAGCCATTTCGAGGAGACGCGCGACACCGGGCGGGGCCAGATCGTCATCGCCGGCATCGAGGCGCATGTCAGCGTCGCCCAAACCGCGCTCGATATGATCGTCGACGGCTATGAGGTGTTCGTCGCCGCCGACGCGGTCGGCGCGCGGAACGCGGCGCGGCGCGACCTGGCGCTGGCGCGGCTGCGCCAATGCGGCGCCCATATCGTCGACGGCGAGACGGTGATCTGGGAATGGCTGGAAAAGGCCGGCACCGCCGAGTTCACCGAGCTGCAGCCGCTGTTCAAATGACCGCGAGCCGGCCGGGCGCGACGGTTGAATCCTGTGTGAATGGAGCATTCATGAGGCGTTCAGCGCGCGGCCGCTAGCCTGACCTTATCGTATCCCTGTGTCATCCAACGAAGCTTTCCTCGGCAGCATTCAGGGGCATGGAATACAGGGTTTCCATGCCCCCTTTCTTTTCTCCTCCGCGCTTGCCACGCCAGCCGCCGAAGTCTACGGTGCGGGTCATGTCGCTAGCCAGATAAAAGGAGAGCAACCCGTGGCATTCGAACTCCCCGAACTTCCCTACGCCTATGATGCGCTGCAGCCCTACATGTCCGCCGAGACGCTGCAATTCCACCATGACAAGCACCATCTTGCCTATGTCGATAACGGCAATAAGCTGCTTGCCGGGTCGGGCCTGGAGGGGCTGCCGCTGGAAGAGGTGGTGCAGAAATCCTTCGGCACCAATCAGGCGCTCTTCAACAATGCCGGCCAGCATTACAACCACATCCATTTCTGGAAGTGGATGAAGCCCGGCGGCGGCGGCCGCAAGCTGCCCGCTTCGCTGCAGGCCCGGATCGATAGCGATCTCGGCGGCTTCGACAAATTCCGCGAGGTCTTCATCGAGGCCGGCAAGGGCCAGTTCGGCTCCGGCTGGGCATGGCTGGCGCTGAAGGACGGCAAGCTGGAAGTCATGAAGACCGCCAATGGCGAGAGCCCGCTGGTGCATGGCGCCAAGCCGCTGCTCGGCGTCGATGTCTGGGAGCATTCCTATTACATCGACTACCGCAATGCGCGGCCGAAATATCTCGAAGCCTGGTTCGACAATCTCGTCAACTGGGAACATGTCGAGGAGATGTTCGCGGCGGCTTAAGCCCAAACTCATCGCCCCGGCGGCGGAGCCGGGGCGCACTCCCCCCGCGACCCCAGTCCGGCCGCCGATATCCACCGGTTCGCGCCCGCAGCCGCATACGCCATAGGCATTTCCCTGCGGATCAGCTAATCAGAGGAATCAGCGAACTGGACGGCGGGCATGGCGGGTTTTGAAAGAATGCGGCACAAATCTCCGGCCGAATGGCTGAAGAGCGTGCGTGCTTTCGAGGCCATGTCGGACAAGGTGTTGAAGCGCCTTTACGCTGAATGCCATCTGCAGACCATCGAGCGCGGCGAGACCCTGGTCAAGGCCGGCGACGTCCCTGAAGCGCTTTACATCGTCACCTCCGGGCGGCTGCGCACGTCGCGCTTCGCCACCGAACCGGCGCGGGCCGAACTCGGCCCCGGCGCGGTGCTCGCCGAGACCGCCTTCTTCGCCCGCGAGCCGCATGTCACCAGCATCACCGCCGTGCGCGCCAGCATCGTGCTCAAGCTCGAATGGGAGAGTTTTAAGGCGCTCGCCGAAAGCGCGCCGGAGGTCTGGCAAGGCGCGATCAGCAGCCTGATCCGCCCGCGCGAAGGCAAGCTGCCCGCCCGCCCGCGCGTCTCGGCCGACCGCGCCCGCTCGCTCGCCATCTGCCCGGCCGGCAGCGATCCGGTGCCGCCCGATTTCGCCGACCGCCTCGCTCACGCCATCGAGCAGCGCGCCGAATGCCAGATCCTGTCCTCGGAAGGGCTCGGCCAGGATCTGCCCGGCGGCATCGCGCTCGACGATCCGCAGGTCGTGCATTGGCTGAAGGAGCAGGAGAGCCGCTTCGACGTCATCATCCTCGTCACCGACGCCGAGCCGACGCCATGGACCGAACGCGCCATCGCCGAGGCCGACGAAATCTGCCTGATCGGCACGCATGATGGCGGCCGGCTCGGCACGCCGGTGCCGCTCGGGCCGGTCGAGGAACTGGCCTTCGAAATGCGCGGCGCGGATGCCTGCCGGCTGGCGCTGTTCCACGATCCGAGGCGCGGCGTCGCCATCTCCGGCACGCGGCGATGGCTGGAATATCGGCCCGTCCGCTCGCACCATCACCTGCGGCCGAACGCGGCCAAGGATTTCGAACGGCTCGCCCGCTTCATGCTCGGCCAGTCGACCGGCTATTTCGCGACGGCCTCGGGCGTGTTCGGCGCGGCGGCGCTCGGCATCTTCAAGGCTGTGCAGGCGTCGGGCTTCGAGCCGGACTGTTTCGGCGGCACCGGCGCGGGCGCGGCGGTCGCGGCCTGCCTCGCGCTCGGCATGGACCCCGACGATGTCGACCAGCTCGTCACCGAGATCATGGTCGACCGCCGGGCGCTGCGCCGCAAGAACTGGCCGCTGTTCAGCCTCTATGACCAGCGCGCGCTCGACCGGCTGATCCTGAAGCATTTCCCCGACACCGATCTGGCCGACATGCCGGTGCCGTATTACGCCGCCTCGGCCAATCTCTCGACCGGCGATTCGCACATCCACAGCCTCGGCAATCTCCAGGTTGCGGTGCGGGCGAACTGGCCGTTTCCCGGCCTGCTGCCGCCCTTCGTCGACGAGGAGGGGCAGATGCTGACCGATGGCAGCGTCATCACCCCGCCGCCCTTGCAGCCGATGCACCGGCTGAATGCCGGGCCGAATGTGGTGGCCAAGGCCGCGCTTGCGCCCTTCGGTAAATCGCCGGTACGCTACCGCGACCTGCCGGCATGGCAGAAGAAGCAGGCCGCCTTCCGCCTGCCCTGGCAGCCCAAGCCGGACGAGCCGGGCCTGCCCTCCTTCGAGAATCTGCTCGCCGTGCTGAACGACCGCGCGGGCGACGAGGAGGAATGGCTCGGGCCGCTCGACATGCTGCTGGCCGCGCCGATCCCCTCCGGCACCGATGTGATGGCGTGGCGCGAGCATAGCCGGCTGAAGGATCTCAGCTATCAATGGGCGCTGAACGAACTGGAAAAGCGTGCCGCCACCGGCAACCTCCCGCTCGTGGCAGCCATCCCGTCGAGCTGATAGACTGTCCGCCATGACAGACCGGCCGCAGCTCATCATTCCGCATATCACCGCTCAGACCGCTTTCGACCGCGCCGCCGAAAAGCGCCGGGATACCGAATGGCTCGACACGCAGCGGGCCTCGCCTGAGGCCCGGTTATTCCTGCTGATCGACCTGAAATTCGCGATCCGCTCCGATCCCGACCGCAGCAAGACGCGGCTGCGCCCGTTCACCGCCCGAGAGCTTGGCTCAGTAGGGCTCGAGATGGCCGGGGCAAGCTTCCTCGGCATCGCGGAGGACGGCGCGCCGCTCTTCGCCCTCTGCCTATCGCCCTCGGAAGCGGCGCGCCTGCCCGACGGCGCCGAGACCTTCGCGCCGCTGGTCGATCTGCGTACGCTGGCCAATCAGGGCGAGATGCCGCCCGCCGAGCTGACGCTCGCCGCCCAGATGCGTGGTCTTGCCGCCTGGCACGCGACGAACCGCTGCTGCTCGCGCTGCGGCGGCAAGCTCGAGCTGCGCGAGGGCGGGTGGCGGCTCGATTGCTGGGCCTGCGGCCAGTTGCATTTTCCGCGCTCCGACCCCGCCGTCATCATGCTCATCACCCAGAACGGGCAGTGCCTGATGGGCCACGAGCCACGTTTCCAGGACAATATGTATTCGGTGCTGGCCGGCTTCGTCGAACCGGGCGACGACATCGAGACCGCCGTCCGCCGCGAGATCATGGAGGAGGCGGGCATCCGCGTCGGCCGCGTCGAATATGTGGCGAGCCAGCCCTGGCCCTTCCCGCACCAGCTTATGATCGGCTGCTGGGGCGAGGCGCTGAATTCCGATCTGACGCTCGATCCGGTCGAGATGCCGGAAGCGCGGTGGTTCGGCCGAGAGGAAGTGCGGCAGATGTTGGACAAGGTCCACCCGCGCGGCCATTTCGTGCCGCCGCCTCTGTCGATCTCGCACATGCTGATCCGGGCATTCGCGGACGGGGTTCTGGGCTAGGGTGGTGCGCCGCCCCTTGCTGCAGCTCAACCCTCTCCAAGGGGAGAGGGTGGCACGCGAAGCGTGCCGGGTGAGGGGTTGTAGACTATCGGCTGCTTCACGAACCCCTCACCCCCGCCCTCTCCCAAGGGAGAGGGAGTCCGGCTGCCGTTCGTGGCTGGCGCCGCACTCGTCCGAGGGCCTTTTCAAGCGAGTCCGCTTTCGAATCGCATCTCGACCGTCCGGCCGGCATCCATCGGCGAATCGGAAATTTCAGACTTTGTCCGCATCCGGTGCAATCTCCGGCTGATAGTTGAGCACATCCCGCCTTGCCGCTTGATTTGCGCCGCGCCTGCTGCTTGACTGAATTCACATTCCGCTTGCGCGTCACGCGCGTTTCAACTTTCGCCAGCAAGGAGCAGCCGATGGATCCCGATATGGTCCGGCAGCAAGAGGAGGCGGAAGCTGCCGCACGCCTGCGTTCGCCCATCATGATGATGGCCGCGCCCGCCGATCCGCCCAGCACGCCTCCCGGCGACCATGCCTTCACGCCGCGAATCGAGCCGCGCGAAGACTATATCCCCGCCGAAATCGTGCCGGAAAAGACCGCGCCGGGCTGGGGCGCCGTGCTGCGCGCGACCTTCTACTCGCTGTTCCTGACCGGGCTCGGGCTGATGGCGGGCATTATGTTCGGCGTCAAGCTGGGGCTGGTGCCCTGGCAGAGCCTCCTCATAGGCAGCGCGGCGGGTTTCCTGCTCGGCTGGCTTTCCGCCGTCGGCTCGCTCCGCAAGCGCTATAAGCTGAGTTTCCTGGAAGCCTATCGCGCGCCGCTGGCGCCGACCGGGATCATCCTGGCGGCCCTGATTCTGTCGATGGCCATCGCCTCGCTTTTCACCGATATTTCGCCGACGGCCATGACGCAGCGCGCGCTGCCGACCTATTGGGTCATCGTCAGCATCGGCGGCCTGATCGGCTACGTCGCCGCCGCCTACCGGATGCGCAAGTCGCTCTGGGCCTGAACGCATCGCCGCGCATCCGCGCCGCCGCGATGATTCCAAAGCATCTTATTCTTCGTCGCCCCGGCCGGCAGAGCCGGGGCCTATTGGCTTGACCGCCCGCAAGGTGCCCCTGAGCGCGGCGTGCTTGCGCATCAGGACCCGGTCTCGATCGGCCGGTCCGACTCGCTCCATTCGACCCACGACCCGTCATAGACTGCTGCGGTCTCATTGCCGACACGCGCCAGCCCGAGCGCCAGCACGCAGGCGGTCACGCCCGAACCGCAGCTCGCCACGACGGGCTTCGACACGTCCACCCCGCTCGCCGCGAAGATCTCGGCAATCTCCTCGGGCGACCGCAGCGTGCCATTTTCGGACAGCAAACTCGTGAACGGCACGTTTCTCGATCCCGGAATATGTCCCAGCCTGGGAACCGGTCGCGGCTCCACGCCGGTGCCGGCGAATCGCGCCGCGGCGCGCGCATCGACGATCTGCATCGCCCGGCTGTCCAGCAATTGGGTCATGTCGTTAATATCCCGCACGAGCCCTGAATTCACCCGTGCCGTGAAATGGCGCTCCGTCCGGCGGCGCGCCTCGCCGCTCTGCAGCGTGCGGTCCTCGGCCCGCCATTTCGCCAGGCCGCCATTCAGCACCACCACGTCCTTGGCGCCCATCACCCGGAACATCCACCACGCCCGCGCCGCGCCCGACATGTTGGTCGAATCGTAGATCACGATCCGCATGCCGTCGCCGATGCCCATCTTGCGGACGCGTGAGGCAAACTTCTCCGGCGGCGGCAGCATATGGGGCAGCGGGCTGCTGCTATCCGAAATCTCCTCAATATCGAAGAACACCGCGCCGGGGATATGGGCGTCGCGGAACTCGGCGGCAGCGTCGCGGCCGGAGCCGGGCAGGTGGAAGCTCGCATCCAGGATGACGATGCCGGGCGCATCAAGATGCTCGGCGAGCCAGTCCGTCTCGACCAGCAATTGCGCGGGAGCAGCCATGTCCAAATCCTCCTGCCGCGCGGCCCGAGGGGCCGGCGGCAAATCTTTTTCGGTTCAACGAGAGACGCTAACACCCGCCTCGGCTGGGCGACAAAGGACCAAACGCCGCCTAGACGTCGACAAACACCTGGGGCATTGCCGGACCGCCATTCTCGAGCAGCCAGTCCGGAACCGGCAGATTCTTCTCCCGCAGGAAGGCAGGATTGAACAGCCGGCTCTGATAGCGCGTGCCGTAATCGCACAGCACGGTCACGATAGTATGGCCCGGCCCCATGTCATGGGCGAGCCGCACCGCGCCAGCCACATTGATGCCGCTGGAGCCGCCAAGGCACAAGCCCTCCTGGCGCAGCATCTGAAACACGCGCGAGACCGCCTCGCTATCCGGGATCTGATACGCCTTGTCCACCTCGACATCTTCCAGATTGGCGGTGATCCGCCCCTGGCCGATGCCCTCGGTGATCGAGGTGCCCTGCGCGAACAGCTCGCCCGTCGTATAATAGCTGTACAGCGCCGCGCCGACCGGATCGGCAAGACCGATAATTATGTCGCGCCGCTTCGCCTTCAGCCCCATCGAGACGCCGCCCAGCGTGCCGCCGGTGCCGACGGCGCAGATGAAGGCGTCGAGCTTGCCGTCCGTCTGCGCCCAGATCTCCTCGGCGGTGGTGCGGATATGGCCGTCGCGATTGGCGACATTGTCGAACTGATTCGCCCAAATGGCGCCGTTCGGCTCGGTCTCGGCCAGCTTCTCGGCGAGGCGCTGCGAATAGCGGATATAGTTGTTGGGATCGCGATAGGGCACGGCCGGCACTTCGACCAGCTTGGCGCCGAGCAGGCGCAGCGCGTCCTTCTTCTCCTGCGACTGGCTCTCCGGAATGACGATGACCGTCGGATGGCCGAGCGCGTTCGCCACCACGGCAAGCCCGATGCCGGTATTGCCGGCGGTTCCCTCGACGATGACGCCGCCGGGCCGGAGCCGGCCCTTGAGGATCGCGTCCTCGATCATAAATAAGCCTGCGCGGTCCTTCACGGATTGGCCGGGATTCATGAACTCGGCCTTGCCGAGAATCTCACAGCCGGTCTCCTCGGACGCTCCGCGCAGGCGGATGAGTGGGGTGTTCCCGATCGCATCGAGAACCGATGATGCTATCTCCACTTGGATGCGCCTCCTTTCTGCCGCTGCTTTCACGATCTGCCGCAAGGCAGCGGGAAGCATACGTAAAGCATTTATTCTGTAGCCGCAGCGAAAAACGCTGTGTTATAGACCGGGGCCACATCGGTGGCGCAGCGCCTTCGCGGGCGTGGCGGAACTGGTAGACGCGCTGGATTTAGGTTCCAGTGACGAAAGTCGTGGGGGTTCAAGTCCCTCCGCCCGCACCATATATTCCAGCGCTCAATCGATGCCGTTTAAGCCAGTATAACGATTTTTCGGAAGTTAGAACTCCCATGCAAATCACAGAAACCCTATCCGAGGGCCTGAAGCGCGAGCTGAAAGTCGTCATTGGCGCCGCGGAATTGGATGAGCGCTTGAAAGCCAAGCTCGATGAGCTGAAGGATAAGGTCCAATTGAAGGGCTTCCGGCCCGGAAAAGTTCCGATCGGTCACATCAAGAAGGTCTATGGCCGTTCGGCCATGGCCGAGGTGATCGAACAGGCGGTGGAAGAGTCGCGCGTTCAGGCCTTCAGCGGCCGCGACGAGCGTCCCGCTTTCCAGCCGAACATCCGGTTGCCGGAAGATGAAGGCACGGTCGAGGGCGTCATCAGCGGCGCACACGACCTTGAATTCATCATGTCCTTCGAGGTGCTGCCGAAGATCGAACTGGCCGATCTGAAGAAGCTGAAGGTCGAGCGCCCGGTCGCCGAGGTGGGCGCCGAGGAGATCGACAAGGCGCTGGAGCGGATCCGGGAAGGCAACATGGCCTATGAGGCCAAGGACGGCGCCGCCGAAGACGGCGACCGGCTGACGCTGGATTTCATCGGCAAGATCGACGGCGAACCCTTCGAAGGCGGCGCCGCGACCGACGCGCAGGTGATTCTCGGCCGCGGCATGTTCATCCCCGGTTTCGAGGAAGGTTTGGCCGGCGCCAAGACCGGCGAAGAGCGCACCGTGTCGGCGACCTTCCCGGAAAAATATCAGGCCGCCCATCTTGCAGGAAAGACTGCCGAGTTCGATGTAACGGTTAAGGAAGTCGCAAAACCCATTCTCCCTGCCGTCGACGACGAGTTCGCGAAATCTCTTGGCCTTGAGTCGATCGACAAGCTCAGGCAGGCCGTTCGCGAGCGGATCGCCAAGGATTACTCGGATGCATCGCGCAGCAAGGCCAAGCGCTCGCTGCTTGACGCGCTGGACGAGGCCCACAAGTTCGAGCTGCCGCCCTCGCTCGTCGAGAACGAATTCGCGGCGGTTTGGCAGGAAGTGACGCAGCATTTCGAGCGGTCGAAGAAAAGCTTCGAGGACGAAGGCACGACCGAGGAGAAGGCCCGCGAGGAATATAGGACGATGGCCGAGCGGCGGGTACGGCTCGGGCTGGTGCTGTCCGAGATCGGCCAGCGCAACGAGATCAAAGTAACGGATGAAGAGGTGCGGCGCGCGATCATGCAGCGGGCCCAGCAATATCCGGGGCAGGAGCGCAAGGTCGTCGAGTTCTATTCGAAGAACCCGAATGCCCAGATGGAGCTGCGGGCCCCGCTTTTTGAAGACAAGGTGGTGGACTTTTCGCTCGAGCTTGCCGATGTAACCGACAAGCCGGTCCCGGCCGAGGAGCTGTTCCAGTTGGATCAGGACGAGTTGCCCGGTCATGATCATGACCACGATCATGACCATGATCATCACCACCACCATGATCACGACCACGATCATGGCCATGTGCATGGTCCGGATTGCAACCACGACCACGATCACGACCATCATCACCACGATCATGATCATGACCACGCCGGTCACGACCACGATCACGGCACGGCCAAGAAGGCCGAGGCCAAGCCGGGGAAGAACAAGAAAAAGTGATAGCCATCCAAGCGGGTGCGCAGAACGATTTGTTTAACGCGAATCACCGAGCGTTTCGGTGAGACGCGCGGCTCGGCCGCAACGCAATTTTGGAGTCAGACATGCGCGATCCCGCAGAGTTTTATATGCAGACCTTGGTGCCGATGGTGGTCGAGCAGACCAATCGCGGCGAGCGGGCTTATGACATCTATTCGAGGCTTCTCAAGGAACGCATCATCTTCGTAACGGGGCCGATCGAGGATCACCTCGCCTCCCTCGTCGTGGCTCAGCTTCTTTACGCCGAAGCGGAGAACCCGAAGAAGGAAATCGCCATGTATATCAACTCGCCGGGCGGTGTCGTCACCTCCGGCATGGCGATCTACGACACGATGCAGTTCATCCGCCCGCCGGTCGCCACGCTCTGCGTCGGGCAGGCTGCGTCAATGGGCTCGCTGCTGCTCTGCGCCGGCGAGCCGGGCATGCGCTATGCCCTGCCGCACGCCCGGATCATGGTGCATCAGCCCTCCGGCGGCTTCCAGGGTCAGGCCAGCGACATCGAACGCCACGCCAAGGAAATTCTGGCGATCAGGCAGCGCCTTAACGAGGTTTATGCAAAACATACGGGGCAGCCCGTACAGGTCATTGCGGATGCCCTCGACCGTGACAATTTCATGACTGCCGAAGGCGCGCAGAAATTTGGCCTGATTGATCAGGTCTTATCGAAACGGGTTATGGGCGAAGATAACACGCCGACCCTTCCCAGAGGACGGGTTGACTAATTGGTCGAATGGTGCGGAGAATAGGTTTCGAGGTCGTGAGGGGGTGCTCTGAATTGGTGCTTTTCACGATCTGCGTGAACCCATTCGCCGACCCAGGGTTGCGGTCTTAACGGTCGGGACGAATGGTTGTAGTCAGGAGCCTGTGTTGCCTCGTCAAGGTTGCGTAACTCTCCCGCCCTTTGGCTGCCGGAACCGGCACGGTTTTCGGCAGGCTCCTGCAATTAGAGAAATCTTGATGATTATCCGAATAGATTTGACGCCTGGTCGCCGTGCGCCCTCCGGTGGGCGGCTGACGGGGAGGAGCAATTAACGTGGCATTAAACTACGTGAATTGGTCAGAATTCACCGGAAGGACTGAGGTAAGCGAATGAGCAAGGTGAGCGGCAACGATACGAAGAACACCCTCTACTGCTCCTTCTGCGGAAAGAGCCAGCATGAGGTCCGCAAGCTCATTGCGGGACCGACCGTGTTCATCTGCGATGAATGCGTCGAGCTGTGCATGGACATCATTCGCGAGGAGAATAAGAACTCCTACGTGAAGTCGCGCGACGGCGTGCCGACGCCTTCCGAAATCTGCCATATTCTCGATGATTACGTGATCGGCCAGGAACACGCCAAGAAGGTGCTCTCGGTCGCGGTCCACAATCATTACAAGCGCATCAATCACGCGTCGAAAAACAACGACGTCGAACTGGCTAAGTCGAACATCCTGCTCGTCGGCCCGACCGGCTGCGGCAAGACCCTGCTCGCCCAGACGCTCGCGCGCATTCTCGACGTGCCCTTCACCATGGCCGATGCCACCACGCTGACCGAAGCCGGCTATGTCGGCGAGGACGTGGAGAACATCATCCTGAAGCTGCTGCAGTCGGCCGACTACAATGTCGAGCGGGCGCAGCGCGGCATCGTCTATATCGACGAGGTCGACAAGATCAGCCGCAAGTCCGACAATCCCTCGATCACGCGGGACGTCTCGGGCGAAGGCGTGCAGCAGGCGCTCCTTAAGATCATGGAAGGCACGGTTGCCAGCGTCCCGCCGCAGGGCGGCCGCAAGCATCCGCAGCAGGAATTCCTGCAGGTCGACACGACCAACATCCTGTTCATCTGCGGCGGCGCCTTCTCGGGCCTCGAAAAGATCATCTCGCAGCGAGGCAAATCGACGGCCATCGGCTTCGGCGCCAATGTGCAGTCGCCCGACGATAGGAAGACCGGCGAAGTGCTGCGCCAGGTCGAGCCCGAGGATCTGCTGAAATTCGGCCTGATCCCGGAATTCATCGGCCGTCTGCCTGTGATCGCGACGCTTGAAGACCTCGATGAAGTCGCCCTGGTTCGCATCCTGCGCGAGCCCAAGAACGCGCTGCTGAAGCAATATCAGCGCCTGTTCGACATGGAAGACGTACAGCTCACGCTTGCCGAGGACGCGCTCGGGGCCATCGCCCGCCGCGCCGTCGAACGCAAGACCGGGGCTCGCGGATTGCGCTCCATCATGGAGGCCATCCTCCTGGAAAGCATGTACGAATTGCCCGGCCTGAAGGGCGTCGAAGAGGTTGTCATCAGTTCTGAAGTCGTCGAGGGTAAAGCCAAGCCGCTGCGCATCTATTCGGAGCGGGCCGGGGAGTCGAGCGCCTAGTGCGGGGCCCGATGCCCGCCTCTGCAGAGCGCTTTCGGCATGCCTTACGGCAGGTTGATTTCAGCCCTTCGCATAGCCACCTAAGCAATGTCTTGGACTGGGCAAGCCAAGGTGTTGGGGGAGCCTCACGTGCCAACGCCAAGATTCCTCCGGACAATCCTTATCCGGACCATTTCATTCATCCGGCGAACATGCGCGCAATCGTAAGTTACGCGTAAGAGCCTTTGCAGGGAGACCCAGATGACCGAAAACTACACGCACGCGGTTGAAAACGACGGCAGAGCTGAGGTGTTCCCGGTCCTGCCGCTGCGCGATATCGTGGTTTTCCCCTATATGATCGTGCCGCTCTTCGTCGGGCGCGAAAAGTCCATCCAGGCGCTTGATGAGGTCATGCGCACCGACAAGCAGATCCTGCTCGTCGCCCAGAAGAATGCCGGCGATGACGAGCCCGATCCGGACGCCATCTACGCCATGGGCACGCTCGCCTCGGTGCTGCAGCTCCTCAAGCTGCCGGACGGCACCGTCAAGGTGCTGGTCGAAGGCACCTCGCGCGCGGTCATCAAGCGCTACACCGCCAACGAAGCCTATTTCGAAGCCGAGATCGAACGCGTCGCCGAGCAGATCGGCGCCAAGGACGAGATCGAGGCCCTGGCGCGCTCGACTGTGGCGCAGTTCGAAAGCTATGTGAAGCTGAACAAGAAGATTTCCCCGGAAGTCCTCGGCACGGTTTCGCAGATCGACGACTACTCCAAGCTCGCCGACACCATCGCCTCGCATCTGGCCGTGAAAATCTCCGAGAAGCAGGAAATCCTGGAAATCACCTCGATTTCCGAGCGGCTCGAGCGCGTCTACATGCAGATGGAGAGCGAGATTTCCGTGCTGCAGGTCGAAAAGAAGATCCGCAGCCGCGTCAAGCGCCAGATGGAGAAGACGCAGCGCGAGTACTATCTGAATGAGCAGATGAAGGCCATTCAGAAGGAGCTCGGCGACGGCGACGACCGCGACGATATCTCCGAGTTCGAGGACAAGATCGAGAAGACCAAGCTGTCGAAGGAAGCCCGCGAAAAGGCGCTCGCCGAACTGAAGAAGCTCCGGCAGATGAGCCCGATGTCGGCCGAGGCGACGGTCGTGCGCAACTACCTCGACTGGCTCTTGTCGATCCCGTGGGGCGCCAAGGGCAAGGTCAAGACCGATCTGACCGAGGCCCAGGAAACGCTCGACATGGATCATTACGGCCTGGAGAAGGTCAAGGAGCGGATCGTCGAATATCTCGCTGTGCAGAAGCGCACCAATGCGCTGAAGGGCCCGATCCTCTGCCTCGTCGGACCTCCTGGCGTCGGCAAGACCTCGCTCGGCAAATCGATCGCCAAGGCTACGGGGCGCGAATTCGTGCGCATGTCGCTCGGCGGCGTGCGCGATGAGGCCGAGATCCGTGGTCACCGGCGCACCTATATCGGGTCGATGCCCGGCAAGGTGGTCCAGTCAATGCGCAAGGCCAAGAAGGTCAACCCGCTGTTCCTGCTCGACGAAATCGACAAGATGGGCGCCGATTTCCGGGGTGACCCGGCTTCGGCTCTGCTCGAAGTGCTCGATCCGGAGCAGAATAACGAGTTCAACGACCATTACCTGGAAGTCGATTACGACCTGTCCAACGTGATGTTCGTGACCACGGCCAACACGCTCGACATCCCGCCGGCCCTGATGGACCGCATGGAGATCATCCGCATCGCCGGCTATACCGAGCTGGAGAAGATGGAGATCGCCAAGCGCCACCTCATCCCGAGCCAGCGCGAAGGCCATGGCCTGAAGGAAGAGGAATGGACGGTCAGCGACGATGCGCTGCTCGAGCTGGTGCGCCGCTATACGCGGGAAGCCGGCGTCCGCAATCTGGAGCGTGAGATCGCCAAGCTCGCCCGCAAGGCGGTGAAGGAGATCGAAGGCGGCGGAGCACCGCGCGCCGACGTCACCGCGGCCAATCTGGCCGACTTCCTGGGCGTGCCGCGCTTCCGCTACGGCGAGGCGGAGCGCGAGGATCAGATCGGCGTCGTGACGGGCCTCGCCTGGACCGAAGCCGGCGGCGAGTTGCTGACGGTCGAAGGCGTGATGATGCCGGGCAAGGGCAAGGTGTCCGTCACCGGCAATCTGCGGGATGTGATGAAGGAATCGATCACGGCGGCCAACGCCTATGTCCGCTCGCGGGCGATCGATTTCGGCATCGAGCCGCCGCTGTTCGAGCGCCGCGACCTGCATGTTCACGTGCCGGAAGGCGCAACGCCCAAGGACGGTCCGTCCGCCGGCGTTGCCATGGTCACGGCGATCGTCTCGATCATGACGGGCATTCCGGTCCGCAAGGACGTGGCGATGACCGGTGAGATCACCTTGCGCGGCCGCGTGCTGCCGATCGGCGGCCTGAAGGAAAAGCTGCTGGCAGCCCTGCGCGGCGGCATCAACACGGTGATCATCCCCGAGGAGAACGCCAAGGATCTGGCCGAGATCGCCGACAGCGTGAAAAACCAGCTCAGCATCATCCCGGTCTCGCGGATGGAGCAGGTCCTGGCCATCGCGCTGACCCGCAAGCCGGAGCCGATCCTGTGGGAAGAGCCGGTGATCGTGCAGCAGCCGGCCGTGCCGCTGCCGTCCGATCTGGGTGTCACCGCCCACTAAAGATTGCAGTTAGGCGAAATGGTCATCAAGGCGGCTCCCGAGCGATCGGGGCCGCCTTTTGCCATTTTTCGTTGCTGTATCTCGATTTTCCGTGTTGGCAGCGGTAAATATGTTCTTCAAATATCCAGATATCTGGATAAGGTAGGGCTCCGTCAGGGCGGGTGAACCGGCTGGCGGGACAATGCGGCGCGACTGCCCCCAGTGGCGAGCGCCGTGACGTCACCCGGCTTTCGCGCGGGGCAGCCTTTTCGAGACGGCGAGAAACCGTCGCTCGGGGTGGCGTTTAGGAATGCTACGGAGAATGAAGAAAAGGGATAACCATGAATAAGACGGATTTGGTCGCGGCCGTGGCCGAGGATGCGCAGATCGGCAAGGACAAGGCGGCTGTGGCGGTTGAGTCTGTGATCAAGCACATTCAGTCGGCGCTGCTCGAAGGGCAGGAAGTTCGCCTGCCGGGCTTTGGCAATTTCAAAGTCGCCGACCGCAAGGCGACCACAGCCCGCAATCCGCGTACCGGCGAAACCGTGAATGTGCCGGCGAGCAAGGTGGCGAAATTCGCCCCTGCCAAGGGATTGAAAGAAGCACTGAACGGCTGATCCAGCCGCTCCAGCAAAGCGCGGGGAGCGGGCGTCATCGCCGTCCCCCCGCGACTCCAGCGAATACCAATGCCCTCTCCCTAGCCGGAGAGGGCTTTTTTGTGCGCGCGGGGGATGGCGTCGCCGGCCGGGTTCGGTCCAGGTATGGCGCCGCGAGGTGACCAACAGCGCCTCGTCATCCATGCCGCAGCCGGCCTCCGTCTTGCGCTGCGGCAAGCGCAACGTGTTTCCTTCAAGTATAGAAGCGCAATCTAAAGTTGCATTTGGAATGCTTGCTCGCCGCCAGCTTGCGAAACTGAGGCAACGGAGCCACAATCGCTGCCTTTGTCTTTGCACAATGGTAAATAGCGCGACCATATTATGGAAGAATCATCATAACCCTGGTGAGCGGGCGCCGGATACTGTCGCGCGCTCAGCGGACCATATCCGCCGAAGTTGCTGTTGCGTATGCGTTTTCGGGCACTTTTGATGGGAAAATAAAATGCGCAAAGCAATGATCGCTGCACTCGCGGCGTTCGCAGGCATGAGCACGACGGCTTATTCCGCAGACCTTGACCGCGGCGGGTCCTTGAAGGACGCACCGGCCGCCTATGACGCCCCCGTATTCGCTTGGACCGGGCTCTATATCGGCGGTTCGGTCGGCTTCGGCGCCGGTGACACCTCCGGCACGCCGAAATTCGATCATGGCGGCAAGGCCTTCGATGACCTCATCACCTCGCTGTTCAGCACCGACTACGATGTCGATGGCGCGATCTATGGCGCTCATGTCGGCTATAACATCCAGCGTGACAGCAACTGGGTCTATGGCGTCGAACTGGGCCTCAACGGCACGGATATCGATGGCTCCCAGCCGATTCTGGCCGGCATCCTGCAGAGCGAGCGTGAGCTCGACTGGTACGCCACCGCGGTCGGCCGGCTCGGCTACGCATCCGGTCGTACCCTCTTCTACGGCTTCGGCGGCGTCGCCTGGGGCAAGGTCGAGACGACCATCAGCTTGCTCGGCCACGAGATCTTGAACGGCGACGAGACCCATGTCGGCTGGACGGCCGGCGTCGGTATCGAGCATGCGTTCACCGATCGGTTTTCGGCACGAATCGAATATTCGCACGTCGACCTCGGCGAGGAAGACCACGCGCTGGCGCAGGGCCTCTCGAGCGAAGTCGACCTCGATTTCGACGCCATCAAGATCGGCGCCAGCTACAAGCTGTTCGACGGCTACCATTCTCTCGAAGCATCAAAATAAAAACATCGGTCATCTCTCTATCTCTGACAGCCTTTGGCAGCCAAGTACCCCGCTTGGCTGCCTTTTTCATTCCCATCGGCCTGCCCGGGACGGCCGGACTATGTACTTCACCAGACACCAATTTCAATTTTAAGTTGCATAGAAGATAGACCGCCCTGTATCCGTGCTTAATTTGTCGTAATGCTGCCACAGTTATTACGAATTAAGGCCTTGTGATATTTCCCTCACTTGCGTTCACTCCGCTATTAGCTTTTCTTACCTAAAGTTATTCCGGCGACGCATTCGCGCCGCTTGAAAGAGTTGGTTTGGGCAATAAGAAGAGAAGTGGGGAATACATGCGCAAATTGGCGGTACTGGCCGCGAGCCTGGCGTTTTTCGGCGGCGTAAATTTCGCGGCCGCGGCCGATCTTTCCTATAAGGACACGCCCTATGAAGCGCCGCTGGCGCCGATCTGGAGCGGCTTCTATGTCGGCGGGCATATTGGCGGTCTTTGGAACGACAGCGGCGACAGCAGCCTGGCTTGGCGGAGCAAACAAAGGGGCTGCCGCGGCGAATGCAAGGGCGACTGGTCGAACTGGAAAGAGCTGACGAAGGTCAAGTTCTCCGAAGAAGACGACGACACCACGCTGATCGGCGGCGTTCATGTCGGCTATAATTGGCAAGACGGCGCCCGGGTGTACGGTTTGGAAGCCGACGCCAGCTTCGGCGACGGGATCGACTATCTGGCTTCCTTGCGCGCCCGTCTCGGCTATGCGTTCGATAATCTTTTGATCTACGCAACGGCGGGCGTCGCTTTCGCCGGCTTCGACGATACGGAAGTTGTCGGCTCTTTCGGCCCGTTCAAGAAAAGTGTCGAGTTCGGCGGCGACAGCGAAGTGGGCTTTGTCGTCGGCGGCGGCGTCGAATACAAGCTGGCTTCCAACTGGAGCATCGGCGTCGAGGGCTTGTATTACGGCTTCGGCGACGGCGATGACAGCAAGACGTGGGAAAAGTGGTGCAACCAGCTCAAGCTGTCCCACGACGACGACAACGACCTGTTCGTTGCTCGCGCGCGCCTGACCTATCACTTCCAGGACGGCTCTGAAGAACCGCTGAAATAAGCGGCCCGCAAACTGTGAGCTTAAAACGGGGCCTTGCGCCCCGTTTTTTTTCTGGGCGAAGACGCGCGACAGTCCTTGGCATCCCCGCGTTCAGGCGGGCTCTCCGATGATGGAGTCGGTACGCCGCTGGCGATCGCCCGCCCGACGCTCGCCGATGCGAATAGCGCCGCGCTCTCACTGTCTTCGCCGGCACTTTCGCGGGAATGCGATGAGAGCGTCAGCCGCCCGCGACTAAGCGCCTCTGCGCGGGAAGATCGTCCTCGATGAAGGCGGTGATGATCTCGTCCATATTGGCGTCCGCCTTGAAGCCGAGCGATTCGGCGCGCTGGGCCAGCATCGCGCCCGGCCAGCCATCGACGATCTTCTGGATGAATGGGTCGGGCTCCCACAGGATGCGGGCCGCCGCCGCCTCGCCGCCGATGCGGCGCAGCGAATCCGCCATCTCGCCGATGCTGACGCTGATCGATGGCAGCAGCACCGTGCGGTTGAAGCCGAGATCGTCGCCGTCCATCTCGTGCAGCGCGATCAGGCAGTCGATCAGGCGGCGCGGCGACAGGATCGCCATGCGCGAGGCCGGCGAGACCGGGCAGATTGCGGTCTGCCCCGCCAGCGGCTCGCGCAGCATCGAGGAGGCGAAGGTGGAGGCCGCCTTGTTCGGCCGGCCGGGGCGCACGACGATGGTCGGCAGGCGCACCGAGCGTCCATCGACGATGCCACGCCGCGTGTAGTCGTTGACGAACAGTTCGCCCGCCGCCTTCTGCGCGCCGTAGGAGGTGCGCGGCGTCGGCGGCGTCTCGTCGTCGACGGTGAGCGGCGGCTCGCCGCCATAGACGGCGGCGCTGGAGGCGAACACCACGCGCGGCGGCGCCGGGAGCTTGCGCGCGGCGTTCAGCACATGCCGGGTGCCGTCGAGATTGACGGCATAGCCGAGATCGAGATCGGCCTCCGCGCCCGCGCTGACCACGGCGGCGAAATGGTAGATGCTGCCAGTGCCGGGCGTGATCAGCGCCTCGACCTGAGCGGCGTCGGTGATGTCGCCGGTGACGATTTTCAGCCGGTTGGTCGGCTCGATGGGCGGCATCGGCTCGGCCTGGTCGAACAGCACGACCTCGGAGATTTCCTGCCGCGCGCCGCCCGGCCCCGCCGCCGCGCCGTCGCGCAGCAGCCGCTCGGCCAGTTTGCGTCCGACGAACCCTGTGCCTCCGGTGATGACGATGCGCATGGACGACCTCCCAAGTCCTTCTTGTTGTCATCCCCGCGCAGGAGGGGATCCAGTACTCCGCAGCGCTCGCGTTCAGGCCGTGCCTACAACGAATGTTGCCCTTTACTGGATCCCCGCCTTCGCGGGGATGACATCTGTGAGTGTGGTGGCGTGCGGGGCTTGCCCGTCCGCAGTCAGTGATTGTTGCGCGGGACGCCGAAGGTCTCGGCGACCTTCTGGTATTTCACCGCGTTCTCCAGCACGCCGCCGCCGTCGAGCTGGCCGACCATGGAGCGGTAGATCTCCTGCCAGGGTGTCTGGTTGACCAGTTCCGGCAGCTTGTAATCCTTGCGCCGCTGCGCCAACTCCGCGTCCGAGACCATCAGATTGGCGCTGCGCTTGTTCAGGTCGATGCGGATCCAGTCGCCGGTCTGCAACAGCGCCAAGCCGCCGCCGACCGCCGCTTCCGGCGAGGCGTTCAGGATCGACGGGCTGCCCGAGGTGCCGCTCTGGCGGCCGTCACCGATGCAGGGCAGTTCGGAAATGCCGCGCCTGACCAGTGCGTCCGGCGGCAGCATGTTCACCACCTCGGCCGAGCCGGGATAGCCGACCGGGCCGCAATTGCGGATGATCAGCAGGCAATTCTCGTCGATCTGGAGGCCGGGCTCGTTGATGCGCTGATGGTAATCCTCCGGGCCGTCGAAGACGATGGCGCGGCCCTCGAAGGCGTTCTCGTCGCCCTTCTTGCGCAGGTAGCGGCGCTGGAAATCCTCCGAGATCACCGACGTCTTCATGATGGCGCTGTCGAACAGATTGCCCTTCAATACGGCGAAACCCGCCTGCTGCTTCAGCGGATCCTCGAACGTCCGGATCACCTTGGAGTCGGTGATCCTGGCACCTTCATTGTTCTCGCCGATGCTGCGGCCGGTGACCGTCAGCGCGCCCCGATGGATCTTGCCGTGCCGCATCAGCTCGGCGATGACGGCGGGGAGACCGCCCGCGCGATGATAGGATTCGCCCAGATATTCGCCCGCCGGCATCATGTTGACCAGCAGCGGGATGTCGTAGCCGATGCGGTCCCAGTCGTCGTTGACCAGCTCGACGCCGATATGGCGCGCGATCGCGTTGACATGCGGCGGGCAATTGGTCGAAGCGCCGATGGCGGAGGCGACGACGATGGCGTTCTCGAAAGCCTGCCGGGTCATGATGTGCGAGGGCCGCAAATCCTCATGCACCATGGCGACGATGCGCTTGCCGGTCTCATAGGCGTTCTGGCCGCGCTCGCGATAGGGCGCGGGGATGGCCGCGCCGCCGGGCAGCGTCATGCCGAGCGCCTCGGCCATGGCGTTCATCGACGAGGCCGTGCCCATGGTGTTGCAATGGCCGACGCTCGGCGCGGAGCCGGCGACCATCTCGATGAAGGTGTCGTAGTCGATCTCGCCCGCGGCGTGGCGGCGGCGCGCTTCCCACACGACCGTGCCGGAGCCGGCCAGCTTGCCCTCGAAATGGCCGTCGAGCATTGGGCCGCCCGACAGCACGATGGCCGGAATATCGACGGTCGCCGCGCCCATCAGCATGGCTGGCGTGGTTTTGTCGCAACCCGTCGTCAGCACGACGCCGTCGAGCGGATAGCCGTAGAGCACTTCCACGAGGCCGAGATAGGCAAGATTGCGGTCGAGCGCGGCGGTCGGGCGCTTGCCGGTCTCCTGGATCGGGTGGACCGGAAATTCCAGCGGCACGCCGCCGGCGGCGCGGATGCCGTCGCGGACGCGCGAGGCCAGCTCGATATGATGGCGGTTGCAGGGCGACAGGTCGCTGCCGGTCTGGGCGATGCCTATGATCGGCTTGCCGGATTGCAGCTCCTCGCGGGTCAGGCCGAAATTCAGGTAGCGTTCGAGATAGAGCGCCGTCATGCCCGGATCGGCCGGGTTGTCCCACCACAAAGTGCTGCGCAGCGGGCGGCCTTTACCGTTCTGGGTCATTGCTCTTGCGTCTCCGTGACTGAGGCCACTCGGGCCGAATTCGTATAAGCAGCACAGCAGGCTTCCTCCCCCGTTCGGAGAGGGGACGGCCGAAGCCTCCGTCCATGCCTGACATTTATAAGCGCCCTTGCCCCGTCCGGTCTATTCCTTCACCGCGCCGGTCATGCTCGACACGTAATGCTCGACGAAGAAGGAGTAAAGGATGACGACGGGCAGCGAGCCGAAGAGCGCACCCGCCATCAGCGATCCCCATTCATAGACGTCGGAGCGGACCAGCTCGGTCAGCACGCCGACCGGCACGGTCTTGTTCTCCGAGGACTGGATGAAGGTCAGCGCGTAAATGAACTCGTTCCATGACAGGGTGAAGGCGAAGATGCCCGCCGAGATCAGCCCCGGCACCGAGAGCGGCAGGGTGATCTTGGTGAGAATCTGCCAGCGCGTCGCGCCATCGATCAGTGCGCATTCCTCCAGCTCGAACGGGATCGAGCGGAAATAGCCCATCAGCAGCCAGGTGCAGAAGGGAATGAGGAAGGTCGGATAGGTCAGGATCAGCGCGAAGGGCGAGTCGTACAAGCCGAGCTTGAACACCATCAAGGCGAGCGGAATGAACAGGATCGAGGGCGGCACCAGATAGGCGAGGAAAATGCCGAGGCCGACATAGCGCGAACCGGTGAAGCGCAGCCGCTCGATGGCATAGGCGGCGAACACCGAGCAGGCGAGCGCGATCGCGGTCGCGGCGACCGAGATGACGATGGTGTTCCAGAACCAGTGCGGATAGGAGGTCTCGAACAGCAGGTAGTTGATGTGCCGCATCGTCGGGTCCCAGACCCAGAACGGGCTGTAGTTCTTGTAGTCGGTGAGCTGGTGGTCCGGCTTGAAGGCGGTGATCGCCATCCAATAGAACGGGAACAGCAGCACGATCATGAACACGGTCAGCGGCAGATAGACGGTGACCAGCCGGCGCATGCCGCTGTCGAGATAGCGCATGCCGTCATTGTCGCTCTGGCCGCTATCGGCGGCGCCGGGGGGATTGAGGGTGCTCATGCGTCGCGTCCGCCTTGCTGCCAGCGCCGGCGCTGCAGGCCGAAATAGCTGAAGAGGATGGCCGACAGCAGGAACGGGATCATGGCGACGGCGATGGCCGCGCCCTCCCCTAACTGTCCGCCGGGAATGGCGCGCTGGAAGGACAGCGTCGCCATCAGATGGGTGGCGTTCACCGGGCCGCCGCGCGTCAGCACGTAGATGAGCTGGAAGTCGGTGAAGGTGAACAGCACCGAGAAGGTCATCACCACGGCGATAATCGGCGTCAGCATCGGCAGGGTGATGTAGCGGAAACGCTGCCAGGAGGAGGCGCCGTCGAGCGTCGCCGCCTCATAGAGCGATTGCGGGATGGTTTGCAGGCCGGCCAGCAGCGTGATGGCGACGAAGGGAATGCCGCGCCAGACATTGGCGGCGATCACCGATGCCCGCGCATTGGTCGCGTCGCCGAGGAAGTTGATGGGCGCGTCGATGAGGCCGATCTGGATCAGCGCCCAAGAAATGATCGAGAATTGCGCGTCGTAGATCCACCAGAAGGCGATCGCCGAAAGTACCGTCGGCACCACCCATGGCAAGAGCACGATGGCGCGGATGAAAGCCTTGAAGGGCAGCCGCTCGTTGAGCAGCAGCGCCAGCCAGAGGCCGAGCGCGAATTTGAACACCGAGGCGACGCTGGTATAGAGCAGCGTATTGAACACGGCCAGCCAGAAGACGGTGTCGTCCCACAGCGCTTCGTAGTTTTCGAGGCCGATGAACTGGCCGGGGCGGCCGATGGTGGTGTCGGTGAAGCCGAGCCAGACGCCGAGCGCCAGCGGATAGGTCAGGAAGATCAGCAGCACGGCGGCGGCGGGCAGCATGAACAGCCCGCCGAGCGTATTGCGTCCCTCGAGCGCTTTGGACAGCCACGAGCGGGCCGGCGGCTGAGCGCCTGCCGTGATCGCATCGGCTGCTATGGCATTTGGCTTCTGCACGTTGACCTTCAGCAATCCCGGGGAATTCCCGGATGGCGGCGGGGGCGCCACTTCAATTCTGTGCCTGCCGCCCCCCTCACCCGGTCGCCTCCGGCGCCCGCCCTCTCCCGCGAGGGGAGAGGGCAAAAAGACGAGAGGCGCCTTAATTGCCTTCTCCCCTTGAGGGAGAGGGCTCCCGCCGTCAGGCGGGTGGGTGAGGGGTAGGCAACAAGCTCAGCCTCAAAATCAGACCTTATAATACCGGTTGATGCGCGTTTCGGCGCGCTTGGCGGCTTCTTCCGGCGTGCGCTGGCCGGTCACCACCTCGGCGAACATGTCGACCAGCACATAGTCGCCCATCACGGCGGCGGAGGCATAGCCGAGCGGGCCGGCAAAGCCGTTCGGGCGCAACTGCTCCGACGCCTTGGCGTAAGGCGCATGGTTCGGGTCGGCGGTCCAGACCGGGTTGGCGGCATAGGCTTTCAGCGTCTGGCAGCAATAGCCGCTCGATGCCTGGATCCAGGCATTCATCTGCGCATCGTCGAACATGAATTGCAGATAGGCCTGCGCCGCTTTCGGGAACTTCGTGTATTTGAAGATCACCGTCGAGGTCGTCTGGTACAGCTCGACCGGCTTGCCGACCGGACCGACCGGGAAGGCCGTGGTCCTGATATCCTTGGCCATGTCGGCGAGCTTTGGATCGTTCTTGGCCGCGTAATAGAGCGAGACGCCGTTGGCGGTCAGGCCGATTTCACCGGCGAGGAAAGCGCGGTTGTTGTTGACGTCGAGCCAGCTCTCGGTGCCGGGGATGAAGGTCTTGTACAGCTCGGCGGCGTATTTCAGCGCGGCGATGGTCTCCGGGCTGTTGATCGCGGCCTTGCCGCTCTCGTCCACGGTCTTGCCGCCATGGCTCCAGAGCAGCCAATGCGCGTAGTTGTTGCCATCGCCGACCGCGTGGCCATGCGGGAAGCCGGCCGGATGGCCTTTCGCCTTCAGCGCCTTGCACAGTTCCAGGAACCCGGCGGTGTCCTTGGGGAATTCGGAGAAGCCGGCTTCCTTCACCCAGCTTTCGCGATAGCAAACCGCGTTGCCGATGACAGCGAGCGGCAGGCCGATATTGCGGCCGTCCTTGGTGGCGTAGGCGGCCGGGCCGTCATACCAGCCGCCATATTTCTTGCCGAGGCCGGCGGCGAGGTCGGTGACGTCGAGCAACTTGTCCGGGTATTGGAAGGGATCGTCGAACCAGACGAACATGATGTCCGGGCCTGAGCCGACATTGGCGGCGACGGCGGCTTTCGGGCGGATGTCTTCCCAGCTTTCCTTGTCGATGCGGACTTCGACGCCGGTCTTTTCGGTGAATTTCTTGGTGTTGGCGATCCAGCTTTCCTCATCGCCCTTCACGAAAGGCGACCAGCGCAGCACGCGCAAGCTCGCGCCGGCTTCCGGCGTGAAGGCGTCCTGGGCGGCGGCCGGCGCGGCGCCGAACATGCTCGTGAGGCCGGCGGCGGCGGTCGCGCCAGCACCGAGCTTGAGCGCATCGCGCCTGGTGAATTTCGTCATGCTCGTCTCTCCCTTGGATTGAAGGCGGTCTCTGGGCCGCCCTTCGCGTTCGGTTCTTTTTGCCTGGCCTAGGCGTTGCGGATGGCCACCCCGCTGGCTTCATCGAAAAGATGCACCGTCTCGAGCTGCGGCTTCAGCACGATCTGCTTGCCCGGCTCGAAAGCGTGGCGCTCGGAAAACGTGGCACAGACCGGCACGCCGCCGACTTCGCTATAGACGAATGTGTCCGCCCCGGTCGGCTCGACCACGGCGACCGTCGCCGGGATGCCCTCGCCGCCGAGCGACAGGTGCTCGGGCCGAACGCCGTAAATGACCTTCTGCCCGTCCGTGCCGCCCGCATTGGACGGCAGCGGCAGGCGGATGCCCCGCGCGGTCTCGACATGCAGTTCATTGCCCGCGCGGCGCAGCATGCCGGGCAGGAAATTCATCGCCGGCGAGCCGATGAAGCCGGCCGCGAAGACGTTCGCCGGATGGTCGTAAAGTTCGAGCGGCGAGCCGATCTGCTCGACGACGCCGTCGCGCATCAGCACGATGCGGTCGGCCATGCTCATCGCCTCGACCTGATCGTGGGTGACGTAGATCGAGGTGGTGCGCAGCCGCTGGTGCAGCGCCTTGATCTCGGTGCGCATGGCGACGCGCAGCTTGGCATCGAGATTGGATAGCGGCTCGTCGAACAGGAAGACCTGCGGATCGCGCACGATCGCCCGGCCCATCGCCACGCGCTGGCGCTGGCCGCCGGACAATTGCCGCGGATAGCGCTGCAGCAGCGGCGTCAGGGCGAGGATGTCGGCCGCCTTGTTGACGCGCTCGGTGATTTCGGCCTGCGGCGCGCCGCGCAACTTCATGCTGAAGGCCATATTATCGTGCACCGTCATATGCGGGTAGAGCGCATAATTCTGGAACACCATGGCGATGTCGCGCTCTTTCGGCTGCACGTCGTTGACGACGCGCCCGCCGATGACGATCTCCCCGCCGGAGATCTGCTCCAGCCCCGCGATCATGCGCAGCAGGGTGGACTTGCCGCAGCCGGACGGGCCGACGAGCACGACGAATTCATGATCGGCAATGGCGATGTCGACGCCATGGATCACGGGATGCGAACCGAATTGCTTCGTCACGCGCCTGATATCGACCGATGCCATAAATCCCGGCCCGTCTATATGATCTGGATGTGATGCCGGCCGGCGCAATGCCGCCAAGCGCCGCGCGGAGTCCGCGAGAATGGCTGTTTCATGTTTCCTCCCGGCCAGGCGTGCCCAAACGGCTTATTAACCCCGCCGCCGCGCGGCTGGAGCATTGCCCGATCCTTGGCGGTACTTTACGTGTGCAACCGAACAGGGGCCAAGCACTTTTTTCGGTTTGGCTTATCGCTTTCGTCTTAGAGCGAGAGGAGGAAAAGCGGCAAGCCGCCGGCCGCCGGTCATCCCGCTCCCCGCGCTAGAATGAGGTCACAGTTCAGGATTTTGGATGGAACCGATCCAAAATCACCGTGATCCAGCGGCTCGCCGAAGCGTGTTTCGCGCGGGCGGGCGCTCCCATGATAGGCATGGGACGAGAGCGGCCGCTTGCGCGGCGCACGCCGAACAGGAGAGAAAGCCATGATCAAACGCCGGATCGGACGCAATGGGGCAACCGTCAACGCCATCGGGCTCGGCTGCATGGGCATGTCCTTCGCCTACGGCCAGCCGATGTCCGAAACGGATGCCGTCACGCTGCTGCAGGGCGCGATCGAACTCGGCGTCGATCATTTCGATACCGCCGACGTCTATGGCAACGGCGCAAACGAAAAGCTGCTCGGAGCGGCCTTCCACGACCGCCGCGACAAGGTCTTCATCGCCACCAAATTCGGCCAGGGCCGCGACCCGAAGACCGGCGCCCGCCTGCCCATCAACGGCTCGCCGGACTATGCGCGCAAAGCCATCGAGCAATCGCTGAAGAATCTGCGCACCGATCATGTCGATCTCTATTATCTGCACCGGCTCGATAAGACCCGGCCGATCGAGGAGACGGTCGGCGCGATGGCGCGGATGGTCGAGGAAGGCAAGGTGCGCGCCATCGGCCTGTCCGAGGTCGGCGCCGACACGCTGCGCCGCGCCGCCGCCGTGCACCCGATCGCCGCGCTGCAATCGGAATATTCGATCTTCACCCGTTTCGTAGAAGACGGCATTCTGCCGGCCTGCCGCCAGCTCGGCACGACCCTCGTCGCCTATGCGCCGCTCGGGCGCGGCATGCTGACCGGCCGCTTCACGCCGGACTGGAAGGCCGAAGGCTACGATTTCCGGGCGGCCGAGGCGCCCCGCTATCAGGGCAAGGCTTTCGAGCACAATCTGGCGCTGGTGGAGGAGATCAAGCGCATCGCCGGCGCACACGACGCCCAGCCCTCGCAGATCGCGCTGGCCTGGCTGCTTGGACGCGCCGAGAACCTGGTGGTCATTCCCGGCACCACGCGGCTGGCCAATCTGGAGACCAATCTCGGCGCGGCCGAGATCGTGCTGTCGCTCGCCCAGATCGCCAGCCTCGACGCGCTGGCGGCCAATGTCCAGGGCGGCCGGTATGAGGATGCGGTGCTGAAAACGCTCGGCGGGTAGTCGAGAGGCGCGCGGGGCGATCCCCGCGCTGTCCTCGGGCAGCCATCAGCGTCGCGGGCGTCCCGTCGTCGCGGGGTCCAGAATATTCGCGCAGGTGCCGACGCGCCGGTCATATTTGGCCTGGCACGTATTCAGCGCGGCCGTCCTGCCCTTGGCGAGGGAGACGCAGGAGGCGCGCTCGCTTTCGGCGGCGCTGACGCAGACCCGGTCTTTCTCGGCATGGGCGGCGGCGGGGACGAGGCTCAACAGCACCGCGATCCCGATGGCATGTTTCATGGGTTTCCCTCCTTCGAAT
This sequence comes from Rhodomicrobium sp. R_RK_3, assembly GCF_002198715.1. Classification (GTDB taxonomy): domain Bacteria; phylum Pseudomonadota; class Alphaproteobacteria; order Rhizobiales; family Rhodomicrobiaceae; genus R-RK-3. The sequence continues at coordinate 133,994 of NZ_MWLK01000039.1, read as the reverse complement.
GGGCGCAGATTAGCAGCGCCGCCGGAGCGGCACAACCGAGGCACGGCGCCGCTTGTGGATCGCGGGTGAAGCGCCGCCCTGAATTATGTATATGTGCCGGAAGAGACTTGTGCGGGGGATAGGATCACCATGCAGGACGGAGACACGCGCCGCGTCGAAGGCGTCGTATATGCGGCGACGCGCGAGGGCTACGTGCTGCCCGTCATCGACGTCACCAATCCGCATTTCGCCATGCCGGATGACGCCGCGAGTGTCGATGCACTCTTTGAGCGCTTCGCCGCGGAGGAGCGCAAGCGGCGGCGCCTGCCGAAATTCCTCATGCGCCCGATGCTGAAGCTGATGGCTCGGCGCTCGCTGCTGCTGAAGGCGATCGTCGGCTCGGGGGCGGATTTCCTCGACGGCACCACCACCTATATCATGAAGCTGGGCGCGGATAATCTGCCGCCGCCCTTCGACCAGCCGCTCGACCGCAAGCTCGCCGCCTCGCCGCATATCGGCCTGCTGCGGCTGCGCACCCTGCAGACGGCGCGGCTCATCGCCGAGAGCGTGGCGGGCGATCTCGCGGCGGCGGAAGGCGCGCCGCTGCATCTGATCAATATCGGCGGCGGCCCGGCCATCGACAGCATCAACACGCTGATCCTGCTGAGACGCGACCGGCCGGATCTGGTGAGGCGACCCTTGCGCATCCACGTGCTGGATGGCGACGAGGCGGGGCCATATTTCGGCGCCAATGCGCTCGCCGCGCTCCAGGCCGAGGGCCGCCCGCTGAGCGGCCTCGACATTGCGTTCGAGCGGATCGCCTATGATTGGAACCAACCGGCGGTACTCGACCGTCTGGTGCGCCAGCTTGCGTCTGGGCCTGCGGTGATCGCGGCCATGTCGGAGGGCGCGCTGTTCGAATATGGCAGCGATGAAGCGATCATCGCCAATCTGAAGGCGCTGGCGCCGGCTGGGACCGGCTCGAGGCTGATCGCCGGTTCCGTCACCCGTGCCGACCTGATCCGGCGGCGCATGATGCGGGATACCAAGTTCAAGCTCTACCCGCGCGGCATCGAGGGCTTCGCGCCGCTCGTCGAAGCCGCGGGCGGCAGGATCGTGCGAAGCCTGTCCGCCGGGCTGAGCGATCAGGTGCTGCTGCGCGTCGGCTGACGTCAGGAAGCGGCCGTCGCCTGGCTCAGGCTTTCCACGGTGTCGCCGGCTTCCTTGGCGGTGTTCGGCGTCACCATGGCGCGGGCCACCTGCTGAAGGCTGATCCGGCCGACCGGCCTGCGCATCGTGTCGATGACGATGGCCTCGCTCTCATTCGCCTGGGTCAGCAGCCGCGCCGCCGTCTCCAGCGTTTCGCCCGCCTCGATGGTTGCCGCCGGGCGCGCGATCGCCGCGCCGCCGAGCGGCGTCATCACCGTCTCGACATGCAGCACCCGGCCGCGATTGACTTCCCTGGCGAAGCTGGCGATGTAATCGTCGGCGGGGCGCAGCACGATGTCCTGGCTGGTGCCCTGCTGGATCACCTCGCCGTTGCGCAGGATGGCGATGCGGTCGCCGAGCCGGAGCGCTTCGTCGAGATCGTGGGTGATGAAGACGATGGTCTTCTTGATCTCCTTTTGCAGGTCCAGCAGCACGGTCTGCATGTCCATCCGGATCAGCGGATCGAGGGCCGAATAAGCCTCGTCCATGAGCAGGATCGGCGCGTCATTGGTGAGCGCCCGAGCGAGGCCGACACGCTGCTGCATCCCGCCGGATAATTGGCTCGGATAGTGGTTCTCGAAACCCTTGAGGCCGACACGCTCGATCCAGCGCATTCCCGCTTCCATCTGCCTGGCGAGCGGAACGCCCTGGATTTCGAGGCCGTAAACGACGTTCTTCAAAACGGTGCGATGCGGCAGCAGGGCGAATTTCTGAAACACCATTGCGGTCTGGTGCCGGCGGAAATCCTGCAGTTCCGTCTTGTTCAACCCCATGACGTCGATGCCGTTCACCACGATCCTGCCGGCGGTCGGGTCGATCAGCCGGTTGATATGGCGGATGAGCGTCGACTTGCCCGATCCCGACAGACCCATGATGACCTGGATCGATCCCGCCGGAATGCTGATCGAGATGTTCTTCAACCCGAGCACATGCGAATGCCGGCTCATCAGCTCGGATTTGGAGATGCCGCCGCTGTTGATCGCATCGACATAGGCGGCGGGGCTTGCCCCAAAAATCTTGCAGAGATTCTTGATCTCGATGCAGGCGCCGGTCTCAGACATGGCCGATCACCCTGTGCTTCTGCAGGCGGTGGCCATAGGCTTGGCTGACGCGGTCGAAGATGATGGCGATGCCGACGATGGCCATGCCGTTGAACAGCCCGAGCGTGAAATATTGGTTCGAGATCGCCTTCAGCACCGGCTGGCCGAGCCCCTGCACGCCGATCATCGAGGCGATCACCACCATGGCCAGCGCCATCATGATGGTCTGGTTGATGCCGGCCATGATAGTCGGCAAAGCCAGCGGGATCTGCACGTTCTTCAGCTTCTGCCAGCTCGAGGAGCCGAAGGCGTCCGCCGCCTCCAGCACATCCTTGTCCACCAACCGGATGCCGAGATTGGTCAGCCGGATCATCGGCGGGATGGCGTAGATGACGACGGCGATCAGCCCCGGCACCTTGCCGATGCCGAGCAGCATAACGACCGGGATCAGATAGACGAAGCTCGGCAGCGTCTGCATCACGTCGAGCACCGGATTGACGATCTGCTGCACGCGGTCGGAGCGCGCCATCAGGATGCCGATCGGAATGCCGACGGCGATGGAGAGCACCGTGGCGACGAAGATCATCGAGATGGTCTTCATCGTATCGTCCCACATGTCGAAAAAGCCGATCAGCAGGAGCGTTGCGACGCAGCCGGCGACGATCTTCCAGCTTCGGCTCGCGAACCAGGCGATAGCCGCAATGAGGATCAGGATCACCGGCCAGGGCGTGCGCGTCATGAAGCGCTCCGACTGGATCAGGAAGAATTGCAAGGGCTGGAAGAACGCCTCGATGCTGTCGCCGTAGCCCCGGGTGAAGCTGCGGAAGCCTTCGTCGATGGCCTTTTTCAGCGCCCGCAGCGTCTCATCGTCCATATGCGGAAAGGTGAACAGCCAGTCCATATCGCTCCCCTCGCAGAAACGTCCGGATGGCTGACAGTGTAGATCGCAGGCGGCCGATCCAGCGCGAAAAATATGGGGCGGCGCGCCTGTCGAACGGGCGCGCCGCAATAGACCCTGCGATCAGAGCGCGGCCTTGATCTTCTTGGCCGCCTCCGGCGAGACCCAGGCCGTCCACAGATCCGGGTTCTGCTTGAGGAAATATTTTGCGCCTTCCTCGCCGCTCGCCTGATTGTCGGTCATCCAGGCGACCAGCGCATTGACGGTGTCGTTGCTCCAGGAGCGCTTCTTGAGATAATCCGTGACTTCCTTGCCGGCTTTGTCGGCGAAGGACTTGGTGACCAGCGTCTGGATCTTGTCCTTCGGCCAGTCGTTTTTCTTCGGGTCGGGGCAATCGGCGACGGTGTTGCAGCGCTTCCATTCGGCCAGATCGCCCGGCACGCCGTGGCCGAGCTTCACCATCTTATATTTGCCGAGAATGGCGGTCGGCGCCCAGTAATAACCCATCCAGCCCTGCTTGCGCTCGTAAGCCTTGGCGATGGAGCCGTCGAGGCCGGCCGAGGAGCCGGTATCGACCAGCGTGAAGCCCGCCTTCGCCGCGCCGTAAGCCTTGAAGAGCTGCGTCGTCACCACCGTCCCGCCCCAGCCCTGCGGGCCGTTGAAGACGGCGCCCTTCTTGGCATCCTCCGGGTCGGGGAACAGTTCGGGATGTTTCAGCGCATCGTCGATGGTCTTGATGTCGGGATGGGCGTCGGCGATGTATTTCGGGATCCACCAGCCCTGCACGCCGCCATCCTTGAGCGAGTCCGCCGCGATCAGCAGCTTGCCCTCCTTCAGGCCGCGATCGACGACCTCCGGCAACAGGTCCACCCAGCCCTCCGGCGCGATGTCCGGCTTGCCCTTCTCCACCATCGAGGTGATGGTCGGCACCGTGTCGCCGACGATGATGTCGGCGCTGCAGCCATAGCCCTTGGTGAGGATGAACTTGTCGAGATTGGCGAGCACTTCGGCGCTCTGCCAGTTCATGCTGGCGATGGTAACGTCGCCGCAATCGGCCGCGCTTGCGGCCTGTCCGGAGGCGAGGATGCTCAATGCGACGCAGGCCGATGCAAGGTGATGCTTCATGTCGTTTTTCCTCTTATTGCGGCTGGGGTAGGGAGTTCACATCAGATCAGTTCGCTCATGACTGGTCTGTCTGCGGTCTGTGCGCGCGCGGGGCGGGTCCGGGGCGGCGAAGCGGGCCGCCCGCTCTGGCTGGCGATGCGGGTTTGTTTTGGCGTGCAGCCATAGACTTTCCGGTAGGCGTGCCAGAAATGGGAGCCGGCGAGGAAGCCGCAGGCGACGGCAATCTCGATGATCGGCAGCGCCGACTGGCTCAGCAGGTGATGCGCCCGCTCGAGCCGCAGCTCCAGATAGTAGCGCGCCGGCGAGCGGCCCATCTCGCGCCGGAACAGCCGCTCGACCTGGCGGATCGACACGCCGACCCTGGCGGCCAGCTCCGGCAGCGGCAGCGGCTCCAGCATATTCGCCTGCATCAGCTCGACGGCGGCCAGGATGGCGGGATCGCTGGTGCCGAGCTGCGCCCTGAGCGGCAGCCGCTGGCGCACGCTCGGGGCCCGCACGCGCTCCACTAGGGCCTGCTCGCAAATGCGGCTGACGACCGCCTCGCCGAAATCCTGGGCGATGAGATGCAGCATCATGTCGAAGGAGGCCGAGCCGCCCGCGCAGCTATAGACGTCGCCGTCGATCTCGTAGACGCCGGCCGAGACCTCGACCGCCGGGAAGCGCTCGGTAAAGTCGGGCAGGTTCTCCCAATGGATGGTGCAGCGCCGCCCGTCGAGCAGGCCCGCCTCGGCCAGCACATCGCTGCCGGTGCACAGGCTCGCCAGCGCGACGCCCCGGCGGCGGCATTCGCGCAGCCAGGTGGCGGCGGCCCGGCTGCGGTGGCTGCGCACGTTCATGCCGCCGCAGACGATGGCCATGGTCGGGCGCGCGCGGCCGGTAAGCATGGCGCGCTCCTCGGCAAGGGAGGCGTGCGCCGCCAGATCGAGGCCGCAACTGGACCTTACGCTTTTGCCTTTCTCCGACACGAAGCGCCAGGCATAGGCTTCGAAGCCGACAGCGGCGTTCGCCAGCCTCAGCGCTTCGAGCGCGGATGAGAAGGCGAGCAGAGTGAATTCGGGAACGAGATAGAAACTGAACAGCCGCCGTCTCGGGTCCGTTTCGCTCATGCATCCCCCATCGCTGAACGCGGACCGGAGTCCGCACGCTCCTATCTTGACGGACATTCCGGGGCGCCACAGAATGGATGCGACAAAAGTTCGGAATTGTTGGGACATATCGGGCGATGAGAGAGCCGCTTCAGTCCGGGGCCGGCCTGCCTGCGCGCCGCGGCGCTCCCTTATCCGTCGGCTTCATCCTGGTCAAACGCTTCACGCTTTGCGCCTTCGCCAATTTCGTCGATGTGCTGAGGCTGGCGGCGGATGAGGGCGACCGCTCCCGGCCGATCCGCTGCAACTGGTCGGTGATCTCGCCCGACATGATGCCGATTTCCTCGAGCTGCGGCGTCTCGATCCAGCCGCAGCAGCGTCTGGGCGATCCGAGGCGCTTCGACTATATCGTGGTGGTCGGCGGCCTGCTCAGCGATCTCGCCCAGGGCGACCCGCGCATCGACGCCTTCCTGCGGCTGGCGGCGGCGCATGACATTCCGCTGGTCGGCCTGTGCACCGGGCCGTTCGTGCTGCACCGCGCCGGGCTGATGGACGGCTACCGCTGCTGCGTGAGCTGGTTCCACCACAATGATTTCCTCGAAGCCTTCGACGGGCTGCTGCCGGTCTCGGACCAGATTTTCGTCGTCGACCGTAACCGGCTGACCTGTTCGGGCGGGGCGAGCACCGCGCATCTGGCGGCCTATCTGGTCGAGCGCCATGTCGGCCGGGCGCAGGCGATGAAGAGCTTGCACATCATGATGATCCACGGCGCCGCCGTCGGCGAGACGCCTCAGCCGGGCATGCCGCTCGATCCGGCCTCGGGCGATCCGCTGGTGCAGCGGGTGCTTCTGGTGATGCAGCGCCATCTCGACGCGCCGCTGACGATTTCCCGGATCGCCCGGCTGGTCGGGCTGGACAAGCGGCGCATCGAACGGCGCTTCCGGGCGGTGTTCGGCCGCTCGCCCTCTGAGGTTTATACGGAGATGCGGCTCGGCCAGGCGCGCTATCTGATCGAGACGACCGGCCGCTCGATCACCGCCATCGCCGCCGAATGCGGCTTCTGCGACAGCTCCCATCTCAGCCGGACGTTCCGCCGCAAATACGGTTTGACGCCTGCGAGGCATCGCGGCGCGGCGGCCTCGATCGGCATCGCCGCGAATGCGGGGATGACATAAAAGATTAACCTCTCCGTCGCCCCGGCCGAAGAACCGGGGCCCACTCGCCTCTCCTCTTGCCGCAGTGGTCGCGGATCGGCCATTGGGTCCCGGCTCACCGCTGCGGGTGTCCGGGACGACCGGAGGGGATGTGTCAGGGCGCGAGCGCTTTGACGTCAGCGGTCGATGACCAGGTCGGAGGTCGGTTTGCTGCAGCAAAGCAGCGCCAGGCCGTTATCGATTTCGCGCTGGCGGATGCCGCCTTCGTGCCGCATGTCCAGCGTGCCGGAGAGGATGCGGCTCTTGCAAGTGCCGCACAGGCCGCGCGTGCAGGAGGACGGCAGGCGCAGCCCCGCAGCCTTCGCGGCGGCGAGGATGGTGGTATCGGGCGCGCATTCGATAATACGGCCGCTCTTGGCGAATTCGACGCGGAAACTGTCGCCATGATGAGCCGCGACCGTCTCCGAAACCTCCGCCTGCTCGGCAGGCGCCAGTTCGGCGAAGTCGAAGCTTTCCTGGCTGTAGCGGGACATGGCGAAGCCTGCCTCGCCCAGCATGGCCCGCACAGCCGCCATGAACGGCGCCGGCCCGCAGCAGAAGATCTCCCGCTCGAGGAAATCTGGCGCGATGAGCCGCAGCATCGGCAGCGACAGCCGCCCGGTAAAGCCCGGCCAATGGGCCTCGCCGGCCACGGTTTCGCACAGATGGGCGAGCCGCAGCGACGGCATCTGCAACGCCATCGCGTCCAGCTCGTGCCGGAAGATGATGTCCGCCGGCTCGCGCGCCGCATGGACGAAGACGATGTCGCGATCCTCGGCGAGGTCGCAGGCCGTCCGCGTCATCGACATCAGCGGGGTGATGCCGCTGCCGCCGGACAGCATCAGCCATTTCCTCCCGGCCGACGGGGCGGGCGTGAAGCTGCCGAGCGGCCCGATGGCGCGGATCTGGCCGCCCGACTTCAGGTGGTCATGCAGCCAGTTGGAGACGATGCCGCCGGGCTGGCGCTTGACCGTGATCGAGATCCGGTAGGGCCGCGCCGCCGAGGCCGAGATGGTATAGCAGCGGTTGACCGCCTCGCCGCCGATCGACAGATCCAGCGTCAGGAACTGCCCGGGCTTGAAGCGGAACAGGCAGGGTTTGCGCGCGGAGAAGACGAAGGTCGCCACGTCATGCGTCTCGCGCCGCACCTGCCGGCAGACCAGCACGTCGTCCGCCTCAGAGTCCCAGTCCGGCAATGGCGTGGACAGCTCCTCCACGCCGCTACTCCGCCGCCACCCGGCTCGCCGCCGGGAGGAGATGCGTCGACAGGCGGCCGATATACCAGTCGCAGAATTTCTCCACCAGCTCCTCCGTATAGGGCGAATAGGGGCCGGGCTCATAGCCGGGCTGGCGCGTGCCGGCCTGCGCCATGGCGACGAGCGCGCCGTCCTGGTCGTTGGTCAGCAGCCAGACCTTAGTGAGATTGTCCAGATCGTAATCGACGCCTTCGACCGCATCCTTATGCACCAGCCATTTCGTCCGCAGCAGCGTCCTTTCGGGCCCGAGCGGCAGGGCCGAGAAGGTGACGATGTGGTCGCTCATGAAATGATGCCAGCTATTGGGCTGGGTCCAGAAGCTCAGGCCCCCCAGCTTGCGGTCGGTAAAGCTGCCGAGCAGCTTTTTCGACGCGACGCGCGTATCCATGGTGTGCGACTCGCCGTCGCCGCTCAAGGGGAGGCGCTCGGTGCGGAAGCCGGTAACGGCGGTGTTCAGCCGTTCGATCTCCGCCGAGGGCAGGCCGCAAGCCTCCCACCGGGCATGGCAATCCGTCCGCAGCCGCGCATAGCCCTCGGCCTGGGCCCGGCCCTCATCGTCCAGCTCGCCGGGCGCGAAGCCAAAACCATAGGCAAAAAGCGGAATGGTCAGCTCCGGATGGTTGGCGGAGCAGTGATAGCATTCGCGGTTGTTCTCCATGGTGAGCTTCCAATTGCCTTCCTCGATCAGCTCGCTGGTGTGAGCGATCTTGCAATTGCTGAGCTCGTGCGGAAGGAGATAGGGCTCCATGGCTGCGGCCATCGCCTCGATGTCGACGGGCGGGTTCTCGGCGAGGCAGACGAAGATCAGCCCGGCCAGATTGCGCAGATTGACCCGCTTCAGGCCGAAGCATTTCGGGTCGAAATCGGCCCCCATATGCTCGGCGAAGAGCAGCCGGCCGTCCTCGCCATAGGTCCATTGGTGATAGCGGCAGACGATGTTGCCGACCGATGTCTTGTGCTCGTCGATCAGCCGCGCGCCGCGATGGCGGCAGACATTGTGGAAGGCGCGCACCTGCATATCCTCGCCGCGGATCAGCAGGATGGATGCCGCGCCCAGCTCGACGGTCATGCAGTCGCCCGGTTCGGGCAGATCGGGATCGACGCCGACATAGATCCAGTGGCGGCCGAAGATGATGTCGAGGTCGAGATCGAAGATTTCGGGCGCGGTGTAGAACGGCGCTTCCAGGCTAAAACCCCGCTTGCGGCGGCGAAGCAGGTCTTCAGCGGCAACCGGTGTGGGCAAGGGCCTCTCCTGACAATGATGCGGACGGGATCGATTGTCCGCCACATGAGCGCGATTGCGCTTTTTCGCCGGCGACAGATTCGGTTGTAAATCCGACAGGCGCTTTTGCGCAAATGCTCATGACCCATCCCCGATGATGCGCTTTTCCACGAGATAGGCATAGATGGCGCGGGCGGCCTCTTCCGGCGAGGGCTGGATCATCACGGCGCCCTCGCCGGATCTGGTCTCGGTCATGGCTTTAAGCCGGTCGGCGGCGCTGGCGGCGGCTGCGAGGCGCATCCGCTTGGGGCGCGGACGCCAGGGGCGGATCTCGCATTGGTCGGCGAGCGTATCGGGGGGGGCGTCGGCGGCGAGGATGTCGATGACGCCGCGCCGGGCGCGGCCGAAGCTGGACTGGCGCGGCGCCGGAGCGGCGGTGTTGACCGTCGCGACGACCGGCAGGCCGGTTTCGATCAGGCGGCGGCGCCCGCGCGGGAGAGCTTGCGTCAGGGTGGCTGTGGCGGCGCTGGCGCTGACGGCGGCGATGTCGGCCACCATGGCATAGCCGAGGGCGTGGGCGATGAGATAGGGGACCATGCCGCTATCTTCGCCGCCTTCCGCCCGGCTGCCGCAGAGGACCATGTCAGGCGAAAGCTGTTCCAGATGGGCGGTCAGCGCGGGGACCGGATCGCCGTCTCTCGGGATGGACAGCACGGTCAGGCGCTCCATGCCCATGCCGAGATAATCGCGCAAGGCGGGCTCGTCGGGATTGCCCGCATGAATGGCGTGGACCGCTGCATTCGGCAGGCTGAACGCCATCTCCAGCGCCCGGGCATCGAGCGGCGCGCGGCGCGCCCGCCCCGAAGCCGGATGCCGCCCGACCGACAACAGCACCGCCACGCTAGGCATCGCGGCGCTCCTTCGCATGGGCGACCAGCGCGGGCATGACGGCCTGCGCATCGGCGATGATGGCGAGATCGGCGCGTTTGATCATCTCGGCATGGAGGTCGGTGTTGATCGCCACCACATGCCGGACTTCGGTGATGCCTTGCAGATGCTGCGGCGCGCCCGCGATGCCGAATGCCAGGTAGCAGCGCGCGGTGACGAGGCTGCCCGACGCGCCGACCTGCCGGTCGCGCGGCAGATGGCCCTCGTCGCAGACGACGCGGCTGCCGCCGAGCGTCGCGCCGAGCACGCGGCCGAGTTCGGCGAAGGCGGCCCAGTCGGTAACGCCATTGCCGCCGCTGAGGATGAAATCGGCGTCGGCGAGGCTGAGGGTGCCCGCCTCGATCGCCAGCGGCGTCACGGTCCCGATCCGCCGCACCGGGGCGAATGCCGGCGCATCCAGCGCGCGGGCTTCGTGGCGGACCCCGTCATGCGCGGCGAAGGCATTTTCGGCGATGGACATCAGGCGCGGCGGCGCGGCGGCCATTTCCATCGCGCCGCCCCGCATCCGCCGGGATGCGGCGTCAGCCGAAAGCGACGCCACGCCGCCGAACAGCCGCTCGCCCGAAAGCGCGGCGACGCGCCGGGCGAGGTCGGCCCCGCCTTCGGCGCTTTCGGGGAAGAGCACATGGCGCGGTTTTAAGAGATCGATGGCCGCCAGCACGGCGGCGGTCCGGGCTTCCGGATCGTAGTCGCCGATATGTCCCGCCGGGACGGACAGCACGCGATCCGCGCCGGCTTCGGCCAGGCCCTCGACTGTCCCCGAGGTCAGCACGGCGACCGCGCCTCCACCGGCGTCGGCGAGGCTCCGGGCCGCGCCGATCGTTTCGCGGTCATGCTCGGACAGCGCCCCGCCGGGATGATCGGCAACCGCGAGCACGAGAAAGGCCGGATCGGCGGTGATGCGGATCTCGGGCTGGGATTGCGGGCGGGCATCGGGACCGGGCCGCGCCGCCATCCGCGCGCCGCCGTGCCAGTCGATCCGGGGACGGACGCCGCCCGGCACCGTCGCCGCGCGCCGCAGGCTGCGCGGATCGCGGCGCGGGCGTCCGGCGGGCTGAGGCACCGCGCCGAGGGCAAAACGCTTCCGCTCGCCGCCCGCAATGAGACGCGCCTGACGCTCGGCGCGCGGGTCGCGCCTCTTGCCCGTCATGCCACCGCCTCCAGCATCAGTTCCGCGATATCGGCGACGGCGGGGCGCTTGCCGGTCACGCCTTCCAGCATGATCGTGCAATTCGGGCAGCCGACCGCCACGCGCTCCGCGCCGGTCGCGCGCGCGTGGTCCATGCGGATGTCCGGGATGCGCTTCTTGCCGGCGACATCGGTCAGCGGCGCGCCGCCTCCGCCGCCGCAGCAGCTCGAGCGCAGGCCCGACCGCTCCATCTCGATCCGCTCAAGGCCGAGCGCGTCGAGCAGCCGCCGCGGCGCTTCGATCTCGCCATTATAGCGGCCGAGATAGCAGGGATCGTGGAAGGTCACGCTGCGGCCCGAGCCGCGCGGTGCGAGGCGTCCGGCCTCGATGAGTTCGAGCAGCAGCGCCGTGTGATGGACGACGGTGTAGCGTCCGCCGAATGACGGATATTCTTTCCGCAGCACATGCAGCACATGCGGGTCGTTGGTGAGGATGCGGTTGAAGCGGTAGCGGCCGAGCAGCGCGATGTTGCGCCGGGCGAAGTCCTGGAAGGTCGCCTCGTCGCCGAGCCGGCGGGCGAGGTCGCCGCAATCCAGCTCGTCCGCGCCGAGCACGGCGAAGTCGACGCCCGCACGGCGCAGGAGCTCTATCAGCGCGCGCAGGCTGCGCTGGCCGCGCATGTCGAAGGCGGCATCGCCGAGCCAGAGCAGAATGTCGCATTCGCCCCGGTCCGCGATGAGAGGAAGCGCGAGGTCGGCGGCCCACTCGATGCGCTGCGATGCGGGGCGCCCTGACGGATTGTCGGCGGCGCGCAATTCCTCCAGCGCCAGCGCCGCCTTGCCGGGGGTGGCGCCGCGCTCCAGCGTCTCGAAGCGGCGCAGGTCGATGACGGCGTCGACATGCTCGATCATCATCGGGCATTCCTCGACGCAGGCGCGGCAGGTCGTGCAGGACCAGAGCGTGTCCGGGTGGATCATTGCGCCCGCGCCGACCAGCGGCAGCAGCCGGCCGCCATGCGCTTCGCCGGGGGAGCGGCCGGGATGGTGATGGCCGGCATAGGCGCGGTCGGTGGCGGCGGGGTCGAGGGCGGCGGCGATGTCCTGGATGATTTTTTTGGGATTGAGCGGTAGCTCGGCGGCGTAGGCGGGGCAGACGGTTTCGCAACGTCCGCATTGCACGCAGGCGTCGAAGCCGAGCAGCCGGTTCCAGGCGAAATCGACGGGGCGTTCGGTGCCGAGTTTTTGGCCGGTAAGGTCGAGGGCGCGGATGGCGGTGTCGCGGGTTCCATGGTGGAAGCGAGCGGGGCGAGGGTGCGCGATGAGATGCAGCGCGCCGTTCAGCGCGTGTTTGAGTGGCCCGCGTCCGACGCCGAGGATCAGATCGGCCGCGGCGAGGGCGCCGATGGCCACGAGGGTCAGCGAAATGGTCTGCGGCAGGGCTTCGCCCGCGAGTTGATCGACGGCGACGATAAGGAGGCAAACCGCATAGGCCAGCAACGCGAATGGCAACCGCGCGAAGCCTCCGCCGGACAGTTCCGAAGGCCGCGCCACCCCGCGCCGCCAGCCTACCATCAGCGCTCCGGCGAGCATGACCGCCAGGCACAAAGCCAGCGCCGTCCAGAGTAGCCAGCCCCGAAGGGCAGGTAGAGCGGCGAGCAGGATCAGCGGCAGCGAGGCAAGGAAACCCCCCGCCACGAGCGCGTGAAAAAGCGCATTATACGGCTTGCGCGCGACGACATGATGCACATCGCCTAGATACCGCTGCGGCAGCGCCAGCAAGCCGCCGACCAGATCGACGCTCGCCGCCTGCCCCGCCAGCCATCGACGCGCGTTCAATACGGCGAGCAACGCGCCCGCCGCCAGCGTGGTGAGCATCAGGCCGGAGAGCGCGGCAGCAATCATCCGCACCTCCAATCCGCGACGGATCGCTCCCTCTCCCATGGGGAGAGGGCTGGGGTGAGGGGGTAATCCCTATCCGTGTGGTAGGGCCTCGCCAAATCGAGAGGACACACCCCCTCACCCTGTCCCTCTCCCCATGGGAGAGGGGACCGGATGCGGCCTCTGAAATTGGGTGCGGAACGTGTGACGGGAGCGAGGCGCCGATTGATTCTCAGCGCCTTCCAAAGCTCGTCGCCCCGGCCGTAAGAGCCGGGGCTTACTCGCATATCTGCTTGCCGCAGCGTTCGCGGATAGATGATTGGGTCCCGCCTCGGCCTGAAGGCCGCCTGCCCCGGCCAGCGAGCCGGGGTGCGGGACGACGGGAGGGGAGACCTTGCGCTCATCCCTACAAATCCTTGCAGAGCCGGGCGGCGTCGTAGATCGCTGCGTGGATGTTCCGCCCCGCCACCGCATCGCCGATGCGGAACAGCGCAAAACCGCCGCTGCCATTCACGGCGGGCTGCGGGCGGCCCGCGATCAGCGCGTGTAAATCCATCTCGCCGCGATTGACCGAGGTCTCCTTCATCGCGAAATACAGCGCGTCCTCCGGCAGGGTGCCGTATTCCACCACGACCTGGTCGATCAGCCGCTCCTCCTCGGCGTGCGTATATTCGTTGCGCAGCACTGCCACCCGGCGATTGCCCTCGGCGTAGATCTGCACGAGCTGCAAATTCGGCGACATCATCACATCGAGCTTGGTCAGCTCGCGCATATGGATGGGCTGATTGGTGGCGCCGATTTCCTCGCCGATCATGCGGTCCTGCGTGGCGATCTCCACCAGCGCGCCGCGCTTAGCCAAGAACTCCGCGCAGGACGGCGCGTGGTGCTGGCCGGTGCCGTCATAAACCAAAATATGCTCGGCTGGCGTCACCGCCCCACTCAACACATCCCAGGTCGTGACCGCTAACGCTTCGCCCTCGATGCCGCCCCGGCTCGGCCGCCCGCCCGTCGCCAGGATCACCACATCCGGGCTTTCCGCCGCGATCAGCTCCGGCGTCGCCTCGACACCGAGGCGCATGTCCACGCCCCGCTTGACCGCCTGCTGCGTCAGCCAGCGCGTGATCCCCGTCAGCGCCTCGCGCCATGTCGCCTTGGCCGCGATGGAGACCTGACCGCCCGTCGCCGCGCTGCGCTCGAACAGCACCACCTGATGCCCGCGCTCCGCCGACACCCGCGCCGCCTCCAGCCCGGCCGGCCCGCCGCCGATCACCACCACGCGCCGCCTTTTCTCCCCCTTCGGCACGACATGCGGCATGGTCCGCTCGCGGCCGGTGGCGGCGTTCTGGATGCAGAGCGCGTCATTGCCGGCATAGATGCGGTCGATGCAATAGCCGTAGCCGACGCATTGGCGGATGTCGTCGACGCGCCCGTCCATCAGCTTGCGCACGATATGCGGGTCGGCGATGTGGGCGCGGGTCATGGCGACCATGTCGATATGCCCCTCCGACACCGCCCGCCCCGCCGTCGCCAGGTCGGTGATGCGCTGGGCGTGGAAGACCGGCACGCCCACCTCGCGCTTGATCGCGCTCGCCAGCGCCAGGAACGGCGCGACGGGGAAGGACATGTTCGGCAGCACGATGGCGTGGGCGAGGTGGTCGCGCGCCTGGCCGCCGATCAGGTTGATGAAATCGACAAGGCCACGCTCGGCATAGGTCTTGGCGATGGCGATGCAGTCCTGATGCGTCAGCCCGTCGTCGATCAGTTCGTCGCCGGACATGCGCATGCCGATGACGTAATCCGGGCCGGTGGCCGCGCGCATCGCCTCCAGCACCTCGATGCCAAAACGCATGCGGTTCTCCAGGCTGCCGCCATAGCCGTCCGTGCGCTTGTTGACGGACGGGCTCCAGAACTGGTCGATCAGATGGCCATGCGCCGCCGAAATCTCGCAGCCGTCCAGCCCGCCTTCCTTGCAGCGGCGCGCGGCGGCGGCGTAGTCGGCGACGATGCGGGCGATGTCGAAATCCTCCATCTCCTTGGGGATGGAGCGGCTGGCGGGCTCGCGGCGCGGCGAGGCGGAGACGGTCGGCAGCCAGTTTTCGGTGTCCCATTTGGTGCGCCGGCCCATATGGGTGAGCTGGATCATCAGCGCCGCGCCATGGGCATGGATGCGGTCGGCGAATTCGCGGAAGAACGGCACGACGCTGTCGTCGGCGACGGAGATCTGGTTCCAGGGCGCGGCCGGGCTGTCGACCGCGACGGAGGACGAGCCGCCGAACATGGTCAGGCCGATGCCGCCCTTGGCCTTCTCCTCGTGGTAGAGCTGGTAACGCTCCTTCGGCTTGCCATCCGCGCCGTAGGACGGGGCATGGCTGGTGCTCATGATCCGGTTGCGGATCGTCAGCCCCTTGATGGTGAGCGGGCGAAGCAGGGCTTCGAAGGGTGCCGTCATCAGCCGAGCCTTTCCTGACCCTGTGTCTGGATCGCGGTCAGTTTACATGAACTCCATTACTGTCATTCCCGCGCAGGCAGGAATCAGTACGCCGCAGCCTCTCCGGCGTTTACTGGATCCCAGCTTGCGCTGAGATGACATCCGTATTTTCAACATTCCGCGACGTTCACGGCGAGGCCGCCGCGCGAGGTTTCCTTGTATTTCGACTGCATGTCGGCGCCGGTCTGGCGCATGGTCTCGATCACTTCGTCGAGGCTGACGCGGTGCGTGCCGTCGCCATGCATGGCGAGCGAGGCGGCGGCGATGGCCTTGATCGCGCCGAACGCGTTGCGCTCGATGCAGGGGATCTGCACCAGCCCGCCGATCGGGTCGCAGGTCATGCCCAGGTGATGCTCCATGGCGATTTCGGCGGCGTTCTCGATCTGGGCGGGCGTCGCGCCGAGGCAGGCAGCGAGCCCGGCAGCGGCCATCGAGGCGGCGGAGCCGACCTCGCCTTGGCAGCCGACTTCCGCGCCGGAGATCGAAGCGTTCTTCTTGATGAGGCTGCCGATGGCGGCGGCGGCGAGCAGGAAATCGCCGATCTTGGCCTCGGCATAGTCCGGGCAGAAATCGCGGAAATAGCAGAGCACGGCAGGGATGATGCCGGCGGCGCCGTTGGTGGGCGCGGTGACGACGCGGCCGCCCGCGGCGTTCTCCTCGTTCACGGCGATGGCGTAGGTGGAGACCCAGTCCATGAGGTCGTGGGCGGGGCGCTGGTTGCTGGCGCGGCGCGCGATGAGCGTGTCGTGCAGGGCCATGGCGCGGCGCTTGACCTTCAGGCCGCCGGGCAGGATGCCGGAATGGGTGATGCCGCGCTCGACGCAGGTGAACATGGCGCGGCCGATGGCGTCGAGACCGGCATCGACCTCAGAGGCCGGGCGCAGGGCGATCTCGTTGGCGCGCTGGAGATCGACGATCGACAGGCCGCGCGCATCGCACAGCGCCAGGAGCTGGGCGGCGGTCTCGAAGGGATGCGGGACGGTGGGCGGCTGGGCTTCGGCGTTCTCGCCCTCCTCGACGACAAAACCGCCGCCGATGGAATAGAAGACGCGGTCGGAGATGATGGCGCCGTCGCCGCCGAATGCGGTGAAGCGCATGCCGTTGGAATGGCCCGGCAGCAGGTCGGTGTGATTGAAGATTAGGTCGGCGGCGGGATCGAAGCGCAGCAGGCGGCCGGCGATCGGGATCGTGTTCTCGGCATTGAGCCGGTCGAGCAAAGCGGGCACGGCGTCGGGATCGATGGCCTCCGGCGTCTCGCCGAGCAAGCCGAGGCTGATCGCTGCATCCGTCTTATGGCCGCGCCCCGTCCAGGCGAGCGAGCCGAACAGCCGGACCTGGATATGCGCGGCAAGCGTCCCGGCGAGACCGTCGCGGAAGCGCTTGGCGGCGACCATGGGGCCGACGGTGTGCGAGCTGGAAGGCCCGATGCCGATCTTGAAGAGGTCGAAGACGCTGATCATGGGAGCGGCCCACCCATCCATAAGCCGCAGCCTAGTTCCCTCTCCCTGGGGAGAGGGCTAGGGTGAGGGGTTGGTGCCTCAGCCGTGAATCCGCAACCCCTCACCCGGCACACTTCGCGCGCCCTCTCCCCTTGGAGAGGGTTCGCTGCGGCAAGCGGCAGGGTTGGTTGCGTCCACCTCATCTGATCATGTCCCGGCGTCGAATTCCTGCGCCGCCTCGGTTAGGAAGTCGTGCACGTAGGTGGCGAAGGAGCGCCAGCATTCGACGCGGTAGGTCGGCGCATCGTCGAGGCGCATCAGCACGATCTCCGCCTTGCCGAGCAGTGTGCGCGTTGCGGTGCCGGTTGGGAAGCGCGCGTCGAACAGGTCGAGCGGGCAGCCGGCGTTGAGGATGTCGGCGGCGTGCGGGCCTTTGACTTCGATGGCGACGTTACGATGGCCGATATCGACCAGCGTGTGGAAGCGTGTGCCGAGTGCCGCGGCGATTTCGGCGGCGATGGCGTCGGCATCGGCTTCGGGACCGATCAGCAGCCACTCATTCGGCCCGAGCCGGAGCGACAGCCGGTCGCCCTGCGCGGCGAAGGTGTTCAGCGGCTGATCCAGGCGGAAGCCTGCGGCCTCACCGGTGGCGTCCGCCTCGCGGAGCCGCAGGGCAAAGCGCGCCGCGCCCGGCAGCGGGCGGATGCCTGCGGGGCTGACCGCATCGGCGAAGGCGGAGACGCGGCGGGCGGCGTTCGGGGTCTCAAGCATGGACGCGCGCTCCCTTCTCGTCGAAGAAGACCGGGGCCGTCACGCGCGCCGCGGCGAAGCTGTCCGGAGTCGTGACATAGAGCGTCTCGCCCATCCGCTCGCGCCCGCCCGCGACCAGCGCCAGCGCGATGGATCGACCGCAAGCTGCGCTCCAATAGCTCGACGTCACATGGCCGAGGGCCTTTATCGGGACCGGGCGATGGCGGTCGTCGATGATCTGCGCGCCCTCGTCCAGCACGAGCGACGGATCGTCGGTGACGAGGCCGATGAGCTGCTTGCGCCCGGCCGCCACGATGTCCGGCCGCGCCAGCGAGCGTTTGCCGACGAAATCCGGCTTGGCCTTGGCGATCATGCCGCCGAGGCCGACATCGTCGGGCGTGACGGTGCCGTCCGTCTCCTGGCCGACGATGATGAAGCCGCGCTCGGCGCGCAGCACATGCATGGTCTCGGTACCGTAGGGCGTGATGCCGAACGCCCTGCCGCGCTCGTAAATGGCTTCCCAGACGGCGCGGCCGTGATCGGACGGGACGTTGATTTCAAAGCCCAGTTCGCCGGTGAAGGAGACGCGGAACAGCCGGGTCGGCACGCCGCAGATGAAGCCGGTACGCACAGTCATATGCGGGAACGCCTCGCCCGACAGGTCGATGTCGGAGACGAGCGGCGCGATCACCTCGCGCGCCTTCGGGCCTTGCAGGGCGATGACGGCATATTGCTCGGTGATCGAGGTGAGGAAGACGCGCAAGTCCGGCCACTCGGTCTGGAGATAGTCCTCCATATGCTGGAGCACGCGCGCCGCGCCGCCGGTCGTGGTGGTGACGTGGAAGCGGTCCTCCGCCAGCCGCGCTACGACGCCGTCATCCATGATGAAGCCGTCCTCCTTCAGCATCAGCCCGTAGCGGCAGGCGCCCGGCTTCAGCTTGGTCCAGGCGTTGATGTAGATGCGGTTCATGAACTCGGCGGCGTCGGGGCCGACGACCTCGATCTTGCCGAGCGTCGAGGCGTCGAAGATGCCGACGCCCTCGCGCACCGCCTTGCATTCGCGCGCGACCGCTTCGTGCATGGTCTCGCGGCCTTGCGGGAAATACCAGGCGCGTTTCCAGAGGCCGACATTCTCGAATTCTGCGCCGTGCTCCTTGGCCCAGCCGTGGATGGGCGTAATGCGGGCCGGGTCGAATAGCGCATTCTTGGCGGGGCCGACCAGCGTGCCGAAGGTGACAGGCGTATAGGGCGGGCGGAAGGTCGTGGTGCCGACCGCCGGCAGCGCCTTGCCCTGGATGCCCGCCATCAGGCCGAGGGCGTTCATGTTCGAGGTCTTGCCCTGGTCGGTCGCCATGCCGGTGGTGGTGTAGCGCTTGACGTGCTCGACGGATTCGAAGCCCTCGCGCACGGCGAGGCCGATATCCTTGGCGGTGACGTCGTTCTGGAAATCGACGAAGGCGCGGACGCGCGTTGCATCCGCGTCGGTCGGCAGGATGCGGACGGGCTGGAAGCCGGTGAGGCTGGGCGTGGCAGCGAGGCGCGGGCGTGCGGTGAGCGGGTCGCCGGCGGCAAAGCCATCGGCGATGCAGTCGGCGAGATCGTAGCTACCCCGCGCGGCACCTGCGGAGCGCTCGGCCTGCACGGACTGGCCCGGCACGAAAGCGTCGATGGCATCGTCGAAGCGCAGCTTGCCGCGCGATTGCGAGAACAGATGCACCGAAGGCGTCCAGCCGCCCGACATGCCGACGCAATCCGCCGCCAGCGTCCGGCGCGCGCCGACGCGGCCCTCGCTGCCAAGCGGGGCGACGATCAGGCCGGTGACGCGCTTGCGGCCGGTCGCCGCGATGACGGTATGGCTGGTCAGGACGTCGATGCCCTTCTGCCTGACGAACGCGACTTCCGGCCCGCAATCGGCTTCGAGGCGAATATCGACAACGGTGACGGCCAGCCCCGCAGCGTGCGCATCGGCAGCCGCGCGGTAGGCCGAGGCCCCGCTCGTCGCGATGACGATCCGCCGGCCGGGCGCGACGGCGTAGCGGTTGACGAAGGCGCGGATGCTTTCGGCCAGCATGATGCCCGGCCGGTCATTGTCGGCGAAGACCAGCGGGCGCTCATGCGAGCCGGTCGCCAGGATCACTGCGCCCGCGCGGACCTGCCAGAGGCGCTCGCGGGGGAGATGGTCGGGCGCGTTTTCGAGATGGTCGGTGATGCGCTCGGCCATCGCGACGTGGTTGTGATTGTAATAGCCGAAGGCCGTCGTGCGGGTCAGCAGCGTGACGTTTTCGCGCGCCTTCAGCATCGCGATGGCCTGCGCGGCCCAGTCCTGCGCCGCCGTCCCGTCGACGGTCGAGGTCACGTCATGCAGCAGCGAGCCGCCGAACTCGGCCTGCTCATCGGCCAGTATGATGCGCTTGCCGCCCTCGGACGCCGCGAGCGCCGCCGCCAGCCCCGCCGGTCCCGCGCCGACGACGAGCACGTCGCAATGGGCGTGGCGATTGCCGTAGCGGTCGGCGTCAGGGCCGTCAGGCGATTTGCCGAGTCCGGCGGCGGCGCGGATGTTCGGCTCATAGACCCTGTCCCAGAAGCGGCGCGGCCACATGAAGGTCTTGTAGTAGAAGCCCGCGACGAAGATCGGCGAGAGCCGGTCGTTGATCGCGCCGACATCGAAATTGAGCGAGGGCCAATGGTTCTGCGACGCGGTGACGAGGCCACCCCGCGCTTCGGCCACGGTCGCGCGGTTATTCGGGTCGATCTTGCCGGGGCCGCGGTCGATGGAGAGCAGCGCATTCGGCTCGTCGGAGCCGTGGCTGAGGATGCCGCGCGGCCGGTGATATTTGAACGAGCGGCCGACGAGATGGATGCCGTTGGCGAGCAGCAGCGAGGCGACGGTGTCGCCCGCATAACCGGACAGCGTCTGGCCGTTGAAGCTGATCGAGACGGGCTTGGCGCGGTCGATGCGGCCGCCGCGCGGGAGACGGTTGACGCCGGCCATTATTCGCCTCCTGGGAGCGGGCGTTTCTCGCCCATCTTGTAGCTTTCGACGAAGCGGTCGCTGGCCGTGTCGCGGATGGCGTTGAACCAGCGCTGGCAGCCATGCGCATGGTTCCAGCGCTCGGCGTAAAGCCCCTTAGGGTTGCCGCGCGAGAACAGGAACTCCGACCACGCACCGTCGTCCACCGCCGACGGATCGGCCGCGCGGGCGATATGCGCCTCGCCGCCGCAGCGGAATTCCAGCTCCGGCCGTTCGCCGCAATAGGGACAGGGGATCAGCAGCATGGCGGGGTCTCTAACGGGTTTTTCGAATTCCCCGCGAAGGCGGGGATCCAGTATTCACAAACTCGAATTGGCGCATTGCCTCACCTCTCGCGCTGCGGCGTACTGGGTCCCCGCCTTCGCGGGGATTTCGGCTGAGGGTGTGATGGGCGTCGTGCATACCACCGACCTCTAATGCGTGACGGCGGCGGCGGCGGCTTCGTCGATCAGGCGGCCGGTGCGGAAGCGGTCGAGGGTGAAGGGCGCGTTCAGCGGGTGCGGCTCGCCCGTCGCCAGCGTATGGGCGAAGACATGGCCCGAGCCGGGCGTCGCCTTGAAGCCGCCGGTGCCCCAGCCGCAATTGACGAACAAGCCGGGCACAGCCGTCTTGCCGATGATGGGCGAGCGGTCGGGTGTGACGTCGACAATGCCGCCCCAGCTCCGCAGCATTCTCATCCGCGAAAATTGCGGGAACAGCTCGCAGATGGCGTCCAGCGCGTGCATCGGCACATGCAGCCCGCCCTGCTGGCTATAGGAGACATACTGATCCGTCCCCGCGCCGATGACGAGTTCGCCCTTGTCCGATTGCGAGATATAGGCGTGGACCGCATTCGACATCACGACGCAAGGGAAGACCGGCTTGACCGGCTCGGACACCAGCGCTTGCAGCGGGAAGCTTTCCAGCGGCATCCGCAGTCCCGCGCGTGCCAGGATCACGCTCGTATGGCCCGCCGCGACGACGCCGACGCGCTTCGCCTTGATGGTGCCCCGGCTTGTCTCGACGGCTTCGACGGCGCCGCTGGCGTTGCGCCGGAAGCCGGTGACCTCGCAATTCTGGATGATGTCGACGCCGAGCGCGTCGGCCGCCCGCGCATAGCCCCAGGCGACGGCGTCATGCCGCGCCACGCCGCCGCGCCGCTGCAACGCCCCCCCGAGCACCGGATAGCGCAGGTCACGCGAAATGTTCAGCGGCGGGCAGAAGGCTTTCGCTTGCTCCGGGGTCAGCCATTCATTGTCGATGCCTTGCAGGCGGTTCGCGTAGACGTGTCGCTTGAAACTCTGCACGTCGTGGACGTTATGCGCCAGCATCAGCACGCCGCGCTGCGAGTACATGACGTTGTAATTCAGCGCCTGCGACAGCCCTTCCCAAAGCTTGACGGCGTGCTCGTAGAGGCCGGCGCTCTCGTCATAGAGGTAGTTGGAGCGGATGATGGTGGTGTTGCGGCCGGTATTGCCGCCCCCCAGCCAGCCCTTCTCGATCACCGCGACATTGGTGACGCCGTGCTCGCTGGCGAGGTAGAAGGCGGTCGCCAGCCCATGCCCGCCCGCGCCGACGATGATCACGTCATAGGCCGGTTTCGGCTCCGGATTGCGCCATTGCCGCTCCCAGCCCTGATGGGCGTTGAAGGCCTCGGCGATGAGCGTTCTCAGCGAAAAGCGGCGCATGGGGACTTCCTGCTTTGCCTATCGAACTCTGCCGCGCGGCAGCGGGGCGCGCTTCCCCCCTAACGACGCGCAGTTGAGTTTTTGCGACTTACGGCCGGCCATATGGTTCGGCTTGCTGCTCATGTTCGCGGCCCGGAACTCGCTCCACTTGCGGGGGAAGCGTGCCCGGTGAGCGGTTACAAACGATCGATAAGGCACTACGGCTCCTCCCAAGCGGCCGCACGGCGTCCGGGACGGCGAACCCGCTGGCGCCGCATTTGGCCGCCCCGAGGCGCAACTGCTATTACAATCGCCCGGCCTCAAGACCATGGCCCGCGGCCTCGACCGTCTCTTCGACCGCATCGAAGGCGTCACCGTCGCCCATCAGGACCAGGATGTGTGAATCCCGTAGCCCACATGGGAGAGGGCCGGTGCGAGGCTACAATCTCTCGGAAAGCCGCCTCTCATGCGCAGCACTAGTCCCTCGTCGCCCCAGCCCGTCAGAGTGGGGGCCCACTCGCATCTGCTCTTGCCGCAGCAATCGCGGATAGGTGATTAGGTCCCGGCTAACCGCTTCGCGGCGGCCGGGACGACGAAAGAGGCAGATCCTATCCACCGGCTCGACCACCCGCCGCCTCGGCCTTGCGCAGCGCGGGGGAGGCTTCCGGGTCGGCGTGGTTGAGCAGGGCTTTCAGCGATTGCCAGAAATCGGCGCGGTCGGAATAGCCGATGATGCGGCCGACTTCCATCGTGCCGTCCATCAGCACGAAGGTCGGCGTCGCAGTGACCGGCTCCTTGAAAGCATAGGGCGTCGCCGCCAGCTTCTCGATGGCGATGCGGCGCAAGGGCGCGATCTTGCCGACATCGGTTTTCGGATAGAATGCGCCGACCTCCATCTCCCAGGCCTTGCAATAGACGCAGTCCGGCCGGCTGACGACCAGCAATTCGCCGGCGCTGACGGGAGCGGCGAAAGTGATAAGAGCCAACAGCCAGCATAGGGCGGCGGCGGCGCGTACGAGCGAACTCGCGGGGACGAATGTCTTCATAACCTGGACTTATACGAGGATATGAGCGAATTTTAAAGCGGGTCGCGCGCCGTCGCGCCCGCCGCCATATGGCGGTTCCTAAAGCGTTTTCCCGCAAGATCGCCGCGCCGGCGCGGATTGCCGCCGCCCGGATCACAGTTTCATCGGAGACAGACATGCCCGAAAGCGCCTTCCCCGATATGGGCGTCAAGCCGGAGGTCACCGGCTTCTTCGATCCGGAGACCAACACGATTTCCTATGTGGTGAAGGACCCGCTTTCGCCCGCCTGCGCCATCATCGACAGCGTCATGGATATCGACATGGCCTCAGGCCGCATCAGCTACGGCTCGGCGGACAGGATCATCCGCCATGTGCAGGACGCCGGATTGCGCGTCGAATGGCTGATCGAGACGCACGCCCATGCCGACCACCTTTCGGCTGCGCCCTATATCCAGCGCACCCTCGGCGGCAAGCTCGGCATCGGCGAGAACATCACCATCGTGCAGGACGTCTTCGGCAAAATCTTCAACGAGGGCACCGAATTCCAGCGCGACGGCAGCCAGTTCGACCGCCTGTTCAAGGACGGGGACAGCTACCAGATCGGCACGATGAGGGCTTTCGTCATCCACACGCCCGGCCACACGCCCGCCTGCATGACGCATGTGATCGGCGACGCGGCTTTCGTCGGCGACACGCTGTTCATGCCCGATGGCGGCACCGCCCGCGCCGACTTTCCCGGCGGCGACGCCCGCCAGCTCTACCGCTCGATCAAGACGCTGCTGGCGCTGCCCGCCGAGATGCGCCTGTTCATGTGCCATGATTACGGCCCCGGCGGCCGCGCCATCGGCTGGGAGACCACCGTCGCCGAGGAGCGGGCGAACAACATCCACGTGCGCGAGGGGATTTCCGAGGACGAGTTCGTCGCCATGCGTGAGGCGCGCGACAAGACGCTAGGGATGCCGAAGCTGATCATCCCGTCGATCCAGGTGAACATCAGAGGCGGCAACCTGCCCGAGCCGGATGACAGCGGGAAGCGGTTTCTGAAGGTGCCGATCGATGGGCTTTGAGGAGGGCGTCAGGGCTTCTCAGAGCGATCGTCGCCTTCGCCGGATTTGGCCCTAGCCTTCTCCGGCAGGCGAGACGGATGGTCAATGAACTGGCCAGTCTTCGCGTCCCGAGCAGTAAAGCGCCCGGACCGAGCCTCCCTCGGACCGGTCGTGGCAATCTTTGCCGCACGCTTCAGCGCGCTGCTGACTTTTTCTTTGTCAATGAACTTTGCCATCAATCATCCCAAGCTTCGACTCGAGCAAAGTCACCCTCGAGACTATCCCATATGTACCATTCGTCAACGAGCGGCTTATAAATCCGCTCAAGGTAATCAAGACTCTTGGCAAAGCGCTTGCGGATGACTCCCTCCGGTATGTCATGTCCGCCTGCCGCGACTCGACGGCGAACGCGCTCGATCGAAGTCTCCACATTCGGCAAGCGCAGGTATATTAAGGCGACGGAATATCCTGCCTGTCGCCATTTGGGAATCTTCGTCGCGTAGGTCAAGGAAGCCAGCGTCGTCTCAAGCATCAGCTCCTGTTGAGCCTCTACGAGCTCGTCGATGCGCGCCAACATCGTCCTGCCGGCGCGAAGATCGATTGCCGCTGGCGACAACCCCGTGTTCGACCTCGCGGGCGATTTCATCCGCATTGACGAAGACGAGACGGTTCCTTGAGACCGGAAGATATTCATTGGCAAAGGAGGTTTTGCCGGCCCCATTAGGGCCGGCAATCATTATCAATTCTTGCATGAATCTGGCGCCCGCGACGGCGTGAATCAGTTCCGCATCTTGTTAGCGTCGGCGAGGGCCGTATTGTCAACATAAACCTCGCCGCCCATCTCCGTGAACTTCTCGCTCATCTCGGCCATGCCCTGCTCCTGCTCATTCAGCTTGGCCGCGTAATCGCGGACCTGCTGGGTGATCTCCATCGAGCAGAATTTCGGGCCGCACATCGAGCAGAAATGGGCGACCTTATGCGCCTCTTTCGGCATGGTCTCGTCATGCATCGACCGGGCCGAGTCCGGATCGAGCGACAGGTTGAACTGGTCCTGCCAGCGGAAGTCGAAGCGGGCGCGGCTCAGCGCATCGTCGCGCAATTGCGCCGCCGGGTGGCCCTTCGCCAGATCGGAGGCATGCGCCGCGATCTTATACGAAATCACCCCGACCTTGACGTCCTCACGGTTCGGCAATCCCAGATGCTCCTTCGGCGTGACGTAGCAAAGCATGGCCGTGCCGAACCAGCCGATCATCGCGGCGCCGATGGCCGAGGTTATGTGGTCATAACCCGGCGCGATGTCGGTGACGAGCGGCCCGAGCGTGTAGAACGGCGCCTCGCCGCAGACCGCAAGCTGCTTCTCGACATTCACCTTGATCTTGTGCAGCGGCACGTGGCCCGGCCCCTCGATCATCACCTGGCAGCCCTTGGCCCAGGCGATCTTGGTCAGCTCGCCCAGCGTCTCCAGCTCGGCGAACTGCGCCTCGTCATTGGCGTCGGCGATCGAGCCGGGGCGCAGGCCGTCGCCGAGCGAGAACGACACGTCGTAGCGCCGCATGATATCGCAGATTTCGTCGAAGCGCTCGTAGAGGAAGCTCTCGCGGTGGCGCGACAGGCACCACTTCGCCATGATCGAGCCGCCGCGCGAGACGATGCCGGTGACGCGCTTGGCGGTCATCGGGATGTAGCGCAGGCGCACGCCGGCATGGATGGTGAAGTAATCCACGCCCTGCTCGCATTGCTCGATCAGCGTGTCCTTATAGACCTCCCAGTCGAGCTTGACCGGGTCGCCGCCGACCTTTTCCAGCGCCTGGTAGATCGGCACCGTGCCGATCGGCACCGGCGAATTGCGGATGATCCATTCGCGGGTGTTGTGGATGTTGCGCCCCGTGGAGAGGTCCATCACCGTGTCCGCGCCCCAGCGGATCGCCCAGACCATCTTCTCGACCTCCTCCTCGACGGAGGAGGTGACGGCGGAATTGCCGATATTGGCGTTGATCTTGGTGAGGAAATTGCGGCCGATGATCATCGGCTCGAGTTCGGGGTGATTGACGTTGGCCGGGATGATCGCCCGCCCGCGCGCTACTTCCGAGCGCACGAATTCCGGCGTGATATGCTCCGGCACGGACGCGCCAAAATTCTCGCCATCCGCCAGCGCCGCCGCCGCGCGATCCAGCGCCACCTCGCGGCCGAGATTTTCCCGCGCGGCGATATAGGCCATCTCCTTGGTGATGATGCCGGCCCGCGCATATTCGAGCTGCGTCGCGGGACGGCCTTCGATGCCGCGCAAAGGCGCGCGCAGATTCGGGAACGCCCGCGCCAGCCGGTCGCCGGTCGCGTTGCCATTGTCGAGCGGCGTCACCGGGCGGCCCTGATAGGCCTCGGCGTCGCCGCGCTCCGCGATCCAGGGCGCGCGCACGGGCTCGGCGCCCTGCTCCAGGTCGATGACCGCCGCCGGATCGGTGTAGGGGCCGCTGGTGTCATAGACATGCACCGGGCCTTCGCCGGTCGCGATCTCGCGCAAGGGAGCGCGCAAGGGACCGGCATGGACCTTGGTGCTCGCAGTGAGCGGGCCGGTCGTCACGCTGAACGGCGTGAAGCTTTCGGGGCGGCGGGGGGTGTTCATGGCTGCTCCTTGAGAGAATCGTGTTCTGCCGCTGGTGTTTCGGCCCATGCGGCGCGGCTGGTCCGGTAGAGGACAAAGGGTTGCAAGGGATGGTCGGGCGGCATCCGGGGGTGGACGAAATCGTCGGCTGGATCGCGCTTCATGCCGATGCGCTCCATGACGCGGCGCGAGGCCAGGTGCCGGTTGGGCGTGAAGGCGACGATCTCCGTCAGCGCCAGCCTGCCGAAGCCGAAGGCCAGCGAGGCGCGGGCGGCTTCGCTGGCGATGCCGCGCCCCCAATAGGCGACAGGCAGGCGCCACCCGATCTCGACCACCGGCACGAAATGCGCGGCAAAGCCGACGTGGGCGAGGCCCGTGAAACCGGCGAAGTCTCCGGTGGCCCGGTCCTCCAGCGCCCAGAAGGTGAAGCCATGGGCAGCATCATGGGCCTGGAGCCGGTCCACCACCGCGTCACTGGCCGCGCGGTCCAGCGTGCTCGGGAAATACTCCATCACGCGCGGATCGGCATTCATGGCGGCGAACGGATCGCGGTCCGCCTCTTGCCAACAGCGCAGGATGAGACGCTCGGTCAGGATTGGATGGGAAAGGACTGCGTCTGTCATCACTCCGTCCCTACGCCGGTACGAGCCGGATCAGGTTCATAGGGTGGTCGAACGGCGTTGGTTCGATCTCAGCCGGCTGCCACCGGCCCCCCTCGGGAAAGGTGACAATCCTGCAACGGTTCGAAAGACATTGCAAGCTCCGAGCAAATACCGATGGGCGCAGCCAGCGATTGTCCCGGTGGCGGCGCGAATAAGGCGGCGCTAGCAAGACCTTTACGTTTTTGAGGCGTTTATCACTTGCCCTGTGGATTATGAATGCCCATCCTAACCGGCTGACATCCGCGATTTGCCGGAATTTATGATCCGCGCGCGGCTGAAGGGAGAAGGAAAGACAATGACCGATGCAGCGCCGCGCCCGCCGACCGCAAACGGCAACAGCCTTGCGGGCCAGGGAACCGATGTCATCGGCCGGCTGTGGCATTCGCTCGATGCGCATCTGCGCCATGCGGCGCCGGTTCCGCCACGGACCGCGCGGCTGGCGGTCAGCGGACGGCAGAAGATGGCCAAGAAGCTGATCGAGGAAGCCGGCGAGGCGGCCGTGGCGGCAGCGGTCTCCGACCGCGCGGAAGTGGTGCTTGAGAGCGCGGATCTCATCTATCATCTTGCCGTTTTATGGGCCGCTCTGGGCATCACGCCGGAGGAGGTCTGGAGCGAAATGCAGGCGCGCGAAACCGCCTATGGGCTGGCCGAGAAAAGGGCCAAATCCGACGATGGCTGCGCCCTTGCCTGAGCCGCCGAGAGCGCGCTGCATACGAACTTGCATCGATCAAACACAATATTTTTCCGCGCTATACCCCATTTGGGAAACTAAATTCTGCGGCCAGATCAAGGCTGGAAAAATTTTTGCACGGATTTTTTTTCTAGGAATTGCAGACATTTAGCAATCCGAGTCTGCGTCTGCCCCCACATTCACAAAATAAAATATTTGCCACGCTGATCCTCCCCCTCTTCTTATTCGTATTATAGCGAGATGGAGGTGATCTCGCCGAACTCGCCGCGTGCTGTCTGCGACACGTCCGCGGCCTCTTCGGCCCGGGCGGGTGACGCGGCAGCAGCGAGGGGCGCGACGTCAGCAGCGGGCGGGTAAGGCGGTCTTTCCATCATGCGTCACCATCGATCGAGCCAGTCCAACTTGCCGGATTGGTCATGGGAGCTCAGCGGATCTATGGATATCATCAAGGGCAGGCTACAAGCGATGGAACCCGGCTCGGGCGATTACGAGCCGCTTTCCGAGAACAATATTCGTGTGCCAGGCCAGCGCGATCCCGATCGCACCAAGCGCGCCATTCTCGAGGCGGCAACGGCCGAATTCGTCTGCAAAGGCTTTGCCGGAGCCAGCGTCAACGAAATCGCGGCGCGCGCCAATGTCAATAAACGCATGCTGTACCACTATTTCGGCAAGAAGGACGAGCTGTACATCGCCGTCATCGAGAAGATCTACGCCACTTTGCGCGCGGCGCAAGCCCAGCTCAATCTGGCCGGCCTGCCGCCGCTCAAGGCGATCGAGCGGCTGATCCTGTTCACCTGGGATTACTACCTCAAACATCCCGAGCTGCTCAGCATCATGAGCGCGGAGAACATGCAGAACGCCAAATATGTCACGCGCTCCAGCCAGATCAGCAATTTCAATGCACCGCTGATGAACGCGCTGCAGGACGTTCTGGACCGCGGCGTGAAGGAAGGCGTGTTCCGCGCCGATATCGACCCGGTGCAGGTCTATCTGTCGATTGCGGGGCTCAGCTCGTTCTATGTGATAACGCGGCTCAGCCTGTCGGCGATTTTCGCCCGCGATCTGGCCAGCGAGGAAGCCCTCGCCACCCGCGCCGAACATGTCGTCGACGTGGTCCAGCGTTATTTGCGGCCTTAGGCGTTCCGACGTCATCCCCGCGCGGCGGGAATCCATCGAGGACGAGAATCCGAAACTCTCGTCCTCTTCATTCACCCGCCTTACTCGCCCGCCTGGGGCATGAAATACGCCGGAGCAGGCCGCTGTTCGGGGTAGACAGACTGCTCCGGCGCCACTTGACCTTCCGCCGTCTTTACGCCAATGCCGAAGGAGAGAGCATAGAGAGCGGGTAGGAAGGTCAAAGTCAGAATCGTTCCGGCCACGAGGCCGCCCATCATCGCCAGCGCCATCGGCCCCCAGAATAGCGAGGTCGAAAGCGGCACCAGCGCCAGCACCGCCGCCGCGGCGGTCAGCACGATGGGCCGGAAGCGCCGCACCGTCGAGCCGACGATGGCTTCGCCTACCGGTATGCCGGCCTCGCGGTCCTGCTGGATCTGGTCGACGAGGATGACGCTGTTGCGCATGATCATGCCGGCCAGCGCAATGACGCCGAGAATAGCGACGAAGCCGAAGGGCGACTGGAAGATGAGCAGCGCCGCCGCCGCGCCGATGATGCCGAGCGGACCGGTCGCCAGCACGATGGCGGTCTTGCCGACATGCTGGAGCTGGATCATCAGCAGAAGCACGATGGCCAGCAGCATCACCGGCATCTTGGCGTTGATCGAATCCTGGCTGATCGCCGATTCCTCGACCGCCCCTTGCATCTCGATGCGATAGCCGAGCGGCAGCGCATCGCGCAACGGCTGAAGCTGGGCATAGATCGCCTTGGTGACGTCCGGCGACTGCACGCTGTCAGGCACGGTGCCGCGCACCGAAATCGTCGGCAGGCGCGAGCGGCGCCATTCGATGCCCGGCTCCATCACCACATTGATCTTGGCGATCTGCGCCAGCGGCACCGACGCACCGCTCGCCGTCTTCACATAGGCCGCCTCGACCGCGCCGAACGCATCGCCCGCGATTTTGGGCTCGCGCAGCAGGACGCTGATGGTCTCCTCGCCCTCACGGAATTCGCCGATGGTGACGCCGGTCAGCACCGCCTGCAAGGTCTGCCGGACCGCTTGCGACGAGACGCCGATGGCGCGGGCGCGGTCCTGGTCGATGTCGAGCTTTAGCGCCGGAACCGGTTCGAGCCAGTCATTATGTACCACCGTAATCAGCGGATTGGCGCGCATGGTCGCGGCCACCTCGCCGGCGATGCGGCGGACTTCCTCACGCTCCGGCCCCGTGACGCGGAGCTGGATCGGCCAGCCGACCGGCGGCCCATTGAACAGCCGGTCGACCTTCGAGCGGATCTCCGGATAGTGGTCGGCGAGCAGCTTGCGCAGCTTGAGGATGACCGGATCGCGCTGCTCCAGCGATTTCGGCATCACCAGGAGCTGGGCGAAATTCGGGTTGCGCAATTGCTGGTCGAGCGGCAGATAGAAGCGCGGCGCGCCCTCGCCGACGAAGGTCGTCACGAATTTCACATCCGGGTCGGCCATCATCTCGGCCTCGACGGCCTTCGCCTGCGTCTCGACCTGACGGAACGAAGCGCCTTCCGGCAGCCAGAGATCGACCAGCACTTCCGGCCGGTTCGAGGCGGGGAAGAATTGCTGCGGGATGAAGCCGAAGCCGACGATGCCGGCGACAAAGGCGGCGAGCGTCATGGCGACGACCACGCGCCGCCGCATCACGCACCATTCGATGGCGCGCTCCAGCCGCCGGTAGAACGGCCCCTTGAACGGCGGATGTTTCGGGGTTCCCTCGACCTTATGCGGCTTCAGCAGCGCATGGCCGATCCAGGGCGTGAAATAGACCGCCGCGATCCAGGAAATGATCAGCGCGATGCCGACCACCCAGAACAGCGAGCCGACATATTCGCCCGCCGTCGAGGCCGCAAAGCCGACCGGAATGAAGCCGGAGACGGTGATGAGCGTGCCCGTCAGCATCGGGAAGGCGGTGGAATTATAGGCAAAGCTCGCAGCGCTGAGCTTGTCGAGCCCTTCCTGCAGCTTGCGCTCCATCATCTCGACCGCGATCATGGCGTCATCGACCAGCAGGCCGAGCGCGATGATCAGCGCGCCGAGCGAGATGCGCTGCAAATCGATGCCCATAATCGACATGGTGAGGAAGGTCGCGCCAAGCACCAGCGGGATGGTCAGCGCGACGACGAGCCCTGCCCGCCAGCCGAGGAACAGGAACGATACGCCGAGCACGATCAGCAAGGCCTCGCCGAGCGCTTCCAGGAACTCGCCGACATATTTGGTGACGACGTCGGGCTGATCGGCGATCTGGCCGAGTTCGAGCCCGAGCGGCAATGCCGCCTTGACCTTGGTCAGCGCCGCCTCGATCGCCTTGCCGACATCGGTGACCTTGGCGCCCTTGGCCATGACGACGCCGATCAGCACCGCCTCGCGGCCCTGATATCGGGTCTTGGCAACCGGCGGGTCTTGCAGGCCCCGCGTGACGGTGGCGATATCGCCGAGCCGGATGGTGTCGCCGCCGATGCGCAGGCGCAATTCGCGGATTTCATCGACGCTGAGCAGAAAGCCTTCGACGTCGAGGCGCACCGAGCGGGCGTCGCTCTCGACCCGGCCGGCCGGCTCCAGCGTGTTCTGGGCGGCGAGCGCGGCCTGGATGTCCTGCGGCGACAGATTGCGCTCGGCCAGCACTTTTGACGAGACCTCGATGAAGACGCGCTCGTCCTGGGTGCCGAGCAGATCGACCTTCTCGATGCCGGGCACGCGCAGGAGAATGTCGCGGATGTGCTTGGCCTCGGTCTTCAGCTCGGGATAACCAAAACCGTCGCCGGTGAGGGCGTGCAGGGTGATGTAGGTGTCGCCGAATTCGTCATTGTAAAACGGCCCGATGACGCCGGCCGGAAAGGTCTGCTGGATGTCGCGGATCTTCTTGCGCACCTCATAGAAGCCGTCGGTGATCTCGCGGCCGCGCGCCTCGCCCCTGAAATTGACGAAGACGACGGCGCTGCCGGGCCGCGTATAAGAGCGGACGAAATCGAGATGCGGCGCTTCCTGCGCCTTGCGCTCGATCTTGTCGACGACCTGGCTCTGCATCTCCTCGGTCGAAGCGCCCGGCCATTGCACCTGGATGACCATCACCCGGAAGGTGAAGTCGGGGTCTTCTTTCTGGCCCATGCTGAACAGCGACAGCCCGCCCGCCGCCAGAATCAGCACGACGAGAAAGCGCGTCAGGCTGGCATGCTGGATCGCCCATCGGGAGAGGTTGAACCCGCGCTGCGGCTGCTCCGGCAGTTTGAACGGCTTGGACATGGCGTCACTCTCGCTCGGCAGAAGACAAGGGATGGTCGGATGAGGGCGCGGCAGGGACGGGCGCGCGCGTGATGGGGTGCGGGGCGGCCGAGGCGTGTCGCGACGGCGTTGCTAGGTGCCCGATCCTTGGAGTGCGCCGCAGCCCGACCTCTCCCATGGGGAGAGGTCGGCGCGTCAGCGCCGGCTGAGGCGGTGATGCCTCACCGATAGGCATTACCCCGTCACCCCAGCCCTCTCCCCATGGGAGAGGGAGTCGGGCTGCGGCGCGCGGGTGTTCAGTGCGTGAGCGACGGGCGGCGGCCCCGCCGCGGGGCACCCCCGCCCACTCAGGGCATAATTTCCGCGCGGTTTGTCGCGAACCGGTCATCGGGGCGGCCTAGCGGCTGGGCTCGGCATCTTTGGCGGCGGCGGTTTGCAGGGCGCCCGGCGGGAGCCGCACCTCCATGCCGTCGGTGAGGAACTGCACCCCGCCGGTGACGACGACCTCGCCCGGCTTCAGGCCCGCCACAATCTTCACGTCCTCGGCCGCCACCCCGCCCGTCTCGACGAAGCGCGGCGCAACTTTCGACGTCGCCCGGTCGGCGACGAAGACCGCCTTGCGGCCCTCGACCTCGGTCAGCGCCGGCAGCGGGAGGGCAATATGCGGCGAACCGGAGCGCAGGCGCAGGGCGGCGGTAACGGTCATGCCGAGGCGCATGGCGGCAGGCGGATTGGCGAGGGCGACGCGCACGGCGTAGGTGCGCGAGCCGGGATCGGCCTGCCCGGCAATCTCGCGGATGCTGCCCTTGGCCTTGATGCCATTATCGGCCCAGAGCGTGAGATCGGCGTCCTGGCCGATGGCGAGTTGCGTCACATCCTGTTCGGGCACGCGAAAGGCGACTTCCATTTCGCCGGCGCGGGCGACCGAGACCACCGGCGATCCGGCGGCGACGACCTGTCCGGCCTGGGCCTGCACGGCGGTGACGATGCCGGCTTTGTCGGCCTTCAACACCGCATAGCCGGAGGAATTGGCGGCCTGCCGCGCCTGCGCTTCCGCCGCATCCAGTGCGGCCTGCGCGGCATCGACTTCGAGCTTGCGCTGATCGACGACGGCTTGCGGCGTAAAACCTTTCGGCAGCAGCGCTTCGGCCCGGTTGAATGCGTCCTTGGCGACGGCAAGCCGCGTTTTGGCCGAGTCCGCCGCCGCGCGGGCGCTGTTCTCGCTGAGTACGAGGTCGGTATCGTCGAGCCGCGCGATGATCTGGCCGATCTTCACCTCGTCGCCGATATCGACCAGGCGCTCGACGATCTTGCCGGGGACGCGGAAGCCGAGCGCACTCTCGGTGCGGGCGCGCACATCGCCGGAGAAACTTTTGACGATGTCGCCGGTATGCTCCTTAACGATGACAGCCTTCACCGGCCTTATCACCTTTTCGGCAACGGGCTCTTCCTTACATGCCCCGAGCGCCAGCAATAGCGCCGCCGCGCCGGCAAGCCTAAAGCCTGATGTGTTATGAGAAAATTCTGATGAAATTCGTTTTTGTTCACCCTCAGGCGGCAAAAACCCCATGGACTGCTCAGCCTCGGACATAGCTTTGCTCCCGCTCTAAATTCGTGCCGTCAGCGCCCTGACAATGAAGGCCGCCATTTCAGTCGGCGTGGTCCGGGTCTCATCATCCAGTTTCTGTGCCACCAGGACCGGGTGGCACAGGCACGCCATGGCGCTCTGCACCCAAGTCGCCGCGCGCATCGAATCCTGTTGGGCGAATTCGCCGCTCGCCATGCCGCTTTTGATGATTTCTTCAATATAAAGGCGGACACGGCCGAGATGCGCCTTGATCGCCTGCCAGTTCTCCTCCATCGCCACCACGGCCAATTCATGAACCTTACGGTGGTCGAGCAGGTTTTCCAGCGTGTTCTGATAGGTTTCTTCGATGAGCCGCTGCAAACGCCACGCCGCCGGCTTCTCCATGCGGACGATTTCAAACAGGCGCCGCTCGGTTTCGCTCAGAATGCGGGCGCAAATCGCCTCGACCAGAGCGAGCTTAGAAGGGAAAAAACGGTAGAGATTGGCCGCCGACATCTGGCATCCCTCGGCAATGTCGGCCATGGTGGTCTTGGCGTATCCGTAATGGCGGAAGAGCCGTTCCGCCTCCGTGAGGATTCTCGCCTGGGTATCTGCCGCAGCCTGTGGAACGATCATGCCTGCCCAATCGCGCCAGCCGGCGCATGACGACTGAAGAAAATCGAAAATCTTCAGCGACCATAGACCCGCTCGCACGGCTTGGCAAGAGTCGATCCGGGGACAGGACGCGGGATGGAGCCAGAAACGCAAAACCGCCCTGCTGCTCGGGAGCCGAGTGTGCAAGGCGGTTTGCGAGGGAGCCGGTACAGGCTATTCACGGGGCGGGCTCGCCACGAGGGGAGGCAATCGCCTAGTACCGGGCTGGGGTCGTTGCGAGCGGCGCATTGGCACCGAATTCAATATGAGTCTGCCGCTGAGCAGGGCCGCTGCCGCTGCCGCCATGCAGCCTCGTCCAGGTGACGGCCTCATCGATCTCGTCGCGCGTGACGCCGAACTGGCCTATCTGGGCCGACAAGATCTCGGCGCTGTCCCTGTTGCCGATGGCGTTATAAATGGCGATGCGCTTCAACTCCTGCGCATGGGGCGTCGGACCGCCTTCGGCGCCGACATCGGCAAGATCGCCGAGTCCGGCGGGCGCGATGCCAGCGGCCGCGGCGGCCGCGGCTTGCGGGTGACCGCTAAGCCGGTGGCCGGAGAGAGAATTATCGGCGGCCAGCGCTTGGCCCGCCATGAAGAGGGATGCCACGAGAATGGCTGATCTGACCATCATGATGGTCTCCTGTTATGCGAAAATTTACGCCCGCGCGGCCAATCGCGGCGCCGGCTATCAAAATGGACAAAGGGGTCGATGAGTTCGCCGGAAAAACCTCGGCTCTTGTCCTGCTCCTGACCCGAATAGAAAGGGGCAAGACCCATGAGGGTCTGCCCCGTCTTTCGGCTCAGTTAGTTGCCGCGGCGCTGAAGCTGGTCCCAGAACTGCTTCGACTCATGAGAGTCGTTGAGGTCGTAGGAGGTCAGCGGGCGGGCAGAATCTTCAAGGGCGAAAGCCCGCGACTGAACTGCAAACAGGCCCGCCGAGACAGCTGCCGCGAAAATTGCCGAACGAATGATCGTGCTCATGTTGATCTTCCTTTTTGAGTACCCCGCCGGTTAGTTCTGTCCGGCGTGCTTCCTATCGATGTTTGCAGCGGGGTTGTCCGCCACTCCCCAAAGATGGTCCCTCAAGAGGTAAGGTTTAGGTGTCTCAAATTGACTTCAATGTTCAAGATCGAACAACAATTACAGATATTACGACCGAAACACATCCATTCACGGAAAAATGAGCCTTGGTGAAGGAAACCCGGCGAGAGGAGATTTTGGCACGCCCCTCGCCGCCAGAGGGCAAAAAGCCGATGCTTGACTTAATGATAGGTAAGCTCGCGAACCTTTCCCCAGAAGACCACATAGGAATAGGCTGTATAGGCTAGAATGCATGGCAGCACGATCACCACGCCGACGAGGATGAAGCTGAGCGAGGCGGGTGCGCTGGCCGCCTGCCAGACCGTCAGCCGGTCCAGCACCACATAGGGATAGAAGCTGTAGGCGAGCCCCGCAAAGCCGAGGATGAAGATGCCGGCCGCGGCGAGGAAAGGCAGCCAGTAATAGCGGTCGCCCGGCATCGGCATCCGGCGCAGCAGCAATTCCAGCCCGACGATCAGCCCCCCCGCCAGCAGCGGGATCGGCGCCAGAAACAGGATGTTCGGCAGGCTGAACCATTTTTCGAAAATGCGCTCGCTGACGATGGGCGTCGCCAGCGACACCAGCGCCAGCCCGAGCGCCGTCAGCCAGACGAAGATCCGCGCCCAGCGCACGGCCTTATGCTGTAATTCGTGCTCGGTCTTCATGATCAGCCAGCAGGCGCCGATGAAGGCGAAGCCGGCCATCAGGCACACCCCGCACAGCAGGCCGAAGACGATGTTGATGAGGCTGTATTCGAAGCCGACGATATAGAGGCCGAGCATAAAGCCTTGCGCCAGTGAGGTCAGCACCGAGCCGAAGATGAAGGCATTGTCCCAGAGCCGCTTATGCTCGTCGCGCACCTTGGCGCGGAAATCGAAGGCGACGCCGCGCACGATCAGCCCGAGCAGCATGACCGCCACGGGGATATAGAGTGCGGTCAGGATGATGCCATGCGCGATCGGGAAGGCCACCAGCAGCAGGCCGATGCCGAGCACCAGCCAGGTCTCGTTGGCATCCCAGAACGGCCCGATCGAGGAAATCATCTGATCCTTCTCATCGGGCTCGGCCGCGTACATGAGGATGCCGACGCCGAGATCATAGCCGTCGAGCACGACATAGAGCAGGATCGACAGCCCCATCAATCCGGCAAAGATCACCGGCAGCGCATCGGCGCTCGTCATATAGGCCCACATTAGCGATCCTCCCTGAAGCGCGTGACACCCGGCTGCGGCGCGAACAACCCGCCGGGCGTCGCGTGCCCGGCCACCGGCTCGCCGGCGCGCCGGGCAATGAAGAAGACGACGAAGATGAAGGTCGCCAGCAGAACGGCGTAGAGCGTGAGATACATGGCGAGCGTGCCGGCCACCATCGGCGGCGGCACGGCGGCGACCGCGTCGGCCGTTCGCAGCACTCCGCTGACCAGCCAGGGCTGGCGGCCGATCTCCGTCGTGTACCAGCCTGCCACGGTGGCGATCCAGCCCGCGAAGGTCATGGCCACGAGGCCGCGCGCCAGCCAGCGCCCCGGTTCGCCGCGCCGATGAAGCTGCCACGCGCCGAGCCAGGACATCGCGAGCATCAGCACACCCATGCCGACCATGATGCGAAAGGCGAAGAACACCGGCGCGACCGGCGGGTGGTTGCCGGCAAAAGCGTCCAGCCCCTTCACCTCGCCATCCCCGCTATGCGTGAGAATCCAGCTCCCCAGGTCGGGAATGGCGATCTCGTAATGGTTGGTCTTCTCCGCCTCGTCCGGCACCGCGAACAGCCGCAAGGCCGCGCCGCGTTCGGTCTGCCAGATGCCCTCCATGGCGGCAATCTTGGCGGGCTGATGTTCGAGCGTATTCAGCCCGTGCTGGTCGCCGGCGAAGATTTGCAGCGGAATCAGCACCGCCGCCGCGTAGACGCCGGTGCGCAGCGCCGCCATGACGCTCGCCGACCGGTCGCCGCGCAGCCAGCGATAGGCCGAGACGCCAGCGACGAGGAAGCTTGCGGTCAGGCCCGAGGCCAGCAGCATATGGGTCAGGCGGTAGGGCATGGAGGGGTTGAACAGCACGTCCAGCCAGCTCGTGACATGCGCCTTGCCGGCGATCATCTCGAAACCGGCCGGCGTCTGCATCCAGCTATTCAGCGCGATGATCCAGAAGGCCGAGGCCGTGGTGCCGAGGGTGACGAGCACGGTGGCCGCCGTGTGGACGCGGTTCGAGACGCGGTTGGTGCCGAACAGCATGATGCCGAGGAAGGTCGCTTCCAAGAAGAAGGCTGTCAAAACCTCATAAGCGAGCAGCGGCCCGGCGATGTTGCCGACCGTCTCCATGAAGCCAGGCCAGTTGGTGCCGAACTGGAAGGACATGGTGACGCCGCTGACGACGCCGAGGGCAAAGGAGAGCGCGAAGATCTTCACCCAGAACCGGTAGGCTTCGATCCATTTCTGATCGCCGGTCGTATCGAAGCGCAGCTTGAAGAACAGTAATATCCAGCAGAGCGCGATGGTGATGGTCGGGAACAGGATGTGGAATGTGATATTCGCCCCGAACTGGATCCGGCTGAGAATGAGCGCGTCCATCACTTGTCTCCCATCTTTGCCTTGCCGCCAGGGATAAGCTTGAGCTTATTCCGCATCTCATAGAGCTTGTAGATCTTCGAGCCGAGCTTCAGCAATTGGACCAGGCGAGCCGTTTCCATCTTCTGCATGTCCTGGTACCAGCCGGTCAGCATCTCGATCAGCTCGTGCATTTCCCGCATCCGCGCCTGGGCGTGGCGCTCCTGCGGTCCCTGCGGCTCTTCAAGCAGGATGTCGCGCAGCATGGTCATGGTCGGCTCGATCTCGCGTTTCCTGCGCTCCTCGACCAGCGTGCGCACGATCTCCCAAATATCGTCGGGTGCCACGTAATGGTCGCGCCGGTCGCCCGGCAGGTGTTTTGGCCGAACCAGCCGCCAGCTATCCAGTTCCTTCAGCCCCATGCTGACATTGGAGCGCGAAAAGCCGAGCGCCTCCGAAATGTCCTCTGCGTTCAGCGGCCGGTCGGATACGTAAATCAGGGCGTAGATCTGGCCCACGGTGCGGTTGATGCCCCAGCGGGAGCCCATCTCGCCGAAATGCAGCACGAAGGTTCGGATCAGCGGGGGCAGGTTCATGACACTTCCGTAATTTCAGATATTTCTGAAATATACGAACTTACAGGCTTTACGCAAGCCCCACCCGTTTCGCTGCAAGCGGGGCGCCATGGCGGGGGCGGTAGGTAATAGGCCGGAAGTGCGCGGCGGCGTTGAAACTTGTTAGGAATGGGCAAGGTCCTGGCGCGGCTCGCCAGCACCGGCTTGTTGAGGGAACCGACGCCGCCATGCCCGTCCCCGCTGACCTGCAGCCGCTCATCCTGCGCCACGACCTAGAGACCGGCGACCGCTTCGTCATGTACGCCAAACCCGACGGCGTCGCCCTCGAACTGCGCTTCGAGGGCGAGGAACCCTGGGCGACGCGCAGCCAGATGGCGACTTTATTCGGCCGCGACGTGTCCAGAATTGGCGTTCATATCAACAAGATACTGGCAGAATCGGAGCTAGAGGCGGAAAGCAATGTGCGGAAAGCGCATATTGCAAATTCCGACAAGCCGGTCGACCTCTACAGCCTCGACATGGTGCTCTCGGTCGGCTATCGGGTGCGCTCGTCGAAGCAGGCGATCATGTTCCGCCGCTGGGCGAACGGGATCCTGAAGCAGTTTCTATTGAAAGGCTTCATCCTCGACGGCCGGCGCCTCGAAAATCCGGACGGACGGCCGGATTTCTTCGATGAGCTGCTGGCCAAGATCCGTCAGATCCGCGCCTCCGAGAAGCGGATGTGGACGCGGGTTCTGGAACTTGCTTCCTTCTGCAGCGACTTCCACATGATGAAGCAGAACGACCGGGATATCTTCTTCGCCACCATTCAGAACGCGATGCATTGGGCCGTGACGCAGGAGACGGCGGCGGAGGTCATCCACAGCCGCGTCGATGCCTCGAAACCGCATGCCGGGCTCACCCATTTCCGGGGCGAGATCCCGATGATCGACGACGCCAGGATCGCCAAGAACTATTACCAGAAAGCCGAGATCCATACGCTCAACCTGCTGACCAGCGCCACGCTGGAGTTCTTCGAGAGTCAGGCCGAGCAGCGGCGCACCACGACGTTGGCGCAGTTCCTGGAGAAGATGCGCGACTTCATCAGGCTCGACGGTCGTCCGCTGATCCGGTCCGACTATCGCGGGACGGTGACGAAGGCGGCGGCGCTCAAGAAGGCCGATGCCGAATTCGCCGCTTATGAGGAGCGGGTCCGGCTGGCTCAGGAAGCGCGCGGCGAGCGGGAAGTGAGCCGCCTGCTGGACGACGCGCGCTTTATCGCCGCCGAAAAGCGCAGCGGCCGGAAACCGCATTGAAAGGACACGATTTCCGGCCGCTTAAGCTTAGAAATCCATCGCCCGGTGAACCGTCGCGTCGACAACCACCAGCGCGGTCATGTTGACGATCCGGCGCACGCTGGCGGAGGGCTCGATGATATGCACCGGCTGGGCCGTGCCCAGCAGGATCGGACCGACGGTGATGCCGTTGCCGGCCGCCAGCTTCAGCAGGCCGTAGGAGATGTTGGCCGCATCCAGATTGGGCATCATCAGCAGATTGGCCTGGCCGGTCAGCCGCGCTCCGGAGACCGCGCCGGCAAGCACCGTCTCGGACAAGGCCGCATCGCCCTGCATTTCGCCTTCGACTTCGAGGTCAGGAGCCATCTCCTCGATCAGCGCCAGCGCATCGCGCATGAGCTGGGCCTCGGCGCATTCGGACGAGCCGAAGCTGGAATGCGACAGCAGCGCCACGCGCGGCACGAGGCCGAAGCGGCGCAATTCCTCCGCGGCGAGCAAGGTGATCTCGGCAAGCTGCTCGGCATTGGGGAAGCGGTTGACCTGGGTATCGCAGATGAAGATCTGACGGTCGGGCAGCATCAGCATGTTCATGGCGGCGAGCGTCTTCACGCCTGGGCGCGGGCCGATCACGTCCTTGATGGCGCGCAGATGATCGACATAGACGCCGGTCGTGCCGCAGAGCAGGGCGTCGACATCGCCGCGCCGCATCAGGGCCGCGCCGATCAGCGTCGGCCGCGTGCGCATGGCCTCGCGGGCGATGGCCATGGTCACGCCCTTGCGCTTGGTCAGCTCGTAATATTCGGAGACCACTTCGCGGTAGCGGCTGTCGCTGAGGATGTTGACCGCCTCGCAATTCTCGCCGAGCCGCAGCCGCAGACCGAGCGTCTTGATGCGCTGGGCGATGATTTCGGCGCGGCCGATCAGCACCGGGAAGGCCAGCCCCTCATCGACCACGACCTGAGCCGCGCGAAGCACGCGCTCCTCCTCGCCCTCGGCATAGGCGACGCGCTTCGGCGCGGCCTTGGCGGCATCGAAGACGGGCTTCATGCTGGCGCCCGAATGATAGACGAAGCGCGCCATCTGCTGACGGTAGGCTTCCATGTCGATGATCGGGCGGGCGGCGACGCCGCTATCCATCGCGGCTTGCGCGACAGCGGGGGCGATTTTCTCGATCAGGCGCGGATCGAACGGCTTCGGGATCAGATAATCCGGGCCGAAGCACATTTGCGGCGCGGCA
Source organism: Rhodomicrobium sp. R_RK_3 (assembly GCF_002198715.1). Classification (GTDB taxonomy): domain Bacteria; phylum Pseudomonadota; class Alphaproteobacteria; order Rhizobiales; family Rhodomicrobiaceae; genus R-RK-3. The sequence goes on along the minus strand of NZ_MWLK01000039.1, from coordinate 92,360 downwards.
TAGGCCGTCGCCACGATGTCGGAAATCTCCGCCATGGCGAGTTCGGCGATGGCGTGGACGGCCGCCTTCTTCATCTCCTCATTGATCGCCGTCGCGCCGACATCGAGCGCGCCGCGGAAAATGTAGGGGAAGCACAGCACATTGTTGACCTGGTTCGGATAGTCCGAACGGCCGGTGCAGATCAGCGCATCGGGGCGCGCCTCGCGGGCGAGCTCCGGCGTGATTTCGGGCGTCGGATTGGCGAGCGCCATGATGATCGGCGTCGGCGCCATCTCGCGCACCATCTCGGGCTTCAGGACGCCGCCCGCCGACAGGCCGAGGAAGATGTCAGCGCCCGGCATGATGTCGGCAAGCTTGCGGGCCTTGGTGTCCTGGGCGTAGCGGTCCTTTTCCGGATCCATGTTGACCTGCCGCCCGATATAGACCACGCCGTCGATGTCGGAGACGAAGATGTTCTCGCGCTTGATGCCGAGATTGACCAGCAGATCAAGGCAGGCGAGCGCCGCCGCGCCCGCGCCCGAGACGGCCACCTTCACCTCGGCGATGTCCTTGCCGGCCAGCTTCAGCCCGTTCAGCACCGCCGCCGCGACGATGATCGCCGTGCCGTGCTGGTCGTCATGGAACACCGGGATCTTCATGCGCTGGCGCAGGGTGCGCTCGATGATGAAGCATTCCGGCGCCTTGATGTCTTCCAGATTGATGCCACCGAAAGTCGGCTCCAGCGCGGCGACGATCTCGATGAATTTTTCCGGGTCGTTCTGGGCGATCTCGATGTCGAAGACGTCGATGCCGGCGAATTTCTTGAACAGGCAGGCCTTGCCTTCCATCACCGGCTTCGACGCCAGCGGGCCGATATTGCCCAGTCCCAGCACGGCGGTGCCGTTGGTGATGACGGCGACGAGATTGGCGCGCGAGGTCAGCAGCGCCGCCTGCTGCGGGTCTTCCTCGATGGCGGTGCAGGCATAGGCGACGCCGGGCGAATAGGCGAGCGACAGGTCGAGCTGATTGATCAGCCCCTTGGTGGGGGTCACGGAAATCTTGCCCGGCGTCGGCAGGCGGTGATAGTCGAGCGCGGCCTCGCGCAGGGAATTCTCGTCCATGTGGCCTCGGTGGCTGTGTCTGAGCTCTCGAGTCAAGCTCTAGGCGAGCTTGGCCCTATAGGCAATGCGCTGCAAGTGTTTGGTCCATAAGGTCGCGCTCCCATTGGCTCTTCACTCCGCCAGGAGCTGATCCTCATTGACCACAATGGCAAGCGCCAGGCAATCGACCTGGGCAGCGCCCGCCGCGCGCAGGACAAGCGCGCAGGCGCCGAGCGTTGCGCCGGTGGTGATGACGTCCTCGACCAGCAGGATGCGTTTGCCGCGGATTCGGGCCGCCGCGCCGCGCGGGACGGCGAAGGCCGCCGCCACATTCTCCCGTCTCTGGCCGCGCGACAGGCCGACCTGACTGGACGTCTTTCGGCTGCGGCGCAGGGCGGACAGGTCGGCGCGCACGCCGGTCTCGGCGGACAATCGCCGCGCCAGGATGGCGGCCTGATTGTAGCGGCGCGTCCAGAGGCGCTTCGAATGCAGCGGGACGGGGATCAGCAGATCGGCGTCCGCGAGCAGTTCTGCTCCGGCTGAGCGCAGCATCCGGGCAAACAGGCCCGCCGCCTCGTGCCGGTCGGCGTATTTGAAGCCGTGCACCAGATCGCGCATCACGCCCTCGAAACGCGCAACGGCGCGGGCGCGGCCGTAAGACGGCGGATGGCGCAGCGCCATGGCGGACATGAGCGGCGGCTCGCCGCCATATGGCAGCGGCAGGCCGAGCCGGTCACAGAGCGGCGGCGTGATGAAATCGATGCCCTGCCAGCAGGCGGCGCAGAGCACGCCATGGGCGGAGATCGGCGCGTGGCAGCGGATGCAGATCGGCGGCAGGATCAGATCGGCGGCGTAGCGCAGATTGGCGAGCGACCAGCGGCGCAGATCGGCCAGCATGGCGCCGCGCGGCGACGGCGCGTCCGCCTCGTCGAAGCTGCTCAAAGCCGGCGCTCCTCGCTTTGCCCTTTCGCGCAAGCTTAGCGAGGCTTACATGTCGCTCCAATGCGTAAGCTCACGGATGGCCGCCCTTGACCGCACCCCGCCTGTTCGACCGCGCCCTGCTTCGCGCCCGCCGCGATCGCGTCGCCGCGAATGCCGCGCCTCCCGATTTCCTGCTCCGCCGGGCCGCGGAAGATATGGCCGAGCGTCTGCAAGGCGTCGAGCGCAGCTTTGCCCGAATTCTGAATATCGGCGCGCATCACGGGATTTTGGCGGCGGCCCTGAAGGCAGCCCATTCGGCGGCCGATCTCGTCATCAACATGGAGGCGAGCGCGCCGCTGCTGGCGCTTTGTGGGTCACCGAAGGTTCGGGCGGACGAGGAGGCGCTGCCGTTTCGCGATGGCGCGTTCGATCTGGTCGCCTCTGCCCTGTCGCTGCAATTCGTCAACGATCTGCCCGGCGCGCTGATCCAGATCCGGCGGGCGCTGAAGCCGGACGGGCTGTTCCTGGGCGCGGTGCTGGGCGGGGCGACATTGCAGGAATTGCGGCTGAGCTTTGCGCAGGCCGAGGTCGAGCTGGAGGGCGGCATCAGCCCGCGCGTCGCGCCGATGGCCGATATCCGCGATTTCGGCGGTCTGCTGCAGCGGGCAGGGTTCGCGCTGCCGGTCGCGGACGCCGATCTGGTGGCCGTGACCTATAGCTCGCCGCTCGCTTTGATGCTGGAATTGCGGGCGATGGGCGCGGGCAATGTGCTGACCGAGCGCCGCAAGCGCCCGATGCGCCGAGCGACGCTGACGCGTGCCATGGAGATTTATGCCGAGCGCTTTCCGGCTTCAGGCGGCCGCGTCGCCGCCACTTTCGAGATCATCCATCTGGCCGGCTGGGTGCCGCATGAGAGCCAGCAAAAGCCCCTCAAGCCCGGCTCCGCCCAGGCCCGGCTCGCCGAGGCGCTGGGTGTGGACGAGCATAAGCTGAAGGGCTCGAAGCATTAGCCTTTTCGAAATCCCCGCGAAGGCGGGGATCCAGTACGCCGCAGCGCAAGTGGTTGGGCAGAAAGCCAATTTCGAGTTAGTGAATACTGGATCCCCGCCTTCGCGGAATTTCGGTAAAATCGTCTCAACCCACCGGCATCGGCGGCAGGCGGACGGGCATCGCGGTCTCGAAGGCCGCGGCTGCGCGGAGAACCAACGCCTCGGACAGCCTCGGCCCGACGATCTGCAGGCCGATGGGCAGGCCGGCCTCGGTGAAGCCGCAGGGAACCGACATAGCGGGCTGCTGCGAGAGATTGAACGGATAGGTGAAGGGGCTCCAGTCGGTCCAGTTCCATTCGCCGGGCGTCGGCGTCTCCTGTCCGGCGGCGAAGGCGGGGATGGGCATGGCGGGCGTCGCCAAGAGGTCGAAGCGCTCGAAGGCGGTCGATAGCGTCAGGCCGAGGCGGGCGCGTCCGGCGGCGCCGGCGAAATAATCGGCGAGCGACAGCGAGGCGCCATGCGCCATCGCCCGCTTCAGGCCGGGGTCGATCTTTTCGAGCTGCTCCGGCGGGATGCGGGTGCCGAGCGCCGCCGCGCCGGACATCCAATGGGCGCTGAAAATGCCATGCGCATCGTTCAGCACGATCCCGGCCGGCGCCACCGTCGCGCCCAATGTCTCGAACGCCGCCACGGCCTTCTCGACCGCCGCCGCGACCTCCGGATCGACGCGCGCGAAGCCGAGATCCGGGCTGAAGCCGATGCGCAGGCCCTTCACCCCGTCGCCAAGTCCCGCGCCGTAATCGGGGGGCGGGAAAGGCAGCGCCTGCCAATCGCGCGCATCCGGCTCGGCGATCACGCGCAGCATCAGCGCGGCATCGGCGACGCTGCGGGTCATCGGCCCGACATGGGCGACATCGCCGAAAGGGCTTGCCGGATAGGCGGGCACCCGGCCGAAGGTGGGCTTGATGCCGACGATGCCGGTGAAGGAGGCGGGGATGCGGATCGAGCCGCCACCATCGGTGCCGATATGCAGCGCCCCCATGCCGAGCGCCGCCGCGACCGCCGCGCCGCCGCTCGAGCCGCCCGGCGTCTTGGCCAGATCCCAGGGGTTGCGGGTGATGCCGGTCAGCGGGCTGTCGGTGACGCCTTTCCAGCCATATTCGGGTGTCGCTGTCTTGCCGAGCAGCACCGCGCCATGGGCCAGCAGGCGGGCGACGCAGGGCGCGTCCTCCTCCCAGGGCTGGTCGGGGGAAATCGTGAGCGAGCCGCGCAAGGTCGGCCAGCCTTTGGTGAGGATCAAGTCCTTGATCGAGCAGGGCACGCCGTCTACGAGGCCAAGCGGTTCGCCGCGCATCCAGCGGGCCTCGGAGGCGCGGGCGGCGTCCAGCGCCCGCTCCTCATCGACGAGGCAGAAGGCGTTGACCGCACCGTTCTGGCTGGCAATGCGATCGAGCGCGGCACGGGTCGCCTCGACGGGAGAGAGGGTCTTGGCCGCGTATCGCGCCAAGAGCACGGTTGCGGTCAGATCGGCAATTTCATGCGCCACGGCGGTCCCCTCGCGAAAGCGCGGCCGGAGGCGCCGCACTCCGCCAGGATAGACGCTGGCCGCCGCCACTGCCAGCCTTACGCCGTCACGGTGCCTTCGAAGGCGCGCCGTAAAGCGCCCGCGCATCGGCCGTCAGCGCGTGGCGGGAGGGCGCTCGCATATACATCATATGGCCACCGCGATAGACGCGGAACTGCACCGGCTCGGCGGTCTCGATCGGCTTCAATTGCCGGATCAGAAATTCGGAGACGCTGTAGGGCGTCGCCAGATCCGTATAGCCATGCGCGATCATGATCTTCAAAGCCGGGTTCAGCGTGCGCGCCTTTTGCAGCTCATCGAGCGAGCCGGCAAAACCCTGTTCGGTCGGCTTGGTGCCCCAGTCCCAGGCGCCGTTGACCTCGCGGTTGAGCAGCTTATAGGGCAGGTCGGTTTTGTAGCCGAGCTCATCGCGCGTATAGCTGACCATCACCGGCGTCAGGATGTTGATGGCATTGTCGAGGATCGGATCGGGGTTGTTGCGACCGGAGGGGCGCGGCACCGGCGCGCTGATGCCGCCATCATAGACGCTCAGGACGCGGTCGTTACGCCGCCGGAATTCCTGCATGAACAGGCTGCGGTCGACCCGGCCGTAATAGCGCGCGACCACCTCAGGATCGAGGCCGGTGAGCCGCGCCACCCTTGTGACGATCGCCGGGTTGGCGACATAGCCCTGCATGAGGTGGTTGAGATAGTCGGTGCGCGCGAAGGCCTCGGTCTCGCGCTGGCCGTCGAGCGGGGCGTTGGGGCCGCCGATCAGTTCGGATTGCGAGGCCGCGATGGAGGGCAGATCGAGCGCCAGCGGCGTGAGCTGGAAATCGTCGCCGCGCAGCATCGAGAATTCGAGCGCGGGCGAAATCAGGATGGCGCCTTTGACGCGCGTGCCGCCTTGCAGAAGACGGCTAGACAGAAGCGCGGCGCGGAAGCCGCCATAGCTCTCGCCCGCGATGTAGACATCGGCGAGATCGCGTCCGGCGCGGGTGAGATAGAGCCGGACGAAATCGGTCATGGCTTTGGCGTCCTGGTCGACGCCGAAATAGGATTTCTCCTCGCCCGACCCGACCACGCGGCTATAGCCGGTGCCGACCGGGTCGACGAAGACGAGATCGGTGAAGGAGAGCCAGTTGTCGGGATTGTCGCCGAGGCGGATGGGTTCGGCGGGCGCTGCGCCATCGGGCCGGAAGCCGAGAACGCGCGGCCCCATGGCGGACAGATGCAGGAAGGCCGTCGCGGCGCCCGGCCCGCCATTGAAGACGAAGGTGATCGGCCGCTGCGCGCCGCTGACGGTGTAGGCGACGTAGAACAGCTTCGCGGTGGTCTCGCCCTTGTCGTTGGCGAGCGGCAGGCTGCCGGCGGTGGCACTATAGGCGATGCGATCCGCGCCCTCGCCGATCGCATGCTGGGTGGTGACGTCCTCCGGCAGCGCCAGGACGGAGCCGGCGGAAGCGGACTTAGCGGCGGTCTCCGGCGCGGGGCCTTCGGCCCAGGCGGGCGACAGCGCGAGGCCGAGCGCGAGCGCGCAAGCCGCCATTAAACGATGGGGCATTCGTCATCCTTTCGTTTCGCCCGCCCGCGAATGCGATGCGGCATGGGCATCGATCGCGGCAAAGAGCGGCATCAGAATGACGGCAATGCCGCGCCGGCCGGACCGTTCCCTGACTTCGTCGTGAGAACGGTCCGGCGGCGCGGTCGCCGGTCAGCGATCGGCTTGGCCCCCCGCGAGCCTTGCCTCTTCAGCCACCAGACGTAACAGATAAGAGAGAAAGGTCAGATCCGAGGAGACGGCCAGATCGTGCAATTGCAGGCTCATCGACTCGATATATTCGGCCGAGTCCTTAGACTCGAGACCGTCAGCGGGCGCGTCGTCGTCGCCATAATCGTCTGGAAGGCGCGTATGCATGATCGCACGGTGTTCGATGCCGAAAGAGTGCTGGCGGGCCGGAAGGCCAAATAAGTTTTTCATTTTTGTACTCCACTCAGTTACGCGAAAAATGTCTCAAGGTGCTGATTGCAAACGGGGAAGATGTGGCTGCTGCCACACTTCAGGGCGCGTTGCGTTGCTGCCACTCCCAAAACTTGTCCGGATTGAACGGAACAGTGCGCCACGGATCTGCGAGATTGTCCGGCACGGATGGCGGGGGGCGCCGGGCTCGGCCGCGATCGGCGGGCGGCCGCGCTGCCTCGGCGCGCTGCGGCAAAGGCGGCCCCCGGCGCGGCTGCTGCTGATCGGCCTGGACCAGCGAGGCGGCTGCGACCGCGCCGGCGAGACTGAGCAAGAGCAGGGAGCGGGATTGACGGTGGCCATCCATGCCGGGGGTGGGAATGCGGATCATGGATCAGGCGGCGCGTGCAAGCGGCGGAAGCCCGGGGATCGTTGCAAAGAAGGGCGGGAGGCAGGCGGCAGACCGCGAACCGGGCGGATGGCGCAATTGGCGCGGGAATGCAGGGCATAGCGTCATGGCGTTTCGCTCCTGTGATGACGCGATATGGTCCGCGCCAAGGCATGATCTCGACCCAATGAAACTGGCGCCTTAGCCACTGATTGAGAAACTTACGATCCCGAATTCTAAACTTCTGTTAATTGCGTCCAGCATCACAAAGCAAATAAAGCGTTTTCCAGCTTCGTCACTGGAAGCAAAGCACCGAGCTTTCCATGGAAAATGCTGCGAGACTTCGAGGCTGAGACTGTCATCACCAAATATATAAACCCAATAATACTGATGTCTAATCTTTTCTCACGAAATATTCTATTTCAATAAATTAATACAAAATCTAAGGGCCATATCACAAATAGAGTTAAAGCAACACGGCTCTGGTTTTTAATATTCACTATGCAACGACCTCATCTGGCCGCCAGTGAAATATCTATCGATTAAAACGGTTTTATGGAAATGGAATTTCGCAAAAATCGCAGGAATACGTTGCACTACTTATATATATGATCGTGACAATTATAACAAAGCCGACACAAAGCAGACGCAGCAAGGGCGCCGGGCGCCCTATTTCTGCTTCAGGCTTTTGACATAGGCGAGCACCTTGAGGATCTGATCCTGCGTCATTCTGCGGCCGAAAGCCTGCATGGCGCCGGCGCCGCCCGCATAGACGATTTCGAACATTCCCTTATCGGTGGCGGTCTGTGGATAAAGGTGATCGTTATCGATCAGGTTGGGCCCGATGCGGCCGGTCGCGTCCTTGAGATGGCAGGCGGCGCACCATTGATCGTAGAGCTTCTTGCCTTCCGCCACGGCGTCGGGGTTGTCGTTATAGGGATTCTGGGCGGTCTTGTGGAAGCTGGCGACGGCTTCGGTGATCTGCTGTTCGGGCTTGTAGGTGAGCTCGATCTTGCGGCCGTCCAGCACATGGTGGAATTCCACTTCCCCGCCTGACGCAGGCGCTCCCCCGCCAGGGGCGGCCGGAGGCGGCGCGTCGCCGCTCTGGGCGAAAACGGGAGCGGCGGCAAGCAACAGCAGCGCAAGCGCGGATCGCGTCACGCGGCGGCGGTGGTCGGTCATGGGATCATCCTGCGCTCAAGGAAACGCCGGGCGAGGGCCCGGCGCGTCGCGATTTCAGAAACGGTCTATGGCCCGGTCCGTTCCGACGTGGCGGACCGGGGCCGTGCCTTACTGCTTCACGCGCGCGACGGTCGCGCCGGCCGGAACCTGGTCGGCGGGCACAATGCGCCACAGCGCGCCAGGCGGGTTCGCGGTCGGGCCCTGGTCGGCAAGGTAGAAATTATTGGCGTTGACGGCCAGCACATTGCCCTGCTCGTCATAGCCGCCCGCCGTATATTGCAGGTCGGTCTGCATCATCTCCTGCAATTGCCACTTCTTGGCGCCGACATCCCAGCCGAGGCCCCAGACGCGGCCTGTGCACCAGTCGCCAGCCAGATAGACGCCGGTCATGCCGCCGTAATTGGCGACGCCAAAGCCCTGCACCGAGCAGCCATAGCCCGTCGTCAGTTCCTTGGCGCCGGGAAATGGGGTCTGGTGCGGATATTGCGCGGCCGGCAGCACGCCGACGACGGCGCAATTCGCCAGCGCCGGGTCGCCCGTCATCGGGTGGCAGAACTTGCCTTCCATGTCCGGCCAGCCATAATTTTCGCCGCCCTTGCTGGCGGCCGGCTGGAACAGGATTTCTTCCCAGTGATTCTGGCCGACATCGGCGATGAACAGATTGCCGGTCTTGGGGTCGAAGGCGAATTCATAGGGGTTGCGCACGCCATACGCCCAGATTTCCGGCTTCGACTTGGTACGGATCTTGGCGAACTGCTCCTCGGTGATGCCGAACAGCGACATCAGCCGTTCCTTGGAGGCGTCGGCGAAGGGATTGGTCGGCGGCACCTTATAGGCGCGGCCGTCATCGTCGGGCACGTTGACGTCGATCCGCAGCATCTTGCCGAGCCACGTCGACAGGTCCTTGCCGGCCTGGAGCGGGTCGCCTTCCCAGCCACCGTCGCCGCTGCCGATATAGAGATAGCCGTCAGGACCGAATTCGATCTGGCCGCCATTGTGATTGTAATAGGGCTGCTCGATGCGCAGGATCACCTTTGCGGTGCCGTTGACGCGCTCCGGCGTCATGACGTTCGGGCTGGCCGGGTCGACCTGATAGCGCACCACGACACCGTCGCCATTGAACGGCAGAGAGGCGTAATGCGCGAAGAAATATCCGTTTTCCTTGAATTTCGGATGGAAGGCGATCGCGTAGAGGCCCTGCTCGACAAAGCCGGTCTGCACGTCGGTGCCGAGCGGATTGATCTTGGTCAGGTCGAGGAAGGGATCGGGCAGGACCTTGCCGTCCTTGTCGACGATGCGGACGGTGCCCGCCCGCTCGACGACGAAAATGCGGCCCGAGCCGTCATTGGCGTTGGTCACATTGGTGGGGTCGAGAAAGCCGTCGGCGACCTTCACCAGCGCGATTTTCGGCGCGCCCGGGATCTTGCCGCCGGGCAGGGCAACCTCGTCCGGCTTGGTCGGCGCGACCTGGGCCTGCGCGGCGCAGGCGACCATCGCCGCCAGCGTCCCGATCAGTAGACTTGTGCGTTTCACCATTGGTTTCCTCCCGAGTGAACGACGTTCCCCGCCGAGCTCTTTGATGGCACTGCTAAAGAACACTTTGAATTCATAGCAAAAACGGCGTGCCAACTCAATCGCCGGGACTATCAGGTGTGGCGCTTTATTTCCGGGAAGAACGAGCCAATATGATTTTATTACCGTAAAATTATCAACAAACTTAAACCAAACACTTTTCGGGCAGCGCGAAAGCCGCCCGATCTAGGCGGGTCGCGAGATGAACCGATGCGCTCCCACCAGGACGATGCCGGCGGCCAGAATCATCATGCCCATGCCTTCACGCGATTCTTCGTCCTGCCACCAGACCTCCTCGCGCCACCAATGCGCGGCGTGGGGCCAATAGTAGACGACGCCAGCGAGAGCGAGGACCATGGAGGCCAGCAAAAGCCAGCTCGCGGCGGGCGTCCAGAGCAGGCGCGGCGCGAAGGCGGCGAGGCCGGTCCATATCGCGCCGATCGAGTAAATCGTCGCCCAGACCTCCGGGTCGGGGTCATTATATTGCACTGCAGCAAACAGCACGAAACAGATGCAGAGCACACCCATCAAAATGCGCCAGAGAACTCTTGTCATGGTGAAGATCCAGAAGCCTTGTGAGGAAGATGACAATAAACTAGGGTGATGTTCCGTCGGGCGTTTTTCTTTGCCGGAGGCGGATCGTATCGCGGTTGTCCAGGCAAGTCATCCATGGCTTCACAGCAGATCAATGCGCCAGCCAGCGAGGCCCGCTCCGGGGCCTATTGGCAGCGCTTCGCGGTCTCCTTTGAATTCCCGGTGGTGTTCACCCGCGCGCTGTTCGCGCCGGAGAACCGCACCCTCGCCGATGCCATCGCGCGGCTGGAACCGGACCGCCGGCATCGCTGCCTCGTCTTCCTCGATGCAGGGCTGGCGCCGGAACTCGCCGCGCGGATCGAGGCTTATGCCGCGCATCATGCCGCCCGGATCGAACTGGTGGCGCCGCCGCAGACCATGCCCGGCGGCGAGAAGATCAAGAACGAGCTGGCCTATGTCGAGCAGATGCAGGGGCAGGTCTTCCAGCACCGCATCGACCGCCACTCCTACATCATCGCGGTGGGCGGCGGCGCGCTGCTCGACGTCGTCGGCCTCGTCGCGGCGACTTCGCATCGCGGCATCCGCCATATCCGCGTGCCGACGACGGTCTTGTCGCAGAACGATTCCGGCGTCGGCGTGAAGAACGGCGTCAATCTCAATGCGGTGAAGAATTTCGTCGGCACCTTCGCGCCGCCCTTCGCCGTGCTGAACGATTTCGATCTGCTCGCCAGCCTGCCGCCGCGCGAAAAGATCGCCGGCATGGCCGAGGCGGTCAAAGTCGCGCTGATCCGCGATCCCGCCTTCTTCCTCTGGCTGGAGCGCCATGCCGACGCGCTCGCCGCTTTCGAGCCGGACGCCATGGCGACGATGATCCGCCGCTGCGCCGAGTTGCACATGCATCAGATCGCCCACGGCGGCGATCCCTTCGAATCCGGCAGCGCCCGGCCGCTGGATTTCGGCCATTGGTCCGCCCACAAGCTGGAATCGCTGACCCGCTACCATTTGCGCCATGGCGAGGCCGTCGCCATTGGCATCGCCCTGGACTCACGATATTCGGTGTCGGCGGGGATGCTCGCGCAAGGGGCCGACGACCGGGTGTGTTTCCTGCTGGAAAATCTCGGCTTCAAGCTCTGGCACCCGGCGCTGCGGATGCGCGGGGCGGATCAGCGCCCGGCAATCCTGCAGGGCCTGCGTGAGTTTCGCGAGCATCTGGGCGGCGAATTCACCGTGACGCTGCTTACCGGGCTCGGCGAAGGCGTCGAAGTGCATGAACTCGACGAGGCCATGATGATGACGGCGATCGACTGGCTCGAAGCGAGAAGCAAAAGCTGATGCTGCTGGCGGATGGCGCGCTGCTCACCTATTGCACCAACATTCATCCCGGCGAGAGCTGGCCGGAGGTCTTCGCCAGCCTGAAACAGCATTTGCCGGCGGTAAAGGCCGCCGTCTCGCCGGACAAGCCGTTCGGCGTCGGCCTGCGGCTGTCGGCGGAAGCAGCCGAAGGCCTGCGCGCGCCGGCCGCGATGGCGGCGTTCCGCGATTTCCTCGCCGCCAAGGATCTTTACGTCTTCACCATCAACGGCTTTCCCTATGGCGCTTTCCATGGTCAGCGCGTCAAGGAAGCGGTCTACCAGCCCGATTGGCGCGATGAGCGGCGCCTCGAATATTCAAATCTGCTGGCTGACCTGCTCGAGCAATTGCTGCCCGCTTCCGGCTTCGGCACCGTCAGCACCGTGCCCGGCACCTTCAAGACGCTCGGCGAGGGCGCCGAGACGCAGATGGCCGATAGGATGCTGCGCCACGCGGCCCATCTCATCGGCCTCGCCGAGCGCACCGGCAAGACCATCGCGCTGGCGCTCGAGCCCGAACCCTGCTGCTTCCTTGAGACCATCGAGGAAAGCGTCTGGTTCTTCGAGGACCATCTGTTTTCGCCGGCCGCCGTCGCCCGCGTCGCCGAGCTGACCGGGCTTTCCGCCACCGCGACCGCCTCCGCGCTCCGCCGTCATCTCGGCCTGTGCTACGATGTTTGCCACGCCGCCGTCGAGTTCGAGAACCCGGCGGCGAGCATCCTGGCGCTGCGATCGGCGGGCATTCCGATCCACAAGCTGCAGCTCAGCGCCGCGCTGCGCCTTGCGCCGAAACTTCGCCAGTTCCAGGCGTTGCAAGCCTATGCCGAGGGCACCTACCTGCATCAGGTCGTGACGCGGGACGCAGGCGGCGGCCTCACCCGCTATGAGGATCTGCCGGACGCGCTGGCCGCAGCCGCGACCTCGCCCGCCGAGGAATGGCGGGTGCATTTCCACGTGCCGATTTTCGAAGCCGACATCACACCGCTCGCCACCACCCAGGACTTCTTAATGCATATCCTAGCCTTGCACCGGGAGGAGGCGATCGCGCCGCATCTCGAAGTCGAAACCTACACCTGGGACGTGCTGCCGCCCGCTTTGCGCAGCCTGCCGCTCGATCAGGCCATCGCGCGCGAATTGCAATGGGTCATGGCGAGGCTTCGATGAATTGGCTCACCGCCCTACGGCTGGGGCGCGTGTCCAACCTGCCGACCGTCTGGACCAACGCCCTGGCGGGGATCGTGCTGTCGGCGGGGCATTCCTCGGACAGCATCCTTGTGCCGCTGCTGATCGGCCTGTCGCTGCTCTATGTCTCCGGCATGTATCTGAACGACGCCTTCGACGCCGAGATCGACGCGCGCGAGCGCTCGAGCCGCCCGATTCCCCAAGGCGAGGTCGCGGCGGGAACGGTGTTCGCCGCTGGCTTCAGCCTCATGGCCGTGGGCCTCGTTTGCCTTGCGACGCTGGGCAGCAAGGCGTTTCTGATGGCGATCCTGCTGGCGGGGGCCATCGTGCTCTATGACTGGCTGCATAAGGGCACCGCGCTGGCGCCGCTGCTGATGGCTCTCTGCCGCGCGCTGGTTTACGGCGTCGCCGCCGCCGCTGCTTACGGCGCGTCGGGCGAGCCGCTGCTCATCGGCGCCATCGGCCTGTTCTGCTACATCACCGGCCTGACCTATGCGGCAAAGCAGGGGGCGTTCGACCGGGTGGAGCGGCTATGGCCGCTGGCGGTGATGGCCGTGCCGCTCGCCGTCGGCACAGCCGCGGCTCTCGACCGGCCGCAGGCGCTGCCGTTCTTCGCCGCCTTCGTGATCTGGACCGGCGGGGCGCTGTGGCTGCTCTGGCGGCGGCGGCAGGGAGATGTCGGCCTCGCGATCTCGCGGCTGATCGCGGGCATCTCGCTCTATGATGCGATCCTCGTCGGCGCCTATCATTCCCCGGCACTGGGCTTGCTCTGCGCACTCGCCGTTCCCGTAACCATTGCCGCGCAGAAATTCGTGCCGGGAACTTAGCGACCTGATCGGATCCGGAGCATTGTGGATAATCGTCCGTTCCCCTTGATGGACTCTACGGCTCGCGCCAGCATTCCGGACGAATAATATTGAAGGGAGATCTGTAATGATCTTTGGGCCATTGTCCGCGAACGCACGCCATATAGCTGCATTGCGGGAATTTCGGCAGGCGCAAGAAATATATTTGCATACATGGCGTTCAGAGGATTATGAGCAGATGCGCTCGGCGCGGCGTTTATGCACCGAACTCGCACGGATTGTAGCTCAAGGATAGGTTCCGCTCCATTGTGAAGTGCGGCCCTACCCGCCGCCGCCGAACACATGCGCCAGCATCAGCGCCTTGAAGTCCACCGCCTCGACCGGCCCCTCCGGCAACAGCCCAGCCTCCGAGCCGATCACCAGCGGGCCGTGGCGCCTATCCTCCATCAGGCGGCCATGCGAGCCCTTTACCAGCGGCGTATCCTTGGCAGAGATCACGTCCATCAGCGCGCGCATGCCGAGCTTGCGCTTGAGCAGCCGCCAGCCGATGGCGGCGGTCGGATTGCGGATGGCGGGGTCGAGGAACAACTCCACCGGGTCGTAGCCGGGCTTGCGGTGAATATCGACGGTGCGGGCGAAATCGGGCGCGCGGGCATCGTCGAGCCAGTAATAATAGCTGAACCAGCGATCCGCCGCCGAGATCGCAACCAACTCGCCCGAGCGAGGATGATCGATACCCATCTCGCGTTTGCCGTCGGCGTCCAGGACCTGCTCGATGCCCTCGACACCTTCGAGCAGCGCCTTCACTTCGGCGATGCGGCCAGGGTCGCGCACATAGACATGCGCGGCCTGATGATCGGCAAGCGCAAACGCTTCCGACGCCCCCGCATCCAGCAATTCCGTGCCGTTCTCCTCGCGGATGGCGATCAGCCCGGCGCCGCGCAGCGCCCGGTTGATATGCACCGCATCCGTCACCGGCATGATGCCATATTCGGAGACGATGAGGACGCGCATGCCGTTGCGCGCGGCGAAGTCGATGAGCTGCCCGGTGACGGCATCGACCTCCTTTAGGTCCTCGGTCAGCCGCGCATTGCCGAGATCCGGCCCGAGCCGCTGCAGGTTGTAATCCAGATGCGGCAGGTAGCACAGCGTCAGCGCCGGCTTGCGCGTCTCCATGACATGCAGCGTCGCGTCGGCGATCCACCGGGACGAGGAAACATCCGTCGCCGGACCCCAGAACTTGAACAGCGGGAACATGCCGAGCTTGGCATTCAGCTCGTCGCGCAATTCGGGCGGATTGGCGTAATGGTCGGGCAGCTTGCGGCCATCTGCGGGATACATCGGCCGGGGCGTCGCGCCCCAATCGGCGCCGGAATACATGTTGTACCACCAAAACATGTTGGCGCAGGTGAAGCCGGGATCGCGCTTGCGCCCCGCCTCCCAGACCTTCTCGCCCTCGATGAGGTGATTCGACTGCCGCCACAGCCAGGTCTCGGCCAGATCGCGGAAATACCAGCCATTGGCGACTGCGCCATGCCCCGATGGCGAGACGCCCGTCAGCAGCGTCGATTGCACCGTGCAGGTCACGGCGGGGAATACGGTGTTCAGCGCCCGCATGCCTCCGCGCGCCGCCAGCCGGGCGATATTGGGCGTGTGAATGCCGACCAGCTCGGGCGACAGCCCGACGACGAGGATCACCAATGTCTGGTGCATTATGGAAATCCGAAACGGAGGAGGGCTGCTCGGCGCGCGCTTTGCAAAGACCATAGCCTTCTTGTAGGGTACGGTAAATCGTCGCATTCATGAGGCATTATGCAGATTCACGCCCCCGAACTGCTAAGCCGATGGCTCGAAAAACAAACCTCGCCCGAAAGCTGGCGCTGGCTGAGCGAGCGCATCGCGCGCGGCGCGGCGACGCCGGAACGCGATGTCTTCATCACGCTCGGCCTGATACCCCGCCGCCTGGGCCGCGCCGATCTCGCGCTGGACGCAGCCGATCTTGAAGCCGCCGACGCCGCCCGTCCCGGCTGGGACCCGCGCGGCTGGAGCGTCGACGGCGCCGCCCGCGTGCTGGTGCTGCTGCGGACGGTCGCGCAAGGGGACAAGTTTCCCGAAAATTTCCAGCGCCTCTGCCGCACCGCCGACGTCGCCGAGGCCATCGCCTTCTATCGCGGCCTGCCGCTCTATCCGCAAGGCGACCGCCTCGAAGCCCAGGCTGCCGAGGGCCTGCGCTCGAACATGTCGGCGATCTTCGAGGCCGTCGCGCATAACAATGCCTATCCACGCGACCATTTCGACGATCACCGCTGGAACCACATGATCCTGAAGGCGCTGTTCGTCGGCTCCGCTTTGGCGCCGATACAGGGACTGGACGCGCGCGCCAATGCGGATCTGGCGCTGATGCTGTTCGACTACGCGCATGAGCGCTGGGCCGCCGAACGCGGCGTCTCGCCGGAATTGTGGCGCGGCGTCGGGTCCTATGCCACCACGCCGCCGATGCTCGCCGATCTCGCCCGCGTCCTCGCGAACGGTGCCACGGTGGAACGTGAAGCCGCCGCGCTCGCCCTTGCCGCATCGCAATCCGAAGACGCCGCGCCGATCCTGCAATCCGCGCCGGACCTGGCGCGCCGCATCGAAACCGGCGCGCTCACCTGGCAGACGCTCGCCTGAACCCCAAAGGAGCAAGCGGCCATGTATATCGATCCGCACGCCCATATGATCTCCCGCACCACCAATGATTACGAGGCCATGGCGGCGGCCGGCATCGTCGCGGTGATCGAACCGGCCTTCTGGGTCGGCCAACCGCGCACCTATGTCGGCACCTATATCGACTACCTCTCCGCCATCGTCGGCTGGGAGCGCTTTCGCGCCGGCCAGTTCGGCATCCGGCATTACTGCACCGCCGGCCTGAACTCCAAGGAGGCCAACAATGAGGAGCTGGCCGAGGGCGTGATGGAGATCCTGCCGCGCTTCGCACTGAAGGACGGCGTCGTCGCCATCGGCGAGATCGGCTATGACGAGCAGACGCCGCTCGAGGACAAATATTTCCGCGCCCAGCTCGAATTGGCCAAGGAGCTGGAGCTGCCGGTGATGATCCATACGCCGCATCGCGACAAGAAGCGCGGCACCACGCGCTCGATGGACGTCGCGCTGGAGCACGGGCTCGATCCGTCCCAGGTGATCGTCGACCACAATAATGAGGAGACGGTCGCGGAGGTGTTGCAGCGCGGATTCTGGGCGGCGTTTTCGATCTATCCGTCCACCAAGATGGGCGATGCGCGCATGGTGCAGTTGCTCAAGCAATATGGCGCCGAGCGGATCATCGTGGATTCGGCCTGCGACTGGGGTGTCTCCGAGCCGCTGGGCGTGCCGAAGACGGCCGAGCTTGCGCTGAAGAGCGGTGTCCCCGAGCGGCATGTGCGCATGGCCTGCTACGAGAACGCGCTCGCCGCCTATGGCCGCAGCGGCCAGATGCGCGAAAGCGACTGGCTCGACCCGCCGCCCATCGACCAGCGCACGCTCTACGCCGGCAATTCCATCCTGCGCGGCGGCCGCGAGCCCCATGTCGAGCGGCACGAGGGTGGGGAGTAGACGGCGCCTTCATCCGCCCTCAGACGAAATCCCCGCGAAGACGGGGATCCGGTATTCACAAACTCGAAATCGGCTTTCTGCCCAACCGCTTACACTGCGGCGTACTGGATCCCCGCCTGCGCGGGCATTTCGGTCAGGATGATGATGGGCCTCACCAATCACCCTTCCTCACTCTCCCGGGCCCGCTTGCGCTTGCCCCTGGCGATCTCCGTCGCGAGCGCGTCGAGGCGATGCTCCCAGAAGCGGCGGAAGCGGGCCAGCCAGGCGTCGACCTCGCGCAAGGGCGCGGCGTCGATGGAATAGACCCGCCGCGGCCCGTCGATGCGGACCGAGGCCAAGCCACTTTCCCGCAGCACCCGGAGATGCTGCGAGACGGCGGACTGGGTGATGCCGAATTCGCGCTGCACCAGAGCGACGATGTCGCCGGAGGCGTGCTCGCCCTCGGCCAGCGCTTCCAGAATGCGGCGGCGGACAGGATCGCCCAGAATGTCGAAAGCGTGCATCAGCTCTCCGTCGCGGGTGCGCTCTCGCCGGTATAAAAGGCCGTCGTGCGCGCGGCCGCGGCGGTCGCGGCGGCCTCATCGGTGCCGGCCGCGATCGAGGCCTGCCGCCAATCCTCGCTGCTCGCCCGCATGAAGGCCTTGCCTTCCTCGGACCCGCCCCAGGCGGCCGCCTGCTCCGGATCGACTCCCGCGCCACCTTCGAGATGCTTGCCGAGACCCATGATCGCCAGATCCCATCCGACACCGACCGCGCCGGGGCCGAACTGGTCCCAAAGCCCATCCTCGACATGCGCGACATGCTCGAGCTCGAGCCGCGTGCCGCCGCCTTCCGCCTCGGCGAGCTGCACCGAAACCCAGCTGATGCCCCCGCCATATTCCCAGGTCAGCGCAAGGCGCTGCGGCGGTTCGCATTGGGTGATCGTGCCGCTCGCATTGCCCTTGATCTGGTAGCGCCCGCCGACGCGCAGATCGCCCTCGATCGGCAGGAACCAGCGCGGAATGCGCTCGGCGCTGGTGAGCGCGTCCCAGACATCGTCGACATTGGCGTCATAGACGCGGGTGGCGATGATGACGCGCGCCGGCTTGCCGTCGACCTCGCGGCTGTCGACTTCCCGCGCAACCGCTCCGATCAACTGGGCAATGTCGTTTTTCATATTGGGCTCCTGAGTGATGGTGGTCCGGCCGCATCATGCCAGGATGAGCTTATATAAGGCAATGCTAATATCGTGGCGGTGGATAATCCCGGCCATCCCTGGAAGATAGGACGCCCCCCGCCACGTCCCGCAGCGAGACTCCCTCTCCCTGGGGAGAGGGCGGGGGTGAAGGGTTCGTGAGCCAGCCGAGAGTCCGCAACCCCTCACCCGGCGTGCTGACGCACGCCACCCTCTCCCCTTGGAGAGGGTTCGGCTGCGGCGAGCCTCGGCGCGGGCGTCCAACAATTCAGCCCGCCACGTTTGCTCTCGTAATCGTAAGTGAGTGCCGAAATGCCGAGCGCAGTACCTGCTAAACCTGCGTGTCTTCCAGGGCGGTCAACCGAGGCAACTGCGTGCGGCCGGCTTCGCCATTGCGGGCGGGGGCCGTATCAGGGTCGGTTTCGCGCAGGAAATCGGCGATGATGCCGATGGTGAAGCGGTCCTTCAGGAGCGGCGCATGGCCCTGCGCATGCACGGTGACCGAGGCAAGGCGCGGGTGGCGCTCGGCCATCTCGGCGACGGTCTTGGCGCTCAGAAGGTCCGAATTCTCGCCGCGCAGCACCAGCACGGGCAGATTTTTCAGCCCCTCGAATTGCTGCCACATGGTGGGGATCTTCTGCGAAATGTCGATCTCCGACAGGGCGCTGCCGAGCTTGGGATCATAGCCCGGCGCCGGGCGGCCATTCTCCTCGGCGAAGAATTGCCCGGCCAGATCGGCCCATTCCTCTTCGCTGAGATTGGTGAAGAACCGCTTGTTCATCGAGCGCACCAGATCGCGCGCCTCCTGCCAATTGGCCGGCAGCGGGATTTTCCCGGCATAGCCCATGATGCGGGCAAGGCCGGCGGTCTCGATCTCGGGGCCGATGTCGTTCAGCACCAGCGAGGAGAGCGCGGTCGGCCGCATCAGCGCCATCAGCATGGAGATGATGCCGCCGCGCGACGTGCCGATCACGGCGGCGCGGTGCAGGCCGCGAATCGCCATCAGGTCGAGCACGTCGAGCAGCTCGATGAAGGGCGAATAATTGCGCCAGTCGGGGTCCCAGTCGGATTTGCCGCGCCCGCGATAATCGGGGCAGTAGACCTCGCGCGGCCGTGACGGGTGATTGGCGAGGAAGCTCGCCAGATCGTGGAAATCGGCGGAATTGCGGGTGAGGCCCGCGAGGCAGACCACCGGGCGCGCCCGGCTCGGCTCGCCATAGCGGCGGGCGTACAGCGTCAGCCCGTCATGGGAGGTAAAGCGTATGTCTTCCCAGCCCTGGCCGCCAGCCTCGTCCATCCCGCGTCCGCCCCGCTTCTCTGCCCAGTCCGATACCGCGAAACGCCCGCTGCGGCCGCACGCAAACGCTAGTTCGAGGCCGCGCCGATCATGAATTGCGGCTTGTCCTTGCGGCCGCGATGCAGATCCTCGGCGAGCCGGAGCGTTGCATCCTGGCTGGCCAGACGCGACCGGTAGACCTGCGCGCTTTCAAGGATTTTGTGCACATATTCACGGGTTTCGGTAAAGGGGATTCGCTCGATCCAGTCGATGGGATCCACGGTTTTGCTGCGCGGATCGCCGAAGGCGGCCACCCATTGGCGCACGCGGCCCGGGCCGGCATTATAGCCCGCCAGCGCCATGATATAGGAGCCGTCATAGCTGCTGATGAGCTGCTGCAGGAAGGCGGCGCCGAGCGAAACATTATAGGCCGGATCGCTGGTCAGCTTGCCCTTGTCGAATTTGACGTCGTTCGACTTGGCGACTTCCTTCGCCGTCGCGGGCAGCAACTGCATCAGGCCCAGCGCGCCGGCGGGGCTGACGGTGCCGGGGTTGAACTCGCTCTCCTGCCGCGTCAGCGCATGAACGAGCGCGGCCTCGATGTCGCCGCCGCCCGCCACGGATTTGAAATCCGGGAGGGCGTTCGGATAGGCGTAATGCTCGACCGGGAAATCGCGGTTCATGGCGATCTTGGCCATGCGCACGGTGCGCTGCGGCTGGGCAGTTCGGATCGCCAGTTCGCAGAGCAAGATCATGTCCGGCGCGCTGCCGATCTGGCGGGCGAGGTCGAACATGAAATCCGACATCAGATTTTCGAAACCGGCCTTCTGGGCGATGACCATCGCCTTCATCACATCGCGGGAGACGAAGGCCTTGACCTCGGCCTCTGTCGGTCGGACGAAGCCGCGGATGGCCGCCTTGGCCTGGGACGAGGCGATCATCTGGTGGGCAAGCTGGCCGTAGAATGTGTGGCTCTGCTGGGCGGCTTCGGCGAAGCGCGCGGTGGCGGCGCGCTCGTTCTTCAGAACCAGTTCGGTGCGGCCGAGCCAATAGCTGGCGCGCGAGCGCCGCTTTGGCAGGCCGCCGGCGGCGGCCGAGGCCTCGAAATGCTTGCGCGCGTCTTCCGGCTTGTCGAGATAGCGCAACGCGATCCAGCCGGCGAGGAATTCGGCGTCGCTCAGATCTTCGTCGATCAGCTCGGCGCCGTGATCCTTGGCGATGGCATAGGCGGTCTTGGCGTTGCCGGCATTGAGCGCGAGGCGGATATGCGGCTCGCGGGCGCCCCACCAGGCGGTCGGGTCGATCATCGCCTCGGCCGTCTTCGGAGCCGAGCGCAGAATGCTCCAGACCTGCTTGTCGTCGCCCTTGCGGCGCAGCACCTGCATCCGCGCGAACATCACGCCGGGATCGTTCTTGACGTCCTTGTCCAGCTTGGCGAGCAGCCCGGCGGCCTTTTTCGAGCGCTCGACCGAGGCGATCTCGGCCTTGATGGCGTCGCGGGCATGACCTTCGATCAACGGCAGCAGCCGCTTCACGGCGGGGAGGCGGGCCTTGTTGTCCTGAATCAGCAGATAATCGGCGCGGGCGCGGTGGTCCTCCGCCGTCAGCACATGCAACTGCCGAAGCTTCTTTTCGATGGACGGCGTCAGCACCGTCTTGCGCCAGGCTTCGCGCACCAGCGCCTCGCCCTCGCTCTTGCGGCCGGTCTCGATCAGCGCGCTGCCGAGCGCCGCCTTGCCGGTGCCGCTGACGGGCCGTCTGCCGGAGAAATAGGCGATGACCTTGGCGGGATCGGTCTCGCGCCAGAACAGTGCGTCCTCGATGGCTTCGGTCAGCGCCGCGCGGCTCGGCCAGAGCGGGTTGGCGTCGAGGAAGGCGGCAATCTCGGTGGCGGGAACATCGGGCGCTTCGGCGCGGTAATAATACCAGAGCGCGAATTTCTTCACCGTCGCATCGCCGATCTTCGCCATGGCGTCGCGCGCGTCGGGAAAATCCTGCTTCTGGACCTGCTTGACGACCTCCTTGAGCGCATCGATGTCAGAGGCCGGGATGTCGGCTTTGAGCAGCGGTGCCAGCAGGGCGTCGCCCTCCGCCTTCGACAGCCGGCCCTCGGGCGGGCGCATGGCGGCTGTGGTGACGGGCTCTTCCTTGATCGGCGCGGCGGCTGCCTCGGCACCGTCCTTCTTGTCGGGCAGCGGCGCCAGATCGGATTTGCCGGGTACCGGCACCGTGTCCGGCCCCGATTTCGCCACCGAGAGCAGCGCCTTGGATTGCCGCCCCGTGGATTCGGCGCGTCCCGTAACGGCGGTGCCGACATGGTTCGCGATGACCGTTTCGCCGTCGCCGCCATCCGGCTGCAGCAGGGCCAGCACACCGGCGCAGGCGGCGACCGTCGCAAGCACCGCGAAAGCCGATCCTTTGCGCGGGACTTTATATTGGTTTTTACGCATAGCTACGATAGATGGTAGGTTCCCAACTCGAAATCCTTGCTGTGCGGCAAGCCACCACGCCGCGCAGCCGATTAGAACTGAAATACAACATACCGTCTCCAACCCGCTCTGGCACGCATTTCCCGATCCAAGCTTTGCGCAAGAAAATGGCGAAACGCTTAACGATCCGCTACGTATGCTGAAAGCGGTGCGCCCAGGGGAGCCGTAGCTTGCCCCTCCTGGGAGAAATCACTATGGTCCATATGGATGAATTCTGAGGCGCTGCTAAGGCAACACCACAGTCACGAAGGTTCTTAGATGTTCAAGGGATCGTTTACGGCGCTGATTACGCCTTTTCACAACGGCGCATTCGATGAAGACGCGTTTCGTCGGCTCGTAGACTTTCAGATCAAATCCGGCACGCATGGTCTCGTGCCGATGGGCACGACGGGCGAGTCGCCGACGCTGTCGCATGACGAGCATCAGCGCGTGGTGAAGGTCTGTATCGAGCAGGCGGCGGGCCGGGTGCCGGTCATCGCGGGCGCGGGCTCGAACAGCACCGCCGAGGCGGTCGAACTGGCGCGCTTCGCCAAGTCAGCCGGCGCGAATGGCATTCTGGTGGTCACGCCCTATTACAACAAGCCGACGCAGGAAGGGCTTTACCTGCATTTCAAGGCGGTCAACGACGCCGTCGACATTCCGATCATCATCTACAACATTCCCGGCCGCTGCGTGGTCGACATGAATGTCGCCACCATGACCCGGCTCTACGCGCTGCCCAACATTGTCGGCGTCAAGGATGCGACCGCCAATATGGCGCGCATCAGCCAGCAGCGGGCGGCGATGGGGCCGGATTTCTGCCAGCTCTCCGGCGAGGACGCGACCGCGCTCGGCTTCATGGCGCATGGCGGTCACGGCTGCATTTCCGTGACGGCAAATGTCGCCCCCGCGCTCTGCGCCGAGTTCCAGAATGCCTGCATCGAAGGCGATTTCGCTCGCGCGCTGAAAATCCAGGACCGGCTGCTGCCGCTGCACGAAGCGCTGTTCGTCGAAAGCAACCCGGTGCCAGTGAAATACGCCGCCGAGCGGCTGGGCCTGTGCCGCGCGGAAGTCCGCCTGCCGCTCAGCCCCTTGTCGCAGGCCGGCAAGCGCGTCGTTGACGAGGCCCTGCATGCGAGCGGTCTGCTGCTCGCCGAGGCCGTGAGCGCGTAAGCAGACCCATCCATGGCACCGAAGAAGCAGCCTATCGGCAAGATCGTGGCCGAGAACCGTAAGGCTCGCCACTCCTATGAGATCCACGACACGTTCGAGGCGGGCATCATGCTGTCCGGCTCGGAGGTGAAGTCGCTGCGCGCGGGCAAATCCAACATCGCCGAGTCCTACGCCACGGACCAGGATGGCGAGATCTACGTCATCAACGCCTATATCCCCGGCTATGCCGAGGCCAACCGCTTCAACCATGAGGAGCGGCGGCCGCGCAAACTGCTGCTGCATAAGCGCGAGATCGCCAAGCTAATCGGCGCGGTGCGCCGGGACGGCATGACGCTGGTGCCGCTGAAGGTCTATTTCAACGATCGCGGCCGGGCGAAGGTCGAGCTGGCGCTGGCGCGCGGCCGCAAGCTGCACGACAAGCGCGAGGCCGAAAAGTCCCGCGACTGGGACCGGCAGAAGGCCCGGCTGATGCGCGATAAGGGTTAGATGGCCGC
Source organism: Rhodomicrobium sp. R_RK_3 (assembly GCF_002198715.1). Taxonomy (GTDB): domain Bacteria; phylum Pseudomonadota; class Alphaproteobacteria; order Rhizobiales; family Rhodomicrobiaceae; genus R-RK-3. The sequence goes on along the minus strand of NZ_MWLK01000039.1, from coordinate 68,658 downwards.
TTGCCTGAATTGCAACGCCGGCGCTCCGCGCGATCGGTTGGACCGATGCGCGAGAGCGTTCCTTGCGGGCGTTAACGCCGGGCCAGATAGGCGGCGATCTGCTCGGGGGTCGGGACATTGCCATTGGGCGTCAGCTTGTCGACGACGCCGGGCAGCACTGTTGCGAGCTTGGCCAGAAGCTCCTGCTCGCTGACGCCGGCCTGCCGGGCGAGGCTGGCGACGGTGCGCTGGCCGAGCGCGGTCTCGAGTTTTTCAGGCTCGATCGGGGCGTTGGCGCCGTCGGCGACCCAGGTATCGACGGTCTTGCTCTCGCCGGCCGATTGCAGCTTCGCCAGAAGTTCGGCGAGGCCGCCGAACAAGCCGCCTTCGGGCATCCCGCCATGGCCGTCGGCTTGCGGGTCGGTTCTCGGCATGCCCTGGGGCGGGTTCATCGGCTGGTTGGGCGTCCCGCCTTGCGCCGGCTGCTGCTGCCCCGTCAGGAGCGAGGCCAGCACCTCGAGAATTGAGCCAGGCATTTTTCCGTCAGGCGACACCTTATTCATCACTTCGTCGAGCATTCCCATCAGACATCTCCATGGGCTAAGGGCTAAGACCGGCTTTCGACCGCAATGAAGGCGTCATTGCTGCGCAAGACGCTTGTTGCATTCGCTGTAATAGCCGCCGCCTTTCTGCGTCCATTTCAGATTGCCGTTGCCATTATTGGTCTTGTTGGCGTGATATTGCTCAAGGCAGGTGTGCATGCGGGCCCGTCCGGCGGGCTGTCCGGCATATTTCGGGGATACTTTATTGGGGAACACGGCATCCCCGGTCGTGGTGGCGGGCGCGACCGCGGCGCGCTTGGGCGCAGCCTTCGGCTTGGGAGCGGGCGCCGGCTCGACCGCCGTCGCGGCGTTGGTCGCGGGGCCGCATTCGGCCTTGCGGAACTCGTTCCAGCTCTTGCCGGCGACGGTGCCCGCCGCCTGGGCGGCCTTATATTTCGTGCTGCATTCCTGCATGGTCAGGGCCTGGGCGGGGCCCGTCCATGTGACGGCCGTCAGCGCGGCCATTCCCGTCATCAGTGCATAGAGGCGGATCGACATCGTAATCTCCTTCGCTGGCGGCGGAGCGAAAGGCCGTGGCCGGCGCAATCCAACTCGCATCACCCATTGGCATGACGGAGAAACGACCCGGCATTCAACAGGAACTGGCCGAAACCGTTTATGCAACCGGAAGGATTTCGCCGATATTTGAATGGTTTGCCGCGAAGGCGCGCGGGGGCAGCCGGCGCCAGCGCACTACGGTGGCCTCAGAGAATTCGTCTATATTCAGGGTCGTCGACAGTGGAATTCTCTGCCGCCGGCCGGGACAACAGCCCCTCTCTCCGCCGCAAAGGCCTAGACTGGCACCAACCACCCGCCTCGAGGAGCAACTGACATGACGGCCGATCTCGCCCGCCCGCGGCCGGCGGCCATGACGGCGCGCGCCGACGCCGCAGGGCCCCCCCGCCGGACTATGGCATGATCCTTGCTCGGCTGCGCGAAGAGCACCGGCGCGCCGATCCTGATCGGCGGCACCCGGCACTCCGGGCCCGGAAAGCGCTCGCCGCGCTCAAATATTTCCGCCGTGACACAGCCGCCTGAACGCTTTTAGGAGATCCGATGACCGACCGCTCCAACGAACTCAATGCCTGGGATCGGGACCATTTCTTCCATCCCGCGACGCCGATGGGCGCCCATGCGCGCGGCGAGACGGCGAACCGGGTCATGGCCTCAGGCGAGGGCGTCTACGTCACCGACATCGATGGCCGTAAGAGCCTCGATGCCTTTGCCGGGCTGTATTGCGTCAATGTCGGCTATGGCCGCCAGAAGATCGCCGACGCCATCGCCGCCCAGGCCAAGAGCCTCGCCTATTATCATGCCTATGCCGGGCACGGCACCGAGGCCTCGATCCGCCTCGCCAAGATGATCATCGACCGCGCGCCGAAGGGCATGAGCCGCGTCTTTTTCGGCCAGTCGGGTTCGGATGCCAACGAAACCAACGTCAAGCTGATCTGGTATTACAACACCGTGCTCGGCCGTCCGGAGAAGAAGAAGATCATCTCGCGCTGGCGCGGCTATCACGGCTCCGGCGTGATGAGTGGCTCGCTGACTGGCCTGTCCCTGTTCCACAGCGCTTTCGGCCTGCCGCTCGGACCGGTGCTGCACACCGAAGCGCCCTATTATTTCCGCCGCGCCGACCGCTCGCTGTCGGAAGCCCAATTCGCCCAGTTTTGCGCCGACAAGCTGGAAGAGATGATCCTCGCCGAGGGCTCCGACACGGTCGCCGCCTTCATCGCCGAGCCGGTCCTCGGCACCGGCGGCATCGTGCCGCCGCCCGAGGGCTATTGGCCGAAAATCCAGGCCGTGCTGGAGAAATACGACGTGCTGCTGGTCGCCGACGAGGTCATCACCGGCTTCGGCCGGCTCGGCACCATGTTCGGCTCGGACCTCTACGCCATGCGGCCCGACCTCATCACCATCGCCAAGGGGCTGACCTCGGCCTATGCGCCGCTGTCCGGCGTCATCGTCGGCGAGCGGGTCTGGCAGGTGCTGGTCGACGGCTCCGACAGGCTCGGCGCGATCGGCCATGGCTGGACCTACTCGGCGCATCCGATCTGCGCAGCGGCGGGTGTCGCCAATCTGGAGCTGATCGACCAGATGGACCTCGTGGCCAATGCGGCCGAAATCGGCGCCTATTTCAGCGCGCAGCTTGCCGCCGCCGTCGGCGAGCACCCCAATGTCGGCGAGGTGCGCGGCGCCGGCATGCTGGCCGCCGTCGAATTCGTCGCCGACCGGGACGACCGGGCGTTCTTCGACGCCTCGGAGAAAATCGCCCCCCGGATCGCGGCGGCTTTGGCCGAGCGCGGCGTCATCGGACGCGCCATGCCGCAAAGCGACATTCTCGGCTTCGCGCCGCCGCTCTGCCTGACCCGGGACGAGGCCGACATCGTCGTCGCCAAGACCGCCGAAGCCGTCGACGCGATCTTCGCCGCGAGAGGCTGACCCCACCGCCGCGGAGTACCTACCGCGCGGGCCTCATCAAGACGCGATCCGCGCGCCGGAGAATTACGAAACCTTGCGGGCCCCGTTCCGGCGAGGCACTTGGGCGAAATCCGCGACGTGGTGGGCGCATTCCTCTACCTTGAGCGAGCCGGCTTCGTGACAGGCGAAATCCTCCATGCCGATGGAGGACAGGGCGCCGGCCACTAACCAGTCAAGGGAGGTCATCCATGCCGATCGTCACCATCCAAGTTACGCGGGAAGGCTCGGGTCCGGGCCGCGATTCCGTCACCGCCGAGGAGAAAGCGCGGCTCATCGCCGGCGTCAGCCAGCTCCTCCTCGACGTGCTCAACAAGCCGCTCGAGGCCACTTTCGTCGTCATCCAGGAGGTTCCGCTGGAAAATTGGGGCCATGGCGGCTTGCCGGTGCCTGAGCTGCGCAAGCGGCTCGCCGCCGCGGACTGAGGCCGCCCTCCACGATCCGTGACCGCGGTTGAGCGGGGCTGCGGCAATCTCGCGCCATGCGCGGATTGCCATGGTTCCGCCGCCTTGTTGCCCGTTCGTGGACACTACCGGTGATCGAATCGCCTCAATCCTCTCCCGCGCTGTGGTGCAGAATCAACAGCGCGGGTTTCGTCTTTGCGGAATCGGCACATATCGCTTGTATGATCGGGGCCGGAGACGAGAATGCAGGGTGAGTAGCATCGATCGGATTGGCAGTTCATGTTTGGTTTGGTGAAGGCAATTTCCGCGGCGGCGATTTTTTTCGGTGGCGTCGCGGCCGCGCATGCCGGCGATTGCGCCGATGATCCCAAGACAACTGGCCTCTCCCGCACGGTGGCGGTCGACTCGACGGGCGGCAAGCTGATCGGCCGCCTGCAATACGCCAACACGACGCTGCTCCGGCGCATGGAGGTCGTGCTGACTTTCGATGACGGCCCGCACCCACAGCACACCAAGCAGATCCTCGACACGCTCGACCGGCATTGCGTCAAGGCGACCTTCTTCACCGTCGGGCGCATGGCGCTGTTCATGCAGGCCGCGCTGAAGGATGCCGCCAATCGCGGCAACACCATCGCCACGCACACCTGGTCGCATCCGCGCGATCTCAGCAAGATGCCGTTCGAAGACGCCAAGGTGGAGATCGAAAAAGGCTTTGTCGCCACGTCCTACGCGCTCGGCCAGCCGATTGCGCCGTTCTTCCGCTATCCCGGCCTGAATGATTCGCCGGAGCTGAACGCCTATCTGGCCAGCCGCAATATCGCGGTCATGTCCGTTGACGTGGTCACCGACGACACCATGGCCGGCACCACCCCCGAACAGCTCATCAACCGGGCGATGGAGCGGGTGCGGCGGATGCATGGCGGCATCGTGCTGTTCCACGACCTGAAGGCCGTCACCGCCGACGCGCTGGACGGCTTCCTGATCCAGCTCAAGCTGGAGGGCTACAAGGTCGTGCATATCGTCTCCAACTCGGGCTATCAGCCCGACCGCGCGCTGGTGGCGCGGGCCGATTTCTCGAAATCGTCCCTGCAGAGTAAGGTCTTCACCGGCGTCGGCGCGGAGGGACGCGCCAACCAGGATGGCAAGGTGCTGGCGGCCGGGCATGTCGATGTGATGAAGACCGAATTCATCGACCTGGAATCCTCGGCGATGTCGGCCAAGCAGGGCGCTGCCTCCCTGAAGCAGGATGAAGCCGCCGCGCTGAAACAGGAGCGCGCCCCGGCCTGGTGACCGATCGCTTTGCCGGGCGCATTAACGCATCGGCCGCTGCCTGCTACGCAAACACCCTCACCAGTCGTATGATGGAGGATTGTCCCGCGCATTGCGGGACGTTTTCCAAACTGGAGGGCTGCCGATGCCCAGAAGCAGCGATCGCGGGAATGTCTGGCCAGAATTGGCCTATGCCGATTGGCAGGACACGCTTGCCACGCTTCATCTCTGGACCGAAATCGCCGGCAAGATCCGGCTGGCCCAGACACCATGGCTCAACCATTCGTGGCACGTCACGCTCTATGTCACGCCGCGCGGCTTGAACACCTCGACCATTCCCTACGGCCACCGGAGCTTTCAGCTCGAGTTCGATTTTCAAAGGCACGTGCTTTCGATATCGGCCGATCATGGAGCGTACCGGGAGATCGGCCTTTATTCGCGCCCGGTTGCGGAATTTTACGCCGACGTCATGAAGGGGCTGTCCGGCCTCGGCTTGGATATACGCATCGACGACCTGCCGAACGAAGTCGCCAACCCGATCCCCTTCGGCGAGGACCGGGCCCACACGGCCTACGACCCGGTCTATGCTCATCGCTTTTGGCAAGTTCTCTCGCAGGTGGACCGGGTGCTCTACACCTTCCGGACGGGCTTTATCGGCAAATGCAGCCCGGTGCATTTCTTCTGGGGCGGTTTCGACCTGGCCGTCACCCGGTTCTCGGGGCGGCGCGCGCCGATGCATCCGGGCGGCGTCCCCAACCTTCCCGATGCCGTTACCCGGGAAGCCTATTCGCATGAGGTTAGCAGCGCCGGCTTCTGGCCCGGCGACGAGCGCCTGCCGCAGCCCTCCTTCTACTCCTATGCCTATCCCGAACCGCCCGGCTTCGCAGCGGCGGCGGTCGAACCCGCCGAGGCCTATTACAACAAGGAGCTCGGCGAATTCATCCTGCCCTATGACGCCGTGCGCACCGCCGAAGACCCCGACGCCACACTGCTCGCATTCCTCATGAGCACATATGAGGCCGCCGCGACCTGCGCCAATTGGGATCGGGGCGCGCTCGAGGTCCCGATGGGGCGTCCGGGGATAACGCGGGCCGTCTGATAGCCCGCCGCGCCACACGCCGCGCTAACGCGGCAGAACGCCAAGCGCGATGGGCAGCCGCCGGCTGCTATGCTCGCCTCTTGCCCCCTGCCCGCCGTCATTGGGCTCGCCGCAGAGATTGCGCTCATAGCCCTTGAACGCAATGGCCTGGCAGGCATAGGGGCCGCCATCCAGATTGAGCGCCAGATCGAGCTGCAGCGGACTGGCCTTGAGAAAGGCGGCCAGACGGTCGAGAGCAAAGGAAGCGCCCCGCGTGGTCCCGAAAATGACGCGGCCGGATCGATCCTGTCCAACAAAGGAACGGCTGGCGCGCCGGTCGCTGGGCTGGACGCTGTTACCGCCATCCGTCCCCAAGAGCAGCGGAAATGAAACCATGGCATTGTCGGCGCCCGCGAATGCCTGCCGCCAGCTTTCCTTGCGCAGGTCGCGGACGCCGCTGAACCGGGGCGAGGCCACGAAGGCGCCGTGTCGGGCGTCGTAGTCCTGCGGTCCGAGCAGCACGCCCTCGCTGAGAATGGGCGTATCGGGCTTGCCGTCCACGGCAAAGAAGCTGCCATTGATCACCATCACCGCGCCGAGCTCGCGCATCCATTCGTCCAGCGTATGACCGGCCGGAGCGTTGCGCAGCACGAAGCGGAACCGCGCCGGATCGATGCGTGCAAGCAGCATGCGCTCGGCCTCCCTGCCCTGCCCTGTGACCGGCATTTCCGCGACCTCGAAACCGGCGTCGAGGCGTTTCCATGTGATCGCGCTCGCCGCCGGGGCCGAGGTGCCGCGCGGGTTCGTTTTGCTCGTCGCGGGCGCGAAGGCGCAGGTCCCGATCAGCGCGAGAGCGCCGGCCACGGCCGATACGAATGCGGCATTCCGGGTCGTCGTTGTGTTCGGCTTCATCGCTTGCTCCTGCTCGCCATAGAGGTCGCAGCATCGGTCACGCCATGCCAGCGTCTTTTCCTGGATTGTTCCGCAGGAAGCCGTAACCATCTGCAAAATTGGGCCGCCGCGCTGCCCGGCGGCGCCGGGCAGGCAAAAATTGCCCGCCGCTTCGCGAGGCCAATTGCGGGGCGGCGCGGTAAATGGAATGATGGGGTGCCGTTCGGGCGACGGGGCGAGCGGCGTTTCGGTTGGGATGCGCCGGCAAGCTATGCAAACCAAGCAGGACGAAAAGCTGGATGAAGTGCGGGCCATTCTGCAGCGGCTTCAGCGCATCAGCACCGGCGCCGAGAATGACGAGGCGGCAGACCCCGCCGCCGCATCGCCTCCGCCTGCTCCCATCGCAAACGCTGCCAGCCCGCTTCCGCGAAAGCCCGCCATGATTGCCGTTTTCGCCGCCGCCGGGCTGGTGCTGCTGGCGGGGGCTGGTTTGCTGGTCTGGCCGGGCGGCAAGAAGCCGCCGGCCATTGCTACGCAGTCTCCGGCGACCACCGCCGCCATCACCGCGGCGCCGCCTGCCGCGGCCACGACAGAGACCGCGTCGCCGGCTGAGGACGGCGAGCGTCTGGCGCAGGCGCAGTCGCTCATGGACGAGGGCAAGATCGCCGAGGCGCGGCAGGTGCTGCTCGCGGACCTCGCCGAGCGGAAGGCCGAGGCGGCCTTGCTGCTCGCGCGCTCCTACGACCCCAACGCGCTCCAGCACATTGCCGGTCCGAACGCGCGGGCCGACGCCGATGAGGCCGAGCGCTGGTACCGGCGCTGGTCCTCGATCGCAGGCCGGGACGGGCTGGTGCTCGACCAGGACAGGCTGGAGCGGATCATCCGGTCCATGCGGTAGCGCCGCCCTCCCCGCGCGGATGGTTTTCCGACACGGCGCGGGCAATCTTTGCGCCGGCGCATCGTTTTGCCACCCGGCCGGCATGGAGGTTTGTTATCAAGAGGGTGGGGGCAACGGTTAAAGGGCCGGGGAGACACCGATGCGAGGGAACGGGTCGAGCGCGACGCTGCCGCGCCTGCTGGCGGGCATGCTGATCGGATGGATGGCGGCGCTCGCGGCGGCGCAGGCGCAGGTCTCCCTTCAGCCCACCGTCACCATCTATACCGACGGCATCGCGCGGCCGGATGGGCGCATCTCCAAGGCGCTGACCGAGCTCGTGCGCACGCTCGGCAGCAACAAAGCCGTCCGCCCGCTTCCCGTGATGGGCTATGGCGGCGTCGCCAATGTCAATGATCTGCTGCATTCGCGCGACGTCGAATTCGCCATCCTGAACAGTGACATCCTCGCCTTCCTCGACCTTCAGAAGCTCCATCCCGACGCCCGACGGAAGATCCGGTTCGTGACGCGGCTCTACAGTCAGAAGGCCTATCTGCTGGCGCGCCGTGAGATCGCCGCCCTCGACCAGCTTCAGGGCCGAACGCTCGGGCTGGTGGGACCGGACAGCTCGACCGAAGTGACGGCGCGGACGCTGTTCTCGCTCGCCGGTGTCAAACCGGATATCCGCCGGATCGGCGCGGGGGCGGATGCCATCGCCGCGAGCGGCGCGTACGCGCTGTTCCTGCTGGAAAGCGATCTCGCCAGCCTGCCGGCCGAGACCCTGCGCTCCGGGGCCTTTCATGTGATCGAGATCCCGGTAAGCGAAAAGCTTGCGGCCGTCTATCACGCCGCCACCATCGCCCCCGGCGAGGCGGGCAGCGAACGCCCCGCCGCGACCATCGCCGTCGACACGCTGATGGCGGTTTTCGATTGGGCGCCCGTCAATCCCCGCTATGCCGATGTCAGCCGCTTCATCGGGCTGTTCTTCGACAGCCTGCCGAAACTGCGCGAGGACTTTCCGGCTTCGATCTGGAACGAGACCGACCCGCATGCCCCGGTCGCCGGCTGGGATCGCTACCGCCACGCCCAGAAGATCATGGCCTCGGTGCCGCGCGTCGTGCCGCTTCCGGTTGCGGGCGCACAGGCGAGGCTCACGGTGCCGTTCAGCACCCAGACCGAAGCCGCCGCCGATCCGGCGCTTGCGGACGCGGCCACGCGCACGGACGGCCTCAGCCTGTCCGTCGTCGCCAGCCCGCCGCTGACCGACCCTTCGGCGCCGGGAGGCGGCCTAATCACGGAATTGGCCATGGCCGCCGCCAAGCGTGTCTATGGCGGCGAGGTGGCCGTCGTCTGGGCCAATGACAAGCCGGGCCAGATCGAGGACATGGTGAAGACCCCGAGCCCGACCATCGCCGTGCCCTGGCAGACTCCGAATTGTGACGAGCCGCAATTTCTCGGCGCTCAGAGCGCGGCGGTCTGCGACGGCATGCTGGTCTCGGCGCCGCTGTTCCAGGTGCCGATCGTGTTCTTCGCCAGGGCTGGCGGCGATTTCCGCTTCGATACCGATGACAGTGTCGGCGGTCGCATCATTTGCTTGCCCGCCGGCCGTGACGTCGCCGATCTGGGCGAGGCGGAACGAAAATGGGTCGAGAACAACAAGCTGACGCTGCGCCGCCCGGCGACGATGATCGACTGCCTGAGCATGGTCGAGCGCGGCGAGGCGGACGCGCTGGCGGGCAGCGAGCCGGAGACGCGCTTCATGATCGAGCGGCTCGGCCTGTCGGCGGGTTTCAAGATGGCGGACCGGCCGCTCGCCAGCCGCGGCATCCACATCGTGATCGCCAAGGCCCAGCGGGAGGCCGATGCGCTGCTTGCCAAGATCAACGCCGCGATCGCGGTGCTGAAACAGAGCAGCGAATACGCCGCCATCGTGAACCGGCATCTGGCCGCGTTCATGCCCGGCGCGGTCGCCAAGGCTGAATAGGGACGGGGAAAAAGCCCCCTCACCCACCCGCCTAACGGCGTCCGCCCTCTCCCTCAAGGGGAGAGGCAAGGGCGCAAGCGGCGAAGCTGTGACTCCCATCTGGCACGGCGCAGCCCTCTCCCCTCGAGGGAGAGGGCGGACGCGAAGCGGCCGGGTGAGGGGGCTTTTTTTTCAGAGCAGTAGACGGAACCGACCGGTACTGCTCATTGAGCCGCAGCCGCGCTACCTCTCCCCTGGGAGCGGGCAAGGCTGCGGCGTGTTCGAACGCTGAGAATTATCCCAGCGTCCGGACCGATACCGTCCGATGCGACCCTCCCTAGCCCGTCCCACCAGCAAGCCGGGCAATCGCCGCGCCGGCGATGGCGTGCGTCATGGCCTTCGCCTTCTCCAAACGCCGGGCGCGAAGCCCGCCGAGCAGCGCCTGCAGCCTGCCGTAAAAATCCGCCGCCCCGCTCATGCGCCAGATGCCCGCATCCTGCACGCCGCCATCGCGGTCGATCGCCTTGCGCGCCTGGAGCGCGGAGATCAGCGCATGATCGGCGAAAGTGTCGGTGGTCGCCTTGCGCAGCCGCGCCATCACCTTGGCCGATTGCTCCTCGCTGAGCAGGTCCTTGCTGGTGACGGACAGCATCGCGTGGCGCCGCATGTGCTCGGGGAGCAGGCGCCAGACGGCGGCCTCGCTCTCCTTCCAGGCCTGGGTGGCGAAGGTGCACCAGAGCACGGCGTCGACCGGATGCCGGCCGATATCGAGCGCCCCATAGCTCAGCCAGGGGTCGGAAATGCCGGGAAAATCGATGATCTCGCAGGCCCGCAGATGCGGCATCGGCATGCCGAGCTGAATGCGCAGCATCTCGGCCAATGGGGTCGGCGCCTCGGTGGTGAGACGCTGCTTGCTGCCATCCTCCAGCACGGCGGCGACCATGGGTTCGGGCGCGTAATGGATGAGCGTCGGGATGCGGGTGTTGGAGAGGCGCAGCGTCGGCAGCGGCGCGTTTCCGATCAGCAGATTGGCCAGCGTCGACTTGCCCGAATTGAACTCGCCCATCAGCGCCAGCCGCAAGGGATGGCGCAGCAGCGCCTCGATTCGCCGCAGCGCGCGGATCGCCGGGGCGAGCGCCGCGAGGCCCGCGCCTCCCGCCGCCTCGATCTCGGCGCGGGCCCGGCCGACCGTCGCGGCGAAGGCGAGCGCGGCCTCATGGCCGTCGGCGAGGGCCTCGTGCGGCGCAAGGCGCTGATCCGTCGGCATATCGGGGTCGGCAAGATCGGCGGATGGCATGAGGACCGAAGGTGAGGCTTGTGGACGATGCGCAAATGCAACGGCATTTAGATTTCACCATGCTTGCGGCATGGCGAGGGCCGCCAGTATCTTATTACGTCGGCGGTCGGCGTGCCATGATCGCCGCGGCACGGGGAGCGCGGCCGCATCGTCAAGGTCCGCACACGGATTGCCAAAAATGAGTGCCACCATGGGCTGGCGGCCTCGCGAAGATTTCGATCACGGAAGAGGGAGAGGGGCGGATGCCGAGGGGGATTGCACAGTTCTTCCGGGCCTTGGTGGGGGGCTCCGAAGATGCTGAAGCCATGGCGTCGCCGATCGAGATCGACATTTCGAACGCGGGCGGCGCGACCAGCATCTACGCCTCCAGGGGCCGGGCGGTAATTCTTGGCAGCGTGCTTGCCGCGCCCGATCCGTCCGCGAATGACAACACCCTCATCCTCGCCAAGCGCGCGGACGCGGGGCCTGCGCCGCAATCCGCCGCCAGCCGCATCCGCGTCGGCGAGGAGCTGAAATCGGCCCGCGACGAGATCACCGCGCTCGGCGCGGAACTCGCGGCGCTCGGCGACGCCACCATCGCCGCCTATGTCTCGGGCATATTGGGGCTGGTCGACGGTCAGATCTGCAACATCGCCGTGCTCGGGCAGATGAATTCCGGCAAGTCGACGCTGGTCAACGCCTTCATCCAGCAGCCCGATTTCCTGCCCGCCGAAATCACCCCCTGGACGACGGTCGTCACCAACCTACATTTCGCCGTGCCGAACATGCCCCGCAGCGGCGTCGAGTTCGAGTTTTTCGACGCCGATGAATGGCAGCGCCTCGCCGAGGGCAGCGCCCGCATGCGCGAGCTGACCGAGCGGCTGATCCCGAATTTCGACTGGCCGACCTTCTACCGCCAGGTCGGCGACATGCGGGAGAAGGCCAAGCAGAAAATGGGCCCGAAATTCGAGGAATTGCTGGGCGGCCAGCATAGCTTTCCCGAAGTCACGCCGGGGCTCTTGCAGAAATATGTGTGCGCGGAGCCCGCCTTCGAGGAGCCCGAGGAAGCCGGCACCGGCGAGTTCTCGCTGATCACCAAGGCCGCCAATCTCTATTTCGACCTCGGCGGCTTCTATTACCCGACCCTGCTGATCGACACGCCCGGCATCAACGATCCTTTTCTCGTCCGCGACGAGATCACCCGGCAGAATCTGGAACGCGCCAACATCTTCATCATCGTCGTCACGGCGCGCCAGCCGCTGTCCAACGCCGATGTGGACCTGTTGCGCATCCTGCGCGGGCTCGACAAGCACCGCATCATCGTCTTCGTCAACAAGATCGACGAGGTGGAGGCGTTTTCCGAAGTCGAGAGCGCCGTCGTCGGCCGGGTGCGGGGCGTGCTGGACAAGGAATTTCCGGGCGCGCGCATTCCTGTCATCACCGGCAGCGCCCGCTGGGCGGGCAGCGGCCTTTCAGCCGCCGCCGAGGCCGAACTGGATGTCATCCCGAGCGGCGCGCCGCTCTCCGCCTCCGAGATCGCCGCGCTTGGTGAAGACGGCCGCAGCTTCTGGATGCCCGACAGCTCGCTGCAGGAACTGATCGCGGCGGAGGATGTGCTGATCCGCTCCGGCGTGCCGGCGCTGGCGGTCGCGGTGTCGGAAATGATGCGCTCCGGGCCGATCGCCGACTGCCTCGCCTTCGCCGCCGCCGCGCTTGGCGCGATTGCCGCCAATTGCGCCGCCGTAGCGCAGGCCCAGGCGGATCTGGCGAAGCGTCTGCTGGCGGGCGCGACCGATGAGGCCGCGCTCGGCGCGCTGCGGCAGGAGCAAGCCGCCGCCGCGTCGGTGGCGCAGGAGATCGTTGAAATTATCGCGGGGTGCCGGAGCCGGTTCGGCGAACAGGTCAAGGCGGGGCTTGCGGCGCTGCGCCAGCAATTGACGGCGACGCTCGATGCTCATGCCACGGCCATCGCGGCGCCGGGCACCCGCGCGGAGGCCGCCGCCGAGCCGTCCGTTAACGTCACGCCGTTGCGCGCGGCGCTCGAGCATGAGTTTTCCCAAGGTTTCGCGGCCATCCATGCCGGCATCGGCGAGGCGGCGGCCCAGGCCGAGGCGCGGATCCAAGCACTGGTCGGCCGCGCCAACGACACCGCCGGGATGGCCGTCCTCTGCCTGCCCCTGCCCGCCTTGAAGCTGACGCCCCCGCTCGCGGCCCTGGCCGACCCGATCGCGTTGGCGGCGGGCGGCACCATCCAGGCGCAGTGGCACCGCCAGCAGATCTCCGCCGAGGAGCGCGGCGCGCGCTTCCGCGAGCTGGTTCGGACCCAGTTCGCCGCCATCATCGATAAGCTCTGCGACGCGGCCGCTGCCGAGACGGGGCGCGCGACGGCTTTCATCCTCGATCATTTCCGGGTGAGCGTTCTGCATTGCATCGAGACGGCAAAGCGGAGCGCTCAAGCCACGCTCGACGCCGTCCAGCCGGGCGCGGCGGCCGGGGACGCCGAGGCGCTGGAAGCGCAAGCGCAGACCCTGCGCGCCCGCGCCGAAGCCTGCCGCCGTTTGGCTGAGAATTTGACGGCGCTGCGCTCATGAGGAGGCCGGAGGGGACAGGGTTGCTGGATCCCCACGACCTCCGACGAAATCCCCCCGAAGGCGGGGATCCAGTACGCCGCAGCGTAAGTGGTTAGGCCGAAAGCCAATTTCGAGTTTTGAATGCTGGATCCCCGCCTTCGCGGGGATTTCGGGAAAGGGCGTGCGAGGCGTCCATCACCTCGGGAACACCCGTCCGACGGGCTGCTCATATTGCGGCAGGAGGTCGGTCATGGCCTGGAAGCGGCCGGCGTCGATCTCGGCGCGCGCGTAAGCGGCGATCTCCTCCATCGGCGCGAACCATACATCGCCCCGCCTGACCACCTTTTCCAGAAACGCGTCGAACACATGCCAGCGCGCCAGCCGCCCCGTGCAGAACGGATGCAGCACCGGAACCCACAGGCCGCCATGGGCATAGGCGGCCTCGAACTCCTCCAGATAGAGCGCAAAGCCACTCTTCGCGCTGCGCACCGGCATCATGTAATTCAGCTCGAAGGACTGCACCCATTGCGGCCAGTCGTCGAGACCCCAATGGCTCGGCAACTCGATCAGCTCGCCGCCGGTCCTGCGGCTCTTGATGACATAGGGGATGTCGGCGCCCATCAGCGAGGCGTCATAGGCGAACCCGCGCTCCAGCAGCAGATCGAGCGAGCGGTTGGAGAAATTGTAGAGCGGCGCGCGCCAGCCGCGCGGGGCCTTGCCCGTCGTGCGCTTGATGATGTCGATGCCGAGGTCCAGCCAATGCGCCTCGTCGGCGTCGGTCTGCTCCAGCGGGTTCTCGTGGATATAGCTGTGATGGGCGATCTCGTGCCCACCTTCCATGATGGTCTCGACGGCTCCAGGATACTGCTCGATGCACCAGGCCGGGATGAAAAAGGTCTGCTTGATGCCGAGCCGGCGATAGGTCTCGACGATGCGCGGCACCGCTACCGTCGGGCCATAGCGCAGCATCGAAATCGGCGAGACCTTGGTGTGGCCGTCGCCGGGATAGGCAACGTGGATGAGACTGTCGGCGTCCATGTCGAAGCTGAGGCACGCCGCGCATTTGGCGCCGTTCGGCCAGATGATGCCCTGGGAAATCATGGTCGCCCCTCCATGGTCAACGCATCGCCGCGCCAGTCATGCGGGCCCGCGCCCGCCGCAATGCAGGAGTGAAGGGTATAGTATAGTCCCGGCCTGAGAAACAGACCAAAGTCGAACAGCAATCTAGAGTCGCAGGCAACGCTGCTACATCAAGGAAAAACAATCAAAAGTTGATCCGCGGGAAAAGAAAATTCTGCATTTTGCGGTGGCACTTAAACAATATTCTCGCTAATGACTTCCCAAGAGGCTCAAACCCGTTGGCATTTCTGGCGGGCCCGATCGCGACGTGCCTGCCTGCTGTAACCTTCCGCCTCCGAACGGCCTATCGTATTGCGTAAAGTAAAGGCGACTGACCATGACGGCAAAATCCGACGCAATGGTGGCCTGGCTGTTCATAGGCGCAATTATCGGCGCGTCGTGTTTCCTTGCAACAGGGGCATCGGCGCAGACCTGCGGCACGGATTATACGCTCAAGCCGGGCGATACGCTCGCCGGCCTTGCCCGGACCGTTTACGGCAATGCCAGCCAGTGGAGCATCATCTATTACGCCAACCAGGACCGGCTGGGGACCAACGCGACCTTGGCCGTCCCGGGGCTTTCGCTGAAGATCCCTTGTCTTGCCGGCACGCCCACCGCCGCCGCGCCGGTCGAGACCTCCCCCGCCGGCGCGCCTCCTGCCAACGAGGCGGCGCCGTTCCAGCTCTCCACCATGCTGAAACGGATCGAATTCCTCACCGCCGAGGGTTATCCCCCCTTCACCGGCCGCGATCTGCCGCAAGGCGGGATGCTCATCGATCTGCTGCAGGCGTCGATGGACCAGATCAAAGAGCAGGCCAATGGCGGTTTCGACTATCAGGTTTCGTGGGTGAACGATTGGTCGGCCCATCTCAATCCGCTGCTGATCACCCGCGCCTTCGACGCCGGCGTGCCGTGGAGCAAGCCCGATTGCGCGCACCCGGAAGCGCTCGACAAAGCCGGGCAATATATCTGCCAAAAATTCTTCTTCTCGGACCCGCTCTATGAAAGCGTCACGGTGCTGTTCGTGCGCAATGACGGCTCCTTCAATTTCGAGCGCGACGAGCAAATCGTCGGCAAGACGCTCTGCCGCACCAAGGGCTGGTCGACCTATGACCTCGACAAGGGCGGGCGCAATTGGGTCAAGGACGGCAAGATCACGCTGCTGCAGCCGCAGCGGGCGGAGGATTGCTTCCGGCTGCTCGACGAAGGCAGCGTCGACGCCGTCGTCATCGCCGAACTGACCGGGCTCGCCGTCGCGAGCGCCATGGGCATGGGCGACCGCATTCACGCGGCGGCGCGGCCGATCAATATCGAGACCATGCATGTGATCATCGCCAAGACCCATGCCAGCGCGCGCACGGTGCTCTATTACATCAATACCTCGCTGGCGCGGCTCAAAGTGACGGGCGCCTACGACGCCATCACGGCAAAGCATCTCGAGCAGTTCTGGGGCGCGGGCTCGGGTGCCGCAAGCCCTGCCTCGACCGCCGAGGCCCAACCCCAGCCGAAGCCGGGCGCCGGTCAGACGCCGGCGGTCAAGGCGCGCGAGCCGGAGGCCGGAGCGCAGCAAAAACCCACCACACCAGGCAAGAAGGGCAGCGATGGCAAAAAGACTGGCCAACCCTAACCGGCATTTGGCGTGAGAGATAATTCCATGCGGCTGCTCCTATCGATATTGGTTCTGCTCGCTAGCCAGCCGGCGGTGCTGGCGGCGGAACAGGGCGTCACACCAGCGAAGACCTTGAGGGTGACACTGGCGAACTCGCTGAAAAACCCGCTCAGCCAAAATCTCATCGATTTCAAGAACGCGATCGAGGAGGACTCGTCCGGCGCGCTGCGCGTCGAGATTTTCGACAATGCCCAGCTTTATTCCGAAACGCAGGGGCGCGCCGCCGTCTCCTCCGGCGCGATTGACATTGCCGTGGTGCCGCTCGGCGATTACGCCGGCGACATCCCGGCGGCGGGTCTGTTCCAGCAGCCGTTCCTGTTCGACCTGAAGCCGCTGGTGCTTGCCTCGACGAAACGCGACCATCCGATCCGCAAGACCATCGAGCAGGAAATCCTGAAGAAAGCCGGCGTGCGGCCGCTCTATTGGCAGCCCTATGGCGGGACGGTGCTGCTGTCCAACGGCGCGCCGGTGACCAACCCTTCCGCGATGGCGGGGCGCAATGTCGCGGCAATCGATTCCGGCATGGGGAATTTTATCACCAATTGCGGCGGAAAGCCGCGCCTCGTCTCGGCTCCGGAGACATTCAAGACGCTTGCGGACAAGACCGCCGATTCCAGCATGACCGGAATACTCAGCCTCAAGGAGCGAGAGCTTTGGCGGGTCACAAATACCGTGACCAAGCTCAGATATTCGGAGATCCTATTTCTCATCGTTATCAATGAGAAAAGCTGGCAGGCTCTGACCGAAGACCAGAGAACGCTCATCAGCGAAGCGGCTGAGCGGGTCGAGCAGAGTATATGGCGCTGGTATTTTCTTCTGGAGGCCGACACCTACCAGCTTGCCCAGGAAAAAGGCCTGAAAATCCAGGAACTTACACCCGACGATATTTCAGATTGGCGCATCTGTAGCTCGGTGATCGTGGAGTCATTCATGACCGACGCGGGCGAAATCGGCGAGCAGCTTATGAATGCCTATGGAAAATTAAGAGCCGACCCATGCTGCAACCGCTGATTGCTTGCCAAGGCCCATGGTTGCACCACTAGAATTGCCACAGATTGGGGCGCCTGCGAACGTCAAATCACCTCGCCCGTGCACTGATTACATTGCGGCATATTTGAAACGAGCGATCTGTGGCAGACGATAGCGCGGGCGTTGTTGCACATCAGGGCGGTGCCGAGACTTTTGCTCAACAGCAAACCGGCGCCGCCGATGCGCCTGTCTTCCGCCCGCCCGGCCGGAAATTCCTCGAACTGCGGCACGAGCCGTCGCGGATCAACGGCGCCCTGCTCGGTCTCATCGGCGCGGCGCTGTTCATCGGCCTCTGGGAAGCCGGGCATTATCTGACGCCGGAAGAAGGGCGTCAGTTCCTGCCCTCCGTCGGAGAGGTCATCTACGCGCTCATCGATCTGTTTCGCGAACAGAACTTCCTGGACGACGTGATCGCGAGCTGCATCCGCATTTCGGTGAGCTTCTTCGCAGCGGCCGCCATCGCCGTCCCGCTGGGCGTGCTGATGGGAAGCTTCAAAAATCTGCGCGCGCTGCTCAATCCGACGCTTTCGGCCTGGAAATATCTGCCCGCCGCCTCCTTCATGCCCCTGCTGCTGGTCTGGTTCGGCCCGACCGACACCGCCAAGCTCGCGCTCCTCTTCATCGGCGTCGTGTTCTTCCTCGTCGCGCTCGTTCTCGACAATGCCGAGGCCGTGCCGAGCGAATTCACCGAGGCCGCCCTCACCATGGGCGCGAGCCGGTGGGAGGTCGTCCTGAACGTCATCGTGCCGGCGGCGGCCCCGGCGATTTTCGACTCCATGCGCAATATGATCGCGGTGGGATGGACATATCTTGTAATCGCCGAAATCGTCGGCGCGCGCGACGGCATCGGCGCGATGATGATGCGCGCCGGCCGCACCCTGTCCGTCGACCAGATCATGGCGGGCATCCTCACCATCGGCATTCTCGGCGTCCTGACCGATATTCTTTTTCGCATGGCGGCTCGCTTGCTGCTGCCATGGGCAACCTCACGATAGCGCACGGAGATCGCAAAGAATGTCCGTGAAACCGCTTATCCGGGCTACGGCAGTCGGCAAGGACTACAATGAAGGCGCGGTCCGGGCGCTGAGCAATATCTCCGTCGACCTGCATGAGAACCAGATCACCGCTCTGGTCGGCCCATCCGGCTGCGGCAAGACCACCCTGCTGCGGATCATTGCCGGGCTGGATTTTCCCACGCGCGGAGCGATCGCCATCGACGGCAAGACCGTCCAGGGGCCGGGGCCCGACCGGGGCCTGATCTTCCAGGCCTATACCTCCTTCCCCTGGCTGACCGCCGTCCGGAATGTCGAATATGGCTTGAAAATCCTCGGCATCGACAAGGAGGAGCGTAGGCAGCGCGCGCTGGATTTCCTGAAACTCGTCCGCCTCGACCATGTCGCTGATCACTATCCGCGCAGTCTTTCGGGCGGCATGAAGCAGCGCGTCGCGCTGGCCCGGACGTTGGCCCAGCGGCCACGCATCGTGCTGATGGACGAGCCTTTCGGCGCGCTCGACGCGCAGGTACGCTGGGAGATGCAGGAGCTCCTGGTCGAACTGGTCGAAGCCGAGCCGCGCACCGTCGTCATCGTCACCCACGATATCGGCGAGGCGCTCTATCTGGCCGACCGCATCCTGTTCTTCAGCCGCCAGCCCGGCCGCATCAAGGCCGACTTGACTCTGGACTTTAAAGGCGGCAGGCGCCTCAAGGAAAAGGAAGAGCTGTTCAGTCTCCCTGGCTATCGTGAAATGGAAAAACACTTATTCTCGATGATGCGGGAAGAAATAGCCGCAGTGGACAATGCAGCGTAGTTGCGTTTGACTACGTCCGGCATTGGCCGATATTCACAAATCAATAGACGAAGGGGGCGCTATGCGCATTCGTGGATTAATCTATTTCCTGTTTTCGCTGACTGTCATGGGCGCAAGCTGGATGGGGACGGCTTTTCAAGCTGCGGCAGCCGAAAAAGTCTCGGTGGCCTTCAACTCCTTTTCACCCTACGGCGCCTGGTACATCGTGAAGGAGCGCAAGCTCGCCAAGGATATCGATCTCGATATCCAGGTCATCGACGGCATTCCGGAAAAGAACGCGGCGATCTCCTCCGGCCAGCTCACCTGCATGAACAACACCGTCGACACCATCATGCTGGCCCGGGCGGGCGGCGTTCCGATCAAGCTGGTCGCATTCTCCAATATGTCCTACGGGCTCGACAAGATCGTCGTCAGCAAGGAGATCAAGACGGTCCGTGATTTCAAAGGCAAGAAATACGCCGCCGACTACGGTTTCCTGAACCATATGTGGATGCTGCTGACCCTGCGCCGCGAAGGCATGGGGCTCAAGGATGCGACGCTGGTACCGATGATCGCCGCGGACAGCGCAGCCGCCTTCGCCAGCGGCGGCGTCGATATCGACGTCAATTTCGATCCGTTTGCCGATACTTCGCTGAAGCGGAAAGGCTCCTATGTCTTCAAATCCAGCCTCACCGACCGGACCTGGGAACGCGGCCTGATCGGCGACGCCATCGCTTGCAACGAGAAGTGGCTCGCCGAGAAGCCGGATGTCGCGAAAGAGGCGTTCCGCGCCTATTTCGAGGCGACCCATTGGTGGAACGAGAATCCCGAGGCGGGCGACG
The DNA here is from genome assembly GCF_002198715.1 of Rhodomicrobium sp. R_RK_3. Taxonomy (GTDB): domain Bacteria; phylum Pseudomonadota; class Alphaproteobacteria; order Rhizobiales; family Rhodomicrobiaceae; genus R-RK-3. Next base: position 48,830 of record NZ_MWLK01000039.1, on the reverse strand, counting down.
AAATCGTGGCCAAGGGCTTCGGCTGGTCGCTGCCCGAGGTCAAGCTGGCGCAGAATGGCGCGATCCAGCTCAACCTGTCGCAGAATCTCGGCGCCTTCGGCCTGCCGGGCGGCAAGCCGCTGTGCGAGAGCCTGCCGCCGGAAGCGCCGCGCGCGCCGAAATCGATCGGCTGGGGCCTGCTGTTCGACGGCCGCGACTGCGCTCCGGGCTATGCCGGACCGACCTGGGATCTGTTCAACGAGATCTATGTCGAAGCGGGTGTGGCGAAGAAGAAGGTGAAAAGCAGCGCCGGCTTCGACACGAGCATCGTGCGCAAGCTCGGCGCGGAGGGCTATGTCGAGAAATATAATTCCAATAAATGGGTCGGACGGATCGGGCTCTGACGGGTCGGGCTCGTAATACTGACGCCTGCCGCGCCCATACGGACCGGGCGCGGCAGGGCGCATTTGACCGAGGGGACGCGATGCCGCAAATGTCGATCGACGCGCGTCCCTCGCCATGGCCGCATGACGGGCGGCTCGAGCCATCGGAAACCGCCCTGCTCATCATCGACATGCAGCGCGATTTCTGCGACGGGGGCGGCTATATCGCGTCTATGGGCTATGACGTATCCCCGGCGCGCGCGATCATCGCCAATGTGCGCGCCGTCCGCGACGCGGTCGCCGCGTGGGGCGGGTCGATCGTGCTAACGCGCGAGGGGCATCGCCCCGATCTTTCGGATCTGCACCCGATGAAGGCCTGGCGCTCGCGCCTCGGCGGCGTCGAGGTCGGGACCGCTGGTCCCCTCGGCCGGGTGCTGGTGCGGGGGGAAGCGGGCTGGGAGATCGTTCCGGAGCTGGCGCCGCAACCGGGCGACATTCTCGTCGACAAGCCGGGCTACTCGGCCTTCTACGCCACGGATCTCGAGCGCATCCTGACCGCCAAAAGCATCCGCCGCCTGATTTTCACCGGCGTGACCACGGATGTCTGCGTGCATTCGACGCTACGCAGCGCGGTGGATCGCGGCTATGAATGCGTGCTCGTCGAGGATGCCTGCGCGGCGACGGTCGCGGAGAACCACCGCGCCGCGGTGAATACCATCATGACCGAAGGCGGCATTTTCGGCGCCGTCACCACGACCCGCGCGATCTGCTCGGCGCTTCGCCTCTGAGCATAGGTACGGCCTGTCCGGGCGTCGAAATCGTCCTCGGAGGTGGGTGTCTTGAACCGGATTGTTTTGGTCCGCAGCCCGGGTGCGAAGCTCTGCTTGTTCGATGTCCCTCCAACCGAATATGGCCATGAGCCGAGCGGTAGTGGCGCCATTCTGTGCGGCGCCAAACGGCGCGCTCGATTGCCCGCATCAATCGTCGACCACGTCGGCGATCACGTTGGCGGCGGCTGCTAGCGCCAGCGAAACCACCAGCGCCGTGCCGGCACCGAAGATCTTGCCGCTATCGGGGCCGCCGAGCCTGAACTGCCGGGCGCCCTCGATGCCGGCGGTTTTCAGGCCGTAATAGGCGACGATGGCGTTCAGGACGCCGGTCGTGACATTGACCGGCACACTATGGTCGGGCGTTTGCGCAAAGGAGTCCGCGATCGACTGCCAGACTCCCACCCCTCCGCTGCCGCCGATCGCGGCATAGCTGCCGGCGTTGAACCAACGCAGATACGGAGCGTTGTCGACCAGATCGCTGTTGGTCAGGCCGCCCTTGTTCATTTTGAGTCGGACGGTGATCATCGCGGATAGTGCGATGATGTCCAGCGCCGCCTTGGTTGCGGTCGGCCCCATATCGCCCGGGCGATGGATGAGGTCGGCGGTCGAGCTGTACAGCGTGGTCAGAAGGCTCAGTGTCGCCGTATCGACGATGCGGTTGTTCACGAACCGGCCGAGCTTGGTCTGCGGCAAGGTCGCCTCGAGCGAGGCCGCCTGCACGCCGAGCGCCCGGTCCACCCGGATCTGGTAAAGACCGACTGTCGCCATAATGGCATCGAATTGCTGGGTATGGCTGAGTGCCCTGCCATTGCTGCTATCCAGGATATAGCTGATATCCTTACGGAATTGCAGCGTTTCCACGACGACGTTGCGCAGCGCTTCCTTGTCGATCCCGAGCGTATTGCCAACTTTCAGCACGCGCGTGACGAATGCGTCGAGCCGCTTATTGGTGATCTGGCCTTCCTCGAACATCTGGTCCCAGGACAGCCGGACGAAGTCGCGATAGCGGATATTGACCAGGAAAAGCAATTGCCGGGCGACGGCCGCAGCCGGGCCGGCCATGCCTGGCGCATAGATGCCGCCCGCGACGGCGGCGCCCAGGATAACGGCGCCTCGCGTCAGACGCGAGGCGACAGGCGCAAACCGCGACCCGGGAAACTGTATCGTCGGACTTCCCTGCCCCGTGCCGGTCTGGCGCGGATATTCGCTTGACGCATCGGCCGGCACCAAATTGATCGGGCGGCGACCGAGCGCCCGCGAGTCCAGCACCGAAAAATCGGCGTTGCCCACAAGCGCGGAACCCGGGGGCTTCGGCCCCCTGCGCATGCTGGCGCCGCTGGCGAGGTAGTCGGAGATGATGACATCGAATTCGCGGCGCGCCATGGCCTCGAGATCCTTGCGGCCCAGCACGATTTTTTCGCCATTGACGGACATGCCGTCATTCAGCCGTGCGTGCATCGCTTCCATCTTCTTGCGATCATCGACACCGGCGCGGGCGGCGGTCCAGTCGATAACGCCGTTTTTCACCTTCTTGCCCGACGGGTCGGTGCCGTAAAAAGCGGAGTTGATGGTGTCGACATAATTGCCGCGCATCACCTTCCAGACCAGTTCGCGGCCGCCGGGACGCTGGGCGAGTTCGCCCAACAGCGGCAGCAGCGTGTTGAAGGCCTGGCGATACTGGCCTTTGTTCACCGGCTTGACGGTGTCGCTGCCGAATGTGACGGCGTCCGGATGACGCTGGATGAATCTGATCAGCCCCTCGAACAGCGCCGGGTCGGTGACGAAGGCTTCGCCGACATCGTTCCAGGAAATGTCGAACTTGACATGCGGCGCCTTGGCAAGCGCCTGCTCCATCTTGAGGATGTGCATCGGCACGGTCGTGCCGTAGCGGACGCCGTTCTTGGCGGCGAAAGCGCTGGGCACCAAATTTCCCGCCGCAACCTTATGGCCGTCGGGACCGATCATCTCGGTGGCCGATATGGCAGTGGAATCCGGCCGCACATAGCGTCCGATGCCGGTATGGGCGAGGACGATATTGGCATTGGGATATTGCGACACAAGTTCGATGAGCTGGTCGAAATTCTCATATTCGTGCGTGCCCGCCTGCGGCCGGCCATCGGACTTGCGGTGCGAGACATTGCCCCAGTCGCAATGGATCAGCACGCCGAGCCCGCTTTCATCGGCGAGTTTCATGACTTCGCGGAAATTCTTGATCGAGGCCATGTCGCGGAAGGTGGTGCCCTCCTTGCCGAGCATCGCGTCGACCATTTCCTTGTGCAGGGTCACCTCGCCGATGAACGCCCTGCGCCCGGGCGCGCTCATCAGGCGCTGGCGAACCTGCTTGGCGCCCTTCGGTCCGCCGGGATTGAATCCGGTGATGGAGAGATCGTAGCGCAGGACCGCGTGGGGCTGCTTCTTGGCCAGGCGCCTGACCTGATTCGAGAGCGTCCGATGCATGGCGGGCGCTTCAAGGTGAAGCTGATTGATGAGCTGGGTCAGATTATACGCCTTGCCGCGATATTTTACGGTCCCGCCCATCAAAGTGGCGCGGTCGAGCGCGATGGCGATCTCGGGATTTATGTCCTTGGCCACGGTCTCGAGGGTTTGCGTCCAGCGCTTAAAAGTATGGTTGGCGCGATCCCAGGATTTGACGTTCTTGCGGTCAAGCAGTCCGGCCAGTTTCAGCGAGAGCAGCCGCGAGGCGACATTGGAATAATGACCGATGCCGCAATCCTGCGGGATGTCGCCGATCAGAATGCGGCTGCCCCAGCCGGTCTTGTTCACCAGCATCATCGGCCGGTCGCTCTTCCCCGGCGGAACCAGATTGATCACATCCCAGCGGCGGTCATAGGTCCGCGAATGCGCGTGAATATCCGCCACAAGGTCGGCAAGGCGTCCCAGGATCGGAATGCCGTTGACGATGTCCTGGACGATATCCGACTCCACCACGCTCGGGTCGACGCCGAGGTCGCGAGCAAAGGCGTCGATCCGCGTTGCCCGCGATTCGGCGACGAAGGTGAAGACACGTCGGAATGGCCCCTTGCGGATCGGCTTGCCGCGATAGGGATTGGATGGCACGTCGCTGATAATGACCAAAGGCGGGAGCTTTTTGCCTGTCGCGCTCGTCGCCGCCCTGCCCGGTGTGATGATCGTCGGGGGGAGGGTCGCGGAGCGCACCGTCGGCACGGATGTCGAGGTTCCGGCGGCGGCGGAGACCGGTGTGGCCGTGCCCGGCACGGCAGGACGCAAGGTCGGCACCGGCACTGCCGGCGGCGGAGGCACGCTCCCGGGTGGGGGGGCTGGCTGGGCGGTTTGTGCCGCCGGCACGAGCGCCATCTTGCCATCGGGCCCGATGCGGTAGACCTGCTTGCCGCCTGGAATATTGCCCGAAGGCTGCCATTTGGCGGAATGGACCCCCGCATTCGGTTTGGTGGCCGGCACGACGTTTGGATCGGCCATGGCATAGGAATAGAACGCTTCGACGGCTCCGACCTCGCCCTGGAAATAAGCCGCAAACGGATCGTAGCCATCCGCCGCCATCCGCTCGAAGATCTCCTCCGCCAGGAGTGTTTCATGCAGGTATTGGCCGTTGTCCTTGGTGAGTTGTCCGCGGTCGTCGAGGGACAGGACATATTTGGCGTATCCCATCTCCTGCTGGGCGTATTCCTTGGGGCCAAAAGCCTTGAAAGTCAGATATTGCGTAACGCCTTCGTCGAGGAATTTGTCGGTTGGCCGATATTTCAGAGAGCCGACGCGCTCCGTAAAATATCGTGCCGCCAGTGAATGCAGATATTCATGGCCGACCACATAGCCGTTGAAGGGCTCGAAAAAGCCCGACGGCCGGTTGCGCAGATGGATCGTATTCGAGCCGGAAAGATAAAACCCCTGGACATGCGAGGCATCGTCGGTGCTGTGACTGGCAAATGTCGTCTCGAATTCGGTGTCGTCCTGCCGCACGATGGTCGGCTCGGAGGTGGATCGCCCCCAACCGAGCCATTCCGCCAGGCGTCCGGAGACGGTGCCCGGAGCCTGCGGGCGCAGCCATTGCGCGAACTCGGAACGCACCGTTGCCCCAGACGCGGCGATGAACTGGTCGGTCCGCGCGTCGCGGCCGGTTTGCAGCGAGGCCTGGCGGCTGCTCGTCATCCGAATGACGACGGGCGCATCGGCCGGATCCTGCATCCCGATCTCGGCAGACATGTCCGGCTTGCCGGTGCGGGCCAGGGCGGGCGGACCATCCCAGGAGAGGAAGCCGCGATTGCCACCGCGCCGGTCGGCGATGATCAAGGACGGCGCCGGCCCCTCGTCGCCGTCGCGCCCGGTAAAGGCGTCGACAGCGTCCACCGGTACGGTGGCGAGGGTGGATTCGCTGATGGTCCCGCGCGCGCCGAGTTCGGAGACGGCGTCGGTGATGTTGGTCCTGACCCCGTCGGGCATGTAGAAATCGCCCGAGGTGCTCTCGCCCTCGCCCGGCACGATGAGCCGGCCGCCGCTATGTGCCGGCGGCCGCCCCTGCGCCGCGGTCAGGATCGGACTAGACGGCGCGGCAGCGGTTTCAGACGGCAGCACGAGCTTGGGCGCAATCCGTTCCGCCGCGTAGATCATGATGGGCTTGCCGACGGTCGGCGTGAACAGGATGTCGCCATTCTCGAGCGCGAAATAGCTGCCGAAATACGAATCGAGCGGCTCTCCGGCGTCACCGGCCAAGCGCGCATGGCCCAGCGCTTCGAAGTATTCCTCCTGTTGCTTGCTGAAACGCGGATTACCCGATAGCGCCTCCTGGAACCTGGGAATGCGCTCCGCCGCTTTGCCGATCGCAAATTGACTGACGCCGAAAGCGGCATAGTAAAGGGCCAGCCAGCGCTCTCCATTATTCATTTTGTCAAAATTTTGGATCAGCGAGATCGACTGGTCGACGGTGAAATAAATGCCGATAGCGGTGTTGGGGCGGCCGAGCGCCCTGGCCCACTGGGCATATTTCGCCGAGGCGTCGAGGGTTCGGGCCCCTCGCGCGGCCATCGCCGTGTTGCGCGTCAGAGCGCCCACCACCTCGAAATCCTTGCCAATGCGCGCCAGCCTGACCGCTCGCCAGCCGGCCCCCATCGGCAGGATCGAAAAGATTGCGGTGGCTTCCTGAATATAGGTGTCCCTTGCGGCGGGATTGCTAAATTTGGTCGAGGCCCCGTGCTCGCCCATCTCGTCGCGTCGGTCGTGGGCGCTATAGACCGTCCAGCCCGTGCCGGCCGCCAGGACGCCGAGGCATGTCAGGCCCAGCGCCAGCGAGCCGCCCGCCGTGAACGGCGCAAGGACCAGGCTCGCGCCGAACACGAGCGCGGTGGCGACGCCGTCCGCCCATTTCATGAACGTCTCTTTGCCGGTCTCGCGCGCGGCGGCCATCTCCATCCATTCGACATGGCCGTCCGCCTTGGAGATCTTCCAGTCCTTGGGTAGGTAGATGGTGCCGCCAGTGTCATAGTTGTTATGGTCGATGAAGTCGTCGAAGCCGGTATAGTGCCATTGCAGCGGCACGTCCTCTTGCTTGATTTCTTTGTCGTCGTCCTTGGTCATCGGATCGCCGAGGAAATAATTGACGACATCGTCCGCTGCATTGCCGTCGATGAAGCTTTCGCTGCCATCCGCCCGGGTGATCTTGATCAGGAGGCTATAATCGACACCGTCACGCTTGGAGCCGTAGGCATAGGGGTAGATGGTCGCGGTGGCGCCCTGGCCGTCGCCGTCCTCGATGTCAACCCAGGTGACGAGGAGGTCGATGACCGCACGCTGCGTCGAATCCTCGCTGAACCAGTCGACGGATTTATCGCCGCGGGCGTAGGCATCGAGATTCTGGTCGGGATGATAGCCGGCGATCTGACCGAGCGTGTTGCGCAGCTCAGGGCTGTTCGCGGTGCTGAGCGGCTTGCCGACATCGGGCATGTCGGCGAAGCGATCGAAGAAACCATTCAGGATCGTCTTCTGCTGGGCCGGATCCATGAAGGCGGTGAATTCGGCAGCCCGCTTTGCCTCGCCGAAAGCGATATTGGCCGCCTTCTTGCCGTCGTCCACGCCCCATTTGAACTCTTCGGGGAAGCCGCTGGAATATTCATCGGTCGCCCGCAGCTCGCTCAGGACGGCGTCGCCCAGTTCGGTATTGCCGGTATTGGCGATGGCGTTACGGAACTCCCCGATCGCATCACGATTGATCAGGCCGCGTTCCGAAGCGACCATCCATCTCGCGACCTCTTCGGCCTTGACGCTGCCGGGGAGCTGGTCCGCCAGGTGAACGGCGTTCACCATCGACTGCGCGAAGACTTCGGTGCTGCCGAACTCCATCTCCGGCGAGGCGCTGTCGACCCGGTCCATGACTAGATCGATGACGAGCGCCGCCATTTCGGGCGAGCCGTCCACCAGCGCCTCGTCCATATATTCGCCGATATAGGTCAGGAACCGGCGCTCATCGAGGTCGTCCTCGGGCACCTTCACACCGTTCAGCCCATCGCGCAGGATCGGCTCGACCGCGCCACGCCCGGTCTCGTCCCAGAACACCTTTCGCTCCCCCAGCGTGAAATAGCCGGTGAGCAGCATATTGACGAATTGCAGGCGATCCTTGCCTTCGTGCCGGTACAGATTCGCCTTGCCGAATTTGGTGCGCGTCTTATCGGCACCCTCCATCAGCGCCGTGAGATCGCTGTCGGCGAAAACGGGAGCGCTCAGCGCGCCCGCGAGGCCGAGCACGCCGCCATCATCAAAACCCTGCTGCGCTGCGAGCTGCATTTGGGCCGGCGCGTTTTTGGCGCCGATCTTCAGCACGACAGAGTTGCCGGACATCGAGAAATGAATGTTCTGCTTCTGCAGGAAGAAAAAGAAGATCGGGTCTTTCTTGGCCAGTTCGATCTCTTCCTTGCTGAGATCGAACCCCGTCATCGCCTTGTATTTCACCGGATCCAGCTCAAGCGTGAACCCTGCCGCCTTCAGGAAAGCCAGTTTGTTGGAATCTTTCGCGCCCAGCTCCAACTCCGCCGGGGTCAACCCCAGGGCACCAATGTCGGACTCGATCGCCGTCTGCCATTCGTCGACCAGTTCGGTCTTATTGAGGACGATGACGCGAAAATCGACCAGGTCGGAGAGACCTTCATCGTATAGGCTCTTGACCTCGGAGGTGACCTGATCGAGGGATTTGCCGGAGGCGAGACCGGCCTCCAGGTCCGTCGTTATCGCGTCGGAGTAGATTTTGATGAAATTCGTTCTGGCGTCTTCGAAATTGGCCTTCGCTGACTCGTAGCGCTGCTGCAGGAAGGTGTTCATGGTGCGATCACCTTCGGGAATCTGCTGCGCAGCGCCCCACTCGGCACCGGCCGCCTCATATTGCCTTGCGGCAGCGCGCATGGCCGGCGTTTCATGACCGACCTCGATCGCGGCCCTGGTGACGATGCCGTCGAGGAACTGGTCGGTCAGGCCGTCGCTTCCATCAGCGCTCTTCAGCTCGGACGCCCGCGCCTCAACCGCCGCCTTGGGATCGCCTCCGGCGGCGTCGGCCCCATCCGCGGCAAGGCGCAGATCCTCCCTGATATCCCTGTCGTAGTCGACCAGATAGGGCTCAAGTTCGTCGCGCGCCGCCTTGCCATCGACCGCCCAGGCATTTTCCCAGGCCTGCTGCAATGCCGCCTGGGTATGGTACTTATGGCCGTTGGCTTTTAGCCAGTTCTTCTGATGCGCATCGACCTTCTCCTGATATTTCCCGACCGCCGCACTCGTTGCCTGACGTTGCCCCTCGGTCTTGCCCGCCTGGCTTTGCTTGGCGGCTTGGAGCTGGCGATTTCGATTGATCTCGCGCTTGAGCTCGATGATTTCCCGCCGCTCGTCATAGACCGGGGTTGTCCGACCGCCTCCACCTTCAGCAATCAGCATGGGGAATCTCCATGTGCCACCTCCGGCGAGGACCGCCGGCTAACATTTGCATAATGAGTATTTTAAGAATAATGCAGGAGGGCAAGATAATTTCGCATATCGCCAACGATTTGTTATCGATTTGCAGCTTCTACCCATCGACGGATTAAGAAGAACCCTGGTACTGCAGACACTTAGCTTGACGAATTGCGATAATGCTTCTGATGCGAAGGTTTTATGGAAATTGAGGGCAATGTGCGGGACCGCCATCCGACCCCTGCCGCGGGTGTGCTATCTCGGCGCCGAACTGGTGGAGGCCGGCATCGGCCGCTTCAATCCGGCGCGCGGATTGCTGCGTGCGGGCACAACATCAAAGCCGATCAAGGCTGGTTGGCGCAATGGGGGACAAAGGCGAAAAGCCAATGAAAACAAAGGCTTTTGGTACTCCCTAGGGGAATTGAACCCCTGTTTCCAGATTGAAAATCTGATGTCCTAACCATTAGACGAAGGGAGCTTCGCTCAAGGCAGTCCTGATATAAAAAGGAATCGGCGGGATGACAAGCCCTCTGCGCAGCGTTCCGCGATTTCACAGCTTTTGTTGCATCGGATCCGCCAGGTCCTCGATCAGCACCTCGATCTTTTCGCGCCCGCCCCAAGTGTCGCGCTGCAGCCGGCCGGCAATGTGGAAGGGGCGGCCGTCGCCGCTGAGCAGCGCCTCGCCAATGGGCGTGCCGACGGCGCGGAAGGCGATGGCGCCGATGCTCGCGCCGCCGCCGGATTTCAGCGTGCAGCGCACATGAGCCTCGCCCATCAGCTTGGCGAAGCCGATACGATGCGCGGGGAAGACGAAGCGCGGCGCGGCGTGGCCGGCCCCGTAGGGACCGGCCTTCTCCAGCAGGTCGACGAATTCCGAGGTCGCGCCTTCCGGCGTCAGCGCGCCGTCGACCGAGAGGGCGGAGATGTCGCGGGCCGTCGTGACGCTTGAGGCCAGCTCGGCGATGAGGAAGGCTTCCAGCTCCTCCAGCCGGCCGCGCTCGATGGTGACGCCCGCCGCCATGGCGTGCCCGCCGCCCTTCTTGGCGAGCCCCTTGGCCAGCGCCGCGCGTACGGCGTGCCCGATATCCGCCCCGGCGATCGACCGGGCCGAGCCGGTGCCGTCGCCCGCCTCGCCGTCCCAGGCCATGACCAGGGCCGGGCGGCGGAAGCGATCCATCAGGCGGCTGGCGACGAGGCCGACCAGCCCCTTATGCCAGGCCTCGGAGCCGACCAGGATCAGCGGCAGGTCCGGGGTCGCCTCGAGCCGCGCCTCGGCCATGGCGATGGCTTCGAGGCAGCAGCGCTGCTCCATCTCCTGGCGCTCGCGGTTGAGCTGGGTCAGCGTCGCGGCAATGCGGGCGGCCTCGCCTTCATCGTCGCTGGACAGGAGGCGCGCGCCGAGCGCGGCGTCGCCGATGCGCCCGCCCGCATTGATGCGCGGCCCGAGGATATAGCCGAGGTGATAGGGCGTCGGCGCCGAATTCAGCCCGGCGGCGTCGGCGAGCGCGCGCAGGCCGACATTCTGCCGCCGATGCATGACCTTCAGCCCTTGCGCGACGAAGGCGCGGTTGATGCCGGTCAGCGGCACCACGTCGCAGACGGTCGCCAGCGCGACGATGTCGAGCAGCGCCAGCAGATCGGGCTCGGCGGCCTTGCCGTTGGCGTACCAGCCCGCCCGGCGCAGATGGCGGGTGACGGCGATCAGGAACAGGAAGGTGACGCCCGCCGCGCAGAGATGCCCCTGGGCGGAGAGATCGTCCTGGCGGTTCGGATTGATGACGGCGACGGCGGCCGGCAGCTCCTCGCCCATCTGGTGGTGATCGATGACGACGACATCGGCGCCAAGGCGGCGGGCGGCGGCGAGCGGCTCATGGCTGGTGCTGCCGCAGTCGACCGTGACGATGAGCTGCGCGCCGCGCTCGACCAGCCCCTCGATGGCGGCGACGTTCGGGCCGTAGCCTTCGAAGATGCGGTCGGGGATGTAGATGACGGCGTCGCGGCCATGCGCGCGCAGGAAGCGGCGCACCAGCGCGGCGGAGGAGGCGCCATCGACATCGTAATCGCCGAAGATGGCGATGGACTCGCCCTTCTGGATGGCGTCGGCGAAACGGGCGGCGCCGAGGTCCATATCCTGCAGCGAGGAGGGATCGGGCAGCAGGGCTTTCAGAGTCGGCGCCATCATGTCGGGGATGTTTTCGAGCGTGCCCCCGCGCGCGGCGAGGATGCGGCCGAGCAGTTCCGGCAGATCGTGATGCTGGCAGATCGCCGCCGCGAGCCGCGCCTGCTCGGCGCTCAGCCGCTCGCGCCAGACCTGGCCCTTCACCGAGCGCATGACGCCGAGGAAGACGCCCGGCTCGTTCGCCGCCGTCTGCTTGAGTGCCGTCCCTGCCAACATCGCCTACCCCCTATTAAGGAAGGTTAAGCTATCCCGATTCGATACGGAAGTGCGCGAGGCTACGGGGGCGGGTGTGGAGAGCCAGGAGCACGAACAGCCCCTCACCCGGTCGCTGACGCGCCCGCCCTCTCCCTCGAGGGGAGAGGGCACGCCGAGCAAGATGAGGCGCCGAACGTCATACGCGGCATCGCCCTCTCCCCTTGAGGGAGAGGGCTCCCGCCTAAGGTGAGGGGGCTTTTTCTGAGGGGCGATACAGGGCTGAGACGCACCGCAACCGGATACCCCACTGGGAGGCGCTGGGTGAAAGTCAGGCCTATCGGCGGCCGTCGTCCACCAGCCTCATCCCCATACCGTCGTCCCGGACGCCCGTCAGGGCGAGCCGGGACCGAATGGCCGTTCCGCAAGCACTGTGGCAAGAGGAGATGCGAGTGGGCCCCGGCTCTGACGGCCGGGGCGACGGAGGAGAGAGTTCGAACGTCGCAAAGGTCGGACGCGCCGCCGCCCGGGCTCAGCTCTCCGACAGCGGAAATTTTGCGGCGGCGCGGTGCTGGGTGCGGAGCCAGCGGACGGTCTTGGTGGCGGCGCGCATGATCACCGTATGCGTCTCGACGCGGCCGTTGGAGAATTTCACGCCGCTCAGCAGCGAGCCGTCGGTGACGCCCGTCGCGGCGAAGATGACGTCGCCGCGCGCCATCTGCTCGATGGAATATTTCGGCGTCAGGTCGGTGAGGCCCATGGCCTCGGCGCGCTTCCTCTCATCCTCGCTGAGCGGGGTCAGGCGTCCCTGCATCTGGCCGCCGATGCAGCGCAGGGCCGAGGCCGCCAAAACGCCCTCCGGCGCGCCGCCGATGCCGATATAGATGTCGGTCTCGGCCGCTTCCACGGTCTGGATGATGCCGGCGATGTCGCCGTCACCGATCAGATTGATGGCGGCGCCGGTCTGGCGCACTTCGTCGATCAGCTTGCCGTGGCGCGAGCGGTCGAGAATGCACACCGTCAGGTCGGAGATCTTGACGCCCTTGGCCTCGGCGAGGCGGCGCAAATTCTCGGTCGGGCTGCGGTCGAGATCGACGAGGCCGTCCGGATAGCCCGGGCCGATGGCGATCTTGTCCATGTAGATGTCGGGGGCGTTCAGCAGCGTGCCGCCCTCGGCCATCGCCAGCACGGCCAGCGCGTTGGGCATGGCCTTGGCGCAGAGCGTCGTACCTTCGAGCGGATCGACGGCGATGTCGACCTCCGGGCCGTTGCCGGTGCCCAGTTCCTCGCCGATATAGAGCATCGGCGCCTCGTCACGCTCGCCCTCGCCGATCACCACCTTGCCGCGAATGTTGAGCTTGTTCAACTCGCGGCGCATGGCATCGACGGCGGCGCGGTCGGCATCCGCCTCATTGCCGCGCCCGCGCAAACGCCCGGCGGCGATCGCGGCGGCCTCGGTCACGCGCGCAACTTCGATCGATAACGAGCGCTGCAGGACCGTTTTGGGTTGATCCGTCGACATAGAGCCTCCAATGAGCGGCAAGGACCAGGCGGTTATACACCATCGCAATCACGAAGGCATGACGATCCGGTCATGGCCACAAGCCTCCGCGTGGGCGAAAGTTCAGATTAGGCCATAAGCCGCAAAAACCCGATCCTCGCGGGAGCGGGGATGGCTGGCGGGTTCGCGCATCATGGCCGGTGAAGGTTACAGCCGCTCGATGCGGATCATCTGCGGTTTCTCATCGACATGGCCGTCGGCCTCGATGGCGTCGAGCGCCTGGCGGATCGCGGCTTCGGTGGTCTCGTGCGTCACGATGACCACCATCGCCTGCTTGCGGCCGCCATCCGAGGAGCCGTGCTTCTGCACGATGCTTTCGAGCGAAATGCCCTCCGCCGCCATGCGCGCGGCGATCGCGGCAAAAGCGCCGGGCCGGTCGTGGACGGAGAGGCGGATGTAATAGCCGCCCTCATGCGTCGGCATGGCGGCGCGGACATGCGGCAGCAGCCGCGCGGCGGGCGTGCCGAAGGCGGGCAAATGCGCGCCGCGCGCCAGGTCGACAATGTCGCTGACCACGGAGGACGCGGTCGGCCGGGCGCCGGCGCCGGGTCCGACCAGCATGATGTCGCCGGCGAAATCGCCGTGCAGAGCGACGCAGTTCAGCACGCCGTCGACCTGGGCGATGGCGCTGTGGATCGGCAGCAGGGTCGGGTGGACGCGCTGCTCGATGCCGCTTTCGGTGCGCAGGGCAACGCCGAGCAGCTTGATCTTGTAGCCGAGCTCGTCCGCCGCCTCGATGTCGGCGGGCGTGATCGAGGAGATGCCTTCGAGATAGATGGTGTCGAAGGACATTTCGGTGCCGAAAGCGAGGCTGGTCAGGATAGCGAGCTTATGCGCGGTGTCGTGGCCTTCGATGTCGAAGGTCGGATCGGCCTCGGCATAGCCGGCGCGCTGAGCGTCGAGCAGCACGGCCTCGAAGGCGTGGCCGTCGGTCTGCATCCGGGTCAGGATATAGTTGCAGGTGCCGTTGAGGATGCCGATGACGCGCGTGACCTGATTGCCGGTCAGACTTTCGCGCATGGTCTTGACGATCGGAATGCCGCCCGCGACCGCCGCTTCGAAATACAGCGCGGCGCGGTTCGCCTCGGCGAGTTTGGCGAGGGCGGTGCCATGCTTGGCGAGCAGCGCCTTGTTGGCCGTGACGACTGGTTTGCCCGAGGCCAGCGCCGCTTCGACGGCGGCCTTGGCGGCCCCGTCCTCGCCGCCGATCAGTTCGACGAACACGTCGATCGCGCCGCTTCTGGCCAGCGCGACCGGGTCGTCGAACCATTCGAGACCGGAGAGGTCGATGCCGCGGTCGCGCGTGCGGTCGCGGGCGCTGACGGCGCGGACTTCGACGGCCCGGCCGCAGCGCAAGGCCAACGCCTCGCCGTTCTCCGCCAGCAAGTGCAGCACACCGGCGCCGACCGTGCCGAGCCCGGCCAGACCGATCCTGAGTGGTTCCATAGCATTCCCAAGCACGACCGGGGGGCCCTCGCGGGCCGCCCCAAATTCATATCATCGAGCCTCGGTTTGGAGCCAATGCAGCGCGTTCCGGGTGAGGGTTTGGCGCCTCACCGGCAGTCCGCAACCCCTCGCCGCCGCCATGCGCGCGAGGGGAGCGGCCAGCCTACCGGCTCTGGCCCGAGGCCAACGGGATGACGTTATGCATGGTCGTCGCGGCTTCGGACAGAAATTTCTTGACGCTGCGGGCGGCCTGCCGGACGCGCTGCTCGTTTTCCACAAGCGCGATCCGGATAAAGCCCTCGCCATATTCGCCGAAACCGACGCCCGGAGAGACGGCGACGCCGGCTTTTTCCAAGAGCAGCTTGGAGAATTCCAGCGAGCCGAGCTCGCGCATCTGCGGCGGCAGCGGCGCCCAGGCGAACATCGTCGCCGGGGGCGGCGGAATGTCCCAGCCCGCCCGCGCCATGGAATCGACGAGGCAGTCGCGGCGGCGCCGATAGGTTTCGCGCATCTCGGCGACGCATTCCTGCGGTCCGTTGAGGGCGGCGGCGGCGGCGACCTGGATCGGCGTGAACGCGCCGTAATCGAGATAGGACTTGACCCGCGCCAGCGCCGCGATCAGCCGCTCATTGCCGACCGCGAAGCCCATGCGCCAGCCCGGCATCGAATAGGTCTTCGACAGCGAGGTGAACTCGACGGCGACGTCCATGGCGCCCTTCACCTGCAGGATCGAGGGCGGCGGCGGCACGTCGAAATAGATCTCGGCATAGGCGACGTCGGACAGGATGATGAGGTCGTTCTTGCGGGCGAAATCCACGACCTCCTTGTAGAAATCGAGATCGGCGACGAGCGCGGTCGGATTGGACGGGTAGCTCAGCACCAGCGCCAGGGGTTTGGGGATCGAATGGCGCACGGCGCGGTCGAGCGCGGTCATGAAATCGGCGTCGGGCGTCGCCGGCAGGCTGCGGATCGAGGCGCCCGACATGATGAAGCCGAATTCGTGGATCGGATAAGTCGGGTTCGGCGACAGAATGACGTCGCCCGGCGCGGTGATCGCCTGCGCCATATTGGCAAAGCCCTCTTTCGAGCCGAGCGTGGCGACGACCTGCGTATCCGGATTGAGTTTCACGCCGAAGCGGCGCTCGTAATAGGCCGCCTGGGCGCGGCGCAGTCCGGGAATGCCGCGCGAGGCCGAATAGCGGTGGGTGCGCGGCTTGGTGACAGTCTCCATCATCTTCTCGACGATGTGCTGGGGCGTGGGCAAATCGGGATTGCCCATGCCGAAATCGATGATGTCCTCGCCGCGATTGCGGGCCTGAGCCTTGAGCTTGTTCACCTGCTCGAAGACATAGGGCGGCAGGCGTTTGATACGATGAAAATCTTGCGTGGGGTCCGGCACAGCTTGATCCCTCCCGGGGAACTTTAGATTTGGCGCGCCGCCCACGAGAGAACCCGTGAGCGGAGCGTCAGTGGAAGCCTATATGGTCTCGCGGGCGCTGTGCTTGCCCGCACCGGCTGCCCGATTTTCGAGGCTGTTAACGCGCCTCAATCGTCTTGGCGGCCTCGGCGCCGTGCGTTCTCTGCTCGGTCGTCAAGTCCTTGATGGTCTGCTCCTGCTGCTGCGGCGTGAGCAGATTGCTGCTCGTGCCCCCGAGATCGGGAAGGCGCGGGTAGAGGCTATCCGCACAGCCCGAAAGGCCAGCGGAGCAGACAACGCATAATAGTACAATCGCCGTTTTAAAACTGCGTTGCATGTTCATTTTCCTTAGCGTTCCTGGACAGCCCAGGCCGCTTCCCCCAAATTACGCGCTGTGATTCGTTGGAACTGGGTTTTCCATATCATTTTCACCGCGAAACGGGAAGGGAACATTGGCGCTGGAGCTCGCTCCGGCCCGCCGATCAGATCCGTTGATTATCGCGGGGATTTATGTGGAGATTTAGTTCAAGACGAGAAAAGAGCAGGTCGCTGCGCCGCAGCGCGGATTTTGCCGCGCCTTGCGGCATTTCTACATCAGTGATTATGCCTATGACCCAGCGGGAGAGACAATGGCCGACGATCGAGGAGCAAAGGGCGCCGCGTCCGATATGCCCTACGCCGTGAAGGACCCGGAACAGCTCGCCCAGAATATGATGAAGCTGATGGAGGTCGGCGCCAAGGCCATGGCGCGGATGCTGGACGACAAGCGCGCGGACGGCCCGGCCGGCATCGCCAATGAGATGAGCGAGGCGGGCAATCTGATCGGCGCGGTGATGAGCGCCTGGATGGCCGAGCCGGAGAAATTCGCCGCCAAGCAAGCCAAGCTCGCCGAGAATATGGTCGAGTTGTGGGGCCGCACCCATCGCCGCTTCATGGGCGAGAAGGTCGAGCCGCTGGC
The DNA here is from genome assembly GCF_002198715.1 of Rhodomicrobium sp. R_RK_3. Classification (GTDB taxonomy): domain Bacteria; phylum Pseudomonadota; class Alphaproteobacteria; order Rhizobiales; family Rhodomicrobiaceae; genus R-RK-3. The sequence continues at coordinate 31,965 of NZ_MWLK01000039.1, read as the reverse complement.
CACGCCCGCGCCCGGCGACAGCCGCTTCCGCGACCCCGAATGGACCGAAAATCCCTTCTTCGATTTCTGCAAGCAGGCCTATCTGCTGAGCGTCAACTGGGCCGACGACCTGATTCGCAGCGCCGACGGCGTCGAGGAGCGTACGCGCCACCGGGCGCAGTTCTACCTGACCCAGCTCACCAGCGCGCTCTCGCCGTCGAACTTCCCCTTCACCAACCCGGAAGTGCTGCGCACGACGATGTCGTCGAACGCGGAAAACCTCGTCCGGGGCATGACGCAATTGCTGAAGGATCTGGACGAGTCGGGCGACCTGCTGAAAATCAAGCAGACCGATCTCGGCGCCTTCGCCGTCGGCAAGAATCTGGCGACGACGCCCGGCAAGGTGGTGTTCCAGAACCAGGTGATGCAGCTCATCCAATATCAACCGACGACGCCGGACGTTCACGCGCTGCCGCTGATGATCGTGCCGCCCTGGATCAACAAATTCTACATTCTCGACCTCGTGCCGCAGAAGAGCTTCATCCGCTGGCTGGTCGACCAGGGCTTCACCGTCTTCGTGGTGTCCTGGGTCAACCCGGACCAGCGGCTCGCGCACAAAACCTTCGAAGACTACATGAACGAGGGCATCCTCGAGCCGCTCTCGGTGGTGCAGCGGCTGACCGATCAGGCCAAGGTCAACGTGATGGGCTATTGCGTCGGCGGCACGCTGCTCGGCACGACGCTCTCCTACATGGCCGCGACCGGCGATGACCGCTTCAACTCGGCCTCGTTCCTGGCGGCGCAGGTCGATTTCGCCCAGGCCGGCGACCTGATGGTGTTCATCGACGACACCCAGATCAAGGCGCTGGAGGCGATGATGGCCGAGCAGGGCTATCTCGACGGCTCGCGCATGGCGGCGGTGTTCAACATGCTCCGCCCGAAGGACCTGATCTGGCCCTATGTCGTGAACAATTATCTGCTCGGCAAGCAGCCCTTTCCGTTCGACCTGCTCTACTGGAATTCCGACACCACGCGGATGACGCGGGCCAATCACAGCTTCTATCTGCGCGAGTTCTATCAGAACAACCGGCTGGCCAAGGGCGAGATGTCGATCGGCGGCGTGAAACTGGATCTGAGCAAGGTGAAGCTGCCGATTTACGAGCTGGCGGCGCGCGAGGACCATATCGCGCCGGCCAAATCGGTGTTCAACGGCGCGCGGATGTTCGGCGGCCCGGTGCGCTATGTGCTGGCCGGCTCGGGCCACATCGCCGGGGTCATCAACCCGCCGGCCGCGAAGAAATACATGCATTGGGTCCCGGGCGGCCCCGACAGCAAGGCATGGCCGACGCTGGAGGACTGGCTGGCCAGCGCCCAGGAAACCGCCGGGTCCTGGTGGCCCGATTACGGCGCGTGGCTGGCGGGCCTGTCCGGCGGCATGATCCCCGCCCGCCTTCCCGGCCACGGCATGAACCAGCCGCTGGAAGACGCGCCGGGGAGCTATGTGAAGGGGTAGGCGCGATCAGTTCAGACCGAAATCCCCGCGAAGGCGGGGATCCAGTATTCACAAACTCGCAACTGGCATTCGGCCCAACCGCTTACGCTGCGGCGTACTGGATCCCCGCCTTTGCGGGGATTTCGTTGGGGAGGATGCGCCACTCATCCGACCCACTCTACTTCGGAAAATCCCCTGAGCGGTCTTCGATGCTTTGCACGCGCTCGCGGTCCAGCGGGAAGCTGGACATTGTCGCCGCCGTGAAATCGAGCTTGCCAAGATCCACGCTGCGCATGCGCCGGTCGTACTTGGTCCAGTAATAATAGACCTTGTGGCGCGTATCGGCGATGACGGACCACTGGGTGTATTCGTCCGCGCTGCCGCCTTCGCGGACGAGGCCCTCGGGAATGTCGAAATTGTTCAGCATCGCCGAGGCCGCGTCGACCGCCGCCGCCGCGTCCTTGACCGGGGCCATCGCATGGACGAAGGCCACCGCGCGGACGAAGCGGGATGGCGGCGTGAAGTCGCCCGGCAGCCCGAGCATGCCGCTGCCGGCGCCGAAGGGCGCCATCGACACGCCGTCGATCGCCTCGGGAGGGGCGCCCATCGGCCGCAGATTGGTGTAATTGCGCAAATTGAGCAGATGCCAGTCGTAATTGGGGGCGTTGGTCATCACGCCGATCCGGTTGTCATGGATCGCCAGCGTGCCCTTGGTGTATTCGATGACGATGGAGGCGCCCGTCGCGTCGCTGACGACGTGATGCAGCGGAATCGGGCCGCCGAACTGCTTTTCGATCTCGGCATTGCGCACGACGCGCAAGCCCGGCATCGCCTGCCGGACTTCCTCGACAGTTTTGAAATTGCCGAGCACATAATTGACGAGGTCGATGCTGGTGATGGTCGCCGATTGCTGATCGGCGCTCGGCTGCTGGAACTCGGCAAAACCGGGGAAGAACAGCGCGCCGATGGTCAGCCCCTGCTCGTTCATGCCGTCGGTGCCGTAATTGAGGCCGCCCGCATTGATGCCGACAAAGCCGTAAACGGTCTTCCAGGCCCGTCCGGAGGCACCGTCGCCGAGCTGCGCCGTGAATTCCGTGCCCCGGGGCACCAGCATCAGCTCGGATTTGAAATCGGTCGCGCCCCATTCCATCGTGCGGGCATAGATGCCGGTTCCGTCCTGCGCCCGGAACACCATCGAGGTGCAGGCAACGGCCGGCAGCGCGCCCAGGCACAGCACCGAACCGGCGAACAAGGACGCGACGATCGAGGGACAGGGCATCGTGTTGGCTCCCATGGCGCAGGGCGCGGCACCGCGCCGGCCGCGATCCATGCGAGCCTAACCCCGCATTGGTTAAGCCAGGGGTGCTCCGGTCCGAAGCATTTTCCGGGAAATTGGGGGGCCCCTTGCCGCCGCTTATTTCTTCTCGAGGAACGCCTTGATCCTGTCGGTCAGGTCTTCCGCCGCCTGATCGCGGAAGAAATGGTCCGCGCCAGGGATCTCCACGAGGGTGAAGGTCGTCGGGCCGGGGATGCCCTGGATCGCCGGAACCAGCTCGGAGGCGAGCGGGTCCTGGTCGCCGACGACGACCAGCGTCGGCAGCTTGATATGGGGCAGCAGGCTCGGCGTGTAGAGATTCTGGTTGGAGCCGTAATAGTTCACGAACGCCCCCGCCGTCACCTTGGCCCGGTCGCAAACCAGGAACGGCACGTCGAGCATCAGCGTGGTGAACTGATCCTCGGCGACCAGCTTTTCCGCCTGGGCCAGAATCGGCGGCAGCGGCTGCTTGAAGCGCTGGTCGTATTCGGCCTCGAGGCTGGTCGGCGTGTCGGCGAGCGGCGCGATCAGGATCAGCCGCTTCACCACCTTGTCCGGGTCCTTGGCCGCATAGATCGCGGCCTGGGTGCCGCCGCGCGCATGGCCGGCGACCGTCACGCTGCTGGCGCCCTGCTCCTTCAGCCAATTGATCCAGCCGGCGATTTCGACGGCCGCATCCTCATTGCGGTGGTCCTGCTCGATCGAGCAGTCGAACAGGCCGCGCCGCGCATTCAGGCCGAGCCCCAGGGTGATCGCCAGCGAGTTGATGCCGCGCTCGCGCAGCAATTCCTGCATCGCCGACATGATCTCCATGCGGTGATGCGACAGCGTGTCATGCACGAGCAGCACGACGCCGTCGGATTTGAGCGTCTTGCCCGGCGCCAACTCGAGATTGCCGAGGACGTCGAGGCCCTGATTCTCGATCGTCACCTCATTCGCGGCGGACGGCGCCGCCGTCAGCAGCGCGCATACGAGGAGCACGCAAAGCCGCAGCATGTACCCACCTCTCCAGACCGCCGAAAGCTTCATGCGCTCGCACCCTGCCGAACTGCAATATCGTGACGTCCCGGCACCATAAACCACACTATGGCGTAAATAGGCCATCCCGGCATGATGGCGCCGGAGGGGAAACGCTTTTGCGTTAAACACGATGCCGGGCGGAAGTGCCATAGCGCCTTCGGACGCGGGGCCTTGGCGGCATCAGGGACGCTTGCCGCCCCGGCGCAGTTTCCTGCGCCGGATCGCCATGATGTTGAAGACCTCCGTCGCCGCCGCGAAGGCCATCGCCGAGTAGATGTAGCTGCGCGGGATGTGGAAGCCGAAGCCGTCCGCCACCAGCGCCATGCCGACCAGCATCAGGAAGGTCAGCGCCAGCATCTTGGTCGTCGGATGGCGCTCGATGAAGGCGGCGACCGTTTCGGCCGCCACATACATGACGCCGATGGCGAGGATGACGGCGGCGATCATGACCTCCACCCGCTCGGCCATGCCGACGGCGGTGATGATCGAATCGATCGAGAAGATGGCGTCGATGACGACGATCTGGGCGATGACGGCGCTGAAGGCGGCGGCGACCGGCGCCTTGCCCTTCTCCTCATGCTCGTCCTCGCCTTCGATCTCGGCATGGACCTCCTGCGTCGCCTTGACGATCAGGAACAGGCCGCCGGCGATCAGGATCAGGTCGCGGACGGAGAAATCCTGGCCGAACACCTCGAAGAGCGGCCGGGTCATGCCGATGATCCAGAAGATCGACAGCAGCAGGACGATGCGGAAGACCAGCGCCAGGGCGAGGCCGATCTGGCGGGCGCGCTTGGCCTGATCGGGGGGCAGCTTCTCGGTGATGATCGAGAGGAAAATCACATTGTCGATGCCGAGCACGATTTCGAGCGCGCTCAAGGCGACGAAACTCGCCCAGACATTCGGATCGGTCAATAATTCCACGGCTTTTTCCCCTCGTCGCATCTTCGAGGTTTCGCTTAGCGCAGTTGGCGGATGTAGTACAAGGCCAATTACGGAAAGCCGGGCTTCGCTTTAGCAGGGGATGAGGAAAAGTGGACGCCGGTTTGGCTCGTCAGCCCACGGCGCCCGGCCGCGTGAAAAGGCTGCGGGCGATGCCGACGCCGAGGATATAGAGGCTCGACAGGCCGACGACGATCTGCTCGGTGCGCGAGGCCGGGAAACCATGGGCGAGCGTCGCGGCGATGGCGACACCCCAGGCGCCCATGACGCAGAAGGTCAGCGGCCGCAGCTTCACGACGCGGACCGGATGCACCCATTTGATCGGGAAGAAGGTCAGGATGGCGGGCAGCACGATGGCGGCGAAGGCAAGCTCGGCGGGCATCGGGAAGACGAAGAGATAGAGGGCGACGACGTTCCAGATGGCGGGGAAGCCGACGAAGAAGCCGTCTTCGGTCTTGCTCTCGCGGTCGATGAAGTGGAAGAGCGAGCTCATCAGGATGATGCCAGCCGCCACCAGATCGAGCCCGTCGGGCATGAGCCCGGCCGCATAGATCATGAAGGCCGGCACCACGACATAGGTGAAATAGTCGATGATGAGGTCGAGCCGTTCGCCGGAGAAGCGCGGCAGCACTTTCGAGACCCGCAGCCAGCGCGCCAGCGGTCCGTCCACCCCGTCGACGATCAGCGCGACGCCGAGCCAGCAGAATGCGGCCTCCCAGCGGTGCGCGGCGGCTTCGATCAGGGCAAGAAAGCCGAGCACGGCGCCGATTGACGTAAAAACGTGAACGCCGACGGCGGAGAGTCGCCTGAGCATAAATTTCCGCGACCTCGTAAACAGCGAAATGGCGGCTCATGGCCGCCACTCATACGTTGGAGAAGGATGGTTCCGCCTCAGAAGCGATGTTTGATCGTGCCTTTGATTAGCACATCGTCATTCTTCTCGTCCTCGGGCTTTTCGGCCGCAGGGCTGTTGCCCGCGCCGTAAAGCAGCTCGAGACCGAAATCCAGCTTCGGCAGCGTGCCCACCGATCCGACGCCGGGAATGGTCAGCTCGGTGCCGCCAGCCTGGCTGGTCGCCGGCGAGGACAGCGCCATGCCGTTGCCGTCCTCCGGCTTGCCGATTTGGAGCTGCGCGGGCGCACCTTCCGGCGCCACCCCCTGCCCGGGAGGCGGCGGGACTTTCGTCTCCGTGAAGGCGTGTGCGCCGCTCGCCTGCCCCAGGACGATCGCCAAGGTCAGTGCGCAGCTTGCCGCCAGAATTTTGAGAGGACGTCTTGCCATCTCACCCGCTCCAGAATCTCTATGTCCTAAAATGGCTGCTGGGCCGTGCCATTGCAAGTTTGTCGTATCGCACCTTAAGACATTGAAAACAAACGACTTTTAGCGCCGATTTCGCAGGCCTGTGATGCATGTGCAACAGAGTTGGCCGGCAGGTGCCATATTTTGGCCCAAAAGCACCTTCGCTTTTCCCATAATCACCGCAAAATGCCAAAAAACCCTGCGAATGAGCGGCCGATTGAGGCGAAAATACCGCTATATCGGTGGATAATCGGTGTAAAACGGGGCCAGGCCCCCGCCACAATCTCGCCATGGACGGGGCAGGCCGCGCCGTAATGCGGCGGTGTCCCATGCCAAAATCGGGACTAGGGGAAATAACTGATGATCGAATCGCGCGGCTAATGGCGATTCTCCCCCTCTCGCGCGATCGGAATCCCCCCGCTAGCGCCCGCCGGGCGCCGAAACCGGCTCGCCGTCGCGCGCCAGGAGCGCCAGCGGCGTCATCGGCTGCCCGGCCTCGCAGGTCGGTCCGCCGTCGGCCGCCGCCGGCAGAGCCGCGGTTGCCTCCGCCGCCCTCGCCGCGGCCTGCTGCACGGCGGCAACCGGGATTACGGCGGCGCCCGCCGGCAATGCGGCGAGCTGCTCGACCACGCCCGGGTCTTGCAGCGCCTGATCCATCTTCATCTCGCAATCGAGCTTGAAGGGGCCGCGCCGCCGTCCGTGGATGCCGAGCTTGCGGCGCTCGGCGGGATCCATCTCCGTCCATTGCCGCTCCGGGCCGCTATCCACATGCACGAAGCGCGGTCCCGAAAACGGATAATAGCCGACGCCGCCGACGCCGGCCTTGGCCGCCGCCTCGCGCAGCTTGTCCGGCTTCAGCCCCGGCACGAACACATCCGCCGCCCGGCCGAGCATATGCTGGCTGTTGGGATCGACATTGCGGCCGGCGGCGAGCAGCGAGGCGTTATAGCCCTCCGAACGGTAGGCCGAGATCACCCGGATGGTGCGGTGATCGCCGATCGCCTGCTGCAGCGCGTAGAGCCGGTCGATCAGCTTGGGGTCCATGGCGATGGTCTTGTTGCAGCGCCAGTCGCGCAGCAAATGGCTGATGCTCTCCATGGCGGCCGGCTGGTAGTCGTCGCCGATGCGGTAGAGCACCTCGATCTCCTCGCCGGTCCAGTGATGTTTCAGGCGCAGATGGCGCTCGACCGGCTTGGGGTTCGGCATGCTGGCGGCGGCCTCCGCCGCCGGCGATGGGGGGGACGGATTTTCCACCCCGGCATCCGCCGGCTGACAGGCGGCAAAAGCAGCGGAAACGAAAAGCGCACGCGTGGAAAAGGTGAGAAAGCGAGACGAAGCCATGTGCCCCCATGCCCTAGCCAAGCTCACTCTTATGCACAGCTTTGGCGCGAGCGGCAACCCAAGCCGCGCCTCGGGCGAAGGCGGAACACACGGTTATGATCGCGGCCCGGCCACTTCCCCCGCGATCCAGCGCAGGAAATCCGCCCCGCCGCCGGCGACGGGAAGCAGCAGCCGGGCGGGCGTTTCGTAAGGGTGCAGCCGCTTGATTTCGGCCAGCGCCTCGGCCGCGCGGCCTTGCGTGGTCTTGACGATCATGCCGGTTTCCGCCGCTTCTTCGAGCCGATCCTGCCAGCGAAAGATCGCAATTACGCCGGGAAGAAGGTTTACACAGGCTGCAAGGCGCGCTTCGACCAGCGCGCGTCCCACCGATTTCGCATCGGCCTCGGACGGAAAGGTGGTGTAAATCAATAGAGCTGCAGTATCATCCGCTGTTTGCGGGACCACGCTTTCGGCGCCTATGGGGCGCGAAGCGGCTTTATCGTCGTCCGTATCACTCATTCCGATAGCTCCATGACCCAAACACTCGAGAGCCCAGTCGAGACCATCGCTTTCGTTTCCAGCGGCACGCCGGAAGCCGATCAGGCGCTCGCCCGCCTGTCCGCCCGCTACGGCAATGTCACGCCTGAAAATGCCGACGCGATCGTCGCGCTCGGCGGCGACGGCCTGATGCTGCAGACGCTGCACCGCTTCATGGACGCCCATATTCCGATCTACGGCATGAACCGGGGCTCGGTCGGCTTTCTCATGAACGAATATCGCGAAGACGAGTTGCGTGAAAGGCTCTCGGTCGCGAAGCTGAACATGATTTATCCGCTCAGGATGCGCGCGACGCTTCCCGACGGCACGCCCGGCAAGGCGCTCGCCATCAACGAAGTGTCGCTGTTCCGGCTCAGCCATCAGGCGGCGCGGCTGCGCGTCAGCGTCGATGGCGAGGTGCGGCTCGAGGAGCTGATCTGCGACGGCGTGCTGGTCGCGACGCCCGCCGGCAGCACCGCCTATAATCTGTCGGTGCATGGGCCGATCCTGCCGATCAACGCCTCGCTGCTGGCGCTGACGCCGATCAGCCCGTTCCGCCCCCGCCGATGGCGCGGCGCGCTGCTGCCGAGTTCGGCCAAGGTGACCATCGAAGTGCTGGAGCCGCATAAGCGGCCGATGAGCGCCGTCGCCGATCACAAGGAATTCCGCAATGTGCTGAAGGTCGAGATCGCCGAGGAGCGCGGCATCGGCCTTCGTCTGCTGTTCGACCCCGGCCATGAGCTGGACGACCGCAGCTTGGCCGAGCAGTTCCGCTATTGACGAGGCGAGCGCGATGAAGGGGCTTTATTTCGAGGAGTTCGAGGACGGTCTGGTGATCGAGCATCCGATCCGCCGCACCGTCACCGAGATGGACAACACCTTGTTTTCCTGCCTCACCCACAATCCCCAGCCCCTGCATATCGACCGGCATTTCTGCGAGACCGAGACCGAATTCGGCCGCCCGCTGATGAACAGCTTTTTCACTCTCGGCCTGATGGTCGGCATCTCCGTGAACGACACGACGCTCGGCACCACCATCGCCAATCTGGGCATGACGGATGTGAAATTCCCACATCCCCTGTTCAATGGCGACACGGTGCATGTGCGCACGACCGTGGTCGGCAAGCGCGAGAGCCGGTCAAGGCCGGATGCCGGCATCGTCGAATTGCGGCATGAGGCGTTCAATCAGGAGGACCGGCTGGTCGCCGTCTGCACAAGGCAGGCCTTCATGCGCAAGCGTCCGGCGGCGTGATGGACGGGCCATCGCCACGCTCCTACCTTTTCGTCCCGGCGATCGACGGGCGCAAGCTCGACAAGGCGCTCGACAGCGGCGCCGATTGCCTGCTGATCGACCTGGAAGATTCGGTCGCGGCGGGCGCCAAGGCCGAGGCGCGGGAGACGGCGCGGCAGTTTCTTGCGGCGCATGTCGGTGATGGCGAGCGGCCCCGGCTCTATGTTCGCGTCAACGATCTCGGCACCGGGCTGACGGCCGACGATCTGGCGGCGGTGCTGCCGCTGGCGGAAGGCATCATGCTGCCCAAAGCCAATTCCGGCGCCGATGTTCAGACCCTGGCGTCAATGATCGAGGCCGCGGGAGGGCGGGACGCTGACGACATCGGCATCATCGCCATCGCGACGGAAACGCCGCTGGCGCTGTTGCAAATGTCGAGTTTCGTCGATGCGCATCCGCGACTCGAGGGGCTGACCTGGGGCGCCGAAGATCTCGGCACCGCCATCGGCGCGAGTTCGGCGCGGGATGCGTCGGGCGCTTTCACCGGGCCGTTCGCGCTTGCCCGCAATCTCGCCCTGATCGCGGCGCACGCGGCAGGCGTCCAGGCTATCGACAGCATCTACGCCGATTTTCGCGACGAGGCAGGTCTTGCCCGCGAAGCCGCCGATGCCGCGCGTGATGGCTTCTCCGCAAAGATGGCGATCCATCCCGGCCAGATCGCCGCCATCAACGCTGCCTTCGCTCCGAGCCCCGAAGCCATCGCCGAGGCCAGCGCCATCGTCGCCGCCTTCGACGCCAATCCTGGCGCGGGCGTCGTCGGCCTCGACGGCCGCATGGTCGACCGGCCGCATCTGCTGCGCGCACAGAAGGTGCTTGCGCGGCTCCGTTAGTGCCAGCCGCGCTGTTCTAAGCAACCTGCCGTAGAAAGTTGGTCGTCCGCCTGAATACACCGACGCATCAGCCTCGGATTCGGTACCGAGCACTGCTCGTCCGCCGTCAGGCAAATACAGAACGCTGCAATTAAACTCAAATCATTGCGATCTAAACACGATCCGCCCTCGGAAATATGCGCGGCGCGCATGAATATGCCTGCGAAGAGTGCACTCCTCCCACCTCGGCAGGCTGGCTATCGTTTTTTATCTCGAAGATGAGCGGCGGCATTTTCGGCCATCGGGGCCTGCCGTCTTGGGAGGAGACTGCGATGAAAATTTTGATGATTCGTCCCCGCACCTTGCTTGCGGCCATGCTGCTCGCGGCGCCCGCTTTGCTGGTCGGCCACGCGGCCAGTGCCGAAGACTCGACGCTGAAGATCACTATCAAGGATCACAAGTTCAGCCCCGACGAAATCCGCGTCCAGGCGGGCAAGGCCGTGGTGCTGCAGATCAAGAATGAGGATTCGACCGCCGAAGAGTTCGAATCGCACGAGCTGAAGGTGGAAAAAGTCATCGCCGGCGGCAAGGAAGGCACCGTGCGCCTGAAGCCGCTGAAGGCCGGGCGCTATCCCTTCGTCGGCGAATATCATGAGAGCACCGCCAAGGGCGTCGTCATCGCCGAATAATCGAGGCCGCCGATGCTCGCGACTCTGCTGATCGTTTTCCGCGAAGTGCTGGAGGCCGGCCTGATCGTGGGCATCGTGCTTGCGGCGACCAAGGGGCTGCCGCAGCGCGGCTTCTGGGTTGCCGCCGGCATCGCCGCCGGGCTGGCCGGCGCCGCCATCGTCGCCGCTTTCGCCGGTGAGATCGCCGATCTCTTCGCCGGGACGGGCCAAGAGCTGTTCAACGCCGCCATCCTGCTGGTCGCGGTCGTCATGCTGACTTGGCACAATGCCTGGATGGCCGCGCATGGCCGCGAGCTTGCGGCGGAAATGCGCAAGGTCGGGACGGATGTGGCATCGGGCGAGCGTCCGCTGACGGCGCTGGCGGTGGTGGTCGGGGTCGCGGTGCTGCGCGAAGGCTCGGAGGTGGTACTGTTCCTCTACGGCGTCGCCGCGTCGGGCGACAACAGCGCCGCCGGAATGCTGGCGGCCGGCGCCCTCGGCATCGCCGCCGGGGCGGCGGTCTCCGCCCTGCTCTATTTCGGCCTGCTGGCGATCCCCTTGCGCTATCTGTTCGGCGTCACCTCGGCGCTGATCATCTTTCTCGCCGCCGGCCTTGCCTCGCAGGCGGTCGCCTTCCTGCAGCAGGCGGGCTATTTCGAATGGCTCGGCGAGACGGTCTGGGACAGTTCGTGGCTGCTCTCCGCCGACAGCCTGATCGGACGGCTGCTGCACACCTTCATCGGCTATACGGACCGGCCGAATCAAGCCCAGGTCCTCGCCTACGCCGCGACGGTGCTGGCCATGATCGCGCTGATGCGGCTCGCCAGATCGCAAGATCCCGGTCACCGCGTCCCGGCGAGCTGACGCGTTGTCAGGTCAGCGGCGCCGCAATGCTCGGCCCGCGAATACGCCGCAGCCGAGCCCTCTCCCCGTGGGAGAGGGCGGCACGCGCCGGCGTGCCGGGTGAGGGGGTAATGCCTCTCCGTGTGGCGATGTCCTGCCCTACCGATAGGGATTACCCCCTCACCCCCAACCCTCTCCCTTTGAAGACCTTTGCAAAACTTCGATTCCTTCGCCCGGCCGTTAGAGCCGGGGCCCACTCGCCTCTCCACTTGCCGCAGCAATAGCGGAAATATGATTGGGTCCCGGCTCGGCCTGACGGCCGTCCGGGACGACGGGGAGAGGACCTTCGATACGCAAAGGTCTCCCTTGGGAGAGGGCTGCGGATCGGTTACGGGGGACAGCTTTGGGAGGTCAAGATTTAAGCTCCGGACGGTGCGTCCGGAAAGCTGGTGATGGCAGCGAGGTCCGGGCGCTCGCGGTCGGTCGGGGTCTCGCGGGCCGTGCCGATATAGATGAAGCCGGCGAAGCGCTCGGCGTCGGTCAGGCCGAAGGCCGATTTCACCGCCGCATCATAGCCGTACCATTCGGTCACCCATTGCGCGCCGAACCCCATGGCGGCGCTGGCATGCAGCAGGTTCAGCCCGACCGCCCCCGCCGACAGCACCTGCTCCCATTCGGGGGCCGCCGGATGCGGCTTCGGCGAGGAAACCAGCGCCACGACGACGGGCGCGCGCAAAAACCGCGTGCGCTCCAGTTCCAGCCGCGTTTGCGACGCCTCGGGCTCATTTGCCGCGCAGATCGCGGCCAGCCTTGCCCCGAACGCCGCCCGCGCCGCGCCTTCCAACACGATAAAACGCCACGGCGCCAATTTCTTATGGTCCGGCACGCGGGCGGCGATGGTCAGCATCGCCTCCAGCGCCGGGCGGTCCGGGCCGGGCTCGACCAGCGCTCCGGCCGAAACCGAGCGCCGGCCGCGCAGATGCCGCAGCAGCTCTTCATGCACCATATCCGTGGCATCCCGCTCATTCGTTGTCGAAATCTTCGTCGCTGCCGTCATAATTGCAAACTTCCAGGCTAATGTCCTTTGCTCCCGCATAGCTCATCACACGGCACTGGACAAGCAAGAGAAAGCTGTGAAAGGTGGGACGCAAAGATTCCGCTCCCGACTGGACCCATGCGCTTTATTCGAAGAGCTTTCGCGTTCGCAACGGCTGTTCTTGGCCTAAGCTTCGGCTTGCTGGGCTTGGGCCCGGCCCCTGCGCGCGCGGCCTCGCTCTCGACCGCCGCCGCAGCAACTTACGATAGCATACAGTCGATTGATGCGCATCGAGTACAGCCTATCGGGCACCGCCGTCACGCGCAGGTGGTCGATGACGACGACGACGAGCTTCCGCCGCCGCCGGAGAAAGGCTCCCAGCGCGGCAATATCGTCACCTTGCGCGCCGTGCTGGCGCATGGATCGCCGCCGATCGCCGAGGGTTTGTCCTGGCGCGTCCTGAAGCTCGGCGCCGGCACCACCGACAGGGAGCTGGTCTGGAGTGGCGGCGGCGGGGAGCCGCAGATGCGGCTCAAGCCGGGACGCTATTATATCGAGGCGAGCTGGGGGCTGGCGAAGGGCGGCCAAGAGGTCGAGATCGCCGCCAATCAGAGCACCGAGCCGACCATCTCGCTGAATGCCGGCACGCTGCTGGTCGACGGCGTCGCCGTGAAGGGCGGACCGCATCTCGACGAGATGTTCTTCGTGCTGCGCCGGGCCGGCGCCGCCAGCGGCGACGCATCGGCGGAAATCGGTCGGTCGAGCCTGTCCGAGGCGGTGTTCCACGTCCCGGCGGGCGATTACGTGCTCTCGGCGAAGCGCGGCTTTGCCACAGTCGAAGTGCCCGTCACCGTCACCGCCGGCCAGGAAAGCCGCGCCGAGGCCATCCTCAACAGCGGCACGCTCGCCTTGACCGCCCGGGCCAAGGACGGCAGCCCGGTGCTGAGCGGGGCGACCTTCCTGGTGTTCGAGAATGGCGAGGTCGGCCGGCGCCAGGAAATCTCGCGCTCTTATCTCGACGAGCCCAAATTCAGCCTTCCGGCCGGCCGCTACCGGGTCGCCGCGGTGCTCGGCATGGCGCGCGTCGAGGAGGAGGTCGCCGTCCGGGCGGCGGAGACCACGACGAAGGACCTGATTCTCAATGCCGGCGGCGTGCGCCTCGCCTCGGTGATGGCGGGCAACAACAAGCCGCTCGATCAGAACCTGCTCTACCGGGTCTACAGCCTGAACGGCCCCGACGGCGCCGCCAGCCAGGAGGTGCTGACCTCGACCCAGCCCTCGCCGACCATCTTCCTTCCCGCCGGGCGCTACCGCATCGAGAGCCAGTATGGCTGGCACAATGCCCGCCAGGCGCGCGAGATCGACGTCGCTGCCGGCGACGTGCTGGACGTCGCCTTCGAGCACAAGGCGAGCGAGGTGAAGCTGCGGCTGGTGCCGGGCCCGGGGGGCACGGCGATGGAAAAGGTGAAATGGACGCTGAAATATAATGGCGGCGGCACGGTGCTGATTTCGCAGGATGCCACGCCCTCGCTCATTCTCCAGGCCGGCCACTATCAAGCCATGGCGCAGCACGACGCCAAGACCTATACCCAGACCTTCGAGGCGGCTTCCAACCAGGAGCAGATCATCGAGCTGATCGCCCAATAGGGGCGCCTAATTTCCGCTACAACTCGGGGGGATGGTGCGGCCATGAACCAGACGTCCTTCAGCGTGTCCTGCGTTCGCGTCCTCGCGCTAGGCCTGATGTTTTTCCTCTGCGCCGGCCACGCCGCCAGCGCGGATAATGAAGCCGTGCTGGTGCTCGACTATTCCAGCGCCATGTGGAGCAAGATCGCCGGCAGCCCGAAGATCACTACCTTGCGCGGCGCGATCGCGCCCGCGCTCAAGGAACAGGCGGGCAAGCTCAATCTCGGCGTCGTCGCCTTCGGCACCGCCAAGGGCAAGGCCTGCGACGCCGTCGAAACGCTGAAGAGCACGGGGACGATCACGCCCGATGCCGATTCGAAGGCGCTCGAGGCCGCCAATCCGAAAGGCTCCTCGCCGATCGCCTCGGCGATCACGGCGGCGGGCAAGCTCTTGAAGAGCCAGACCGGCGCGCAATCCGTCATCCTGGTCGCCGGCAGCGTCGATAGCTGCGAGGCCGATCCTTGCGCGGCGGCCAGCGACCTGAAGGAGAAATCCCCGCGCAGCATCGTCCACGTCATCGGCTTCGACGCCGAGGCGGACGACAAGCTGCAGGAATTGTCCTGCGTCGCCGAGCAGACCGGCGGCGTGTTCATGACGGCGGGCAATGCGGACGAGCTGCAAAACGCCTTGCAGCGCATCCTCAGGCTGGCGGCGGCCGGCAATAGCGAGGATGCCGACGGCAAGCCGGTGCCCGCCTTCCTGCCCCCCATCGGCGGCGTCGGCTCGCCCGGCGGCCAGCCCGCGACCTCGAAGGAGCCCGGCACGCTGACCCTCGCGGCGATCCTGGCGAAGGACACCCAGCCGCTGACCAGCGGCTTGACCTGGCGCATCTATGACGGCCGCGTCTACGACGATGGCAGCTACCGCCTGCTGTTCACCTTCCACGAGGCGCGCCCGACCGTCACCCTGACGCCGGGCGATTATCTGGTGAACTCCGCCTATGGCCGGGCCAACATCACCAAGCGGCTGACGGTCTGGCCGGAAAAGCGCCAGGAGGACGTGTTCAACCTGAATGCCGGCGGCCTTCGGCTCTACGCGACGCTCGCCAAGCAGCCGCTTTTGTCCGACCAGTCGCTGACCTTCGACATCTATTCGGAGGAGACCGACCAATATGGCAACCGCCGCAAGGTGATCGGCGGCGCCAAGCCCGGCATCATCATGCGGCTGAACAGCGGCACCTACCGGGTCGAGAGCTCCTATGGCGACAGCAACGCCGTGATGGAGGCCGACATCACGGTCGAGGCGGGCAAGCTGACCGAGGCCACCATCGACCATCAGGCCGGCAAGGTAACCTTCCGCCTGGTGCAGAA
The DNA here is from genome assembly GCF_002198715.1 of Rhodomicrobium sp. R_RK_3. Lineage (GTDB taxonomy): Bacteria > Pseudomonadota > Alphaproteobacteria > Rhizobiales > Rhodomicrobiaceae > R-RK-3. The sequence goes on along the minus strand of NZ_MWLK01000039.1, from coordinate 16,421 downwards.
GCCCGGCGGCGAGGCGCTCGCCGACACGATCTGGAACATCTATGGCAGCGACGGGCAACTGGTGAAAAAGAGCGGCGGGGCGTTCCCCTCGCATGTGCTGGCGGCGGGCAATTACGAGGTCAAGGTCCAGCACAAGAATGGCGAGTTCGCCAAGAAATTCACCGTCGAGGCCGGGGATAAGAAGCAGGTCGAAGTGGTGATGCCGTAGGGCGGATGCGACTGGCCATACCGAGACGCCTACCGCACAGCCGTAATCCCCGCGAAAGCGGGGACCCAGTACTCCGCAGCATCCGCGGTTGAGCAGGGGCACCACGGCGAAATTTGCCCTTTACCGGGTCCCCGCTTTCGCGGGGATTACGAAAACCGTCGTCCCGGACGCCGCGAAAGCGGCGAGCCGGAATCCAATGGCCCATCCGCAAGCCCTGCGGCAAGAGGCGATGCGAGTGGGCCCCGGCTCTGACGGCCGGGGCGACGGCATTTGTTCTGTCATTCCCGCGAAGGCGGGAATCCAGCCGCGTCCACAACGGCCTCCTCAAGGATGCTGGATTCCCGCCTTCGCGGGAATGACAGCACGACTGAGGCGCCGACCGATTCCATCACCACCGCCCCCTAAAACTTCGCGCCCTGCCGCGTCGCCTCGGCGGCGTCTTCGGGGTCCATTTGGGCGGCGCGCAGGTCGGCGCCTTCGAAGAGGGCGCCGGTGAGGTCGGCGCCTTGCAGATTGGCCTCGGACAGATTGGCGCCACGCAGATCCGCCCCGCGCATGTCGATGCCGCCGACCGGGCCGCTGCTGATCGCCCCGGCCGGAACCGCGAATTTGGCCCGCCACAGATCGGCGCCGCGGAACACCGCCTTTTCCGCCCGCGCGCCGGCGAGATTGGTCTCGCGCAGGCTCGCCCAGGTGAGCAGCGCGCCGGTCAGGTCGGCATTGCGCATGTCGGAGCGGTCGAGCGTTGCATAGCGCAGATCGCGGCGGCGCAGATTGGCGCCCGCTTCCCCGGCTCCGGTCTCGGGACCGCCGGGCACCAGATCGGCGTCCGTCAGGATCAGATTACGGGCGAAGAAGCCGAGCGGCCGCCCGGACAGCGGGTCGATGCCGCGCTCGAACAGATAGGCCGTCGGCAGGAAAGCCTGGCGCGGCTCAGCGGCGGCCCCGACCACCGCGCCCGCATCGTCGAACGGCACCGGCGCGGGCATCAGAACCGTCATCACCCGGTCCATTTGTTCGTCTGGAATGGTGGCGACGCTGAGCGAGAAGAACATCGCGCCGACCATCAGGATGCCGGCCAGCAGGAAGCTGAAGGGGCGCTCGACGATGGTGCGGCCGAAACCGGAGACGAAGCTCGCCGTGGGATAGCGCATATAGACGGCGAAGATCGCCAGCAGCACGACGTCGAGCACCACATAGGCGCGCTGCGGCCAGGTCACGTCGAGGTTGTGAACGGGCAGGAACGAGGTCTGGAAATCCAGGAGCAGGATTACGGGCAGGAGGCCCAGTGTCTGCCAGGCGATCAAGGCCATGAAGAAGGCGAACAGGCCGCCGCGCGGGCCGCCGGCAATGAGCTGGGTGAAGAAATAGGAGTTGAGATGCATCCGGTGCCGGTGCGCGCGGAACAGGCTCGCGCCTTCGAAGATGGCGATGCGGCGATGCAGCTCGCGGCATTGCCGTGCGAGCTGGACATGCTGGATCAGCACCCCCAGATGCACCATCAGCGGGATCAGCGGCGCGAACAGGAAGAAGCCGGTCAGATTGACCTGCGCCTCGAGAATGGGCAGCGTCAGCGGCTTATCCAGCAGCAGGTCGCGGTGGCCGATGCCGGCGAGGGTAACGAAAAAATAAGCCTGCAAACCCAGGAAAAACAGCCAGCCCGCGCGGGTCGACGCGCTGGTGGCGTTGACCTCCTGCAGCAATTCCCGGAACCCGGCCTCGATCCGCTCGACCGTGGGGTCAATCAACGTCATGCCGAATTACTCCGCACCCAATAGGCATATGGTCACAAGCGGTGGTTTTGCGCAGTGAGAAACGCACTACACATTGTACCGCAACGATCTGCACCTAAATGCAAGGAGCAATCCACGAATTATCCGGGGGCAGAGACAAATCGTCCCGTGCCTTTTCCACGTCCCCTGCTAAATTGACAGCCATTCTGGTCTCGGGCTCTCCATGCAAAAGTTCATTTCCGTCCGCGGCGCGCGGGAGCACAATCTCAAGAACATCTCGCTGGACCTTCCGCGCGAGAAGCTTGTCGTCATCACCGGGCTGTCGGGCTCGGGCAAGTCGAGTTTGGCCTTCGACACCATCTATGCCGAAGGGCAGCGGCGCTATGTCGAGAGCCTGTCCGCCTATGCCCGGCAATTTCTCGAAATGATGCAGAAGCCCGATGTCGACGCCATCGAAGGGCTTTCGCCGGCGATCTCCATCGAGCAGAAGACCACCAGCCGCAATCCGCGCTCGACGGTCGGCACCGTCACCGAGATCTACGACTATATGCGGCTGCTGTTCGCCCGCGTCGGCGTGCCCTATTCGCCGGCGACCGGCCTGCCCATCGAGAGCCAGACCATTTCGCAGATGGTCGACCGCGTCATGGAGCTGCCCGAGGGCACCCGGCTCTATCTGCTCGCCCCGGTCATTCGCGGCCGCAAGGGCGAATATAAGAAGGAGCTGGCCGGCTTCATGAAGCGCGGCTTCCAGCGCGTGAAGATCGACGGCCAGTTCTATGAAATCGCCGACGCGCCGGCGCTCGACAAGAAGCTGAAGCACGATATCGACGTCGTCATCGACCGCATCGTCGTGCGCCCCGATCTCGGCAACCGGCTCGCCGACAGTTTTGAGACCGCGCTCGAGATCGCCGACGGCCTCGCCAGCGCCGAATTCCCGGACAAGCCGCTCGAAGCCAAGGCGATGAAGGGCGCGAACAAGTCGAAGAACGACACGCATGAGCGCCTGCTGTTCTCGCAGCGTTTCGCCTGCCCGGTCTCCGGCTTCACCATCGACGAGATCGAGCCGCGGCTGTTCTCCTTCAACAACCCGTTCGGCGCCTGTCCGAAATGCGATGGCCTCGGCACGGAACTGCAATTCGAAGCCTCCCTGGTCGTGCCCGACCCGTCGCTCTCGCTGCGCAAGGGCGCCGTGGTGCCCTGGGCGCGCACCGGCAACACCTCGCCCTATTACACCCAGACGCTCGACGCCCTCGCCAAGCATTATAAGGTCTCGATGAACGAGCCCTGGAGCGAGCTGCCGGAGAAGGTTCAGAACGCCATACTCTACGGCACCGGCAGCGAGGCGGTTACCTTCGTCTATGACGACGGGATGCGCACTTATAAGACCACCAAGCCGTTCGAGGGCGTCATCACCAATATCGAGCGGCGCTGGAAGGAAACCGATTCGGCCTGGGTGCGCGAGGAGCTGGGCCGTTACCAGTCCGACCACCCCTGCGACGCCTGCAACGGCTTTCGGCTGAAGCCGCAGGCGCTGGCGGTGAAGATCGCCGGGCTGCATATCGGCGAAGTCTCGCGCATGTCGATCCGCGAGGCGGGCGAATGGTTCGCCGCGCTGCCGGAGAAGCTGACGGCCAAGCAGAACGAGATCGCCACGCGCATCCTCAAGGAAATCCGCGACCGGCTGAAATTTTTGAACGATGTCGGGCTGGACTATCTCGCCCTGTCGCGCAATTCCGGCACGCTGTCGGGCGGCGAGAGCCAGCGCATCCGCCTTGCCTCGCAGATCGGCTCGGGGCTGACCGGCGTGCTCTATGTGCTGGACGAGCCCTCCATCGGCCTGCACCAGCGCGACAACGCGCGGCTGCTGGAAACGCTCAAGCACCTGCGGGATCTCGGCAATTCGGTCATCGTCGTCGAGCATGACGAGGAGGCGATTTTGCTCGCCGACCACGTCGTCGATATCGGCCCCGGCGCGGGCGTGCATGGCGGCGAGATCATCGCCGAGGGCATCCCGGAAAAGATCATGGCGACGCCGTCGAGCCTGACCGGCCAATATCTCAGCGGTGCGCGGCAGGTCTCGGTGCCGAAGCAGCGGCGCAAGGCTGCCAAGGGCAATCATCTGCGCGTCATCGGCGCGACCGGCAACAATCTGAAGAACGTCACCGCCGACATCCCGCTCGGCACGCTGACGGCGGTCACCGGCGTCTCGGGCGGCGGCAAGTCCACCTTGCTGATCGAGACCGTCTATAAGGCGGTCGCCCGGCGGCTGAACGGCGCGCGCGAGGCCCCGTCGCATTTCGAGGACATCCAGGGGCTCGACCATCTCGACAAGGTCATCGACATCGACCAGTCGCCCATCGGCCGCACGCCGCGCTCCAACCCGGCCACCTATACCGGCGCCTTCACGCCCATCCGCGACTGGTTCGCCGGGCTGCCGGAGGCCAAGGCGCGCGGCTATCTGCCGGGCCGCTTCTCCTTCAACGTCAAGGGCGGCCGCTGCGAAGCCTGCCAGGGCGACGGCGTCATCAAGATCGAGATGCACTTTTTGCCCGACGTGTACGTCACCTGCGACGTCTGCAAGGGCAAGCGCTACAACCGCGAGACGCTGGAGATCCATTTCCGCGGCAAGTCGATCGCCGACGTGCTGGACATGACGGTGGAGGAGGCGGCGGAGTTCTTCAAGGCGGTGCCTGCCGTGCGTGACAAGATGGCGACCCTGGCGCGGGTCGGCCTGGGCTACATCAAGGTCGGCCAACAGGCGACGACGCTGTCCGGCGGCGAGGCCCAGCGCATTAAGCTGGCCAAGGAGCTGTCGAAGCGCGCGACGGGCCGGACGCTGTACATATTGGACGAGCCGACCACGGGCCTGCATTTCCACGACGTGGCGAAGCTGCTGGAAGTGCTGCACGAGCTGGTCGATGCCGGCAATACCGTCGCGGTTATCGAGCACAATCTCGAGGTCATCAAGACGGCCGACTGGGTGATCGACATGGGCCCGGAAGGCGGCGACGGCGGCGGCCGCATCGTTGCCGAGGGGACGCCCGAGCAGATCGCCAAGGTGAAGGAAAGCTATACGGGTCAGTTTTTGGCCGAGCTGCTGGCGAGAAGGCCGATGAAGAGGGCGCAGGCGGCGGAGTGACAGCCGCAAGCCGTCCTCCGAAGCCGATTAGTGGCGATCATCAAAAAGCGGCAAGCAGCCAATGGCCAATCCCAAGCGCATCGCCCTCGTCGGCGATTATAATCCCGGCGTCACCGCGCATATTGCGATCCCCCGAGCGATAGACATCGCCGCATCGAGCACAGGATATCCCACCACAGGAGTGTGGGTCGCGACGACCGCATTGCAGCACACAGCGGAAGCGTTGAAGGACTTCGACGCCGTTTGGTGTGTTCCCGCCAGCCCCTATGCCAGCATGGACGGCGCGCTGAGAGGCATTCGGCACGCACGCGAAACCGGAATGCCGTTCCTCGGCACCTGCGGCGGATACCAGCACGGCATTCTGGAATTCGCCCGCAATGTCCTCGGTTACGCCATGGCGGACAATGCCGAAGTCAATCCGGACGCCGAAATGCCGCTGGTCGCGCCGCTGACCTGCGCTCTGGTGGAGCAGCACGGAGAGATCGAGTTCGTGGCCGGATCGCAGATCGCCAAGATCCACGGCGTGACGCGGGTCACGGAGAAATATCATTGCAGCTACGGCGTCGCCCATCGGTATGTCGGCCTGTTCGATGACAGCGCTCTCGATTTTACGGGCTTCGACCCGAACGGGGAGCCGCGGGCTTTCGAGGTGAGATCGCACCCCTTCTTCATCGGGACCGCCTATCAGCCCGAGCGCTCCGCCCTCGCAGGCGTGGAACATCCGCTGATTCATGCCTTCGTCTCGGCAACAGCAGACAGGTTCCCGTTTGCGGACGCTGATCGATAATGAAGTCGGATCTCCCCCACCAAATCCGGTGAATCCCCAGCACAATCACTGTTGCCGAATAGCCGCAGATCAGGCTACGGTGGGCCTCTGCCTTGGAGACCCGCGAGCATGAGCGAAGCCTTTGTGACGCATGAGGAGTTCAAACGCCTCGAAACGCGCGTCAGCAGCGTCGAGCAGGAAGCGGACGGCGAGAAAATGCTGTCCCGCTACATTCTCAACCAGTCCCGCCAGAATGGCGACGATCTCGCGGTGCTCAAGACGCGGATGGACCGGCTGGAATCGAAGGTCGACCGGGTAGAGGCCGAGCTCAGCTCCTTGCGCAAGGACGTGACCTCGTTGCGCGGCGAACTCCCCGCCATCATTGCCGAGACGATGCGCGAAGTGCTGCGCGAGCATGGCCGCCGCTAGGTGTGGACAGCTCGGAATCACCGGCGCTGTAAGATTGCATTAACCGCTTGAGTGAAATCCCCTGCGTCGAAGCGCCGACTCCGCACCTCGACCGCCGCGTCCCTCCCTCATTACCCAGTCAATCCGTCCAGTCGTCCGCGAAAAAGCCGTTGAACGGCTGACCGCCAATCATGCGGCAAATGCCGCCAGGACCCGCCCCGACAGGCAATTCAGCCTCCCGCAAGCCTGCGCCAAACCCGCTGATTCGCGACAATTTCTCGCATTTTTCGCTACCTTCGCGCGAATTAACGAATGCGAGCAACCGTTTAACATTCCCGTTTTGCGAAGCGTGATTTCGCTGTTACACTTTAGTGGAGTGACCGGGTCCTTAGAGACCCGTCAAAGGGTCGAAATGTCCAAGGCCGGCACGATACGCGGCGATAGACGAGCCGCATGACGGCTTAGACTTTTGAAGATTAGGCCGTTCAGGCGATCGCCGCGCGATGAGATGAAACCTCAACGTGGTAGACGCTATGATCGGATCGACATCCCGCATGCTCTTTGCTGCCCTGGCATTATTTTCCTTAACCTCCACAGCATACGCCCATGACAGTTGGATTTCCCGTGGCGGCTTTCGCGGTCCGCAAAACGGGGAATGGTGCTGCGGCGCTGCCGACTGCTCGGTCGTGCCCTCTTCGGCGGTCAAAGTCGGCGGTGCCGGCTTCGAGCTGACGCCGACGCAGGAGACGGTTCCCTACAAGGAAGCGCTGCCCAGTGTCGACGGCCAATATTGGCGCTGCCACCGGCCGAACGGCACCCGCCGGTGCTTCTTTGCTCCCATCAGTGCGTTCTAGACCCTAGCGAGTAGGGGGAACTCGGCCGGCGTCCGCCTCCGGCCGGGGCCAACCGCAATCGAAGTGTTCTCGGTGACCGGCGCCACTGCGCCCAGGCCCGGCGCAGGCGGAACTTTGCGCCGCCGCGGATTGTTGCATCGGCCACTCGTGCCACATCGCAACGGAGCCGGCGACATGAATTATGTTGAACTTCAGCCTTGGATCGCCCTTGTTTTCGGCGTGCTGATCCTGCTGGTGCCGCAGATCCTGAACTACCTCGTTGCCGCCTATCTGATCTTGATCGGGATCGCCGGCCTGTCCGCCCATTTCGGCGGCGCAATACCGACCTGACGGCCAATTCTGCCCACAGCCTTGTTGCGGGGCAAGGTTTTCCGCTCTCGCCGCGCGGGCGAAGGGGGTTTATGTTGCTACGCACAAATTAAGGACAATTACAGCAAATTTGGATAGGGTAGGCATTCGGCAGGCCCTTGCGAGCGGTGACACCATGAGCCTATTTGCACGCCTTTGGCGCAACAGCGTGACGACCACATTCCTGGCGGGCCTCGTGCTGCTGCTGCCGGTCGTCCTGACCATCATCATCATCGCCTGGATCATCGATGTGCTGAAGGCGGCGCTGGGGCCGGGATCGTTCCTGGGCAATCTGCTGACCAGCGGCGGCTCGACCATCATCGGCCCCGGCTACGATACGCTGGCTTTCTTCCTGGGCATTTTGATCGCCTTCGTCGGCATCTGGTTCCTCGGCGTCATCGCCCGGAGCGCGGCGCAGAAGACCATCGAGCGCGCCATCGACCGCATCTTCACCAAGCTGCCGATCATCCGCACCATCTACAATCCCGTCTCGCGCGTCGTCCGCCTCGCCACCGACAAGAGCGCCGGCGATTTCACCGGCATGGCGGTGGTGTCCTGCCGCTTCGGCGGCCAGAACGGCGTCGACGTGCTGGCGCTGCTCGCCAATCAGGAGACCTATTATATCGGCGGCGAGCCGCGCAAGATGGTCTACCTGCCCACCGCGCCGATCCCGATGTCCGGCGGCCTCGTCATGGTGCCGCAGAACTGCGTCATCCCGGTGCCGGAGATGAAGGTCGACGATCTCCTGCGGATCTATTTCTCGCTCGGCGCGCTCGCGCCCGACAGCATGCCGCATAGGCTGAAGAAGCCAGGCGAAGCGGCGATCCCGGCCGGCGTCCCGGTCATTGACCCGGCCGCGCCGAAATTCCTCGCCTCGCAGGACGCGGCGGAATAGTCAGACGACGCCCGCCGCCTCGTCATAGCCGTCGCCGGCGAACATGCGGCGGATGTCGACCGTCGAGCGTTCACCGATGGCGTCGAAATTGAGCTCCAGCCAATCCGCAGCCGCCTTCTGGCCGATCTCGAACAGATGCTGCAGGAAGGCCCGCTCGATATTGAACTTGCTCGAGGCGCCATAGGCCGCCGCCGCCTGTTGCTCGCCGATGATGTGGATGTTCAGCCGCCGGTATCGCTCCGGATCGAGCCGGCCCTCATCCAGCATCCGGCGTACGAAATCCACCGAGCGCAGTTCGCTCAGCAGGCTGGCATTGAACGAGATCTCGTTGATCCGGTTCATGATTTCATGCGCCGTGCGCGGCACCTCCTTGCGCTCCAGCGGATTGATCTGGACGATCAGGATGTCGTTTGAGCGGCTGGCATAGAAGAACGGGAACAGCGCCGGGTTGCCGGTATAGCCGCCGTCCCAATAATACTGTCCGTCGACCTCAACGGCCTTGAACAGGGTCGGCAGGCAGGCCGAGGCCATCACAGCGTCGAGCGACAATTCCGGGCAGCCGAAGACGCGCACGCGGCCGGTCTGCACGTTGGTCGCCGAGACGAACAGCTTGGGCGCGCCGCAGCTCCGCACCAGGTCGAAATCGACCAGCCGCCCGACAATGTCGCGCAGCGGATTGATGTCGAGCGGATTGAAATCATAGGGCGACGCGCTGCGGGTGAAGGCGTCGAAGAACAGGTAGCCGAGCGAGCTGTCGAGGCTCCAATCGCCCGAGAGCACGCTGAGCGGACCGCGCTGGATCGGGCTGAGCCGCGCCGCCCGCCCGATCTCGTCCCAGAGCAGTTTGAGCCGCTCGCGCGCGCCCTCGGGGCCGCCCCGCATCAGCCCGTCGGCGAGCACGACGGCGTTGATGGCGCCGGCGCTGGTGCCGCTGATGGCCTCGATCGCGATGCGGCTGTCGGCGAGGAAGCGGTCGAGCACGCCCCAGGTGAAGGCGCCATGCGCCCCGCCGCCTTGCAGCGCCAGATTGATCGGCTTCGCCCCCTTCGCCGCCGCCGGATCCGCGACGACGGTCATTGCGCGGTCCAGCCTCCATCGATGGGCAGCGCCGCGCCGGTGATCGAGGCTGCTTCGTCGCCGCACAGGAATACGGCCAGCGCGCCGATCTGCTCGGTGGTGACGAATTGCTTGGTTGGCTGCACGCCGAGAATGACGTCGCGCTTAACCGCCTCCTCGGAGATGCCGCGCGCCTTGGCCTGGTCGGGGATCTGCTTCTCGACGAGGGGGGTGAGCACATAACCCGGACAGATGGCGTTGGCGGTGATGCCGTGCTCGGCGGTCTCCAGCGCCACGCTCTTGGTCAGGCCGATCATGCCGTGCTTGGCCGCCACATAGGCCGATTTGAACGGCGAGGCGACCAGCCCATGCGCCGAGGCGAGATTGATGATGCGGCCCCAGCCGCGCGCCTTCATGCCCGGCAGGGCGTGGCGGATGAGGTGGAAGGCGCTCGACAGATTGATGGCGATGATGGCGTCCCATTTGTCGGCCGGGAATTCCTCGACCGGGGCGACGAACTGGATGCCGGCATTGCTGACGGCCACATCGACCGCGCCGAATTGCTCCTCCGCCGCCTTGACCAGCGCGCCGATCTCCTCGGGCTTGGTCATGTCGGCGCCGTGGTAACCGATCTTGACGCCGTATTGATCGGCGAGGCGGCGGCGGATGGCCTCGATCTCGTCCGGCGAGCCGAAACCGTTCAGCATGACGTTCATGCCGCTTTTGGCGAAAGCTTCCGCCATCCCCAGTCCGATGCCGCTGGTCGACCCGGTGACGATGGCACTTTTATTTTTGCTCATGCGAAAACTCCGGCTGCTGGTGATGCGCTCACGCCCGTTATGACTATGAACCGGCAGCAAATACCAGCCAACCCCTCTGCACTCAAAATTTTGTGCACCGCAAAAGCAAGTGGGACCGGTTGGGGCGCGATCTTGAACAAACCAGGAACAGAACCTATTATCACCGGAAAGCAGGCGGAACCGGCGCGCAGCGCGCGCGCTTCTCGTCAAACGGCGAAAGCTTCGCCAGCAGGATTTGTCGGATGGATCATAAGTTGCACGCCCCAAGCCGCAAAAGCGACCCGCCGGCCCAGGCCGAGTTCGCGCTCGGCGGACCGGCCGCTCCCGCCCGGGCGACGCTCGACGCCTTGCGTGCCGAAGCGGCGCAATGCCGGCGTTGCCCGCTCTGGGAGCCGGCGACGCAAACCGTTTTCGGCGAGGGACCGGCGGATGCCGCCATGATGGTCGTCGGCGAGCAGCCGGGCGATCAGGAGGATCTGGCGGGCCATCCCTTTGTGGGACCGGCGGGCGCTGTGTTCGACAAGGCGCTCGGCGCGGCGGACATCGACCGGGCGGGGATCTATGTCACCAATGCCGTGAAGCACTTCAAATTCGAGCCGCGCGGCAAGAGACGGCTGCACCAGACGCCCAATCCGAACGAGATCAAGGCCTGCCGCTGGTGGCTGGAGCAGGAAGTGCGGCTCATCAGGCCGCGCGTGATCGTGGCGATGGGCGCGACCGCTGCCCGCAGCGTTCTCGGCCGCGCCGTCCGGCTGATGGCCGAGCGCGGCAAGCCGATCCCGGGCGAGCACGGCGCGGTGGTGCTGACGGTGCATCCGTCCTATTTGCTGCGCCTGCCCGACGAGACCGCCAAGCGCGAGCAATACGACGCCTTCGTCCGCGACCTGCGCGAAGCGGCGAGGCTGGCGCGGGGGTGAGGTTCGCGCGGAATTTAGCTTGGGGGATGGAGTAGAACCCTATCGCGATGCGCGACGGATCGCTCTCTCTCCCATGGATGACCTTTGCGCGTCGCTTGGGCATCTCCACCCGTCGTCCCGGGCGACCGTCAGGCCGAACCGGGATCCACTCGCGGATCGGCCAGCACCGTGCCAGAGGAGAGGCAAGTAGCCCCGGCTCTGGCAGTTTGCAAAGGTCTTCATTTGGAGAGGGCTGGAACGAGGGTTACAAACCATCGGAGAGGCATTCCCCCCTCACCCGCGCGCTAACCTCTCACAGTCGGAGATGGGAAGGGCCGTGCCTCTGGTTTTGTGCGGAGATCCCATAAGTCTGGGCAGGAGCGATTCAGCGCTCCCGTCATCCCCTCGACGTGCCTTCGGCGAGGCGGTCGACCTCAACCCCAGCGTCAGGCCGGCGGCGGGCCGAAGACCAGGGCCGCGTTCAGGCCGCCGAAGGCGAAGGAGTTCGACATGGCGTAGGTGATCTCGCGGGAGCGGCCTTCATTCGGCGTATAGTCGAGGTCGCATTCCTCGCCCGGCTCGTCGAAGCCGATGGTGGCGGGGACGAAATTCTCCGAGATCGCCTTGATGCAGGCCACCGCCTCGACGCCGCCGCCCGCGCCCAGGCAATGGCCGTGCATCGACTTGGTCGAGGACACCGAGACCTTGTCCGCGTCCTTGCCGAAGACGCGGCGGATGGCGCGCGTTTCGTTGATGTCATTGACCGTAGTGGCCGTGCCATGCGCGTTGATATAGTCGATGTCGCCGGGCGCGAGCCGCGCATCGTCGAGCGCGATCTGCATCGCCACGGACGGGCCTTCGATGGACGGATTGACCATGTCGGCCGCATCGGACGTCATGCCGAAGCCGACCAGTTCGGCGAGCGGCGTCGCGCCGCGCGCCAGGGCGTGCTCCAGTTCCTCCAGCACCAGGATACCGGCGCCCTCGGCCAGCACGGTGCCGTTGCGGTGCTTGGAGAAGGGCCAGCAGCCTTCCGGCGAGAGCACGCGCATCGCCTGCCAGGAGCGCATCGAGCCGAAGGTCACGCAGGCTTCGGACGCGCCGGCAATGCCGATATCGACCATCCCGGCCCGGATCATCTGGAAGGTCAGGCCGATGGCGTGCGCCGCCGTGGAGCAGGCGCTGACGGTGCCGAAGCAGGGGCCCTTCATGCCATATTCGATGCTGACATGGGCCGCCGCCGACGAGCCGATGCTGCGCAGCAGCGTCAGCGGATGGGTGGCCTTCTTCTTATGGATGAAGAGATCGACATAGCCGTTCTCGATGGTGCCCAGCCCGCCGATGCCGGAGCCGATGATCGAGGCGGCGCGATGCCCGTCCGACACCGGGCCGTCATAGCCCGCCTGCTTCATCGCCTCGATGGCGGCCGAGCCGGCAAATTGCGAATAGCGGTCGGCGAGCATGAAGGGCTTCGACGGACAGCGCTCGCGCGGGTCGAAATCCTTCACCTCGCCGGCGATGGTGATATAGAGATCCTGCAGCGGAATATTGGTGATCGGCCCGATGCCGCAAACGCCGCGCCGCATATTCGCCCAGAATGTGTCGACCCCGATGCCGATGGCCGAGACCACACCCTGACCGGTAATGACCACCCGTCTTGCCCCGTTGGGCCCTGCCATGCCGTGCCTATGATGTCGAAAAAGCGCCCGTGAGGCGGGATGGACGTATCAGGCGGCCGCGCCGGCGGCGCCCTTGTCACCGATCAACGATTTGACGCGCTCGACGACGGAGCCGACCGTCGCGAAATCCTGCATCTCTTCATTGGCGTTGTAGGGAATCTGGATGCCGAACGTGTCTTCGATGTCGAATACGATCACGGCCAGATCGAGCGACTCGATTTCGAGATCGCTGAGCTTGGTGTCCAGAGCGATCGTTTCCGGCGGCTCCTTCATGTTCTTCTTGAGAATACTGACAATCTTGTTGGCTACGTCGTCCATCGTCCTCTCCGTGCCCTTCCCAATCGAGGGCCAGTGTATGCCGCTTTCGCCGGATGCGGTCCGGGGAGCATCGTAGCCCCCCAGATAAACGCAAATTTGCGGGGTGTCCAGGGCTTCGTCCGCCTTGTCCGAGGATTGGTTAGCACCCGTTCGCCCCCGTCACAGCGGATTTTCAGGCGTTCACCGAGCGGCCCGCAAGCTCCGGCTCCTCGGGTCGGTATGCCCTCGCCGCCAGATAGCCGACGATGAGGAAAACCACCAGCCCGATGGCTTCGGCGATGGCGAATGGCGGCTCCGACTGGGTCGGCGCGGCGGCCCGCAGCACCTCGATCTTGGCGAAGGATTGGGCGATGCCGACAAAGACGAGCAGATAGAGGCTGGCGACGATGCCGGCCGCATAGATCCAGCGCCAGCTCCCGGTCAGGGCCGTGAAGTAACCTGCATAGATAGTAACCGCCAGGATCACCAGCGCAATCGCGCCGACCACATGCGACGGCTTCAGCCCGTAGAAGGTGAAGCCGAAGCCGGTGGCGCTCGTGCCGACGGCAGTCAGCAGAAACAGAATGGTGAAGATCTGCGGCAGGCGGATGTTGAACAGCGCCGCGACGGCCAGCACGCCGGTTGCGATGGCGGCCAGACTCAACAGGCTGTGAATGGTGGTGAACGTGTCGAAGAACATGATGTCTCTCCCAATTGAGCCTCGCGATTGGCGCCGGACGGAACTGGGGTCTGTTCCGGGATCGCGAATCGGATCGGCCCCCCGCTCGTCATTGCCCTGCCCCCGGCCTGCATTATGGCAGCTTTGCGCGATCTGGCGAATTCCATTCCTGCACGGAATTCATGCGGGCGCGGGCGGGCCGTCATCACAGCGTCGCGGGAGCCTGGCAAACTCCCCGGCCCTTGAGCGCTCTTCAGGCGCGGAATGATTGCCATCGGCGGCGAAAAGCCGAATAATCGCTGCCGGGTCTTTGCGGCTCGCCCGCATCTGAGGAAACGCCCATAAAACGAGGAAATAATGGACCCGAATCGCGCAGACGTTCGAGCTAATGGCGTCGAGCGGGCAACGCCTCCCGCGCGTTATCCATGGCTGAAAACCTATCCCAAGGATGTCGACTGGCATGCGCGGCTCGAGCCGGCGCCGCTGCATTCGCTGCTGGAGAAAACTGCCGCCGCCTATCCGGACCGGGCGTGCTGCACGTTCTTTGGCAAGGCGCTGACCTATGCGCAGGTCGATGCGCTGTCGAGCCGGGTGGCCGAGGGGCTGCAGAAGCGCGGCGTCAAGAAAGGCGTCAATGTCGGGCTGCTGCTGCCCAACACACCGACCTACATCATCTTCTATTTCGGCATTCTGAAAGCGGGCGGCACGGTCGTCAATTTCAACCCTCTCTATACGGTCGAGGAGCTCACGCATCAGGCGCGCGACGCCCGGCTGCACATGATGGTGACGCTCGATCTGAAGGCGCTGTTCCCGAAAGCCGAGGCGCTGGTCGCCAGCGGCGCGATCGGCTCGGCGGTGATCTGCCCGTTCCCGCGGCTTCTGCCGGCGCTGCAATCGATCCTGTTCAGGCTGTTCAAGCGCAAGGATCTGGCCGACTGGCGTGCCTCGCCCCAGGCCGCCAAGCTGATCGCCTATGATGACGTGATCGCCAATCCGGGCAAGCCGGCGCCCGTCGCCATCGATCCGCTGAACGATGTCGCGGTGCTGCAATATACCGGGGGCACCACAGGCGGCCCGAAGGGCGCCATGCTCACCCACGCCAATCTTTACGTGAATGCCTGGCAGTCCGTGTTCTGGGCGCATACGCTGAAGCCGGGCGAGGAGCGGGTGATGGCCATCCTGCCCTTCTTCCACGTCTTCGGCATGACGACGGTGCTCAACCTGGGCGTGGCTATCGCCGCGACTCTGACGCTGGTGCCGAAATTCGAGCTGAATGCCGGGTTGAAGCTGATCCGCGAGACCCGGCCAACCGTGATGCCCGGCGTGCCGACCCTCTATAATGCGCTGATGCATGCCCACTCGCTGAAGCCCGGCGACCTGTCCTCGCTGAAATTCTGCATCTCGGGCGGCGCCCCGTTGCCGATGGAGATCAAGCGCGGCTTCGAGCGAATCTCCGGCTGCGCGCTGGTCGAGGGCTATGGCCTGTCGGAATCCTCGCCGGTCGCCACCTGCAATCCGGTCTCGGGCGCCAACAAGGAAGGCTCGATCGGCATTCCGATCCCCGGCACGCGCATCTCGATCCGCTCGCTGGACGACCCGGCCGTGGAAATGCCGCTCGGCGAGACCGGCGAGGTCTGCATCGGCGGGCCGCAGGTGATGAAGGGCTATTGGCAGCGCCCGAAGGAGACCGCAGACGCCATGGTGGGCGAGTTCCTGCGCACCGGCGATGTCGGCTATATGGATGTCGAGGGCTATACGTTCATCGTCGACCGGATGAAGGACATCATCATCTGCTCCGGCTTTAACGTTTATCCGCGCACCATCGAGGAGGCGATCTACCAATTCCCCGGCGTCGAGGAGGTGACCGTGCTCGGCATCCCCGACAGCTATCGCGGCGAGGCGCCCAAGGCCTATATCAAGCTGAAGGCGGGCGTAACGGCGACCAAGGCCGAGCTGTTGAAATTCCTGGAGCCGAAACTCTCCAAGATCGAGATGCCGTCCGAGGTCGAATTCCGCGACGAGTTGCCCAAGACGCTGATCGGGAAGCTGTCGAAGAAGGAGCTGCGCGCCGAAATGAAGGCCAATGGTAAAGTCTAAACCGGAAGCGGCGGCGGCCCCCGCCGTCCGGCAGGACGCCCCGCTCTACAGCATCGGCGATCTCTCGGCCGAGTTCGGCATTTCGACCCGCGCCATCCGCTTCTACGAGTCGAAGGGGCTGCTGGCGCCGAGCCGCGTCGGCAGCAACCGCATCTACACCAAGCGCGACCGGGCGCGGCTGATCATCGTGCTGCGCGGCAAGCGGCTCGGGTTCAGCCTCGAGGAGATCTCCGAATATCTCAACCTTTACGACGCCGACCCGAACCAGATCGAGCAGACCCGGCGGCTCCTGAAGAGCGTCGAGAGCTCGATTGCCGAGCTGAGCGGCAAGCAGCGCGACATCGACCAGGCCCTGCAGGAGCTGCGCGAAATCCGCGACCAGTGCATCGCGCTGCTGAAGGTTTAGGGCAAATCGGCTTCGCGCCCCTGGCGATTGCCCCTTGGCGACCTCGGCGCTATTCCGATCAGCAGCCGATTCCCTCTCCCATAGGAGACCTTTGCGTATCGAAGGTCCTCTCCCCGTCGTCCCGGACGGCCGTCAGGCCGAGCCGGGACCCAATCATATT
>NZ_MWLK01000038.1 GCF_002198715.1 Rhodomicrobium sp. R_RK_3 | reverse complement strand
AGTGGAGAGGCGAGTGGGCCCCGGCTCTAACGGCCGGGGCGAAGGAATCGAAGTTTTGCAAAGGTCTTCCATGGGAGCGGGAATTTGGCTGCGGATTGGATCGAGCCGGGGTCGGCCGCGAGGCCGTCGAGGCGCCGTCCAGGAGGTGGCATTTGCCTCTTAAGGCCACCAACAACATTGTCATTTTTTGCGAAGGCGGGGTTCCAGTACCCCGCAGCAACCGCGGCGAGGCAGTGCCGACATACCGAGTTTGTAAATACTGGATTCCCGGCCTCGCGGGGATTTCGGGCTCGTTCGTTTGAACGGATCTCGCGCTGGCCTAGGACGATGCAGTGGGCTCTGCCCCGGCCTCCTTCGCCCCTTCCGGCTTGATACCGAACCACGCCACATAGAGCGCGGGCAGGAACAGCAGCGTCAGGATGGTGCCGACGATGATGCCGCCCATCATCGCATAGGCCATCGGTCCCCAGAAAATCTCGCGCGCGATCGGGATCAGCGCCAAGCTTGCCGCCGCCGCCGTCAAAAGGATCGGGCGCATACGGTGCTCGGTCGCCTCCAGCACGGCCTCCCAGGGCGGGCGGCCCTCCTCGCGCAAATGCTCGATCTGCACGATCAGGATCACCGAATTGCGGATCAGGATGCCGATCAGCGCCAAGACGCCGAGAATGGCGACGAAGCCCAGCGGCGACCCGCTCGGCAGCAGGGCCGCGACGACGCCGATCAGCGCCAGCGGCGCCACCGCGAAAACCAGGAACAGGCGGCTGAAACTCTGCAACTGGATCATCAGCACGGTCGCCATGATGAACAGCATCAGGGGCAGCACGGCGATGATCGGCCCTTGCGCCTTGGCGCTTTCCTCCACGCTGCCGCCGACCGCGACGCCAAAGCCGGCGGGCAGCTTGGCGATGAAGGCGTCCACCTGCGGCTGAAGCTGGCTGACCACCGTCGCGGGCTGGACGGAGTCGAGGATGCTGGCTTTGATGGTGATGGTCGGCAGCCTCGTGCGGCGCCAGATCAGCGGCTGCTCGATGTCATAATGGAAGGTCGCGATGGCGGCGAGCGGGACGGATTGGCCATTCGTGCCCGGCAATTGCAGATTCTGCAGCGTCTCGATGGAACCGCGCTCGGTGGATTTGGCACGGGCGATGACATTGATGAGATAGATGCTGTCACGCACCTGGGTCACCGCCGTGCCGTCGACGATGCCGTTCAGCGCCGTGGCGATGTCCTCGGAGGTGACGCCGAGCTGGCGCGCCTTGTCCTGCAGCACGTCGACCTTGACGACGCGGGCCGGCTCCATCCAGTCGAAGGTCAGGTCGCCCAGATGCGGGTTCTTGCCGACGATGCCCGCCAGTTGCTGGGCGAGCGTCCGCACGGTCGGCACATCGGGGCCGCTGACGCGGTATTGCACCGGACGGCCGACCGGCGGTCCGATGTCGAGCAGATGCACGAAGGCGTCGGTGCCGACGAAGGTTTTGGTCAGATAGTCCTGCAACTGCCAGCGCACCTTGTCGCGCACGGCGAGGTCCTTGGTGACGATGACGACCTGGCCGAAGGTGACGTCGGCGGGCTGCACGTCGAAGGAGAGCACGAAGCGTGGCGCGCCCCGGCCGACATAGGTCGACCAATGGTCGATATCCGGATTGCCCGCCAGCGCCTCGCGCTCGAACCGCTCCATCTGCGCGTTGGTCTCGGCGATGGAGCTGCTCTGCGGCAGGTTCCAGTCGACGATCAGCTCGGTGCGGTCGGAGGCGGGGAAGAATTGCTGCTGCACGAAGCCCATGCCGACCAGCGACAGGGCAAAGGCGGCGAGCGTCACCCCGATGGTGATCCAGCGCCAGCGCATGCAGACGCCGAGCAGCCAGGCGAAAGCGGCACCGAAACGGCCCTTCTGCTCGCCGTGATGCTTCAGCGCTTCGGGCAGGATGGTGACGCCGAGCAGCGGCGTGAACAGCACCGCGACGACCCAGGAGACGATCAGCGACACGGCGATGACGACGAACAGGGTGAAGGTGAACTCACCCGCCGCGCTGTTATTGAGACCGATCGGCACGAAGCCGGCGACGGTGACGAGCGTGCCGGTCAGCATCGGAAAGGCGGTCGAGGTGTAGACATAGGTCGCCGCCTTGTGCAGCGTGTCGCCGACCTCGAGCCGGGCGACCATCATCTCGACCGCGATCATGGCGTCATCGACCAAGAGGCCGAGCGCGATGATGAGCGCGCCGAGCGAGATGCGCTGCAGGGAGATGTCGAGATAGGCCATCACCAGGAAGGTGATGGCCAGCACCAGCGGGATCGAAATGGCGACGACGAGCCCGGCCCGCAGGCCGAGGCTGATGAAGCTGATGGCGAGGACGATGGCGACCGCCTCGAACAGCGCCCTGGTGAACTCGCCCACGGCATGTTCGACGATCAGCGGTTGGTCGGAGACGAGGTGCACGCCGATGCCGATGGGCAGATCGCTGACCAGCCGGTCCATCTCGGCCTTCAGCGCGTCGCCGAATTCGAGCAGGTTGGCGCCGGGCTTCATGCCGATGGCGAGGCCGATGGCGGGCTGGCCCTTGAAGCGGAACAAGGCGGTCGGCGGATCGGCATAGCCGCGCGTGATGGTGGCGACGTCGGTCAGCGGGAAGAAGCGGTCGTTGATCCGGAGATTGATCGCCCGGAGGCTTTCCTCCGACGTGAACTGGCCGCCGACGCGGATGCTGATCCGCTCCGGCCCCGCCTGCAATTCGCCCGAGGGGGTGACGGCGTTCTGGGCACGCAGGGTCGCGAGGATGGCGGAGATGTCGAGGCCGAGCGCGGCGATCTGGCGGGTGGAGAATTCCAGGAAGATCACCTCGTCCTGCGCGCCGATAATGTCGACACGGCCGACATTGCGCACGGTCAGCACCCGCGCCCGCACATCCTCGATGCGGTCGCGCAATTGCCGCTGGGTCAGCCCGTCGCCGGTGAAGGCGTAGATATTGCCGTAGACGTCGCCGAAGCGGTCGTTGAAGAACGGCCCCTGGACGCCGGCCGGGAACTGGCTGGAAATATCCTGGATCATATTGCGAATGCGCACCCAGGTCGGCTGCACGTCGCGCGCCTTGGTGGTCGGCAGCAGATTGACGAAAATGATGGTCTGCCCGCTGGTCGTGATGCTGCGGGTGTAATCGAGCGATTCCAGCTCCTCCAGCTTCTTCTCGATGCGGTCGGTGACCTGCCGCGTGGTCTCCTCGGCGGAGGCGCCGGGCCATTGCGCCTGGATCACCATGGTCTTGATGGTGAAATCGGGGTCTTCCTGGCGCCCGAGGCTGAAATAGGAGGCGAGGCCCGCGATCAGGAACACCGCCATGAAATACCAGACCAGCGAGCGGTGGCTGAGCGCCCATTCCGACAGGTTGAAACCGTTCACCGGAGATCTCCCTGATCGATCTTGACGGTCTCGCCGTCGGTCAGGCTGTGCACGCCGGCCGTCACCACGCGGTCGCCGGGCTCAACGCCCGACAGGATAGTGACGAGCGGCGGCGTCACGGCTCCGAGGCGCACTTCGCGCGGCGAGACGGCATGGGTCTTGGGATCGACGATCCAGACAAAACTCTTGCCGTCCTTGTCGAGGATGGCCGATTGCGGCAGGCGCAGGGTCGGCGCGGCGTCAGTGGTGGCGCTGGCCGTCACCGTGGTGCCGATGCGGAAGACGGCGGGCGGGTTCTGCAGCGTGATCTTGACCCGGCGCGTGCGGGTGATGGCGTCGGCCTGCGGGGCGATCTCGCGCACCTTGCCCGGCACCCTGATCGCGGGATCGAGCTGGAAGGCGACTTCGAAAGGCATGCCGATCTTGATGGGGCCGACCAGCGCGTCCGGTACGTCGATGACGGCCTCGCGCACTTCCGGCCGGGCGACCGTCACCACCGGCTGGCCGGGCGAGACCACCTGCCCGATCTCCGCCGGGGTCGCGGTGACGACGCCGTCGAAATCGGAGGCGAGCTGGGCATAGCCGAGCTGTTCGCGCGCTTTGGTCAGATTGGCCTGGGCGCGCACGACGTTCGATTGCGCGGCGGCGAGCGCCTGCTGCGCCGCCTCGTAGGTCGCCTTGGAGGTGACGTTGGTCTCGAGCAATTGCCGCTGCCGGTCCTCGGTGCCGAAGGCGTTGACGAGCTGCGCCTGGGCGTTCGACAGGTCCGCGACCGCCGCGCGCACCGCCAATTCCAGCGCGGTCGGATCGATGGCGGCGAGCACCTGCCCTTTCTTGACGAGGTCGGCGACGTCGACGGGGCGGGCGATGATGCGGCCGAGCACGCGGAAGGAGAGGTCGGTCTTGAATTGCGGCTCGATGGTACCGGCGAGGGTGAGGCTGCGGCGCGGCTCCGGCGCGACGACGACCGAATAGACCGGGCGCACCGGATCGGGCGGCGCTTTCGCCGTGTCCTTGCAGGCGGACAGGGCGATTAGGCCGGCGACGACCGGCAGCATGGCGGCGGCGCGCTTCATTGACGGGCCTCGCTGACGATGGCGACGGTCTGGCCGGGCCGCAGCAGCTTGCCGCCATCGACGACGACCAGATCGCCGGTCTTCAGCCCGCTGCGCACGACGAAGGCGTTGGACTGATAGGCCTCGATCTCGACCGTCTGCAGGCTGACGGTCTTGGTGGCGGGATCGACCAGCCAGACCGCCGGGCGGCCGGCATCGGCGGTGAGCGCGCTCCAGGGCACGATGAAGGAGGGCTGCGGCTTCGAGCGCCCGACGCCGGTCACCGCGCTGCCGAGCGTCATCGCCGGGGGCGGCGAGTCGAGGCCGATCTTGACCCGCACCGTGCCGGTCTTGGTGTCGACGGTCGGCGCAATCTCGCGGACCTGTCCGATGGTCTTCACGGCCGGATCGCCGACAAGGCTCAACTCGATGCCGCCGCTCGAAGGCTGCCGCGAAAAAATCGATTCATGCACGGCGAAGACGGCGTCGCGCGGCCCGTCCTCGGCGAGGGTGAAGGCTGGCTGCGCCGCCTGCGCCACCTGCCCGACTTCGATATTGCGCGCCGTGATGATGCCGGGCGCGCCCGCCCGCAGCACCGTGTAGGAGAGCAGCTCCTTGGCCGTCTCGGCCTGGGCCTTGGCGGAGGCGAGCGTGCCCTCGGCGGTGCGCAGGGCGGCTTCCGCCTGATCGTAGGTGGGGCGGGTGGTGTAGCCGCGCTGGATGAGGCCCTGCTGCCGCTCGAAGGCCGCTTTGGCCTGCGCCAATTGCGCCTCCGCCGCCGTCACCGCCGCATTGGCGGCTTCCAGGTCCGCCTCCTGCTCGCGCGGCTCGAGCTTGGCCAGCACCTGATCGGCGGTGACATGATCGCCGACATCGACCAGCCGCTCGCTGACCCGGCCGCTGATCCGGAAGGCCAGGTCGGTCTGGATGCGCGCCCGGATTTCGCCCGTCAGCGAAACCACCGGCGCGTATTCCTGCAGCTTGACCTCCTCGACGCGGACCGGGCGCGGCTGCGCCACCGGCCGGCCGTCGCCGTCGTCACAAGCCGAAATGCTCAGCGCGAGGAGGCAGAGACCGCCCCAGCGCAAGCCGTTCATCATCGCGCACCACCCGTTCAGCCGAGAGGCAGATCGCCCAGGATCACTACTTACCGCAAAATGGTTAGCGGCGCTCGGGGGGTTCGGGTCGATTCTCGGCTTTTTAGGTGAATTTTCCGTCGAAACGGTGCGCAGGCACGAAAAACAAAACGCGACCGCGGCAGGGCCGGCGGTCGCGTCGAATGCGGTCGGCGAGCGGTGGAGCTTATTTCAGCTCGTCGTCAAAACCGCCAAGCTGATAGTTCAGGCCGACCGTCACGGCATCGACCGTCAAATCGGTCTCGACGGTTCCGGACAATTCGGAGGCGCATCTGCCACCGCCGCAATCAAATCCCACTGTGTCCTTATAATCATAGGACTGGCTGCCGAAATCGAAATGCTGGTACTCCAGCTTCAGCGATAGCGCCTGCGTCAGTTTGTATTCTGCGCCGACGCCAATGGTCCAACCCAGCATCGTATCGCTGTCGTCGAAGTCGAATTTGGATGTTTGCCTCGAACCACCGCAGGTACGGATCGTACTGCAGTTTTGCCCCTCATAATGCCGTTCGAAATCGGCATTCAGAAACGCCGCGCCGCCCTTGACGTAGAGCAGCGAATTTTCGGTGGCATAGCCAAGGCGAGCGGTCAGGTCACCGTAGAAGCCGCCGGACAGCGAATAATTGCCCGTGATATCACGGTCGCGTTCATATTTTGACGTGCCTTTAGTGGGGTTCGGCAAGTCAAACGTCTCGTCGCCGGACAGGTTCATCCAGCCGAGATCGCCCTCAACGCCGTAGACGAAATTGCCGCGTTGAAAATTGTATCCAAGCTGCACGCCCGCCAGAACGCCGGTGGTGTCAAAGCTGTTATTGCCGGTCGGATCGGCCTTGTAGATAAACGTATCCGTGACGTCGCTATTGCCCCAGCCGCCGCCGACATGGGCACCAATGTGAAGGCCCGCCCAGAGCGGCGACAGCTCGTAATTCGGCTGCGGCTCAGGCGTATCTTTCAGCGACAGATCGGCCGCAGACGCGAACCCGGACACCCCAAAGCACGCCGCAAACGCGGCGGCAAACGCAACTTTGCGCATACAGAACTCCCCCCAAGCCGGGCCCCGATACCCAACACGACGACGCACCCCTCGCGCGCCATCGCCCCATGAGGCCATTACATACGAGTTTAAAGACAGGCGGAACCTCGCCCCTTGAACAAAGACTATTTCTTAACGGCCTGTGGGTGGACGCCGGGTTGTCACATCGGCGGGGACGTGATCGCCGCCGCCTAAGCGCTTATCACGACAATGCATTTTGCATTTCCCGCCCGACCCATGCTGCGACAGCGACGCACAACGTTCTTCTTTGAATTTGAGCGCAACGCATAGTAGCCTCTCCCCTCAGCCACACATCATCCAGCTAGGCGCCGCAGATCCTTCACCACGCACAAGGACCGACGATGACCCTTCACGCCAAGACGATCGCACTCACTGCTGCTTTCGCCGCCTTTGCCGCGACCGCGGCGCCGGCCAAGGATCTGACCATCGGCCTGTCCGCCGAGGCGTCATCGATCGATCCGCATTTTCACCAGCTCACCCCCAACAATCAGATCCGGCAGAACATCTTTGAATCGCTGGTGGCGCAGGACGAGCAGCAGAAATTGAAGCCGAGCCTCGCCACCAAATGGGAAGCGGTGGACGATACGAACTGGCGCTTCACGCTGCGCGAGGGCGTAAAGTTCTCCAACGGCGCCGATTTCACCGCCCGCGACATGATCTATTCGGTCTGCCGCGTGCCGCTGGTCAAGGACAGCCCGTCGCCGTTCACCAGCTATACCCGCATCATCGCCGCCATGACGGCGGAGAGCGATCATTCGCTGCTCATCAAAACCGTCTCGCCCGATCCGCTCTTCCCGGTCGAGATGAGCCAGATCGCCATCCTCTCCGCCGCGGTGAACGGCGTCACCGGCCCCGTCACCTTCAAGCCGGAAGGTTGCGACAATATCGGCACGCCGCCGCAATCCGCCGACTTCAACAAGCCTGAAGTCGCGGTCGGCACCGGCCCCTACAAGCTCGTCAGCTATACGCGCGGCGACCGCATCGTGCTGGAGCCCAATCCGGGCTATTGGGGCGAAAAGCCGGTCTGGACCAAGGTCACGCTGCGCCCCATCACCAGCGACGCGCCGCGCGTGGCCGCCTTGCTCGCGGGCGACGTCGACATGATCGAGAACCCGCCGGTGCAGGATATCGAGCGCATCCGCAAGGCCGGGCTGACCGTCGCCCAGGGCCTGTCGAATCGCCTCATCTATCTGCATATGGACCAGGAAGGCGACGCCCCGAACGTCATCGCGCCGGGCGGCAAGAACCCGCTGCTCGATGCGCGCGTGCGCGCCGCCATGTCCAAGGCCATCAACCGCAAGGGCATCGTCGAGCGCATCATGGGCGGCATGGCGCAGGCGGCGGGCGAGCTGCTGCCGGCGCCGATGTTCGGCACGCTCGGCCGCGAGCCGGAAGCCTACGATCCCGACGGCGCCAAGAAGCTGATGGTCGAGGCCGGCTATCCCGACGGCTTCGAGATCACGCTCGGCACGCCGAACGACCGCTATGTCAATGACGAGAAGATCGCGCAGGCCGTGGCGCAGATGCTGGCGCGCATCAATATCAAGGTGAAGGTCGACACCTCGACCGCCAGCCAGTTCTTCACCCGGCGCAACAAGCAGGAATATCCCTTCTACCTTTCCGGCTGGAGCGCCTCGACGGGCGACACCTCCTCGCCGCTGGTGACGCTGGTCGCGACCTTCGACAAAGCCACCGGCCGCGGCGGCACCAATGCCGGGCGCTATTCCAATCCCAAGATGGACGCGCTGCTGAGCCAGGCCCTCAGCACCATCGACGACGATAAGCGCGCCGACCTGCTGCGTCAGGCGCAGACCGTGGTCCTCGACGATCACGGCATCCTGCCGCTGCATTTCGAGGTGACGGCCTGGGCCTTCAAGAAGGATATCGACTATAAGCCGCGCACGGATCAGTATACGCTGGCCTTCGCCGTGAAAGAGGCGGGCGGCGCGGCGAAATAGGGCGAGCGGCCCGGAGGCGCGCCATGCTGGTCTATATGCTCCGCCGCTTGGGACAGAGCGTTCTCGCTATCGTGGCGATGGCCGTCATCGTTTTCGTCGGCGTCTATGCCCTCGGCAATCCCGTCGACATCCTGATCAGTCCGGAAGCGACGCAGCTCGACATGGAGGCCGCCGTCCAGCGCCTCGGCCTCGACAAGCCGCTCTGGGAGCAGTTCACGATCTATGTCGGCAATGTGCTGCATGGCGATCTCGGCAAATCCTTCGTCTACGGCACGCCGGCGCTGACGCTGATCCTGCAGCGGCTTCCGGCGACGCTGGAACTGGCCTTCGTGGCGCTGGCGCTGTCGGTGCTGTTCGGGGTGCCGCTCGGCGTCATAGCCGGGTTGAAGCCCGACACGGCGGCGGGCCGGTCGATCATGGCGGGCTCGATCCTGGGCTTCTCGCTGCCCAATTTCTGGCAGGGCATGATGCTGATCCTGGTCTTCGCCGTCATTCTCGGCTGGCTGCCGGCGGGCGGGCGCGGGACGATGGTCAGCGTGCTCGGCGTCGAGCTCAGCGTCTTCACCGCCGACGGCCTCGCCCACCTGATCCTGCCGGCGCTTAATCTGGCGCTGTTCAAGATGTCGCTGGTGATCCGGCTCGCGCGGGCCGCGACGCGGGAAGTGGCGCTGCAGGACTACGTCAAATTCGCCCGCGCCAAGGGCCTGTCCGAGCGGCGCATCGTGCTGATGCACATCCTGAAAACCATCATGATCCCGATCACCACCATCCTCGGACTGGAACTTGCCTCGATGATCGCCTTCGGCATCGTCACCGAGACCGTCTTCTCCTGGCCCGGCATGGGCAAGCTCTTGATCGACTCGATCAACCTGCTCGACCGCCCCGTGATCGTCGCCTACCTGATGCTGACGGTGTTCCTGATCGTGATGATCAACCTCGTCGTCGACATCCTCTATGCGGTGCTCGATCCGCGCATCAGCCTCAAGGACATGACGGCATGAGCGACACCGCCCTCGAAACCGTCACGCTGGAGGAAGCGGTCCTCGATGCCAAGCCGCGCGGCTCGCTGCGGGAGGTGCTGACTGCCCTGTTCGAGGACCGGCTGGCTTTCGTCGGCCTGATCCTGGTGTTGCTGACCGCCTTCGCCGCGCTCGCCGCGCCCTGGATCGCGCCGCAGAACCCTTACGACCTCGCCGGGCTCGACATTCTCGACGGCGGCCTCGCGCCGGGCGCCGAAAGCCCCTCCGGCAAGGTCTACTGGCTCGGCACCGACGAGCAGGGCCGCGACATGCTCTCCGCCATTCTTTACGGGCTGCGCATCAGCCTCTACGTCGCGGGCCTTGCAACGCTGATCGCACTGGCGATCGGCATGGCGATGGGCATCATCGCCGCCTATTTCGGCCGCATCACCGAAACCATCATCATGCGCGTCGTCGATCTCCAGCTCGGCTTCCCGTCGATCCTGATCGCGCTGATCCTGCTGGCCGTGCTCGGGCGCGGCGTCGACAAGGTCATCATGGCGCTGGTCTTGTCGCAATGGGCCTATTATGCGCGCGTCGTGCGCGCCTCGGCGTTGGTCGAGAACCGCAAGGACTATATCGCCGCCGCGCAGTGCCTCGCCCTTTCGCACCGCCGGATCATGGCGCGGCACCTGCTGCCCAATTGCCTGCCGCCGCTGATCGTGGTCGCGACCGTCCAGATCGCCCATGCGATTTCGCTGGAGGCGACGCTCTCCTTCCTCGGCGTCGGCGTGCCGATCACCGAACCCTCGCTCGGCCTGCTGATCTCCAACGGCTACGACTATCTGCTGTCGGGCCGCTACTGGGTCGCGGTGTTCCCCGGCATGGCGCTGCTGCTCATCATCGTCGGCGTCAACCTCGTCGGCGACCGGCTGCGCGACGTCCTCAATCCACGGCTGCAACGATGACCGCGCCCCTGCTCCAGGTCGAGAACCTGGCCACGCATTTCTTCACCCGCAACGGCGTCGCCAAGGCCGTCGACGATGTCAGCTTCACCCTCTCGCGCGGCGAGATTCTCGGCCTCGTCGGTGAATCGGGCTCCGGCAAGTCGGTCACCGGCTTCTCGATCCTGCGTCTGGTCGATGCGCCTGGCCGCATCGTCTCGGGCCGCATCCTGCTGAACGGCGAGGATCTGGCGAGCCTCGATGCCGAACATCTGCGCGCCATCCGCGGCAAGCGCATCGCGATGATCTTCCAGGACCCGATGATGACGCTGAACCCGGTGCTGCGCATCGACACCCAGATGATCGAGGCGGTGCAGGCGCATACCAGCCTGTCGCGCTCGGCGGCGCTGGAGCGCTGCCGCGAGGTGCTGGCCATGGTCGGCATCGCCTCGCCGGACGAGCGGCTGGCGAGCTATCCGCATCATTTCTCCGGCGGCATGCGCCAGCGCGTCGCCATCGCCATCGCCTTCCTGCACGAGCCCGACCTCATCATCGCCGACGAGCCGACCACCGCGCTCGACGTCACCATCCAGGCGCAAATCCTCGCCGAAGTGCAAAAGCTCTGCGCCGGCACCGGCACCGCCCTGATCTGGATCAGCCACGACCTCGCCGTCGTCTCGGCGCTGGCCGACCGCATCGCGGTGATGTATGCCGGCCGCATCGTCGAGCAGGGCCGGACCGCCGCGCTGATCGAGGCGCCGCTCCATCCCTATACGCGCGGCCTGATCGACAGCGTGCCGAGCCGCAACAAGCGCGGCGTGCCGCTGCGGCAGATCGCCGGCATGGCGCCGTCCATCCTCAACCTGCCCAAGGGCTGCGCCTTCCGCCCCCGCTGCGCGCGCGGCGACGGCGCTTGCCTGACGCCGCCGCAGGCCGCCGAGCACCGCCCCGGCCAGTGGGCGCGCTGCTTCCACCCGCATCTCGCCGAAATCCGCTCGGAGGTGCCCGCGTGACGCCGATCATCGACATTGCCGGCGTCTCGAAACGCTTCGTGCGCGAACTCGACACCGCCGAACGCATCGCCAAGGCGCTCGGCGCGGGCATCGAAAAGCAGACCGTGCATGCGGTCGAGCAGGTGGACCTCACCATCAAGCCGCGCGAAGTGCTCGGCCTCGTCGGCGAATCCGGCTGCGGGAAATCGACGCTCGGCCGCATGGTCGCCGGGCTGATGACGCCGACCGAAGGCGCCATCCGCTTCCGAGGCGACGATATGGCGGCGCTGAAGGGCAAGGCCGCGCGCGAGGCCGCGCTGAAAGTGCAGATGATCTTCCAGGACCCGATGTCCTCGCTCAATCCCCGGATGCGCGTCGAGACCATCGTCGGCGAGGCGCCGCAGGTACACGGCCTCGTCAGCCGGCGCCAGCGCGGCGCCTATGTCGAGGAGATGCTGCACCGCGTCGGCCTCGACCCGGCCATGCGCCGCCGCTATCCGCATCAATTCTCCGGCGGCCAGCGCCAGCGCATCGGCATCGCCCGCGCCCTGGCGGTCAGGCCCGATTTCCTCGTCTGCGACGAGGCGGTGGCCGCGCTCGATGTGTCGATCCAGGCGCAGGTCCTCAACCTGTTCATGCGCCTGCGCGAGGCTTACGACCTCACCTATCTCTTCATCAGCCACGATCTCGGCGTCGTCGAGCACATTTCCGACCGCGTCGCCATCATGTATCTCGGCCGCATCGTCGAGGAGGGCGCGACCGAGGCGATTTTCACCGGCGCAAACCATCCCTATACGCAGGCGCTGCTCTCCGAGCGTCCGGTGATCTCGACGGCCAAGCGCCGCTTCACCACCATCGAGGGCGAGATCCCCTCGCCGATGAAGCCGCCGCCCGGCTGCCATTTCCACCCGCGCTGCCCGCACGCCTTCGCGCGCTGCCGCATCGAGCGCCCCGCCCTGAAGCAGATCGCGCCCGGCCGCAAATCCGCCTGCCATCTGAACGACGCGGCCTGATGCATGAGCGCGGCCCGACCTCTCGTTATCGTTTCCATCCAAATTTCTGGCGTTTCCTTCCTCGTCGTCCCAGACGGCCATCAGGTCAAGCCGAGACCCCATTGGCCGATCCGCAATTCGCGGCGACGCGGAGGGAAAGCCCCCCTCGAACAGGAACTCGGGCCTCCCGAAGGCAAAGCAGATGGATACTCCGCATCTTTTTAACTTACTCTCGAGCTTTTCGGACGATGCGCCATGGTTGAAGCCCTTAGTCCCCCAGCTTCTGGACGGGCATTTCCAACGAATTTCCCAACCATCCGGCGGCAAATACGAAAGCTTCGCATTAAGAGCAGAGTTGATGATCCGGGTGGCACATGCCCGAGATGCAGGCATCGCAGTTCTTGGTAGCGAAGATCTACTATCGCATCTATCTTCAATTTCCCCAGAAACTGAGATTAAAAACTTTGCTTTTTCTAAAAAAGACACTCTACTTGTAATATACTTAGATGTCTCTGACAAAATTGTTGGAGTAATATTTGTTAGAAAATAATAAGCTGCGTTACGTAGATCTGTGATGAATGTAGGGAAAGGGTCAAATTCGTGGCGAGCAAAGGTTGGAATTGTGGGTAGGGGCACTTACCGCCTCACCCACGCGCGCTAACCGCGCCATTGATCCGTCAGCATAAGAGGTGCATGCCATGAAGAATACCGAGCAAATCTGGGATCTGGTCGACGCCAAGCGGCAAGGCTTTCTCGACCTCAGCGACCGCGTCTGGGGGATGCCGGAAATCGCCTATACCGAGTTCAAGTCGGTCGCCGAGCACACCGCCATGCTCAAGGAGCAAGGCTTTGAGGTCACGGAAAACTATTGCGGCATCCCGACCGCCGTCATGGGCGAGGCCGGCTCCGGCGGCCCGGTGATCGCCATCCTCGGCGAATATGACGCTCTGCCCGGCCTCAGCCAGGAGGCCAATATCGCCGAGCACCGCCCGCTGCCCGGCAACGGCAACGGCCATGGCTGCGGCCACAACATGCTCGGCTCGGCCGCGCTGCTCGCCGCCACCGCGCTGAAGGACTATCTCGCCGCCACCGGCCAGCCCGGCCGCGTGCGCTATTACGGCTGCCCGGCCGAAGAGGGCGGCGCGGCGAAGGCCTTCATGGTGCGCGAAGGCGCCTTCAAGGATGTCGACATCGCCATCACCTGGCACCCCGCCGCCATGACCAAGGTCGACGAGGCGCTGTCGCTTGCAAATACGCGCATGGATTTCACCTTCACCGGCCGCGCCTCGCACGCCGCCGCCGCGCCGCATCTCGGCCGCAGCGCGCTCGACGCGGTCGAGCTGATGAATGTCGGCGTCAACTATCTGCGCGAGCACGTCCCCGCCGACAGCCGCATCCATTACGCCATGATCGATGCCGGCGGCGTCGCGCCGAACGTGGTGCAGGCCAAGGCGACCGTGCGCTATGCCGTGCGCTCGCGCGATGTCGTCGGCATGCGTGCGCTGAACGAGCGGGTGCGCGACGTCGCCCGGGGCGCGGCGCTGATGACCGGCACGCAGGTCGAGATCAAGGTGCTGAGCGCGGTTTCGAACCTGCTCGGCAACACGCCGCTCGAGGAGGCCATGTATCAGAATCTGATGCGCCTCGGCCCGGTGCCCTTCGACGCCGCCGACCGCGAGTTTGCCGCCAAGATCCGCGCGACGCTGAGCGAGCAGGACATCGAGGCCTCCTACCTGCGTGCGGGCGTACCGCAGACGAGCGACACGCCGCTCTGCGATCTCGTCGTGCCGCTCGAGGTGAAGGGCGAGCCGATGATCGGCTCGACCGATGTCGGTGATGTGAGCTGGGTGGTGCCGACCGTGCAGGCGCGCGTCGCCACGCACGCCATCGGCACGCCGGGCCATTCCTGGCAGATCACCGCCCAGGGCAAGGCCGGCGCCGCGCATAAGGGGCTGATTTACGCGGCCAAGGCGATGGCGGGCGTGGCGGTCGATGCGCTCGCCGACCCGGAGCTGATCGCCCGCAGCAAGGCCGATCTGGCCAAGCGCACCGCGCGCCACCCGTATGTCTCGCCGATCCCCGCCGAGGTGCAGCCCCCGCTGCAGCCGCGTCCCGCAGCGGCGTAGGGGAAGGTTATTGAGGTGGACGAACTGCGCCGCGCCGCAGCCCAACCCTCTCCAAGGGGAGAGGGTGGCGTGCGTCAGCACGCCGGGTGAGGGGTTGGTGCCTCTCGGCTGACTCACGAACCCCTCACCCCCGCCCTCTCCCAAGGGAGAGGGAGTCCGGCTACGGATGGTGGAGGGCTGCGCGCATATCCGTGTCAGCGGGTCGGTTTAGACCGATCCGCTGCCAAGTGCCGTCTCCCTTTGGAGAACTTTACAATCTTAACTCCGTCGCCCCGGCCGTCAGAGCCGGGGCCTACTCGCCTCGCCGCAAGCACGGTGCCATCGGTTCCGCCAATGGGTCCCGGTTCGGCCTGAAGGCCGCCCGGGACGACGGGAGTAGTGGTCCGTGTGGACGCAAATGTCTCCATGGGGAGAAGGCAAGGATGCGGCGATCCAGGCACCAGGCCAGACGCCAGGCAAGACAGCGGATGCGCTGGAGCGGCATGGGATCGGGTCCGCCCGCCACCCCAAGACGAAATCCCCGCGAAGGCGGGGATCCAGTACGCCGCAGCGTAAATGCTTGGGCAGAAAGCCAATTTCGAGTTTGTGAATACTGGATCCCCGCCTTCGCGGGGATTTCGAGAAACCGGGTCCCGCCTAATCTCACCAACCTCGAGAGCGGGATTGGCTGTGATGGCATCTGCCGCCGCCATTGGGTTGCGTTGTCATTCCCGCGCAGGCGGGAATCCAGCATCCTTGAGGTGCCGCCGTGGGCGCGGCTGGATTCCCGCCTTCGCGGGAATGACAAAAGGGGACGGAGTCGCGCCTGACGTTTCCAGCTCATGATCCTGCCATAGCGCGCCGCTGTCCTTGCACTTGAGCCGCAGGCCCCATCGCCACTGCGGCCCTTTCGCGGGCATCGCTCGTCCGCCCCTTGCATTTACCTGCATATGCAGCTACCTTCCGGCCCATGTCGGAAGATGCCGAATTCCTCGCGCCCCGTGACTCGACCTGCACATGCCTGCGCATCCGCAAGGCGTCGCGGCTGGTGTCTCAGATCTACGACCAGTTTCTCGAGCCGCACGGCCTGACCATCACTCAATATGGCCTGCTCGCCCATCTGGCCTGGCTCGACGGCATTACCATCGGCGCGCTGGCCGAGCGGCTGATCATGGACCCGACCACGCTGACCCGCAATCTGCGCCCGCTGGAGCGCGACGGCTTCGTCACCCATGAGGCGGACCCGCGCGATCGCCGCGCCCGCCGGCTCAAGCTCACCGAGAGCGGCCGCGAGCGGCTGGCCAAGGCCAAGCCGGCCTGGCTCGCTGCCCAGCGCCATGTCGAACGGGCCATCGGCTCGGACAGATCGCCGTCCGTCAATGCCGCGCTCGACCATGTGCTCCAGCGCCTGTCGCAATGACCGGTTCCGCCAAATAGCTGCATATACAGGAAAATTTTATCAACTTAGGGACGCCGCGATGCCGACCACAAGCTCAAGACCCGCATTGCCGCTCTGGCTGCTCATTCTGATCGTCGGCGTGATCGTCGGCGTCTCGATGGGCCGCGCACAATCGATGGGCCTCTATCTCGGCCCCGTCACTATGGCGCTGCAGATCGGCCGCGAGCCGTTCGGGCTGGCCATGGCGCTGGCGCAATTGATGATGGGCATCGGCGCGCCGCTGTCGGGCGGGCTGATCGACAAGTTCGGCGCCGGCCGCATCATCGTGTTCTGCCTGCTCTGCGCCATTGGCGGCCTCGGCCTGATGTACGGCGCGACCTCGCCGATGCAGCTCTACGCCAGCGGCATCCTGATGGGCATCGGCGTCAGCGGTACCGGGGTGACGGCGCTGGTCGGCACCATCGGGCGGCTCGCCCCGCCGGAAAAGCGCCTCAGCGCGATCGCCTCCATCGGCATGGCGGCGGGCATCGGCGGCTTCATCGCGCTGCCGGTCATGCATCTGCTGATCGAATATGCCGGCTGGCAGGGCAGCCTGTTATGGCTGATGGCGATCACCGCCCTGCTGATCCCGCTCGCCTGGCCGCTCGGCGGCAAGCCGGCCGCACCCGCCCCCGGCATCCGCCGGCAAACCCTGCGCGAAGCCCTCGTCGAGGCTTTCTCCTTTCCCAGCTACTGGCTGCTGACGGCGGGCTTCTTCGTCTGCGGCTTCCATGTCGCTTTCATCATGGTGCATCTCCCCGCCTTCACCGTCGACCAGGGCCTGCCGACCTGGGTCGGGCCCTATGCGCTCTCCGCCGTCGGCATCGCCAATATCGTCGGCACCTTCATCGCCGGACAGTCGGGCCGCTTCATCGACAAGCGCCGCGCGCTCAGCGTGATCTATTTCGGCCGCGCGGTGATTTTTCTCGGCTTCCTCTACCTGCCGATCACGCCCGCCAGCGTCATCATCCTGTGCGCGCTGCTCGGCCTCCTGTGGCTCGCCACCATCCCGCTGACCAGCGGCCTCGTCGCCACCTTCTTCGGCACGGCCTGGATGTCGATGCTGTTCGGCTTCGTCTTCCTGTCGCATCAGGTCGGGGCCTTCATCGGAGTTTGGCTCGGCGGCAGGGTCTTCGACCTGACGCATTCCTACAATTTGATGTGGTGGATCTCCATCGGCCTCGGCGTCGCCGCCGGCCTGCTGAACTGGCCGATCCAGGAGCGCGCCGTGGTGCGGTCCGCTCCACCTGAAGCCGCCGCGATCGGCGCCGGAGGCGGCGAATGACCGTCCATCTCACCACCGCGCCCGCGCCCTTGCGGGTGCTGGCGCCGAGCCCGCTGCTGAGTTCGCCGATCGCGGCGACGCTGATGCGGCTCGCCTGGCCGAACATGATCGCGATGCTGGCGACGGCCCTCGTCGCGGTGGCGGAGACCTCCTATGTCGGGCTGCTCGGCACGCCGCCGCTCGCCGCCATCGCGCTGGTGTTTCCGATGGTGATGC
Organism: Rhodomicrobium sp. R_RK_3; assembly: GCF_002198715.1. Lineage (GTDB taxonomy): Bacteria > Pseudomonadota > Alphaproteobacteria > Rhizobiales > Rhodomicrobiaceae > R-RK-3. The sequence continues at coordinate 76,503 of NZ_MWLK01000038.1, read as the reverse complement.
TGCAGCAGATGCTGTCGGCGGGCTCGATGGGCGGCGGCGTCTCCTCGGCGGTGAGCCGGGCGCTCGGCGCGGGCGACGAAAGGCGGGCCCAGGCGCTGGCGCTGCACGCCGTCGTCATCGCGGTTGCGGCGGCGCTGCTGTTCAGCGCGATCTTTCTCGTCTTTGGCCCGTCCATCTACGGCCTGCTCGGTGGCACCGGCCCGGTGCTGGGCGAAGCGCTGCTCTATTCCAACATCTATTTCACCGGCCTCGCCGGCGTCTGGCTGGCCAACACGCTCGCCTCGGTCGTGCGCGGCTCGGGCGACATGAAGACCCCTTCGGCGATCCTGCTCGGCGCCGCGCTGCTGCAGATCGGGCTGAGCGGCGGGTTGGGGCTGGGCCTCGGGCCGCTGCCGCGCCTCGGCATGGCGGGCGTGGCGCTCGGCGCGGTGATCGCCTTCGCCGTCGCCACGCTGGTGCTCTTCGCCTATCTGCGGACGGGCAGATCCCGCGTGCGCCTCGTATTCTCGCCGAGCCTTTTGCATGGCGAGATGTTCCGCGACATCCTGAAGGTCGGCGGCCTCTCCTGCCTGTCGCCGCTGCAGACGGTGCTCGTCGTGCTGATCCTGACCCGCATCGTGGCGCAGTTTGGCCAGGAGGCGCTGGCCGGCTACGGCATCGGCGCGCGGCTCGAATTCCTGCTGATCCCGGTCACCTTCGCCATCGGCGTCGCCTCGCTGCCGCTGGTCGGCATGGCCATCGGCGCGGGCAATATCGCCCGGGCGCGCCGCGTCGCCTGGACCGGCGGCGGCCTGTCGGCGCTGGTGCTCGGCGTCGTCGGGATGGTGGTTTGGCTCTTCCCCGAGCTATGGGCCGGGCTGTTCACCAAGAACCCGCATATCCTCGCCTCGGCGCGCGCCTATTTCGCCTGGGCGGCGCCCGGCTATGCCTTTCTCGGCTTCGGCCTCGCCCTCTATTTCGCCGCGCAAGGCGCGGGCAAGGTGCTCGGCCCGGTGCTCGCCGGAACCGCGCGGCTCGCCATCGTCGCCATTGGCGGCTGGTGGCTCACCGGCTGGGGCGCGCCGGACTGGGCGATGTTCGCGCTGATCGCCGTCGGCATGGTCGCCTACGGCGTGCTGACGGCCTTGTCGGTGGCGCTGGTGCCCTGGGGCGAGCGGCGCTGAAATACGAAAGGCCGCCCCGGATGGGACGGCCTTTCCATTGTCGGCCACTTGAGCGGCGCGAACTACGCGCGGCCAGTCTCCACGGGAGAGGTCTGGCTCACACGATGCGCCCTAAGTGACGCTGGACAATGAGACATTTGACCACCTCCTTTCAAATTGTTAGCGATGTCCACAAAGGTGGGGCATCGGCCGGCTTTCGTCAACCCGCTTGTTGCCATTATCGTGCCGGCCGGGCCGGCACGGCGTGCCCGGCCCAATCGTCGAACCGGATCGAGCCGATGCGCGCGCCCTCGCCGGGCGTCAGCGACCGGTCGTCCAGCTCGAGGCCGTAATAACGGGCATGGGCATCCGGGATAACTTCGCGCGGGTCGTCGGTCGCTCTCAGATAGCGCGCGACAAGCTCGCTCAGGGGCATCCGCTCGGGGCCGGCGATCTCGATGATGCCGCCCACCGGCGCGCCGAGGATGGCGTCGGTCATCGCGTCGGCGACGTCATCGGAGGCGATGGGCTGAATATGGGCGGATGGCAGGCGAACCGTTTGCCCCTCCGTCGCGGACTGGGCGATGGGTCCGACGAATTCGAAGAATTGCGTCGAGTGAACTATCGTATAGGGAATGCCCGAGGCCTCGATCAGCCTCTCCTGCGCCTTCTTCGCGCGGAAATAGCCGCTCGCCTGCAGCCGGTCGGTGCCGACCACCGACAGCGCGACGTGATGGGCGACGCCCGCTTCCTTCTCGGCGGCGAGCAGGTTCCGCCCGGAGGTCTCGAAGAAATCCATCGCCGGCTTGTCCTCGAAGGAGGGCGAGTTCGCCAGATCGACGACGATCCGCGCGCCCGCCACCGCCTCGGCCACGCCTTCGCCGGTCAGCGTGTTGACGCCCGAACTCGGCGAGGCGGCGACGACCTCATGGCCCTTGGCGCGCAGCCGGGCGACCACCTTGCTTCCGATGAGGCCGCTGCCTCCGATGACGACGATTTTCATGTCCGCCCTCCATATGGGGATGGGGCCGGATCTCACGGCGAGCCTCACCGCCCGGTCCGGCCTATGCGCCCGATAGGATTTTCAGTGCGGCAAGGCTAGGCGCGAACAGCACCGCGACGCCTCTATATCGGATGAAATTGGTTAACGGCGCGGCGAAGGGCGGCCCGGCATTCGCCGGGGCGTGCATGGCGGTATTGGCGTTCGGGTCCGGGCGCGTGCCGAGCAGCGCGTCCTGCCGGCGCCGCCCGTCCGGGATCGAGCGGAAGGCGTCGCTGAAGTCGGTGAGCTGCATCCAGCGCAGGATGGTGTAGAACTGCTCATTGACCCGCCCGCAGAAAAACAGCCCGACAAGGCCGCGATCTTGCCCGTCATCCTGCGCGGAGGCGAGCGGCGCTCCATAGGAGAAGCCCCGCCGGATCAGGCGCGGCGAGCCGCCCGGAAAGCGGACCCGGTTGGCGAATTTCAGCGGCTGGTCGCGCGGATAGACGACGCGGATATGCGCCGTGAGCGGGCATTTCACGCCAAGCGGATCGTCCGCATAGCCGAATTCATTGTCGGCGACCGTCTCGGCGGGCTGGCCGCCGGGGTGGAGGCTGAGCGGCGAGCCGTCGCGCCAGCGGCCCATCAGCTTCGCCGCGAGCCATTCCTGCGGGTCCGCCCCGCCGGCCGCGCTCTCGGCCTCCGCCGCATGATCGCGCAAAAATCCGTTGAAGCCGGCGACGTCCTGATAGAGCCAGGTCAGGCAGCCATAGCTGCCCTCGCGGGCAAAATCCTGCCAGGGGCCGGGCGCGCGCGGCGCCGTCGGATAGTCGGCATTGGGGTAGCCGGCGATGAATTCGCGCAGGTTCACCCCGCCCGCCATCCCGGCATCGGCCCAGTCGACGGCCGGCTCCGAAAGGCCGTCGCGGTAGCCGAAATGCAGGCGGCCCTTGGGCGGCCGGTAGCCCGCCAGCGCCTCGCCGGGAAAGGCCGTCACCGGCAATTCCTCCAGACGGCAGCGCCGCGCCGACGCCCGCAGGCGCTCGACCTCGCCCGTCCTGTGCGCATCGCTCTCGAAGCAGCCATAGACGGCGATGTCGATATCGCCCGACTTGAAGCCGCCGCCCCACCAGCCCTCCGGCGCGCTGTCTCCGTGAAAGCCGAGCTGCCGGGCCATGGCAAGGCTGTCCGCCGAATGCGAGGCATCGACGAAGAACGACTCAAACTCCACCCGGCCACGCGCGACGTCGAGCAAGGGATGCCCGGCAAGCAGGCGCTCCATCCCTTTCCAGCCGAAGAGGAAATGCAGCGCGCCCTCTCCCGCGACCTCGGGCGCCATGCCGCCGGGCGCCGACGGCGTCCACTGCCGCAGGAAGGCGCGCGCCGCCATGGGGTCGCCGATGCGGAACAGCAGCACGGCGAAAAACTCCCGCGCCGAGCGCCGTGCGACGATGGCCTGGACATTGGAGAGATCTGCCAAGGGGTCACCTCGATGGACATGGTCGGCCGGCGCCAGCCGAAGGCCGCGCGGCGCGGGGAGCGGCGACGGACGTGCCGGGCTAGTCGATGGCCTCGAGCATGGTCTCGACAGTCCTGCCGTCATAGGCCGAGAACAGCCAGCCGGCGGGCTTGCCGTCGAATGACGTCGAGCCGGATGTGGTCTCGCCCAGCGAGCGCAGATTGTGGTCCCTGGCGAACGCCCAGAACGCGTTGGGGTCGTCCACATCCGGCACGCCGTCGGCGAGTGCGAAGATCGCGGCGAAGACCGGCGTCAGCGCGCGGCGGAAGAATTCGGTGTACTCCTCGTGGGAGCCTTCATATTCGGTGATGACCTGGATGTATTTGTCGTCGATGACGACCACCCGGGCGAAATGCACGATGCGCGATTGTTTCAGCGCGGCGGCGATGGCAGGCTGAACCTGAGCCGCGAAGATCTCCTTCAGATGCGCGAGCGCCGCTTGCGTTTCCGCATCCTGCTTGATGGGGAGGGTCAAATTCAGTGCATGGGTCATGGCGCGTTTTCTCTCCGCAAATGCTGGGCTGGGCGAGGTCTGTTCACCCTCTCACACGGACGTAAAATTCATCCTCACATGCGGAGTTAAATACCGCCGGATTTGCCCGTCATCCCGGGTTGGCTACGTATGACGGGCCAGGCGCGGCTGCCGGAGCGCGCGCTTCATGGCGGGGCCCGCTTTTGAACTTGACGGTTTATGGCGTCGGTTTACCTTCCCCTGGCTTTGGCAGCGGCAAGATGCCGCCTCGAGAGGGAGAGAGACGATGGCTGATGCGCAGCTCGACAGCGAACCCACCCTGTACCGGCCGAGCCGCGGCCTGCAGACCATCCTCAGCGTCACCTTCTTCCTGATCATGCTGTTCATGGTCAACGCGCTGGCCGGGGCGCTCTGGCTCGCCACCCATAATCTGCAGGGCGATAGCGCCATCTTCCTGTTCATGTTCGTCACCGGCAGCGTCATGCTGCTCTATGCCGGCATTTTCCTGTTCGCCGCCTCCCATTCCGAAGTGCATCTCGGACCCGACAAGGCCGTCATGGTGCTGCCGAACTGGCGCGGGCCGACGCCCTTCTTCCCCTATACCGAATGCGAGGTGCCCTATAAGGACCTCGCCTCCGTCGAGACGCGCGGCGAGATCTACCGCTATCTGGTGCTGCCGGTGATCGTGCAATCGGCCTGCCTGGTGCGCAAGGACGGCAAGCGCCTGACGCTCGGCTATGTCCGCGAAAATCCGGAGGACCCGTCCATGCCGTTCCACACCATCGCCGAGCAGATCGCCCGCCGGGCCGGCGTGCCGCTGGTGCACAAGGGCATCGTCGAGGGCAATTCGGGCCTGCGCGCCCTGATCCAGGACGAGCCCGGCTGGGACGCGCCGCAACTGGCCCCGGAACGGCTGGAGGTGCTGCGCAAGGCCGAGCGTTTCCGCTGGACCGCGCTGATGGGGGCGCTGGCGGTGGCCATGGTCGCGGCGGTGGCGTTCCAGGCCTCGCGGCTGCTGGGCTGAGGAGCGGCGCTTTCACGAAGCATCACCTTTCATCACGGCCTTGGGATGGGCTCTTTTGCACGCCCAAACCTTTGCTATTTCTTGCGCAAGGTCAGGTGAAGAGCCGGCCGGATAATAAGGAGATGCATTTCATGAGCACGTTCATTCGTTCAGTACTGATTGTGACCGTCCTTCTCGGCAGCGTTTCGGCTGCCTCCGCCGGCCCATCGACTTGGAATGCCGATCAGTTCTTCGACGAGCTGCATAAGGTCGGCGCCTAAACTTCGCGCGGCGTCATAAGCGCCGCCCGAGAAAGGGACGCGCCCCATGAAGGCGCCGTCCCGAATTTGCCCGATGCGGCCGGCGCGAGCGATCACGCCGCCTTTTTTGTGCCCGCTATACGTCCAGCATGTTGATCGCGCCGACTGTGCAGCGAGGGCCGTCGTTTTGCATTCAAGATATCAGGATTTGTGCGTTCAACCGTCTGTTCCGGAAGGGTTATTCACGCCGCCATCAATGCCGATCACGGCTGCTCGACGAGGCCTTTTCCGGCGCCGATCCGACCTCATTTGTATCGCAGCGGGGCATAAACGCCCCGCATCAAAACAATGGAGATCGTCATGACCAATCTCATCCGTTCCGCGCTGATCGCCCTGGCCATTGCCGGCGCCGCCACGACCGCCGCTTCCGCCGCCTCGCGCCACCACGTCAACAGCCATCACTACACGGCCACCGACGCCAAGACCTTCTTCGCCGAACAGCAGGCCAACGGCAATTAATCGCCCTGCCCCGACACAGCCCCGGACTCCTCTGCCGGGGCTGTGCCCTCTCTAAATAGCGTCGGGAAGATCGGGCCGGGGCGGCCGGTAGCCCGCCAGATAGAGCAGCGTCCCGATGCCGCCCGCCACCATCCAGGCCGGCAGCACCAGCACCGCCATGATCAGCGGACTCCACAAATAGCTGTTCACCTGTTCGACCGCGGCCTTCGCGGCGGCAAAGCTGCCCGGGCTCAGCGTCAGCCAATGCCGCTCGAGCGAGGTAAAGGCGAAATGGCCTTGATCGGCGATCATGCGCGTGCCGTCGAAGGCGAGCGCCGCCACCGCGATGCAAAGAAACAAATATCCGGCCAGCCGCAGGATCATCACAACCGCCCCCAGCGATCAGGCTCCTAGCTAGCAGCCCCGCGATTTTCCTGCAATATCCCCTTTGGATGGCGTCCGATCCGCTTGCGCCGCGCAAAGTGCGCGCTATAGTGCGCCCGACTGGAGAGGTGGCCGAGTGGTTGAAGGCGCACGCCTGGAACGCGTGTGTGCGGGAAACCGTACCGAGGGTTCGAATCCCTCTCTCTCCGCCAGATGGCTGTGCCTAGCAATCGTTTTTGGGTATGTTATTCGGGACTCTAAAACGGTCTCGCTTCCGTGCTCACACTGATTAATTCGCGGCATGGCCCTATCGCATTTGGTCGGCCGCGCTCGGCCCCGCTTGGGTTCCAATTTTAATTTCGGGGTTCGTTACGCGACGGGTCGCTGCGCAAGCGTCAACATGACGGCCGCTGAAACCGGGATTTGCGGAAGGGACGGAGGCGAGGAATGCGCCAAACCATCGTAATTGCGCAGGGAGGCGGCCCGACGGCCGTGATAAACCAGACGCTGGCGGGGGCGGCACTGGAGGCGCGCAAAGCCGGCATGACCGTTTTGGGAAGCTTGCATGGCGTGCGCGGGATCCGCGACAACCGCTATGTCGACCTGACCTCCATTCCCGAAGCGCAGCTCCTGGCGATCGCCGGCACGCCGAGCGCAGCGCTGGGCTCCACCCGCGACAAGCCCGACCAGGCCTATTGCGACGCGGTCCTCAAAGGGTTGCAAACAGTGGGCGCCGACGCCTTCGTCTATATCGGCGGCAACGACACGGCGGGGACGCAAGCGATCCTGGCAGACGCCGCCGGCGGCGCGATGACCTTCGTGCATGCGCCCAAGACCATCGACAACGATCTTGAAGAGAACGACCACACGCCTGGATTCATTTCCGCGGGCACGTTCGTGGCGGGCGCCTTCCTGTCCGTCGATCTCGATTTCCGGGCTCTGCCGGGCATCTATGTCGGCATCGTCATGGGCCGGCATGCCGGCTTCCTGACCGCCGCCGCATCCGCCTGGAGGATCGAAGAGGATGCGGGACCGCACCTGCTCTATGTGCCCGAGCGCAGCTTCGATCACGCGCGCTTCATCGACGAGGTGAAACGCACGATGGACCGCCACAAGCGCTGCATCATTGCGGTGTCGGAGGGGGTGTCGACGGCGGACGGCCGCGCGCTGGTGGAAAGCCTCGTGCCGGCCGATAAGATCGAGCGCGACGAGCATGGCAATCTGCAACTGTCGGGCACCAGTCTCGCCTCGGCTTTTGGGCACATGCTGGCCGAAGGCGTACCGGGCAAGCGCGTGCGGGTGGACACGTTCGGCTTTATGCCCCGCGGCAATATTGCCACGATCTCAGCCGTCGATCAGAAGGAGGCCTTCGAGGCCGGCGCCTTCGCCGTGCAAGCGATCGCGGAGGGCAGCGCGTCGGTGGCGCTCCAGTTCGACGGGCAGAGGACGATCATGAAAACCGTGCCGCTTGGCGCTGTCGCCGGCAGGACGCGGCTGATGCCAGACAATTTCCTGCAGCCGGACGAGAATAAGCTCTCGGCGACAGGCGTCGCTTACCTCCGGCGTCTCCTGCCGCAGAATTTCACGGTCGCAAAGCCGTTCGTTGGTTAGTCCAAGGGCACTCCGCTGGCGATCCGCTACGACCGAAATGGCCCTCCGCTTGACGGCGGCGATACGGATCGATGGCCCGGACGGGCGTTTACCACGCAACGGTGCGCCCCTCGCGATCGAGATAGTGCAGACCGGGTTTGCCCCGCTGCGCGAGCAGCACGTCCACGACCTTCGGAATGGCCTCCTCGGCACTGACCGGCGCGTTCGGACCGCCGAGGGCGGTACGGATCCAGCCCGGAGCCATCAACACCAGCGCGCGCGGCTCTCCGGCGTGACGGGCGGCGTAGCTCCGCATGCACTGGTTCAGCGCTGCCTTGCTGGCGCGATAGACCTCATGCCTGCCCTTCTCGTTGTTGGCGACGCTGCCCTGGCCCGATGACATGACGCCAATCAGGCCGTCCGCCGGAACAAGGGTCTGCAACGCTTCCACGACCCGCATCGGGCTCAACGCATTCGTGACCATCACGCGCGCGAACTCTTCAATCGGCACCTCCGCGATGGTCTCGTCATCGGGGTTGGCGGTACCCGCGTTCACGAACAAGATCTCGAAGCTGCGGCCAGATAGACGGTCGCGCAGCATCGCGATCTGATCCGGCTCGGTGATGTCCAGGGACGCGATCTCGAGACGCCCCCCATGGGCGTCCGCCAGGTCGTGCAGCCTGGTTCTGGCGCCGCCGCGTACCGTACCGACGACGGCCCAGTCCCGCTTCAGGAATTCTTCGACCATGGCGAGGCCAAGGCCGCGTGACGCGCCGACGAGGAGGATCCGGCCGGCAGTGCCGCGTGGCGTCGTTGGGTGCATGGGATGCCTTTCACGAATGATGTCGCAATCGACAATGATTGTTCCCTTCGACTGGCGCCAGACGCAGCGGATGCACAATATGGTTGCGCTAAACGCTATGTCGCCAAGCGCGGATAACCTAAAGTTTGGCCATGGACAGTGTGGACCTGAACCTGCTTCTGGCGCTGGATGCGCTGCTGAGCGAAGGCAGCGTGACCGGGGCGGCCCGCCGCCTCGGCTTGAGTTCTTCCGCCATGAGCCGGACCCTGGCGCGGCTGCGATCCGCGACAGGCGATCCGCTGCTCGTGCGCGCCGGGCGCGGGCTCGTGCCGACCCCCAGGGCCGCCGAATTGCGCGGCCGGGTTCACGAGCTCACCCGTGAGGTGCGAACAGTTCTTCGTCCGCAGGCCGGCCAGGTGGATATTGGCTCGCTTGCGCGGACCTTCACCATTCGCGCCAGCGAGGGATTCGTCGCATTGTTCTCGGCCCCCTTAGTGGCGGCCGTCACCCAAGCTGCGCCGCGGGTCCGGCTGCGTTTCGTGCCCAAGCCCATCAAAGATGCGCATTCGCTCCGGGAAGGGCGGATCGATCTGGAGATTGGCGTGCTCGGTGTGTTCGCGCCGGAGGTGCGCACCCAGTCCATCTTCCGCGACAATTTCATCGGTGCGGTTCGGGCGGGGCATCCGTTGCTGACCGGCCCCGTGACCCCGGAACGCTATGCGGCATGCAAGCATGTCGTGGCATCGCGCAAGGAGAGCGTCACCGGGCCGGTTGATGACGCTCTGAAGGCGCTCGGCCTCGAGCGGGATATCGTGGTCGTCGTGCCCGGATTCCCCGACGCCCTGCGCATTGCGCGCCACTCGGATCTTGTCGCGCTCGTGCCACGTTCATGTCTCGGCGGCGGCCTGATAGGGATCGACCCGCTCAACGATGACCTTGTCGGCTTCGAATTGCCCGTCCGGACCCCGGAGATCGTGATATCGGCCTTATGGCATCCCCGCATGGATGCCGATCCGGCCCATCGCTGGCTGCGCGACTCCGTTATCGCGGCGTGTCGCGCGGCGCCGCCGCCGCTGACAGCGCTCTCGTCGAATGCCCAACCGTAACGGAGATCCCAATGTATGACCGATCCAAGCGATCCGAGTTGATCCGGTTTGCCCGCATAGATGCGGGCTCCACCATCATCGACGTTTACCCAGGCGACGGCGACTGGACCCGTCTCTTCTCCGACGTGGTGGGGCCCCAAGGACGGGTCTTCAGCTTCGTGCCGGCCGAAGTCGCCCACTTCAAGACCGATCCGGTCGGCCGCATGCGGACGCTTGCGAAGGAGCCTGGCCGGGAGAACGTCGAAGCCGCCTCGGCGGACCTCGTCGCAATGCCGGAGGTCACGCAGCCCGCGGATGTCCTGTGGCTGCACCTGTTCTACCACGATCTCCACACCGCGCTGATGCAGGCCAGGGGCGCGACGGCCGCTGACTTCAATCGGGCCGTCTATGAAGGGCTCAAGCCCGGCGGGTTTTATGTCATCGTGGACCACGTCGCTGCCGCTGGGGCGGGCGAAAGCCTGGCCAATTCGCTGCACCGGATCGAGCCGTCGGCGGTTCGCGAGGAGGTAGAAAAGGCAGGGTTTATGCTGGACGGGGAAAGCACCGTCCTGGCGAACGAGAACGATCCCCACTCCGTCAAAGTGTTCGATCCTTCGATCAAGGGCGAGACCGATCGCTTCGCCTATCGGTTCATCAAGCCCTGACACCGAGCCGTCCGTCCTTTGGGAGGACCACGGTCGCGCCATCTCGGTCAGACCGGGCACATGGGCCCCAAAGGCGCTCCGCAGGCCGCTGAGTTAGAGCCGATAAAACCCGATCGCCGTATCTCGATAGAGCTGCCGCAGCTCGGTATCCGTCGCGCCGCTGGTGACGCGGTCGACGGTGGCGACCCAGGCGGGATAAGTTACGGCCGCTTCGGAGACGGGCCAGTCGCCGCCGAACATCACGCGCGCGAAGCCGAAGCTGTCGATGGCGTGCGCGATGAAGGGGGCCACGTCGTCGTAGGTCCAGCGCTGCGGGTCCGCTTCGGTGGCAACGCCGGAGATCTTGCAGACCACGTTTTCCGCGCGCGAAAGTTCGCGGAGCTGAGTGCGCCAGGGCTCGTGCTGTCCGTCGCGGATTGCGGGCTTGCCGATATGGTCGAGCACGAAGCGGGTGTCGGGGCAGCGGCGTACAAGCTCGATGGCTTCGGCGAGCTGACCGGCCCGGATGCAGATGTCGAACGGCAGGTCGTAGAGCGAAAGCGACCGCACGCCGTCGACGAAATCCGCCTCCAGCGCCCAGCCCGGCGGGCGGTCCTGGATGAGGCGGCGCACCCCGCGGGCCCGGGGCAAGGCGGCGAAGGCATCGAGCGCGGGGCCGGCGCGAGCGCCCAGCTCCAGCGGCAGCGCGCCGACGATGCCCCGAAGCAGCGGCACGCCGGCCGCATGCTGTTCGACCCAATGCGACTCGTCGAGATGCCGCCCGTCATCGGCCGCGACTTCGACGAAGACGATGCCCTCGACATCCACGCCGGCCGATGCCGCCGCGAATTCCGACAGGCCGTGACGGCGGTTAAGCGCCGGCTCGCCGTCCATCCAGGAGAAGCGGATGGCGGTGGGATCATACAGGTGGACATGCGCGTCGATGATCGGGAAATTCGGCATGGCGCTGCCTCTAGCGGGTTCAGATGGCGTAGGCGGCGACCACCTTGGCGATCGCCCTGGCTATGACATCGGCATGCGGCTCCTTCAGCCCCTCGGTCCACCACATGCAGACCGTCTCCCGGCACGCTTTTTCCGCGACGGGGCAGATTTCCTGGCTGAAATCCCAGTCGCGTCCCGGCTTGCCAAGCCCGAACGGCCAGCCGGAGCTGCCAAAAGTCCGGCGCTCGCGGATCACCGGATATTTGTAGAGCGGGATCGGACCGGGATAGCCGATGAAGCCATCGATGCCCTCCGCCGCCAGCGCCTTCATCACCTGCGGGATCGGTTTCGAGAGCCGCTCGGGCATCAGGCGGAAGCAATAGAAGAAATAGGTGCCGACGCTATCAGGCAGCAGGGACACCGGCTGCACATCGACCTCCGCGAGCCGCTGCGTCAGCCAGTCCGCGGCCTGGATGCGGGCCTCGACCAGATGCGGCAGCTTGCGGAGCTGGGCGATGCCCACGGCGGCCTGCAATTCGGTCATGTGGTAGTTCGGCGCAAGGAAGAGGTGATCGCGCCCGCCCTTCTCGCGCGGCCAGCCCTTGTCGCTGCATTGGCGCATGCTGCGCCCGAACCGGTTGTCCTCGCTGAAGATGACCATGCCGCCGTCGCCGGTCGTCATATGCTTGGATTGCTGGAAGCTGAAGCAGCCGACATGGCCGATGGTGCCGCACAGCCGGCCTTTGTAGGTCGCAAGCTGCGCCTGCGCACAATCCTCGATGACGAAGAGATCGTGCTTTGCGGCAATCGCCATGATCGCGTCCATGTCGGCCGGATTGCCGTAGACATGGGTGACGACGATGGCCCGCGTGCGGTCGGTGATGTTGGCTTCGATCGAGCGCGGGTCGATATTCTGGGTGCCCGCGACGACGTCGGCGAAGACGGGGATGGCGAGCTGCGCCAGGATCGGGATGGCGGTGCCCATGTCGGTGATGGGGGAGAGGATGATCTCGTCGCCCGGCTCGGGGTTGAGGTAGAGGATCGCCGTATGCAGGGCCGCCGTGCCGCTGCTGACGGCGACGGCCGCCTTGGCTCCGAACAGCTCCGCGAACGCCGCCTCGAACTGCCCCGTCTTCTTGCCGTGCAGGAAGGAGAGCGAGCCGCTCGCCAGCACCTCGGAAAGCTCTGCCATCTCCTCGGCGCCGATGGAGCGGCCGGAGGCGTTGCGGATGCTGGGAAGGGGATCTTTGATGACCGGGCTGCCGCCGTCGATCGCAAGCTCTGACATGGTGACGCTCTTTGTGAAGTGCAGGAAAGCTGTGAAGGTCAGCCCTGGGCGGAGTAGCCCCCGTCGACGGGAATTGCGGTGCCGGTGACGAAGTCGGAGTCGGCGCTGGCGAGGAACACGGCCGCGCCCGCGAGATCGCCCGGCTGGCCCCAGCGACCGGCCGGGGTGCGGGCCTGGATGCGCTCGCGCAATTCGGGCGTGATGCCGTCGCCCTGGCGGGTCAGGTCGGTGTCGATCCAGCCGGGCAGGATGGCATTGACCTGGATGCCATCCCTGGCCCAGGCGCTCGCCAGCGCCTTGGTCAATTGGACGACGCCGCCCTTGCTGGCCCCGTAAGGCGCGGCGAAGGAGGCGCCGAACAGAGAGGTCATCGAGCCGATATTGATGATCTTGCCGCCGCCCGCGTCGCGCATGGCCGGATAGGCGGCGGTGGCCATCATGAACGTGCTGGTCAGGTTGATGTCGATCAGCAGGCGGAACTCGGCGGCGCTGTAGTCCTGCGGCTGCTTGCGGATGTTGGTCCCGGCATTGTTGACGAGGATGTCGAGGCGGCCGAACCGGTCCAGCGTCTCGCCGACAAGCCGCCGGCACTCCGCTTCCTCGACGACGTCGGCGATGCTTGCCGCCGCCCGGATGCCCTGCGCGGTCAACGCGGCCAGCGCCGCTGCGTTCTTGCCCGGGTTCCGCCCCGCGATCGCAACCGCGCAGCCCGCCTGGCCGAGCCCCTCCGCGATGGCGAGGCCGATGCCGCCATTGCCGCCGGTGACGAGCGCGACCTTGCCGGTCAAATCGAATGGCGATGTCATTCCTCGTCCCTCCCCGGCTCCATCGACAATCCGCGCTCGCGCGCCGCCTTGGCCTTGAGGATTTCCCGCAAGGTCTGGGCAAGGTTCGGCGTGGCGCTGGAGCAGGTGACCAGGAGCCGGCTGCTGGCATGGCCGACCGACATGAAGCCGTGCTTCATGGTGCTGTCGATATAGATCGAATCCCCGGCTTCGAGCTCGATCTCCTCGTAATATTCGCTGTAGATGCGCACCCGCCCCGCGATGACGAGGATATATTCCTCGCCCACATGCGAGGTCAGCTCGCCCATCTGCTCGCGGTTCGTGGCGCGGACATCGATGTAGATCGGGATGATCCGCTTATGCGCCACGTCCGAGCAAAGATAGGAATAGGAGTAATGGCTGGTGTCGATCCGCTGCCCCTCGAACTGGCGGCTGACGCTGCGCCGGGCCAGCACCACTTCGGGCCGCTCGCTCGGCACTTTCGGCTCCAGCAGATCGGCGACTTCGACATTCAAGCCGCGGCAAAGCTGCAAGATCTTGTCATAGGTCGGCGAGAGCAGGCCGTTCTCGATCTTCGACAGCGTCGAGACGGATATCCCGGTCATGCGGGCGACGTCCGCCAGCGTCCAATTGTGGTGCGCGCGCCGCTCGCGCAGCAATTTGCCGATATGCTGCGCATCCTCGGACATCGAGGTCTCGGGCGCCGCGCGGCGGGTGGGGGATGCTTTCTCAGCCATGGACCGGTATCCGAACCAGGCGCTTGAGCGACAGGGCGCCGACGGTTGCGAGGCACGTCGTCATCAGCAGCACCACCGCGACCAGCGCATTGATTTCCGGCGTGAAGCCGACGCGCACCATCGCCCAGAGGCGGATGGGCAAGGTCATCTCGCCGCCGACCAGGAAGAAGGTCACCAGCGTCTCGTCGAAACTCAGGGTGAAGGCGAGCAGTGCGCTCGTCACCATGGCGGAGGCCAGTTGCGGCACCACGACATAGCGGAAGGTCTGCATCTTGGTGGCGCCGAGGTCGAGCGAGGCTTCGAGCTGGCTCCGCTCGAGGCTTTCCAGCCGGGTCATCACCATCCGGTAGATGATGGCGATGATGATCACGATGTGGCCGACGATGACGGTCAGGAGCCCGCGCTCGATGCCGGCCTCGCGAAAGGCGATCAGCAGCGAAACGCCGGTGATGATCGCGGGCAGGATGAAGGGCAGGAAAATCATGAATTCGACGAAGCGCTGCCCGCGCCGGGATTCGACATGCATGTAAAAAGCGAGGCCGACGGCGATGAGCAGCGCGCAGGTGACGGCGGAGAAGCCGACGATCAGCGTGTTGGTGAGCGCGGCGACGATGTCGTGATTGCCGGCGAGGCCCGCATAGGCGTCGAAGGAGAAGCTGGACCAGTCCACCCGCTGCCGGTCGATCCGGAAAAAGGACAGCGTGACGACGAGCAGCGCCGGTCCGTACATCGCGACGAAGGCGAGGCCGGCGACCGCCCAAAGCAGTGTCAATGTCAGGCGTTCGAACCGCGTCATCGCACCCGCGCCCGGCTGGAGATGGCGCCCGCCACGGCCATGATGGCGAGCGAGGCGAGGAGCAGCACGACGGCCAGCGCCGTGCCGAACGGCCAGTTGAAGGCCATGCCGAACTGGCTCCAGATGGCCCGCCCGAAGGTGAAGCCCTGGTTGCCGCCGACCATCTGCGGCGTCAGGAAGTCGCCCAGCGCGATCACCATCACGAACAGCGCCCCGACAATCGACCCCGGCAGGCTCATCGGCAGCACGACGCGCCGAAACGTCTGGCCCGGCCGCGCCCCGAGATCGGCGGAGGCGGCGATGAGCGAGAGCGGTATCCGTTCGAGCGACAGGAAGATCGGCAGGATCGCGTAGGGCAGATAGATGACGGCCATCGTAATCATCACAGAGGTCTGATTGAAGAGAAACAGCTTACTCGGCTCGCTGATCAGTCCCGCCGCCAGCAAGGCCGAGTTCAGGAAGCCATTGTAGCCGAGGATGCTGCGCATCGCGTAGATCTTGACGATATAGCTCATCGAAAGCGGGATGACGCTGAACAGCAACAGGAAATAGCGCAGGCTGCTCCGCACGCGCCAGATCAGATAGGCGATGACGTAGCCGAGCACCAAGCCGATGGCGGCGACTGTCGCCGTGAGTTGCAGCGTGCCGAGGAAGACGCTGCGGTAGCTGGGATTGCTGAGGAAGGTTGCGTAGTTCACCAGCGTCAGCTCGCGCGAGAGCCGGCCGTCCTGCACAGACCAAAAGCTGTAGAGCAGGAAGGTCACCATTGGCGCAAGGATCAGCACCGCCGGCACGCCGTAGACGGCGACCGCGACCAGGGCTTCGGTCATGGTGCACCTGATGCCGCCGAACGTTGCGCGCCGATGCGGAAGCGGGTTGGCGGTGGTACTCATCCTGCCAGCACCGAAATGTCGGCGGGCGTCCAGGCGACCGTCAGGCTGTCGCCAACGGCGAGCTTGCCGCTGATCTCCTTCGTCGCCGCCCGGACCTTGATCGTTTCCCCCGGCGCACCGGCGATGCCGACCACAAGCTGCGAGGTCGCGCCGAGGAAGGTGATCGCCTCGACCGTTCCCGACACGTCGCATTCCCCCGCACGCGGCCCGTCGCCAGCGACCAGCCGGAAGCTCTCCGGCCGCGCCGCCAGGGTGACGGCGGTTCCGGCATTCAGTCCCGCATGGCCGGGCTTGGTCAGCGTTCCCAGGGCGCTCTCTATGACGGCATCGGTCCCGGCAAGCGCGGTGACGCCGCCCGCCAGCAGATTGCTTTCCCCGAAGAACTTCGCCACGAACACGCTCTTGGGGTGGTAGTAGATCTCCTCCGGCGTCCCGACCTGTTCGACCCGGCCGTGGTCCATCACCACGATGCGGTCGGAGATGGAGATCGCCTCGTCCTGGTCGTGGGTGATGAAGATGAAGGTCGTCCGGATCCGCCGCTGCAAATCCTTGAGGAAATCGCGCATGCTGCGGCGCAGCTCGGCGTCCAGCGCCGCCAGCGGCTCGTCGAGCAGCACGACCCGCGGCTCGCAGATGATCGCACGTGCCAGGGCGACGCGCTGGCGCTGTCCGCCGCTGAGGTCCGCCGGATAGCGCGCGGCCTTGTCGGAGAGATCGACGACGGCGAGCGCCTCCGCGACCTTCCGGCTGATCTCGGCCTTGGGCCGGCCGCGCACCATCAGCCCATAGGCGATGTTCTTGGCCACCGACATGTGCGGGAACAGCGCGTAATCCTGGAACACGGTGTTGAAGGGCCGGTCGAAGATCGGCTGGTCCACGATGTCGCGGCCGTCGAGCAGGATGCGGCCGCTGGTCGGCCGGGTAAAGCCGCCGATCATGCGGATGATCGTGGTCTTGCCGGAGCCGGAGGGACCGAGGATGGTGAGAAACTCCCCATCCTCGATCGACAGGTCGACCGGCTTCAGCACCTCGACATTGCCATAGCGTTTGCCGACGCCGACCATCTCGATGACGCGGGCTCTGGCCTGGTTTTGCTGCGGATCGGGCACGGTGCTCACTGGACGGGCGTTGCCTTGACCTCGTTCCACAGGTCGATGCGCTTGGCCTGGTCCTCGGGCGCCTGCAGGAACACCAGCTTATCCGCATAGTCGAGGCCGATCTTGGCGTTCGCCTCGGCGTCGGTGGTGTTGCCGTAGCCGGTCTTCTCGCTGATATAGGTGCCGACCTTCCGGTCGAGCATCGCGTCGATCCAGGCATGGGCGAGATCGGAGTCGCGCACGCCGACGCTGATGGCCCAGCAGTCGATCCAGCCGATGGCGCCTTCCTTCGGGATGGTCAGGCCGACATCGATGCCCTTTTTCGCCAGCATCGGCGCCTGCGGCTCGCCCATCGACATCATCAGGTCGATGCCGCCTTGCGCGAAAATGCTGACCCCGTCGTCGAAGCCGGCATAATAGGTCGAGACATAGGGTTTCTGGGCCAGCAGCTTGGCCTTGACCTGGGCAAGCTGGGCGGCGTCGAGGTTGAACGGATCCTTGAGGCCGAGCGCCAGCGCCGTGGTGACGATGGCGTTGGTCGCGTCGTCCATGGCGATGATGCGACCCTTATATTTGTCGTCCCAAAGGACGGACCAGCTCGTCGGCGCAACCGGGAATGCCTTCTTGTCGTAGATCAGCGGGATCGATCCCCAGGCGAAGGGCGCCGCGTAGAGCTTGCCATCGAAGACGATGGAGAAAACGCTTTGGAAGGCCGGCGACAGGTTTGCCAGATTGGGGATCTTGGCCTTGTCCAGGGGCTTAATCAGCTTTTCCTGCACCAGCCGCTTATAGGAGGAGGTCTCGATGGCGATGACGTCGAAATCCTTGCCGGCGGACGCGTTCATTTTGGCAAAAATTTCGTCCACGCTGCCGGTGTAGCTGACCTTCACCTTGGCGCCGGTCTTGGCCTCGAACGCCTTCACCCAGGGCTCGTCGGCATAGCCTTCCCAGGTCAGCACCCGCAATTCGCGCTCGGCCGCCTGAAGGCCGAAAGTTGGAGCCGCCAAGGCCGCGATGCCGCCGAGCAATGCACCGATCGCATATCGTCTGTTCACCACACTCTCCCCCATACCCGATACTCTCAACTTGGATCGCGATCGCAACCGGCGCCCGTTTCGTGGCTCGAAACGATTTTCGACTTTTGCAATCACGACCGGCAGGATGACAAACTATTAACCTTTCAGCAAGAAATTTTCGTATGCGAAAAATTTATTGATTTTTTTGAGGATCAGCGCATTTTTTGCGCAGGGCAAGGGAGAGAGACAGTGCCAGAAACCACACGTCCGACGCAGGTCGGCTCAACCTCCGTAACCGTTCCGGCGCTCGGCCTGGGGACAGCGCCGCTCGGCGGATTGTTCACCCCGGTCGGGGAGGCGCAGGCGCTCGAAACGCTCGAACGCGCCTGGGCGCTCGGCATCCGCTTCTTCGACACCGCTCCGCAATATGGCAACGGCCTGGCCGAGCGCCGGCTCGGCGCATTCCTGCGCACGAAGCCCCGCGACAGCTTCGTTCTGGCGACCAAGGTCGGCCGACTGCTGCGCATTCCCGACGCGCCCACCGGCGAGGACGCCTATTACAAAGGCACGCCCTCGGAGCGCCCGGTTTTCGATTTTAGCTATGACGGCGTGATGCGCTCCTTCGACGAGAGCCTGGAGCGCTTCGGGCTCGACCGAATCGACATCCTGCATATTCACGACCCGGACGATCATTACGAGGCGGCCATCGGCGGCGCCTATCGCGCCCTCGACCGGCTGCGTGCCGATGGCGTTGTGAAGGCGGTCGGCGCGGGCATGAACCAGCATGAGATGCTGACCCGCTTTGCCCGCGACGGCGTCTTCGACTGCTTCCTGCTGGCGGGCCGCTACAGCCTGCTCGAGCAAACGGCGCTGGACAGCTTCCTGCCGCTCTGCGTGGAGAAGGGCATCTCCGTCTTTGCCGGCGGCGTCTATAACAGCGGCATCCTGGCCAACCCGGACGCGGGGGCGAAGTATAATTACGAGGATGCGGCTCCGGCGCTGATCGCCCGTGCGCTCCGGCTGCAGGAGGTCTGCCGCGACCATGGCGTCTCGCTGAAGGCGGCGGCGATCCAGTTCCCCGCCGCGCATCCGGCGATCGCGTCGGTCCTGACCGGCGCCCGCTCGGTCGCCGAGCTGGACGAGAATTTTGACCTCTTCCAGCAGCCCATCCCGGCCGCGCTATGGGATGATCTCAAGCGGCAGGGTCTCCTCGACCCAAAGGCGCCGGTAGCCAATGATTGAGCGAGGCTGGTGATGGAAAGGGTTTCCCTGGACGGCGGTACTTGGCTGAACCGCCCGAGCAGCGCATCGTTCGCCGATGGCGTGCTGACGGTCGCGACCGACGCAAAGACCGATTTCTGGCGCGACACCTATTACGGCTTCACGCGTGATTCCGGCCACTGCCTGCAATTCGCGCAAGGCAGCGGCTTCACCGCCGAAATCAGGGTGCGCGGACAATACGAGACGCTGTACGACCAGGCCGGGCTGATGGTCCGGCTGGACGAGCGCCGCTGGGTGAAGACCGGATGCGAGTTGACCGATGGCCGCCTGTTCCTCAGCACCGTCGTCACCGATGGCCGCTCCGACTGGTCCGTCACCGATCTTGCCGGCGACCTCTCCGACATCCGGCTCCGGGTGACGGTGGCGGGCGGCAGCATCCGGGTCCAAGCCTCGCTCGACGGCGTGTTCTGGCCCCTGCTCCGCCTCGCCCCCTTCCCGGCCGCCGACGCCTATCGCGTCGGACCGATGGCGGCGAGCCCCGAGCGCGCCGGTTTCATCGCCGCCTTCTCCGACTTCCGCTGCGGCCCGCCGACCACCAACGCGCTGCACGACCTGACCTGAGCGCCGACATAGGAGACACGCATATGCTCATCGGCATCGATCCCATCCTGAGCGCGGACTTGCTGCACGGCCTGCGCGCCATGGGCCACGGCGACACCATCGTCATCGCGGACGGAAGCTTTCCCGCCGCCACGGTCGCGCAGCGCCTCGTCAACATGGAGGCCGCCGACCTGAAGCGCGCGCTCGGCGCCATTCTGAGCGTCCTGCCCATCGACGAGGACGAGCCCGGCCCGGTCATCGGCATGGAAGTCATCGGGCAGCCGGAGCAGAACATGCCCGCGCACGATGTCATCCGGGCCGAAGTGGCGGCGGTCAACGACCGGGTGGCGCTCAAACTGGTCGAGCGCTTTGCGTTTTACGAGCTGGCGAAGCAGGCCTTCCTGGTGGTCGCAACGGGCGAACGCCTGTTCTACGGCAACGTCATCATCCGCAAGGGCACCGTCGCGCCGGACGCTTAGGCAGCGCCCTGCGCGGTGCTGATCGAGAGCACCGACGCGATCCGTGCGCTCTCCCTCCCGCAAGCGCGCCGGCCGCCGAACTACGGCTGTAACGCCCCGGCCCAACCCTGTCATCGCAGTGAAACTTTGAGCGCCCACGCCTGACTCTGCTGCTTTCCTCGCAGCCCGTGATCAGACGGGAGACGATTGACTATGCTCGAGGCCGACGCACTGCACGCCCCCGCCAAGCCAATGGCGGACCCCCAAGATGCGCGCGTAGCCGCGCAGCGTCTGCACATCATCGACCTGCTGCGCGGCGCGATGATCGTGCTGATGGTGCTCGATCACACGCGCGATTTCTTCCACTATCAGGCGATCGCCTTCAGCGCGACGGATCTCGAAAAGACGACGCCGGCCTTGTTCCTGACCCGCTGGATCACGCATATCTGCGCGCCGACCTTCGTCTTTCTCGCCGGCGTCTCCGTCTATCTCCAGCGCGTCAATGGCAGCAGCGGCCGGCGGCTGGGACCGTTTCTCGTAACGCGGGGGCTCTGGCTGATCGCGGTGGAGATCACCGTGGTCTCCTTCGCATTTTTCCTCGCATGGCCCTTCGCCTTCCTGCAGGTGATCTGGGCCATCGGCGTCTCGATGATCCTCCTTGCCGCCGTGATCCGCCTGCCGCAGGCGGCGGTGCTGGCGCTCGGCGCGGTCATCGTCGCCGGCCACGGCTTACTGACGCCGCTCGATCCGGCCGCTCTCGGCGTGCCCCAGGTGCTTTGGACGCTGGCGCTGAAGCCGGGCCCGCTCGCGGTCGCTCCGGGCACCGTCACCTATCCGTTCGTGCCCTGGTTCGGAATCATGTGCCTGGGTTACGGCCTCGGTTTCGTCTTTAAGCAGGAGCCGGCGGCGCGGCGCCGGAGCCTCACAGCGCTGGGCCTGGGGGCGTTTGCCCTGTTCGCCGTTCTGCGTACCGTCAATCTCTATGGAGACCCGAAGCCCTGGGCCGCGCA
This sequence comes from Rhodomicrobium sp. R_RK_3, assembly GCF_002198715.1. Lineage (GTDB taxonomy): Bacteria > Pseudomonadota > Alphaproteobacteria > Rhizobiales > Rhodomicrobiaceae > R-RK-3. The sequence continues at coordinate 55,279 of NZ_MWLK01000038.1, read as the reverse complement.
GACCAGCGAACTGTTCACCGTCCTGTCCTTCATCAATGTCTCGAAATACCCGCCCTCGCTCGATTATGTGCTGCTGATGCTTGGCATCTCGCTTCCGCTGGCGGCCGCCCTCGACCGGCTGCGCGGCCCGGCCGCGAATCTCCTGCTGACATTCGGGCGGGTGCCGCTCTTCGCCTATGTCCTGCATCTCTACATCGGGCGGGCGATCAGTTTGCTGATCGGCCTGGCCATGGGCATGCCGGCGTCCGTGTTTCAAAACCCGCTGGCCAATCGCGAGCAGATTCTCGCCCTGCACTGGGGCTTCGGACTTGGCGGGACCTATGCCTTCTGGCTGCTGATCGTGGCCCTGCTCTACCCGGCGGCGCGCTGGTATGCGGGGGTCAAGCGCCGGTCGTCCCGCTGGTGGCTCGCCTATCTCTGAGCCGGGTGTCCGCGCCCACCCGATCTCGCGCAGTTGCCCTAGGGCCACCATGAAAAACAAACGGCCGCAGGCAGTTGACCCGAGCGCGAACGCTGAATAGGGTGGCCTCAGTCGCGAGCGCGGGTTTCCTCGAACCGGCCGGAGCACCGCCCCATGAAGGCAATGCGAAAGCGAATCGAGGCCGCGATAAAAAGCCGTCCCATGAAGGCGGCTTTTTTTATGCCTGCTCGCCAGCGAGCGGCTGCCGCCCCGGCCTGCGCCCCCGGCTGCAATAAATTCCCAGTCTCGCCAAACATTCCCAATTCGTTAGTTGCGGCAAGCCAAGTCGAGGCTCTTGTACAATCCTCCAATAACTAAAGACACAGCGATCAGTTTTATTTTCTAAAACTTTCATTTATCCTCCTCAATACGAGGGCCGGTGCATTCGCCGCGCCCGCAGCGCTCGCGTCCGGCACCATGCATTACGCATCGGCTGACCCGCCGGCACGCCGCTATCCACGTCAATTCTGACGCTCACAATGTGCGGGTCCCCTGGCACGAGGCCAGCCGCGTCCCGCCTCATCCATGAGTTTGAGGAGACACTTTGGTACAGGAAATCCGTCTTGCCTCCGGTGCGACCGAGGCCGACATCATCCAGGCGCTGGCGACCGCGCAAACAGGCACCACCATCATTCTGGCCGAGAATCAGACCGTCGCGATCAGCCGCGGGCTCACGGTCAACGTGCAGAACCGCGATATCACGCTGGACCTGAACGGCTCGACCCTGCAACAGGTCGGAGCCGTCGGCGTCATCACGGCGAAAGGCCAGCAAACCACCGCCGAGCATGTCGGCGTCGGCCTCGACGCGCAGGGCAATACCACGATTGCCTACGGCGCGCCGCCGGCGGCGCTGGCGGTCGGCGGCTGGGTCAAGGTGGTCTCGGACGATCTGCTGCCGGGCGACAAGATCACCGAGCCCGGCTCCTTCATGGGCCAGGCGATGCAGATCACTTCGATCACCGGCAATGTCGTGACCTTCAAGGGCGCGCTGATCGATCAGTCGCATTACCAGACCAATGTCCGCGCCGCCGGCTTTCAGAGCGGCGAGTTCACCGTCAAGAACGGCGAAATCATCGGCGACACCCGCAATTTCAACTCCACGCCCTCGCTGGTCGAATTCCGCGACACCATCAATTCGCATCTCGACAATCTCGCCATCCACGATGGTGTCGGCATGGCGGTCAGCGTCGTCAACGGCGTCAACGCTGTCGTGCACGACCTCTCGGTCATCAACATGGCCGACGGCGCCATTCAGGGCGTCGCGGTCCACTCGCTGAGCTCGACGGGCACGACCGTGCAGGGCCTTTACGCCCAGAACGTCACCCACGCGGCCGACGCCAACGGCATCCCGGTCGCCGCCGGCAAAGCCTATATCTCCAATTTCGGCGCCGATATCGGCATGGACGTCTCCGACAGCGTCGCCTATGGCACGCGCAATTTCGCCTGGACGTGGCATTCGGAAACCGTGAATGGCAGCTTCGACAATGTCATGGCCTTCGACAGCCATGGCTTCCTGATGGCGCGCGGCATCGACGGCTCCATGACGGACAGCGGCGGCGCGGGCAACGCGCGCGGCGTCGCCTTTTACGAATGGGGGCACGAAGACGCCCGTGGCATCGACCTCGACCACATCGCGCTGAGGGAGACCCAATCCTATTCGACCATCGGGATTGAGCATCCGCTGAACAACACCATCGCGCATTCCACCTTCGAATCCTACGACGCCGGCAATCTGGCGACCGCCGCCGCCGTCACCGTCACCGACACCACCTATGTCCGCGCCTTGGCCAATCCCGACGACCTGATCACCGGCACGGCGGGCAACGATCTGCTTTTGGGCGGCAAGGGCAACGATACGATCAACGGCGCGGCGGGCGCCGATTATGTTTGGGGCGGCCTGGGCACGGACGTGCTCACCGGCGGCGCCGACCAGGACCGCTTCGCCTTCCACAGCGCGCAGGAGGGCGGCGACGTCATCACCGACTTCCAGGCCGGCGCGGGCGGCGATCTCATCGATCTTTCGGTGATGTCCGCGCGGCTGAACTGGGGCGACGTCGATGTGATCGGCGACGGCTATGCGCGCTTCGTCCAGGACGGAAGCAACGTGCAGGTGCAGCTCGATCAGGACGGCGGCGGCAACAGCTTTGTCACGCTCGCGACCTTGCAGAACAGCAATGCCGCCGCGCTCGGCGAGGCAAGTTTCCACACCGACCTCTGGGCGCCCGACCCCGTCGCACCGCCGGTCGATCCGAACCCCTTCAACTATGCCCATATCGCCACCGCCAGCACCTTCAACGGAGGCGCGGGCGATGACACCATCAATGGCGACGCCGCCAACAACCAGATCTACGGCAATGCCGGAGCCGACCGGCTCAATGGCGGGGCGGGCGACGATCTGCTGGTCGGCGGCGCGGGCGACGACCAGATCAATGGCGGCGACGGCAACGATCTGATGAGCGGCGGCCTCGGCGCCGACACCATGAACGGCTTCAACGGCTTCGACACCGTCACCTATGCGGGCTCGGACGTGGCGGCGGTCGCCAATCTGCTCGACAGCAGCAAGAATGCCGGCAGCGCCGCCGGGGACCGCTATCTCGGCGTCGAGAACCTCACCGGCACCGCTTTTGGCGACACGCTGACCGGCAATGACGGCGAAAACCGGCTCGAGGGCGGGCTCGGCAACGACCGGCTGAGCGGCGGCATCAAGATGGACACGCTGGTCGGCGGCGCGGGCGACGACTGGCTCGACGGCGGCGCCTGGAAGGACGCCCTCACCGGCGGAGCCGGCAAGGACGGCTTCTACTTCGCCTCCCCCGCCGAAGCCGGAGACACCATCACCGACTTCACGCCCGGCCAGGACAAGATCCTGCTTTCGGCGAGCGGCTTCGGCCTCGCGCCGGGGCAGGCGGTGCATTTCGAAAGCGCCTTCCACGTCCCGCTCTACGCCAATAATGCAGCCTACACGACCACGACCGGCCCCTCGCTGCTTTACGACACCTCCAACGGGCGCCTGTTATGGGACGCGGATGGCCGCGGCGATCAGAAGGTCCAGCTCGTGGCGGTGTTAACGGACGCCCCGCAAATGACGCATGACGATTTCCTGATTGTTTAGACCGGAAATGCCAAGGTGGGATCGGATGCATCCCGCCTTGGCCGGAGCGCCCTGGCAAGTCCGGCGCCGGTTTTCGAGAGCCTACGCCTTGGAGGCGGCCGGTCAGTCCAACCGGCCAAGCCCGGCCGCTCATTTTCGCTTCTCAACGCGTTCGCCCGGCCAATGATGAGACGGTTTTTTCGATCGTGCTGGACCTTCCTCTCCAGGCGCGGCCATGGGGCGAACGCTGATCCGCCCGCGCCGAGCGCGCAGGCGGCCTCGATCCGCACCGTCCTGTCCTCGATGCGCGGCGCCTTTCTCGGCATCGCGGCCTTCTCCGGCATCATCAACCTGCTGGCGCTGACCGGCTCACTGTTCATGCTCCAGGTCTATGACCGCGTGCTGCCGAGCCAGAGCGTGCCGACCCTCGTCGCCCTGACCGTCGTCGTCGCGGGGCTGTTCCTGTTCCAGGCCGGCTTCGACGTGATCCGCTCGCGGCTCCTGGTGCGCGTCGCCTCCCGCGTCGACGAGAGCTTCGGCGAGCGCACCTACCGCGCCGTGCTCGGGCTGCCGCTGCGCATGACGGCCTCGGGCGATGGCTTGCAGCCGATCCGCGATCTCGACACGGTGCGCGGCTTCCTCTCGGGGCCCGGGCCGGCCGCCATCTTCGACCTGCCCTGGATCCCGATTTATTTGATCTTCGTCTATCTGCTGCACCCGCTGCTCGGCCTCATCGCCACCGGCGGCGTCGTCCTGCTGCTCATCCTGACCTTCCTCACCGACCATCTCTCGCGCGCCTCGACCGCCGATGCGACGGCGCACGGCCAGCACCGCGCCGGGCTCGCCGCCGAGGGCCGCAAGAACGCCGAGGTGCTGCACAGCATGGGCTTCGCCGACCGCATGGTCGAACGCTGGCTGGCGGCGAGCGAGCGCCATCTCACCGCCCAGCAGGCGGCGAGCGATGTCTCCGGCGGCTTCGGCTCGGTGGCGAAAGTCTTCCGCAGCTTCCTGCAATCGGCAATCCTGGCGACTGGCGCCTATCTCGTCATCAAGGGCGATGTCTCGGCAGGCGCCATCATCGCCTCCTCGATCACCTCCTCGCGCGCGCTCGCGCCGATCGACACCGCCATCAGCCATTGGAAATCCTTCCTCGCCGCCCGGCAGGCCATCGCCCGCCTCGAAACGCTGCTGCGCTCGCCCTTCGCCGCGGTGAAGCCGATGCCAATGCCGCTCCCCGCCCCGACGCAGGGCCTCACGCTCGACGCCGTGGCGGCCAGCGCCCCCGGCCTGACCGAGCCGCTGATCCAGAATGTCAGCTTCCGCCTCAAGGCCGGGCAAGGGCTCGGAGTGATCGGCCAGAGCGCGGCGGGGAAATCGACGCTGCTGCGCGCCATCGTCGGCGCCTGGCCGCTGCTGCGCGGCACCGTGCGGCTGGACGGCGCCACGCTCGACCAATGGCATCCCTCCCAGATCGGCCGCCATATCGGCCACCTGCCCCAGGACCCGGCGCTGTTCGACGGCACTATCGCGGAAAACATCGCCCGCTTCGATCCCGCCGCCGACCCCGCCGCGATCTTCAAGGCCGCCCAGGCCGTCAATGTCCACAAGATGATCCTGATGCTGCCACAGGGCTATGAGACCCGCATCGGCCCCGAGGGCGGCGCGCTCTCCAGCGGTCAGCGCCAGCGCATCGGCCTTGCCCGCGCCTTCTACGGCGACCCGTTCCTGATCGTGCTCGATGAGCCGAGCGCCAATCTCGACACCGAAGGCGAGGACGCGCTGACCGTGGCCATTCGCGGCGTCATGGAGCGCGGCGGCATCATCATCGTGGTGACGCACCGGCCGAGCGCCATCGCCGCCCTCGATCTGGTCGCCGTGATGAGCGAAGGCACGCTGCAATATTTCGGCCTCAAGGCGGAAGTGCTGCGCCAGACCCTCAAGCCGGCGTCGAAACCCGCGCCCTCGCTGCCGGATGGCGGCGCGCTGGCCGAGGCCGCATCGAGGCGCAAGGCATGAGCCCCGCCATCCTCGCAGCGCCCGCATCCGCCAGCCGCCGCAACGCGAGCAGCGCCGCGATCAGGCGTCACGTCCAGCTCGGCTGCCTGCTGCTCGCCCTGCTGGTCATCGGCATCGGCGGCTGGGCGGCGACCGCGACGCTCGCCGGCGCCGTCATCGCCCCGGCGGCGGTGATCGTCGAGACCGACGTGAAGAAGGTCCAGCACCAGATCGGCGGCATCGTCTCCAAGCTCAATGTCCGCGACGGCGACCATGTCGAAGCCGGCGCGGTGCTGATCCGCCTCGACGACACGCTGACCGGGGCCAATCTGGCCATGGTGACCAACACGCTCGACGAACTGGCCGGCCGCCGGGCAAGGCTGCTCGCCGAACAGGACGGCGCCGCCGCCGTGACCTTCCCGGAGGACCTCACCAGCCGCGCCGGCGCCGGCAATGTCGCGCGCCTGATCGCGGGCGAGCTGAAGCTGTTCGAGGCGCGCCGCGCCGCCCGCGCCGGACAGGAGGGCCAGCTTCGCGAGCGCATCGCGCAATTCTTCGAGGAGGTGAAGGGCCTGGAGGCCCAGCGTAACGCCAAGGCCCAGGAGATCGCCTTCATTCACGACGAGCTGCGCGGCGTTGAGAGCCTTTACGCGCGCAACCTGCTGCCGATGAGCCGGGTCACCTCCATGCGCCGCGACGCCACCCGCCTCGAGGGCGAAAAGGGCCAGATCATCTCCTCGATCGCCCAGGCCAAGGGCAAGATCGCCGAGACCGAACTGAAGATCATCCAGATCGACCAGGATCTGCACACCGAGGTGCTGCGCGACCTGCGCGACATCGACGCCCGCTTCGGCGAGCTGATGGAACGCCGGATCTCGGCGGAGGACACCTATCGCCGCGCCGAGATCCGCGCGCCGCAATCGGGCATCGTGCATCAGCTCGCGGTGCAGACGGTCGGCGGCGTCATCGGCCCCGGCGAGACGCTGATGCTGATCGTGCCGCAGGCCGAGGGGCTGTCCATCGAGGCGCGCGTGCCGCCGCAGAGCATCGACCTGGTCCGCCTCGGCCAGGACGTGCAGATCCGCTTCTCCGCCTTCGACCACAATGCGACGCCGCGCCTCAACGGCTCGGTCCGCGTCATCGCCGCCGACGTCACCCGCGACAGCCGCACCGGCCAGACCTATTATGCCATCCGCATCGCCATCTCCGACGCCGAGATCGCCCGGCTGAAGGGTTTGCAGCTCGTGCCGGGCATGCCGGCTGAAGCCCACCTCCAGACGCATATGCGCACCGTGCTCTCCTATCTGTCGAAGCCGCTGACCGACCAGTTCGCGCGCGCCTTCCGCGAAGATTGAGACCCGCGTAGGGATTTCCACTGAGTCGCATCGCCATGCGGCGCCGTGCTACGCAAAAGGGATTGCGGCCCCGCATTTCGCAACTTAAGGTTGCGGCAAGTTTCATGGGCAAAATCTGCTTAAAACTCGGCAAGGCGAATTAACCGAAGTGAATCGATTTTGTATTTACGGCGCGGGCGGCCATGCGAAGGACCTCCTGGCCCAGCTCATCTTTGATTTCGGCCGGGACGGCGTGCTCTGCCTTGTCGACGATTTCGAGTCCGGGCGCCAGCAGGCCGGTTTCGACGTGCTCGATTTCGAGACCGCCTGCCGCCGCCATCCGAAGGCCAATTGGCTGATCGCGGTGGGCGACCCGTCGCAGCGGCTCCGCATCACCCGCGCCATCGAGAGCCGGATCGGCGAGGAAAGCGCCTTCGTCAGTTCGCGCGCGTTCGTTGCCTATGATTTCGCGCCGGCGCCCGGCGTCCAGGTGCTCGCCGGCTGCTGCATATCGGCGGAGGTGACGCTCGGCCGGGGCACCATCGTCAATCTCGGCTCGACCATCTCGCATGAAAGCCGGATCGGCGATTTCGTCAGCATCTCGCCGGGCTGCACCCTGGCCGGGCGCGTCCGCGTCGAGGATGAAGTCTTTCTCGGCACCGGCGCCACCATCATGAACGGCACCGCCGAGCGGCCGATCACCGTCGGCAGGAAGTCCGTCGTCGGGGCGGGCGCGGTCGTCATCCGGGATGTCGCGGCGGGAAGCACGGTGGTCGGCGTGCCGGCCCGGCCGATGGGGCAAGCCAAATGCTGACCGTTTCCCAGCCCATCGTCCCCGATTTCGAGCGCTTCACCAGCTATTTGCGCATCGCCTTCGCGGAACGCCGCTTCACCAATAACGGGCCGCTGCTCTCCCTGCTGGAACTGCGTCTGCGGGAGCTGGTCGCGGCGCGCAATCTGATCCTGGTCAGCAACGGCACCATCGCGCTGCAACTGGCCCTGCAGGGGCTCGGCGTGAAGGGCGAAGTCATCACCACGCCCTTCACCTTCTGCGCCACCACGCACGCCATCGTCTGGGCCGGCGCGCAGCCGGTCTTCGTCGATATCGATCCGCATAATCTGACCATCGATCCCGCCCGGATCGAAGCCGCGATCACCCCGCGCACCGAGGCGATCATGGGCGTGCATGTCTATGGCCGCATCTGCGATGTCGACGCCATCCAGAAGATCGCCGACAAACATGCCCTCGCCGTCGTCTACGACGCCGCGCATTCCTTCAACGCCGCCTTCCGGGGCACGCCCATCGGACAGTTCGGCAATGCCGTCGCCTATAGTTTCCACGCCACCAAGATGTTCCACACGGGCGAGGGCGGCGCCATCGAGACGTCGAGTTCGGCGCTCGCCGAGAAGCTGCGCGGCCTCCGCAATTTCGGCATCGAATCGGAGGATTCGATCACCCAATGCGGCACCAACGCCAAGATGTCCGAGCTGTCCGCCGCCATGGGGCTCGCGGTCCTCGACAAGATCGGCGAGGAGGGGCGCGCCCGCTCGCAATTGCGCCTGCTTTATAACAGCGTCTTTGCCGATCTTGCCGGCATCTCCCTCTTCCCCGGCCCGGAGGACAGCGCGACCGATATCTACTACATCATCCGTTTCGACGCCGACCGCGTGCATTTGCGCGACCATGCCCAGGCCCAGCTCAAGCTGCGCGGCATCCTCGCCAGGAAATATTTCTACCCTCTCACCAGCGACGTCTCCTTCGGCTACAGCCATCCGCAGGACGCCGCGATCCCGGTTGCGCGCCAGGCCAGCCGCGACGTGCTCGCGCTCCCGTTCCACAGCGGCGTGAGCGGCGCCGACGTCGAGAATATCGCCGCCGTGCTGAGGGCCGTTCTGGGCACCAATGTCAGATGATCACCGTCATTATCCCCGTCTACAACAATGAGCAGACCCTGGACGCGGCCGTCGACTCCGTCGTCCGGCAATCGATCTTCCGCGACATCCGCGTGCTGATCTGCGACGACGCCTCGACCGACCGCTCCGCCGAAAAGGCCGCCGCCTGGGCGGCCCGCCACGACAATATCGAACTGCTCGTCAACCCCGCCAATCTCGGCGTGATGGGCAATTACCGGAAGCTGCTCGACCTCTGCGACAGCGCCTTCGTCGCCCCGCTCGAGGCCGACGACGTCTGGACCTCGAACACGCGGCTGCAAATCCTCGCCGCTTTTCTCGCCCGCTCGGAAGCCCCGTCCTGCTTCAACCGGTTCCTGATCCGGGACGGCGGCCGCTACCGGCTCGGCGCCGCGCAGCTCCATCCGGAGCGCTATTCCAGGCTCTCCGCCTTCGATCTGATCGAGGAAAACTACCCCGCCTCCTTCACCAATTGCTTCTACAAGACCTCCGTGTTCCGGGACATCCTCGCCGACACGCAGGAAAGCTTTGGCTACGATTGGATGGTCAACACCATCATGGCCGCCAGGGGGCTCGGCATGGATTTTTTCCCCGCCGTGCTCTCGACCTATCACATCTCGCCCAATGGCGCTTGGTCCTCGCTCGACCGGGGCCGCAAGATTTCGAAGACGCTGGAGACATTGCTGGCGATGCAGACGCATCTGCCCGCGCGCTATTCTCAAAATATCGGCCGCCGTGCTGATGCGCTCCGCCGGGAGGTCGCAAATGCCTGAGATTTCGGTGATCGTGCCGTCCTATAATCACGCGCCCTACGTCCTGGACGCGGTCGCCAGCGTTCTCAACCAGACCCATCCCGTCGCCGAGATCATCGTCGTCGAGGACGCCTCCTCCGACGACAGCCTGACGCGGCTGCGCGGGCTGGACGATCCGCGCATCAAGATCATCGCGCTCGACCGCAATGCCGGCGGCAGCGAGAGCCTCAATATCGGCATCCGGGCCGCGCGCTGTCCCCTGATCGCGATCTGCAATTCCGACGATCTGTGGGAGCCCGCCAAGCTGGAGCGGCAGCTCCCCTGGCTCATATCCGATCCCAATATCGGCGCGGTCTTCACCAACGTTTCCTGGATCGGCAAATATAGCGAGGAACTGGGCGACAAGGGCGGCGGCCACGGCGATGTTTTCCGGGTGGAGAACCGGTCGCGCCATGCCTGGATGCGACGGCTGCTGGAAGGCGGCAATTGCTTCTGCCACCCCTCCGTGCTGATCCGCAAGAGCCTCTATGACAGCGCCGGCCTCTACGACAATCGATTGCGGCAACTGCCCGATTACAAGATGTGGCTCGCCATCGTGAGGCGCGCCGAGATCCATGTGCTCGATGAAAAGCTCGTCCGCTTTCGCATCCACGACAATACCAGCGCGCCCTCCCCCGCCGCCTCGACGCGCGACCGCAACGAGTTCTTCGACATCTTCTCCGAATTCATGCAGTCGATGTCCGCCAGCGACTTCTTCCTGGCCTTCGGCTCGCGGCTGCCGCCGAGCGACCCGCGCTACGATCTCGCCGTCGAGAAAGCGCTTTACCTGTGGTCGATGACCGGCGCGATCTCGCCGATTGCCTCCTGGGTCGCCAACGACATGTGCATGCGGCTGCTGGACACCGACGCCGGCAGGGCGGCCTGGGCCAGCTACGGCTTCACCATGGTCGATTTCCATCTGCTTCGCGGCATCGAGAGCCCCTGGCTGCGGGGCCGGACCGAGGGCGATTTCACGGCCGGCGAATGCTCCGTGCTGGCGCGCATCGGCGCCATCGCGAGACTGGGCCCGCAGGCGCCGCTGGTCCAGAGCAGGCGGGCGCCGCTGCAATTCCAACACAAGGTCAAGCGGGAAATTCTGAGACTCGGCCGCCAGTTGCGAGGCCTTTATGCGATGATGCGCCCCGGCGAAGCCAAACCCGATCCCAGCGGCTGAGCAGGCGCCTTCGTGGACCGGCCGCGGACATCCCCCTCGGACAAAGTAACCGGGCTCGACGCGATCCGCGGCGCGGCGGCATTCATCGTCTTCACCGGCCATTTCTTCCGCAATTTCGCGCCGGGCTTGGAGCGAAGCGCCAACGGCACGCCGTTTTATACCCTCTTCAATGGCTCCGCTGCCGTCATCGTGTTTTTCGTGCTCTCCGGCTTCGTGCTGAGCCGCCGCCCGCTCAGAAGCGGCCGCGTTTTGGACATCGCCGACGCCGCCATCAAGCGCTGGCCGCGCCTCGCCGGGCCTGTGCTCCTAGCCGGCTTCGCCTATATTTTCGGGGCCGTAAGCGGGGCTTTTCCAAGACCCGCACAGGTGATTGCGGGCAGCGAGCCCTACCTGCCGTTCCTGCTAAGGGGCTATGGCCGGCACGCGGAAAACATCGGCGGGGTGCTGCAGGAAGCCTCCTTCTGGGCGTTTCTCGGCAGCGCGCCCAAATTCAACGAAGTGCTTTGGACGATGCACTGGGAACTGATCGGCAGCTTCGTCACCTTTGCGATGGCCCTCGTGATCTGCCTGCGGCTGCCGCTGCTGCTGCTCGCGGTCGTTGCCGCCGCCGCCGCTGCCCATCACCCCTATCTGAGCTGCTTTCCTCTCGGCATGATCTTCTGTTTGCTGCATGAAAGATATGGCCGCGATGCCAGCATGGCCAATTGGCTTGCCATCGGGCTCGTTTCACTCGGCCTCGTGCTATTTTCCTACAACCTGCTCGACCCTGCCGGCCTCTGGGGCTGGGCCGCTACGCTGCCGGCCGGCACGCAGCTTTGGGCCTGGGTCATCATCCAAAATGTCGCCGCCATGTGCTTCATGAGCGTCGCGCTCTACCATCCGGGGCTTCGCGCGCTGCTCTCCGGAAGGCTCGGCGCTTTTCTCGGTGGAATGTCCTTCCCCTTCTATCTCCTGCACGTCTTCGTGCTGTGCTCGTTCACGTCATGGATGTGCATTCTGGCGGGCGCAAAAGTGCCGCCGCTCTGGCTGGCCCTCGTCCTCTATGCGCCGACCGCGCTGGTCGTGTGCCTTGTCGCCTACCCGCTGATGCGGTTCGACGGCTGGTGGGTCGGAATGCTGAATGCCGCGGTGCCGGCCGCTCGGCGGGCGCTGGCCGCGCTTTACCGGCGGCCGGCGGCCGCGCGCTGAATCTCCGCCGACCGGATGCCGACGAACATGCCGCGATGATGGGTGCTGTAATAGCCGCCCTCCATCGAGGGCCGGATGCCGTCATGCAGCCAGTCCGACTGCTCGAAGACCAGATCGAAGCCGCAATCCTGCAGTGTTTGCAGGATCGCCGGCTTGGTCAGCCAGAAGGACAGTTTGTTCATCCAGCTCGTCCATTTGAATGCCTCGATCTCGCTTTCGGACTCGGCATTGTGCTCGGCATACCATTTGCCCGGCAGTCCCTCATTCTCGGTGAGCGGCGACAGCTTGAACACCGCGCTCTCCTTCTCGACCGCATAATGGGTGTTGATGATGACGACCCCGCGCGCATGGTCCGCCATCAGACGAATGAACTTTGCCGGCTGGTCCAGATGATAGAGCAGCCCGCAGCAGAACATCGCGTCGAACTGGCCATATTCGGCCAGATTCCAGACGTCGTCCTTTTTGAAATCCAGATTCGGCAGCCCGAGCTCCTGGCGCACGCGCTGGCAATTTTCGAAATTCGCCTGCCGGACTTCGATGCCCACGGCCCGCATCCCCATGCGCGAGAACTCGGCGGTGTAGCCGCCCTCCAGACAGCCCAGATCCGCGATCGATTTCTCCGGCAGCGCCTCGCCATAGACGACCCTCAGCACCCGCGCCGCCGCCTTCATCCAGGTGCTGTCCGCGACCAGATATCCGATTTCCGGGAAGGTCTCGCGTCCGTCGGGAAGCCTGATGTTGTGGGCGGTAAAGCTCAAAACTGTGTCCTCGCGCTCAAGGGAAATCGTGCAGGCCAAGTGCAAATCGCCCGAACGGCCGCGGCAGGGGTCGCCGCCTGCTCCGCCCAAGGCTCTAAATTCGCAGGCGGCATGATTACCAAGCAAAACCTGTGGTTGCAATGCGCGGGCGCCACGAATTGACAAGCCTTCACGCACGCCCCGCGCCCCCGGCGCGCAAAACCGTTGCGCCCGTGGATAAGTTTGGCCTCGCCTGGATGTGCGCTTGGCATGCGCGAAGCGCACGCATAGATTGTGCCGCATGATTATTGCATTTGCGGATCGGCATGCGCTGATCGAATTCATCGGCCCCGGCGCGGTCTCGACCATGGTCGAGCTCGGCGTCTTCGAGGGCGCGTTTTCCGACCATTGCCGCCGCGTCCTCAATCCCGGCCGGCTGACGCTGATCGACCATTGGGATTACGCGAAATATGATTTCGTCCTGGAAACGGCGCCGCAATCCAGGCATATCCGCTCCATTTTCAAGGATTATTTTGGCGGCAACCCGGACAAATCCTTGCAGGCGGCCTATGCCAAGGTGATGGAGCGCTTTCGCGGCGACCCATCGGTGCAGGTGCTGCGGCTCGACATTGCCGAGGCCGCAAGCCGGTTCGCCGACGCCTCCCTCGACGTCATCTATCTCGATGGCAGCCACACCTATGAATATGTGCTGCGCGACCTCAATCTCTGGTTCCCCAAGCTCAGTCCGGGCGGCCTCTTCATCTGCAATGATTTCTGCGAGTCGCAAACCGCCTCGCTGCAGAATATCGGCGTCATTCCGGCCGTGCTGACATTCGCCAAGCGCAACAAGATCTATCCGATCGTGCTGTCCGCTTCCGAATGGTCGGATTTCTATTTTTCCAACCGGCCCTCGTCACCGCTGATCGACCGGCTCGGCGCCGGCCTGCTCGCCTCCGGGGCCAATACGGTGGAAATCCCGGTCGAGCTGCTGGGCTCCTACCATCATAATGTCGTGCAACCATCCATGCGCTGGATCCCGTCGTTCCGCGCCAAGGATATCGCGCTCACCGGCTAAAGGCCGGGGTGAGCAAGCGGGCATGGAGATGCCGCGGGCGCCGGGACGCGGGTCGCGCTTCCGGGAAATTGTGCGGAGGCGTAGCTTTGCAGAACACCGATGCGGCGGGACATCACGCCGACCTGCTCATATTCGACGACAGCCTTCCCACGGGATACTCGCCGTTCCGCAACCTGGAATACGGCCATTACCTGTCGTTCTTCGACGCCAAGATCGTCTCCACCGAGCAGCATCCGCGCGACCGCGATCAGCGTTTCGCGGCAGCCCTCGAGGCGCTCAAACTCGATCCGGCGCTCAAGGCCAGGATCGTGCCGTTCGGCGATGGCTCCGCCGCCAATGGCCGCCTCGCCTATGTCACCTTCCTCGCCAACGCGTCGGCGCTGCTGCCGTTTTTCGAGGCGCTCGAGCTGCCATTCATCTTTCAGCTCTATCCGGGCGGCGGCTTCGGGCTCGACCAGGCGGAGTCCGACGCCAAGCTGCTTCCGATCGTCGCCTCTCCCTTGTGCCGCAAGATCATCGCCACGCAAAAGGTCACGAAGGACTATCTGATCTCACGCTTCGGCTGCGATCCGGCCCGGATCGCGCTGGTTTTCGGCGGCGTCTTCGAGAGCCGTGGCGATTTCGACTTCCACCGCGACAAGCAGCAATTCGGCCGCCAGAAGGACACGCTCGATCTCTGCTTCGTCGCGCATAAATATGCCGGCGACCTCGTCTCGAAGGGCTATGACGAATTCGTCCGCATCGCCACCGCCCTGGCCTCCGGCGATCCCCGGCTGCGGTTTCATGTCGTTGGGAATTACGGCGCCGGCGATATCGCGCTGGGCGGCGCGGAGGCGCAATTCGTCTTCCACGGCAGGCAGCCCAGCGATTTCTTCGCCAGCTTCTATGCGTCGATGGACGCCATCATTTCCGTCAACCGGCCCCATGTTCTGGCGCCGGGCGCCTTCGACGGCTTCCCGACCGGCGCCTGCATCGAGGCCGGCTGCCGCGGCGTCCTGAACTGCATCAACGATCCGCTCGAGCTCAACCCGTCCCTCACGCCGGGCGAGGATTTCATCCTGCTGGATTTCGACCTGGACCGGACCGTCGCCAGCTTGCGGCGCCTGCTGGATGACCCGGATGAGCTCTACCGGCTGGCCTATGCCAACTGGCGCAAATATCTCACCGTCTTCGACACCGATCGCCAGCTTTGGGCCCGCACCCGGCTGATCGTCGCCGAACTCGCCCGCCAGCCTCCCGCCGCCATGCCGGCCGCGCGGACGAGCATCTTCCACCCCGATCCCGTCCAGGCCGCGATGGAGAAGGAACGCCGGCGGCTCGTGGCAGCGTACCAAAAGCTGGAAGGCGAAGGCAAGCGCCTCGCGGAAGCCTACCATGTCCTGGAAGGCCACTATCATGCCGCCGAAGGCGAGCGGAAGCGGCTGGAGCGCTATATCAAGGTCAACGACCTCTAGCGACGTCAGCGCCTTTGGCGCGCAGGCGGAACCGCGTCGCAACCTTGGCGTTCAGACAAGAGCCAACCATGGCCGTACTCCAGCCGGGTTCCTCTCTCACCGGCGCTCCCATGGTCCACCGCCTCTTCCGCCAGCCTCGCGCAACGGACGGAAGCTAAAAGGCACGGATGAGTTCGTCATCACGCGGAGAACGCTAATGGTGCGCACGATCGAAGCAACACGGCCGATCAGCGAATCCATACCCACCCCCCCAAAAATCAAAGTTTCCTTGAAGATCAATGGAGACTTAAAGCAGCTCCAGATTGCGCCATGGACGAGTTTGCTCGACCTTCTGCGCGACACTCTCGACCTCACCGGCACGAAAAAGGGGTGCGACCACGGCCAGTGCGGCGCCTGCACCGTTCTGGTCGACGGGCGCCGCGTCAATAGCTGCCTGACGCTGGCGGTCATGAAGGACGGCTCCGAGGTGACGACCATCGAGGGCCTGATGGCCGACGGCAAGCTGCATGCGCTGCAGCAGGCCTTCATCGACCATGACGCCTTCCAATGCGGCTACTGCACCCCGGGCCAGATCTGCTCGGCGGCGGGACTGCTCGCCGAAGGCAAGGCGCACACGGCCGAGGAAATCCGCGAATTGATGAGCGGCAATATCTGCCGCTGCGGCGCCTACCCCAACATCGTCGCCGCGATCCAGCAGGCCATGTCCGCAATGGGTGGCAATTCATGATCAATTTCCAATATGCGCGCCCCAATGAAGTGGCCGACGCCGTGCGCCAGATCGCGGCCGACCCGAGGGCGCGGTTCATCGCCGGCGGCACCAATCTGCTCGACCTGATGAAGAGCGACGTCGAACAGCCGAGCCGGCTGATCGACATTTCCCGCCTGCCGCTGAAGAGCGTCGAGGAAACTCCCGATGGCGGCCTGCGCATCGGCGCGCTGGTGCCGAACACCGACCTTGCCTATCACCCGCTGGTCGAGAGCCGCTATCCGCTGCTTGCCAGCGCCATCATGGCCGGCGCCTCGCAGCAATTGCGCAACATGGCCTCGACCGGCGGCAACCTGATGCAGCGGACGCGCTGCTACTACTTCTATGACATCGCGACGCCCTGCAATAAGCGCGAGCCGGGCAGCGGCTGTTCGGCCATCGAGGGCCTCAACCGCATGCACGCCATTCTCGGCACCAGCGAAAGCTGCATCGCCGTCTATCCCTCCGACATGAGCATCGCGCTCGCGGCACTCGAGGCGACGGTGCGGGTGATGGGGCCAGGGGGCGAGCGCACCATGGCTTTCGCCGACTTCCACCGCCTGCCCGGCGACACGCCGGAGCGCGACAACAATCTCGAACCGAACGAAATCATCACCGCCATCGAGCTTCCGCCTCAGGGTTTCGCCAAGAATCACAGCTATCTGAAGATCCGCGACCGGCTGTCCTACGCCTTCGCGCTGGTCTCGGTCGCCGCCGCGCTGGAGATGGACGGCGAGGCCGTCAAGGAAGCACGGCTGGCGCTCGGAGGCGTCGCGCACAAGCCCTGGCGGGTCGAGGCGGCGGAAGCCGCGCTCGCCGGACAGCCCGCCAATGAGGCCAGCTTCGCCAAGGCGGCGGACATCGTGCTGAGTGGCGCCAAGGGCTTCGAGCATAATGCCTTCAAGATCGATCTCGCCCGGCGCGCCATCATCCGCACGCTGACCCAGGCGGCCAACGGCACGCCGCAATCGCAATCCAGCAAGAAGATCCGGTGACCGCCATGGCAGCTTATATCGGCACCCCGACCTCGCGCATCGACGGCCACGCCAAAGTGACCGGCGCGGCGAAATACGCCGCCGAGTTCAATGCGCCCGGCCTCGCTCACGCCAGCCTCGTGACCTCGACCATCACCAAGGGGCGCATCGCCAAGATCGACGCCAGCGAGGCCATGCGCGTCGCCGGCGTGATCGACGTCATCACCCACAAGAACCGTCCGACGATGGCGAGCCGCGACAAAGCCTACAAGGACGATGTGGCCGCCGAGGGCTCGCCCTATCGGCCGCTCTATGACGATGAGATCAAGTTCAACGGGCAGCCCGTCGCCGTAGTGGTGGCGGCGGATGCCGATATTGCGCGCTTCGCCGCCTCGCTGGTGCGCGTCGAATATATCGAAGACCCCTTTGTCACCGATCTGCTCGAGCAGCGCGACACGGCGCATGAAGTCGAGCGGCCGTCGCGGCCGCGGGGCGACGCCGAGGCGGCTTTCGCCGCGGCCGAAGTGCGCCACGAAGCCGACTATTTCATCCCGACCGAGTATCACAACCCGATGGAGCTGTTCGCCACCACCGTCACCTGGGAAGGCGACGGCAAGCTGACCGTCTACGACAAGACGCAGGGCGTGCAGAATGTGCAGCGCTATCTCGTCAGCGTCTTCGGCATGAAGCCGGACGATTTGAAGGTGGTGTCGCCCTATGTCGGCGGCGCGTTCGGCTCGGGCCTGCGGCCGCAATTTCAGGTGGCGCTGGCGGTGATCGCGGCGCGGGCGCTCGAGCGCTCGGTGCGCCTCGTGCTGACGCGCCCGCAAATGTACGGGCTCAGCTACCGCCCGGCGACCATCGAGCATCTGGCGCTCGGGGCGAAGGCGCTCGGTCCGCTGGAGGCCGTCATGCACGAGGCCATCGCCCAGACCTCCGAATATGAGGACTTCAACCGCAACGACGTCGCCTGGGCGGACCAGCTCTATAAATGCGGCAATACCCGCTACAGTCACAAGCTGGCCAAGCTCGACGTCTCAACGCCGAGCGACATGCGCGCCCCTGGCGCCGCCTCCGGCGTCTACGCGCTCGAATGCGCCATGGACGAGCTGGCCGTCGCGCTGAAGATGGACCCGTTGCAGCTCCGCTTCGTCACCTATTCGGACCGCGAGCAAAATGCCGACCGACCCTATAGCAGCAAGAAGCTGCGCGAATGCTACCGCCAGGGCGCGGCGGCTTTCGGCTGGGAGAAGCGGAACCCCGAGCCGCGCTCGATGCGCGACGGCAGCGAACTGGTGGGATGGGGCATGGCGACGGGCGTCTGGGAAGCGCTGCAAATGCCGCTCACCGTCCGCATCGTGATGACGGCCAACGGACATGCCGAAGTCAGTTCCGCCACCTCCGACATCGGCACCGGCACCTATACCATCATGGCCCAGGTCGCCGCCGACATGCTCGGCCTGCCGATCGATAATGTCAGCATCAAGCTCGGCGATTCGACCCTGTCGGAATCCCCGGTCGAGGGCGGGTCATGGCTTGCGGCCTCGGTCGCCAACTCCATCGCCACGACCGCCGAGGCCATCCGCAAGACGCTGCTCGGCGTGACCAAGACAATGCCGGATTCGCCGCTCGCGGACGCCAAGCCGAAGGACGTCATGCTCGCGGACGGCAAGATCGTCAGCAAGAAGGACGCCTCGCGCGCGATCCCGATCGCCGATGTGATGCGCGCCGGCAAGCTGGACCGCATCGACCAGAAAGCCGCCGCGCCGGTCAAGGACGACGGCAAATATGCGCGCAACACCCATTCGGCGGTCTTCGTCGAGGTGAGGGTGGACGAGCAGATCGGCGTCATCCGTGTCACGCGGGTGGTCAGTGCGGCCGCGGCGGGGCGCATCCTCAACACCAAGACGGCGCATAGCCAGCTCCTGGGCGGGGTGGTCTGGGGCATCGGCATGGCGCTGCACGAGGAGACGCTGACCGATCACCGCTTCGGCCGCATCATGAACGCCAATCTGGGCGAGTATCATATGCCGGTGAATGCCGACATTTACGACATCAACTGCTTCTTCGTCGACGAGCCGGACGCCACCATCAACCCGATGGGCATCAAGGGCGTCGGCGAGATCGGCATTGTCGGCGTCGCGGCGGCCATCGCCAATGCCGTCTATCACGCCACGGGAAAGCGTGTCCGCGACCTGCCGATCACCATCGACAAGCTGCGCCGTGACTAGCCGGGCGCGCCGATATCGATGACGAGCTTGCCGGTGGCCGAGCGCGCCCTGATGGCGTCATAAGCCTGCTCGACGGTTTGCAAGGTGAAACGGCGGGGATCGAGCTGCGGCACGATCCCGCCGGCTTCGACCAGGCGGGTCGCTTCGCGCATGATCTCGCCAAAGTGCTCGCGGCCCTCGCCGGTCAGCAGCGGCAGCAGGGTGAAGACGCCGGAATAGGTCGCGGCGCGGAAGGAGAGCGGGGCGAGCGCGTGCGTGCCCCAGCCGAGGCAGCTCACCACATGGCCGAAGCGGCGCACCGCCTGGAACGAGGCATCCAGCACCGCCCCGCCGACCGTGTCGTAGACGATGTCGAACCCTCGCCCGCCAGTATGCTCGTCGACATAATCCGCGACCATCCTGGCGCGATCGATCGCGCTGGCACCGAGGCGCGCGAGGAAGCCCGCCTTCTCGGCGGAATCGACGGCGAAGACCTTCGCCCCCAAGGCGCGCGCAAGCTGCACCGCTATATGGCCGACGCCGCCCGCGCCGCCCTGCACCAGCACCGTCTGGCCAGCCTGGACGCCCGCGCGGTCGACCAGCCCTTCCCACGCGGTGATGAAGGACAAAGGCAGCGCCGCCGCCTCGCGCCAGCCGATCGCGTCCGGTTTGGCCGCCAGCAGGCGGGCATCCACCGCGGCGAATGCCGCCAACGAACCTTGCAGGCCGCCGACGCCGCCGGTCATCCCGTAGACCGCATCGCCGGCCTTGAAGCCGGTCACGCCGGGGCCCACCGCTTCGACGATCCCCGCCATGTCGATGCCCAGCACGGCCGGTGCGGGCTGCTTGGCGTGGGCCGCCGCCCCGGCCTGGATCTTGAGGTCCAGCGGATTGACACCGCTGGTTCTGATCCTGACCAGCACCTGTCCCGCCTCCGCTTGCGGGCGGGGAAATGGCGCCAGCCGCAGAGGCGCCCCATAGGCCTCCAGCAGTGCCGCCTGCATCAATTCATCGCTAAGCATAATGACCCTCGATGCTGCCCTTCAGATCGCGTTTTTAGACTGGTTTGCGAACCAATGTTACTGCACGATTTCCATTCCGTTTGGATGGGTGCGCGATGGAATCGAGCGATTTCCGGATTTTCCTCGCCATTGCCCGGGAAGGCACTCTCGGCGCGGCAGCGCGGAAATTGTGCCAGCCGACCATGGGGCGGCGTCTGCGGCGCTGGAGCGGGCGGTCGGCCAGACGCTGTTTCAGCGCACCGGAAAAGGCTTGGTACTGACCGACGAAGGCGCGGCGGTGCTGGCCAATGCCGAGCGGATCGAGGAGGAGGCGCTGGCCTTCGAGCGCCAGCTCGGCGCGCGACCAGGCTGAGCTTTATCGCACAAGACTTTGTTTTTAAGAGACAAAACGTCGCAGCCAAAGGCTCACGCCGCATTGCAGCAAGATTGCCCTAAACGCTGCAAATCCGGACAAGCGCCCTGCCCCACTCCCTCCCTTATCCCGGTGACGACAGGGCTAGCTATTCCGCCGGCGCAAGCCGAGCATCGCGGGGCTTCGGCCGCGCCAAATTGCCCAAAGTGATCGTCTTCCAAAGCAGGTGACGCCCCTGGCGCCCCTGCCGGTGCCATGTTGGAGCTGACTGATGGGCCTCGTCCGGTTTGCATTGCGCTATCCGCACACATTCTACGTGATGGCGCTAGCGATGCTGTTCATGGGCATCAGCTCCATCCTGAACACGCCGAAGGACATCTTTCCCAGCATCAACATCCCCGTCGTCACCATCATCTGGCAGGAGACCGGCCTCACCCCGAAAGAGATGGACGCCCGCGTCACCACCTACAGCCAATATGCCATCAGCGCCAACGTCAACGACATCAAGAACATGGAGGCGCAGACCTTTTCGGGCATCTCCGTCATCAAGGTGTATTTCCAGCCCAATGTGAATATCGATCTGGCCATCACCCAGATCGTCTCGGCGAGCAACGCCATCCGGGCGCTGCTGCCGCCCGGCATCCAGCCGCCGATCGTGGTGCAGTTCAACGCCTCCAGCGTGCCGGTGCTCCAGCTCAGCCTCACCTCCGACCGGATGAACGAGCAGCAGCTCTATGATTACGGCATCTACCGGCTGCGCCAGGCGCTGGCGCCGATCCAGGGCATCACGCTGCCGACGCCCTATGGCGGCAAATACCGCCAGATCATGGTGGATCTCGATCCGGCCGCGCTCCGCGCCAACGGCATCTCGCCGAGCGACGTCGTCAACGCGGTCAACGCGCAAAGCCTGACGCTGCCATCGGGCGACGTGAAGATCGGCGACAAGCAGTACATCGTCAGCGTCAACACATCGGCGCCGACCATCGATGCGCTCAACCAGATGCCGGTGCGTCAGGTCGGGCCGACCACGGTCAAGCTGAGCGACGTGGCGCATGTGCGCGACGGCTGGGCGGTGCAGCAGAACATCGTCCGCTCGGAGGGGCGCCGCGCGGTGCTGCTGACCATCATCAAGAACGGCGACGCCTCGACGCTCGACGTCGTCAACCGTGTCAAGGCCGCTCTGCCCGAGATCAAGGCCGCCGCGCCGCCGGGTATGAATATCGACCTGTTGTTCGACCAGTCCGTCTTCGTCCAGCAAGCCATCGACAGCGTTCTCAGCGAAGGCGCCATCGCCGCCGGCCTGACCGCGCTGATGATCCTTTTGTTCCTCGGCTCCTGGCGCTCGACTCTGATCGTCATGGTGTCGATCCCGCTCTCCATCCTGACCTCGCTCGCCGTGCTCTCGGCGCTCGGCCAGACCATCAACACCATGACGCTCGGAGGACTGGCGCTGGCCGTCGGTATCCTGGTCGACGATTCCACCGTCGCCATCGAGAACACCTACCGGCTGTTCGAGGAGAAGATGCCGTTCGACCAGGCGGTGCTGAACGGCTCGGCCGGCATCGCACTGCCCACGCTGGTTTCGACGCTCGCCATCTGCAGCGTCTTCGTTTCGGTATTCTTCCTGCAAGGGGCGGCGCGCTATCTGTTCACCCCGCTCGGACTCGCCGTGGTCTTTGCGATGCTGGCGTCCTACACGATCTCGCGAACGCTGACGCCGATCATCATCCGCCTCTTGCTGCGCGGCGAGCAGGCCGCCCACGATGCCGGCCAGACCAGTGTGATGAGCCGGTTCCACGACCGCTTCAACCGCGCCTTCGACCGCTTCCGCGATGGCTATGGCTGGGTGCTGTCGGGGCTGCTGCGCCGGCACATCATCATGCCGCTGGTGGCAGCCTGCGTCATCGCCGGGGCGGTGGCCATGGCCTACACGGTCGGCACCGATTTCTTCCCGCAGGTCGATGGCGGGCTGATCCAGCTCCACGTCCGGGCGCCGGCGCGGACCCGGATCGAGACCACCGAGGCGATTTTCCAGAAGGTCGAGGACAAGATCCGCACGCAGATCCCCAAGAAGGATCTCGGCCTGATCCTGGACAATATCGGCCTTCCCGCCCGGACCTATAACCTTGCCTTCACCGACGGCACCACCATCGGCGTCAATGACGGGCAGATCCTGATTTCGCTGAAGGAGGGCCACCGGCCGACGGCCGAATATGTCAAGCGGCTCCGGCGCGAGCTGACCAAGGCGTTCCCGGACCTGATCTTCTATTTTCAGCCGGCGGACCTCGTCACCCAGATCCTGAATTTCGGCGTGCCGTCCCAGCTCGACATCCAGATCGTCGGCTATGACGCGGAAGGCAATAAGAAGCTCGCCAAGCAGCTCCAGCAGAAGATGGCGGCGGTTCCCGGCCTCGTCGACGTGCATCTGCAGCAGGAGCTCGACGCGCCCTCGCTTTATTACAATATCGACCGCTTGCGCGCCCAGCAGCTCGGCCTGAACGTCAACGCCGTGGTCAGCGACCTCAATACGAGCCTGAGCTCGTCCGAACAGGTCTCGCCGAATTTCTGGACCGATCCGGCCAATGGCACGCCGTATTATCTCGCGGTGCAGACGCCCGAATACCGGATCAGCAGCCTCGACGAGCTCAACAACACGCCGCTCGCCAGCACCACGCCCGATGCCTCCTCGCCGATCCCGATTCCCAATCCCTTGAGCAATGTCGCCACGATGGAACGGCGCCCGGTGCAGTCGGTCTACAATCAGTCGAACATCCAGCAAGTCTACGACGTCTATGCCAGCACCCAGGACAGCGATCTGGGCGCCGTCGCCAAATCGGTGAACCAGATCGTTGCCGAGTTGCAGCCGCAATTGAAGCCGGGCAACCGCTTCGTCGTGCGCGGACAGATCGAGAGCATGAACCTCGCCTTCGCCGAGCTGACCATCGGCCTGATCTTCGCGGCGGTCTTCGTCTACCTGCTGATGGTGGTGAACTTCCAGAGCTTCCTCGACCCGCTCGCGGTGATCCTGGCGCTTCCGGGAGCCGGCGCCGGCATTCTGCTGATGCTGTTGGTCACCGGCACCGCGCTCAGCGTCCCATCGCTGATGGGGGCGATCATGTCGATCGGCGTCGCCTCGGCCAATTCGATCCTGCTCGTCTCCTTCGCCCGCGAATTGCGCCAGCAAGGGGCGAGCGCCTTCGATGCCGCCCTGCAGGCCGGACGCACCAGAATCCGCCCCGTCCTAATGACGGCGGGCGCCATGATCGTCGGCATGATCCCGATGGCGCTCGGCGCTCCCGGCGAGGAGCAGAACGCGGTTCTCGCCCGGGCGGTGATCGGCGGCGTCATCGTCGGCACGATCACGACCTTGCTCTTCGTCCCCTATCTCTACTCGCTCATCGGCCGGTTCGAAGCCAAGCCGCCCGAGGAGATCGGCGATTTACCTGAAGGACAGACAACATGAACCGCGACGCTCCCGGCCCGGAATCGGGTCAGCCCCCTCAAGCCGGAACGGATGAGACCGCGAAGGCCGACCGCGACCGGAAGGCGCAATCCGAGGCGGCGCAGCATGCGAAGACCGAGAATGGGCAGACAGCGCAATCGGGCAACGGCCAGAACGGCAACGCGCCTATGGTGGAACCCGAGCCCGCGCCGCCGCCGAAGGGCGTCGTCCGCGGCGTCGGCCTCTTCGCGCTGTTGGCGCTGGCCCTGGCGGTCGGCTACGGCGTCTGGGGCAAAATGGAGCGCAGCGCCGCAGCCGTCGACACGCAGCAACAGCAGCAGGCGGCCGTGCCGATCGTGCGCACCAGCGCCGTGGAATCGGTCACCGCTCCGCGCACCTTCTCCCTGCCGGGCACCACCCAGGCCTTCGACAGCGCCGTCATCTTCGCCCGCGCGACCGGCTATGTCTCCAAGCGCGTCGTCGATATCGGCAGCAAGGTGAAGGCGGGCGACACGCTGGCCATCATCGCCGCCCCGGACCTCGACCAGCAACTGATCCAAGCGCGGGCGCAGGTCGTCCAGCTCCAGGCCACCATCGATCAGGCGCAGGCCAATCTTGAGCTCGCCGACGTCACCAACAAGCGCACCGCCAAGCTCGTGACCGAGGGCTGGAACACCAAGCAGCAGGGTGATGTCGACCGGCTGACCTATCGGGCCCAGGAAGCGGCGCTCAGCGTCGCCCAGGCCAATCTCAAGGTACAGCAGGCCGCCGTCGCACGGCTGGAGGAACTGACCAAGTTCGAAAATGTCGTCGCGCCCTTCGACGGCGTGGTGACGAGCCGCCAGATCGACACCGGCAGCCTGGTCACGGCGGACATCTCGTCGGGCACCTCGATGTTCACCATGGACCGCACCAATGTCCTGCGCGTGCTGGTCTATGTGCCGCAGGACGCCGTCTTCAACATCAAGGATGGCGACGAGGCCGAGGTGACCGTCCCCGAACAGCCGGGCCGGATCTTCAAGGGCAAGATCGCCCGCAATGCCGGATCGCTGCAGGCGGGCACGCGCACGCTGCTGACCGAAGTCGACATCGACAATGCCGATGACGCGCTGCGGGCCGGCGTCTATTGCACCGTCAAACTGTCTGTGCCGCGCCTGCGGCCGACCATCATCATCCCGTCGCAGGCGGTGATCTTCGACGAGAAGGGCCTCAGTGCGGCCGTCTTCGACGATGGCGTGGCGCGGCTGCGATCGTTGGACGTACTCCGGGACGATGGCGCCAAGCTCGAGATCCGCGCCGGGCTCAATCCTGGGGACACCATCATTCTGTCGCCGCCCGTCGGCATTCGCGACGGCATGCGGGTGGAAGCGGCCCCGGCCGAGGGCGCTCCGGCCGAGAAGGTCGCTTCGGAGGCCAAATAGCCTCGCTTGCCCTCGTTTTTTTGTCGCGACGCTCGGCGCAGCTTGGCCCGCTTCGGCAGGGGTGGTGCCGCCGAAATGCCCGTTTTTGGACGGTCGACAGGAATTGCGCAGCATCGAGCCAATGACAGCAAGATCGCTGAAGACCTGCGGTTTCCGCACCCCACATTTCATATAACCGGAGACGGTGACGGCCTGAATCAGCAGCTCAAATGCGCCCGCGGCAGGCGCTCCGGACTCCAGAATGAACCCAACTGAGATGCGACAAGCATCCCTAAGGAGAGTGTGGTGTTGAAAAGAGTGATGATCGTGCTGGCCTGCCTGGCCTTGAGCACTGGACTTCAGACCGACGCGTTCGCTCATGGCGGCGGCGGCTTTCACGGCGGCCGCGGATTCCATGGCCATGGCTTCCGCAATTTTGGCGGTGGCGACGGCTTCGGCTTCTACGACGATTATTGGGGCTACGACGATTGCTACCGCGTCCCTGGCCACCGTTACGTCTGCTATTGATCGAATCCACCGAGCGGGGCTCTGGTCCCGCTCGGACCCCTTTCCGGCTAACGCCTTCAGCCTCTTGGCAAAAAGTTCCGACCGGCAGCGAAATCTTAGGTATAGGCCCGTCACACCCTTGTGCAATCGAGCCGCGCGCCTGCCAACCCCATCTCAAAACCTTGGATCATGAAGGACCGCGATTAGCGCAGGTCATCAGGCCCGAGGATAGTCAGCATGTTCGACCCGCATTCAGACGCGATGTCTCAAGCCGATTTCGGCCCGGAACCCCACCAGCCCCTGGCTGCCGACCCGATCTGGGAGAAGGCCGCCAATCCGCAATTGCCGCAGACGCGCGCCGCCGGCTCGATGCGCACCGTCGAGATCCGCCCGTCCGATCTGGTCGAGCGCCGCGTGGTCGCCGGCCAGGGATTTGCGGCGGAGATCGTCCAGTCCAGCGGCCGCAGGCGCATCGAGCGCCGCTTCCATGCGCCGCTTCACCTGCTCGTTCTATGTGAGCGCGGCGCCCGCGATGACGGCGAAACCTGCCTCGATGGGCTCGCTCCGTCAAAATTGCGCGACCAGGGCGGCAAGCTCACCTTCGTCCCCGCCGGCCATCATTATTACGAATGGCAGCAGCCCCGCACGCCGGTCCAGCTCACCTATTTCTATTTCGATCCCGCCAACTTGCGGGGCCTTGCCGATTTCGACGCCGACGAGGTCCTTGTCCCGCGCCTGTTCTTCGAGGACCGGGCGCTATGGGAGACGGCGCTGAAGCTGAAGCGGCTGATCGAGAATCCGACGCCGGAAGAGCGGCCCTATTTCGAAGCGCTCGGCACCGTGCTCGCGCATGAGCTCATTCGCCTCGGACGCGAGGCCCGGCAGGGCGAAGGCCCCGTCAAGGGCGGGCTCGCCGCCTGGCAGCAGCGCGTCGCCGCCGCCTATATCGAGGAACATCTGGCCGAGCCGATCCCGCTGCTGACGCTGGCGCGGCTGGTTCGCCTCAGCCCGCATTATTTCTGCCGCGCCTTCAAGCAATCCTTCGGCGTGCCGCCCCACCGTTACCACAGCACCCGGCGCGTCGAACACGCCAAGGCGCTGCTGGCCGACCCGGCCATCACGGTGACCGAGATCGGCTTGCGGCTTGGCTTCAGCGAGACCAGTTCCTTCAGCGCCGCCTTCCGCCGCGCCACCGGCCAGACCCCGACGGCCTATCACCGGAGCCTGGGCTGAGGAGACCGCCGCCGCCTCCCCTCCGATGTCATTCCCGCTTTCGCGGGTATGGCAAAAGGGTTAGAGGCCGCTGTTCGGTCCCTCACCAAACCACGCGCAATCCGAGATTGCCGCCATAGGCTTCGCGCTCATCCTCACCGAGGCCGGTGAGGTAGTCGGCGGT
The DNA here is from genome assembly GCF_002198715.1 of Rhodomicrobium sp. R_RK_3. Taxonomy (GTDB): domain Bacteria; phylum Pseudomonadota; class Alphaproteobacteria; order Rhizobiales; family Rhodomicrobiaceae; genus R-RK-3. The sequence continues at coordinate 28,021 of NZ_MWLK01000038.1, read as the reverse complement.
GCCGTAGAGGCTGACGCCGCCGCCGAGGGCGACCGACAGACCGCCGCCGACTTCGAAGGCGGGAGCCTGGCTGTCCGCGACGATGGCGTCGCTGTCGAACGTGACCTTGCTGCGCGAGGCAAAATCCTTCCAGAAATTGATCTCGACATGCGGGCGCACCAGCAGTCCGGCGAAGCCGAAGCCGCCGCTGAGCCGTGAGCCGATGCGGCCGGTCCAGCCGTCGGACGGACTGAAGCCGATGCGCGCGAACGGGTCCGAAGTGTCGTCGAGCGAAAGATCCTGCCAGATGACTTGCGCCTGCGGCTCCAGCACCCAGCCGAAGCCGACGCCGACCGGATAGCCGCCTTCCAGGCTGAACAGCCCGCCGCTGCCATCGGTGCCGATGCCGAAATTGCGGCGGGAATGGGCGTCGGCGTCCAATGCGGTCGCCATGCCGACGGCTTCGACATACCAGCCCGGCTGTCCCATCTGGGTCCAATAGCCGCCGAAACTGTTGCCGGTCAGCTTGACGTCGCCCGCATCGACATCGCGGCGGGCGAGCGCGTCGCCATTGACATCACCGCGCAGCCGCGCCTGACCGGCGAGGAAACCGGCGCGCGCCAAGCCCGCCTGTCCGAGATCCCAGCGGGCGAGATCGTGGCCGGCCTGAAACCCGGCGATGGTGCCGTCAAAGCGCGGATCGACCGTGCCGGACCAGCTCTGCCTGCTGCGCTCGCCAAAGATCCGCCCCCAGCTTGCGCGGCCGGACGGGTCGTCCCCAGCCAGGAATTGATCGCCGCGCCGCTCGTGGAAGGTGCCGACGGCCGAACGGGTCAGCTCGCGCGCGAGCGCGGACAGTGCGGAATAGACGGGGACTTCGAGCCGGTAGAGCGGGATCGCCTCGCCGCCGCCGCGCGGCAGGAACGGCGTGCCGGGCGCGGCGATCGGACCGGCGACGAGGGAGGAGCGCAAATACCAGTTCTGGCCGGTGCCGGGCGTGACGCCGCCCTTGAACAGGAAATATTCGAGCGCCCCGGCGGCGACGGGCCGGTTCAAGGAAAAAGCGCCGTTCGCCGTCGTCGCGCCGCCGATGGCCTCGACCACCTCGATGCCGTCGACCACGGTCGGTGCCCCGCCGCCGCCGCGATTGACGATGGTCAGCCGCGTCCAGCCCGTCGCCGTGCCTTGCGAAATCACCAGCCGGTCGGAGGGCGCGCCGTCTCCCGCCAGCACCGTGTCGAGCACCAGCGTGCCGCCCGCGCCGATATAATTGCCGAAGACGGTGAAGCGGTCGCCGCCGCCGCCGCCGGCATTGGTCAGGTTGATGCTGCCCGCATTGGTCAGCACGGCGATTTGTCCGGCGATGAACGGCGCGACGCCCGCATCGAAGCCGCCGCCGAACATGGTGCTGCTGCCATCGACGGCCATCACGCCGGTGCCGGTGCCGGCATCGCCGAGCACGGCGTTGCCGGTAAGCGTCCAGACCGAATCGCGGGTGAGCGCGATGGATTCCCAATTGATGAAGCGCCCCGCGCCGGCGGCGCTGCTGTTGTCGAGGACGAGCGTGTCGGCCTCGGTGCCGCCATCGATGACCGGCGTCGCGGAGGTCTCGGCCAGGCTCAGATTGCGCAGCGTGGCACGGTCATTGTCGCCGGCCATGAGGATGGCGCCGTTGATGATGCCGCCATCCACCCAGAGCAGCACGTCGTTGCCGGTGCTCATGCGGATTTCGCCGGCGATGCGGCCGCCGGAAATGGCGACCAGATCGGTGCCGCCGCTGACGCTGAGATTGCCGCCGATCAAGCCGCCGGACAGGCCGATCGTGTCATTGCCGAAGCCGGTGACGAGATTGCCGAGGATGGTGCCGCCCGACATGTTGAAGACGTTGTTGGCCAGGTTCATGTCGACGCGGCCGATGGTGCCGCCGGTCATCACGGCGGCGTCGCCGTCCTCGAAGGCGCCGACAATGGTGCCGCCGGACATCAAGAACACGTCGAGCCCGTCGCCCTGGAACAGCGAGGCGATCTGGCCGCCGGTCATGATGAAGCTGTCGATGCCGGCGCCTTGCGTGACGCTGCCGAGAATGGTCCCGGCGCTGATCTCGATACTGTCCGCGCCGTCGCCCGTATCGACGGTGCCGGTGATGCTGCCGGAATGCATCTCGACGCGGTCATTGCCATTGCCGAACAGCACGTTGCCCGCGATGGTGCCGGTACCGAGCGCCGGGAAGATCAGCGTGTTGTTGCCCTGGAGGTCTGTGAGCGAGCCGCTGACGCCGCTCGAGCAGGTGAAGACGTCATTGCCCGGCGTCGGGATGAGCACGCATTGCGCCCTTGCCTCGCCGCAGGTGAGCAGCAGCGCGAGGAAAGCGAGCCCGGCCCAGCGCCGTCTGCCCCTGGAAGCAAACGCATTGCGCCCTGTCATGCCAAGCCTCATCCATGATCGCGAACCGAAGGCCGCCCGCACCGCCTAGGCGAGTCGGCTGGCGCAGGGCTGACGGGGTTTTGGAGCAAGTTCGGCGTATTAAGCGGGGGCAGAGCGGATTGCGCCCTACTCGGCGGCCCGCGGGGTCAGCAGGTTGGCGAGCAGCCGCTGCACTTCGTCGGCGGCATAGGGCTTGTTGATGCGCGCGATGGTCTGCAGATGGGTCGGCAGCAGGGCCATGTCGGTATAGCCGGTGGTGAAGGCGAATGGGATCCGCCGCATCAGCAGTTGATCGGCGATCGGCACGCTGAGGTCCTGGCCGAGGCTGACATCGACGAGCGCCGCATCAACATCCTCGTTCAGCACCGCCTCCAGCCCCTTGGCGAGGCTGCCGACGGGGCCGACGACGCAAAGGCCCTCGCGCTCCAGTTCGATCTGCAATTGCATCGCGACCAGCGGCTCGTCCTCGATGATGAGAATGCGCCGCCCCGTCATCGGCAGGGCCTCGCCGATCGCCTCCGGCCGCGCGGCAACCGCCACCTTGCCCGGCGCCTTCTGCCCGGCCGCGTGGAGTTTGACGCCCCTCTGCTCCAGCGCGCCTTCGAGCGTGCAGATCAGCCCCTCCTCGCGGAAATCGCAATCCAGCGTCGCGCCGAACTCGGCGGCGGCGGCGCGCAGCACGGTCATGCCAAAACCCATATGGTCGGGCTCGCGGACGGCTGGTCCGCCGGTCTCCCGCCAAGCCAGCTTGACGCGGCCCGAGCCGCCATTGGCCATGCGCTGCCAGGATATCCGGATCGCGCCGCCGGGCACCGAGAGTGCGCCATATTTGACGGCGTTGGTCGCAAGTTCATGCAGCACCAGCGCCAGAGACTGCGCCGCCTTCGGGCCGAGGCGCAGCGGATCGCCCTCGATCTGGATATTGCCGTGGCCGGCGGAGCGGAACGGGCTCAGAAGGGCATCGACGAGATCGGCAAGGTCGGCGCCGTCCCAATTGCCGCGCTGCAGAAGGCTATGCGCCTGCGACATGGCCTGGATGCGCCCGTCCAGCGCGTCGACGAAATCCTGCACCGACAGTGCGCGCGATTTCGACAGCCGGGCGATGGCGCTGACATTGGCCAGCACGTTCTTGACGCGGTGATCGAGTTCGGCCATCAGCAGGCGCTGGCGGACTTCGGCCTGCTTCCTGTCGGTGATGTCGAGAATGGTGCCCATCAGCCGGTCGTCCTGGCGGCCGTCAGGGTCGGTCGAATGGAAGATGCCGCATCGATTGAGCAGCCAGCGCACCGAGCCGTCCGGCGCGACGGCGCGGAATTCCTGCTCATGCCGTTCGGTGCGGCCTTCGCACAGCGCCAGCATCCACTGCTGCACGGTCTCGCGGTCCTCGGGATGGATAAGGTCGAGAAAGGCGTTGAGCGTCAGGTCGCCATCGGCCGCGACGCCGAGCATGGACTTGAGATTGTCGGAATAATGGAAGCGGTCGAGCGGCACGTTGTAATCATAAGTGCCGAATTCGGCGGCTTCGCTGGCGAGCCGCATCCGCTCCTCGCTCTCGCGAAGCTGGGCGAGCGATGCCGTCAGCTCGGCGGTGCGGGTGGCGACGCGTTCCTCGAGCTCGCGGTTGAAATGTTCGAGCGCCCGGGTCTTGCGGTGCAGATCGACGAAGATGCGCACCTTCGCCCGCAAGATCTCCGGCACGACCGGCACCGGCAGATAATCCACCGCGCCGGTCTCATAGCCGCGCACGAGATCGAGTTCGGACATCTGGATGGCGGAGATGAAGATCACTGCGATCTTTTCGAAACGCGGATGCTCGCGCAGCATCTTGACCAGCTCGAAGCCGTCGAGCTCCGGCATGCAGACATCCATCAGGATGACCGCGACGTCGTTCTTGAGAAGGCACGCCAAAGCCTCCGACGCCGATCCCGCCGCGATCAGGTTCTCGCCCAGATCGCGCAGGATGACCTCATAGCCCAGCAGTTTCGCCGGCTGGTCATCGACGAGCAGGATATTGACGGGGCCTTCGAGGCTCATCGACTACCGCCGCCCCGCCTAACGATGCAGCCACATCCGCAGGGCGGCGAGAAGCTGCTCGGTGTTGACGGGCTTCGCCAGATAATCCGACGCGCCGGCCTCAAGACATTTTTCACGGTCGCCTTTCATGGCTTTCGCCGTCAGGGCAATGATCGGCAAGCGCCGCCAATCCGCATTGCCGCGAATGAACTGCATGGTCTGATAGCCATCCATCTCTGGCATCATGATGTCCATCAGCACTACGTCTATATCGGGCGTCGCCTGAAGCATGCGGATCGCCTCATTGCCGGTGGTCGCCGTCAGGACGCTCATGCCGCGCCGCTCGAGCACGCTGCTCAGCGCGAAAATATTGCGCACGTCGTCGTCCACCAGCAGCACGGTCTGCCCGATCAGATTTTCATCCGAGCCGTGCAGCTTGTCGAGCATTCTCCGCTTTTCAGTGGGCAGATCCGCAACAACCCTGTGCAGGAAAAGCGCTGTCTCGTCGAGCAGACGCTCTGGCGATTCGACGCCCTTCACCACGACGCTGCGGGCAAGGCTGTGGAGCTGGGCGTCCTCCTCGGCCGACAATTCGCGGCCGGTGAAGACCACGACGGGGATGTCGGCCAGCAGCCGGTCGTCGCGCAGCTCGGTGAGGATGTCGAAGCCGGAAATGTCAGGCAGCTTCAGGTCGAGCACGACGCAGTCGATGAGCTCGCTGCGCAGGATCGACAGGGCCTCGGCGCCCGTCGCCGCCGTGACGATGTCGAGATCGTCATGGCCGAGAAGCTGCGAGATGGTGGCCTGGGCGTCGGAATCGTCCTCCACCACCAGCAGGCGGCGGCGATGCGGTTCGGCGAAGCTTTTCAGCTTGGAAAAAGCGGTTTGCAGGCTCTCGGTGCCGGCCGGCTTGGTCAGGAAGCCGAAGGCGCCGCGCCTGAGGCCGTGCTGGCGGTCCTCCTCGAGGGTGACGACCTGGACCGGGATATGGCGGGTCTGCGGGTTCTGCTTGAGCTGGCTGAGCACCATCCAGCCGAGCATGTCGGGCAGGAAGATATCCAGCGAGACGGCGGTCGGCTGGTATTCATTGGCGAGCGCCAGCGCCTCGCTGCCCCGGCTCGTCACCAGCACCTTGAAGCCTGTGTCGCGGGCGAGGTCGAGCAGGATGCGCGCGTAATGCGGGTCGTCCTCGGCGATCAGCAGCACCTGATCGCCCGGCTGGATGTCGGCGCGGTCGTCGGCGATGCGCTCCTCGGTCTCCTTCGGCAGCAGCGCGGCCAGCGCCTCCTGGGAGGCGGGCAGGACGTGGCCCTTGGAGGCGAAGCTTTCGTCGGCAGGCCCGGCGTAGTTTTGGGGCAGATAGAGCGTGAAGGTGCTGCCGGTGCCGGGCGTGCTGTGCAGCCGGATCTCGCCGCCGAGCAGGCGCGCCAGTTCGCGGCTGATGGCGAGGCCGAGGCCGGTGCCGCCATATTTGCGGCTGGTGCCGGCGTCGGCCTGCTGGAAGGCCTCGAAAATGATGCGCTGCTTCTCCGGCGGGATGCCGATGCCGCTATCGGTGACCTCGAACGCCACCACCGAGGAGGCAGCCGAAAGCACCGGATGATCGGCGCTCCAGCCTGAGGTGGCGGCGGCGACGCGCAGTTGCACCCGGCCTTTTTCGGTGAATTTGAAGGCGTTGGAGAGCAGGTTCTTCAAGACCTGCTGCAGGCGCTTGGAGTCGGTGAGGATGTTGCGGCCGACGCCGTCATTGACGTCAAGATCGAAGACCAGGCCGCGCGATTCCGCCTCGTGGCGGAACGGACGGGCGACGCTTTCGAGCACGTTGGTCAGCTTGATGTCTTCGACATCGACGCTGACGGTGCCGGATTCGATCTTCGACAGGTCGAGGATGTCGTTGATTAAGTTCAGCAAATCGGTGCCCGCGCCGTGGATGGTGCGGGAGAATTCGATCTGGCGGCCGGTCAGGTTGCCGTCGGCATTGTCGGTGAGCTGCTGGCCCAGGATGAGAATGCTGTTCAGCGGCGTGCGCAGCTCGTGCGACATGTTCGCCAGGAACTCGGATTTATATTTCGAGGTCAGCGCCAGCTCGGCGGCTTTTTCTTCCAGCGCGCGGCGGGCGTGCTCGATTTCCTGGTTCTTGCGCTCCACTTCGAAATTGCGCTCGGCGAGTTGCTGCGCCTTCAGCTCGAGCTGTTCGTTGATCTGCTGCAGCTCCTTCTGCCGGGTCTGCAACTCGGCGGCGAGTTGCTGCGACTGTTCCAAGAGACCTTCCGTCTTCATCGTCGCTTCGATGGAGTTGAAGACGATGCCGATGCTCTCGGTGAGCTGTTCGAGGAAGGTCAAATGCGCCGCGTCGAACTCGTTCAGCGAGGCGAGCGCGATCACCGCCTTGACCTGATCCTTGAAGATCACCGGGAACACGACGAGGCTGCGCGGGATGGCATCGCACAGCACCGCATCGACGCGGGCGGAATCTTGCGGCATGTCCGGCACGAGAATACGGCGGCGATCGACCGCGCATTGCCCGATGAAACTGTCGCCGAGGTCGAGGCGGCGCGGATGGCCGTTGCGCGGATCGTCGGCATATTTGGCGAGCAGGCGCAGATGCGGATGCTCGCCATTGTCCATCTGGTAGATCAGCCCCTGATGCGCGCTGACCAGCGGCACCAGCTCCGACAGCAGCGTGCGCCCGAGCGTGGCCAGATCGCGCTGGCCTTGCAGCATCGAGGTGAAGCGGGCGAGGTTGGTCTTCAACCAGTCCTGTTCGGTGTTGCGCTCCGTCGTCAGGCGCAAATTCTCGATCATGGTGTTGATGTTGTCTTTGAGCTCGGCCACTTCGCCGCGCGCATCGACCTGGATCGAGCGGGTGAGATCGCCTTTGGTCACGGCCGTCGCCACGTCGGCGATCGAGCGCACCTGGCTGGTCAGGTTTTCGGCCAGCAGGTTGACGTTGCCGGTCAGCGCCTTCCAGGTGCCCGCCGCGCCCGGCACATGCGCCTGACCGCCGAGCCGCCCCTCGACGCCCACTTCGCGCGCCACGGTCGTCACCTGATCGGCGAAGATGGCCAGCGTCTCGGTCATGTTGTTGATGGTCTCGGCGAGAGCGGCGACTTCGCCCTTCGATTTCACCGTCAGCTTTTGCTTCAGGTCGCCGTTCGCCACCGCGGTCACGACCTTGACGATGCCGCGCACCTGCTCGGTCAGATTGGCGGCCATGACGTTCACGGTGTCGGTCAGGTCTTTCCAGGTGCCCGCGACGCCCGACACTTGCGCCTGACCGCCGAGGCGGCCTTCGGTGCCCACATCATGCGCCACGCGCGTCACCTCGCCGGCGAAGCGGTTGAGCTGGTCCACCATGGTGTTGATGGTGTTCTTCAGCTCGAGGATTTCGCCCTTCACATCGACGGTGATCTTGCGCGAGAGGTCGCCGCGCGCCACGGCGGTCGTCACCTCGGCGATGTTGCGGACCTGCGCCGTCAGGTTCGACGCCATCGAGTTCACGCTGTCGGTCAGATCCTTCCAGGTGCCGCCGACGCCCGGCACGATGGCCTGGCCGCCGAGCCGCCCTTCGGTGCCCACCTCGCGCGCGACGCGCGTCACCTCGGCGGCGAAGGAGCGAAGCTGCTCCACCATGGTGTTCAGCGTGTCCTTCAGCAGCAGGATTTCGCCGCGCACGTCCACGGTGATGGTCTTCGAGAGATCGCCGCCGGCAATGGCGGTCGCGACTTCCGCGATGTTGCGGACCTGGGCGGTCAGGTTGTTCGCCATCAGGTTCACGTTGTCGGTCAGATCCTTCCAGGTGCCCGCGACGCCCGGCACTTGCGCCTGACCGCCGAGCTTGCCTTCGGTGCCGACCTCGCGGGCCACGCGCGTCACTTCCGAGGCGAAGGCGTTGAGCTGGTCCACCATGGTGTTGATGGTGTTCTTCAGCTCCAGAATTTCGCCGCGCACATCGACGGTGATCTTGCGCGAGAGATTGCCGCGCGCCACGGCGGTGGTCACTTCGGCGATGTTGCGGACTTGCGTCGTCAGATTCGCGGCCAGCAGGTTGACATTGTCGGTCAAATCCTTCCAGGTGCCCGCGACGCCCGGCACGTTGGCCTGACCGCCGAGGCGCCCTTCGGTGCCCACTTCGCGGGCGACGCGCGTCACCTCGCCGGCGAAGCGGTTGAGCTGATCCACCATGGTGTTCAGCGTCTCTTTCAGCTCCAGAATCTCGCCGCGCACGTCGACGGTAATCTTGCGCGACAGGTCGCCGCTGGCGATGGCGGTCGCCACTTCCGCGATGTTGCGGACCTGCGCCGTCAGATTGCCGGCCATCGAGTTCACGCTGTCGGTCAGATCCTTCCAGGTGCCCGCGACGCCCGGCACTTCGGCCTGACCGCCCAGCTTGCCATCGGTGCCGACTTCGCGCGCGACGCGCGTCACTTCGGCGGCGAAGGCGTTGAGCTGGTCCACCATCGTGTTGATGGTTTCCTTCAGCAGCAGGATTTCGCCGCTGACATTCACGGTAATCTTCTTGGACAGATCGCCCTCGGCCACGGCGGTCGCGACCTCGGCGATGTTGCGGACCTGCCCCGTCAGGTTCGAGGCCATCGAATTCACGCTGTCGGTCAGATCCTTCCAGGTGCCCGCGACGCCGCGCACCACGGCCTGACCGCCCAGCTTGCCCTCGGTGCCGACTTCGCGCGCCACGCGGGTCACTTCGCCGGCAAAGGCGTTGAGCTGATCGACCATGGTGTTGATGGTCTCTTTCAGCTCCAAGACCTCGCCGCGCACGTCCACGGCGATCTTCTTGGACAGATCGCCGTTGGCGATGGCGGTGGAGACTTCGGCGATGTTGCGGACCTGCGCCGTCAGGTTCGACGCCATGGAATTCACGTTGTCGGTCAGGTCCTTCCAGGTGCCGGCGACGCCCGGGACCTGCGCCTGACCGCCCAGCTTGCCCTCGGTGCCGACTTCGCGCGCCACGCGCGTCACTTCCGAGGCGAAGGAGTTGAGCTGGTCCACCATCGTGTTGATGGTTTCCTTGAGCTGCAGGATTTCGCCGCTGACATTGACGGTGATCTTTTTCGACAGATCGCCGCCCGCGATGGCGGTCGAGACCTCGGCAATGTTGCGCACCTGGGCGGTCAGATTGCCGGCCATCGAGTTCACATTGTCGGTGAGGTCTTTCCAGGTGCCCGCGACGCCCGGCACTTGCGCCTGACCGCCGAGCTTGCCCTCGGTGCCGACTTCGCGCGCCACGCGCGTCACTTCCGAGGCGAAGGCGTTGAGCTGGTCCACCATGGTGTTGATGGTGTTCTTCAGCTCCAGGATTTCGCCCTTCACATCGACGGTGATCTTGCGCGAGAGGTCGCCGCGCGCCACGGCGGTGGTGACTTCGGCGATGTTGCGGACCTGCGTCGTCAGATTGGCGGCGAGCAGGTTGACGTTGTCGGTCAAATCCTTCCACGTGCCCGCGACGCCCGGCACCACGGCCTGTCCGCCCAGCCGGCCTTCGGTGCCCACTTCACGGGCGACGCGCGTCACTTCGGCGGCGAAGGAGCGGAGCTGGTCCACCATCGTGTTGATGGCTTCCTTGAGCTGGAGAATCTCGCCGCGCACGTCCACGGTGATTTTCTTGGACAGATCGCCATGCGCCACGGCGATGGTCACCTCGGCGATGTTGCGCACCTGCGCGGTCAGATTGCTCGCCATGGAATTGACGCTTTCGGTCAAGTCCTTCCACACGCCGGTCACTTCGCTGACCTTGGCCTGCCCGCCGAGCTTGCCGTCGGTGCCGACCTCGCGCGCCACGCGCGTCACTTCGGACGTGAACACGCTGAGCTGACGTATCATTGTGTTAACGATGTTTGCCGAGCGCAAAAACTCGCCCTTGAGCGGGCGCCCGTCGACCTCCAGCCGCATGGTCTGCAACAGATTGCCCTGCGCCACGGCCTCGATGGTGCGGGTCATTTCCGCTGTCGGCCAAAGCAAATCCTCGACCAGCGTGTTGACGGATTCCTCCATGGCCAGCCACGCGCCGCCCTTGGCGCCGAGCCTGACGCGCTGGCGCGTGCGGCCGTCGCGGCCGACATGCTGGCCGACCTGCTCCAATTGCTGCGCCATGCGCTGATTGGCCGAAACGATCTCGTTGAAGGCGTCCGCCACCTTGCCCCACAGATGGGTCCAGTCGCCCGGCAGCCGCACCGAAAAATCGCCGTCGCGCACGCTATGCAGGATGGCGAGAAGCTGATGGATCTGCGGGTCCGCCTCGCCGTTTTCGAAGCTCGGATAGGGAATCGCCTTGGAGGCGGCGGCGGCTTTATCGGCGGAGATCGGCGGCGTCGATGTCATTTACGGCTCCCTTGCCGGTCATACGAGACATGGCGTCCCGGTCGGCACCGATCCGCCAAGATTTGATGATCTAATACAATACGCCCTTGCCCCAGGGGGCCTGATGATCCGAAAGCCGGGCCGCGGCCGAAGAAAACCAGCCAGCTGGAACGCACGGGCCCCAGTTTGGTTCCAAAGAAATTTACGGGCCGCGTCAGTTTCGCCCTGGCCTGATCCCGTAAGCGCTCTTGGGAACATCCGTGGCCGGAGCATCATTCGTCCCAAGACGAAATTCACCAGTGAGTAGAAGTGGCATGGCAAATTATGCGGAAAATTGGCGGAATGCCACCCCCTTGCGGCCTATCGCATCGCGTGTGCGGCTGGAAGCGGGGCTGGAGCTGGCCATACTCGCCGTGATCGGGGCGGCGATCATCGGGCTCGGGCTGATGCCGCTGAGCTGGCGCGGCACGATGGTTTCGGCGGCGGTGTTCGCGCTGCTGGCCTGTCTGGTGAACGCCGGACTGAGGCTTCACGCGCCTCATCGCCATTTCGGCATCGCCAACTCGATCACGCTGAGCCGCGCGGCTTTCGGCGTGCTGCTGGTGGGCCTCGCGGTGCAGCAGGCCGAGGGCGGCGGGCTGCTCACCGATGCCGCCTTCCGGTGGAACCTGATCGCCGCCGCCATCATCGCCCTGCTGCTCGACGGCGCGGACGGGTGGATCGCGCGGCGGGGCAGAATGACGAGCGAATTCGGCGCCCGCTTCGATACCGAGACGGATGCGCTCTTCGTCATGGCGATGACGCTGATGCTGACGGAGGCCGGCATCGTCGGCGCCTGGGTACTGGCGAACGGGCTGATCTATTATGTCTTCCGGCTGGCGAGCCATATCTGGCCGGTGCTGGGGGGTCCGCTCTTCCCGAGCTGGCGGCGCAAGGCGGTCTGCGTGGTGCAAATCGCCTTGCTGGTTGCGGCCTTGACGCCGGTCATGCCGGGCTGGGCTGCAAGCCTATGCTGCCTGACCGGCCTGGCGCTGCTGCTGTACTCTTTCGGCATCGATACGGTCTGGCTGATCGGCCGCTCGCGTTTCCGCTATGCCGAGATGTTTTCGCGGTAGAAACGCGGCCGGCGGTACTAGCCGCTGCCGACCAGCGCATGGTACGGCTCGCCGTCCCTGCGCTTGGCTTTACTTCGCCTTGCGGTCGCCCTTGTCGCCCTCGCCTTTCTTGCTGACGGTCTTGGCATGCTGGCGGCGGTCGGCGGCGAGCGACTTGCCGACATCGTCGCTTTCCTTGAACTGGCCCTTTTCATTGCGCCGCACATAGCGCTTGTCGGTGCCGGTATCGATGAGTTCTCGTGGCATGGTGGCCTCCTTAAACAGAGGCAACGCCCAGCAACGCCGTTGGGTTCGGCGCAGTTTGCTTCAAATCTAAAAGATAGGAATTAGCGCTTGCCGCCATGCAGCGCGGCGAGAACCGCATCGCGCAGCTCTTCCGGCTTGACCGGCTTGTTGACGCAAGGCGTTTCGGCCGCATCCGGGTAGACTTCGAGGCCGGCGCCATAGGCGGTGCAGAACACGAAGGGCGTGCCCTGGCTGCGCAGACGCGAGGCGATCGGAAAGGTCAGCGTGCCGTTGAGATTGATATCCAGGATGGCGCAGTCGAAATTGTCGCGGTCGAGCGCCTGGCGCGCCTGCTCGTAGCCGTAGGCGATGGTGCTGACGGTGCCGCCCATTTCAGACAGCATCTCGCCCGTGCGCAGCGCCTGGACCATCTCGTCTTCGATGACGAGAAAGCGATATCCGGTAAGGCTCTGTGCGGTCTGCTGCAATTCCGATCTCCCAAGACGCGGGTTGACAGGTTATGGAGAACACTTGGAGTTGCAGTCAAGTTCCTGGCCGAAGTTGCTAACCGGCGTCGGCCGGCTCGTCCGCAGCGCCGATGCCAGCCCCGATGATGCGGTAGACCGTATTGCGAGATACGCCGAGCCGGCGGGCCGCTAGGCTGATATTGCCGCCGGTCTCGGCGAGCGTCGCGCGCACCCGTTCCTTGCGCAGATCGCGCAGCGAGGCCTCGGCGGCGGCCGGCGCATTGAGGTCCACCGTTGCTGCGCGGCGCTCGCAGGCGGCTTCGATCAGCGGCCGGTCGATGACGCCGTCGATGGCGCCGAGGCTGGCGCGCAGCAATTCATTGCGCAGCTCGCGGATATTGCCGGGCCAGTCATGGCTCGCCAGATGCTCGACCGCGCCCTGGGTGAGCTTGCAGCCCGGCGCGTGGCTCGCCAGCAGATGGCGGGCAATGGCCTCGATGTCGCCGCGCCCGGCAAGGCTCGGCAGGGACACTTCGAGCGTGTTCATACGGTAGAGGAGATCGGAGCGGAAGCGCCCGGCGGCGATGGCGGCGTCGAGCTTGACGTTGGTCGCCGAGACCAGTTGCACGTCGACCGTCCGGCGCTGGCCGCCGATCGGGCGCACGGTCCAGTCGTCGAGCAGCCGCAGCAGCACGGCTTGCAGCGGCATCGGCAGGTCGCCGATTTCGTCGAGGAACAGCGTGCCGCCATCCGCCTCGCAGACAAGGCCCAGCGAGCCGCCGCGCCGCGCGCCGGTGAATGCGCCCTCGGCATAGCCGAACAGCTCGGCCTCGATCAGGCTGTCGGGGAGCGCGGCGCAATTCACCGGAACGAACGCGCCCTTGCGTCCGCTCGCGGTGTGGGCATGGCGGGCGAGCAGCTCCTTGCCGGTGCCGGTCTCGCCCCGGATCAGGATCGGCAGCTTGCGCGCCGCCGCCGCCTCGACGCGCGCGACGATGGTGGCGACGCGCTCGTCATCCGCGACGAAGCCCGGCTTCACCGTGCCCGCGATTTTGCCGATGGCGATTGGCGGCGGCTTCTCGCGCCGGTGCAGCGGGTCCAGCACGGCGAAGAAGGACGCGCCCGCGCGGTCCTTCAGCCGGACCGGGGAGCGCTGGCGCAGGTCGCGGAAGACAGCGTCGAAGCCGGTGGCGAACACCGCTTCGAACTCGGCGGGCTCGGCGAAGGAGCGGCCGTGCAGAAAACTGCGCGCCTCCTTGTTCGCGCCGACGACGCAGCCATCCGAGCGCAGCGCCAGCAGCCCTGCGGTGAGGCTGTTCAGATATTCGCTGCGGTGGTGGAAGGCGATGATGCTGTCGTCGCGGTGGCGGTCGCGGAACAGGCCGTTCTCGATCTGGGTGGCGGCGAAGCGGACCAGCACCTGCGTGTGATATTGCCGCGAGCGCGTATAGGAGGAGGCGTCGATCACGCCGGCCAGCGCGCCGTCGGGCGAGAACACCGGATGGGCAATGCAGGTCAAATCGAGGTGGCTGACGAAGAAATGCTCCGCGCCGTGCACGATCATCGGCCGCCGGTCGAAGGCGGCTGAGCCGAGCGCGTTGGTGCCGCAGGCGTCTTCCGACCAGACGCCGCCCGGCTGCAAACCGGCGGCGCGGGCGGTGGTCATGAAATCGGGATCGGAGAACACGTCGAGCAGCAGGCAGTCGGCATCGGCGAAGGCGATCATGAAGCTGGTGCCGGCGAATTGCTCATGCAGCCCATGCAACTCGGCGAGCGCCAGCTTGCGCGTGAGGCCGCTCTTCTCCCGCGCCGCTTGCAGCTTCGGCGCCTCGGCGATGCGGGGCGCGGGCGGTCGGCGCGGATCGAGGCCGAGCGCGAGACAGCGCTGCCAGCTCTGATAGATGTCGGCGGACAGCAGCTCGGCCGAGGGCTTGCCCTTCTTCTGTAGGATGCCGTGGGCCCTGAGAGCCGCCGTGTCGCTAATTCCCATGCTGCGCCTCCAACCGGGGCCGCCGGTTCCGTCGCTGGACGATGGTCACAGGCGCTTCCGTCAAAAACGATCCCAACAAACAAGGGGGAAGCGCGGAACGTTTCCTTCCGAGGTCGCGCCGAGGCCGGAGTGGAGTGAGGCCCGGCGGACATCGCCGTTGCGCGGCGTTTCATGCGTTTCTTGCATATGATCGTAGCATCCGCGCGGAATGCTGGCCAGCAGCTTCTAGGTCGCGCCCTGGCACTGCTCCATAACTGTGAAGAAACGCAACAGTTTGTTCCGGCTATTGTTGCGAAAGACAACAGTGATCGGCGGCACAGGCGGAAAATTCCATATATATTTCAGCGCATTTCAATTTGGCATGAAACTTGGAATACATCCGAAGCCGGACGCCGCCGGGCTTTCAACTGGGAACAGCGGAAGGCCCGAGCATCATAGCGGAAAATACTTATGGGAGCGAAGACGCCATGAAAGCAGCCGTCCTCCACCGCTATGACGCCCAGCTCGCCGCCGACCGCTTCGTGGAGTTCGAGGACGTCGCCGATCCCGTCATCAAGAAAGCCACCGACGTCATCGTGCGCGTCGGCGGCGCGGGCGTCTGCCGGACGGACCTGCACATCGTCGAGGGCATCTGGCGCGACAAGGTGGACATCGCCCTCCCCTACATCATGGGCCATGAGAATGCCGGCTGGGTCGAGGCCATCGGGCGCGGGGTGACGAGCGTGCGCGTCGGCGATCCCGTCATCTGCCATCCGCTGGTGACGAGCGGCCATTGCCTCGCCTGCCGCCGCGGCGACGATATGCACGCGGCCGAAAGCAGCTTTCCCGGCATCAATGCCAATGGCGGCTATGCGCAATATCTGCTGACCGGCGAGCGTGCGCTGATCAAACTGCCCCGCAGCCTCGCGCCGAAGGATGTTGCGCCCTACACCGATGCCGGGCTGACCGCCTATCGCGCGGCCAAGAAGGCCTCGCGCCATCTGGTGCCCGGCGAATATGCCGTGGTCATCGGCGCGGGCGGCCTCGGCCATATCGGCATCCAGGTGCTGGGCGCGCTCTGCGCCGCCGAGATCATCGTGGTGGACCGCTCGGAGAACGCCCTCAAGCTGGCCGAGGAATGCGGGGCGCATCACCTCATCAATGGCGTGGCCGATCCGGTTGCGGCCGTCATGGAGCTGACCAAAGGCAAGGGCGCCGAGGCCGTCATCGATTTCGTCGGCGAGGGGGACGCCATCGCGCGCGGCCTCGCCATGACCCGCAATGGCGGCGCCTATTACATCGTCGGCTATGGCGGCCGCATCGACCTGCCGGCCATGGACATGATCACCTCGGAAAAGACCATCGTCGGCAATCTGGTCGGCACCTATGCCGAGCTGGTTGAGCTGATGGCGCTGGCCGATCGCGGCCGGGTGCATCTGGCGACGCGCGAATACAAGCTGAGCGAGGCGAACGAGGCGCTGCACGATTTGCATCACGGCCGCATCAAGGGCCGAGCGGTGCTGATCCCGTGACGACGCCCGCGCCCGGAGACGATGCGCGGGAAGAAGCCCGCATCGCCGAGCGGAACCGGCTGATTCTCAGGGTGATGGAGATCGACGCCAAGCGCCGGCATTTCGAGAGCCTGTCGATCGGGCTGGCTCTCGAGGCGGAACACGCCAAGCGCCTCGCCGGCGCACCGGACGCGACCGAGGCGCGGCGCGATGCGGCGGAAGGCTTGGCGAAGCAGTTCGAGCTGCTCACGCGGCAGCTCGAGAAATTCGCCGTCGAGCGGGAATGGCTGGACCGGATGCTGGCCGAATTGGATGGCGCGGCCCCGCCCACGCGCGATCCGCGCCAGGGCCATGCATAGGGGAGAGTTGGATGGGCAATAAACGGAACCGGCAGGCTGCAATGGCGCCGGCGGCGGCAACCCCAGACGCACCGCCGCCGGCCGCCGGTTTCCAGCCGATGCCGGAGCTGACGAGCGATGATCGCTTAAAGGACGATTTCTTCGTGCGCCTGGCCCTCGTGGCCGATACCGGGCTGAAGGCGCACGGCAAGGACTTCACGATGGGCGCGCTGCTCTTGTGTGCGCGCTTCATCGCCGAAGGCAAGCCGCTGATCCGGCCGCGCTCCGATGAAGGCGGGGCGGAACCGGGCTGAGGCCTGCTGGTCGGGCACGCCGACAGTAGCGTGCGAGCTTCGAGAAGAGGTCGGGCATGCCGACGGTAGCATGCATCACACAGCGTGAATCCGCGCGCCAAGCGGGCTGGAGCCTTCGTTCCTCCAGCCGGCCCGCGCGCAGTCGGACCTTGAAGGAGTTTTGAACATGGCACCCATGACCCTGAACAAGATCACCGCGCAGAAGGGCATCTCCATCGGTGAGGCCGCGAGCCGCGTCGCCGATCTCGGCTGGACGCCGAGCTATGTCCAGGAGGCGATGACCTTCCCCACGGACTACAAGATTTCCAAAGTCCCGAAAGACCCGATGAAGCAGGTGCTTCGCTCCTATTTCCCGATGCAGGAGGAAAAGGACAACCGCGTCTATGGCGCGCTCGATGCAGCGCTGCGCGGCGATATGTTCCGCAATGTCGAGCCGCGCTGGGTCGAGTGGATGAAGCTCTTCCTCGCCATCATCCCCTTCCCGGAGATTTCGGCGGCGCGCTCGATGGCGATGGTCGGGCGGCTCGCCCCCGGCGAGGAGCTGCGCACCGGCTTCACCATGCAGATGGTCGACGAGTTCCGGCACTCCACCATCCAGATGAACCTCAAGAAATGGTACATGGAGAACTACATCGATCCGGCCGGCTTCGACATCACCGAGGCCGCTTTCGGCAAGTGCTACGCGACCACCATCGGCCGCCAGTTCGCCGAAGGCTTTTTGACCGGCGACGCCATCACGGCGGCGAATGTCTACCTCACAGTGGTCGCGGAAACGGCCTTCACCAACACGCTGTTCGTCGCCATGCCGTCAGAGGCCGCCCGCAATGGCGACTACGCGCTGCCGACGGTGTTCCTGTCGGTGCAGTCGGATGAATCCCGCCATATCGGCAACGGCCATTCGATGCTGATGGCGATGATCAACGACCCTTCCAACCATCAGTTGCTCGAGCGCGACCTGAGATACGCCTTCTGGCAGAACCACGCCATCGTCGACGCCGCCATCGGCACCTTCATCGAATACGGCACCACCAACCGCGACAAAAGCAAGGAGTCCTATAGCGAGCTGTGGCATCGCTGGATCTATGAGGACTACTACCGCACCTACATGCTGCCGCTGGAGAAATACGGCATCAAGATCCATCACGATGACGTCGCGGCGGCCTGGGACCGGCTGGTGAAGAAGAATTACGTCCACAAGACCGCGCAGTTCTTCGCGGTCGGCTGGCCGGTGAATTTCTGGCGCATCGAGGCCCAGACCGAGAAGGACTTCGAGTGGTTCGAGCACAAATATCCGGGCTGGTACAACGAGTTCGGCGCCTTCTGGAAATGGTATGAGAAGCTCAGCCATCCCGGCGAGCAGAACATCCTGTTCAACACCGATTGCGGCTATGTCTACCCGCATCGCTGCTGGAGCTGCATGGTGCCCTGCCTGATCCGCGAGGACATGTGCACCGACGAAGTCGACGGCAAGCTCTACACCTATTGCTCCGACCAGTGCCGCTGGACGCATAAGGTCGCCTTCGGCGCCGAGTATGAGGGCCGCCCGACGCCCGCCATGGGCCGCTTCAGCGGCCGGCGCGAATGGGAGGACTGCTACCACGGCTGGGACCTCGCCGACGCCATCAAGGATCTCGGCTTCGTCCGCCCCGACGGCAAGACGCTGGTGCCGCAGCCGCATCTGCGCTTCGACGACAAGGAGATGTGGACGCTCGACCATGTGCGCGGCAACACGCTGGCGAGCCCCTTGCGCGGCATCCGCGCCTTGAGCCCCGAGGACCGGGAGAAAGCCGTCGCCGAATACCGCAAGGGCTTCACGATGCGGCCGATCTGACGCGAAAGCTTTGCGGGGGGCACGGGCGCTCCCCGCAAACGCCGGTTCCTGCTCTGGTTGGAAGGCTGTCCTGAATGCCGCTCAAGCACATGCACACGGTCAGGCTGGAACCGGTCGGCATCGAGATGGATGTCGAGGAGGGCGAAACCGTGCTGGAAGCCGCCTTCCGCCAGGGCATCGCGCTGATGCATGGCTGCAAGGAGGGCCAGTGCGGAAGCTGCAAGTCGCTGCTCGTCGAGGGCGACATCGAGCTGATGAAATATTCGACCTTTGCGCTGCCGGATTACGAGAAGGAGACGGATCACGTGCTCCTGTGCCGGACGCACGCCTATAGCGATCTGATCGTCGAGCTGCTGAATTTCGACGAGGATCTGCTGCGCCGCTCGATCCCGGTGCGCTCATACGAGGCGGAAGTGCGCGCGGTGTCGCCGCTGACGCAGGACATCCGGCTCTTGGAAGTCGCTATTGAAGCACCGCTAAAGTTCTGGGCGGGGCAGTATGTCGATCTGACCATTCCCGCGACCGGGGACACGCCCGCGATCACGCGCTCCTTCTCCATGTCGAGTGCGCCGAGTTCGCCCGAAGTGCTGAGCTTCATCATCAAGAAATACCCGGATGGCGCCTTTTCCGCGCGCCTCGACGGCGGCCTGAAACCCGGCGACCGGCTCACCGCCAAAGGCCCCTACGGCACCTGCTTCCGCCGCGAGGCGCGGCCCGGTCCGATGCTGCTGATCGGCGGCGGCTCGGGCATGTCGCCGCTCTGGTCGATGCTCGCCGACCATATCGAGAGCGGCGAGCAGCGCCCCGTCCGCTTCTTCTACGGCGCGCGCACCGCCGCCGACCTGTTCTACCTCGAAGAATTCGCCGCCATTGCGCGCGGCCTCGACGACTTCCGCTTCATCCCCGCGCTTTCCGATGCCCCGCCCGAGGGCTGGCATGGCGAGCGCGGCTTCATCCACGAGACCGTGCGCCGCTATCTCGCCACGGCGCAGCTCGGCGGCGAGATCGACGCCTATGCCTGCGGTCCTCCCGCGATGATCGACGCGGTGCTGCCGGTCCTGCAGATGGCCGGCGTCGAGCCGTTCAACATCCATTTCGACAAGTTCACCCAGCCCAGCAGCTAGCGAGTGCCAACAACCAGAACCACCAGGGAGGTCACGATGGGTGCCCAGCAGAAGCCTGACAGCAACACCGCCAGCCCCACCAAGTCGGGCGCGGCGGGCGCCGCCTCCTTCGCCGGCTCGGAAAGCCGCAAATATAATTACTTTGAGCCGAAGGGCCGCAAGGCGACGCATTACGAGGACATGACCGTCGATGTGCAGCCCGATCCGGAGCGCTACCTGCTCCAGGACTGGATCATCAATTTCCCCGATGGCACGCCGACCTATTCCAAGGACTGGACCAAGGTCAAAAGCGCTGACTGGCACAAGTTTCGCGCCGTCGACGAGGAATGGGAGCGCACCCATTACCAGCGGCAATCGACCATCTGCGGCATGGTGCAGAACGTCATCGCCAATGGCCGCAAATCCGGCGCGACCGCCCGCTTCGACAAGGCGTGGGTGAAGGTGCTGCAGGATCACCTCGGCGCTTACAAGCACGCCGAATTCGGCCTCGGCACGGCGACCATGCAGGCGCAGCGCTACGGCTACACCCAGATGATCAACAATGCGATCCTGACCAATTCCTCCTACAAGCTGCGCTTCGCCCAGGATCTCACGCTCTATCTCAGCGAGATCGCGCTGGACATCCCGGGCTTCGACACCGCCGCCGGCAAGAAGCATTGGCTCGAAGACCCCACCTGGCAGGCGACGCGCAAGCTGATCGAGTCGATCATGGGGGCGTCAGATTATCTCGAGCAGTATTTTGCCGTGAACATCGTTTTCGAGCCGCTGGTGGGCGAGTTGTTCCGCTCCGGCTTCGTCATGCAGCTTGCCGCCGCGCAGAATGATTTCGTCACGCCCGCCGTCGTCTCGGCGGCGGAGGCGGATTACGAGCGTAACCTGGCCAACACGGTCGAGCTGATCAACCTGCTCGTCACCGACCCGCAATATGGCGAGTACAACAGGGGCATCTTCTCGAGCTGGCTCGGCAAATATGGCGCGCTGGCGCTCGACGCCGCCAACAACCTGCAGCCGATCTGGTCGCAGCCGCGCGTGAAGGTCGCAACCTTCCAGGAGGCGCTGGCCAAGGCCAAGAGCCGGGTCGGCGCGATCTGTTCCGAGATCGGATTGAACCCGGCCGGCGGCTTGGCGAACTGAGCGCCCCGAAACCCCTATTGATGGAGCCGACCATGTCCCAGGCGCAGACCAGCATCTTCAAATCGATGAAGGACGTGCAGTTCGAGGAGACCATTTCCGACGAGTGCGGCATCACCATGAACGACAGCGTCGAGGCGCGCGTCATCGCCGAGGTGATGGGCCGCAACCCGGGCGTCATCGTCACCTACCTGCCGGCGATGATCCGCATCGACGGCCGGGGCAAGCTCGTCTTCAGCATGCCCGAGATCAGCCAGGAGCTAGGGCGCGAAATGACCCCGCATCTGTTCGAGATTTCCACCTCCACCCATTACGGCCGGATGGTCATGGTCGACGACGAGACCGTGGTGCTGTTCGGCCGGATGGAGGACGCCTTCCAGTATATCGGGCAATAGCGGGCGCAAGAAAAAATCAAGGGCGAGGAGGAGGAGACGATGTTCAGGACCAAGACGGGCGAGGAAATCTTCGTCATCGACGGGCACACCCATTTCTGGGACGGCAGCCCGGCCAATCAGAAGAACATCCACGGCAAGCAGTTCATCGACTGCTTCTTTGCCTATCACACCAATCTCAGCCCGCCGGAGGAGCGGTGGCCGAAGGAGAAATTCGAGAAATACGACGCCCGCACCATGTATGACGACCTGTTCGTGCGCGGCTATGACGACATGGCGATTTTGCAGCCGACATATCTCACCGACTTCTATAAATCCGGGTTCAACACCACCGAGCGCAATGCCGAGCTGAAGAAGACCCACCCCGACCGCTTCATCCTGAACGGCGCCTTCGACCCGCGCGACGGGACGAAGGGGCTGGAGCACATGCATGAGCTGAAGGAAAAATACAACATCACCGGCGCCAAGCTCTACACGGCGGAATGGCGCGGCGAGTCCAAGGGCTACAAGCTCTCCGACAAGGAGAGCTACCGCTTCCTCGAAGAGGCGCAGAAGCTCGGCATCCGGAACATCCATGTGCATAAGGGGCCGACCATCATCCCCCTCAACCGCGATGCCTTCGACGTCGCCGATGTCGATGACGTTGCGACGTCGTTCCAGGACCTCAATTTCATCGTCGAGCATTGCGGCCTGCCGCGCCTCGATGATTTCTGCTGGATCGCCACGCAGGAGACCAATGTCTATGCCGGCCTCGCCGTCGCCCTGCCCTTCATCCACACGCGCCCGGGCTATTTCGCGCATGTGATCTCGGAGCTGCTGTTCTGGGTCGGCGAGGACAAGATCCTCTACGGCAGCGACTACGGCATCTGGACGCCGAAATGGATCGTCGACCGGTTCATGGCCTTCGAGCTGCCGGATGATGTGGTCAAGGAGACGGGCGTGCCGCTGACCATGCAGGCGAAAAAGAAAATCCTCGGCCTGAATGCGGCGCGGCTCTACGGCATCGACGTCGATGCGCAGAAGGCCAAGCTGAAACGCGCCGCCTGACGGGAGCTTGACGATGCCGACGCAGCCAGCTTCCGCCGGAGCGATGAGCCATGCCTCAAGACTTGCCGAGGTGTGGGACAGCCTTTCGCGCGTGACCGACCCCGAGCTCGACCGCTCGGTGACGGAGATGAAGTTCGTCAGCGCCGTCACGCTCGGCGAGGATGGCCGCGTCGGCATCCGCTTCCGCCTGCCGACCTATTGGTGCGCGCCGAATTTCGCTTTCATGATGGCCGACGACATGCGCGCGGCGGTCGCGGCGCTGCCCTGGGTCAGCGCCGTCTCGGTGGTGCTCGACGAGCATATGTATGCCGAGACCATCAATCGCGGCATGGCGCAAGGCTGCTCCTTCGCCGATACGTTCGGCGAGGAGGCCGACGGAAACCTCGATGATGTCAGGCGCATCTTCCTGCTGAAGGCGTTCCAGCGGCGGCAGGAGGCGATGCTGCTGCATCTGCGCGACCTCGGCTTTGCCCCGGATGCGCTGGCGCGGATGACGCTCTCCGAACTGGACGCGCTCACGCTCGACGAGGCAGGCGCGCTCGCCCGCACCCGCTATCTCGAACGCCGCGACGCCGCCGGGCCGCTCGCCGCCGACGCCCTCGCCTTCGTCACCACCGAGGGCCAACCGCTCGCGCCAGCCGACTTCGCCGCGCATCTCAAGCGCCTGCGCAGCGTGCGCGTCAACGCCGAGTTCAACGGCGCGCTCTGCTCCGGCCTGCTCGCCGCGCGCTACGAGTTCGACACCACCACACCGCTGAAATCGCAACGCCCCCACTCGTAACCAAAACCGCCCGGAGGACGCGCCATGCCGAAAATGCTGCTGCACGACGAAGCCGCCCGCGAAGCGCTCGGACGGGGCGTGGCGAAACTGGCCCGCGCCCTGCGCGGCACGCTCGGCCCGCGCGGCATGAACGCCTTCATGGACCGCCCCATCGGCTCGCCCATCGTGTCGCGCGACGGCGTCAGCATCGCCGCCGAAATCGAGCTGGAAGACCCGTTCGAGAATATGGGCGTACAGGTCGTGCGCGAAGTCTCGCGCCAGACCAACGAGGTGGCGGGTGACGGCACCACCACCGCGACGCTCTTGGCGGATGCGCTCGTGCAGCAGGGCCTCGCCGCCATCGCCAAGGGCGCCAATGCGGTCGAACTGGTCGAAGGGCTCGCCATCGGCACCGAAGCCGCCATCGCCGCGCTGAACCGCTCCGCGCGCGACCTGGACGGGCCGGAACAGGCGCGCGCCGTGGCCAGCATCGCGGCGAATGACGAACGGCTCGGCGCCATGGTGGCGGAAGCCTTTGCCCGCGTCGGCGCGGACGGCATCGTCGATGTGCAATTCGGCGTCGGCGTCGATACCGCGCTGGAGATCATCGACGGCATGGCCTTCGACCGCAGCTATCTCTCTCACCACATGGTCACCGATGTCGAGCGGATGCAGGTGGTGCTCGACCACCCGCTGATCCTTCTCACCGATCACAAGATCGGCGGCCCGGACGAACTCGCCGCCGCGCTGGCGCTGTCGGAGAAGGCCAAGCGCCCGCTGCTCATCATCGCCGAGGACATCGCGCCCGGCGCGGTGATCCATCTGCTCACCCGGCGCGAGACCAGCAAGCGGCCCATCGCCGCGATCAACCCGCCCGAATATGGCCATTGGCGCAAGGCAATGCTGGAAGACATCGCCATCGCGACCGGCGGCCGCGTCATCGCCCGCGATCTCGGCGGCAGGGTCGATCAGGTTCAGCTCGCCGATCTCGGCGGCGCGCGGCAGGTCCGCATCTCGGCCAACCGCACGCTCATTACCGCCGGCGAGGGCGACGAAATCGCCATCGCCGCCCGCCGCGAGCAGGTGACGCGGCAATGGGAGGCCGCGCCGGAAAATATCGAGCGCGACAAGTTCCAGGAGCGGCTGGCCAAGCTGTCGGGCGGCACGGCGGTGATTCTTGCCGGCGGCGCGACGCCCGTCGAGCAGAAGCGGCGGCTGCAATTGATCGAGGACGCCATCAATGCGACCCGCGCCGCCATCGCCGAGGGCGTGGTTCCCGGCGGCGGCACCGCGCTGGTGCGGATCGCGCCTGAGCTTGATGAGCTGATCGGCCGCCAAACGGGCAGCACCCGCACCGGCGTCGAGCTGCTGCAATGCGCGCTCGCCCAGCCGCTCTTGACCATCGCGCGCAATTGCGGCCTGGACGCCGCAGCGCAATTGAAGCGGGTGCAGAAGGCCAAGGGCGCGGTCGGCCTCGATGCGAGGACCGGCGAGTTGCTCGATCTCGCCACAGCCGGGATCATGGACCCGGTCAAGGTCGCGACCACCGCGCTGCGCAACGCCGCCTCGGTCGCCGGGCTGATCCTGACCACCGACACGCTGATCGCCAAGCAGCCCGAGGATTTCGACCCCACCGCCGGGCCCGCGCTCGGCGGCGGCGCGGAAAAGCTCGGCCGGGCGTAACGGCCAAGGGCGTGGCTGGCGCATTGCCGCGCCACCCCTTGCGACATAGCGGCATCGTTACGGTCGTAGCGCGTCCCGGGCGATCCGGAATATTCGGGTAGCATCGCCCGCAGACGATGGACGTCGACGGCGCCTGTGCTAAGACGGACGCGATTTCAGCAGATGGACGATCGACGATGAGCAACATCCTCGCCAAAATCGAGCGCTATAAGCGCGAGGAAATCGCGGCCGCCAAGCTCGCGGTGCCGCAAGCGGAGGTCGAGCGGCGCGCCGCCGCCGCCCCGCCCGTGCGCAGCTTCGCGGCGGCCATTGAGAAGCGCCTCGGCGAGCGCCGCACCGCCCTGATCGCCGAGATCAAGAAGGCGAGCCCGTCGAAGGGGCTGATCCGTGAGGATTTCGATCCGCCGGCGCTCGCCCGCGCCTATGCCGCAGGGGGCGCCACCTGCCTCTCGGTTTTGACCGATGGCCCCTCCTTCCAGGGCAAGCCCGAATATCTCACCGCCGCGCGCGAAGCCTCCGGACTGCCTGTGCTGCGCAAAGATTTTATGTTCGAGCCCTATCAGGTTTTTGAGGCGCGGGCGCTCGGCGCGGATTGCATTTTGATCATCATGGCCGCCATCGACGATGCCGATGCCCGCCGCCTGATCGGGACCGCGCGCGATCTCGGCATGGACGCGCTGATCGAGGTGCATGACGAGGCCGAACTCGATAGCGCACTCACCCTCGACGGCAAGCTGATCGGCATCAACAACCGCGACCTGCGCAGCTTCGAGACGAGCCTCGAGGTCTCGGAAAAGCTCGCGGCGAAGATCCCGGATGAGCGCATCGTGATTTCCGAGAGCGGCATTTTCGCCAATGCCGACATCGTGCGCCTCGGCCGGGCCGGCATCGGCTGCTTCCTGGTCGGCGAAAGTCTTATGCGCCAGGCCGACGTTGCCGCCGCGACGCGGCAGTTGATCGGCGAGGTCTGAAAGTTTCGGAGAAAGATGAATTTGTGTAGACGGCAACAGATCGCTACCCCCGCCCTTGTCATTCGCGCGAAAGCGGGAATCCATTACGCCGCAGCGGTCGTAATTGCGGCAGAGAATTGCGGCTGACTTTGCCCTTTACTGGATCCCAGCCTTCGCGGGGAAGAGCAAGCTCTGGTTCCTATACCCAGTACGCCAGCACCGGCCAGAGCAGATCCCGGCCGGCCTGCCCTCGCCCGCGGTCCGCAACCGTCCGTCCTCGGTGTTTGCTACGGGGCCGCAGCGTCACGTCACAGCCGCCGGGCGAAGACGGCGCTTGCAAATTTAAACAATCGCCTTAATTTTGGAGAAACGGCGGACGTGCCGACGCTATCTTTCCGGAATATCGATGGTCAAAAGCATGTATTCAAAGGGCGCCGACAATCGCTCCGACCTTGTTGCAGCAGCGACGAAACTATTCCTGACGCGCGGCTTCGAAACCACATCCTTCCAGGATTTGGCGGAAGATTCCGGTGTCCCCAAAGGCAATATCTATTACTATTTCAAGAGCAAGGACGAGCTGCTTGAAGCTGTCATCGCCGGCCGGATGCAGGTGCTGGACGTGCAGCTCGAACAGCTCGACGTCTCCTCGCCCGACCCGCTGCAGCGGCTGAACAATTTCCTTACCGCCCTCTTCGCCGACACCGGCGAGCTGGTGCTTTATGGCTGCCCGCACGGCTCGCTCTGCCTGGAGCTGGCCAAGGGCAAGGACAGTCTGCTGCCGAAGGCGGCGGTGGTGCTGCGGCGGCTGGCGGAATGGTTCACCCAGCAGATGCGCGCCGCCCATGTGCCGGGCGACCCGGCGCAGCTCGGCCAGCATATGCTTTTGCGCATCGAGGGCATCACGCTGCTCGGCGCCACCTTCCGCGACCCCGAATTCGTCGGCCGCGAGCTTGCCCAGCTCCGCGCCTGGATCGACGACCTCCGCCCCGCGACCGCATCGATGGCGGCGGTGAGCCGGTAGGAGACTCCCCGGCAAGCTGGCTGAGGGTTGCGCGCCTGTAAAGCGGGCAATGCTTCTGCCTCCCGTTGTCCCGGACGCCGCAAAGCGGTGAGCCGCTGCGGCACGCGGTGATGCGAGTCGGCCCCGGCTCTTACGGCCGGGGCGACGCATGAGATGCAGACCTCCATGGCGAGAGGCGCCGCTGGGGGAGGGATTGGGCGTCCGGGCCGTCAGTCCGCGATCATGGCCAGCGCTGCCTGGCGGTCACCGGGCTTGAGCTTCAGGAACAGCGCGCGGGCCGCCTTGATGTCGCGCTCGGAGCCGCTGTCGGCGGCGGTCTTGAGGGCGACCGTGGTCGGATGAGTGGCGCCGCAGATGAAGACCAGCGCCTTGGCCAGACGCGCCATGGTGGCGCGGTCGATCGCCGTTTCCGCCATCGAAATCTCTCCTAGACCAATGCGTTCTCTCGTATCCGAAATCGCCGCGAAGGCGGGACCCGGTATTCACGAGCGCTGGATCGGCTCGCGACGTGACGTCTATGCTGCGGCGGACTGAATCCCCGCCTTCGAGGAGATTCGGATGCAGTGTACCTCAAATCCGTCCGCCGATCCCGCCTATGCGGTCCGGCGGAAAATGACGCACAGATTGTTCGACGGCATCTCGACGACCACGGGCGGCGCAAAGCCGTTTTCCTTGGCCACCGCCGCCACCGCTTCGAGGTCGCGCAGGCCCCAGGCGGGATTGCGCCGCTTCAGGTCGAGGTCGAACTCGTCGTTGCTCGGCGCGGTGGGCACGTCCGCGCGGCGGTAGGGGCCGTAGAGGAACAGCACGCCGTCCGGCGGCAGCACGCGCGCCGCGCCGCGCACCAGGCCGACGGCGGAGTCCCAGGGCGAGATGTGGATCATGTTGATGCAGACGACGACATCGGCGCGCTCGACCGGCCAGACGTCCGACGCCGCGTCGAGCGGGATGGCCGGGCGGATGTTGGCAAGGCCGAGTTCGGCGGTCCAGGCGTCGGTGCTGGCCCTGGCGGCTTCGTCGAGATCAGTCGGCTGGAAGACCAGTTCGGCAGGGCTTGCCGCCGCGAAAAATGTGACGTGCTCGCCCGAACCGCTGGCGATTTCCAGCACGAGGCCGCGTTGCGGCAGATAGGTCCGCAGCACGTTGAGGATCGGCTCGCGGTTGCGGGCGGCGGAGGGGGCGTAAAGCCGGGCGTCTTCGGTCATTTGGCATTTCATCGGGTTGGAGGCAGGCGTCAGGGCCGCATATGGCGCGCTCGCCGGAAAATCGCAACGCGCGCGGAGGTTTTCAGCGAGGTCCGGTTCCAACGGTAACGATTCCAACCAAACCAATCCGCAGCCAGACTCCCTCTCCCATGGGAGACCTTTGCGTATCGAAGGTCCTCTCCCCGTCGTCCCGGACGGCCGTCA